>NZ_JBHTKA010000007.1:0-1382777 GCF_042676245.1 Ohtaekwangia kribbensis
ACGACTGTCTGTTTAAATTCTTCGCTAAAAAGACGTCTGTTCGCTAATGTAATTCGCTTTGTCATAAGTTAACCTTTTGTGGTCAACCTATTTCAGGGACTGACAGCTGCGAGCCGTGAGCTGGGAGTTGCGAGAAGTTGTCAGACGCTGACGGCAGCTCCCGTCTGTTAGGCGTTTTTGGGTAAAGTATATCTATACCTCAACGCAATCTTCCTGCAGCCAGTAACCAGAAGCCAGCAGCACTTCTTTTTCTTCTTACTCCTGACTTCTTACTTCTAATCCAGCGACTCGCAGCTCACCGCTACTTTCAAACTATCCACCAGGTAGCTCTCATTCACTACGGCTCCGATTACAATTACTGCTGGTGAGCTGATCTGTTGCTCTTGTGCGAGTGCGGCTATCGATGCAACGGTACCTCTAACAGTTTTTTGCATCGGTGTAGTAGCATATTGAATTACTGCGACTGGCTCGGAAGCAGAGCGTTCCTGCTCAAACAGACGCACTATCTTTTCAAGGTGTGTCATTCCCATCAATATGACCACTGTCGCAGACGACTGTGCTGCAATCGCTATATCTTTTGACATCTCGCCTGATGAGAGCATACCGGTAATAACCCAGAAGCTTTCATTAACGCCACGTTTTGTTAAAGGTATACCACACGAAGCCGGGGCAGCCAACGCGCTGGACACACCGGGAATAACTTCTACGTTCACACCGCGTCTCATCGCATACTCCAGTTCTTCGTGGCCGCGTCCGAATACATACGAGTCGCCACCTTTTAAGCGTACTATATTAGTATAGCGTGTTGCGTAGAATACAATAAGTTGATTGATTTCTTCCTGCGAGAATTCCTTTTTACCTTTTCGCTTTCCTACATATACACGTTTGCACGTTGGCTTGGCGAGTTCCAGTAATTCTGCAGAAACCAGTGCATCATAAAGAATCACGTCAGCATTCCGCAAAGCTTTAATCCCTTTCATGGTGATCAGGTCCGGGTCTCCGGGGCCAGCGCCAACCATCGTAACGGTCGGGGTTTTCTGCATGTTCTCTCGCATGTACTTAAAATTTATACGTAATTATACGTAAAATATTCGTAAATATACTTGCTGCTTGAATTTATTTACGTATAATTACTTAAAATTTGGCTTCGAAATACTTAAAACGATTGCAATGAAGAAGAGGATTATCGTAGTAGGAAATGGAATGGTAGGATACAAGTTTTGCGAAAAACTACGTAACCGTTCCACCACTGTAGACATTGTAGTATACGGAGAAGAACCACGGCCTGCATACGACCGTGTTCACCTGAGTAGCTATTTCTCCGGCTCCACAGCCGAAGACCTGCTCATGGCACCAGCCGAATGGTATACCGATAATAATATAGTGTTACATACCGGTGAACTTGTTACCGAGATCAATCGCATCGATAAGACAATTCGTACACATACCGGTCGCTCTGATAAATATGATTACCTCGTACTGGCTACAGGTTCAAGCGCATTTGTTCCGGCTATAGAAGGAGTAGAACGTCATGGTGTTTTTGTATATCGTACAATTGAAGACCTCGTACAGATCACCGAGTATGCAAAAAAAGTAAAGCGTGGTGCTGTGATGGGCGGAGGTTTATTAGGACTCGAAGCCGCCAAAGCATTGCTTGATCTCGGTCTTGAGACACACGTGGTAGAATTTGCACCACGACTGATGCCGAGACAAATTGATGATGCAGGTTCAGATATACTGGCCGGTAAATTATCGCAGTTAGGTATTACTATACATACCGGTAAAAGTACCAAAAAGATAGAAGGCAATGGTAAGTTGGAAGGACTGTTGTTCGCTGATGATACCAAACTCGATATTGAAATGCTTGTCATTTCAGCAGGTATCCGTCCGCGCGATGAGCTGGCAAAGGCAACGTTGCTAAATGTTCATCCGCGTGGAGGGATTGTGGTTGATGACTATATGCGCACCACCGATGAAAGTATATTTGCCATCGGTGAAGCAGCTGTCCACAACAACATGGTATACGGACTTGTCGCTCCGGGCTATGATATGGCCGATATAGTGGCACGTCAGGTTACAGGCGATTCATCCAAATCATTTACCGGCTTTGATATGTCTACCAAACTGAAACTGATTGGTGTAGATGTAGGAAGCTTCGGTGATCCGTTCTGCGATGCAACACCGCATATACCGATCGTATTCAAGAATAAACACAAAGGCACCTATAAGCGAATCAACATTTCAGAAGACGGTAAATATTTACTCGGTGGTATACTCATAGGTGATGCAGGCCAGTATAATATACTTCACCAGATGGTGATGAATAAAATGCCGCTTCCTGAAAATCCGGAGACACTCATTGTTGGTGGAGGCGGTAAAGCAAATGATGAAGCAGCCGGTGTAAAAGGTTTACCGGATACAGCGCAGATCTGCTCATGCGAAAATATTACCAAAGGTGCTATTGTAGAACAGGTAACATCCTGCGGTGCGCGAACAATAGACGACCTTAAGAAATCTACCAAGGCGTGTACCGGATGCGGTGGTTGTACACCGATGGTAAACGACCTGTTGAAAATTACACTGGAATCACTTGGCCATACGGTAAAGAAAACACTCTGCGAACACTTCAACTACACCAGACAAGAGTTGTATGATATTATTAAAGTGAAGGGTATCAAAAGCTACGACCAGCTTTTGAATACCCATGGCGCAGGGGATGGTTGTGAAGTATGTAAACCTGCCGTAGCATCGTTGCTCGCGAGTATCTGGAATGATGTAATTCTGAAAGAAGATACCATCCAGGATTCCAACGATCGCTTCCTGGCAAACATTCAACGAGGCGGTACCTACTCCGTTGTGCCGCGCATTGCCGGAGGAGAAATTACGCCACAAAAACTTTCGGCTATAGGACGTATCGCGGAGAAGTATAATCTATATACCAAGATCACCGGTGGACAACGCATTGATATGTTTGGAGCAAGGGTTGATCAGCTCCCGGATATATGGGAAGAATTGATTGCCGAAGGATTTGAAAGTGGGCACGCGTATGGTAAATCGCTGCGCACAATTAAAAGTTGTGTAGGCTCTACATGGTGTCGTTATGGCGTTCAGGATTCAGTTTCATTCGCGGTGTTTGTAGAAGAACGCTATAAAGGCTTGCGTGCTCCGCATAAACTCAAAGGTGCCGTATCCGGATGTATCCGCGAATGTGCAGAAGCTCAGTCAAAAGACTTCGGTATTATCGCTACGGAAAAAGGATGGAACCTGTATGTATGTGGTAACGGAGGCGCAAGACCTCAGCATGCTAAATTACTCGTAGCCGATGTTGATACCGACACCTGCATCAAGTATATAGATCGCTTCCTCATGTTCTACATCCGCACCGCTGATCCGCTTACCCGCACAGCAACCTGGCTGAACAAAATGGAAGGTGGCCTTGAGTATCTCTACGATGTAGTGGTGAACGATTCACTGGGTATAGGAGAAGAACTCGAAAGAGACATGGCTGCGTTGATCGCCAACTACCACTGCGAGTGGAAGAAGGTTGTGGAAGATCCGAAGCTTCGCGCCAAGTTCAAGCACTTTATCAACTCGGAAGAAGAAGATGCCACCATTCAGTATGTTGACATGCGTGGACAAAAAGCTCCGATCGACTGGAACAAGTAATATAGTTTGTGTAGACAGAAGAAATATATATAGTCAGACGCCCTGAATATTTTGTAAAAAACGATTTATGGAATTACACAACGAGATAAAGACATTTACTCCTGCTGCCGAAGCAGAAGTTTCAATATGGTTTAAAGCAGCCCGCGTGGAAGATTTTCCGGAGAATGGCGGAGCATGTGTTAAGTATAAAGATATGCAGATCGCGGTGTTCAACTTTACAAGAAGAAACGAGTGGTATGCCTGTCAGAATTTATGTCCGCATAAAATGCAGATGGTACTGTCGCGCGGTATGATCGGTTCAAAAGATGGCGAACCGAAAGTAGCGTGTCCGTTTCATAAGAAAACTTTTTCACTGAAGTCAGGCGAATGTCTCAATGCTGAAGAGTGCAACATTGCTGTGTTCCCTGTAAAAGTAGAAGAAGGATATGTACATATAGGTTTTACGCGATAACAAAGATCTTTCCTTCCAATTCACAAGTTAGGTTAGTTAGGTAAATGTCAGGTCGCCATGCCTGGCATTTTTCCTTTTAAAGATCTTTGTAAAACCAGGAGTGCAAACTCACCAAAGTATAATTAGTATTTCACCGTATTTATTACGTAAATTTCCTACGTAAATGACCCTGGAATTTAATTCTGAAAGTAAACTGAAATTCAACCGCTTCAGCAAGTTGGGTATGTGGTATATCCTCGCGCTCAGCGTAATAGCAACCGTATCGATTGTCGGACAATTCCTGATCCAGAATCATTTGGACAATCAGCTTAGCGACTCGCACGTAATTAACGTAGCCGGTCGTCAGCGTATGATCAGTCAGCGTATTACCAAGTGCGCCTTGTTACTGAAGCCCGTGCAAGACAGCAGTCAGCGTATTGAGATACTCAACGAAATGAAAGGCGCTTTACAGCTCTGGACAATTTCACACAACGGTCTTCAAAAAGGAAATGACAGTCTCCGCCTGCCGGGCAATAACAGCACCGCGGTAACGGCCATGTTCGATCAGATCAACAACCACCACTTGGCTATGCGCACGAATGCTGCAGCCATCATTGAGACACTGAGTAAAGATCCGGACGCTTCCTACGATACACTCGGACCTTTTATCGAAGGTATATTAGAACATCAGCATGCTTTTCTGGACGGCATGAACGCGATCGTGTTTCAATACGATCATGAAGCCAAACAAAAGATCAGTCGCCTGAGCACGTTGGAATATGCACTGCTGATTATATCCATCGTAGTAATTATACTCGAGATACTGTTTGTATTCAGACCAACTGCGTTGCAGGTAAATAAAACGGTAAATCAACTCATCGCTTCTGAGAAGAATGCCAAGAAACTTTCGAAGGAGATTGGTGCGCTCTATTCATCGCTTGAAAAATCGTACGAAGAATTATCGCACGTAAATGTGCCGGTCGAAACCCCCAAGATCTATGCGAAGACCGATCGAGGGGGAAATGTAATTTTCATATCCGATCTCTTCACCGAACTGAGTGGCAGAGAACTATCTCTTAAATCGTCTCCATTGAAAGATCTCTTCCCTGCATCAAACCTGAATGATGAGTGGATGGAAGAAGTGATCGATCAGCTTTCAGAGGGCAATGCATGGCAGGGTGTAATTCATTACCAGGATCGTAAAGAAAAAGATCGTTGGGCAGACATTATGATCGTGCCGGCACTGAATGAAAAAACGGAAGTAGAAGAATGGTTGGTACTGGGTTCCGATATTACATTGCAGAAGCAAGCAGAGAAAAATATACGCGCCAAGAGTAAAGCCGAGATCGAGAAGAAAATTAATCAGCAGAAATTCCGTTCAGTACTTATTCTCGAAGGGCAGGAGGAAGAACGCAAACGCCTGGCCATGGATATACACGATGGTATAGGACAAATGCTTACGTCATTGAAATTCCAGATTGAGTCCATCGATCTGAAGCATGATGAAAGTGTAGCACAACATAAATTATCCGAGATACAACAACTCATCAAGCAGGTAATAAAAGAAGTACGCAGAGTGACGTTCAACCTCAAACCAACGGTGTTGGGCGACTACGGACTACCAGCTGCACTGAACGTTTTCATTCGTGAGATTGGGAAGTTAACCGATATAGAGTTGGTATATACTATGGAAGGTGACAGTGCTTTCCGCCTGCCGCAAAAAGTGGAGAATAACATTTTCAGAATTATACAGGAAGCGATCAACAACGCTATAAAATATTCGGAGGCATCGCGCATAGAAGTAAAACTGGAAATGACAGAAGCCGATTTGTTAATAACGGTAAGCGATAATGGCAAAGGCTTCGATGAAAAACTCGTAGAGGCGCGAAGTGTAAATATAGAGTCGGGCGGAGGATTCTTTAATATGTACGAGCGTACGGAGTATATAAACGGATTGCTCGATATACGTTCAACGCCCGGATCAGGAACTGCCGTAGTATTACGCGTTCCGGTAAAAACATTGTTAACAGTAGCATAAACAGTATGAACAAGATCAATATAGTGCTGGCAGACGATCATGTATTGGTACGCAACGGTATAAAAGCGATGCTTGAGTCAGATGCCGATATAGATGTTATAGGCGAAGCCAATAACGGAGTTGAGGCGCTTGAGACCGCTCGCAGATTACACCCGGATATACTCGTACTCGATATACGCATGCCCGAGATGAACGGTCTCGAAGCCGCTGCTAAACTTGGCGCATATTCACCTGACACCCGCGCGGTAATTTTATCCATGCACGACTCCGAAGAATATGTACTGCAGGCACTCGATGCCGGTGCGTATGGCTATTTGCTAAAGGACACAGACCGTAATGAATTTATCAAAGCACTGAAGCAGATATATAACGGCAACAAATATTTCAGTGGTGCTGTATCCAACGTGTTGGCCAACCGTCTGCTCAATACCAAGCCGTTCACAACAAGTAAGCCTGCCGTGCCGGAACCAGCAGAAGACAGCTATAGTCTTACACGCAAAGAGAAAGAAATTCTTCAAATGATTGTTGATGGGAAACAGAATAAACAGATCGCGGAAGCATCCGGTAAAAGTGTTCGTACTATTGAGACACATCGTTTCAACATCATGAAAAAGTTAGGCGTCAACAACGCGATCGATATGGTAAACAAGGCTGTTAAGGAGAACCTTGTATAAACAAACTTCACGTTGGTGAAAATTACACGCTGAGTAAAAAAATACTCAGCACGTTGTCATTCATCTTCACTGCTTATTTCCATTGTACAGGCGCATCGCCACCGGCATAGTTATTTAATTTCTTACCGGCGAAAACATATGTCTCACGTAAACAAAAAGGAGGTACTATGGCTATCCTGGAAAAGAATTATGAAGTAGATAATCGTACAGGTCTTAATCACGAAGGTCCTGATGCGAATATACCCGTACGCAGATTAACAGCAACATCAATCATTGGCGACCGTGTTGAAAATCCTATAGGTGAAAATCTTGGAAAGATCGATAACCTGATGGTGAACCTGCACAGCGGCCATATTGAATATGCTGTAATAGACTTCGGCTCGTTCTTGGGAATAGGCGGTAAACTATACGCAATTCCATTTGCAGAACTACGCCTGGATCCCGATCGCGAATTGTTTATTCTCAACCGCGATAAGGATTACCTGAAAACAATTCCGGGCTTTGATAAAACTCACTGGCCGGATACCAACGATCACTCTTACTTTAATGATGTGAATACATATTGGGGTACACCGTATCCAAATTCAAATTATTAAACGAATTGTGGTCGCATTAAAAAAGGACACCGTAAAAAAGTGTCCTTTTTAATTTTATAATCTTTTTGTTTTTATAGATCTTCCAATCTTCTTAATCTTCCAACCTATATATCGGAATACTCAGTTGGAAACATAAAGTATATATTGATCTTCGAAACATTGTTCTGATACTCTTGCATCGAAGAAAGTTTTTTCCATTCCGGATCATTACTGAAAGCCTTCCAATGTTCATCGCGCGATGCCTGGTTTTCGAAAGATGTCATGTACATCAGGTTGGGCATGCGACCTCCGGACAGCACTTCTCCATAGAACACAGCATTAAAACCAAGGCGTTTGAAAAGTGTTACCTCGCCACCCTCGTTAAACATCTGTACTTTGTTGTGGTATATTTTCTCGGTGTGTCCTTCGTAGCTTCTTAATTCATATATACGTTCGTTGCGTGGTCCTTTCAGTGCAGGCACTTCCGGTTGTGGCATATAGCTGAAGGCTTTCAATACAATAGATTGCAGTCGGGTAAACGGAGGCGCGCTATAGGGAGCATCAACATAATTTTTACCGGCAGCCAGGTACTGTTTGTCTTTTTGCAATACATCGTGCAGCGATGCAAACTGGTCGAGTGAAGTAAACGGAGTTAATACATAAATACGTTTTCCATAGTACGCCGTATCTTTTTCTACCGGTTTGAATACACCTACTTTATTTATACCTGCCCGGTGCAGTGCCGGTATATAGGCATTCTTAAGATAATCATCAATCAGCTTCTCCTGATCGGGCGAGGTAAACTCATAGATCTTGATTTCATAATAAGCACGCTTGGGGGGTGCGGCAAGGCTGATGGTAGCCGTTACCATCACGAGGAACATCCAGTTGAGAATCTTCATATTTTTTTGGTTGTGGAAAGTGAAGATATAAAATGTTGGAACGTACGGAACACGACTTGTGATGAAAGGTAGCGGGTTGATGTAAATACAAGTGGATTTCCAGTTTCATAAAAAAATAATATGGCATATTTTATAAATGAATGTTCATTCATTTATATTTGCCGCACTGAAATGAGAACCCGGGACGAACAGAAAGAACTCACGATTCGTGAAAAAGCGCTCGAGATGATCGTAGAGCAAGGCTTTGATGGCTTTAGTATGCAAAAACTGGCGAAGGCAGCCAACGTATCGCCAGGTACACTCTATATCTATTTCAAAGATCGCGATGATCTTATCATGAAACTGTGGGAAACTCAGATGAAGAACATGAGCGATGCTATACTGTATAACTTCGATCCGGAAGCTTCGTTCGAAGAGGGATTGAGAGTGCAGTGGATGAACCGTGCACGATACCTGATCGAGAATCCATTGAGTATGCAATTTATGGAGCAGATAAAATATTCTCCCTATCACCACGTCTCTCTCACCAGGCTGGATAATAATTTCCTGGACATGATGAGGAAGTTTGCTCATAATGCGATCAAACGGAAAGAGTTGGTGAAGCTGCCGATTGAAGTGTATTGGTCAATGGCTTTTGCTCCACTATATCAACTGGTAAAGATGCATATTACTGGCAGAGGCATGCATAGCGGACCAGAGAAGTTCGTGCTCGATGAGAAGACCATGAATATGACTTTGAAGCTCGTGTTAAAAGCACTCAGACCCACGTAGCGTTTTGTATTACCAATAACCCCAACCCCATGCAAAACTTACTGACCGATATACTCATCTTCAAAACCAACATCCGCGAGCAGGATATACCTGATATCGCAGTGGCCATGTTACTGGAACCCCGCGTTACCAAATGGAGCGTTGATTGTGGTGATGTAGATCGTGTGTTGCGCGTAGAAGCATATCAACTCCCAGCCTGGGAGATGATCGCGCTCGTACAACGGACAGGCTATCGGTGTGAGGAGTTACCGGACTGATTTCAGTTGGTCATTTAGTTTCACTCTCTTAAAAACGAAGCATGGATAAAAAGATATTTTCCAAATATGATGTATTTGTGATTGTGATCCTCACGATCCTGCAATTCACCATTGTTCTTGATTTTATGGTGCTCTCTCCGCTAGGCGCCATACTGATGCCTACCTTGAAAATTACTCCGGCACAATTCGGCATGGTAGTTTCGGCTTATGCATTCAGTGCCGGTATATCCGGACTGTTGGCGGCCGGCTTTGCCGATAAGTTCGATCGGAAAAAATTACTATTGTTCTTTTATGTTGGTTTTGTATTCGGAACATTTTTATGCGGTATAGCGCCCGACTATAATTTCCTGCTTGCAGCGCGAGTAGTGACTGGTATATTTGGTGGTGTGATCAGCTCCATCAGTTACGCGATCATTACCGACCTCTTCCGCATGGAAGTACGCGGACGCGTGATGGGCTTTATACAAATGTCGTTTGCCAGCAGTCAGGTATTGGGCCTTCCGTTAGGATTATACCTGGCGAATCTCTGGGGATGGCATTCACCGTTCATGCTCATTGTAGGCGTAAGCGTTGTTACCGGTATATTCATTGTACTATATATGAAGCCTGTGAATGCTCACCTGTTTACGCAGGCCCGCGGCAATGCATTTACACACCTTGGCAAAGTAGTATCAAACCGGAATTACCTGCGTGCATTTGCTGCCACAACATTGCTGGCAACGGGTGGATTTATGCTCATGCCTTTTGCGAGTGCATTTAGTGTAAACAATCTCGGTATATCCGTTGATAAACTTCCGATGCTCTATATGTTTACCGGTATATTTTCCATGGCCAGCGGACCGCTCATTGGTAAATTGAGTGATTCTGTAGGTAAGTATACCGTGTTCGTTTGGGGAACACTGGTAAGCTGTGTAATAGTGGTGATATATTCTAATTTAGGTGTCACGCCACTGTGGGCCGTTATCATCGTCAGCATAATCATGTTCATGGCCGTGTCATCCCGTATCATATCATCGTCAGCATTAATGACAGCCGTACCGGAACCAGCCGACCGGGGAGCATTTATGGGTATAAATTCGTCTGTTCAACAGATATCGGGTGGTATCGCAACATTTATAGCAGGATTGATCGTTATACAAACTTCATCCGGTAAACTTGAAAACTACAATATACTAGGTTATACCGTTGTAGGTACCAGCTTAATAACAGCAGCCATGCTGTATTCCATTCACCTGTATGTAGCACGGAAATCACAACAGAATTTTCAAAAGGCTGCAGCCTGACGGGTATAGAATAATGCTATAGAACACTAAAACAATAAAGGTATATATGATCGCATATATACCTTTATTGTATAATCAATTATCAAATTTACTTTCGGAGCGGATCCAACAGGTACATAAGCCCGTTCGTCTTGATCTCAAAAAGCGTTGCGAGCATCATGCCCAATTTACCAGGCGGAAACCCTTCACGCGCAAACCACTCCAGGTAAGATACCGGCAGATCACAAAGCACCGTACCCTTATACTTGCCAAAAGGCATTCTCATCGAAACAATCCCCCGAAGTATATCCGGATCGGGCACTGCATTTTCTGCTTCCATAGTTTGAAATAGTTATGAGTTGCGAGCTGCGAGGAAAGGCTGCTGGTTACTGAAAGTCTTCAGTAATGAATCGTTCACTACTTACTGGCATCACATTACCATCAGAAAAACAACCTGTAGCCAGAAGCCGGCAGCTTGCAACTTTTTTAATCTCGCAGCTCAAAGCTCGCGGCTCGCAGCTAATTAAAAGTTCCACCTAAACGTAGCACCGTAATTGCGCGGGTTGCCAAGGTGAGTTGCACCAAAGTCGTACGCATAGGAGATGTAGGTTTCGTCACTCAGGTTGCGTCCCCAGAACATAAGTTCAAAGTTACGGAACGCTGCACCGGCACGTGCGTTAAATATACTATATCCGGATTGTTTGATGTTGTTGGCAAGATCAAAGTATTGTTTGCCAAGATTCATCCATTCTCCACGTGCTATCAGGGTAATGCCGGATGATTTCAAAGTATAGCTATACTGTGCGGCAAGCATCGAAGTGTGCTGTGGTGTATAGATCTGGCGGTTGCCATCGAAATTTACCTGTTCACCATTTTGTGGAAGTACCAGGTCATCATACGTTGCTTTGTTGATACCGGCAGCGTAATCAAGTTGAAGTCCTTTTACCAGTGTTGCTGAAACTTCCAGTTCTGCGCCAATGCTGCTGAGTTCACCAGCATTGCGTGTTACCGTAATGGCATCCGGGAGAATGAGTGTCGGTACTTGCGCATCGGTAACTTTAATATAGTAGGCAGCAACATTTACCTGCAGGCGATCATTCAGGAATGAATTTTTGAAACCAAGTTCTGCGTTGGTGCTATATTCCGGTTTATAGGCATATAGCGGAGCCTGCGATGGATCGGATGACAGCTGTGTTAAACCTCCCGCACGGAATCCGCGACTACTTGTAATATATATAGTGTGATTCGGTGTAGGATGAAACGCAAGACTGAGTTTCGGAGAGAAAGCACTGAACGATGTTGATGCCGCTGTATCAGGTTGTGTCTCAAATACAGGCTCGTTCATGCCATCGATCAAAAATTCTCCGTGTACATTTTGCTTCTTCTTTTCATAATCATAGCGCACGCCGGCGGTCAGGTCAAGTTTATCAGAGAATGCATAGGTTGCCTGTCCGTAGAAAGCTATACCCTTGCTGCTACCGTCTGATGTGTTGAGTATCGCGGAGAAAGGCATCGCATTTTCATCGATATAGGCAGCGTCTTCGCCAAAATGTGTTGCCTGCTTCACAGGATTGTCCTGGTGGAACAAATAAGCTCCGGCTGTCCACTTCAACGGAGAAGTACTTGCCGCTGGCGATGATACTTTAAACTCTTGCGTAAATACTTTTACGTTGTTCCAGTCTTTGCCGTAATCATTAATAATGGTGATGCCATCGATAGGAGAGAAATCGCCATCGATCGGATCATCGTAAATGCGATCGTTAGACTGATATGTAGTGAGTGAAGAGAAGTTCACCACATCGCCTGCATAGTTAATATTTAAAGAGCTGTTGAATACATTGTCAACCAACGTAGTAGTAGCGTTCTGATTTACTTTGAAAGGTTCACTCAACGCACCTTCTACTGAGCCTGCCAAAGGAAAGGCACCATCGTTACGATTTATACTGTGCTTTACATTCAGCGTTACTGCCAGTTTCGAAGTAGCGAGATACTTCAGGTAATAGTTACCGGTAATGTTATACTTCTTGTCGAAGTCAGAATTGTTGAAATCATTTTTGTAGAAACCGGAGTTGGCATCATACATGCCGGCTACACCCAGGAAAAGTTTGTTGGCAACCAGTGGCGTGCGAACGCCGAAGCCATAACGCTGCTGGCCATAGTTACCGATGTTGGCTTCAACAAAACCGCGCGTAGTATTGCCCGGCTCTTTGGTAATAATGTTGATTACACCAGCCATAGCGTTGCGTCCATACAATGTTCCCTGCGGACCGCGCAGTATTTCGATGCGTTCAACATCGAAGAGCTGTGCGATATAGGTGTCCAAACTGAATTGGTTAACACCATCTATATACGTAGCAACTGCCGGATCGTATGAGGTTGACGTAATGCCGCGGATCGAAGTAACATTTCGGTTATCTCCGGGATTTGATGAAAATACATTCGGAGCTATGGCAGTAATGTCTTTCACGTTCCACAGGCGATACTCATTTACCTTGCGTGCAGAAAGTGCGCTGATGCTGAACGGTATACGTTGCAGAGGTTCTTCTGTTTTCTGTGCCGTTACCACAACATCGTCAAGTTGCGTCACCGATTCAGTAAGTGTAATGGACAATGCCGATGCACCGGAAGTTACCGGTTGTTGTATGCTGGCATATCCTACGGCAGAAACAAATAGAGTATATTCTCCGGAAGGAACATTGATAATCGTAAAGGCTCCAGATGCATCCGTAACAGCGCCATAATTTGTGTTGAGCAGATGTACCGTAACGCCTTGCAACGGCTGTGCGTCACCGTTGGTAATTTTTCCAGATATCTCTCCCTGCGCAAATGCCACACACGATAAGAGTATAATGGATGATAATGTGAGTAATAATCTTTTCATTCGATAGTGTTGTTGTAGCGATAATTTTTAATGGGCTGCTATACTACTGTGGAAAAAACTAAGATCAAACCCTATTTCACAGAAGCACATTTCTGTTCGTCACGAGTGGTAAATCACGTCTCTTTGCCTCCCGATCTGCATAAGTTGCTAATCAATGTTAGTCAGGCACGTAAAAAAGTCGTACGTAGGCATTATTTTGCAAACGATTTTTTACGTATATCAATCCTTTTCTGAATATTTTTACGTATTAATACGTAATATGTGAAGCCATTTACGTAAGTTTAGTACGTAAATAATACGTAAAAAATGGATCAGAACTTACCCGCGGCTAAAGCCACCAAAATCAACCTTCTTGATTTTAAATCGCCCTCCATGCGTGCATTCCATATTACGTGGATCACGTTCTTCCTCTGTTTTTTCGGCTGGTTTGGTATTGCACCGCTCATGCCGGTGGTACGCAAAGATCTCGGACTTACACAGGCACAGGTAGGTAACATTATTATAGCCTCTGTGTCCATTACCATTTTCGCGCGCCTCGTGTTCGGATGGTTGTGCGATAAGATCGGTCCGCGTATTTGCTATACTATATTATTATTTGTTGGCTCGGTGCCGGTAATGCTCATTGGTTTGAGCAACAGTTACGAATCGTTTCTCTTGTTCCGTCTTGCCATTGGTGTGATCGGAGCTTCTTTTGTTATTACACAATATCATACTTCGGTTATGTTCGCACCCAACGTAGTGGGTACTGCGAATGCAACAGTAGCCGGCTGGGGTAACATGGGCGGAGGTGTTACGCTGATGGTGATGCCTTTGGTGCTCGCAGCATTTGTGGGTGTAGGCTATACCAGCGAAATAGCATGGCGGTATAGCATGATGGTACCCGGTATAGGATTGTTCATTATGGGCTTTGTATATTATTTCTGCACACAGGATACACCCGAAGGCAATTTATCGGATCTCCGTAAAAAAGATGCACATTTCAAAGCAAAGAAAGGCGATGAGAAAGGAAGCTTCCTGAAAGCTCTCAGCGATTACCGCGTATGGATTTTATTTCTTGCTTACGGTGCATGCTTCGGTATAGAGATCACCATTGATAATATAGCAACACTATATTTTGTCGATAATTTCAATCTTGGTTTAAGAGAAGCCGGAATCATTGCCGGTACATTTGGTATGATGAACATCTTTGCCCGCGCACTCGGAGGTATATTTGGTGATAAGGCCGGTAAAAAGTTTGGTCTCAAAGGACGCATCATCGTGCTTGGTATATTTCTGCTGTTCGAAGGTATAGGCATTATGATCTTCTCCACGATGGATGTACTGCCGTGGGCGATTGCTACCATGTTGTTGTTTGCATTGTTCCTCAAGATGTCAAATGGAGCAACGTACTCCGTTGTTCCTTTCATAAATAAGAAAGCTATAGGAGCGGTGTCTGGAATTGTTGGAGCCGGAGGAAATGTAGGCGCTGTGCTTGCAGGGTTTCTGTTTACATCCAACGATGTGTCCTATCGCGATAGTTTGTTCACCATTGGGATAGCGGTTACGGTTGTATCCGTGTTATCACTTGTACTTGGTGCCATGAAGAAACATGAAGAGGTCAACCAGGTTGAAACACTTGCTGAGCCTGAATTAAAAGCTGCCTAACTCACAACCCAGTATATATATAGCGAAGAGTATATAAAGATATAAACCATCAACCCTGTAGGCACTACCAGGTAGTGCTTGCATAAAAAAGAGAAGTCCCCTTTATGAACTGCGACATTCTTCCAGGGGACTAGTATTTAGTCGAAACTAAACCTTCAAATTTATGTATAAGAAAAATTACTTACCAATTTTAGTTGTGCTTTTTTGCCTGCCGGGCCTGCAGCAGGCGTTTGCGCAATTTACAGTATCAGGACAATTGCGCACGCGTACAGAGCTTCGCAACGGTCAGGGTACACTGCAGGTGAAAGATACCGCGCGTGCTTTATTTACATCGCAACGTACGCGCCTCAACTTCGGTTATTCAGGCTATCGCTTTAAATTATATGCATCTGTGCAAGATGTACGCGTGTGGGGACAAGATGCTTCTTCCATCAACCGTGTAACAACCGATGCGAATGATGGGTTTATGCTGCACGAAGCATGGGCTGAGATCAGCCTCGTAGACACCGGTAAAGTAATCAAGAATTTTTCATTGAAGATAGGTCGCCAGGAATTGGTATATGATGATGTACGATTACTTGGAAACCTGGACTGGCTGCAGCAGGCAAGAAGACACGATGCTGCGCTTTTAAAATTTGAACACAACGGTTGGACAGCACATCTCGGTGCTGCTTACAATCAGAATGCGGAGCGCAAATCAAATACTATATACAACGGAGTGCCTACCGGCTACACAGCCAGTACCAACGGTATGGGAGCCATGTATAAATCCATGCAGTTCTTATACCTCGGCCGGAAACATTTCTTTGGCAATTCATCCGTTCTTTTTTTTAAAGATGACTTCAGTAAATTTCACTATGCCGCAGCGGATGTAAACAAAACAACGCCTATATATGATCGTGGCGTATGGAGCCGCTATACAATGGGGGCGAACCTGTTCGGTACAGCAAAGCGGAAATTAGGTTTTGCGGTCAGTGCATTCTACCAGGGCGGGAAGTATCGCGAAGGCACTTCACTGAGTGAATACCTGATCTCTGCATCAACACAATATGCTGTGGGCAGAAAACTAAGCGTTGGTCCGGGTGTTGACATAACTTCCGGTAACAACGGTTCTGATCCTACAAAAAGATTTCAGCGCTTCGATCCGCTCTATGGAACGCCGCACAAGTTCTGGGGCTATATGGATTACTTCTACGTGGCCGATGGCTTTGGCGCTAACGGACTTGTGGACTACTATCTGAAAGCGAAGTATAAACTGAAAGACAACTTCACCCTTTTCCTCGATGGACATCGCTTTGTGTTACCGACTGCGGTAATAGCGAACGATGGCTCTACCATGAAGAAAAGTTTAGGTACCGAAATCGACTTTGTATTTAACTATGCTATGACGAAGACGGTGACAATCGAAGGTGGTTATTCAACCATGTTCTCTACTTCAACCATGGCATCTGCCAAAGTAAAGAACGTTAACCGTGCCGCAGACTTTTCAGACTGGGCATACCTGATGATCTCCATCAAACCTGAATTTACTTTCAAAAACTAAAGCGCTGAATCACCATGAAAACTTATATAAAAAGAATATATACCCTGCTGCTTCTTCCCATCGCCCTGCTGATGCTTACCTCGGCTATGCCCGTAACCAACGGAGAGGGTACGGGAAGCCAGGAAGTGATACGACTTGGATTCATTCCCTTAACAGACTGCGCGCCTCTCGTAATGGCAAAAGAACTCGGTTTGTTTGAAAAATATGGTGTTAAAGTAGAAGTGTCCAAAGAAGCATCGTGGGCAAACGTGCGTGATAAAATACTGACAGGCGAACTCGATGGAGCACACTGTCTCTTCAGCATGCCCTTCTCGGTATATACCGGTGTAGGCGGTAAAGAAGGTTCGGAGATGAAGATCGCGATGGTGCTGAACAACAACGGACAGGCTATCACTTTGTCAAAAGACTTTTGTGGCAAGGTAGGTTTCAAGCAAACCAATAAAGTAGCCCCTGTAGTAGCTGCAAAACTCAAAGCCGATAAAGAAGTAACATTCGCGATGACATTTCCCGGAGGCACGCACGATATATGGTTGCGTTACTGGCTGGCAGCAGCCGGAGTAAGCCAACGTACTTCCAAGATCATAACGATACCACCACCTCAGATGGTTGCCAATATGAAAGTTGGTAACATGGATGGTTATTGTGTAGGGGAGCCGTGGAATGGTTTAGCCGTGAAACAAAATATAGGCTTCACTGAAATTTCTACACAGGACATCTGGAAGCATCATCCTGAAAAAGCATTGGTGGTGAATAAAAAATTCAGCGAAGCGAGAAGAGAAGATCTCAAGAACGTAATGAAAGCTGTACTCGAAGCCTGCAAGTGGCTTGACAACCGCGCGAATCGTAAGAAGGCAGCAGCAATCATTGGTAAACCTCAATATGTAAATGCACCGGCTGATGTGATTGAAGCACGTTTGATGGGTGACTATAACCTGGGTTGCGACCTCGGTACGCAGATATATACTGATGACTATATGCAGTTCCACCGCAGTGGTGAAACCAATTTGCCACGCAAGGGGCATGCTATATGGTTTATGACGCAGTTTGTTCGTTTTGATTATTTGCAGGTAGCTCCAGACTATAAAGTAATAGCAGATAAACTGATTATGCAGGATCTCTACCTGGAGGTAGCAAAAAGTATGGGTATAAAAGTACCCGCGGACGATATGAAGCCTTTTGTGCTTGCACTGGACAAGGTAACGTTCGATCCAAACAAGCCGGACGAATATTTGAAACTGGCTAAAAAATAATTTATAAGAAGCGTTGTGCAATCCGGAAGGAGAGCACAACGCTCACAATTATATATCAAAAATATTTAAACATGAGAAGAACAATCGCACTAACATTGTCATCAACCCGCGACCTGCTCAGTGGAAATAATGAAATGGGAAATGTAGCGCTGTCAAGGGTACTGAATATATTGACCGGCCTGTTATTTAATATACTCGGCTTTGGCGTATTGATAGGCATCTGGTATGGCGTAAGTATACTTACCGATAATGCACTGCCCACACCGGTAGCTACATTTGCTGTATTGTGGGAGATGATCAAAGATCCATTCTATGATTACGGTCCGAATGACAAAGGTATAGGCCTTCAGTTGGCAAGCTCCATCGTACGTGTATTTACCGGTTTTACGCTGGGTGCTGTGTTTGCTATACCGATGGGACTGTTGATCGGTGCCAGCAGCTTTTGCAAGAAAATGTTTTACCCCATCATACAAGTATTAAAGCCTGTATCTCCATTAGCATGGTTCCCGATAGGACTGGTTGTATTTGAATCAGCCGGTATAGCAACCATTTTCATCATTTTCATTACATCGCTTTGGCCAACGTTGATCAACACGGCCTTCGGTGTTGCATCTATACCACAGGATCACAAAAATGTAGCGAAAGCATTTGGATTTTCTACCTGGAAATATCTCACAAAAGTGTTATTGCCCTATAGCTTTCCGCATATCATTACCGGGCTGCGGTTAAGTATAGGTGTAGCGTGGCTGGTAATTGTAGCCGGCGAAATGCTCTCCGGAGGACTCGGTATAGGTTTCTTCGTATGGGACAGCTGGAATGCGTTGAGTCTTGAAAAAGTTATCTCCGCCATTCTCATCATTGGTATAGTAGGATTACTCCTCGACAAAGGATTCTCCTGGATCGAAAAGAAAGTAACCTACGAATCCTAGCATAAACACGTACACACGTGCCAACTTAAACATGTAAAACATGATTTCGATTCAAAATATAGAAATATCATTCAACACACCGAGAGGTAAATTCACCGCGGTGAAAGATATAAACCTTGATATAGCGCAGGGAGAGATCGTATCCATCATTGGTCATTCCGGTTGTGGTAAATCAACAATCCTCAATGCCATCAGCGGTATGCTGTTCCCTACCAAAGGAAAAGTATTGCTGAACAACTCGGAAGTAAAGGGACCGGGACCTGATCGTGGCATCGTATTTCAAAATTACTCTTTGCTTCCATGGCTTACCGTTGAGGAAAATGTATACCAGGCAGTAGATGCTGCGTTGGCAGGCAAGCCTACATCGGAGAAACATGAACTGGTCGCTAAATACCTGCGCATGGTAAACCTGTGGGAGCACCGTGAAAAATATCCGAAGCAGATCTCCGGTGGTATGAAGCAGCGTACGGCTATAGCACGTGCCTTTGCTATCGACCCGAGTGTATTGTTACTCGATGAACCTTTTGGTGCGCTCGATGCACTCACAAAAGGATCGTTGCACATTGAGTTACTCAAGATGTGGAACCTTACACAGCAAAGCAAAACGATTGTGATGGTAACGCACGATATAGAGGAAGCTATATTTCTGTCGGATCGTATTGTTGTGATGAACAACGGACCGGCCGCAACGATTCGCGAGATTGAAGAAGTGAATTTACCGCGACCACGCAACAAGAAAGAAATTGTAAACCTGGAGGAGTATAAAATTATACGCGAACGTCTTCTGAACCTGCTGATGGACAAGGTGGAGATTGACGAGAAGGATTTTTACAAAGAGAAGGCAGCCTGATGCTCGGCAGAGCTTCCGTATGCAAGCACAAATTAATATATAAAAGTTTTCAACTGTGACCAGACGACCTGAAGAAAGTTTTAAGACAACCTGTTCCTATTGTGGTGTAGGATGTGGCATGGTGGTGAAGAAAGACCGTAGAGGAAAAATTACGGTGGAAGGTGATAAAGATCACCCGGTGAATAAAGGTATGCTTTGTTCGAAGGGAATGAATCTTCACTATGCCATGCAAGACCGAAGCGATCGCCTTTTGTACCCGGAGATGCGCTATAGCAGGAATCACCCGTATCAGCGCGTCACGTGGGACCAGGCGATACAACGGGCGGCCGCAGTTTTCAAATCCATCACGCAAACCTATGGACCAGACTCCGTAGGTTTCTACGTTTCAGGTCAGTGTCTCACGGAAGAATATTATGTTGTTAATAAACTTGTAAAAGGATTTTTAGGCACCAATAATATTGATACCAACTCGCGTCTGTGCATGAGCAGTGCCGTGGCAGGTTATGCAAAAACATTAGGTGAGGATTCCGTTCCGGTTTCGTACGAAGATATAGAGTTGGCAGATTGCTTCCTGATAACAGGCGCGAACCCCGCATGGTGCCACCCGATTCTCTTCAGAAGAATAGAAGCACACAAGCAGGCCAATCCCGATGTGAAAATCATTGTAGTGGATCCGCGCAAAACACAGACTTGCGCATTGGCCGATCTTCATTTGCAGATTACACCCGGTACAGATATATACCTGTATAATGCTATAGCCCGTATATTGATTGAGAACGGAGAAGTGGATTATGACTTCATCAGCAGGCACACCGAAGATTTTGAAAAATACCGCGATTCTGTTTTCAAATATACTGTTGAAGAAGCTGCACTGAATTGTGACGTACCGGTAAATGATATACACACAGCTGCTTCCTATATAGCTGCATCGAAAGGATTTCTTACACTCTGGGCCATGGGACTTAACCAGAGTGTGATTGGTGTTAATAAAAATATAGCACTCATCAGTCTCAACCTCATCACCGGTCACATCGGTAAACCCGGTTCAGGACCATTCTCATTAACCGGACAACCCAACGCAATGGGCGGACGGGAAGTTGGTGGACTGGCTACGATGTTAGCGGCACACCGCTCGTATGCAAACCCAAAACATCGTGAAGAAGTTGCTGCCTTCTGGGGCGTACCATCACTCTCTGAAAAGCCGGGACTTACTGCTACACAAATGATCGAAGCGCTGGAGCGTGGCGATCTGAAAGCGATCTGGATTATTTGTACCAACCCATTGGTAAGTTTACCAGACTCCAGGCGTGTAGAGGCTGCGTTGAAGAAAGCGCGCTTTGTTGTGGTGCAGGATATATCGCGCAAGTCTGATACCGTTGAATTTGCGGATTTGATTCTGCCGGCGGCAGGACATTTTGAGAAAGAAGGAACGATGACGAACTCGGAGCGAAGAGTAAGTCATCTGAACAAAGTAGTGGACGCACCGGGTGAAGCGTTACCCGATGTAGATATACTTTGTCGTTTTGCCAATGAAATGGGCTTCTCCGGATTTAACTATACATCCGTTGGTGATATATATGAAGAACATGCACGTCTTACCAAAGGAACCAACCTCGATGTAAGCGGGCTCACGTATCAATACTTAAAAGAAGAAGGAACTGTGCAGTGGCCGGTGCCAGAGAAAGGTCATAAAGGTACACCGCGTCTTTTTGCCGATCACCAGTTCTTTACACCTTCGCGCAAAGCTAAATTTCATGCGCTCGATGATCCGCAGAATTTATCAGAGCCGGTAACGAAAGACCTTCCGTTGATCCTCACAACGGGACGTATACGCGACCAATGGCATACGATGACGAAGACAGGTAAAGTAAATAAACTTCGTCAGCATATTGATAAACCTTTTGTAGAGATACACCCGCACGATGCCATGCTTCGTAACATCAGTGACGGAGATATCGTGGAGGTTGATAACTTCCGCGGCTCGGTTCGTGTGAGTGCCCGGGTAACGGAAGATGTTAAGAAGGGGGTGATCTTTATCCCGATGCACTGGGGAAAGATATTGCAGAAAGATTTAGGTCGCGCAAACAATTTGACCAGCGACCTGGTGGACCCGGTGTCTAAAGAACCAGATTTTAAATTCTCTGCGGTTGAAGTCCGTAAGTATGAAAAACCAGTAGAGAAAATTATAGTAGTAGGTGCGGGTGCTGCATCGTATCGCTTCCTGCAAAGTTACCGTGCGCTGAACCAACGTGATGAACTGCATGTGTTTTCGAAAGAGAAAGATCCGTTCTACAACCGCGTATTATTACCGGAGTATGTGAATGAGACACTGTCGTGGGAGCGCCTTCAAAAATTTCAGTCCGGAGAGTTTGAAGAACTAAATGCAACCCTGCATAACGAGAACGAGATTGTCATGATCAACCGTACACAACAATATGTGGTGGATGTTCATGGTAAAAAACATTTATACGATAAACTTATACTGGCCACCGGAAGCCGTGCCTTTATTCCGAAGGAAGCACCGGTACATTTGCCCGGTGTATTTACCATGCGCACGCGCAGAGACGCAGATGAACTGAAAAAGTTTCTGAAGCCTGAAGGACATGTGTTGATCATTGGTGGAGGATTGCTGGGGCTTGAACTTGCAGCATCGCTTCGCGAGATGAATGTAAATACTTCTATCATCCAGTTGAGCGGTCGCCTGATGGAGCGTCAGTTGGACAACCTTTCGGGACAACTCCTGTTGGAGTTTGTAGAAGAGATTGATATTCGCGTTTACCTGAACGACCAGGTTGAAAGCGTGGAGTCGTTGAATGATGCAACGGGAAGGCTGGCTGCTTTTTTAAAGAGCGGTAAAACATTGCAGGTAGATGCCGTGGTATATGCAGTAGGTACAAGGCCCAACATAGAATTTGCAACCGAAGCCGGAGTAGAAAGCGCACGCGGTATAGTTGTGAACGACTATATGCAAAGCAGCGACCCTGCTATATTTGCTATGGGCGAGATTGCAGAACACCGTGGTAAGCTACTCGGTATAACTTCTGCAGCCGAACAACAGGCGGATGTGCTGGCGCGTTATCTCAATGGCGATGTGCAGAGTACATACGAAGGTTCTGTGCCGATGAACATTCTGAAGTTCTCCAATCTTGATCTCTGCTCGATCGGTATAGCAGAGGTGCCGGTAAATAGCGAAGGCTACGATGAGATTCTGTTCATAGATAAATCGATGCGATACTATAAGAAGTGTATCGTAAAAGATGATAAACTGGTAGGCGCTGTGTTGGTAGGTGATAAGTCGGAGTTTGCTGATTTCAAAATGTTGATTGAAAGTCAGATCGAATTATCGGAGAGGCGACTGCAGCTTTTACGTTCCGGTAAAAAGACAGAGCCGATGCTCGGTAAATTAGTATGTTCGTGCAACCAGGTGGGCGAAGGTAATATTCGTAAACTGATACAAGGCGGTTGCCGTTCGTTACCCACACTTTGCCAGACTTCGGGTGCCGGTATGGGCTGCGGAAGTTGTAAGCCGGAAATTCAACGTTTGCTGAAAGAAGAGGAAGTGGCGGTGAAGCAGAAAGCTTAATGCCGGAGGGCTATAATTATTGCTGCGCACGATTTTAAGACCCGCCAGACGAAAACTTTGTAAATTTATACTTGAATAAGAAGGCATACAGTTATAATGCCGCAAGCTTGACAGGGAATGGAAACCAAAAAGAGTGATTTAATACGGGCCTTTGTAAAAGGAGGAATTCTATCGCCAGCAGATTTGCTGAAGATCATGGACATTTCCCAGGATCTGGGAAATGGTTTTGTACTCTTCGGCTCGCGACAGGACATCATGTTTCCTTCCAACGGTGCAGATGAAAAAATGATCGATCACGCTTTTCGTGATATTCATTTCGATTATGAGTTGGGCAGCGATCAGTCGGTATATCAAAATATAGTAAGCTCATATATAGCGGTAAATGTTGTTGAGACTACCAACTGGGTAAAGGAAGATACGTACCATTTCGTTATCGACAACTTTGACTATAAGCCGAAAATCAAAATCAACATTGTTGACCCGGTGCAAAGTATAGTTCCGTTGTTTACCGGTGAACTGAACTTTATCGCTTCACGCGAAGAAAATTACTGGTACTTATACATTCGTGATCCACGCAAGGGTAACATCGTAGAGAGCTGGCCGAAACTGATCTTCAGCCAGGACGTAGCGAAGGTGTCCAAGGCATTGGAAGAACTCATCCTGAATTTTCAACCTTTTGGTATAGATGAGTTGTTTGTAATTCTGCAAGGGAAGATGCGCATTAACTATCGCGCCATTGCGGAGAAACTGAAGTACCCCGACAGTACATTTCCATACTACGAAGGATTGAACGCCATGCTCAACAATCAATACTGGTTGGGTTTATACTGGCGCAACAATCAATATGATATAGATTTCATGAGCGCAGCCTGCCGGTTGTGCCAGGAAACTAATGTTGGTAAGATCAACATCATTCCGTGGAAAGCTTTTATCATCAAAGGTATAAAAGCATCCGATCGCATTCGCTGGGAAAAGCTCATGGGTAAATTTGGTATCAACGGGCGACACTCCTCATTGGAATTGAACTGGCATTTACCGGTAATTGATGCAGATGCGCTTGAGTTGAAACGCTTCCTTGTTCGTGAACTTGATCAGCAGGATATATCTACGCACGGTCTTACGTTTACGATCAAGATGAAACGAGATAGCTTCCTTTTTACATCCATTGTGATCGAACGCAATAAATCACTCGAGGCAAGCGAGCGGTATAATATACTTTATGCGAAAGATTTTAATCCGAACAAGATTGCATACCTCACGTACGCGCGCGATGTAAAGAAAGAAATTATACCGGCATTGCTCATTGAGCTGAGTAAGATGTACTATCGTCAGCTCAACCCGGAACGCGAGAAGCAAGCCGAGAAGAACAAGGAGGAAAAAACAGGAACCGTTGCTTCCAGTTACCAATGCAGCAACTGTCTTTCTATATATGATAAACGGTATGGTGATGCGCTCGCGAACATTCCTCCGGGTATTTCCTTCGAAGACCTTCCGGAAAGCTATACCTGCCACGTGTGCGATACACCGAAAAAGTATTTCGTTCCGATGACGATCTCGGTAAAGACATAGCACTCATGCTATAGCTTTTAGCTAACATGTACTGTTAAGTTTATACCGATTTTAAAAGCTCCTCCCGGTATTTGGTAAGTATACTGGATTTGGACACAAAGCCCATATACTGACGATTGTCTACTACAGGTAAATTCCACTGGTTAGTTTCATCGAATTTTTTCAGAATGCTGTGCAGACTTTCATTCGGATGAATGGCAGCCTGTGGTGCCGTCATTAAGTCTTTTACAAAAACTTTGTCGTATTGATCGTGTTTGAAGATGATGTTACGCACGTTGTCCAGAAAGACGAGTCCCTTCAACTCACCGTTACTCAACACAGGGAATATATTTCGCTTGGAGCCTGAAATGACTTTCACCAGTTCCTGTAAAGAAGCGTCCGGTTCAATGGTTGAGAAATTGGTTTCGATCAGTTCGGTAAGGTCGAGTCGGCTGAGCAAATGCTTGTCGCGATCTTCAACCGGTGTCTTTAATTTATTGGAAAGCTTTTTAGCTTCCATCGAAAGTGGTTCGAAGTAATTTACCACAGTAATGCTGATGGCTGAGACAAGCATGAGCGGTATCATCAATTCATAACCACCGGTAATTTCTGCGATAAGAAATATAGCAGTGAGCGGAGCATAGAAAACACCACTCAGCATACCTGCCATGGCTACCAGTGTAAAATTGGTTTCCGGTATATAGGCTATACCCAGCATGTTAACGATGCGGGCAAACACATAACCAATATAGGCACCCATAAAAAGAGACGGACCAAAGCTTCCGCCATTGCCGCCACTGCCAATCGTAAGCGCTGCTGCTATACATTTAAGGAATGCCAGGCAACCCAGAAAAATGAGCAGGCTATATTCAGACGAAATAAATTTTTGAATAACACTGTTTTGAGTCAGTTCATCTGCATGCAGGTTTGCGACTGTCTTGATTGTCTCATATCCTTCACCGAATAGCGGTGGAAACAAAAGCAGTAACACCGAGAGAAGAATGCCCCCCGTGAGAACACGTACCCAGATATTGCTGACCAATTTAATTTTGGCATCGATCCATTCAAACGTACGTGCATAGTATAATGCCAGGAACCCGGTTAATATACCCAGCAGTATATAAAACGGAACGTTGTGATAATTGAAAGGCTGCTGCAATGCAAAGGAAAGAATGACACCCTGGGCCAGTATAATTTTTGACAAGAGGGCACCAGACGCCGCTGCGATGATCAGCGGTATAAATGCAGAAGCACTTACATCGGTGAGCAACACTTCTACGGCAAAAAGCACTCCGGCAATGGGAGAGTTAAAAGCTGCAGATATACCGGCAGCCGCACCGCAGGCAAGTAAAATTGTTTTTTCCTTGTACGATAAATTATATACCCGGCCATAGTTCGAGCCAATCGCTGCACCAGTCGATACCATGGGTGACTCCAACCCTGTGGAACCTCCAAAACCTACGGTAAGTGCTGATGTGATGAGGTGAGTATACATCTGACTGGAAGGAAGTATACTTGATTTTTTGGTGATGGCATATACAATCTCTGCACTGCCCTTTCGAAAGTGGCCGCGTAAAAAGCGCTGAACATAAAATACGGCAAGCCCTATACCGATTACCGGGAAGAGCGTGAATAAAAAGAACTCCTCATAATTATGGGAGTAATATGTAACAATGCTTTCGATGCTGTGTACAAAATACTTGAGGACAATAGCGGCAAGTCCGGAAGAGAGACCTACAATTATACTGGACAGGATGAAGAAATGACGGGGAGATAGTGTATCGTGAATGTAAAGGTTGAGGCGTTTGACAATGTTGTGTATATTCTTAATCATTTCACTCTTGTAAAAGCTCCAAGATAGGAAATGATTCAGGGAAGCAAAACGCTATTGAGATAATACTGCGAGCGCTTTCTTCTTAAGCGCATCCATATCGGTAATCGGTATATGCATTTCCTTGGCCAGTTCGTCCCACCTGCGCATACGGATGCTTACTTCAAACAACGGATCATGCTCGAAGGCATTTGCTTCTTCAGCAAGCATAACACCACCCTGGTATTCGAGTGTCTTTTTACTGGCTTCACTTAGTTGTTCATAGTATTCAGGATACTTGAAGGTGAGGTAACGTTTCGCCTGTACATGATTTTCCACAAGTCGCGCTATGCGCTCCGGAAATCCCTTCGACCGTAAATAATCACCACCAATCTTTTCGTGACTCTTTATACCATAGCCACCCATGTTGTTATCGGCCTGGAGCATTACACAGATGTGTCCTATATCGTGAAAGAATGCCGCGAGTATAACTTCATCATCGTATCCTTCCTGTATAGCCAGGTCAGCCGCCTGCGACATGTGCTCCAGCTGCGATACAGGCTCTCCGATATAATCCGCATCACCATACTTTTGATAGAGCCCGAAAACTTCTTCGATAACAGCCGGTATATTCATAAGGGTAAGATTTATACCGAAGGTAAGAAGATATGTATTATCATCGCATTAAGTTTCTGTGTTTCGTTTTGAACGGTGATACAGGAATAGGACAAGTACTTTATCTTTCTCACAAAAAATGAAACTATGGCTATTGAACTGGTAGTATTCGACCTGGCAGGAACAACCGTGAAAGATAATAAAGATGTACACCGCGTATTGCAGCAGGCACTTCAACAGCACGATGTTATTATCTCCATTGAAGATGCCAACGATGTTATGGGGATTCCGAAACCTGTAGCCATCGAGCAGTTGTTGCGTAAACGCTATACCGGAACGAAGTCCATCACTGAAAACTGGATCGATGAGATACACCGCATATTTGTTCAGCAGATGATCGATTTTTATAAATATGATTCATCGGTAGGTGAGAAAGACGGGACAAGCGATACGTTTCGAATGTTGAAGGAGAGGAAACTGAAGGTAGTGGTGGACACTGGTTTCGACCGACCGATAACTACACCTTTGCTGGATCGTCTTGGTTGGCAAAAAGCAAATCTCATCGATGCGAGTGTTACCAGCGATGAGGTACCGCGTGGCAGACCTTATCCGGATATGATCTTTCGCGCGATGGAACTTACAGGTGTACGCGATGCACGTGCTGTTGCTAAAGTTGGTGATACAGCTTCCGATCTTCAGGAGGGAAATGCAGCCGGTTGTTCACTGGTGATTGGTGTTACGACAGGAGCCTTTTCGCGCGAGCAACTTTTAAAAGAGAAACATACACATCTCGTCAGTAGCTTACTGGATATACCTGAAATTATAGCACAGCACTTTTGATGTTTCGTTAAGTAAATGTTAACTTCATGTTAATCAACTTTTAACATGAGGTGAAGCACACTATACTAGTTTGGCTGATCTTGTTTACTGTTGGTAAACTTGCAGCATACGATCGTGAATGGTATACCGGAGCCATAGTATTACAGACACAAGAGGTGCTAATCGGTGCAATTGGTATAGAGCCGGAGCATGGTATTGTGCTACACAAGCAAGGTGACCAGGTATATATATACCCCGCGCACCGTGTTCAATCGCTTCATTTCTTTGATAGCAAGGCAAACATCAACCGGAAGTATATATCGCTGCAGCATGGAACGTGGAGGCGTTGCCATTTATATGAAGTGGTTGTGAAAGGATCAGTCACTATCGTGCGCAGGGAGAAACGCAATATATCTCCTGTATATTCGGATGCAGATAGTTTTATCTACTATATCTATACGGAAGGTGAATTGGTACAGCTCCGTTCATTTCGCAAACAAATATACCCGGCTCTTCGGCAGGCGGGAGGTGTTCAGTTCTCGATGTTTGTGCTTGAACAGCATTTGAACCCGAATGATGACGCACACGCCATTCGCATGGTGCAGTATTACAATGCGCTTGTGCTGAGTGATGAGACACTCGCCACCAAACGCTGATCAATCCTGAATTATATAGTTTACGCGCCTTTACGCAGATCGTTAATGCGTGTAGAGGCTTCCTCTTCTTCCATCGTAGAAAGAATCATCCAGTGAACGTCCGGTATATTCAGCGGTGCAAATGCATTGAGCATCTCCACGTTATGCTTGTTCTTCTCAATCGTGGTTCCGGTTTCTCCGTGCAGGCCGCTTTCCACAGATTTGAGTTTTATACTCTCCAGCAATATACTGGTATTCATTTTATCGATCTGCCGGATAATATTCTCATTATACCCGATCCGCTTGAGTCCGTTCAGATACTTCCGTTTATCTTCCAGTAACTGACGCGCTACCGAACGCAATTTGTAATCGCTGCCGATAAGCAGTGTCTCACCGCTTTCGCCAAGTCCGTCATCGCGCCAGTTGTTATCACCGGTAAGAATCTGGTTTATCTTGTTGATCGGCATCTGGAACACGAGTATCCCCACCTTTTCATCGCCATCATATATAGGGCATGCTATAAACGATGCCGGTGTACGATACGATGGATCATACGGTTCAAAGTCTTCCAGCTTTACAAAGTCTTTATCGGTACTTTGAATCGCTTCTTTCACCACGCGACCAAAGTTCGTTTGATTATAGAGCCCTGTAACAAGACTGGTAGCAAAATCAATTTCTTTAAACACGCTATATACCATATCGCCTGTAACAGGATCGATGAGAAATATATCATAGTACCCGAATTTCTCGAGGTAGCTGCGCATTACCGGATGGTAGTACGCGTGTATCTTGCTATACTCGCTGCCATCACCGGCATCGTCCAGTAATGATTTCTGGCCGGTAGGATGGGGGTTGTTTGATATATAGTGATACTGTAAAATATCAGCTTGTACTTCCTTCGGGAAATAATGTTCCACACGTTCCAGTTGATCGGTGTTCTCTTTCAGGCGTGGTATAAATTCATCGGCATAGTATCGCTGCAGGTTTGCTTTCATCGCTTGCAGTTCCTCGTCCGTTACACCCTGCTGTATGGCGGCAAAAGTTTTCCGGAATGACTTTACTGCATCGATGATCATTTTATTTTCCGAGAACGTACGGATCTGATTGCGGATAATGTCGAAGTAATATTCTACGTTACGTTTCTTGGTAGAGTTAATGGACTTGAGCTGATCAAATTTGGATTGATGGTTGAGCTCAGTCAATTGCTGGAACAATGCATTGTATTTCCGGCTGATCTCTTCCTGCGTAGCCTGCAGTTCTTCCTGGTTCTGCCGAAGCTCTTCTTCCTGCGCGCGCAGGTTTTCAGCTTGCTGATGCGATTCGTCCAGCAGGCGTTGTGTATGTTCGTTGGTACGGAATGAAAGTATAGTATGTGCTATATTTTCCCCGATCTTTTCTACAAAGGCAATCTCGTGCGGCTGAAATGTTTTGAACGATGCAAGCTCTACGATACCGACTACATCTTCATTTACTTTTAACGGTACGATCAGCAGGTTGCGCGGATTGGCTTCACCAAGTCCGGAAGTGATGCGTACAAAATCATCCGGTACTTCCTTCAGATATATAGTTTGTCTTTCGAGAAATGTCTGGCCGATGAGACCTTCACCGAGCGAAACCTTCTTTGTAAGATATTTAGTGCGGTTGAAAGCATAGCATGCCATCATCTCCAGGTATTGATCCCCGGTCTCGGAATCATTCAATACAAATATGGCACCCTGGTTTGCCTGCAGCAGATTTACCAGGTTCTTGGTAATGTCGTGTACCAGTGCATCAATCTTTTTATTCGAGCGAAGAACTTCCACGAAGCGCGCGAGTCCATCGGTTGTCCAATTGCGTTTTTGATCCTCTTCTTTTACAACACGCAAGTTATCTTTCAGTTTCAGCAGCGCATGTCCAAGCTGGTCATCATCACTCTCCGGCTGATACGATACTTCAAGGTTTCCGTTTCTGATTTCTTCTGCAAAATTGGTTTTATGTACCAGGTCGCTTTTCAGTGTGCCCAGCGATGAGGCTATATCTGCCAGTTCATCACGCCCGGTAACGGTGGCGTTGGTTCTGAATTTACCCGAGGCGAGGTCGGCGATTGTCTCATGTATCCCGAAAATCCGTGCTCGTGTCTTTTTAATGAAGGAAGCGAGGAGCATGCAGTACCCCACCAGCAGCAACACAGCGATGCCGGTGACCACGAGTTTTTCTGCAGCAAGCTTTTCGGTATTCCGTGTGGTGACGTAGACGAGGAGAATGATCACTAACAAAACGGGGGTCAACGATAGCGACAAGAGTTTCCACTGGAACTGCCGCTTCTTTGGAATTATAGACATTTGAGATACTGAATTAACCCTTCAAAATACAAAAATTATAGCTGTTGGCGGGCACAAATAAAATGTTTTTAAAAGAATGGATAAAGAAAGTTTTACGCTTTAAAATACGCCCTTAGTACATGCGTTTGTGTTTAAGGTGGAAGTAGAGCATGGAACCGGCAATCAGAAGTGTGCCGGCCGCGGAGATAATATAGCCTGAATAGATAAAGACCTTGAGCCAGCTCACCGATGCATAGCCGAACTCTTTGAAGAAAAGTATACTGACGCTCCCCAGATAGCCAAACGAATCGGCCACATACATAATGAATCCAACGGTGCCGATATATTGAAAGGCCGCAATGAGCCGGTCGAAAAAGATACTGTTGAAAGGAACATAACCCATATAAAGACCGAGACCGATCAGGATCATCCATACCGGCGGTGTGATGATGTGTTGCTCGAACAGGAATGTACTGATGCCAATCAGGATCATGCCGGCTATGATAATTACGTGATTGATCATGAGCGCCAGTTGATTGTTCCGTATGATCATGATACTGCCCATAATTATAAGTACGGCAATGGATACGGGTACTTCGGTAGCCGTAAAGATTTCGGGCGAATTGCCATAGCCTAATGTCTTCCATACTTCCGCTGAAAAGTTATCCCTGAAATCGCGAAAGATGGTAAGCAACATATAGCCGAGTACAAACAGAATTATACCCGGTAAAAATGTAGTGATGAATTTTTTTCGTTCAGATAAGTCCATGGGTTGCCGGCGGGTTCGCAGTTGTTCGTCCCGTGCAGAAGGCGGAGGAACTTTATCGAGCAGGTATAAAAACACGAGTAACGGTATACTATAGATGCAGCACGTAACAAAAGGCATCCACGTTTCCGATACACCCCAGTCGCGTATCAGATAGGCCCCGGTAGAACGACACAGGCCTGAGGAAAAAATGAAACTTACGGAAAGCGAGGCCCCCAGTACTTCTGTCATTCTTCTTCCTTCGAGATAACCGAATACCATGCCCCAGATCATACCCAACGGTAAACCATTGGTGAAAAGGAAAATGATATTATAGGGAGCTGGCGTTATAGCGAAGAGCAACCACGAAGCACCGGCTATACTCACTAGAATTAATATACCAACCGAGCGAGAATGTGCTTTTAATTCTGAGATCACTTTGATACCGATGAATTTAGACATGCCATAGCCCACCACCTGGAAAATTACCAGCCATACTTTATAGCTTACACCGGCATAGAAAATTCCTTCGAACGAAGCTGCTGCAAAAGTTTTCCGAAATGCATACACACAGGTATATAAACAGAATGCAGCAATAGAGGTATAGATGGTGAACCAGAAACCATTGGCCTGCCGAAGCCACTGTGTTATAGGATGCTCACCGGAGGATGATACCTTGCTCGTTGTAGCGGAAAGATTGCCAGCGGCCTTCATGCAAAATGGTTAAAGTTTTAAATCCGATTTGGTTTAACAAAACAGCCGTGTTGGCAAACTGGTTAACGAGGTCATCGGGGTGATGTGCATCGCTGCTCAGGGTAACAGGTATATTTTTCTGAAGTATATATTCGAGTATACGCGGCCCGGGATAGGTAGTAGAAGATTTTTTCTGATAGATTCCGCGGGTGTTTACTTCAATGATGGCTCCGCTTGCGGCAATGGTATCAATCGTTCGTTTTACTTCGTGTTGATACCACGCATCGTTTTCATTAAAAAGTTTGCTGTCTATATTCTGTATCTTGATCTTGTCGAGGTGTCCTACAACGGTAGGGCAGGCGGTCGCGATCATTTCGCGGGTAAGTTCATAGTAACGTACCAGTGTATCACGAATGTTGTTTTTGAAAATCTTTTCATAACCCTCCTGGAAGAATGCGTGCGTACCATCAATCTCCCAGCGTGTTCCATCCGGCAGCTGATCAACAAAGTGAACAGAGCCAACGGTATAGTCAAGTTTATCGCGGAAATCATTCGGTGAAATCACCCCGGGTATAAAATCGATCTCAAGACTGGTATATATTTCCGTGCGCGAATCTTTTTTGAAGGCATTTACTTCGTGCAGGTAGGCATCAAGACTTTCAGGTTTCATGCACCACTTGCAGGGAAACGGTAATGGAGCATGTGATGAAAGACCAAGACTGATCATATTCAGTTCTTCGGCCTTGCGGATGTAATCCTGTATCGGACCTTTACCATCACAGTATGCGTTGTGTGTATGAAAATTAGACCACATATACAGGTTTAGCGTTCAAAGTTTATTGTTAAATGTTGCAAGAAAAACAATAAAGCGCAACCTTAACAAAATGATAAACCTGGTGATGGATCGTAAATCCATCTAAACATCAACCTTTGATGCAGAACAAAAATTTTGAAGAAGACTATAATTAACTGACTATGGATCGCTCAGCAGATATTGCTATTGTAGGTGGAGGCATCGTAGGACTCGCGCATGCCTATATGGCACTTCGTAAAGGCTATAAGGTTGTTTTATTTGAACGGGAACAATTTGCTGTAGGCGCTTCGGTTCGGAACTTCGGACTGGTGTGGCCGATCGGACAGCAGCCCGGTGTTGGTCTGGACCGTGCGTTGCGGGCGCGTCAGCACTGGCACGAAGTAGCGGCACAAGCCGGGTTCTGGATAAAGTCTAATGGATCATTACACCTCGCTTACCATGAGGATGAATGGAGTGTGTTGCAAGAGTTCATGGAACTTTACAAAGACACAGGCTATCAATGTCGTTTGCTGAATGCATCGGAGGTGGTGGACAAATCTCCGGTAGTTCGTAAAGACAACCTATATGGCGGCTTGTGGAGTGAGACCGAGGGAACAGTATATGCACGCGAAGCCATTCGAAGAATACCGTTGTGGCTGCAGGAGAAATACGGGTTGATACTGCGCTTCGGACATGTAGTGACGGAAGTTGATGTGCCGCATATAAAGACCGCGCGTGAAAGCTGGCGTGCCGAAAAAGTATTGATATGCAGTGGTGCTGATTTTGAGACACTATATCCGGCTATATATGATCAACACCCGCTGTCCAAGTGTAAACTGCAAATGATGAAGGCCGTAACGGACAAGCCTGTGAGCATAGGCCCTACGTTGTGTGCCGGTCTCACGCTACGCCATTACGCTGCTTTTGGAAAATGCCCGTCACTGAAAAAACTCGATGCCCGTTACGATCAGCAATCCGAAGAATTTAAAAAGCATGGTATACATGTATTACTGGCCCAGAACGAAGCCGGTGAACTGATTATAGGAGACTCGCATCATTACAGCAAAACCGTAGAACCTTTCGACTCCGAACATGTCAACGATGTCATCATCAATTATCTGAATTCCTTTACCAACCTCGGCAACTTAAAAATTACCGAACGCTGGCACGGTATATATCCCAAGTTACAAGGAAATATCAGTCTCGTAGTAGAGCCCGAACCCAACGTAACCATCATCAACGGCCTCGGAGGCGCAGGCATGTCGTTGAGCTTTGGCCTCGCGGAGGAAATTATTGAAAGATTGTGAAAATTTAAAAATTGGAAGATTCAAAGATTGGAAGGATTGAAAATTGGATTGTCTTTAATAAATTTTTCAATCTTACAATTTTCTAATCTTCTAATTCCCCTAATCTTCCAATCTTCCAATTTTACAATCTTACAATTTCGAAGAGATGAAGTATAGCACGAGCATCACTACCTTCTTCTTCGAGCGGTTTATGGGGAGGTGGGGTACGGTTGCATCGAAATATATAGAGTCACCTTCTTCAAGTATAATTACTTCGTTGTTGATGTGATATTCACAGTTTCCGCTGATGATATATTTGAACTCGTAGCCATCGGTGGTGGTAGGTTTGCCGGTAGCGCCTGGTTCAAGCGTCAGCAGTACCGATTCCATCGTGCAGTTCGTAACGTTTTGTGACAGTATAAATTGGTAATTGAATCCGTGGCGGCCTTCACGTTCCATCGGTGTATAGGCATCTTTCTTTACCAGCAGGTAATCTTTACCGTTGCTCAATACCATGTCCTGAAAGAATTCTTTCAACGAGATGTCGAGCGATTGAATGATACTGACAAATACCGGGAGCGAAGGAACGGTACGCGAGTTTTCTACTTTGGACAGCAGTCCTTTACTTACATTGGAGCGTGTGGCGAGTTGTTGTATGGTGAGATTCTTTTCGAGTCGTGTGGCTCGTATTTTTTGTGCTATGCGCGATACAACTTCATTGTCGATCATACCAGGGAATGTTTACTGATTGTAAACATATAAAATATCCCATCGTTGTTGAACCGTGCGAAAATCGCTGTTGGCATTTATTAAATCAATGTTACCTACCGAAACGGTTGTCACAGGTATATTTCGGGGTTTCGTATTTGTAAATCCTGATTTCGTTAATAGAAGTTTCATTTCTTGTCAGAAAGTTTAATTCATACGTAACGTTTGTCTAAACGCTACTTTAATCAGAATACTCACCTTTGATGCAGAATTTTAAGTGCATGCTATACCTATAGTGTATATACCTATATATAGGCCGTGCACCTGTGGATTAACAACCCCTAACCCTTTAAACGTATGAATCAAACTCTACTGAAGAATTCAAATTCTTTAGGAACAGCACTGAGCCGCGCATCGCTTATACTGGCCGCGTGGCTTTTTGCTTTAGGTGCGTATGCACAGACAACCGTTTCCGGTCGCATTACCTCCGGTGAAGACTCTTCACCGCTGCCCGGAGTGAACATCCTGGTAAAAGGAACATCCATCGGAACGATATCCGATGTTGAAGGCCGGTATAGTATAAATGCGCCTTCGACTGATGCTACCCTTGTATTTTCTTTTGTAGGCTATATCTCGCAGGAAGTTCCGCTTGCCGGAAGAACTTCTGTAGATATAGTATTGGCAACCGATGCCACCCAACTTTCTGAAGTAGTGGTTACTGCGTTGGGTATTGAAAAAGACAAAGCTAAAGTTGGTTATGCCGTTCAGGATGTAAAAGGTTCAGACCTGGTAAAGGCAAGAGAACCCAACCCGGTTAACTCCCTGGTAGGAAAAGTGGCCGGTTTAACAGTTGCTCCGTCTGCAGAAATACTGGGCGCTCCGCAATTATACCTGCGCGGTAAGAAGCCTTTGTTTGTTGTTGATGGTGTACCGATCCAGTCGGATACCTGGAACATCAGTGCCGATGATATTGAAAGCTATACGGTATTAAAAGGACCAGCAGCCTCTGCGTTGTACGGTTCACGCGGTATGTATGGTGCTATTCAAATTACCACGAAACGCGGTTCAAAAGACAAGCGTGGTTTTTCGGTAGAGTTCAATTCTTCTACCATGGTGGAGAATGGTTTTCTTACTATACCGAAAGTACAAAGCGAGTATGGTCCTGGCGATCACGGTAAATATGCGTTTGGCAATGGTAAAGGCGGAGGAAAGAATGACTCTGACTATGATATCTGGGGACCTAAATTTGAAGGACAGCTGATCCCTCAATACGATGGCGAATATACTCCGGGTACGGAATATACTACTACGTTTGCCGATGGTACAACCTATACCGGTAATATAAGACCTACACAGTGGGTAGCGCGCGGTAAAGATAACCTGCAACGCTTTCTGCAAACCGGAGTTGTGGCAACCAACAACCTGGCGGTATCAACTTCCGGAGAGAATCACGATCTTCGTTTTTCTTACTCGCACAACTATCAGCGCGGACTCGTGCCGAACACGGATCTCAATGCCGATAACTTTAATATAGCGGCCGGAGTTAATCTCTCTCCGAAAATCAAATTCGAATCCAACATCAACTACAACCGTCAGTACACCGAAAATATACCCGATGTGAACTACGGTCCGAACAGTATGATCTATAACATTATTCTGTGGGGCGGTGCTGATTGGGATGTTGACGACATGAAGCAAATATGGCAACCTGGTAAAGAAGGTATCCAGCAGGTATATGCAGAATATACCCGCTATAACAACCCGTGGTTTCTGGCGAAGTACTGGTTAAGAGGACACTACAAGACCGATGTATATGGCTATATGTCATTGAAAGCTGAAATCGCTCCCGGACTTGAAGTAATGGGACGCACGCAGATCAATACGTATGATCTTCTGCGCACAGAGAAATTCCCATACTCGGCAACTGTATACGGACGCGAACAGGCAAAAGGTGATTACCGCGAAGACAAGCGTCAGCTCTTCGAGAATAACACTGATATCATGCTGACGTTCGACAAGAACATCACGCCTGATTTTACACTCAAGGCTTCACTCGGTGGTAACCTGCGTACGTTTACTTACCGCTCAAGCTATACCACAACGGACTACCTGAGCGTTCCCGGTCTTTACAACTTTACAAACTCACTGAACCCGATCCGTGCGTATAACTTCAATTCTACCATGCAGGTGGGTAGCGGTTATGGCTATATCGATCTTGACTATCAAAACTTCCTGGCATTGTCCCTAACAGGTCGTATGGATAAACAGTCTACTTTGCCAAAAGGAAACAATTCGTTCTTCTATCCATCGGCTTCGTTGAGTGCTATACTTTCGGAAAAAATTTCTTTACCGGAGGTTATATCATTCCTGAAAGTAAGAGGATCATATGCCCGCGTGGGTGGTGCCCTTACAACGTCTACCATTGCTCCGTCCTATATATACTCAGGCGATGGACAGAGTCCGTTGGGATACGGTGCTGAATACTATACTCCTTACGATGGACCAAGCTTCGTAAATACAGAAGCATACCGTGGCGGTAAACTATTCAATAATATACCAGGTGCATACTATAGCGATCGTCTGTCGAATGAAAACCTGGAACCATCATTCAGTTCTACGTGGGAAACCGGATTGGACATCAAGTTTTTACAGAACCGTTTAGGATTTGACGTAGCCTACTTCCAGAGTCTGGATGGTCCGGGTATATTTAACAAGCAGATATCTGAAACCAGTGGTTATACAACCATCGTGTCTAATGGTATAAAAACACTTCGCAAAGGTTGGGAAGTTACCATCAGCGGTACGCCTATACAAACCAACGAAGGTTTCACCTGGAATGTATTGGTGAACGGATCAACCTATAAAGAGTACCTGAATGAAATTGCTCCGGGCATCGATCGTATTGAAGCGAGCTTCTTCAATGGAAGTATAAATGGTAACAACAGCTTTATATACAAGGGAGATCGCATCGATAAATACTATGGTGAAGTGTTTCTGAAAGATCAACAGGGAAATCTGATCAACGATGATAGCGGAAGACCGATTGCCAATCCTATACCACAATATCTCGGTAATCTTAATCCTGATCTGGTGTGGGGTATCAACAACAAGTTCAGCTATAAAAATATCAGCTTCAGCTTCCAGTTTGACGGACGCATCGGTGGTAAGATTGTTGACTACGTACAACGTCAGACGTATCGCGGTGGTCGCCACATCAATACAACCGAAGGTGCTATGGGCGAAGCCCGCTACCAGGATTACCTGGGTAACAAATCGTGGGTTGGTCCTGGCGTAAGTGTAGCGGGTGGAAACATCCAGACCGATGATAACGGTAACATCATTAACTACGATGAGTTACAATTTACACCGAATACAACGGCTACATTTTTACAAGACTGGATCAGTCGCTATTACTCAAAAGAAGAAGCTAACCTCGTGAGCCGTTCGTATGCCAAGCTGCGAGAAGTAGTAGTAACCTATAATTTCCCTTCTGCTATGTTGGAGCGTACGTTTATCCGCAATGCATCGGTATCACTGATAGCACGTAACCTGCTATACTTTGCAGAACGTAAAGATCTTGATATCGATCAGTACGGTAACAACCTGTCGGGGTATTCCACCTTGCAGACACCTACTACAAGACGTTACGGTATAAACATCAACATCACTTTCTAATTCACGCATCATGAAAAATATACGATACTTACTGGCACTTGCCTTCCTGGTGATATTTACCCGATGCCAGGATTTTGATGAGATCGAAAAGAATCCGAACCAGACTATTACGGCACCTCCGTCATTGATATTAACCGGTATACAAAACGATATGCTGGAAGATCCGTGGTCACTTGAACACCGCTGGAATCAATACTGGTGCTGCAATTATAATTACTATGGTAATAATGAGTATAGCTGGACCAATGCTACGCTGAAGTTTCAGACATTGAAAAATGTTTTGAAGATGGAAGAGGAAGCTCTGAATACAGGCGCGAAAGCACTCAACCCATATTCAGCGCTTGGTAAATTTTTCCGTGCCTACTTCTATGTACGCATGACGCAGCAGGTAGGCGATCTGCCGCTGGAAGAAGCGTTGCAGGGATTGGAGAATACAACTCCTGCTTATGCTACACAGAAAGATATATACCTGAAAGCACTGGAATGGCTGGAAGGAGCCAACAATGACCTGGCTTCATTGATCGCAGCAGGTACTCCGGCACCAACGTCTCCCCTGGGAGATATATTCGCCGGAGATATATACCTCGGTAACAGTCTGCAGGCGTGGCAGAAAATTGTAAATGCATTTACGCTGCGTGTGCTGATCAGCCTGAGCAAGAAAGAAAGCGATGCTGATCTGAATATCAAAAACCGTTTCAATGCTATTGTCTCAAACCCGGCCAAGTATCCGTTGCTGGCGAGTGCAGCTGATAATTTGCAGATATACTATAACGGTTCAACCAGTTTATACCCAACCAACCCGGGCAGCCGTGGTCTTGATAAAGGCCGTTATAATATGGCTGAGATGTATGTAAAAACGTTGACAGACCTGGAAGATCCGCGCGTGTTTGTAACGTGTAATCCTGCGGAAGCAAAATTAAAAGCAGGTATAGCGTTTGACAGTTTTGATGCGTATGTAGGAGCAAGCTCAGCAGAAAGTCTTGACGACATGTCATCAAAAGCGGGTAAAGGTGAATACTCGTATGCCAACCAGTTACGTTACTACGGTACGTATGCTGGTCCTGAACCTGCGCTGATGTTAGGATATGCTGAGCAGAACTTTGCGATAGCAGAAGCGATCAACCGCGGATGGATCACCGGTGATGCAGCAACGTATTATAACAACGGGATCATCGCTTCCATGGAAGTATATGGTATAAAGGACGGATCATCCCTGAAGGTAACAACCGCGGATGATGTTGTGTTGGGTGAAGTTATACCATCGGTTACTGACTACCTGGATAACGCTGCAGTAAAGTATGCCGGTAACAATGCAACCGGACTTACGCAGATACTCACACAAAAGTATCTTGCCTTCTTCCAGAACTCTGGACTGGAAGCATACTATAACCAGCGCAGAACCGGTATACCTGCCTTCGCAGAAGGGACGGGTACTGGTAACAACGGTGTAATTCCGAAACGCTGGTTATACCCAAGCTCGGAAGAGACAACCAACTCCGAGAATCTGGACAAAGCTATACAAAGTCAGTTCGGAGCGATGGGTGATAGCAAGAATGCGGAGATCTATATAATTAAGGATTGAAAGATTAGAAGATTGAAGTATTAAAGATAAAAGCTTAAGCTTTAGAATTCAGCCCGGGTAAATACTCGGGTTGTTTTCTTTATAACAAATCACATTTTTTTTAAGGTCAGCACTTGCCGGATTAAAGAAATTATAACCTGCATCATACTTGCGTCATTATTCTATAACAGTAGTATAAATCTATACTCATCATGAGGTAATACTGTTGTTGCATCTTCGTGCATGTTTAAAAGGTTTTTGCAGTGTTGTCTGGTTGGTTGTTGTTCCTGCGTGTTTGCGCAGGAACGCCAGACAGAAAACCTGGTACTCGTAACCCTTGATGGTTTCCGTTGGATTGAATTGTTTGAAGGTGCAGACTCTGCTTTAATATATAGTAAAGATTTTGTGCACGATAGGAATGTTGTGAGTCAGTTTTGGGATGCATCTCCCGTTGTGCGAAGAGAGAAACTCTTGCCATTTTTCTGGAAGGTGATTGGCGTTGAAGGACAGTTATACGGCAACCGTAATTTTGGTAATCGTGTAAATTGTGCCAACCCGTATTGGTTCTCGTACCCCGGCTATAGCGAAATGCTCGTGGGCTTTGTTGACAAACGCATCAAATCCAACAACAAAATCGCGAATCCAAACTATACCGTGCTGAACTATATATATGATCAGCCGGCTTTCACCAACCGCGTTGCCGTATTTTCTACGTGGGATGTTATCCCGGCCGTTGTGCGCGAGCAATCTTCCGGTATATATACCAATGGAGGTGAGGAAAGCGCAAGCGGTGCGATGTTGTCTGAACAGGAAAAACTCCTTAACGATTTACAACGCGTTGTAAAAAATCCATATGGCGCGCGGTACGATGCTTTTACTTTTCAGTATGGCGTTGAGTATTTGAAGCGGGCTCGTCCGCGGGTACTTTTCATCAGTCTCGATGAAACCGATGAACACGGACATGGCGGCCGATATGATGAATATCTGAAAGCAGCACATCGCACCGATGACATGATTGGTAAACTATGGAACTGGATCCAGTCAGACGAACAGTATAAGAATAAAACAACGTTACTCATCACTACCGACCACGGTCGCGGATATGCCGGTAAAAAAGGTTGGAAAGGTCATGGAAGACTAATTGCCGGGTCGAGTCAGATGTGGTTTGCTGTGATTGGTCCGGATACACCTGCACTCGGTGAAATGAAAAACGAAGGACAGTATTTTCAAAAACAAATTGCCAAAACAGCAGGAGCTTTCCTCGGATTGCATTATGAAAATGTAGAGCCGGTAGGAGAGGTTGTGGAGAGTATGTTTATTCCCGAACTGCTCTCCGATAATCATGCCACCATACGCAGTAAAAAATAAAGCAGGATTGTAGGCCCTGCTTTATCATATATATAGATTGTACTATGGTTTAGAAAGGACTCTTCTCAAGTTTGGCATCAGCCGGTATCGTAAATAATTTAGCGTCCAGTGTCATTGGCTTTACTTCTGTTGCTACACTTTCGAGTGAGAATTGAGGTGTCTCAATGGTCATCTTCAAAGGCAGCGCCTGTGTACGCGAAATATATTCGTAGAAGTTCTGATACTTGAAGTTGGTGAACAACTTCGCATCCGCTTTCAGCTTCGAGCTATAATAATACTTCTGCACGCCTGATTTACAGGTGAGAGTTATTTCATCGCAGGTATAGCCCAATATTTCCGTTGCTGCTTTTTTGATATCGGCTTTAATAACGGCATCCGGATTAGAAGCGGCATCAATCCAGTATATCGACTCAGAGCTCGCTAATTTATTATAGAGCTTGTTGTCTTTGTTAACATATATCTGCCATTGGAAGTAACTACCGCTGGTAGCGATCTTATAATTTCCACTTTTTACAAAGTAATCCTGTTTGCCTCCCATCATGGCCGTGAGTTGCTCATCGGTTACATTGGGTAGTTTGCTTTTATACTTGTTTTCGTAAATGATTTTTCCCTCAAACGGCTGCGCCACAGCAGCAGCTTGTAAAAACAGAAAGCCGATGATAAAAAATAGTTGCCTCATGTATATATAGATTAAAAATGGTTATTGGTTTATCGCTTTTAATTTTGCCATGGCACGTACCGGAAATGTACCTACGCCTTTAAACTTAGGCGGCACAGCACTGAATGTAAAATCGTCATCCGGTAAAAGCGATAAGTTGCACAGGTGTTCTACGATCAGTATTTCGGCTCCTAACAACGTAGTGTGTACCGGTCGGCTTTTGCCACGCGTGTCGTCAATGTTGTGCGAGTCTATACCCACGAGCTTTACATTACAATCGCGCAGGTATTCCGCAGCTTCTTTGGTAACGAACGGATGGTTCTCGTAATACTTCTCGGTATTCCAATGAGCATCGCCCCACCCTGTATGGATCAGTACGGCACGATTTCGTATCTCGTAATTTTTCACATGATCTACCGTAACGGCAAGTGTCTGCGTGTAGGGCACCCGTATTACAACGGCAGGCAGATCCGCGAAAGCTTCCAAGGCTACTTCCGAAAGATCTTTTCCATGTTCGAACCGGTGAAACGGACAATCGATATACGTTCCCGTGTTCGTAACCATTTCTATTTTTCCAATCTGGAACTGTGCTCCTTCATCGTAAAACTTTTTTGAATCTTCACGGCTCAGGTAGTCGCATACGATAGGAGCGGGAAGTCCTTTATAAGTAACGAGTCCGTGTTCAATGGTATGACTCAGGTCTACGAACAGACTCATGGCTTTGTCTGCGTTAAAAGGTTTTCGCTTGTGAGGTTCCGAGATAATTTCCTTGTTCAGAATCTTTGTCTCGCCAACCATCAGCAGGCGCATGTCCTGCACCAGGTAGTCGGCTAGTTCTCGGTCAGCGATGTCATCACCGGCAATATCGAGCCGGAAGTCTTCGCCTTTTATTCCACCGCCGTTGGTGAAGTAAATTTCGAAATCGAATTTAACGCGTTTGGTCATTCGTAAAATGAAAAAAATGTTAACAATAATTAATAGTAGCCATATCGTAATTGTCCCAATAATGTTTCATTTCGCATCAAATTACTGCATCTGCATCGTATTTATGTCGGTTATGCAGTTACGTTACCCCATCTAAAATTTAAACTGTTGCGAGTCAGACATAGAGAGTGCGGTAAAAAAGGCTATCTTTGCGCCTCAATTCAAGAAAAACGAGGAATTTGAGGATTTATGGACGTTAACAAGATCAGGAACATCGCGATTATTGCCCACGTAGACCACGGTAAAACCACTTTGGTGGATAAGCTGCTCATGGCTGGTAAACTTTTTAAAGACCATGAGAACCCTGGTGAGCTGATCATGGACAGCAACGACCTGGAGCGTGAGCGTGGTATTACTATTCTTGCCAAGAACGTTTCAGTTCGCTACAAAGATTACAAAATCAACGTAATCGATACACCGGGTCACAGTGACTTTGGTGGTGAAGTAGAACGTGTACTCAACATGGCCGATGGCTGTTTGTTGCTGGTAGATGCGTTTGAAGGCCCCATGCCACAAACCCGTTTCGTATTACAGAAAGCATTACAACTTGGTCTCAAACCAATTGTTGTTGTTAATAAAGTTGATAAAAAGAACTGTACTCCGGATGAAGTACATGAGCAGGTTTTCGAACTCATGTTCCAGCTGGATGCAAACGAAGATCAGCTCGACTTCCCAGCCTTCTATGGTTCGGCAAAGCAAGGCTGGATGAGTACAGACTGGAAAACTCCTACCGACAGCATTACTCCGCTGCTCGATGGTATTATTCAATATATACCGGCTCCGAAAGTTGAAGAAGGTGCTACGCAGATGCTGATCACTTCGCTTGAATACTCTTCGTATATCGGTCGTGTTGCGATCGGTCGTGTACACCGCGGATCGATCAAAGCTGGTCAGCCGATCGTGTTGATCAAACGTGAAAGTCATACACTAGTAAAATCACGTATCAAAGATTTATATGTTTTCGAAGGTTTCGAAAAACAAAAAGTAGACGAAGTAAAAGCCGGTGAAATCTGTGCACTGGTAGGATTGGAAGGGTTCGAAATCGGTGATACCGTAGCGGATCCTGAAAAGCCGGAAGCAATGAAGGCTATATCTATTGATGAGCCTACAATGAGCATGCTCTTTACCATTAACAACTCACCGTTCTATGGTAAGGAAGGTAAATTTGTTACGTCTCGTCACATTAAGGAAAGACTTGATAAAGAATTAGAGAAGAACCTGGCACTTCGCGTAGGCGATACTGGTTCGGCTGATTCATTCATGGTGTTTGGTCGTGGTGTACTACACTTGTCTGTACTCATTGAGACCATGCGCAGAGAAGGTTACGAATTACAGATCGGGCAGCCTCAGGTAATTTTCAAAGAGGTTGACGGTGTGAAGAGCGAGCCTGTGGAAGAGTTGACAATCGACCTTCCGGAGACTGATGCCGGTAAAGCGATTGAGACTGTATCACAACGCAAAGGTGAAATGCTGAATATGGAACCGAAGGGCGATCGCATGATCCTGAAGTTTACCATTCCTTCACGCGGTATCATTGGTCTGCGCAACTATTTATTGAACGTAACGGCTGGTGAAGCTATTGTTACTCACCGCTTCCTTGAATATCAACCTTACAAAGGTGAAATACCTGGACGTATCAACGGTTCGTTGATCGTAATGGAGCAAGGTGAAGCCATTGCCTACAGCTTGAACAACCTGCAGGATCGTGGTAAATTCTTTATTGATCCAGGAGAGCCTGTATACGAAGGTCAGGTAATTGGTGAACACAGCCGCAGCGGTGACCTTGTGATAAACGTTACCAAAACCAAGAAGCTCACCAACATGCGTGCTTCGGGTGCTGACGAAAAAATGCGCATTGCACCTCCGGTGAAATTCTCATTGGAAGAAGCATTGGAATATATTCAGTCAGATGAATATGTAGAAGTGACACCTAAATCTATTCGTTTACGTAAAATCTACTTGAATGAGACCGATCGTAAACGCTTTGGAAAACAGTCATAACAAATGATAAAAAGTATATCGCGACTCATCACCATGCTTATGGTGATGAGTTCTTTTTTTGTAGCCGGCCAGGCAAAAGTAAATGAAGCCGCAGCCTGGGAAACGTATGCTGATACACTGGCATCCCGCGAAGATTTTGCAGGTGCTATTAAACTGTACAACAAGATCATCGAGAAATCGGGATTGAAACAGGACGATGATTATAGTGTATTGTACAAACGTGCCTATGCATACTTTGGTGCACAGGATTTTACAAATGCGTTGAAAGATATAAATCAATACCTGCAACGCATACCGGATCCACAGGCAAAATTACTGCGCATATACATTAATCAGGGACTCGGTGATCATAAAGCACAGCTTGCCGACCTCGATGATTTTCTCAAGCAGAGTCCGGGTAATCCTGAAATCATCCGCTTTCGCGCTTCGGTGTTAATGGATGCCGGAGAGTATAAAGAAGCACAGCGAGACCTGAAGAGCTTATTGGCTCAGCGAGCTGATCCGGAAATTGAATCGTTTCTAGGGTTGACATACTATTACCTCGGCAACCTGGATAGCGCCATGATTGTGTTTGATCGCGTGATCAAACAGGAGCCTTCTCTTTTACAACCCTACCTCTATGCGGGATCGCTGTGTATAGAAGAAGGTGCGTATGCATTAGCGTTAGTGTATATCAATAAAGGTTTACAGGTTGATCCAACCAATACAACATTGCTATTCTACAAAGGAGTAGCACTGACTGAGACCGACAAACTCGAAGAAGGTTGTCGCTGCTTACGCAAAGCCTTCGAAGCCGGCTTCGATGATGCCGCGGATTATCTGAAAGAGTATTGCTACGGAGCGGACTAAATACAGGTCCCGCAGAAGGCGCAGATTTGCGCAGATAAATGCATTTAAAATTCTGCGTACATCTGCGTCCTCTGTGGGAAATCAAAGTGCTTTCACGAACGCAACAATCCTGTTAGCTTCTTCGAAGCCGCATTGTTTGTGAAAATTCTGGCTGGTTATATTGGAGATCTCTGTATCGGAGGCTAATTCACGGCATCCTTTTTCGCGTGCCCATTCTTCTGCCCGCTGCACTAGCGCTATACCTATACGCTGCTTTCTATACTGCTCTTTCACAAAGATCGCTTCGATATACGCCACAGGAGAAGAGGAAGTACCTTCAACATAATCGTTACGAAGCGATAGCTCTACAAAACCAATTACTTCATTCTTCTCTTCGCAAATATAGAGGGCATGATCGGATGATCCGTGGTTCGCTTTGAACTCACCGAGAAGTATATTTTCATCTTCTGACGGCCATAGCATAGCAGCGAGTTGAGCTATAGCAGGAAAATCTTCTTGGGAGGCAACTCTGATCATCGTGAAAAAAAATCAAACCCGGCAGAAATCGCAAATAGACGCAGAAATTTAAAATGCATTTATCTGCGTACGTCTGCATCCTCTGCGGGAAATAAAAACTACATATTTCGTCTATACTGCCCACCTACCTCGAAGAGCGCTTTTGTGATTTGTCCGAGTGAGCACACTTTAGTGGCTTCCATCAGCTCTTCAAATATATTCTTGTTCTGAATTGCAGCTTGCTGCACACGCTCCAGCATCATCGCAGATTTTTTATCTTGGAAAGCGTTCAGATTGCGTAACATTTTTATCTGGTACTCTTTCTCTTCGGTTGTAGCACGAATTACTTCCTGTGGTATAATTGTAGGTGAGCCTTTCGAACTTAAGAACGTATTCACACCAATGATCGGATACTCACCGGTATGTTTTAGTGTCTCGTAGTATAAACTCTCCTCCTGTATCTTGCCGCGCTGGTACATGGTTTCCATCGCACCGAGTACACCACCGCGTTCAGTAATGCGATCGAACTCCGAAAGCACAGCTTCTTCTACCAGGTCGGTTAATTCTTCAATGATGAATGATCCCTGCAAAGGATTTTCATTCTTCGCCAATCCTAATTCCTTGTTGATGATAAGCTGTATCGCCATTGCTCTGCGCACACTCTCTTCGGTAGGCGTTGTTATAGCCTCATCGTAAGCATTGGTGTGAAGCGAGTTACAGTTATCATAGATCGCATAGAGCGCCTGCAACGTGGTGCGTATATCATTGAAGTCAATCTCCTGCGCGTGCAGCGAGCGACCCGAAGTCTGGATATGATACTTGAGCATCTGCGAGCGGGCATTGGCTCCGTATTTATTCTTCATCGCCTTGGCCCACAACCTGCGGGCTACACGCCCGATAACAGCGTACTCCGGATCAATGCCGTTGCTGAAGAAGAACGACAGGTTCGGAGCAAAATCGTTAATGTTCATGCCGCGACTCAGGTAATACTCTACATACGTAAAACCGTTCGCCAGCGTAAAGGCTAACTGTGTAATAGGGTTCGCGCCCGCTTCAGCGATGTGATATCCTGAAATAGATACCGAGTAGAAATTCCGTACGTTCTTGTCGATGAAGTATTGCTGTACATCGCCCATCAAACGCAACGCAAACTCGGTTGAAAATATACACGTGTTTTGTGCCTGGTCTTCTTTGAGTATATCGGCCTGAACTGTGCCCCGTACTTGAGACAATGTTTCGGCTTTGATCTTGCTATATATATCAGCAGGTAATACCTGGTCTCCGGTTACGCCTAGTAACATCAATCCTAAACCATCATTGCCTTTAGGCAGTGTTCCCTGGTAGGAGGGACGTTCACCTTCGTGTGCTGTATATAGGTCATTGATCTTATTTTTGACTTCTTCCTCCAGACCATTCCGTTTGATATATAGTTCGCACTGCTGATCGATCGCAGCGTTCATAAAATATCCCAACAGCATCGGAGCCGGACCGTTGATCGTCATGGATACCGATGTCTTTGGATCTGCCAGGTTAAAGCCACTATATAATTTCTTGGCATCGTCCAGGCAGCAGATGCTAACTCCGGAGTTACCAATCTTTCCATAGATATCGGGTCTGTAATCAGGATCATTACCGTAGAGCGTTACCGAATCAAACGCGGTGGATAAACGCTTCGCAGGCATCGCTATACTTACATAGTGAAATCTGCGGTTCGTTCGCTCAGGTCCGCCTTCACCGGCAAACATACGGGTGGGGTCTTCGCCTTCGCGTTTGAAAGGATATATACCGGCTGTATATGGAAATTCACCCGGTACATTTTCCTGCAAGTTCCATTGCAGTAGTTCTCCCCACGCTTCATATTTAGGGAGCGATACTTTCGGAATCTGTAAATGCGAAAGCGATTCGGAATGTGTTTGTATACCAAGTTCCTTATCTCGCACCTTAAACTTGAAAAGTGGTCCTTTATACTGTAGTGTTTTCTGTTTCCACTCTTCAATCAATTTGTAGTTCTTCGGATCGAGGTTGAGTTTCAGTTTTTCGTACTGTTCTTGTAATCCTTTTACAAGACGATCTTTATCTTCAACAGAAGACTGTTGTATTGTCTCAATCGATACTTTTATAGCATACAGCTTCTGTGCAATAGCTGCCTGATCTTTTACCCAGCCATCGTAGCTCCGGTTGTTCTCGGATATTTCACTGAGGTAACGTGTACGATGCGGAGGTATAACAAAAATCTTCTCCGACATTTCTCGCGTGATCTCGAACGTGGATTGGAGTGAAGCTCCGGTCTTCTCTACAATCGTATCAAGTATATATTTGTAGAGTTGATTGGTGCCCGGATCGTTAAACTGTGAAGCGATGGTTCCGAACACCGGCATGTCTTCTACCTTGCTCGTCCAGCGCTGGTGGTTGCGTTGATATTGTTTCTTGACATCGCGCAGTGCATCGAGGGCACCGCGTTTATCAAATTTATTCAACGCTATAACATCAGCGAAGTCCAGCATGTCGATCTTTTCCAACTGCGTGGCAGCACCGTATTCAGGAGTCATTACATAGAGCGATACATCACTGTGGTCCAGTATCTCCGTGTCGCTTTGTCCTATACCGGAAGTTTCAAGAATGATGAGATCATATCCTGCAGCCTTAAGTACTTGTATAGCTTCTTTTACATACGCAGAGAGCGCAAGGTTACTTTGACGCGTAGCAAGTGATCGCATGAACACCCGCGAGTTGTTGATCGCATTCATACGGATACGATCTCCAAGCAGTGCCCCTCCTGTTTTCCGTTTGGAAGGATCGACAGAGACTATGCCTACTGTTTTATCTTTGAAGTCAATCAGGAATCTTCTTACCAATTCATCTACCATAGAAGATTTACCCGCGCCCCCTGTTCCGGTTATACCCAGTACGGGAGCTTTTGATGTCGCTGCTTGTTGGTTGATAGCCTCAAATATACTCTTGTGTTTATCGTAGTAATTTTCGGCAGCAGAAATGAGCTGCGCGATAGGTACATGATTTTTTGTATTCAGTGATGCTATAGCATGCTCAACGTTGAGACCGGTGGGGTAATCACTTTTCTCTACGAGATCGTTGATCATTCCCTGAAGTCCTAAAGCACGACCATCATCGGGAGAATATATACGGGTAATGCCGTGGTCCATCAGTTCCTTGATCTCTTCGGGAAGAATCACTCCGCCACCGCCACCAAATATCTTGATGTGACCTGCACCTTTCTCCTGCAACAAGTCATACATATACTTGAAGTATTCGTTGTGTCCGCCCTGGTAGCTGGTCATGGCAATAGCCTGCGCATCTTCCTGTATCGCGGTGTTAACAACTTCCTCAACACTGCGGTCGTGACCAAGGTGTATCACTTCACAACCTGTGGCCTGAATAATTCTGCGCATGATGTTAATAGCAGCGTCATGACCATCGAACAGACTCGCGGCTGTAACAATGCGGACTTTGTTCTTGGGCTTGTAAGGCTCTGGTGCGGCATGTCCGGCTAAGGACGTTTTGTGATCGGTTTTAGCGGGTGAAATAGCTTCCGTGCTCATTTGCAATGGTATTCGATTGCTCAAAAATACACAGAACCGCGATAATCCCTAACACTTATTAGGAGAACGTTGACTTGGTCTCGTTCTTGTAACCTTTGGACGGTTCCGCGGTATTTGCTGTGGTCACCGCTGTGATTTTGCATACTGTGACGCAACTAAATTCCGAAAACAATCATCCTGTTAACGAGAACAGTTTTATCAAAACCAACCCCGTATGTTCAAAAATTATATCACCCTTGCCTTCCGAAATCTTTTCAAACGGAAATTGTATTCCTTCATCAACATCGCTGGCCTGGCTATAGGCGTAGCGGTTTGCCTGGTAATTTTAAAGTATGTTGACTTTGAGTTGAGCTATGATAACTACCATCAGAACTCCGCTAATATTTACCGTACGGTAACGTCAACCTATACCAACGGAGAGTTTCGCGGTGCAGGACCACTCTCGGGCTATGCGCAGGGACCATTGTTGGTTGAAGATATACCGGAAGTGAAAACATACGTGCGCACGCATCCCATGTACGGTGGTGCCGTGGTGAGCAATGAGACAGGCGGTAGTGATTCAAAACGGTTTCACGAAGAGAGTATACAGTTTGTAGACTCAACGTTCTTTGATGTATTTACCTATCATGCTTTTGCCGGAAATTTATCGGCAGCACTGGATAAACCTAATTCGGTAGTGCTTACGGAAACTGCTGCCAGAAAATATTTTAATAGCCTGGATGTAGTCGGAAAAAGTCTGACCGTTTCCGGTGGTTGGGCAGATGGTGAATACCAGGTAACTGCGGTAATTGAAGATGTTCCTGAAAACTCGCATTTCCCTTTCGACTTTCTCTTTTCATTTCAGAACATCATGCAGAATGGACAGTATAAAAATGATAATGGATGGGGATGGTATAACTTCGTAACGTACGTTGAATTACAGGCTGGTGCTGATCCGAAAGAAGTTGAAAAGAAACTTCCTCCCTTCATTGAAAAATACCAGGGTAAAGACCTGGCGCAATCCAACAGTAAACAGGTATTGACTTTTCAACCCATTCGGGATATACATTTAACACCGGGCTTCAACAATGAGTCAAGCTCAACGATGAGTGTTAATACGATATATTTCTTTATCGTTATTTCGATTTTTATTCTGGCGATAGCGTGGGTGAACTATATAAACCTGTCTACTGCGCGGGCGATAGAACGTGCGCGTGAAGTAGGCATCAAGAAAGCTATAGGTGCATTCCGTACTCAACTTATAACACAATTCATTTTTGAATCGGTGCTGGTAAATTTTATTGGTATTGTACTCGCAGTGTTACTGGCGTTGATACTATTGCCTGTACTGGGCGATATTGTAGGAAAAGATTTTGCATTTGATTTTACCGATGTGAGACTATGGGGTATATTGCTGATACTCTTTGTTACCGGTTCGCTGGTGTCGGGCGCTTATCCTGCCTTTGTGCTTTCATCGTTCAATACCACGACCGTGTTGAAAGGTGGCGTGGATAAAGTTACCGGAGGCTTTTCGTTACGCAAGGCATTGGTTGTATTTCAGTTTGTGGCATCATTGATATTGATAGCCGGTACATTTGCTATATACCGTCAGCTGATGTTTATGCGCAGCCAGGACAAAGGGTTTGACATGGAGCAGATGCTCGTGTTTAACGGCCCGAGCGTTATCAGCAATCATGAGACAGCGCAGGAGAGTCTGATCACGTTGAAGAATGAAATCAAAAAGATAGCCGCTGTCCAGAATGTAGCAACGTCTGCATCTATACCCGGTGGAGGATTTAACTGGGGAACCGGTATGCGTAAAGACGGAACAGATGAGAATCAAAGCAAGAGTGGTAATGTTGCGTGGGTTGATCCGGATTTTTTAGCTACTTACGGAATGGAGCTTGCTTCCGGAAGACAATGGGATGGTGATCGTGAATCAGACCGTCAGGCTGTATTGGTAAACGAAGCTGCACTGAAGGCTTTCGGTCTGGGCGATGCAGAGCACGCACTGGAAGAACGAATTATATTAGGTGATGATACGGTAAATATACTCGGTGTACTGAAGAACTATCATTGGAACTCTCTCAAGAGCGAACATATACCTATTCTGCTGGCGCATGATAAAATTTCACGCAGACATTATTCGGTAAGATTATCCGGAAATATACCAGACGCTATCAAGCAGATTGAAGCGAAATATAGCGAAGTATTTCCCGGCAATCCGTTTGACTATTATTTCCTTGATGACTTCTTCGATAAACAATATAAAGACGATCAGCAATTCGGAAAGATCTTCAGTATGTTTGCCGGACTCGCTATTGTTATTGCCTGCCTCGGACTCTGGGGACTTGCCAGTTTTACTACAACGCAGAAGTTACGCGAAATCAGTATTCGAAAAGTATTGGGTGCCTCAACTTCTAGTATCATGTCGCTTTTATCAAGCCAGTTTATGAAGCTGGTATTGATCGCTACCATTATTGCTATACCGATAACCTGGTATGGTATAGATCGCTGGCTGGGAGGTTTCGCCTTCCACATCGATCTCACCTGGGATTTGTTCGTAGTGCCCGGAGTTATACTGGCCATCATTGCATTGGCCACGGTGAGTATTCACATTTTGCGAGGTGCAGGTACAAACCCTGCGAAGATTCTCCGATCTGAATAAGCTTCAGGACGCTGGCTACTGGTTTCCGGAGGAGGGAAGCTGGTGGCCGGCAGCTCCTGATAAAATACTGTTATCCTTTAATTCCACACCCGACAATTTAAGTCGTAAAGCTTCCTGAGCAAGATATACTATTTTAGTAGCAGCGTCTGTATATACCAATCCCTCCGGACGTATATTGCTGATGCAGTTGCGTGATTCATCCGTTAATCCAACGGAGGGGTTATACGTTATATAGGCCCCCATGCTGTCGGGTGATGTCAGTCCGGGACGTTCACCAATCAGGATCACAACAATTTTAGCGCAGAGCAGTTGTCCTATCGCATCACCAATCGCTACACGCGCTTGTTCAACAATGCATAGCGGAGCAAGGGTAATCGCTGCACCTCGCAATGCAGCTATCGTATTTTGCAAGACGGGTATAGCATGACGATTGATGGCGGTGGCCGATAATCCATCGGCAAGTACAAATACTACATCGGATGGATTATGTTCGATAGCAGTCAACGTATTTACAGATGTAGTGTCTAATCTTCTGCCACGATCGGGCCGCTTTAAATACTCTTCGCGGTTGGTAACAGCACTTTTAAGATGGTATATGGGGAGGTCGAATGATTCGAGTGCTGTATGTAAAGCATGAACATCAAGCGATGAGTATACAGCATCGCGTGCATGCGCGTGGGCCAGTTTGAAATTGAGCGCCTCTTGCAATGGAACTGAAACACCGGTTCTCCCCAGGGCAATTCGCGCTGCGGTTAAGGATTGCAGGGATTGCCAGGGATCCGTTATTACTGCTGATTTCTTTTCGGGAGTCATTCGTCTCGACTAAAAAAATAAAGTTACTATATAGTTTCGATTTTATATTTCATTATATCACTTTTAGTAGTATCGATTCGGACAAGCCAATGAAGCACTCAGAACTTGTGACACTACGATTCAGGAAAGCCGTTCGTGACGATGTATCGTTCATCGTGCAACTTCTGGCAAATGATAAACTCGGAGCAAAACGAGAGGACTATCATAATCCGTTGCCCGAAGTATACTATACGGCTTTCGATAAGATCGATGCTGATGCTAATCAACAGTTAATTGTTGTGGAGAATGATGCTGCTGAAATTATAGGTACACTGCAATTGAGCTTTCTTCAGTATCTAACGTATCGCGGAGGTATCCGTGTACAGATTGAAGCCGTTCGTGTGCGTGAAGATATGCGTGGTGCCGGCATTGGCCAGCAAATTTTTGAATGGGCTATTGAGCACGCGCGAAAAGCGGGTGCACACATGGTGCAATTAACTACTGATAAAGAGCGTCCGGAAGCGATTCAGTTCTATCAGAAACTCGGTTTCAAGCCATCGCATGAGGGAATGAAATTGCACCTGGTATAATTGTACTATAAATCTTACTAAAATATTACGTGCTATATAATAACAGTCTATCCATATCAAACTTTTCCTGTTTTTGAATCATCTTTACCACGGAATTCATTCTACCTGTAGGATTCTTGTATTTATGCATTTGAGATTAACTGTAGTCTTTGTCTCGCTGATATGTAGTTTCAATACATTCGCTAACGAGCTCTGGAAAAAAGATTATTCGAAAATTGATTCTATTGCTAAGGCTGTTGAACCGAGGCGCAATCTTAAAAAGCTGGTATCAGAACTCACCGACCATTGTCATAACGATGTCAGTAAATATAGGTCTATATTTACCTGGGTAGCCCATCATATCGAGTATGATCTGGAAGCATTGCGCAAGCCTGCGCTAAGAGAAACAGACCCGGAGAAAATCATCAAACGCGGCAAAGCTGTGTGTGCGGGGTATAGCAGTTTGTTCAAAACACTTTGTGAACAGGCAGGTCTGGAGTGTGTAACCATTACAGGTTGGGCAAAAGAAAGGACATTAATCGGAAAGGATTTTCCTAAGAAAACAAATCATGCGTGGAGCGCTATACGAATTGAAAATGAATGGTATTTGTGTGATGTAACGTGGGCGGCCGGGAATACTACTGAAGAGAAACAAGTATTTACGTTTGAGTTCAATGATTCTTATTTCTGTACACCTCCGGAGTTGTTTGCGTATTGTCACTTTCCCGAGGATAAGCAATGGTTTTTAGGTGGAAAAGTTTCGAAGAAGAAGTTTATGGAGCGTCCGCATTTTTACTCAGGATCAATCCGCTACAAGATTCAGGATGTGGAGTCTGATGACGGAACAATAAAGTATAAGAAAGGAGATAGTATCGATTTTCAATTCTCTACTGATGTGCCCGACCCGGAGATTACGATATGCTGGGCCGGTGACAAATTCTCTAAAAGTATAGCATACGAAAAGAAAGGCGATACAATAACGTTTCGATGCATGCCCAATAGATATGTGCCCTTTTTGTACATTTATTTAAACAGCAAAGCAATACTTGGGTATAAAATAGTCAAGTAGATTGTCGGTCAATTTTCTGTATATACAACTGACATAAAAATTGCAATACACATGCAAAGTCTTGATACAGCACGTAAACTGGCAAATGTTATCGCGGTGCTTACACTTGGACTTTTTGCATTTACATTTATAGCCAGCGATGAATTTAGTAATACCGATCAATTTGGTTGTGCTACTTTGGCCACAGAAGTATGTGACACACGCGATATAGAAACCATGAGCGGTCTTAGAGGCTATACCATTTTCAGAAGCAATTGTATGGCCTGTCATCGGCTGAACCAAAAGCTGATAGGGCCAGCGTTGAGTTATAGTATTCAAGTACGTGATTCCGTTTGGCTTAGAAAAATGATCAGGAATGCGAATGACTTGATAAAGTCTGGTGATACACTGGCTATAACGGTATATAATGAATACAATCAACTGCCGCATACTTCATTTGAGGGATTTAGCGATGAAGAGCTGAACGATCTGATTGACTACCTGAAGCAGGCAAGTGAAGAGTCGATGGTAATAGACTGATATATACTAAAAAGTATACTCGATGCCGTTCACGAACGCCTTCTTTAAAACCTTTACTTGCCACATGCTTGTTGTACCTACACAGCCTATACCTGGTGCCAGGTAGACGGTACTCTCCTCGTCAACAATCATGGGCACGTCATAAAAGTATCCTTTACACTCCGGTATTTCTTTTTCGCCAATCTCGACTGTTGTATAAAAACTCTCAACGGTCGCCCTATCACCGAAATTACTTTTGAAAGACCATTGGTCACCGTGGCTCGCAAAAAGCCTATATAAGTTTTCTTCGTTCTCCCAACCTGTTCTCCAGCAATAGACATAACCATTGTTATCGATGTGATAGTAAGCAGTGTCATAGTGAATACTGGCCGATACGGCAAGCGGTCCGCCAACTACTTCATAATAGCGATCACCATTTCGCTTTATGGTGGTTCGTACATATTCGCGTCTTATATACGATGACTTATAGGTAACAACTTCGTAATCCCAATAATTACCGACTCGTAGTGGAAGGTATGAATTCGTTTCTATGATGCCGTCTTTTTCATCTTCGGTGCAAGCGAGAAAAAGCAAGGCCATGCAGGCGACTGACAACAAGTATCGAAAACTCATGGGACAGGGTTTGTAATACAGACACGAACATCTCCTGTAAAGTTGTAAGCCCGGAATTAATCTTATGTTACGAGTATACTGGCAGCGGCAGTCCAGGTTTATTTTTTTACTGAAAACTTATCCACCGCCATAATTAAACTTTGCATATCCTGGTGAATGGAGCGTATGGTGGATTGAACCTGGTTCAGCATCGATGCACGGGTATGCAGCCGGTCAGCATTATAGAGTCCTCCTTGCTTGAAATATAGTGCTACTGTTTTATCTGAAACCTTGTTGATCAGTTCGAATGCGATCCAACGTTTTTTTATACTTTGTACCAATGAGATTGTGTGGCTGTTGCTGAAACTTTTCTCATTTAAGACATACCATGTGAATGGAGAGTATATTTCAGAGTGCAGGGGTTGAAACCAGATGTCTCCCAGTATATTTCTGCTGAAGTCCATTTGAATTTCTTTGCCCGATGTATCAAGCAGCAGAGCACCCAGTGCCGCAGCAGCAGGGCCACCACTTAAACTGACCGCATCTTGTGTATCGTCATTACTTACAGCCACGGCAGCAACTGTCACCGCTGCCCCAAGTATAACGGATGCTCCTGTGAGGACTGTATTTCTTTTCCGATTTATACCGTCCAGGTAGTTGGCCAGTTGATCGGCACGTTCGCCTTCACAATCCAGCTCGGCCGCAATCCCTTCTATTTCAGCAGAAGCCACCAACAATCTGTTTTGAATGATTGTTACAGTGTGTTCAACTTGGAATGTACGCTGAATGGATGAATCCTTCTGAAGTGATAATAATTGCTGAGTAAAGGGAAGTATACCCATGGCATTCGCCATCTGAATATCGTGATCGTTAAGTATATTTTTAATCTGGGGATTGCGCTGTAATAATGAATCAATGTTGGTTAGCGGCAGGTATGTTATATCGTACGAATAGCTTGTAGCAGGTGCGCAGTATGTACTTTGTACAATGAGGGGCGCGTGACGAACAACGCGTAGACTGCTGCAGGACGTCATCATGATAGCTATGATAACAGCAGTGATTAGCAAGCGAAGGTTTCTGGGTATATGCATGTCCTTCCATCCGTATTTCTTAAGATGCAGAAGCTATGCAAAAGTCACAGTTACTCCCAGGAGACTATATATTGGTTTGTGTCCAATCCGAATCTTTAATTGTCGACCGAATGTTGATTGATCTCGTGAATTACCTCGTCCAGCTTGATGACGGTTCGTTTGAGACAGGTAATAATTTCTTTTGAGAAGCTGCCATCGAAATGATCGTGTTCGATCAATTGAATCAATCCGAGAATAGTGGCAACGGGTCCGCGCAACTCATGACTGTTTTTATACGATATGATATCGAGTTTATCGAGTTGTATTTCGATTTTCTCGCGCAGGTCCATTACCTCACCAACGTCTGATGCCATGGTGAGTACAGTCTTCGGTTTGTTGTGTTCATCTAGTCGCAGCACAGCAATGCGCAATTGTATATATTGATAAACGCTATCCTTGCGCAATACGCGTATCGTGCATTCTTTGAACGGAGCTTCAGGTTCGTTGAATAGTGATTCAAAAGTATTCAACTGGATCATCCGGTCGTCAGGATGAACAATCTTCTCAAACAGATTTCTGCTTAGTGTAAAAAACTCTTCTTCGGTATATCCCAAATGCTGCGATGTCCACTCGCTGGTGCAGATCAACTCTCTGTTCTGAACATCTACTACTTCAATACTTACAGGCGATATTTTACAGAGCTTGCTGAAGATCAGTTCATCATCATCTTGCATAGGAGTAGGGTTGGGATCGTGGTAACATGAAGATAAGACATTTACCCAGCAGATGACAGTGTACTTTCGGTTATTTTACGTTACCACTTTTCCTGTAGCAGCGGATGTGATGCCGGTACGGATATCAGATTCCCGGCAGGATCCATAATCTCCTGTCGCTGTAACCAGCTTTCAAATTCGGGTGCTGCACGAAGTCCTAATACTTTACGGATATAGAGTGCATCGTGAAAAGAAGTTGATTGATAGTTCAGCATAATGTCATCAGCGCCTGGCACACCCATGATATAGTTACATCCCGCTACACCGAGCAGTGTGAGTAAATTATCCATGTCATCCTGATCGGCTTCGGCATGATTGGTATAGCAAATGTCCATGCCCATGGGCAGGCCCAACAGCTTCGCGCAGAAATGATCTTCCAGTGCTGCACGAATGATCTGCTTACCGTCAAATAAATATTCCGGACCTATAAATCCGACAACAGAATTTACCAGCAATGGATTGAACTTCCGGGCCACAGCATAAGCACGCGCTTCACAGGTTTGCTGATCCACACCGTCATGGGCATTTGCTGAAAGCGAACTTCCCTGTCCGGTCTCAAAGTACATTACATTATTACCCATGGTACCGCGTTGCAACGAAAGCGTTGCTTCGTACGCATCCTGCAACATGGATAGTGATATACCAAAGCTCTTGTTTGTTTTCTCGGTTCCTCCGACGGACTGAAAAGTAAGATCTACCGGGGCGCCATTTTCCAGTAGCCTGAGCGTTGTGGTAACATGGCATAGTATACAGGATTGTACGGGTATGGTAAAACGCTCGCGTACATGATCGATCATCTTCAACAATGCCGATACAGTTGCAGGATTGTCGGTTGCCGGATTAATGCCAATAACAGCATCACCACTTCCATAGAGTAATCCATCCAGCAGACTTGCCGCTATACCTTTCAAGTCGTCAGTTGGATGGTTGGGTTGCAGCCGCGTGGAGAGACGTCCTTTCAACCCAATGGTATTTCGAAAGCGCGTTACGACTTCGCATTTGGCAGCAACGGTAATCAGGTCTTGATTACGCATGATTTTGGACACTGCGGCTGTCATCTCTGGAGTAAACCCGTTCGCGATTGCTCGCAATGTTTTTGTGTCAGCTAAGTCGGAGAGAAGCCAGTCGCGCAACTCACCAACGGTAAGGCTACTGATTGACTGGAATGCAGCTTTGTCATGTGAATCAATGATAAGCCTGGTTACTTCATCAGTCTCGTATGGAATAACGACCTCGTCCAGAAATCTTTTTAACGGAACATCTGCCAGTGCCAGTTGTGCAGCTACACGTTCCTCGTAGCGTTCTGCGGCCAATTCTGCCAATGCATCGCCAGATCGAAACGGAGACGCTTTGGCAAGCAACATCCGAAGGTTGTCAAATGTATAGGTGAGATTCCGTATAGTATAGCGATAGGCCATATACCTTCAGTTGGTTTCGGTTGACGGAATTAAGTCGGGATCATTCACAGGAATCGTATCTTTTTTCTTCCAGGCAAACAGTATTGCGGTAATGCCGAATCCGATCATGAATAATATACTCAGCCAGAAGTTATAGTATATAATCGCCACCAGGCATAGACACGATAATACCAGGGCGATGCCGGGAAAATATGGATACAACGGTGCTCGTACCGGACGTTCGAGCATGGGTTCTTTTTTACGCAAAGCAAACAGGCTTAGCATACTGATAATATACATCACTACCGCTCCTAATCCGGAGAGGATAATCAGTTTATCGGTTGTGCCGGAGTATAGCGCCAGTATACCTATAATTCCTCCGGCTATTAATGCCCAATGCGGTGTTTGATAGCGCTTGTTCACGTTGGAAAGTACAGGCGGCAGAAAACCACTGCGCGCCATGGCAAATATTTGTCGTGAGTAACTGATGATAATACCATGGAACGATGCTACTAATCCAAATAGTCCTATACCGGCAAATAACTTGGTGATGCTATTGTCTTTGCCGAGCACCTGTCCAATCGTTTCGGGTAGAGGGTAGTCAATTACCGAGAGCATTTGCCAATCGGCAGCGCCCCCTGAAAGAATCATGACACCGAGTGCCAGGAGCATGAGCGTAAGAATTCCGGATATATAGCCAATGGGTATATTTCGATTAGGATCTTTTACTTCCTCTGCCACCATGGCTACCCCTTCAATGGCCAGGTAAAACCAGACAGCGAATGGAAGTGCAGCGAATACACCCATCCAGTTTATAGGAGTGGCGTTCCTGATAAAATTCTCAGTTTCGAAATGAGGAGCAACGATTCCCATAAAAATGAGCAGCTCCACAACAGCAAGTAAGGTTACAATCAATGAGAATATGGCCGATTCTTTTATTCCCAGCATATTGATCAAGGTAAAAAGTATATAGCAGCCTACGGCAGTATATAAAGTCGGAACAGACGGATAAATAAAGTGAACGTAACTCCCGAGCGCAAAAGCAATGGCTGGTGTAGCCAGCAGGAATTCAATGAGTGTAGCGTATCCGGCTATCAATCCTCCCCACGGACCGAAAGCCCGAAGTGAATAAGCGAACGGACCTCCTGCCTGCGGTATAGCTGTGGTGAGTTCCGTGAAGCTGAAAATGAATGTGATGTACATTACAGAAATGACGAGTGTGGCGATGAGGAATCCGATTGTACCGGCTACACCCCATCCATAGTTCCAGCCGAAGTACTCTCCGGAGATAACGAGTCCAACGGCCAGTGCCCACAGGTGTATCGGGCGAAGCGCTTTTTTTAATGCTACTTTTTCAGGTGAGGAGTGGTTCATATAAGCCAATGTACTAAAACACGGGCATCGTGTATATATACAAGTTGTTGTTTTTTGAGGAGTCCTTGATGAAAAGTTCCCTCTTTCGATTGCAGAGAAAACTCCATAAAAGACTTTTTTGGGTTGGCATCAAATTTTTCAGGCATTTATAACAAATGATTACCACTATGAACAAAGTATACTATAAGGGCCAGGCCTACGATTTTAAAATGAACCGACTGACTTCAGGTCAGCGTCATTATTCTCTTTACAAAGACGGTTTGTTGACGCATTCTGTGATGGAAGACGATCTGGACAAGCGAACCATTGTATCGTTTATACTGGACGCGTATTATAAAAGCATTAGCGAGCCGCAGCCTACCTTCCTGCAATTGTTAAAATGATTTGTAGAAATTAATGCGCAGTGTTATGGAACGCAGTGACGATTTTGATATGATAGCATCCAAAGAAGGAGAGAATACTATAGCTGTAAAGAGAACGAAGTTATATCTGCCACTGCTATCCTATAATATTTCACTTATGTTTTTTAAGGTGGTGAAAATATTCTTTCAGATATAGATCTTTTGCAGACGGAATATCCTGCTGTGGAGGTCGCGATAATCACACACACTCACATTCCTTTTGATAGCAGTGTCCGAAGCTTATATAAAAACAATGCTTATGAAAAAAATTCTTGTTCCAACTGATCTGTCTCCTGTTGCTGAGCTTGGTTTGAAGCTCGCGGTGGAGATTGCGAAACGCTCCGATGCTGTTATCAGCCTGGTGAATTTTACCCGACACCCGATCGGAGAAAGTTTTTCTGCTACAGGTGATATAAATCTGAAAGTAGATGAAGAGGCTAATCTATATACGGTACAACTGCTGCATGCTACCAAACAAAAAATGGAAGATCTTGCCGCACGCTATAGTATAGGAAATGTTATGATAGCTTCTTCTATTGTGGATGATGATTTCAAATCCGGTATTGATGAGTATCTGAAAAGTGAAAATATAGATCTCATTGTGATGGGTACGTCTGGTGAAGAGAATGTAAAAGAGATATTCACGGGAAATCATACCGAACAGGCTATCATGGTTTCGTCATGCCCGGTAATTTCTGTTCGTGATGGTTTCCGGATTGAGCAATTCACAAATATAGTGGCGGCTGTAGACATAATTCCGGGTAACGAAAGTGCCCGTGGTTTGGAGACGCTCAGGCTGCTGGCAAAATACTTCGATGCACATATACACCTCGTGCATGTTCATGATACAGCGTCTGATAATAAAATTATACAATCAGAATATTTTAATCAGATGGCCCGAATCGCCAACCTGGAAAATTTCTCCGTTACTATCCTGGAAGGAAATGATCCTGCGGAACGGATAATCGATTTTGCCCGTCAGGTAAGTGCCGGATTGATTACAGTTCTAAAAAATAGTGGTAGTGGATTCAGATTATTCTCCCATCATTTTTCTGACAGAGTAGTGAAGGAAGTGGGCCGTCCGGTGTTCACCGTGAACCTTCATAACACATAGATCGGACCTGATACGTAACGAATACTGAAAGAGGCGAATCTGCGAAATTTGAGCAGATTCGCCTCTTTTTTACTTTTACTTTTTGAATACGGAGTAGTTGCTATGTAAAAATACGGACATGCTAATCCATGAAGAACCTATATACGTATAACTATATGCACTGACCTTCCAAACCAAACATCGAGCGTAACTTTCGCGGTAAAAATAGATTGGTTTAATCAAAACATTCTGGCAACAGAAATCACGCATGAAAAAAGGTATGTTTGAGGGACCTAAGAAGGTGATCAGTGTCAACGGGTTCGTAGCGTTGAGAAAAGTTTGTCTTCTTTTACTTTTCGCTTCTATTGGTTATACCACCTTTGGTCAAAGGTACTGGGTGGCAACTACGGCATCAAACTGGAATAACGCTGCGAACTGGTCAACAACTTCAGGTGGAACAGGCGGAGCTTCTGTTCCCGGAGCCGGAGTAGCGGCTATATTTAACGGTAGTGGTACAGGAAATTGTACACTGGATATGGCACCCACCATTGGAAGTATATCCATCAGTGGATATACCGGTACTATAAATCTGAATGGAAACAGTCTGACTATCTCCGGTTCAACCGCTTTAACATTTTCTTCCGGCACGATAAGCAATAGCGGAGCAACAGCTTCAGTAGTATTAAGTACCACGAGTTCAGCTACCTTTAATGGCACGACTATATCTCCCAATATTACGGGAACAGCTGGTAGTATTACATTTAGCGGTGGTTCAACATTCGGGGGAACGGTAACGCTTTCCGCAGCGAATATACTTTTAAATGGAACTACCAGTTCTGTCAATACATTCAATGGTATCACTACACTTACTAAGACTGGTACAGGCAATGACTTAGGTACGGGAGGAAACAGGTTTAACGGCACCACATCATTGATCAATACAGCCACAAGTGGAACCTTTGAGACAGCCAATAACTACTATGATATTTTCAATGGCAACCTTACGCTTACATGTTCTAATTCCGGTGCAGGGATTCCAATCGCTGATGGTTCGGCCGGTAATCAGTTTAATGGTAATATAGTTGTAAATTCCTCTGGTGCAGATATCAGTTTCTGTAATGGTTCAACGTCAGCGACTGCAACTTTAGCAGAAGGTAAAACAATCACGGCCGGTACGTTCACTGCCGGTGGACTTTATTTAAGAAGGTTTACGCAAGGAACAACGGCCGCAGGCACTGCTCAAACAATAACGTTAACCGGTACGGGTAATCTTGTGATTGGCCCCACGTCAACTTTCAATGGAAGTGTAACTTTTAAAGCACCTCAAATGTACCTGAATGGATGTACCTATAACAGTACTGCCTATCTTGAAAAGAGTGGAGGGTCTCATAATTTAGGTGACGGAGGTAACACCTTTAATGGAGTTACTACTATTGTAAATTCGGGCAGTGGAGTATTAACATCCGCAAATAACAACCCTGATACATTTAATGGGATATTAACGCTAACCAACTCGGGCACTAGTGGTCTCTATGTTGCGGATAAAGCAGCAGGTAATGTTTTTAATAATAATATTATTATTAATTCAACAGCAGGCTCTGGTATTGTTTTTTGTAATAACAGCCCTGCTACAGCCTCGTTAGCTAGTGGAAAAACAATTACAGTAGGGACTTCATTTACAACTGGAACTTTGGGGCTGTTCAGATTTACTCAATTAGGTAGTACCGCTCAAATACTAACATTAACAGGAACTGCAAATTTAGCGATTGGACCTTCCTCAACATTTAATGGAAGTGTTACATTTAAGTCACCACAGGTGTACTTGCAGGGATGTACTTATAATGGTACCACTTATATTGAAAAAACAGGAGCGACCGCAAACCTTGGCAACGGTGGAAACACATTTAATGGAACAACAACTCTAGTAAATTCAGGAAGTGCTTATTTTGCGACAGCATACGTTTCTCCTGATATTTTTAATGCCGATGTAACAGCAACCAATACAGGCAGTTCTTGGGTTGCCTTGTCAGATGATGCTACTGGAACTCAATTCAATGGGAATATTATTGTAAACTCTACTAATAGTACAAACTCGGCTGGAGTAACATTTGGTAACGGACCACACTCATGGGTAACTTGTACGTTGGCGAGTGGGAAAACCATCTCAGTAGGCAGTATAGGATTTACTGCAGGCCGCCTTCGCCTCAGAGGGTTCATTCAAAATGGAACAACACCTCAAACGTTAACCTTAACCGGGACCGCCCAGTTATTGGTAGGAAACCTCTCAACATTTAATGGTGATGTAACTTTCAAATCACCACAACTTTACCTGGATGGCTGTACATATAACGGTACTGCTTATCTGGAAAAGACAGGTGCTACAGATAATCTGGCAACGTTAGGTGGCAACACGTTTAATAGTACGGCTGCAATTATAAATAGTGGCAGTGGTTTCTTGAGAACTAATGGTGGTAATACCTTTAATGGAACAACGACTATTACGAATACAGGAAGCAGTAATATATTACTTGAATATACAACGGCAAGTACATACAATGGTGATGTAACATTTACAAGTTCGGGTTCATCTTCATCAAGAATATGGACAGCATACAATGGAGCCAATGCTTTCAATGGAAATATTATCGTAAACTCAACAGCAGGGGTTGGAATTACTTTTTGCGGAGGTACTGGAACAGCAACGCTTGCCAACACAAAGACGATTACCGTAGGCAGTTCCGGTTTTACAACCGGTACATTAACCTTGCAGCGATTTACGCAAACAGGATCTACAGCACAAGCGATGACTTTTACAGGTACAGGTACATTAACGATTGGACCTACGTCAACCTTTAATGCTGCTGTAACTTTTAAGGCACCTCAACTATATATAAACGGTTGTTCTTATAACGGTATAACATACCTTGAGAAGACAGGTGCAACAGATAACCTGAGCACGGGTAGCAATACTTTCGCTACAACAGCATCCATTGTTAATAGTGGGAGCGGTTATGTCTGGACGTCTGGAAATAACACCTTTAATGGAACAACAGCTATTACCAACAGTGGTAGTAGCAGTATAGCACTGGAGTTTACGAATGGCGGTACTTATAATGGTGATGTGACATACTCTAACATTGGAACGTCCTCGTCCATTATATATGCGGCACATAACAGCTCTTCTGCTTTTAACGGAAATATAGTTGTTAACAGTACAGGAGGAGCAGGTATAACGTTCTGCGGAAACACAACAGCCTCAGCTACCCTGGCCAGTGGTAAAACGATTACTACAGGAGCTACAGGTTTTACAACCGGTACATTAACCCTGCAAAGATTTACTCAAACCGGTTCAACAGCACAAACTATAACTTTCACCGGAAATGCAGCATTAACAGTCGGCCCGTCAACTACATTTAATGGTAATGCAACCTTTACTTCACCACAAGTATATCTCAATGGAGCCACATACAATGCTGAGGCGCACATCGAAAAGGACGGGGCAACAGCAAACTTGTGTACGGGGGGAAATGTTTTTAACGGCACTACAGTACTTACAAATAGCAGTGCAGCACAATGGGCTTTAGCCAATTCTGCAGCTGACACATTCAATGGAGCGGTAACATTTACCCAAACTTCAACGGGTGCGTTGCAGCCGTCTTATGCCGGCACAAACTCAATGTATGGCGATATAATCATCAATAGTACAACGCCCATTACATTTGGTACGGGGACAGGTATAGTACAGTTGAGTGGAAGCAATAACCAGACGATTACATCAGCGAGTTCAATTCCGGTTATTCAGCGCTTAGTCGTTAACAAAACATCCAACACAAATTCTGTTACATTAAATACTCCGGTAACTATCGGTAATTCTGCAACGTTTACAACGGGTATAGTAAATACTACCTCGACTAATTATCTCAACTTTGCCTCGGGTAGCTCTGTATCAGGTGCAAGCAGTTCCAGTTTCGTTGACGGACCTGTACGTAAAACTGGTAGCACAGCGTTTATTTTTCCTACGGGAGATAATGCTATCTACAGACCTATAGCCATTACTGCACCTACAACTGCAACAGACGCATTTACTGCGCAGTTTTTTAAAGTGCCTCAATCGTATGGTAACAGTGCTACTTTTTCTTCGCCACTCTATACTGTAAGTGGCTGTGAGTTCTGGATACTGGACAGAACAACTGGAACATCCGCGGTTTCTGTTACACTTGGATGGAATTCGTCAGACTGCCCTATAGATGCTTATGTAACAGATCCGGCTACGCTCGTAGTAGCTCGCTGGGATGGCAGTGCGTGGGTAAGTCATGGCAACGGAGGCACTACTGGTAACGCAGCAGCAGGAACTGTAACATCAAGTGCAGCCGTAACAAGTTTCAGTCCGTTTGCTTTAGGATCAACAACTTCCAACAACCCGTTGCCGGTGGAGTTAACATCTTTCTCTTGTAACAAAGTAAGCAACGGTACAGTGCAATTATCATGGATCACCGCCAGCGAATCAAACAGTGATTACTTCTCGATAGAGAAATCAAATGATGGAATAAGCTTTGAATCAATTGGTAAAAAAGAAGCTGCAGGAAATAGCACAACTGCCGTAAAGTATACTTTCGTAGATACTGACCCCAGCGCGGGAAAGGCTTACTATCGCCTGAAACAGATTGATCTAGATGGAAAATCGGAGTATTCAGACCTTTGCTTTGTAAACAACGAATTGGAAGAGTATAAATTAAAGATATACCCGAATCCTGCGGGCAATACAGTCTATATAAATTTAGGTACAGAAGAATCACCATCAGTGTCCGTATTGAACAACTGGGGTGACGAAGTGCCTGTAAGAATATATGATGGTGATAACGGAAAAGTACTGGACACCACAGGTCTGCCGGATGGACTTTACATCGTTGAGGTGACAATCAATAGAAAAGTATTTAAAGAGAAAGTAATCGTTCAGCGATAGGACAAAGATTTTGGTTTTTAACAGAGGGGCTTGGGTAGATTTCTATCCGGCCCTTTTTTGTTCCCAATGACCTGGCAATCACCGGGTCACGGTTTCGCCTGAAACCGTTCGTGAAAGTTTATGCGACTTTTGTACCTTGCAGGATACTAACCTCTTATCCTGTATGTTTTCTCGTTATCTCCTCGTTAAAATTGCTTTCGGAGTATTACTTTTTACTGCAGCGTGCAGTGTCTTAAAGAAAGAAGACCCCGAAAAAGAAATCGTAGCATTTCTCACCACGTTTCAGAATACATTAAGTCAGCCCGATGAGGCAATTTTAGATTTGTTTGATGCAAAGCAATCCAAAGAGTCCATTCTCTCTGTAGTTAAAATTTTGCAGAACAAGGAGCACGAGTTTATTCTTTGCACGGCATTGTACAATCAGCCTCAGATATCGAAAGAGGAGACTGGTATAAAAGTAGTTATACCTGTTAATTTTGCGCCTCAGAATATCGAGGAAGACTTTCACGAAGAAACGTCCATCACGTTTTGGTTGAAGCCCGGTAAAGATTCATTTGTTATTACAAAAGTTGAAGGTGAAGAATTCTATAAATCTTTCGCGAGCATTCGTGGTAACTTAGAGTGGAGTGTAGAGCGCATTCGTGAATTAAAGAAACGAGAGCAGATATATACTCGCGCGGCTGAACTTCAGCAACGTTATGATTCTGTAATATGGTTTGCTACACACGAGAAGAAGAATTATTACTATGTGGTGAAGGGCTCCTGGACGAATTACTTTTATGATGACAATCCCAAATCATCAGATTATACCATGGGCCTCGTAGATGAAGCGGGAGAGGTAATTATACCGGTGGAGTATGAATTGATTGGGACTCTTGCATTCGAAGTGCCCGGCATGGTAGAGATCAAGAAAGAGGGTAAAGCAGGTTATTTCAACCTGGAAACCCGCCAACTGGTAATACCCGCAGCGTATGATATGATCATTCCTTACGCACAAGACAATTCATTTGCGATAGTAAAGCAAGACAGTATATATGGCTGGATTGATCGCACGTATCAATATCATGAAGGTTTCCCTTCTGAAAATTCAGCGCGCTGGGTAAAGAGCTTTGAGTTCCTTCCAAAGAATCTGAAGCTTCAAAGTGATACCCGTACATTTTGTGAAATTCCCAATCAACAAGGTGCAGGGTATGGTATCATCATGCCACCATCGTACCTGGTAACGACTGGCGTATTCCGTGAAATCGTAGGCGGTATATCTACTACCCCTGTTCCTCTTAACGGATGGACGGATTATGTGGAGACTAAAGGAACATTGCTCCAAGCCGTTACAGATAAGATCAATGCTGTAATCACTACGATTACAGAACGCTATATCGATGGACGCGAAGAGTTTTATACCTATAATCGTCTTACCCTCGTAGATGGTAAACAAGATACGCTGGCTGTAAGCAGTTTTTATACCAGCGGAGAAATTGTATTCCGTAAACTCAACGACTCATTGCTCGAATTGAAATGCGATCAGGATAGTCCGGAGGGAAGCGAGTTTGATGAGTACAACATGCCGGTATATACTTACTTTTCCATGAGCGAAGATCTGTCTGTAAATTCATATACATCACATCGAAGCTTCCCGCAGTCGCAGTTTGTTAAATTGGACAGCACATACCTCTCCGGCAATTTCAAAGTATGGACAGAGGAGGGAGAACGGGAATCCAAGTTCCTCTCCCTGGCAACTATAACCTATATGCGTGACGAAATTTTAGCGGATTACGGTTTCCGTTTTGCAGATGCAACAACGCAGGAGCGCTTCAAATACTATAATTGGTACAGGCCACAGTATGATAAGGTTGAAGATTTTCAGGAACAGCTCAGTGACGAAGACCGTCACAACCTGGACTTCCTGAATAGAATGATCGAGATGCTGAAAAGTAAACCGGTTTAATGCGACTGGCCATCACGTTGTTCAGAAATGTATTTCTCGGCATCGTGGTGCTGCTGGCACTTGCATTGGCAGCCAATGCACTTACCTATAGTAATTTTGATCCTCAGTATGGTTTTCTTCGTCTCAAACAGCAGGCAGTAGCTACGGGGTGGTATCTGCCTGCTTATTACTCGCATGTGTTAATAGGAGGTATTATCCTGATGGTGGGGTTCTTTCAACTTCATCCGAAGTCCATACGTTTCCGGAAACTTCATCGCATAGGCGGGTATATCTACGTGATGGGTATTTTATTCTTTGCAGCTCCGGGAGGTATTGTGATGAGCCTGTTTGTAGACCGTGGCCCGTGGGTGTTAGCCAGTTTTTTATTGCAGGGAAGTCTGTGGTTTTTGTTTACAGCACGGGCCTTCGACCGTATTCGTAAAAAAGATATTGCAGGCCATCGTCAATGGATGTGGAGGAGCTATGCGTTAACTTTTGCGGCTATCACGCTACGCATTTACATTTTCATTTCATCGTACTCGTATAACCTGAGTGTGCCACAGGCCTATGCCACACTCGCCTGGCTCAGTTGGGTGCCGAACCTTGTGCTTGCGGAAATTTACCTTCGAACATCCACTTCCATGCAACGAAACGGTACTGCCAGTGGTCATTAGTGCGTTTTTATAAAGTCGGTCGTCCAGTTTATCGGTTTTAACCTGAACAGTATTCGTTCTTCTGATATTTGAGACTTAACTTTTTAACTCATGAGCACTATTACTTTTACCCGCTCTGAAAAGATGGTTGTAGGAGGTTTAGCCTCCGTTACCGTACTGCTGCATTGTATCGTTAACCTGAATGGTGCATACGGTTTTTTCAGAGACGAACTCTACTACATCGCCTGCAGCGAGCACCTGGCATGGGGCTATGTGGATCAGCCTCCTTTCTCTTTATACCTTCTTAAGATCAGTCGAATCATTTTTGGTGATAGTCTGACGGCTATCCGATTATTACCGGCCCTGGCGCATGCGGGTACAATCATTCTTACAGGTCTTCTTGTGAAAGAAATGGGCGGAAAACTCTTTGCTGTTTTTCTGGCTTGTCTTGCTGTGTTGTTGTCTCCGATTCATTTGGGGATGTCTGTGATATACTCCATGAATTCCATTGACATCTTTATATGGTCTTTGGCGATTTATTGTATCGTAAAGATTATTAATACACAGAAGCAAAGTTACTGGATTGTGTTAGGACTTGTGTTGGGAATTGGACTACTCAACAAGATCAGCGTACTGTTTCTCGGTGCAGGTATTTTTGCAGGTATACTGTTTACCAATCCGAAGTGGCTTACAACACGGTGGCCCTATGCGACAGGTATACTCGCAGCGCTTTTGTTTCTGCCCTATATCTTATGGAACATAAGTCATGATCAGGCGCACCTGGAGTTTATACACAATGCATCAACTCAGAAATATTCCGGAAGGAACCGGCTGGATTTTATTGCCGATCAGTTTCTGTTTCTTAACCCGTTAAGTACTCCAATATGGATAGCAGGTTTACTGGCGCTATTCTTCTATAACTTTTTAAAACCTTATCGGATCATGGGATGGATTTATATTACTGCGCTCGTCATTCTTGTAGTAAATCCCACCAGTAAAGGCGAATACCTGGCTCCTGCCTACGCATGCTTGTTTGCTGCGGCCGGAATCTTCTTTGAGCAAAAATTAACATCACCGGCAGTGGCATGGCTCCGGTATATTTACCCGGCACTTCTTATAACCACTGCAGTTATACTTGTACCGCTGGTGATACCTGTGCTACCTGTTCAGCAATATATAATCTATAGCAAGGCACTGGGTATGGAGCCAACATCCAGTGAGAATAAAAAACTTTCTGAGCTGCCCCAATTCTATGCCGACATGTTCGGATGGGAGGAAAAAGCCCGGGATGTAGCCAAAGTATATAACACTCTTACGGAGGCTGAGAAAAGTAAATGTGCTATGTATTCCAACAACTACGGACGATGTGGTGCTATAGATTTCTTAGGTAAGCAATATGGACTTCCTCCGTCCATAGGATCTCATAATAATTACTGGATCTGGGGACCCCGAAACTATACTGGTGAAGTTATAATCATCCTGGGTGGTACACTGGAAGATCATCGTGATGATTTTGAAAGTTGTGAGGAGGTTGCCGTTTCTACCTGCACGTATTGTATGCCTTATGAGAACAACGTGAAGATATTTCTGGGTCGAAATTTAAAGCAATCCCTGGCAGATGCCTGGAAAGATGTAAAACATTATGAATAAAAGATTGCAGGATTGTAAGATTAGAGAATTAGAAGATTGAAAAATTCGAAGGTTTAACGTAAAGCATTGGTTGCATTGTAATCTTCTAATCTTACAATCCTGCAATTTCCCCCCCCCCGCAATCTCCTAATGTCAGTAGAAATACGGATATACGATTGCGTATTTTATTGACACGCACTCCTCCTAAATCACAGAGTTTCAGTTTCAGTAGCCTCTGCCATCTTTACGGTTCAAACTATTTAGCATACAAGGATAAACACGTTTGGCTTCGTGTTGAATTGTATCGGCAATCTGCAAAGATTTATTTCTGAAAATAGTCTATAGGAATCATTTAATCAGGGGAGATATGAAGCGTGTTTGGTGCTGTTATTTGTTATGTATTTTTTTTAATCAGGCTCTTTCACAGACGGCCGTTGAAAAAGTAAAGTTTTCAAAACTTGATCCGGCAGCAACACTTTCCAACTCACGGGTAACATGCGTTTTGCAAGACTCCGATGGTTTTCTATGGGTAGGTACTGAAGATGGATTGAACCGATTTGACGGATACGAATTTAAAGTATACCGAAATGATCCTTCCGATTCAACCAGTCTTGCCAAGAATTCTATTTTACAAATTTACGAAGACAACCGCGGAGCGCTCTGGATCAGTACAGCCAACGGCGGTCTGCATCGCTATAACAACGATCTCGATAATTTCACAAGATTCCACGAATATGCATTTGATTGCGAGATAAGAGCCTTCTATGAAGACCGGGACTATATATGGGTAGGTGGTGTACGATCGTATCATGCGTTTGTTGATAAACTTTCAAAGACATCGGGTAAAACATTGGAGCGTCATACACTCTTCCCATCAAAAGCACCTGTTCAGTTTTTAGCGCGCGCTTCAGATAAATCATTTTGGGTAGGTGTGCGAACCGTTGGATTCTTTAAGTGGAATGTAAAGACAAATGAGATTGTAAAGTATCCTGCAAATCCCAAAAATGCTAAAAGCATCATTAGCGATCATGTCCATAAAGCCGTGGAAGATGCGCAGGGAAATATATGGATAAGTACAGAAGATGGTCTTAGCAAATTTGATACACAGCAAGAGACTTTTACAAACTATATACTCTCCGTACCGGTAAAAGAAAATATCTCACTCGCTAATGACATTCTCAATCTTTGTATCGATCGGGAGTACCTGTGGCTGGGCACAGAGAACGGTGGACTCTTTCGTTTTAATATGACGAATGGCAAGTATGATAATTTTGTTTTCAATAAGCACGATCCCACGTCATTACCCGATAATTCGATATGGGCTATATATAAAGATCATGAAGGAAGAATATGGATCGGCACATATTCCAAAGGTATATGTGTAATTGACAGATTGAAGGAGAAGTTTTCAGAAGTTGATATACCGCTTGAGAATGATATCGTAAACACGATTTGGCAGGACTCTAAAAAGCGTTTCTGGATTGGTACTGAAGATGGTATTGTGATGAAGCATGGTGATGTGATACAGCATTACCGACACTCGCTGAAGAAGGGAAGTCTAACAGCCAATCCTATAATTTCTGTATATGAAGATGACAAACAACGCATGTGGTTTGGAACCTGGAATGGCGGATTGAATCGATATGACGAAAAAACAAACTCGTTTGTAAGCTATGTTCACAATCCTGAAAGACACAACAGTCTTTCAAGCTCTGATATTTTTGCGATCACACAACTTCGTGAAACGGGTGCTATAGTAGCCGGCACGTATAATGGTCTTAGCATTCTTACCCAAGAGAAGCAAGGTATATTTCAACGCTATAACGAACCGGAGTTCGAATTTAATAATTATGTGCGAACCTTACTGGAAGACAGCAAAGGTAATTTGTGGATTGGCACCATTGAAGAACTAACGTTCTTTGATAACCATCAGAGAAAGATTGTGCGTTTTGATTCTTTCAATGATCGTGACTCTATGAAAATAGATGGTCTTTCGAATTGCATAATGGAAGACAGGAAAGGACACATTTGGGTAGGAACCAACAACGGATTACATCTTATCGTTAACAAGAAACATATCCGAAGCTATACCATAGCAAATGGCCTCCCCAATAACATTGTCAGTGGCATACTGGAAGATCGTAAGGGGAATCTCTGGCTTAGTACAACCAATGGTATATCCCGGTTTGATCCGGAGAAGCAGACGTTCAAAAATTACGATGTGAATGACGGTTTGCTTAGCAACGAGTTTAAACCGAATGCGTGTTTTAAAAACAAGGAAGGACAATTCTTCTTTGGTGGTAAAGGTATAAATTTCTTTTACCCGGATAGTATTAAAGACAACCCGCACGTGCCACCGGTCTTTATTACCGACTTGAAACTGCTTAACAAATCTGTAAAGGTTGGTGATAAAGATGGTATACTTTCGCAGCAGATCGGCAAGACACTCGAAGTATCGCTTCCTCCAGACTATAATTTCTTTACAATTAATTATGTGGCGTTAAATTTTACAGCGAGTAATAAAAATCAATATGCATACAAGCTTGAAGGCTTTAACAACGAATGGAACTATGTTGGCAACCAGCGCGCAGTAACGTTTACAAACCTCGATCCGGGCGACTATATTTTCAAAGTAAAAGCAAGCAACAACGATGGCCTGTGGAATGAAGAAGGTGCTTTACTCATTATTCACATTCTCCCTCCGTGGTGGAAAACATGGTGGGTACGATCGCTGGCCGCTGTGCTGGTGGCGCTGCTGACCGTTGTGATCTATAAAGTACGACTGGGGGCTGTTACACGACAAAACCATAGACTTGAAGATTTGGTAGAGGCACGAACAAAAGAGCTGGCACTGCAGAATGAAGAGTTACTTCAGAGTCAGGAAGAGATTTCATCACAACGAGATCTGGTGTCGGCACAGAACCATGAGTTGCAGTTTGCACGAGAGATCATCGAAAAGCAGAACAACGAAATCAAACTTCGTAATGAGACACTGGCAGCGGAAGTAGAAGAACGTACGCGCGACCTCGTAGAGTATAACCAGCAGCTTGAGCAGTTTGCTTTTATTTCAGCGCACAACCTGCGTGCACCGGTAGCCCGTATACTCGGCCTGGGCAATGTACTAGAGATTACACGACATAAACCGGAAGAAGTAAATATGATCATTGATCGTATCATCTTTACCACACAGGAACTCGATCGTGTCGTGAAAGATTTGAACACCGTACTGGAGCTTCGAAAGAATAACACATCGGTAATTACGAAGATAAACCTGGAAGAAGAACTGGAGTTGATCAAGATCAACCTGGAAAAAGAAATTCAGGAAACACATACCGTGTTCGATCAGGATTTCTCGCAGATCAATACTATATATACTTTAAAACCTTACCTCGACAGTATACTGGTAAACCTGATCAGCAATGCGATCAAGTACAGGCAACCGTCAAGACCGCCCGTTATACGCATACGTTCTGTGGTTGAAGGTGATCTGATTTGCCTCGAAGTTCGCGACAACGGATTGGGCATGGACCTTTCGCTATATAAAGAAAAGATCTTTACGCTCTACAGTCGTTTTCATTCGCATGTAGAAGGAAAGGGGATGGGACTATATTTAGTGAAGACGCAGGCCAATTCGCTGGGTGGCAGAATTGAAGTGGAAAGTGCAACCGGTATTGGTACTACCTTTAAAGTATATATTCGAAACCAGGTGCCTGCCTGAAAATATGTTGGATGCTGATGTGACTATTGCATGCCCGTTGAATTATAGGATTACTAAACTTCAACACTATGGCAGCAATAGCACAACCCGTTTCCGGCAATCAACGCGGTAAAAGACGCAGCAGAAAAATGTCGCCGCGAATCGACATGACTCCAATGGTTGATCTTGCGTTTTTACTCATAACATTCTTTATGCTTACGACAACTCTTGCCAAATCGTACGTTATGAAGGTTACGCTGCCGGAGAAAGCGAGTAACATAACTGCCGCTCCGGTAATAAAACCAACTCAGCTTATAACGGTGATATTGGGTGAAAAGGACAAAATATACTGGTATCAGGGAGTTCAGGATCCGGATATAAAAGTCACCAATTATTCTGCACAAGGAATTCGAAAGGTGCTGGAAGAGAAGAAGGTGCAAATAGATAAAATGTATGTCATGGTCAAACCTGCCAGACAATCGCGCTATAAGAACCTGGTAGATGTGCTGGACGAAATAAAGATAACAAATACACAAAATTATTCGCTCGTTGCTATTACACCGGAAGACGAAGCGCTTATTGCGAAAACGGGACTTTGATGTACTATATATATGAGTTGAAAGGACATGATTATCATGTCCTTTTGTATGGATTAGTAATTATTTTTGTTCCGGAAGAACTTGATCGCCTGTTGTGGGTTCAGAATATTTGAAGTAAGACCGAAGCTTACTACGTAAATTGTATTGACAAAATATAGGTTGTAATAATCCTGTCCGCGATAGTAACGTAAAAAGAAGGCAATCTCATCAAACCACTCCGGGTAATATTGATAGCGTATATCTACGATCAGGCGCTTGTTTACATCCAACGGACTTTTAGGTATCATTTTACCTGCTATCCAGCCTACTTGTAATTCGAGGCTCGACTGTTGAAGCCACTGATTGATCCATGTCTTCTTTGTCTCGCGCCATGGCCCCCCAATGCCCAAGGATCCATAAAAGCGATAGCGGCCATATATATTCCTGATCTCTTCCACCGACCACGAACGTGGATGAATTTCTACAGAAGCTTTCAGTGAGCGGAATGCCACCACGTTTTTACGGACACGTTTTGCTTTGTACGTAGATATGCTTCCAATCAGGTAATTGGTAGCGAAGTTACCATCTTCCATATCAATTACATCCGTAGAGTCGTTCTTGTAAAAACTGCCAGCCTTACCGTTGCTATGATGTCCAATGGTGGCAGACCACAGTGCGTTTTCGAAAAATAGTTTCTTCAGAAAAGTTCGTTGCCAGAAGTCAATTGAGTGGAAGTATGTAAGATGCGCTTTATAACTCGGTGTATTGATCGGCCATGAAGGTGTGTTTTGCATCCTGACCTGAACCTGCGGATTTAAAAGCAACGCCCATGTCTTTTTCTTTCGTGAAAAGAAATAACTAGGCGAGAGCTTGGCTTCCATCAGCAACGGTTCCAGGTTTCCAAAACCTTCCGTTACAGTAACGTAACTCTGCTCGCGATTGGCATTGATCAGAAACATGAATTTTTCATGATCGATACTGTCATACAACTGAGCTTTATTCTTTTCCTGCGCATACAGTATAGCATTGTTGAAAAGAAGAATAATAGATACAAGCCAACGCGTTCCGTGAGTATACAGGGTCATGAGGTTCCGTTTGAGTCTGCAGAACGCTGTGCAGAAAAAACCACACCTGTTTTCCGGTCGGGTTTTCTCAATTGTGGTTTGGGACATGTATACGGATGTATTCTCATTTCGTGTAATAGTTTACACAGCGCAGCCGATCAGCACTTTGTCATCCACGCACAAGTGGTATGGATTACGTGTTTAAGTGTTTACGTGTTCAAGTGTTTACGTGTGTAGTGTTTGAGTGGATTGGTGTTGGCGTGCTAATGGTTCAGGTGTTGATATTTTAGGTAAAGCACCGCTTCGTTTTGTCAAGACGAACTCCAACGCCTCAACAAAACGTAAACACCTAAACACGTGTAACCATTCCCGGCATACTTTCTTATCCCCTGCCATCATGCAACGTTTTATCATCACATGGGCATTGGCACTGGGGGTTACTCTTCAGGTTTGCGCTCAGAAGGATACGGTGCGGCATGATGAGCGTAACTTCACCAATCCGGAAAGTTTTTATAATTCGGAATTGCCGAAAGACACTGAGCCATTTCGTGATAGTGTGCGACTGGAGGAAAACCAGGTTCCAAAAAAACTTAAAAAAACATTGCAGCGCGACAAGCTTTATCACGGATGGGAAGATGCCGGTATATATTTCAATACCAATACAAAACTATATATGCTTTACCTTCCTGTGGATAGCATGATGCGTAAATATGGTTTTGACGAATATGGAAAAGTAGTAACGTTTACGCAATTTATACGACAGCCTTAGCACAGGCATTTTTTTTTAATCGGTTGTTGCAATGGCAGAGTCGCGCGTTTATGGTTTCGCATTTCTTGTGACATTGATGTTGGGTGCGGTTGATTGCCTGGGGCAGTTCAGTGACACGGTCAATTACTACATAAACTTTGCATCTACCGGTAACATTAACAAGACCAACGATGGCACCTCTTACCTGTTGAACAACAACCTCCGGTATAGCATCAGTAAAAAATCGATTTCCCTGAACACAACCAACAGTTGGATGTATGGCAAGCAGCTGGGGAATCTCACCAACAACGATTTTTTCTCAGGACTCGATTTCAATCTCTATAAAACATTGTACAACTTTTATTATTGGGGATTGGGAAGTTACGAGAAGAGTGTGTCACTTAAAATCAATCACCGCTTACAGACCGGTGCCGGAATTGGGTATAACCTGGTGAACCGGAAAAATGCGTTGGTGATTTTAAGCGATGGTATACTCTATGAAAAGGGTGACTTGTATGATGGTCCGGAAACCGGCAATAATGAATATGAAATTTTCAGAAACTCATTTCGACTCAAGTTCCGCTTTATCATTCGTGGAATTGTGGTGATTGAAGGTTCCGATTTTTTGCAACACGCTCTGTCTGATCGTAAAGACTATATTATAAAATCAAATACAAGTTTGTCGGTTAAACTTAAGAAATGGCTTAGTCTTACGTCAGCGGTTGTGTATAACAAGTTGATTGCTACCGGAAGAGAAAATCTGCTGGTAACGTATGGTATTACTATAGAACGTTATTTCTGACCAACATCTTTCTTACGTTGTCCTATATAAAGTGCGAACATTACCATAACGGTGCCGGCAAAAGTATAGATCGTGAAGGGCTCGTCCATTAGCAGCGTTGAATACAGGAACCCAAATATAGGACAAAGGTATAGCCACAGCGATGCCTGTACAGCATCCGATTTCAATAACCGAAGCCACAGCTGCACGGCAAGTATAGATACAGGGAAAACAAGCCATGCCAAGGAAAGCCAGAATCGAAGATCGAAATTGCTCGTGCCGGTTCCCATCATCGCAGCAAAAGGCGCGAGGAGCAGGCCGCCTATAAATACCTGCCAGGCGTTGATCGTAGTGCGCGGCAACTTCCAAGGAACGGATGCATAATATACCGAGCCGAATGAATACGTGATCATACTTAGCGACAACAATATCATTCCTTCTGCCGAAGCATGGCTTGTTTGTAGCAGCGGATATACAGCTACAGCAACTCCCGTGATTCCTAAAAGTATACTGAGCCATTCCTGCATTTTTACTTTACGCTTCATCCACACGGCAGACATAACACTGATGAGTAATGGATTTAATGCTATCGCCAGCGATGTTATACCGGGCATAATATACTGCAGGGCTATCACAAACAGTCCTAAATATAGCGTAGTGTTAAACGCTCCGAAGATTGTAAGCTGCAGCCATTCCTTTCCTTCTGGTAACCTGCTTTTTTGTATACCATAGGTGAAGGCCAACAGGACAAAGCCTGCGAGAAAAAATCGCGTTGTGAATAATATCAACGGTTCAGCAGAATATAGACCAAATTTACCGGCTACCGATGCAGAGGCCCAGAGCATGGAAAAGAGTAAGCCGGTAACAACCTGGCTCGCAGAGAATTTATTCATCGCTGCAAAGAAAGTATAACCCCAGGTAACTTCATAGACGTGTGCAAAATATGATGGTGCTGTTCCAACCATGTTTGTAGATGAAGGGTCTAAAAGAAAAAGACAAACGTTTTAAATGTATGAAAATGATAACTCTCCTGGGAATCATGGTAGCAGTGCTATGTTCCTGTAGTAATGATGATGATGAAAAACCACAGGCTGATCCGGCACTGGTGTATTTCCTGGTAACAGAAACCGATGTAGAGCATGGCGACTCCTATATATTGCCGTTAAAAGATGCCGAAGCTATAGCAGAGGCCCGCGCGATTATTGCGAACAACGAGAAGAAGATTATACTCGCGGAAATATCAAACGATCCGAACGAGAAGTATAGTCTCAATAAAGATTTGCTGAAGAATCGTACATGGTCGTGGCATATCGTGTCGTTTAACGGATTTGTAGATACAAGTATAGAGATACTGGATGGCTGGCCCGCGTATGTCGAAGACAACTATAGCGAATGGGTTGAAAACACAAAAGGCGATGGTACAAATGGTAATATAGGTTTCTGGAATTATACATTGGAACGCGAAGTGCCGGCTGACGAGTTGTATTGATCAGGATACGGGAACCTTTGCATTGGCAGGCATAGTTATTACAGGTATATCCGCTATCAAAAATATTGGTTAAATTCCGGTAGTAACTAAGCCTGCTATATAATCATGCGCGAACTATCTGCTGTTCTTACTGTGCTCTCTGCCATGATCACACCAGCCGTTTTGATACTGGCTTCCGGATCGTTGTTGCTTACTACATCGCAGCGTCTCAACCGCGCGATCGATCGTGCACGTGCCATATCAGATCTGATTTCGAACGTCAAGACCATGGCAACGTATTCAAAGGCACGTAAAGAACTTTTATCAACACAGATTGTTTCGGCAACCAAACGTTCCTGGCTTTTGCAACGCGCGATCAGTTCTATATGTGTAGCGCTGGCGTTGTTTGTGGCAACAAGTATGTCGATTGGTATTATTGAAGTTACACAGATAAACTATATATGGATACCGGCTGTGCTCGGTATGATAGGCATCTCGGTATTGTTCTATAGCACGATACTCTTCATTCTGGAAACGCGCATAGCGTATCGTTCCGTGCAACGCGAAATGAACTTCATCATTCAGGAGAATAAAGACCTGAACATCGATGAGAATGCTACGGAATAAATCTCAGAGAAATCTATTCAATACTTCCCAGTTTTTGATTTGCTCAACAAACTGAGGCAGTGATTGCGGATAGAGGACGGCACAAAATACAACGCCAAATACAGCCCCGTAAAGGTGAGCATCGTGGTTTACGTTGTCGTTTGCTTTTTTACCCTGGTACCACGAAAAGAAGATATAGGCTATACCGAGTATAAATCCCGGAATAGGTATGAAGTATATATAGATGTCAGCAAGCGGTTGAAAAATAATCGAAGCAAAGATAACCGAAGCTACACCTCCGGATGCTCCCAATGCATTGTAGCCAGGGTTATTCCGGTGTTTCATGTAAGAGGGTATATCGGAGACAATAATGCCGAGAATATATAGCGTAATGAAGTACAGCGTACCTGCTGATCCGAATATAATGCCGAAGATATACTCGATGGTAGTACCAAAGAAATATAGCGAGAACATGTTGAAGAACAGGTGTACATGATCTGCATGGATAAACCCGGATGTTATAAACCGGTAGTATTGTTGCCGGTTGCTGATCATATAGGGGTTCATCATGAACTGTCGCATCAGGTTGCTGTTACTGTAGGCAGCAAAGCTGATGAGTACGGTAATACCAATGATAATATACGTTACAGGCATAGAGGATGAGACAGGTTTTTCAGCCGCACTATTTAAAGTGGTAGAGGAAAATAATAGTAGCGGTAAATGCAGGCTTCTTGTTGTTCTTGATCTCCAGTTCCGCCAGCAGTTGCGCTTTGGTTATGCCACGCAGGTCAGTGAGTGACTCCAGCGTTACCTTGAGTCTCACTTCATCATCTACCAGAACCGGTTGATTGAATTTCAGTTTTTCAATGCCATAGTTGATCAGCATTTTTATGTTGTTGATCTCGGCAATCTGTTCCCAGAGATACGGTATTACCGAGAGCGCGAGGTAGCCGTGCGCGATTGTTTTTTTAAACGGACTCTCAACGGCTGCGCGTTCCGGGTTGGTATGTATCCACTGGTGGTCCAACGTAGCGTCAGCAAACTTGTTGATGCGCTCCTGGGTTATCTGTAAATATTCTGAAGTACCGAGTTCTTTTCCAACATATTGTTCAAACTCTTTGAAACTTCCAATAACCAGTTTGTTCATGTAGTATACCTGTGGTTAAGTGTGCCGCAATTTATACATTATCATGAACATTGCTACTTTGGCAGCGCCAGTGTACTTAAATTTGTAAACCCCCTATGAAAGATAAAAGTTACCAGTTTACAGCTACGCTCGAAACCATTCACGGAACCATGAAGGCAACCGTGATATTCCTCCCGGAAGCGATTGTAAAGAAACTCCCTGCTGGTCGTGTACGCACAGCCGGTACTATAAATGGTACTTCGTTCGACCTGGCCGTGCAGTATAAAAAAGACGGAAGCCGTTACTTCTCTGTGGGAAGTATATTACGAAGAGCAGCCCGTGTGAAAGAAGGTGATAGGGTTACCGTTGTATTTCATCTCACCGACCCCAACAAGCTGGTTATACCCGAGGAGATGGAAGCGGTGCTGGAGCAAGACGATGAAGCCCGAAAAGTATGGGATACATTTACGCAGGGATATCAGCGAAGCCTGGTATACTATATAACGTCTGTGAAGAATTCGGACAGTCGTATTAAACGTGCGCTCGAGATCGCTGAGAAAGCAAAAGCAAGAGCGCTGAGCGGACAGCAGGCCAAAGCGAAAAAAGCGTAGCGCATTTTAAAAACAACAACTACGGCAGGGAGGCGCAAACATCTTTGATTTTGTAACGGTCTCATGTTAACTTTGCCTCCATCTTTGCTGTCAATCTGTTTCCAAACCAGAAAATTTTTGATGCTCCGATTGAGCGCTATGACTAAAACACCATCCATCCGTTTTTCAAAAACATTACCCGGGGTACTTCCACCCGTAACCAAACCGAAGATTGATACGGAAGTACTGTCTTCCATCGCGACTGAGTTCCTGGAAGATTCGTTTGTGTACGTGCATTGTTATTTTGAAAACACAACGAAGGATATGTTGATCCGTATTTGGAGAACTACATACCTTATCGATCGTTCTTCCAGCTCGCGTTCTGAACTGGTCCATATCGAGAACATTACTTTCGCTCCGTTGTGGACACTGATTCCGGATAACGCAACCTATAATTTTCTGCTTGTATTTTCAGCGCTGCCCAAGTCGTGTACCCATTTCGACCTGGTTGAAGAGATACCACAGCCGGGTGGCTTTTTCATACAAGGCATTCAGCGAAACGAACGCGATGTCTATCATGTCGACATCTGAAACGTAGAAGTAACTACCCACTTATCGCATCCATCTGTTTTTTATCCGGGGTTTTGAAAGAAATCCGGCAGGCACTTTTTTTCCTTTAATCCCGGTAAATCAATTGGCAAATTGCCTGGGTATAAAACAAAAAACTATAAATGTCATGAAAGCTATAGGAGTAGTTGTACTGGTAATTGGTATCCTGATGACTGTGTTTACAGGCTTCAACCTGGTTACAAAGAAAAAAGTGGTTGATGTAGGGCCTCTTGAGATCAACAAAGAAGAAAAAACTCCCATATACTGGTCACCGGTAACCGGAGGAATTTTAATTGTTGCCGGAATCGTTATCATGGTACTCGGACAAAGACGTTCCTGAAATCATCCGGTTACTCCGGATTACGGCAGAATTTGTTCCGTTGTAATCCGGAGTATATATACCCTTCCTGCTCACATTGTCTTCTTTGTAATTCTTTCTGTTATTGTTCCGTCATTTCTGTCAATACATCGTTCCATTCTCTTTATTTTTGAAACTGAACTATCGGATAAGCTCCGGTAGCCGTACAATACCTTTGGAATGGATTACTTCATCGACACTCACGCTCACATATACCTGGATGATTTTGCTGCTGACCGCGCAGATATGCTTGCCGAAAGCGAAAAGCAAGGCGTGCGCAGGATCTATATGCCCAACGTTGATCACACCTCTATCGATAGCATGCTCGAACTGGAAAGTCGCTCACCGATGTGTGTTGCTACCATGGGGCTGCACCCGTGTTATGTAAAGAAAGATTTCCAGCGCGAATTATACCTCGTGGAAGAATGGTTGTCGAAGAGAAAGTTTGCTGCGGTAGGAGAGATTGGCACCGATTTGTATTGGGATAAAACATTCTGGGAGCAACAACAGGAAGCGTTTACTATACAGGTAAACTGGGCGAAGCAATACAATCTGCCCATCATTATTCATTGTCGCGAAAGTATAGATGAAACCATTGCACTGGTAGAGAAACTGGCGGATGGTAAACTGAAAGGAATCTTTCACTGCTTTTCAGGAAATGCCGCACAGGCGCATCGTATTACAAAACTTGGTTTCTTTCTCGGTATAGGAGGCGTAGCTACATTCAAGAATGGCGGACTCGATAAAGTTCTGCCGGAAGTTTCGCTGGAGCACCTGGTATTGGAAACGGATAGTCCGTACCTGGCGCCCGTTCCCTATAGGGGCAAACGGAATGAGCCATCCTATATTCCGCTCATTGCACATAAACTTGCAGACATTAAAAAGATATCCATCGATGAGATAAAGTCTGTTACCTCGAGTAATGCACTGAAGTTATTTGCATCCTGAAGACACCCGCATGCATATTTGATAAAACAACCAGACAGCTATACAACCACCGCCCTATGAATTTAAAAAAAATCAGTATCAACACTGCCTTGCCGGGAAAACCCCGGTCGCGTATACTCATCATTTATACCGGGGGAACCTTTGGTATGACGTACGATAAAGATGGTGTACTGATACCTTTTGACTTTGCTTCGATACTGGAGCATTTACCTTCACTCAAAAATCTTCAGTTGGAGATTACGGTCGTATCCTTTGAAACACCGATTGATTCATCCAACATTCAGCCGGAACACTGGAAAGTGATCGGATCGATCATTCACGATTGCTATCAGGAGAACGATGGTTTTGTTGTATTGCATGGTACAGATACGATGGCTCATACAGCTTCAGCACTCAGCTTTATGCTGGAAGGATTGAACAAGCCTATCATCTTTACCGGGGCACAGTTGCCGATCAGTGAGCCTCGTTCAGACGCCCGCGAAAATCTGATCACAGCACTGGATATAGCGTCTGCCCGCAGAGACGGTATTGCGCTGGTGCCGGAAGTGTGTATTTACTTTGATTACGAACTTCTTCGGGGCAATCGTTCCAAAAAAGTGGAGAGCCTTCGGTTCGATGCTTTCGACTCCGGTAATTATCCGCCACTAGCCAAGGCAGGTGTAAAGATTGACTATAATTTCTCAGTCATAAACAAGCCGTCACAAGCCGATACACTGCGCCTGCGCGCGAAGTTTGATGATAACATTTCTATTCTCAAACTTTTTCCCGGCATTAGCCAGGGCGTTGTGCAGGCTATTTTAAATACCACTGGTCTTAAGGCGGTTATACTGGAAACGTACGGGTCGGGCAATGCTCCAACGCTGCCGTGGCTCATTGAAGAGTTGAAGAAAGCCATCGAGCGCGATATTATTATCGTAAATGTTTCGCAGTGTCCGGGTGGACGCGTGTTGCAGGGCCGCTATGAAACCAGCAAGAAACTTCAGCAGATCGGTGTAATCTCCGGAGCGGATATGACTACCGAGGCAGCGCTTACAAAGCTCATGTTATTGCTTGGGGAGTATGGCACTACGCGGACGAAAGAACTGGTGAGCTTATCGCTGGCAGGAGAATTAACAACATAATTTGCAAAGCCCCTAAATTCTTAATTTCTTTGTGCCCCGTTTCAACCAGGAGAGGTGTCCGAGTGGTTGAAGGAGCACGCCTGGAAAGTGTGTATACCTCCAAAGGGTATCGCGGGTTCGAATCCCGCCCTCTCCGCATCAATGATTAAATGTAAAACCCCGGTTCGTAAAGGATCGGGGTTTTTGTTTAGTAGCGTGTTGATTTGTTTATACCTATACCTTGACGTCCAAGGTTCTATGAACATATTTTTTTTGCTCTTTCCTTAACTCTCTATTGGTTGCAATCAAATGTTCTTTCTCCTTCTCTATGAGCTTATACCACCAGTTAGCGGGTATATTATTATTCGAAGTATCTCCAATCTTATAATGATTGTTGATGAAAAGACTAAGTTCGGCTTCTTTTATGTCTATTTCTTGAGCGAAGATCTGGTTAAAATCAAGCCATCAAGCTCTTCGAATTTTTTTGATTGTTTTTTCTTCATGACAATTTTTTTTCTAGCCAAATCGAATAGCGATTGTCCTTCCAAAAACAATTGTACCCCTGCATCCTGCATGTTGTACATTTTCAAAAGTAGCTTTTTTGTTAAATCGCAATGCTTCGAATAATCCCGATACACTCATCTATACTCTTCTCACTCGTATCAATGGCCATGCTGTTGTGATTATAGGGAGCGTATATTTTGGCGTTCGTTATTTTGAACAGGCCAACGGTGGGGGCGTTGGATGCGCTGGCCAGGTGCATCATGCCGCTGTCGGCTCCTATAAAAAGATTGGTGTTGGTAATGAACGATCCGATTTCGCGAACATCTTTACTGTAGAAGCTCGGTATTGAAAATGCGAGCTGCGATATATTTTCAACCGGCAATACTTCAATAATATTATAGTCAGGATAAATGGCTTTCAGTTTAGTGTAAAACTCCTGCCACCAGCTTTCTGAGTAACATTTATCACCCGTAGCATAGGTAAACAGCGCGATTGTCTTGCGATTGTTCTTGACAATATCTATAAGTAATTTTTTTCCATGGGCAATTTCGGCTGTACTCAGCTCAATATTCATTGGAGCCACAGCGTTCGTGTTCTCGGGGAAACCAAGCTGAGTTAAAAAATTCCGGAAGCTATATACCGGAAACTTCGCCATGTGGTCGGCATCCGGATATTTACTCAGTATAGTGCTATCAACATCACCAAAGCATCTGAATTTCGCATTGGCATATTTAGTGGAAAGACGACCTGATGATGAGTTGGACACTACATTTATCACTATATCATAACGGGTCTTCTGAATGTGCAGCCAGCCGCCTAAATATTTTAAAAGATCTTTGAATGGTTTCTTCGGTAACTGAATGAGCGTATCAATACTTTTATAGTTCTTGAATATCAACGACCCAGCGCCACCTTTAATAAACAGGTCGATGCGCGCATTCGGAAAAGTTTGTTGTATCTCCTGTACCAACGGTGTCGTGAGCAACAAATTACCAAGCCGGTGGTTTGGACGACAGATAAGAACCCTGCGGATATCGGGTTTGTTCGGCAAATCATTACCAATACTATTTTGGACCGATGTACCAATGTTCCGGGTTAACGAACGCGTTATCGCACCGCGTATCCTGTTGATTCTTTTCTTAATGCTCATTCGGGTGAAGATACGTTACTTGAAAAGTAAAGGCAAGCAAACAGGTATATATGTATAGCATAAAATATACCTCAGAACCAAAGCATGTCTTCGATAAACATCAGGAATAATACCCGCTTACCGGTAAATATACTTTCAAGAGGTGTTAGTACATATTTCCGGAGTCTCTTCCGGATCTTACGGATAAAAGATGACCTGCGTTTATAGCTCCAGAATAACTGGCAGGATTTTTCGGGCGATTGATTTTGTATACGGGCATATTCACTGACCAGTATATTAAACTCTTCATCCGTTAAAGCCAGTTTGGAAAGATTCCGAAGTCCTTGCTCAAAACTTACCTTTTGAAATTTGATACGGTTCAGATCTACCATAGAGAAATCATAGCCATCTTCAGTCTCACGTATCAAAATATTTCCCGATGAAAAATCATCGTGGTAAATACCAAGTTGATGCAAGGTAAGCGCGAAAGATGCTAATGGTTTGTATAGAATACTTTTGAACGTTCCGTTCACCGCTGTCATCTCACGAAGCGTTTTATCAGGTTCGTGCAGACTTACAAAATAACTTTCGTTGAGCAGTCCATACTTATAGCAGTCGAGCCATGCAATGGGTGGCGGTGTAGCGATACCTTTCTCATTCAGTTGCCTGGAGTATAAATAAGATCGGGCGGCTTTGGACTTTCTGAACAGTGAGTAGGCCAGGCGATTAAAGAAATACATGCCGCTGAATTTCTTTACTACCACCAGGCCATGTGGTGTAGAAATAGTTTTTACAACATTCCGGTTATCCTGAATAACAGTGCCAACGGCATCGAAATTTCCAGGAAGTGTGAGTATAAAATCACGGAGGTCCGTAAAATCTTCCGATAGCGTATAGGTTTGAGTTTGCATGATCATCAGTTCCTTCCCCTGTCAATTCGAATCATAAAAACGTTTCAATGCATCAAAACATTTTTCCGGATTCAATTTTTTATTTGCAATCGTTAATCTTGAGTATAGGTGGTGCTGTAACAACTATACTGTTTTAAAAATTCAAATGCACCGGTATATTTACCACTATACATTTGTATAGCGGTATAAAACGGTTCAATGAATAATTGAACTTTTGTCGGTACAAAACAGCCGTTGGTAGGAAGGATAGATTAGTACGTAGCTATTTCGAGCGTTTTGGTCGCGTAAAGCTGTGAGTATATTTTTATGAATATACTTCAGAAAATAACTGAGAAAAACCGATCCTGTCCAGTACCTTAAAATTTCAATCCTCGATCTTGGGGTAATCGGAAAATGATTTTGCATATATAGTCGATTTTTTCCTACGGATATTGTACATCTCTGCTAAAAATTTGTTCCAATCGAGCGATTTTTTTTCAGAACATCCTCTGTGAAGGCTCGCAGGCCATGCATCATCGTTTGCAGAAGCGATAAAAAGCTGATCATCATTGTTCTGTATCAATTTTGTGTTTAGCTTTCTGTTACACCATCGTTTCGGGTCATGATAAGAAAAATCTTCTCTTACGTGTTCCTTTGTATCATCCTGTTTAACACCACAGGGTACTATGGCTTATTCATCGGCTGGAAGTACAGGCATGATGCCGGTATGCGTGCCCGGCTGGATGGCGAACGATATCGGCAACAAGAGCTGCGAACGTTGAAAATTCCTATCGCCATACCGTATGTTTTTGACTCCCCCGAGTTTGCCAGGGTAGATGGAACGTTTGAACATCATGGTTCATTTTACCGGCTGGTAAAACAAAAACTTTCTTCGGATACTTTAATTCTTGTTTGTATTCGCGATGAAGGAATCCGGAAGATTCATGATGTATTCGGAACAGTGGCACATACTTTTTCCGGGCAGACTCATTCTCAAAATCCCGCACCCAAAGTTTTGATATCCTTTATAAAGGAATATATAGTAACGTCAACATTGCTCCACGAGTATACTTCCGGTTGGACGATGAACCTGCAAAGGTCTGTCTGTTGTAAAATTCTTGTTCCTTCCTTTGCGCCCTCCATCGAATGGCCTCCGAGGCTGCAGGGTTAATGATAGTATACCTTGTTGCATTGGCTATATATAGCCTGCGGACTTTTGTTCTGCCGGTATTGCGCGATGCTATATATTAATTATTCACCCTCCAACTTAACGATTATGAAAATCCCAACAGAACCGATTGGAAGTATACCACGTCCTGTCTATCTCACAAACGCCATGCGCGCATTCGCTGCTAACCAGATCACGCACGAAGAACTGCTGAGTGCACAGGATCAGGCGTTGATTGATACCATTCGTCAATTTGAAGAGACGGGCTCTCCGGTTATTACCGATGGTGAGCAGTCTAAATCCAGTTTCGTTACCTACCCGCTGGAAGGAATGGTTCAGCTTGCCAGCGATGGTATAGTGATTCCGTTTGCCGATGGTCATACGCGACAGTTACCGCGGCTCACCGGTGGCCGATTCAAATATAGTATACATGCCAACCGGTATTTGAACAAGGCAAAGGCATATACTACGTTACCCGTGAAGCAGGCAGTTATATCGGCATCAGCGCTGAGCCTGCTATACCCGGCAGATGGAATTGCCGGCTATCCGCGTGATCAGTTCGTTGCCGATCTGCTCGATGAAGCTGAATCGGATATACGCATGTGTTTGCAGGATGGCGCGCATACGGTACAAATCGATTTTACAGAAGCAAGGCTTGCGGTTAAACTCGATCCATCGCGAGCGCTTTTAAGAATGCTTATAGACTTGAACAATCAGGTGCTCGATCGTTTCACAGCCAAAGAGCGCATTCACATAGGTGTACATACTTGCCCGGGAGGTGATCATGACTCCACGCACAGTGCGGATGTAGATTATGCTGATCTGCTGCCCGATCTTTTTAACCTGCGCGTCAGTAATTTTTATCTTGAGTATGCTGCAGAGAAAAATAAAAAAGATATACTGAAGCTGATCAGGCGATTGATCAAACCTTCACAACGGGTATACCTGGGAGTAACCAACGTGTTGAACCCGCGGGTTGAAAGTAATGAAGAGATTTGTGACCTGGTACAGGAAGCTGCTAGCTATATATCGCCCGATCAGCTGGGCACTACGGATGATTGTGGATTCTCACCTTTTGCAGACGATGTGTCAACAGCACGGGAAGTAGCATTTGCCAAGATCAAAGCGCGTGTGGAGGGCACTGCCCTGGCGGAAAGCAAACTTGGATAAAGGTACATATACTGAGGGGCACTGTCGTGGTGTGACAGTGCCCGATCAGCATAAAGGTAATTGGACAGATTAGAGTTTGAAAATTATATTTCCGTTGATAGCTCTACCGCCTCTGCCCGGCAGTGAGTTGATGTTACGGTTGCGATATTCAGGATAATAAACGTCTTCATCCAAAACGTTGATTGCATATATACCAGCAATCAGGTTCTTGTTGATTTTGTACTGCACATTTGTGCTCAGGTAATTGAAGGCTGTAACTTCAGGATTGATGTTAACAGTATAATCGCGGTTTGTAGAACCACCTTTGCCGAAGTAAGAATTATAGATACCCAGTTGCAAACCAAAAGGAAGGGCATACGAAATGCCTGCCTTCAACATAACTTTCGGCATGCCCAGGTCATCGCGATTGTCCATATCATCAATGGTAGTCTGGTAGCTGAAACCTGTAGTAAGTGAAAGCGCTTTGGTAATAAGTGTTTTTGTTTCAAGCTCTACACCTTGTGAATGCAGGTGACCACCGTTCAGGTAAGTAGGCACCTGGAATGTCAGCCCCGGACCAAACGAAACTTCTATTCTTTCATCGGCACTAATGGACTGACGGATGATATTCTCCTGTTTGCTGTAATAATACGTCAGGTAAGCTTCGAACGAAGGCTTGGTATAAAAGAGCTGTGTCTCAAATGTACCAATGGTTTCGGGCTTCAGATCAGGGTTCGGGTATATTTCCGGAACGTTGCTGCCCAGGCGTTCATTTTGCGTGGGTGAACGGAAAGCTTTTCCATACAGAATTTTTATACCGGTAGAGGCACTGGTATAAAATATACTTCCGATGCGTGGTGCTATATACAGGTCATTTCCAGTAACCTTGTTACCTTGTGCACCGGCAATAAGTTTTACAACTTTACCGATGGTATAGTCCCCTTGAGCATATATACTCCACCAGGTTTGATTGTACGATTTAACGATCTGGTAAGGTGTCGTGTTGATGATGCTGTAGTCGAACGGATTTAATACATCGTAACCCAGGGGCGATTCAGTGTTTGTAATTTTGGTATAGGTATATGCTTTACCGGTTTGTGTATTGGTTAACCCCCCGATGATGAGGTTCATATTCGGGAGAGGTTTGATATAGTTAGTCAGTTCCACCAGGTAATCATCCGAACGTGCATCTTCACCGATGTTGGGCAGGTATGGGATTTTCTTCTCGCGGTACATGCCGTTATAGGTAATGTTGAACGTTGTGCGCCAGTTTTTAGTGAACGCCTTTTCATATCCTATATCTGCGAGGAAACGATTTACAGTAGTGCTGAAGTCAAGCGCTTCGTCAGTGCCTGCAGTACTGTTCAGCCACATCGGGAATGAGCCCATGTTTGCCTGCGTAGTATGCATATAGTTCGTCAGCAACTTGATGTCACCATAGGAGAGATTCAGGTTACCACCTAGTGATTCTTCGTACATCTTGATTGTGTTCTGTTGAGCGGGAGCTTGCCCTGAAGTACCATCCGGATATAAAGCAATTTCAGGTTCTCCATACGCAGTGAAGTCCCATCCGTCACTATCGAGGTAATTTATACCACCAGCAATGTGCAATTTGCCGATACGTCTGGCAGCGCTCGCCTGCGCCTGTTTGGTGTTGAAAGTTCCGTATGATACGCTGGCGGAAACCGGTGCAGTTTCGGAAACTTTTTTTGTAATGATGTTGATGATACCGGTAAGGGCACATGTACCGTATAACACCGATCCGGGTCCGCGTATAATCTCAATGCGTTCAACACGATTCAGCGGGAAGGCGCTATAGATAGCCGAGTTCATGCCGTTGTCCAGACTCTCACGGAACGGACGACCATCCACAAGTATCAGCACATTGGTATTGGCAATTGCCGTAACGTTGCCGCGTATCGACACCATGTTGTTACGATACATATAGCCACTGGTAAAGTATATATTGGTGGCACGGTCTAATACTTCACTTAGCGATTTAGCACCGTAGCGCTCAATGTCTTTGGCACTGATCACGCTTACAACCGCGGCAGCATCTTTCAAACTCTCTTCCGATTTTGATGCTGTGGTAATGGTAATGTTCATCAGCTCTTCCAGGCTGAGACTAAAATAATCCTGCGTATTAACAGTATCTGCCTGTTGCCCGTACAGAAGCAGCGATGGCCCTGCACAGATTACAAGTAAGAGTGCTGTAATGATTTTTTTCATGATGATTTTTTGATGTTTAAGTACATTGACTAGTCTATATATAGCGGATTGGTTTTCTATTTCAGTATGGCCAGCTTTAACAAACCTTCTGTTGCCGTTAAACCTATATCAGCAAGAGCCGATTGTTTCAGTTTGAATTTCAAACGATCATCTTCCACCACAAAGCTGATGGCAGCACCCCGTTTGATGAGATCTTCTTCTGTAACAAGGAGTATACTTTTGCCGGCTGTTGCAGCCGCAAGCAGCTTAAAATCTTCCGAGCCACTTTCCGGAACATAAATGATGTTGATATCATCCAGGTTGGTCAGTGTCTCAATTTGCTTTAACTGCAGCGGTTTATTACGTACTTTCTTTTCTGATAGCAGCTGAGTCCAATAGCCTATATTCTTTACTTCACCGTAAATGCCGATCACAATAGCAGAACCTTCTTTCGGCCACTTCACGTACTTGGCAAAATTGAATATATAGGCTACCTGTAACTCATCAAAAGCAGAGGTCTGTGCCCATGCCGAAGCATGCATGCACATGGCTAAGCTCACAGCGAGAACGATGAATCGGATTTTACGAAACATAGCGCGGTAAACCATAGATCAGACTTGCGGCATTTCGCACAAATGCCAGTAGTGATTCAGGATGGATACGGCACTGGTAAATCCTTCGAACGAAAGTGGTTTCAGAATATAACCTGCAACGTTCAGGTTATACGCAGCGACCTTGTCGCTTTCCTCGTTAGAAGTTGTCATCACAAACACGCTGGCCGATTTGTGTTCTGGTAATTTTCGGAGTTCGGTAAGAAACTCTATACCACCCATGCGCGGCATGTTGATGTCCAACAGGATAACACGCGGTGTCGGTATAACTTTATCCATATGTTTACCCTGCAGCATATCGAGTGCTTCAACACCGTTGCGCGCAACGTGCAGCGGATTGCTGATGTTATTTTTCTTGAAAGCCCGTTGTACATTCATGATGTCCACTTCATCGTCTTCTACCAGAAGTATGTGGATTAAGTTTGTCATACAGATTTTATGCGTTTGGTCTTTATACTATTTTATTTATCAGGCGGCCTTGGGCCAGGTAAAGATGAAGCGTGCGCCTTTGTTCTCTTCCGATTCAAGCCGGATGTTGCCTCCCATATCTTCAACACTTTTCTTGATGATCGCCAGTCCTACACCAGTACCTTCTACCTTGTCGCGAGCTTCCAGTGTCTGGAACATCTCAAAAACTTTTTCGTGATAGGCCGGGGCAATGCCGATACCGTTGTCTTCAACTGTGAACTGATGAAAGTCGCCAGCTTCGTGCGAAGAGATAATTACTTTGCCATTTTCCTTATCGTTATATTTGATGGCGTTGGCGAGCAGATTAATAAATACCTGCTGCAGTAAATATTTCTTCGTATTCAACACGGGCATATCATTCACGATTTCTACTTTGATATGCGCAGGAGGATTCAGAAGATCCGTTGTTTCCCTCAGCATGGTATATACATCCACGCGCTCTACCGGAACTTCCAGTCTGCCAACTTTCGAGTATTCAAGTAAGCCGTTGATCAGGGCTTCGAGTCGGAATACACGTCCGCGGAGAATCTGCATATTCTTTTTTGATTCAGCCGGTATAGCAGGACCGAGGTCTTCTTCAATCCACTCTGATAATTTGAAGATGGCGCGAAGCGGTGCTTTCAGATCATGCGAAACAACATAGCTGAACTGGTTCAGTTCTTCATTCTGTTTCTGCAGTTGTTCCGAGTAACGTACCAGTTCAAGATGCGACTTCTCCAACCGGTGAAGCATGTGGTTAAAAGCGCGGCCGAGTTTACCGATTTCATCGTTCGTGGTAACATCTACATATACCTGTTCAGCTCCGTTGGATATAGCACGCACGGTTTGATCAAGCTTCAGAATGTTAGCCGTTATCATGTTACTGGTTGTAAAAGCAAGTAATACTCCGAGTGTAAACAGTGCGAGACAGAAATAACTGGTGGTGCGTTTCAGTGAACCGATCATGGTATTCATAGGCTTGAGGGAATAACCAATGACCAAGGTTCCGAAAGTTGTATTCTGATAGACGATATTGCTCTTATAGTATATTACGCCATCGATCTCCACGCGCTCATTATAGTTGGCAATGGCGGATAGGGCAGGCGTTGTGTTTTTATCCAGCAGGTTGAGACTGGTAATTTCCTGGTTCTGATCGTTTCGTACCGAGATATATACCACCGCGCTATCGGAGTGTGCCCATTCCATGGCTTCTGATACAGCAACAAGGTCTGTCTCACCCATACCAATACCGACACCAATCGAGAATATATTACTGATACTTTGGATCTTCGATTCAATAGCACGGATCGCGAGCTGTTCCTGCTGTTGCGGATAGTAGCTGTATATAAATACCGATACCATCGCGATGAGAAACACCTGGCCGATTATGATCTTGATTCGTATGGAAAGATTCTTCAGCATGATTAACGGCTCCTTTTCAAATTGTTTTTCAGTGCGTGGTTAACAGCCGCCAGAAGTGATATGAGCACATCCAGTGGCTTGTGAATGATTTCAAATGCGTTGGTCTGTCCATTTTCCATGAGGAAGATCAGATCATCTACGAGGTGATCCAGTTGTATAATCTTCAATAAACTGAAGGATGACTTGATCTGGGTGCAGATTGATTTTACGGATTGCAAGTCGCGGTTCTCTACAGCATGTTGCAGCGCTGCGATATATACCGGTGTCTCACGTTCGAGAATCTCGAAAAAATCTACTGGTAAATTCTGACTGTCTGCTATAAATTTATCTACCGAGAAATCCATGGTATAACTGGCCATAACCTGCTCCGACAGTAAACCAGCTTCGCTTTTGTCAGGGCTCTCGGTATATTTCAAAAGCTTGAGGTACAGCGTTTCGGCTTTGAACGGTTTGGATATATAGTCGTTCATTCCAGCCGAAATACACCGCGATACGTCATCACCAAAAGCATGGGCAGTCATGGCAATAATCGGTATGTTGCATTGCGGTGCTGCCATTTCGTTGCGTATATACTGCGTGGTTTCATAGCCATCCATTTCCGGCATTTGCACATCCATCAGCACAACATCATATACTTTGTTTTGCAGATAGTGAATGGCTTCCAACCCGTTGGAGGCTATATCCATTTGGCAGCCGGCTTTCTCCAGTATTTTTTTTACAAGCGCCTGGTTCAGGGTGTTGTCTTCCGCAACGAGTACAGTTGTACCGCGAAGTTTCTCTGCAAAATCGGATAGTGATGGTATGGCTGCTGATGAGACAGACTCCTTTATATTAACCTTTTCAAAGGTGAGATGTACCGTAAATGTAGATCCTATACCCGGTGTACTTTGCAAGGCAATCTTTCCTTTCTGCAACGTTACCAGCTTCTTTACGATGGAAAGTCCTAAGCCGGTGCCACCATATTTGCGCGTAGTATCATCAGAGGCCTGTACAAAGTCATCGAATATAACCGACTGCTTGTCTTCCGGTATACCGATGCCGGAATCCTGAATTCTGAATTCGAACAGCTCATATATACCTTCGCTCGCCAGTGAAGAAAGCTCTACGGTAACACCGCCTTTTTCCGTAAACTTGATTGCGTTGGAAATAAGATTGGTGAGGATCTGGTTTAGTCTTACCGGGTCGCCTTTTACAATAGGTATGATCTGTGCATCAATCTTATCAATCAGGGTAAGACCTTTCTCCTGCGCACGCGGCTGCATGACCTTAATGATTCCCTTCACAAGTTCATGAACATTGAATTCATATTTTTCAATGGTCATTTTACCGCTTTGTATCTTGGACAAGTCCAGTATATCATTGATGATAACCAGCAGATTCTCTCCGGAAAAATGAATGGCATCTACAAAGCTCTTTTGCTCCTGGGATAAGTTAGTCTCAAACAACAATCGCGTAAAGCCAAGTATGGCGTTCATGGGCGTACGGATCTCATGGCTCATATTGGCCAGGAAGATCTCTTTTACTTTCATCAGGTTTTCCGTGAGCTCGCGTGCTTTCAGTATTTCTTCTTCTGCACGTTTGCGGGTTGTTATATCCTGGATGATGCCTATAAATTTCTGAAGTGTACCGTCTTGTCCCTGTGAAGGGTATATCTGTATATTGATATATTTTATTCCCGCGCGCGTTTGTATGCGGTGATCATAATTGACACGGGCTCCACGCAGTGCCTGCGCAACGTTGGCTTTAACAAAAGCTTTGTCTTCTTCGTAAATGTGATTTCGGTAGAGATCCAGGCTTGGAACAACCTCGTGCTTTTCGAGCTCCAGTATATTATATACTTCTTCGGAGAAATGCACGCGGTTGTGAATCGTATCAAATTCCCAGTTACCGAACTTGGCAATGTGTTGTGCTTCGGCCAGCCTGGCTTCACTGATGCAGAGTGCTTTTTCCGCTTCATCTTTTTTGCGGATCATTTCTCCGATCTGGAGCATGTTCCGCAGCACCTGCGCCATTGACTGACTGGTGATCGCATTCTTTACTATATAATCCGATGCCCCCGCTTTCATCAACTCCACGGCAATGTTTTCATTACCCTGCGAGGTAAAGATTACGATGGGAGTTTTTATACCGGTATCGCGTATCTTCTTCAGAAGCGACAATCCATTTTCGCCAGGCAACAGGTAGTCGAGAAATATACAGTCAAAGGCACTGAAATCTATCGTGATGTCGAACGCTTCGTATTCAGAGAGCTCGTATGTGAAGCCGCAGTTTTTCAGGGCTCGTTTTAACTGGAGCCTGTCTGCAGCGTCATCATCAATCACCAATAGTTTTATTAAGCCATTCATACTATATATACATCCGTATAGTGTGGTTGTTTTTCTTTACTAACTTTGTTTAGGCCACAGGAATTTGAATTTGCTTCCTTTGCCAGGTTCTGACTCCACCCAGATGCGACCTCCGTTTTCTTCCAGTATGCGCTTAACAATAGTTAATCCTATACCGGTGCTTTCAAATTTGTCGCGCGATTGCAGCGTATGAAAGATCACGAATATAGTTTCGTACGATTCAGGAGGTATACCCGGACCGTTGTCTTCCACTACAAACTCAAAATACTTGTCTTTGCTTGTACAGTATATTTGTACCAGGCCCTGAGGCTTGTCATTATACTTGATAGCATTGCTGATGAGGTTTGCAAACACCTGCAACAACATGGTGCGCGGTGCTATAACCGTTGGTACGGGTTCAATTATTTTTATAGTTATAGCAGCCGGTGGCGCCAGCATTTCTTCTACTTCCTTCAGTAAGGTATATACATCTACATGCTCCTGTTCGATCTGCGTGCGACCGATCTTGGAATATTCGAGAACACCGTTAATGAGTGCTTCCATGCGTACAACACGGTTGCGCAGAAGTTGCAGATTATTTTTATTATCACCGGAAAGTGATGGCCCGAGATCTTCTTCCAGCCAACCTGCCAGGTTACTGATGGCGCGTAACGGTGCCTTCAGATCGTGCGATACGATATAAGCAAACTGATCAAGCTCGTTATTTTTCTTTTCGAGCTTGCGGGTATACTCAGAAAGTTTTTCGGAGGCTGATTCTTCACGCGTAAGATCGTGCAGCAATACAAGCTTCGTTGCTGTTTTGCTCGCTGCATCTTTTGTATGCAATACCGAACAAAGCAGAATGCGAATCTGTCCGGAAGAATGTATATAGCTGATGCGTTTATCACGGAAGTCCTGGTGAAGCGCGAAACTTGCTGTTATCGATTCAACTTCATCACCACCGATTGATAAGTCGGTGAATTTTTTTCCACGGATTTCATCCCACGAGGAAACTCCGAGAATATCGCGCAACGCAGCTTCGTTGGCTGTGATGATGTTATTCTGATCATCCAGCATCAACAAACCATCTTTCATGATTTCACTGATGCGGTCGATATGATGTGCAGCTTGTAATACGTTGGTGGCAGACTCTTGCATAAAGATTTCAGGCATATATATACCTGCTTTTCATGTTGCAAAGTTGAGTCTAGTTTAGTTTGTGCGCATCAGTGAACACCTGATTTATAAAAATTACCAGTGAAGTGTTTTGTTGCGTTTTTGGAGGATAGATTTTAGGAGTCTTTCTGACGAAAGCTAAGTGTTTCTCTTATCATTTTTTAGTGTATGGGTAAAAGTATACACATGCGTAGCGATGAAGTATATACTGCAAACGTTCGTGTAGGTGTACCGTTGTATACGCGTAAACGACAAAAGGAAAGCCAGCAAGCGTGCTGGCTTTCAAAATATTTTTTTAGAAGGATACTTTGGTTACTGCGCGATGATTTGCCACTGCTGGTTATTGCCGCCATTCCACGGCCATTGAATAATAGTAGCACCGTTGGCTGTGGAGCCCTGGTTCACATCCAATGCATCGCCACTGTTACGATTGATGATGCGATAATAGCCACTACCATTGTCAATGATCTGCCATTGCTGATTGTTGCCCGCGTTCCAGGGCCATTGAATCACAGGTGTACCGTCAACGGTAGAAGCCTGATTCACATCCAGTGCATCGCCACTGTTGCGATTGATAATGCGATGGTATCCGCCACCTATATCGATAATGCGCCATTGCTGGTTGTTGCCACCGCTCCAGGTCCATTGTATAACACTGGCACCATCGGTAGTGGAGGCTCCGTTTACATCCACTACTTTACCGCTGTTACGATTCACAATGCGATAGTAACCGGTAGGATCAAAACCTCCATAGCCCCAGCCGTAGCGAATGCGTGTAACCCCTGAGTTGTTTGTGGTGGTGAGGGTAATGTTGTTTCCACTGCCACCGCGTGTCTGTATGCTATAGCTGTCGCCATCGCGCAGGCCGGGCCAGTATACGCTGGCAATGTTGCTGTTTCTGAATTTATTGGTAGAGCCTTGTATATAGGCGATTTCGTTATCGCCATTAATGGCACCGGTGTAATTTTTACCGGTTGTCATCGGTGCGCCATACTCGGTTACAACGGTACGGCTAGCGTAATTCCCAATGCGGTTCTGCCAGTCTTGTTCCCACTCCAGCGCAGTACTGTGCGATGTCCAGAATGCATAGTTGTGCAGCGCCAGTAAACAATTTGTAAAACGGCTGTCCGCACCTACGGCTGTAACATTTTCAGAGTAGCCTGTTCCTCCCAACAGAATTCGTCCCTGCGGAACAGAGGGATAGCGTGAAAGCCACTCTGCATATATAGCAGTGAGTTGAGATAAAGTATAGCCGTGTGGTTCGTTAAACACTTCAAAGTATACATTGCTGTTGCTGCCATACTTGTTCACCACGGTTTGCCACATGCTCCAGAACTGTGCAGTGTCATCAATGAGACCGTTGCGCGAAGAGGCAGACTCCCAGCACGCAAGTATAACTTTCATGTTTTTGCCGAGCGCAGCATCAATCGCCCCGGTATAGGCACTCCACCAGGACTCGAGCACGCTGTTAGGATTGATCGGCAGGCGTACCGTGTTAACACCGGGCATGTTGGTTTGAAATCCGCTCAGAATTGAATTTGCCTTTGCCGTAACGGTAGCGTAATTATCGGAGGCTGTAAGTCCGGAAGGAATTACCCAGCCATCCACGAAGTTATCGCGGCCATCGGCCCAGTTTACACCGGCTATGCCACCGGCTCCAAGACGTTTGTCGGCATTGTCGACAGTTCCGGTAACAACGGCTGTTGAGGACCGTGCAGTGAGTGGTTCTTCCGGTTGACACGCGCATACCAGCGCCATCAATAACGCCATTCCATAATTTAGATGTTTAATCATACATTTAATAAGTTTTGGTTTGTTAAGAATTTTTGACAGGCTTAACTTACTGCCCCTGTTGCTCGTGATTGGGGGATAAATACGGAAAAAGCAGGGGCTAAATCGATTGCATTAAAATCTGAAAATGCGATCAGTCGGTTTGCCAAAAAACACGCACACACGGACATCGCGTGGTTTTTTTTGGCAAAATAGACCTACCGAAAACGATTTAATCTTCAAGTATCCCCCACGTTTTACACAAATCCCCCCATAAAAACGCTGTTGTGTTATGGTTCTTTGAGAAGGACTTGTTAGGACTCGACCCTATGAATTGTTCGGGGCCATTTTTAACAGAAATACATGTAAAAGGAATTTTATTCTCAGACTTGAGGACAAGGGATGCATAAAGAGTATTTGTTTTTCAAACTTTCAGGACTGCTGCTACTGCTGCTGGTAACATCGGCTGTTGCACAGCAGGAACCGAAGAGTCGCACCAAACGATATGGTATAAAGGATGGCCTGTCGCAGGGTGTGGTGAATAGCATCATGCAAAACGATCAAGGTCTGATGTGGTTTGCCACTGAGGATGGTCTTAACCGTTTTGATGGCTACTCTTTTAAAGTTTTCAAATACGATCCGGATAACAACCTCGGCCTGGCCGACAACTTCATTCAAAGTATATTTAAGGATTCGGAAGGTATATGCTGGGTATCATCGCGAAAAGGTCTGCATCGCTTTGATGAACGCAAAGAACAGTTCACGCTCTTTAAACATCCGGCCCCGGCAACCAGCGCAGGTCCTAATAACGATGTGAGTTTTATTACCGAGGGCAGTGCAGGTAATTTATGGATTGCCTGGTATGGCGGTGGCTTTGCTTCGTTCAATAAAAAGACAAATACATTTACGCCCTACGATGACCACACGCTGCCGCAGTTAAGCAGTACGCAAACGCTCACACTGCTGGAAGATAAATTCGGATTGCTGTGGGTAGGTACGCAGAACGGTGGTATAGATGTTTTTAAAGTAAGTAAAGGTACCATCGTTAAGAAGCATGAAAGTTTATCGGGTAAAAATCTGTTGCCCTCCATGAACGTTCGCTGCTTCGCAGAAGACGTTTCGGGTAATATATGGATCGGTACAGCCAATGGTTTGGTACTGTACAAACGCCAGGAAAATAAATTCTATACTTTCAACTCCAGTCACTCCGGTATAGCAGGCAAAAGTATATTTACCCTGCTGGCCGACAGTCATGAGAATTTATGGATCGGTGTGCAGGGCGGTGGCCTCTATTCGCTGGACCTGCGGCAGTTCAGCAACCGCGCGTTAGATGATGTGATTTTCAAACACATCGAAAACCTCAACGACTATAATATTTCCAAACGTACCATTCTGTCGCTATACGAAGACAAAGATAAAAATTTATGGGCCGGTACATTTGGCGATGGTGTATACATGATCAGCAGTGTAAAGGAGAAGTTTATAAAAGTACAAACCCGCCAGTATACCAATGCATCGGTAAGCTTTGTGCAATACTATGGTATGTGTTATGATGAAAGCGGAAACCTGTGGCTAGGCACTGATGGCGATGGTATATATAAATCAAGAATTACCGGTGAAGTAGTAAAACATTATAAAGCTGACGGTCGCACACGCGGCCTCACCGACAATGCTATATTGACTGCTTTGCGCGATCATCATAACAACCTCTGGTTCGGTACATACTCACAAGGACTTTTTAAATATGATGCACAGCACGATGCATTTATAAATTATCGCTATGTCGGTGATCAGTCGGGAGGTAAAGATGTGCGTGTGATCTTTGAAGACTCCAGGCACAATCTATGGATCGGAACAAACCGCGGTGGACTTTGCCTTGTAGATGAAGGCACACAGACTTATCGAAATGTACCCGGCTCGGGAGGTATACTTCGTGAAGGTGATATCCGTGCCATTACCGAAGATAAAACAGGAGGTTTGTGGATCGGATGTTATGGTGATGGTCTACATTATTTTGACAGAACTACCGGCAAGTCACAACGGTACTTCCATACGTCAGAGACCGATGATCAATTAAAGAGCAATGTAGTATTTGCTTTGTGCCTGGATCGAAAGGGAAAAGTGTGGATTGGCACCGGTGGGGGAGGACTCAGCGCTTACGACCCGACTGCTAAAATAATTACACGCTTCAGTGAAAAGGATGGACTCGCCAACAACACCATCTACGCTATACTTGCTGATAATGCTGATAACTTGTGGATCAGTACCAACAAAGGTATATCCAAGTACGAAACCGGAAAAGGACAATTCTATAATTACGATGTGAACGATGGTTTACAGGAAGGACAGTTTAACCCCGCCTCTGCACTCTATAATGATATAGCAGGCTATATGTGCTTTGGTGGAACAATGGGCCTGAATATATTTTACCCCGACCAGGTTGTTGAGCATTTAAAAAAACCGAAGGTAATGATATCCGGTTTCCAGTTGTTCAATAAACCGGTTGAAGTGAACAGTAAAAATGAGAATGACTTCGCGCTGGATGAAGTTATCAGTCTTACAAAAGAGATTACACTGAAGCACGATCAATCTGTATTTACCTTTGAGTTTGTAGGTCTCAACTATAGTTACCCGGAGAAGAATAAATATGCCTATAAGCTTGAAGGCCTCGATCACGATTGGAACTATGTGGGCAATCAGCGCTCTGCTACATATCGTTACCTCGAACCCGGCACCTATACCTTTAAAGTAAAAGCTTCGAACCAGGAAAATACATGGAGTGATGATTATGCCAGTATAGGCATTACCATATTGCCTACATTCTGGCGCACACCGCTCGCGTACTTCCTGTATACTATTGTTATCGGTGGATTATGTTTCGCGGTAATGGCGGTTCGCAAAAAACAGGCAACACTGCGCAAGCGACTTAAAATAGAAAAAGCACAACGCAAGCGCGAACGACAACTGGTACAGGAGAAACTGAGTTTCTTTACGGAGATATCGCACGAGTTTCGTACTCCGCTTACATTGATGATAGGCCCATTGGAAGAAATGGTAACGCGGGAGGGAAGTTATACACCCACCGGGCGCAAGTTGAAAATGGTATACCGCAATGCACACAAGCTTCTTAACCTGATTAACAAACTCCTCGACTATCGTAAAATAGAAAGCGGAAACATTGTGCTAAAGGTTACCGAAGATGACATCGTGGCCTTTACCGAAGAAATCTATATAACATTTAAAGAACTGGCCATTCGAAAAAATATAGCCTTCAACTTTCATGCTGATGAGCCTTCACTGATGGCGTGGTTTGATAAAGAAAAGATGGAGATGGTATTGAATAACATAATCTCCAATTCGTTCAAATATATTGGGAAAGGTAATGAGATCAGCATTTCGCTTCGCAAGCAGGTAACGGAGAAATGTCCGCAGGGTAAAATATATATTCGTATAAAAGACAATGGTATAGGTATACCTAAAAAGCAACTGGGAAGTATATTCGACTGGTTCTATAAAGGCGATAGCTCCGGCCCGATGAGTTCTGGTATAGGACTCGCGCTGGCCAAGAAGCTGGTACACCTGCACAAAGGCGAAATATATGTAGAGAGTGTGGAAGGCAGCGGTTCTACATTCAGTATAAAAATTCCATTGGGCAAAGATCATTTCAAGCCGAACGAGATCGTGATCGCTACCAATGAAGATAAATTTTTACTGAACGGAAACGTGAGTCCAGCCATAACGCCACCAACTGCCATGGTGTTGGATGATCATGAAGAAGAAGAGACTACCGGAAAGAAAGGACAACGCAGTCTGCTGATTGTAGAGGACGATGAAGACATTCGCCTGTTTCTGAAAGAATACTTTGAACGCAGTTACCGGATACTCGAAGCGAGCCATGGTAAAGAAGGACTAGCGCTGACAGCGGAACATCATGTCGACCTCATCATCAGCGACATCATGATGCCGGAGATGAACGGTATAGATTTTTGCAAAGCATTAAAGAGTAACATTCGTACCAGTCACATCCCGGTAATTCTGCTTACCGCCAAGACTTCGCTCACGCACCACAAGGAAGGTATAGAAATAGGAGCAGACGCCTATATTACCAAACCGTTCAGCCCGGAGATGCTCACGCTCACCATGAACAACCTGTTGCAGTCGCGCGAGAATCTGAAACGCTTCTATCGGAATTTATTTACAGTTAACGGAAACGGAGCAGCCGCCCCCGAAGCGCACTCGCCCGATGAAAAATTTCTGCAGTCTATTTACGATATTCTGAAAGCTAACCTCGACCATCCGGACTTCAACGTCAACGAACTTTGCGAGTCGCTTAACATGAGTCGCTCACTCTTATATAAAAAGGTAAAGATGCTCACGGGTCTTTCGCCTGTAGAGTATTTGCGATCGTTGCGGATGCAGGAAGCTGCACAGTTACTCAAGTCCAAAAAGTATAAAGTCTTTGAAGTGGTATACATGGTTGGCTTCTCCGACCTGAAGTATTTCCGCCAGTGCTTTGTAAAAGAGTTCGGTTATGCACCTTCCGAATTTCTCAAAGGCAGCGAATCCGCAGATTGACATTTACCCCCCTTATCAGGACAAATCCTGTTGATCAGAAAAATTGCCGGAGTTATCCCTGAAATCAGGCTGTTTACAGCGTTTCCACGGGCAAAATACATCTGCCCCTCACGAAGTATAGATTTCTCCCTCCTTGTAGAAAACGATTTCGGACACCTTTGCAAAGGTTTGCGCCAGTCCAATTGGCTATCAGCCTAAATAAAAATCCTAAACCAACGCTACGGTATGAAAGAGATCTTCAATTCAGGTTAGCAGGGTTCGCTTGCACATCAAATCGCCCGCAAGGGCTCACAAAAAACATCCAAACAAAACCGAACTTATGATCATTAGACATTTACTAAAAAGAACCATGGCACCACGCATCGTCACCATGATATTGCTCGGATGCCTGTACGCTTCGATTCCGCTGTTTGCCCAGAACATTACTGTGAAAGGAAAGATTACATCACAGGATGATGGTGCTGGTTTGCCAGGTGTTAGCATTGTGGTAAAGGGAACTTCGATCGGAACAACAACCGATGCGGAAGGACAGTATTCACTCAGTGTACCCGATCAGAACGCAGTGCTTGTGTTTTCGTTCATCGGGTATAAAACACAGGAAGTTGTAGTGGGCGCTCAAACCACGATCGATATGCCACTCACGTCTGATGTGGAGACACTCTCGGAAGTAGTTGTGGTAGGATATGGTGAACAAAAAAGAGAAACACTTACCGGTTCAGTATCACAGGTAAAAGGTGAAGATCTTGTAAAGAGTCCACAGCCAAACGTATCCAATACATTGGCCGGACGTTTTTCAGGTGTGATTGCCAACAACCGCGGTGGTGAACCCGGATATGATGGCAGTAGCTATAACATTCGTGGTTTAGCAACGACCGGTAACAACGATGTACTCGTGGTAATTGATGGTATACCGGGGCAGTTGGGAGGTCTTGAACGTCTCAATCCAAACGACATCGAAAGTGTATCTATACTGAAAGATGCATCGGCTGCAGTATACGGAAGCCGTGCTGCGAACGGTGTAATTCTGGTAACAACCAAGCGTGGAAAATCCGGAAAGCCTACGATAAACTATAGCTTCAATCAAGGCTTTTCATCACCTACGCGTTTGCCGGATATGGCAGATGCTGCCACGTATGCTACCATTCAGAATGAGATTGATTACTATAACAACAAGGCGGGTGGCATGAACCAGCATTATAGTGAAGCCGAGATTCAGAAATTCCGTGATGGTTCTGATCCTCTTAATTATCCCAATACAGACTGGGCTGATGCTACACTGAAGAAAGTAACCTTGCAGAATCAGCATAACCTCTCCATCAGCGGAGGCGGACAAGATGTACGCTATTTTGTGTCGCTTGGTAAAATATACCAGGACGGTCTCTACAAAAACGGAGCAACAAAATACAACCAGTATAACTTCCGTTCGAATATTGATGCGAACGTTACGAAAGATTTCAAAGTATCTCTCTCGATCGCAGGCCGCCAGGAAGACCGCAAGTATCCTATATACGGAGCCGGAGATATATTCCGCTCAATATACAGAGCGTATCCTACCGTTATAGACCGTTATCCAAACGGACTCCCTTCTACCGGTGTGGAAAATAACAACCCGATGATGATGGTTACAGATGTAGGTGGTACCAATGTGAATCCGCTTAACGTATTCAATGGAATTCTCAAAGCAAGTTATGCTATACCATACGTAAAAGGATTGTCGGTAGATGGATTCTACGCTGTGGATAAAACCTGGAATTTCTCCAAAGCTTTTAGCAAGCCCTATACACTTTACAGCTATAACAGTGCTGATGATGCATATACTCCAATCGTAACCGGAGGATCGTCTGGTGCCGCTAAACTTACCGAATCGCAGGAGAACAACATGATGATCACAGAAAACTTAAAGCTTAACTATGAAAGACAACTCGGTGATCACTATATCAACACGTTTGTTGCGTACGAGCAAAGCAAAACACACCGTGAGACATTTGGTGCTTCGAGATTAAATTACCCAACAGTTGAAACGCCTGAACTGTCACAGGGCGGATCGGCAGCCACCAGTCGCGATAACTCCGGCTCAAGCTATAACTATACCCGCAGAAGCTATATCGGCCGCATAGGCTATAACTTTAAAGAGAAGTATCTCGCAGAAGTGCAAATGCGCGTAGATGGTTCATCTACATTTCCGAGTGGCAATCGCTATGGATATTTTCCTGCTGTTTCTGCAGGCTGGAGAATTTCGGAAGAAGGATGGTTTGCCAACAGCGTTTCGTTCATTAACGATTTAAAGATCAGAGCATCGCACGGTCAGTTAGGAAATGACAACGTAAACCAGTTCCAGTATTTCAATAACTACTCTTTTAATAATACCTATGTTATCGGAAGCGATAAACATCCGGGTATCGACCTGACAAAACTTGCCAACACCAACATCACCTGGGAAGTTGCCAAGAAAACCGATATCGGTTTGAATGCTGTAGTAATGCGAAACTTTACACTTGAATTTATATACTTCATGCAGGATCGCTCAGATATACTAGCGGCACGGAATGCATCTATACCAGGGGTATCCGGTATTGTAAACCCGTATGGAAGTGATCCGCTGGTGCCTTCTGAGAACATCGGTAAAGTTAAAAGCAGAGGTATCGAAACAACGGTGGGATATAAACACCAGGGTGATTTCTGGTATGATATCTCCGCGAACATGACGTATGCAAAAAGTGAAATCGTATTTATCGATGAAGCTTCCAGCGTACTGGATTATCAAAGACAAACCGGCCGCCCGTTAAATACATATTTGCTGTATAATGCCATTGGTATATTCAGAACAACAGGCGATCTGGACAACAACCCGCACCTGTCGAATGCACAGCTCGGTGATTTGATCTACGAAGACTATAACAAGGATGGAAAGATCACAGCCGATGACCAGGTAAGAACCAAGTATGGCAACATTCCTCAACTTACCTATGGTTTGAATATCAGCGCGGGCTGGAAGAACTTCGATATATCTATACTCTTCGCAGGGCAGGCGCGTGTAAGCCAGTATGTATTGGCCGAATCAGGCACCGTAGGTAATTTCTACAGCACCTGGGCTGACAATCGCTGGAGTCCTTCGAACGTGAACGGCAGCTATCCGCGTGTTGATACACGTGCATCAGCTTCTATCAACGGAGGGTTAAACAAAAACAACTTCTGGTTGAACGATGCTTCGTTTATGCGTCTTAAAAATATAGCCATTGGTTATAACGTGCCGGGTGCACTTACATCTAAGTTGCATCTCTCCAACTTGCGTGTATATGCAAATGCATTCAACTTGTTTACCATCACCAAGGTGAAAGATTACGATCCGGAAGGAAGCAGCGAGAGCGGACAATTCTATCCGCAGCAGCGCATTATCAACGTGGGCGTAAACATTCAGTTCTAAAAAATCACGATCATGAGATTCAAATTAACATATACTATACTGGCAGGAGCCGTTGGATTAGCAGGTATGCTTGCCGGTTGTAATAGTGACTTTCTGGATGTAACCGCTACAGACAGAATTTCAGATGATGCGATTGTATCGGATTCTTCACTCTTTGAAGATTATGTGATCAACCGCTATATGGGCGTGCGTCTTCAGGACAAAGAAGCGGAGGGAACACCTCCCGGTTTCGGAAGAGGCTTTGAGTATGCCTTGTGGGCAACGCTTACAGACGAAGCAATTTATAACAACGATGACAACACGTGGGTAATACAACGTGGTTTGCTGGCTCCGGAAAATACAGGTATAGCCGGTACTCTGTGGTCGCGCAGCTATAGAAGCATTCGCGAATGTAACTATGCATTGGAGCAAATGGCAGAAGTTGAAATGACGCAGTCGAGAAAAGATCTGCTTACAGCTGAGCTGAAATTTATTCGTGCATACCGCTACCATGACCTGGTGCGAAACTATGGTTCGGTTGTGCTGATGGGTGATAAGGTATATAACCTGGGCGATGATCTGACAGACGATGCACTCTTTCAAAAATCATCGATTGCCGATGGAATCAATTATATAGTAGCACAGCTTGATGAAGCTGCGGCAGGTCTTCCTGCATCGAACAGCAGCAGCTGGGCGTTGGGGCGCGCTACCAAAGGCGCAGCGCTTGCATTGAAATCAAGAATACTTTTGTATGCGGCCAGTCCGTTGTATAACGCTGGTTCATGGCAAACTGCTGCGGATGCTGCCAAAGCTGTGATGAACATGGGATATTCACTGCACCCAGATTATCAATCATTATTTTTGACTTCATCCAGCAGTGAGATCATTTTCGAAAGACTATATGTGATCGGTGCACGCCACGTATGTCTCGAAATATCAAATGGTCCGAATGGTTACGGTGGCTGGGCAGGTAATACACCGCTGCAAAACCTTGTAGATGCGTATGAAGTAAAAGTGGATGATGATACAGCTGAACCATTCGATTGGGACAATACTACACATGCTACGGCTCCGTATGAAAATCGCGACCCTCGCTTCTATGCAAGTATACTTTACAACGGTGCCGAATACCGCGGCCGTAATGTAGAAACGTTCACACCAGGCGGTCAGGACAGCAAGGATGGTAAAGACAACTGGAATGCATCCAAGACCGGATACTACCTGCGTAAATTCATCGATGACGATTTACCGATCAACAACCCATGGGACGTTGCCGGTATCCAGCCGTGGATATACCTGCGCTATGCTGAAATTTTGTTGAACTATGCTGAAGCACAGAACGAAGCCGTTGGTCCGGATGCATCCGTATACGAAGCGATTAACGCCATTCGTGAACGTGCCGATATGCCTGAACTTCCGGCAGGATTATCACAAAGCGAAATGCGTGACGCTATACGCAGAGAGCGCCAGGTAGAGCTTGCGTTCGAAGAGCATCGCTTCTACGATGTGCGCAGGTGGATGATCGCGATGGAAACTGAAAACGAACCCGCCTATGGTATAAATATCACCAAGAGCGGAAACACACTTACCTACGAACGGAAAGTGGCGTTGGATGGCCGCAAGTTTGAGCAGAAGCACTATTGGCTTCCTATACCGAGAGCTGAAATCCAGTCTTCCGGAAACAAGCTTGAACAAAGTCCGAATTACTAATCGTTTACAATAAGAATCCGGGGGCACTGAAAAGTGCTCCCGGTATTTTTTATTTCCGGCTGGTATACATACTGTTCAATATATTGCCTGCTGAAGTCAGGTATATATTGACTTTATCAGACCAGCATGCTACTGCTTTGATTGCAGGGTTTGATAGTAGTATATATAATGTTAGTTTAAGAAAATAATTTTATGCGTTTAAAATATTTATTGATCGTGCCGGTGATGATCATCGGGAGTTGCTCCCGAAATGATTCCGGTACATCCGTTGTGCCAGACGATACACAGGTAATAACCATTCATGTTGCCGAACGAAAGCAGACCATTCATAATTTTGGAGGATCGGATGCATGGGCTTGTCAGTTTGTAGGACAGTGGCCCGATGAAAAAAGAAACCAGGTAGCAGACTGGTTGTTCAGCATGGAAGAAGATACCAGCGGACAACCAAAAGGTATAGGCCTGTCGTTGTGGCGATTTAACATCGGTGGAGGGAGTGCAGCGCAAGATAATATATCCGATGAGTGGAGGAGAGCAGAAGGTTTTATGAAAGACGATAAGACCTACGATTGGTCTAAGCAAGCCGGGCAACAATGGTTTATACAGGCTGCCAAGCAGCGCGGTGTAAATCAGTTTGTTGGTTTTGTCAATAGCCCTCCGGTACAACTTACTAAAAATGGAAAAGCTTTTTCGAGTGATGGTGAACGTGCCAACATCAGTGCTGCAAACTATACGAAGTATACCGTGTTCCTGGCAGATGTTGTAAAACATTTCCGCGATCAGGGTATAGCATTGAATTACCTCAGCCCATTTAACGAACCGCAGTGGGACTGGACCGGCAATAACCAGGAAGGTACACCCTATACCAACCAGGAACTGTATGATATAACGAAGAAGCTTGATTCTGTTATCACGGCACAGGGGCTTGATACAAAAATACAAATAGCAGAAGCTGCTAAAATGAATTACCTCTATGAACTTGCTGATAAAGCAACACGCGGAAACCAGATTGAAGATTTCTTCACTCAAAGTTCACCGCGGTATATGGGTAATTTTCCGAATGTAGACAAGATCATTTCCGCACATAGTTATTTTACGTCTGCCCCCATGGAAACCGTAATCTCTGTACGGAAAACCCTGGCTGCGAAAATTGAACAGGCAGCCATACCGTTGGAATTATGGCAGAGTGAATATTGTGTACTGGGCGACCAGGAAGAGATTCCTGGTCCCGGTAAAGATACCGGCATGACTACCGCACTATATGTAGCACGCCTCATTCATCATGATCTTACTGTAGCGAATGCAGCCGCATGGCACTGGTGGACATCACTTTCAGCCTACGACTATAAAGACGGACTGGTATATGTAGAGAAAAATAAAACCAATGGCAATGTAGAAGAAACGCGCCTGCTCTGGGCACTTGGAAACTATAGCCGGTTTGTTCGCCCCGGTTCGGTGCGCGTTGGTGTAACGGCAGAAGGTGTTGATATAAATAATGCACGTGGTCTCATGGTATCATCTTATATTCATGAGGAGAGTGGCAAACTTGTTACCGTGGCGATTAATTATAGCAACAATGATGTATCGTGCAAGCTGGAAGTGCCGGGCTATAGCCTGGATACATTCAAGCCCTATATCACTTCCGGAAAAGATGGCGAGACACTGAAACCTCTTTCCGCAGTGAGCAGTGATGATGTGATCGCGTTCCCGAAGAAATCCGTCATCACACTGGTAAGCGATTTGAACAAATAGTAGTATAGATATCCCAAACCCTATATACACTGTTTCGATGAGACTGAAATTTTTAAACTATATACTGGCTGTTATGGCAGCCGGTATTTTTTATGTCCAGGTATATGCACAGGATTCCCGCAGCGTATTGTTTAATGCAAACTGGAAATTCAACAAAGGCGATGTTACCCGGGGCGAAAAAATTACGCTGGACGATAAAGCGTGGCGAACACTCGACTTGCCTCATGACTGGAGTATAGAAGGTCCCTTCAGTGACGAATGGGCCAGCGGTACTGGTTATCTGCCGGCCGGTATTGGCTGGTATAGAAAAACATTTAGTTTAACACCGGAGCAGCTGAACAAAACTATATACCTATATTTTGACGGTGTATACAAGAACAGCGAAGTCTGGATAAACGAACAATATGTCGGCAAACGTCCCAATGGCTACGCATCTTTTTACTACGATATTACACGTCACCTGAACCCGAAAGGTACGAATGTTGTCGCGGTGAAAGTAGACCATACCGACTTTGCAGATTCACGCTGGTATAGCGGCTCCGGTATCAACCGTAATGTATATATTGTTGCAACCGAGCCTGTGCACACCGCTATATGGGGTGTAGCGTTTACAACGCCATCGGTATCCGCAGCGCGTGCTGATGCACGGGTATCAGTCAATGTCCAAAATAACTCAAAGAGCACAGCGGATACGCGCGTTGTAACGGAATTGCTGGATGCCAGTGGAAAAGTTACCGCTACGACCGAAACCAATGTGCAGGTTGCAGCTGGTAAAGCTGCTGATGCCGTTGTAAACTTTACCGTAGCAAAACCATTGTTGTGGTCAGTAGAAGATCCTGCACTATATCAATTGCGCATCACCCTATATAGTAAAGGAAAGAAGATGGATGTTGTGACGGAACAGGTTGGTTTCAGAACGTTTCGTTTTGACGCAGACAAAGGTTTTTTCCTCAATGACAAGAATATAAAACTGAAAGGTCTTTGCATTCACGATGATGGCGGGGCACTCGGCTCTGCAGTACCGCGCGATGTATGGGAGCGGAGGTTGAAGACGTTCAAAGAGATGGGATGTAATTCCATTCGCATGAGTCACAACCCGCATCAAGATTACCTGTATGACCTGTGCGATAAACTTGGATTGCTGGTACAAGACGAAGCCTTTGATGAATGGGAAGTTGGCAAGAATAAATGGATCAAAGGCTGGAATGTTGGCACGCCGGGTAAAGATGGCTATAACAAAGATTTTAAAGAATGGGCTGATCGCGATGTGCGCGATATGATTTTGCGTAATCGTAATCGCACCTGTATCATTATGTGGAGTATAGGAAACGAGATTGATTATCCGAATGACCCCTATACACATGAAGTGTTAAACACCGGTAGAAATCCGCAGATATATGGCAAAGGATATCAGGCGGGCAATCCACTGGCCGGTCGGTTGGGAGAAATAGCAACGAACTTGGTGCAGGTAGTGAAGCAATATGATACAACACGTCCGGTTACAGCAGCACTGGCAGGCGTGGTAATGTCCAATATGACAACCTATCCGGAAGCGCTGGATATAGTCGGGTATAATTACCAGGAGTATCGTTACCCGGATGATCACAAGCAATATCCCAAGCGCATCATCTACGGAAGTGAGAATGGTAAATCGTATGATGCATGGGCTGCTGTGGCGGACAATGACTATATTGCTGCACAATATTTATGGACCGGTATAGATTTTATAGGCGAAGCACGAGCCTGGCCCGTACGTGCCAGTGGAGCAGGACTTGTTGACCTGGCCGGATTTCCAAAAACAGAATATTACTATCGTAAAAGTCTGTGGACATCGGAACCAATGGTATATCTTGCATCTGTTAAAATTTCAGGTGAACGCAGGCGAGGCGGATGGGCAGAGTCTCATTGGAACCATACAGCAGGCGATTCCGTAAATATAGTTTGCTATACCAATACAACGGAAGCAGAATTGTTCCTCAACGGTACATCGCTGGGACGTAAAAAGCTGAGTGATGCATCCAACAAAGTGATTGTCTGGAAAACCGTTTATCAGCCCGGGGAGCTTTCGGTTAAAGGGTATAATGATGGAAAGGTTGTTGCAAATTATTCATTGAAGACAGCGGCAAAAGCCAGTCAGGTAAGCGCGGTCGCAGACCATGCGTCCATAACGGCCAATACCCATAGCGTTGCGCACGTTGCTATTCATGTTACGGATGAGAGCGGCATAACAATACCGGCTGCTGACAATGAAGTTACGATCAGCATCGATGGCCCTGGCAAGTTGATTGGACTTGAAAGCGGAGATCTTGCAAGTCACGAAGATTACAAAGCCAGCAAGCGAAAAGTATATCACGGAAAACTACTCGCCTATATACAAGGAGTGAAACCAGGCGTGGTGAAGATCACAATTTCGTCACCGGGTCTAAAGACAAGCATTGTTGAGATTACAGTGAAATAAATTTTTAACGTGACAGTTCTGACAGGACTGTCATGTCTTTTTAGGTGGATTGTGGAAAGTTGTTTGAATGTTTTTAAATGTAATTAATACACTTATATTTGTTAGCGGGATATATTGGTATAGTCAAATCCTGTTCAAGTATGAATCGAGTACTCTCCTGTCTGGCACTTCTGATGCTTATAGTGGTTGCAGCCACTGCGCAAAAGAAGAAAGCTACGCCTCCGGGCGAAAAAGATATGCACGCTTACCTGCTGGTATATTTTAAAGATGATACGCATAGCCTGTACATGGCGTTGAGTGCCGATGGCTATACATTTACCGATATCAATAATGGCGAACCGGTGATTGGAGGCGATACCATTGCTCTTCAAAAAGGAATACGCGATCCCTATATTATGCGTGGTCCCGATAACACGTTTTACCTCGCGATGACTGACCTGCACATATTTGCAAAGAAGGCCGGCTTGCGCGATACAGAGTGGGAGCGTGATGGTAAAGATTATGGGTGGGGTAATAATCGTGCGCTGGTGTTGATGCGATCAACCGACCTTCTACATTGGTCGCGAACCAACTTGCGTGTAGACCAGGCGTTTCCCGGTTTGGAGAATATCGGTTGTGCGTGGGCCCCGGAAATGATCTATGATGCACAGAAGAAAAAGATCATGCTATATTTTACCATGCGGTACGGCAATGGTAACAACAAGCTATACTATAGCTATATGAACGATGCGTTCACGCAAATGGAAACAGCACCCGAACTGTTGTTTCAATATCCGAAAGATGTAACCTATATCGATGCGGATATTACAAAAGTGGGCGATCAATATCACATGTTCTATGTGCCGCACGATGGTGCTCCCGGCATTAAGCAGGCAGTGTCTAAATCCATCCATAGCGGGTATGTATATGATTCTGCGTGGTATGATCCGGAACCAAAAGTATGTGAAGCTCCTACCGTATTCAAGCGTATTGGTGAAAACAAGTGGGTGCTGATCTACGATATATATGGTATACAGCCGCATAACTTCGGGTTCAGTGAGACATCGGATTTTAAGAATTTTAAGAACCTCGGCCACTTTAACGAAGGCGTTATGAAGGCTACCAATTTCTCATCACCTAAACATGGCGCTGTCATTCACCTCACGCGCGAAGAAGCCAATCGCCTGGCAGCGCAGTGGAAGCTCAGGATGAAGTTTTAGCACCGTGCAACCATTCTTCTGTAAACTATAGTCTGTAATTAATATTCAGTTTGAAATACAACCGTCAATGAAAACGTTTCTAAATGCCCTGGCTGCTATACTGGCAGCTTTCTGTATCACCTGTTGCACGAGCAAGCAGGATGCAACTTTATTAAGCCCGGATGGAAAACTACAGGTAACGATAACCCTTGCGGATAGCGGTGCTATATACTATACCCTCCATCGAAACGGAAGTCCGGTAATGAAGTCTTCGAGACTGGGACTTATTCGCGAAGATGAAGACTTTTCTGTAAATATGAAATTGGTAAGCATAGCGGAGACTGAACCGGTAAAAGACAGCTATACCATGTTACATGGCAAGAAGAATCAGTATAGCTATGATGCCAATAAGAAAGTATACCATTTCGAAAACAGCAATCATCAAAAGCTTGATATAGTTTTTCAGGTTTCGAATGATGGTGTAGCATTTCGCTATTATTTCCCGGATGCTTCTGAAGATCTGAAAAAAATCACGCAGGAAGTAACATCGTTTTATTTCTCTGATGAAGGTCGCGCCTGGATACAGCCGCGGGCAAAAGCTAAATCAGGTTGGGAGTCTTCGAACCCTTCATACGAAGAGCATTATCTTCAGGACACAACTGTAAATACACTTGGCACATCCGAGACAGGCTGGATATTTCCTGCACTGTTTAAAGAAGGTGACAACTGGATTCTTATTTCAGAGACAGCTCCCGACCGCGATTATTGTGCTTCGCGTTTGCTGCGGGGCGAACATGCGGGAGAGTTAGCGATCGGTTTTCCGGAAGCGGTAGAAAGTTTTCCCGGAGGTCCGGTATATCCACAGTCCAAATTACCATGGCAGACACCGTGGAGAATTATAGCCATCGGGTCATTGAAGACTATTGTTGAATCGACACTTGGAACCGACCTCGCCAAGCCTGCTATAGATACCAATACAGACTATATTAAACCGGGAAGAGCTTCGTGGAGCTGGGTATCGTTGAAGGATGATTCGATTGTATACAATGTGCAGAAGCGATTTATAGACTATGCGTCTGATATGAAATGGGAGTATTGTCTCATTGATGTGAACTGGGACACCAAGATTGGTTACGACAGTATCAAAGCATTGGTGGACTATACAGCATCGAAACATGTCGGAATTATACTCTGGTATAATTCTGCTGGCAGCTGGAATACCGTGAAGTATCATCCACGCGATCTGTTACTGACGAAAGAAGGTCGCGAAAAGGAATTTTCACGAATTGCCACGATGGGCGTGAAAGGTATAAAAGTTGATTTCTTCGGTGGTGATGGGCAATCGGTGATGGCGTATTACCAGGATATACTTGAAGATGCAGCGAAACATAAATTACTGGTGAACTGCCATGGTTCTACCTTGCCCCGTGGTTTGCAGCGCACATATCCGAACCTGGTAAGTATGGAAGCGGTGAAAGGAATGGAGTTCGTAACATTCTCCCAGGCAGATGCTGACCTGCAACCGAATCATTGTGCCATGTTACCGTTTACACGCAATGTATATGACCCGATGGATTTTACACCGGTATATTTCTCGGAAATACCTAATGTACAACGAAAAACAACACAGGCATTTGAACTTGCTCTCGCGATATTGTTCCATTCCGGGGTTCAGCACTATGCCGAAAAACCGGAAGGCATGCGCGCTGTACCGGACTATATACAAACACTGATGCGTGATATCCCCGTTGCATGGGAAGAGACTCAATTTGTAGATGGTTATCCTGGTAAATATGTAGTGATGGCGCGTAAGGTCAAAGACACTTGGTATATAGCCGGTATAAATGGTGAAACGGCAGACAGAGTATTAACGCTTAATCTTCCATTCCTTAGACAAGCCAGGGGCGTACTTACAACCGAAGGAAGTGATAGCCGGTCTTTCAGTCAACAGGAAGTTGCTGTAGATGATGCCGGTTCATTGGCCATCACTATAAAAGGCAATGGCGGCTTTGTTGTTCAGGTAAAATAGCGGGGCAGATTCTGCAATCCGTAAAAGTATATATATCAAAAATAAAAGGTTGGCGCGAATGCCAACCTTTTTGCTTTTATAAAGTAAATGAACACTTCGTTATTTTAAACCATAGAGTTCAACGTGCGCTTTTTCACCGCGGTAATTCGGAAGCGTTTTATAAGTGAAGGCAACTTTCTTTAAATCTTCGTTAGCATTTTTCAGATCGAAAGATTTTGTTTCACCACCTGCCTGCAACTGGTTGGCAACAGCCAGCTCCTGCGTTGCGCCCGATTCATAGTATACAATTACCTTGTCGATGTTGATCGGGGCATCCGTAACTTTTAATTTGATCGACTTGAATTGATCAGCTCCCATTACTACAATGGATTCGTTTTCTTTTTTGAAATCAGCTTTTACTTCACCGATCTTGTGCCATCCGGGTTTGCTACTGGTAACAATACCAGGGTCCTGTGCGAACGCTACATTGCTGAGTACAGCAAATACGAGAATAAAACCAAAGACTTTTTTCATAGCATGTATATTTTAAGTTGATGTTTAAAATCACAGCGTAGGTGAAAAATCGGTGCCCGGTATAGTTGGCTGGAAATTGTGGTCGCTTGTAGATTTTATTCCCGGATAAATTGGAAAATTGGAAAGTTGGAAGATTGAAAGATTAAGGAGATTGGCATTCTTTTTTATTTCGTAAGCTTTTCCCCGTTTTGAAACATACAGATGATTGCGGGGTGAATATGCTACAAAGTGTTTAAAAAAGAATCCGGTGGATTTACCGGATTCTTTTTTCTGTGCTTTTCAATATGCAGATATACTATGCGTGCACGTTGTTGTTTTGTATACCGCTTACTAGTTCTAATGTAAAATTGTCTTTCGGTTGTACGTAGGCAACTTTTGGAATAATGGTGGCGCCTACTTTTCTCTTTTCGAAAGAAGCAGTCATACCAAAATCAATTTTCCTGAACCCGAGTTGTTGTGCACGCTTGATCGTTTGGTATAGCAACTGCCGGTATACCTGGTACTGCTGGATATACTCGTAGTCCATGCCTATAAATGAAGGTACATACGTGATGCCGAGATTCTTGTAGCAGAACATTACGCCTACGGGTATACGTTCTTCATGCCGATTATATTCTTTTTTCAAATAGGCAACGATAAACTCCCAGTTCGGATCTTTCGCCATGTTGGCAAAAAGCTTTCGCGGAAACGAGAAGGTGTTGAGGTCGAAGTTTCGCGACCGTACATTTTCATAGAGTGTATAAAATATATCGATATCCTGTTCGCTTGCGTTTTGTTTATACTCGATATCAAAGTATTGTTCAAAAGGTAGTATATCACTTCGGAAGTGCTTGCGTGATCGAGCCGATAATGTAGAAAGGTATTCTTCCGGTGTCTTCCAGGTTATACTTTCAACGATACACGATTCGGGCATATCTACTTTAATAAATCCCCGGTTGTGAAAGAATTCATTAAGCTCTTCATCCTGTTTGAAATCACGAAGCGCCAGCATCGATGTATCCAGTTTTTCATCCAGCACTTCGAGGTGATGAAGTAACAATCGCAGGGCATCATTCCAGGCTGCGTGCTCACGATTTATATAGCATTGTTCTCCTTCGGTAAAGAGCGATCCCATTGCCAGCACCGATGATGTGAGGTGATAGGGATTTTGTTTTCGCTTTTCTTCAATTTGTTTGGAGACAGCCGCGGGTGCCAGCATATCATCTTTCCATAAGGCCTGACAAAAAAATGTAGCGAGTACCACGTGTTGTTGTTTATCGCGAATGATGATATAGTGAAAAGACCAGTTGTGTTCATCCCGCTCATTGTTATGAAATGTCTCCTCCAGGAAACGAAGTCCATCCCAATCGAACACACTGTTACCGCCCATCCATTTGTTCCACTCATCTTTATTCAGTGCGTGTATAGAAGTTTCGTGTTGTACCGTAAGGTCTTCTTTTACCGGCACTATATCTTCCTGATCTTTTACCGGCTCAATCGGTAGATTAAATGCTTTTCTTACTTTGTTACGTGTAGTGGCGGTATCTTCCAATGATTTCGGATAATGATATACCATGGCTTCTGCCAGGGCTTTCATTTCTTCACGCTGGTTGTGCCGTGAGATAGTAAGGCGCACACCTGTATTTTTTACCGGTACACCGGGATATATACCAAGGTTTACAAAGAAACCTTCCTTCATCAACCGGTTCACAAAATTATAGCCGGTAACAGGCATGCCGGTGCCTATATAAAATACAGGACAATTGTTCTTCTCGATCAACGGCAGGTCTGTACGACTCAGCAGGGAGTTGAAGTAATGAATGTTATCTGCGAGTTGATTCTGCATAACATATATATCTTCGGATAAATGTATATCTGCCGATGCACATGCTGCAGCGACAGAGGCAGGTTCAAGTTGTGCCGAGAAGGTGAGCGGTCCTCCGAATGTTTTTATTCTCCGGTGCATATCGGCATTGGAGCAGACGAGAACAGCTCCGCTCGCACCAAATGATTTGCTTAATGTGCCAAAGAGTAATACACGATCGGGGAGTGTTTTCAACTGGTCCATCACATAGCCTGTTCCGTTTTTACCAACCCAGCTCATGCCGTGTACATCATCGAAGTACAAATGCAGCTGCGGGTATTTTTCATAGAGAAACATCAGCTCGGGAATGGGAGCACAGTCTCCATACATGGAATATATACCATCGGCCAGGTACCAGATTTTACTACAGCGTGTACTGAGCTCTTTGATTTTGTCTTCGAGCATATCCAGGTTGCTGTGGCGAATTAATTCTACAGGTATACCACGTGGTTTTAGTAATTGACAGGCATTGTGCATGCTCCAGTGCGCCTGGTGATCGATGATCACAGCGTCTTCATCGCGCACAACACACGGAATTACGCCAATGTGGCCGAGGGTACTGTTCTTGGTAACAACGATAGGGTTATTGTACATTTGGAAGAGTCGCTCTTCCAGCGCGCGGTACAGTACAAATGAGACATACGATTTGGAAAGCGGGAATTGTGTTCCGTATTTCTCGATCGCTTCGATGGCTGCGCGTTTAAGTCGCGGGTCCTGTTCGAGCCCCAGGTACCCCGTTGTACCAAAATGGAAAAGATCGCGATCGCCTATGCGAATGCGTCTGCCGGTAAACTGTTCGTCTTCGGAGTATAAATGAAGAACTCCGCTTTTCATGGCATCGGTGAATACTTCGTCAACGGTGTCCAGAAAATTATTGTGCTTGAATTTAGCCATAGATAGGTATGGATGGTGGTGTCTGAACTATATTAAAGATAATGCCATATAGCATATCTTCAGAGTAAATCAACAGAATGATTCGATCTTTTAACGAGGGAAGTATAATTTGCATATAACTCCGCAACGAATGGAAAATTGACTAAAAGTTTTATCTTTATAAGAGTTAAAGAATGCTATGGACAAATCACGGTTTGAAAATGAATATGCCAGTTTCTGGATTGAAGCAGGCATTGTATATTTCGTTTATAAACCCAACTCAGTTGTAAGCCTGGAAGCGGCCAGGAAAATTGTTGAAGACCGCATCAAATTTCAGAAGCAACAAGACTTCCCGATATATTGTGATATACGCGGCATGAAGAGTGCTGATAAAGAAGCACGTAATTACCTTGCCAAAGAAGGTTCTTCTTACGCCCGTGCCGTAGCCGTAGTAGTCGATAGTCCCATGTCAAAGATCATTGGCAATATTTACCTCGGCCTGAATAAACCCATTACTCCGAGTCGTTTATTCACAGACGAGAAGGATGCCGTAGAGTATCTGAAACAATTCGCAACGCAGTATACTTAACTTTACCATGATGAAGTGGCGGGGGCTTTATCCGGTAACGAAAAATAGAACGATGCTCCTTTATTTACTTCACCCTCTGCCCACACGTTGCCACCATGTTTGGTGATGATGCGCTTAATGATGGCGAGTCCTATACCGGTGCCTTCAAATTCACGCACACTATGCAGTCGTTGAAAAACACCAAAGAGTTTATCAACATATCGCATGTCAAATCCAACACCATTGTCTTTTACAAAATATATAGTTTCGTGATCGCCTTTGGTAGAGCCAATTTCTATCTCCGGTGATTCGGCCTTACCGGAATACTTGATGGCATTGGTAATAAGATTTATCCATACCTGCGTGAGTAAGGCATGATCGCCATAACTGGAATGCAGCGCGCCCAGTCGTATCGTTGCGCTATGTGTAGTGTTGTGATTGATATCAGCGATAACGCGCTCTACCAATTGTACCATATTCACCGAAAGCTTCGGCACTTCTTTTCGACCCAGTCTTGAAAAGTCCAGCAAGTCATCAATGAGCTGTCCCATTTTCTTAACGTTCTTCTGAATGGTATTGAAAATGGTTCTGGCCTCATCATCCAGGTTTTGAATATAGCTTTCCTCCAATATATTGGTATAGCCACTTACTGCGCGCAAGGGTGCTCGCAGATCGTGCGATACAGAATAGGAGAATGATTCAAGCTCCTGGTTCGCGGCTTCGAGTTGAACTATATTATTCTGAAGCCGTATGGTAAGTTGTCGTATTTGCTCACCGGTTAATTTTTCGTTGGTGATGTCGCGTTCTGTTATGGCAACCGATACTTCACCGCTGGTTGTATCGATGATGGGAGAAGATGAAAGAAGAACATCCAGTATATTTCTGGATTTGGTGATGCGTTTGGTTTCACGCGATTCTATTTTTTCTCCGTTCAATACATAGTGCATCAGTTCTTCTGATTCGTGTTGCAGATCAGAGGGCACCAGTTCCCATATTTTTAGTGTGAGTGCTTCTGCTTCCGAGTAGCCATACATTTGCTGCGCGCCTTCATTCCACGAAAGTATATCTCCGTTGCTGTTGTGAATATAGGTAGCGTCTCTCGACTGCTTTACAATGGTAGCCAGGTGATTCCGTATTTTCTCTGATTCTTTGATAGCCGTGATGTTGCGTGCATTGAAGAACCATTTACCTTTTTTGTTCGCAACATTCCACTGCAGCCACACGGGCTTTTGCGATTTGCTATAGGACTTTGTCTCGAACAGAATACGTTCATCATTTTGTGTCTGCAGTTGTCTCAGCCGATGCTGGTCTTCTTCTGATACCAGCGAGAGTAGCGATGTGCCCAGAAGTTCGTCCGGAGTATATTCCAGCAGATTGGTAAAAGCATAATTTACTTCTTCAATGTTAAACGTAGCGGCATCCATGATACCGATGATGTCTACACAGTTGTTGATGAGCAATGCAGACTTTTCGAGTATGTTATTCTTTTCGATCAGTTCTTTTTTCTGCAGATATAGTGTCAGCAACACATCTACTTTTGCGCGGGTAACTGCTCGGTCTAAAGGTTTGTAGAGATAATCAACGGCACCTTCTTCCAGTCCTTTGATCATAAAATTGCTGCCCTTCTTTTCTGCGGAAGCAAAAATGATGGGTATATCGCGGGTTTGCTTTTTGGACTTCAGTATGTTGGCTACTTCAAAGCCATCCATACCGGGCATTTGTACATCGAGTATAATGAGATCAATTTCATGCTGTAAAGCTATCTTCAGTGCTTCGTTACCGGTGTTGGCTTTAAAGAATACTCTTCCGTCTTTCGCCAGCAACTCTTCCATTACCAGTATATTTTCCGGGCGGTCGTCTACCAGAAGAATAGCAGCAGTTCTATTTGTGAGCACCTCCATAGGGAACCAGTTTTTATGTTGCACGTTATGCTTGGCCATTGCTGGCACACTCTTCTTTCATGTATAAATTTTCTTTCTCATCAATCTCCTTAAAATATTCCTTTTTGTCGGTAAATAAAAGCGTTTCTTTGCTACCTAACCCCAGGAACCCTGCGTTGCTGAGCGACTGGTAGAACAGGTCGATAACCCGGTTTTGCAATTGCTGGTTGAAATAAATAAGTACGTTGCGACAAAGTATACATTGAAATTCTCCAAAGGTCTGGTCAACGGCCAGGTTATGCGGCGCGAATACAATATTGTGCCGTAGTGATTTATCAAACATGCTGAAGTTATACTTCGTTGTATAGTACTCTGAAAAAGAACGCTCGCCACCCGATGTTATATAGTTGGCCGTATATAGTTTCATGTTTGCCACGGGGTAAATAGCTTCACGTGCTATCTTGAGTGATTGCTGATTGATGTCGGTCGCATAGATGATCGTGCGATCCAGTAAATTATTTTCCTTCAGCAGAATGGCTATCGAATAAGCTTCTTCTCCTGTAGCACAGCCGGCAATCCAGATCTTGATGGTGGAATATACCGTGAGCGCATGCATGATCTTTTTACGCAGTGCGTAGTAGAAGGAGGGATCCCGAAACATTTCCGTAACCGTAATCGACAGATACTGTATGAATTTTTCGAGTATATATTCATCGTCCTTAATCATGCTCCCCAGCGTGTCGAGTGAATCTATTTTCTGGTGATCCATGAAGGATATACTTCTCCGCATAAGCGAAGACTCCTGGTAGTTGGTAAAGTCGTATCCATAGTCTGAGTGGATTGACTCAAAAAACTTTCTGAATTCGTCTGAGCTTGCGCGCATATAGATCCTGTTATGATTTGTATAACCACACGCGCATCAGCGAAAGCAGTTGCCGTGTATTTACAGGTTTGGTAACGTAGTCTGACATACCTGCTGCCAGACATTTTTCTCGGTCTCCTTTCATCGCTTTCGCGGTTAAGGCGATGATGGGTAAGCGAGTATATTTACCCGACTTACGAATCGTTACGGTGGCTTCATATCCATCCATCTCCGGCATCATCACATCCATCAGAATGATATCGATCGATGGGTTTGCATTCAATACTTCAATAGCCTCTCTTCCATTTTCGGCTGTGAGACAAGTAAGTCCTTCATCTTCCAGCACATTGGTAAGCGAGTATATATTTCGCATGTCGTCATCTACAATCAATACGGTTTTACCATCGAGCACGGCATCCGACCGGTGCAGCTTGCGGATTATATTCTGTTTCTCCTGCGGCAGGTTTGCTTCCACACGATGCAGAAACAAAGTTGTCTCATCGAGCAGACGTTCGTAGGAGTATGCGGTTTTTAAAACTACCGTGTTGGCGAGGCGCGTCAGTTTTTTGTTTTCTTCTTCGGTGAGGTCTTGTGCAGCGTATACAATAACCGGTATAGCATTGAGCTGCTCGTTGGCTTTTATTTTTTCGAGTAAGGTGAAGCACGATGTATCGGGTAGACCCAGGTCTACAATAACACAGTCCACAGCATTTTCGGTCATCATATCATAGGCCTGTGTGCAGGAGTATGCCGCTATACAATGCACATCACCGTTGCCGATCATATCGCGCATGGCCTGGTTATCGAACTCGTTATTCTCTACGATCAGCAATCGCTTGTATTTCCGATTGGCAAAATCTTCGAGTTTGTCGAATACATGTTGAAGGTCCTCTTTGCGGATTGGCTTCTTAATAAAATCAAACGCTCCGAGTTTCATTGCTTCGCGTTTCATGCTATAGCCGGAGATGATCTGTATCGGGATGTGGCGCTGCTCCGGATCGCTCTTCAACTGTCGTATCACTTCCGTACCATCCATGTCTGGCAATTTCATATCCAGCAGTATAGCATCGGGTTTATAGGCATGGGTGTAGTGCAGCGCGGTATTGCCATGATGTGAAATGACGCCCTTGTAATTTCGCTCTCGCACAAAAGCGAGTAGCACCTGCGCAAATTCTTTATCGTCTTCAATGATTAATACTCTGCGGCTATTCTCTGTCAGGGTATAGCGATCGTCTTCCGGTATATCTTCCTGTTCGAGTAATCGCTTGTCAATCTTTGGCAGTTCCTGTATATATTCCGGTATACGCGGTTTTGTTTCCGTGGTGGATGTTTGTACCGTAGACGGTTGCTGTCTGCCCCCGGTATATATCAGCGGCAGGTAGAGCGTAAAGGTGCTTCCTTTACCTTCTTCACTTTCCAAGTGAATCTCGCCTCCGAGTAACCCGGAGAGTTCGCGGCAGATTGAAAGGCCGAGACCTGTGCCTCCGTATTTACGTTTATCCGTACTGTCTACCTGGCGAAACGCTTCGAAGATCATTTCCTGTTTGTCTTTCTGAATACCAATGCCTGTATCTGAAACCGAGAATGCTACAACGTCAGCGGTCTTATCCCAGGGTATATTTTGCAAGCGTACGTTGGCAGCAGGGGGATGTATACCGAGTTTTACTTCACCACCGGCCGGTGTAAACTTGAATGCATTGGACAGTAAATTTCGCAGGATCTGCACTACGCGTTGTTTATCACTTTCAATAACTTTGTTATAGCCGGGAAGAACTTCAATTTTGAAATTGATGGATTTACTCTTCGCTACCTGCGAGAACATCATGGTTACATCATTATTCACTTCCACGAATGTGAACTTGTCAATGTCGATGTCCATCTTGCCGGCTTCTACTTTGGAAAGATCGAGTATATCGTTGATCAGGGTGAGCAGTTCGTTGCCGGAGTTATAGATTACATTGGCATACTTCAGTTCTTTTTCAGTGAGCGAGTTGTTTTTGTTTTCCAGCAACAGCTGCGTGAGTATAAGTATACTGTTCAGCGGTGTGCGCAGTTCATGCGACATGTTGGCCAGGAACTCGGATTTATATTTACTCAACGATTCAAACTCCTGTGCCTGCGCTTCTATCTCGCCCTTCGCTTTTTCAAGTTGTTGTTTTTCGTTTTCAAGCAGGTTGGCTTTTTCTTCCAGCAATGCGTTAGACTCCTGCAGTTCTTCCTGTTGTACTTTGAGTTCTGCTTCTGATTTTTCAATAGACTCCAGTTTCTCCAGCAACTCATCGTTGAACTGGCGCAGCTCTTCCTGTTGTGATTCGAGTTCTTCTGCCTGATGTTGCGTTTCTTCCAGCAGCTCTTTCAGTCGCACGCGCGATTGTGAAGAGTTAAAGGCAATGGCGATCGAGTTGCCGATCATCTGCAAGTATTCTATGTCAAGTGGCGTAAATGAATGTGTAGCCGCGATTTCGATTACACCTTTCACTTTGTTGATATAAAAGAAAGGGAATACGAGTATACTTTCCGGTACACCCTGCCCGGTGGAAGAAGTAATTTTGATATAGTCTTCCGGTACATCTTCCACCAATATATATTTCTTACTTTGTGCAGCTTGTCCTACCAGCGATTGTCCTAAAGCAAAAGATTCGCGGGCTGCTGCATTTTCCATTGCATAACTTCCGGTAAGGTAAAGTTGCCCGTTCTCTGCTAAATATAGCGCTCCCACCTGTGCCTTCAGGTATGCGGCAACGTGCCCGATAACATCGGTGGCCAGGTTGCGAACATCTTTTTCTTCGCGCAGTATAGCGTTCAGTTCATGATTACCGGCCAGAAGCCATGCTCGTGTTTCTTTTTCCTGCGACAGCAGCAGCAGGTTTGTTTTCATGTTAACAAGCGCCTTGCCTAACGTGTCCTGTTCACTTCGAATCGCTTCATCGGTTTGATAGTTGCCCTTGCCAATGGATTCTGCTAATTGGACATACCCTTTAAACACAGTAATCATGTTATTGAACGAACGGGCGAGCTGTCCCATTTCATCTTTGGAAGTTATATCCAATGTAAAATCTATATCACCGTGGGTAATGCGCTCGGTAGCTTCCTTCATCCGGTTCACGGAGTTGGTTATTTCTTTTATGGAGAGAATTGAAATGATAATGAGTACGATAATGACAATGCCGGAGAGAAGTATATTCCGGAAATAGGCAGCCGCTATATCTTTGGCTTCTGCCTGGATACTGGTGCGCATCATATCGAACGCCCGCAGGTCGCAGGTATGTAAGGCACCGATCGCAGCCGTTGTTTGTCGTTGCCATTCTTCTGCCGTGAGGCTTCCGGTAATGTGGCCTCGCATGAACGCGGAATCAATGGCAGCCTGCATGCGTATTACTGCCGGATTTTTGCTATAGGTGTTTTGGAAATAGTCCAGTAGCGCGGGCGTTGTGTAGTTCCTGAATTTGTGCAGGTTTATATCAAACTTCCCCTTGGTGGCCGCGAAGAATCCATATTCATTTTTTTGAAAACCCTGGTGCTGAATAACGCGGTATAAATCGTTGCGTATGATGGACAAAAATTCACGGGCATATAGTACATACAGCGTACACTCCTGCTGATTTTTTATTTCCATGTTGGAGGCATGTCGCCATACTTCGCTTATTTCATTGAGCAGCGCCAGGATGAGTGTATCTTTTCCGACTATCTGCAACGGGTCTCTTTGTTTGATTGTGCGGAGCAGCGAATCGATGCGTTTGTTGGAAGGCCCGGTGTGATAAAAGAACTGCTCCAGGTCTGTCAGCGATTGGTTGGTCTGTTCCTGCAGGCGAAGGATCTCCGTTTTATCTCCCTGTAGTGTGGTTGTCAGTATGGTAGCCAGGCCCTGTTCTTTCTGTATGTTGTGTATCAGGTTGGCAATCTTTTCAATAGCTTCCAGGTCTTGCGCAGTTTGGGCATTTATTTCCTGGTGTGCCCACTGAATGGCGATTGTCTTTTGAAGGAAATAAAGTACTACGGAAAAAGGAAGTATAGCTAACAGGATTAATTTATTGCGAACAGAAAGGTTACTGAGAAATTTCATTTGAACGGAGTTATAACTGAGCGTAAAAAATTCCCCATTTTATATTCTTGAAACGGTATAAGTATATTTCTATGTATACCTATATCCGGTTTGGTGCGAATGTGTAAATGGTTAATCTCTACCGTTGTCGTTACGTGCCCTAATAGGCTCAACAGGCAACTTTATTAAATCTAACAATCTGCCTTCGAAATGAAAAGAGATATTTTCAGCATTATACCATTGCTGCGGATGATTTGTGATGAAAATTCAAATTGATCGATAAGTAGCTGGATGACAATCTGCTGTGAGTTTAAACATTAAAGTGGAAAACATCCCCATAAAAATTAAAATGTGAATGACTGTTTTTGCATCTGTATACCCCATAGCCGTTCGGTATAAATACGGAATACTTTTTCTGTAAATAATCCAGAAGTTAATCACGATTAATGCAGGGTCTTCAATCCTGTGCTTCCCTTCATCTTTGTAAGACACTATAACTATAGTAGTGCAGTAGCGGGGCTTAACAGATCTATGAAAATGAAGGAGTTTGGTAGAAGAAATATAATCACGGTTGCCATTGCGCTTGTAGGTACTTTACTGGTCGTGAGTACGTTTTCGATTTTTCAGAATCGTAAAACAGTTATCCGGAACAACATCATCCGCAAAGAGTCTGACACACTTGTTAGTTATACCAATGCGCTTGTAAGCTATTATTTACATAATCTGGATTTGGGCATACGCGCTTACGGAGCAACCGGAGATGAAGAGATGAAAGGACCGATGGAGGCTGCGCTTGTCGATCGTGACAGTATGTTCCATACGTTGGAGGTGGGGCTGCAGGCTCAGTCGTATGATGTTACTGAACTGCGCGAACTGCAACGAGAATTCGAGAAGTATGGCGACTATTGCCTGGAAATGGCTGCCTTGGTGAAGGTGGACAGCATGAAAACATTTCGTGAGATGCTCAGTAAAAATGAAGGCTTGCGCGTGTGGTTGCGTTGGAATGATATAGGCGTGAAGATCATCAACTTCGAAAAGAAAATGAACAAAGAGGCGGAGAACGAATATCAGGCCGCCCTGGACAATAATCTATACCTGCAGTTTTTTATTCTGCTGATCGGTTTGCCAACGTTGATGTTCGTTATCACCAAAATCAAGAAAGATACCCGCGAACGTATCCGGTTGCTGAAGGAACTCGAGCTTAATAATCGTCAGTATGTTTTCAACCCGGGCGAGCAGGTTGAGTTTCATTCGCAGGAAGAAGTGATTGAACATTCCATTCGGAATTTCCAGAATGCGAGTGAGTTTATTGATAGTATATCGCATGGCGAATATACTATAACATGGCCCGAGCTCAATGAAGGCAATCAGTCGCTGAATGAAAACAACCTGGCGGGGCGTCTTACAAAAATGCGTGATCAGCTGCGGCAATTCAAAAAGGAAGAAGAGAAGCGATTGTGGAGCAATGAAGGTCTCACTAAGTTTTCCGAGATCGTACGCAACCACCAGCAAAACCTGGTAGAACTCTCCAATGAAATTGTACGGTTCCTGTCCAAATATCTGCAGGCGCAGCAATGCGGATTGTTTATACTCAATGACACAGGAGAGAAGCCTTACCTGGAACTGAAGGCATGCTATGCATACGACCGTAAAAAATTTGCTGAACGCAAAATTGATATCGGTATAGGACTGGTCGGACAGGCTTACCTGGAAGGTGAAACTACACTGCTCACCAAAGTTCCGAAAGGATATACCTATATTACGTCAGGCATAGGCGAAACATCACCATCGTGTGTATTGATATTGCCGATGAAGTATAATGACAAGATCGAAGCGATCATTGAACTGGCTAGCCTGAAGAAATTTGAAGAACATGAAATAGCATTTCTGGAGAAGGCAGGCGAGTTTGTGGCTGCCGCAGTACAGGGTGTAAGAACAACGGAGCGGATGCATACATTGCTGAGGACGTCACAGGAACAAACCGAAGCCATGCACGCGCAGGAAGAAGAGATGCGGCAAAACATGGAAGAGCTATATTCTACCCAGGAAGAGATACAGCGAAGAGAACAGGAAGCAGCGCAACGCATATTACAGTTGGAAGAAGAGCAAAAAGTATTGCAGCTAAAATTGCGACAGGAGGCGAGGCTCAACCAGGAGAATGAACTCAGGAACCAGGCATTAGCCAATGCATTGGAAAAATTAAAAGAGCGTGAAGAGATGCTGGTGCGCCAGCTTCAGCAAAAACAGGATTCGAACGGAAGCCGCTAACGTGCTTCATTGGCATACGTTGTGTCAAGAACTATACTACTAAACCACATCTATAGCATGCAACTGTTCAGAAGTGAGCAGTTGCATTTCTATGAATGGGCACTTCGATTATCCGCCAGGCTATAGAAGCCATTTCAGCAGCGGAAAACGCATTTTTTATTGTGGCACCGGTTTCGTTCAGGTGATCGGGAATTACACGGCAGGCAATTATACTTGGTCGTGTGAGCGTAATCACTATATTCATACAACTATGTTGAGACACAACTTGCTTCTCATTTACCGGAACTTTAAAAGATTCAAGAGTACATTTTTCATCAATCTGCTCGGGCTTTCAACGGGGCTCGCCTGTACGTTGCTGATATACCTTTGGGTAAAGGATGAATTGAATGTTGACTCATTCTTTGAGAATGACGATCGGCTGTATGAGATAATGGAACACCGTGTAAAGACGGATGGTATCTGGACGGCCTATACTACATCCGGACCAACGGCCGAGACACTGGTAAATGAAATGCCGGAAGTTGCATACGCGGCTGCGGTAGGTCGCGTTGGTAAATCAACGGTGTCGGTAGACGATACGAATTTGCGCGAGGTGGGCAAACCGGTTGGTACGGACTTCTTCAGGATATTTTCGCATACGCTTTTAGTCGGAGAAAAGGATAAATTACTCGCGGATAAAAACTCGATCGTGATCTCGGATGCACTGGCAATGCGATTGTTCAAGACAACCGAAAATATTATTGGAAAAACCATCGACCTCGATCATGAGTTGCAGCTTCATGTGTCGGGTATATTTAAGAAGATGCCAGGCAATGCATCTGATCAGTTTGACTTTGTGTGGTCGTTCGAAAAATTCAAAGAGGGTAAAGAATGGCTAACAGGCTGGGGAAGTACATCTGCGCTTACCTACGTGCTGCTGAAGAAAGATGCATCAGTAGCTGCCTTTAACGAGAAGATAAAAGACCTGGTAAAGAAGAAGACCGATAACAACGTAACGCATCGTACGATGTTCGCCAAACGATACTCGGAAATATACCTCTACAGTAAATATGAAAACGGAGTGCTTGTAGGCGGACGAATTACGTATGTAAAACTGTTTAGTGTTATTGCTGTATTTATACTCATTATCGCTTGTATAAATTTCATGAACCTGTCTACTGCCAAGGCATCGCGCAGAATCAAAGAAGTGGGCATTAAAAAAGCGGTCGGAGCAGGACGCAGAACATTGATCAGTCAATACCTGGGGGAATCGTTATTGCTGAGCTTCTTGTCATTGATGGTGGCGTTGCTGGTAGTGGATATAGCGTTGCCTCACTTCAATACGATTACGAATAAGAGTCTTACCCTTGATTTTGATTCTAACCTGATACTGGCCTTTACCGGCATAGCACTCTTTACCGGAATTATAGCGGGCAGTTACCCGGCTTTATACCTTTCGGGATTCAATCCGGCTACGGTGTTAAAGGGCAAGATCAACACGGTCGTAGGAGAATTGTGGGCACGCAAGGGACTCGTTGTTTTTCAATTTTCGCTTTCGGTGATCTTTATTGTCTCAGTACTGGTGGTATATAAACAGATTGTGTATGTACAATCTAGCAACCTCGGCTATAACAAAGATAATATACTGTATTTTGGACGCGAGGGTAAACTGTGGGATGCCGGAACCCTGGAAAGCTTTTTAGCAGAGCTCCGAAATACACCGGGTGTTGCCGGGGCGTCTACGCTTAATCATGATTTTACCGGGCACATGAGTGGTACCTATGGTGTGAAGTGGGAAGGTAAAGATCCGGATGACGCCACCGAGTTCGAAAATTTTACGGTGAACTATGATGTTATCGAGATGATGAACCTGAAGATGGCCGAAGGACGTACGTTTTCACAGCAGTTCGGCAGCGATAGTTCGAAGATCATTTTCAACGAGAAGGCTATTGCTTTCATGGGGCTGAAAGATCCGATCGGTAAAACGGTGCAGTTGTGGGGACAAGACATGCAGATTGTTGGTGTGGTAAAAGATTTTCACTATGAGTCGCTGCATGAAAATCTCAAACCGGTGTTCTTCCGTCTGGCTCCACAAGACACTCATATTGTAATGACACGCCTTGCTGCAGGTCGTGAGAAAGAAACACTGGACCAGATCCAGAAACTATATCTCAAGTTTAATCCCGGTTTTATTTTCGAGTATACATTTCTGGATGCCGAATACCAGGCGCAGTATGCAGCCGAGCAACGCGTAGCTATACTTTCAAAATACTTTGCCGGGCTTGCTATTTTTATATCATGCCTCGGGTTGTTCGGGCTCGCAGCCTTTACGGCAGAACGCAGACTGAAAGAAATCGGTATACGCAAAGTACTTGGTTCAAGCGAGTTGGGTATAATCTTTTTGTTGTCGGGCGACTTTACTAAAATGGTGGTGCTGGCAGTTGTCATCGCTATACCGGCCAGCTACCTGTTGATAACGTATTGGCTGGGGGGCTTTGCGTATCGCATTCCGTTAACGTGGTGGTACTTTGCGCTGGGTGGTTTGCTGGCACTGCTTACGGCATGGCTCACAGTAGGCACACAGGCTATCAAAGCCGCGCGCGTTAATCCTGCCAAGTGTCTCAAAGACGAATAAGATAAAGTCATGTACCGGATATATATCGGCTTGCCCCCTTGGTACGAATATCTGTATTAAGTATGTCTGATAATTTTTAACTTCATGCGATCGGCATTTTGCTGGGCAATCGTGTTACGTTAAAAATTACAGACATCATGGAATACAGACAACTGGGCGGCTCGGGATTACGCGTTCCCGTATTGAGTTTTGGTACAGCAACTTTCGGAGGCGATGGCGAATTCTTTAAGGCGTGGGGAGCAACACAAGTAGAAGAAGCCCGCCACCTTGTAAACATTTGTCTCGATGCCGGAGTAAATCTTTTCGATACCGCTAATGTATACTCTACCGGCATGTCAGAAGAAATACTGGGCAAAGCCATTGAAGGTAAACGTGACCAGGTGTTGATCTCTACCAAAGCTACATTTCCCATGAGCAAAGGTGTGAATGAGTATGGCTCTTCACGCTATCATTTGCTAAAAGCCTGTGATGAAAGTCTGAAGCGTCTTAAAACCGATTATATTGATATATACCACCTGCACGGTTTCGATGCCAATACCCCGGTGGAGGAAACGCTCAACACCTTGAATACACTCGTGCAGAGTGGCAAAGTACGGTATATTGCCTGCTCTAATTTTTCAGGATGGCATCTGATGAAATCGCTTTCTATATCCGAACGTTACGGCTGGGCGAAATATATAGCGCATCAGGCATACTATTCATTGGTAAACCGTGATTTTGAATGGGAGTTGATGCCGCTGGGAATTGATCAACATGTTGGTACCATTGTATGGAGTCCATTGTCAGCAGGAAGATTGAGCGGTAAGTACAGACGCAACCAACCCATGCCGAAAGATGCACGCATCGCGCAGGGAGGAAGTCCGGTGCCAGCCTTTGCTGTGTCAGACGAAGTGTTCTACAACATTATTGATGTACTGGACGAGATTGCCCGCGAAACAGGTAAGAGTATAGCACAGGTTTCACTCAACTGGCTGTTGCAAAGACCAACGGTAGCAAACATTATTATCGGTGCGCGAAATGAAGAGCAGCTCAAGCAAAATCTCGGTGCAGTAGGATGGAGCCTTACGCTGGAACAGGTGAAGCGACTCGATGCTGTCAGCGAAGTGCCGGTCATATACCCGTACTGGCACCAGCGCCAGTTTCCGGCTTTGAATGCCGCACCTAAATTATACCGCGACTAATTTTATAACAGGATGATTCATACTAGAAGTATACATAGCCACGCGTTGGCCGCGCTGTTTCTTGTACTATATATGCACGTGGGGATTGAAGTTCTGGCGCAGCAGCGAAATCCACAATTTAACGTGATTGGTTTTTATACCGCCAGGCATGACGCTGCTCACATCAGCTATGTGCATGAAGCTAACCGGTTCTTTGCTGAAGCTGCCACGAAGTATAATTTTAAGTACGATTCTACGAATGACTGGAACAACCTCAATGCTTCATTCCTTGCCAACTACCAGGTGGTACTTTTTTTGGATACGCGTCCGGATTCACTGGAGCAGCGTGCAGCTTTTCAAAGGTATATGGAGCAGGGTGGTGCCTGGATGGGGTTTCATTTTGCGGGCTTTGCACTTACATCATCTGCCTATCCGCAGAATTGGGACTGGTATCACAATACATTTTTAGGCTCGGGTGAGTATAGAGGAAATACGTGGCGACCGACAAGTGCTATACTTCGCGTGGAGGATAAGAAACATCCTTCCGTTAAACATATACCGGCAACTTTCAAATCATCACCAAACGAATGGTATAGCTGGAAGAATGATCTGCGTAAAAATCCGGATATAAAAATACTACTCTCGATCGATGCGAAAAGTTTTCCATTAGGCACCGGCCCGAAGCCACATGAGATCTGGCACAGCGGTGATTACCCGGTAGCATGGACGAACACGAAATATAGAATGATCTATATCAACATGGGACATAACGATATGGACTATGGCGGCACGAATGGAACGTTGTCGTATACTTTTCAGAATGAGGTGCAGAACAAGTTTGTTTTGGATGGGGTGACTTGGTTAGGAACAACAAGAAAGTAAGGAGTAAGAAGCAAAAAAAGAAGTAAGAATAAATCTTACTTCTTAGTTGTTACGGTGGTGACGTATGGCGTTCCAGCCGACTATAGCCAGTATACAAAATAAGCTTATTCCCAGCGTCATGTAATTGTTTTCTGTATCAGCTTCTGTCAGGATTGGTGGTTGATATGTAATGGATTCGTCAGATTCAGGAAGTACATGGCTCAGATTTTTGTGCATGCTTTTGAATAAGGTATATCTTTTTTCGAATACTTCTGATGAATAGCCATACTCTTTTGCCATATCGTATAAGCGTACAGACATAGTAATATCCGCTGTAAGTGCGTATACATTTCCCAACTCAAACAACAGTAATGCTACGATTTTGTCTTTTGGTTTAATGAATGATACTCGTTCATTGAGTTGATAAAACAGAGCTTCTTGCAATTTTAAAAGCGCTAAGCTATCCAATGACGATGCTGGTTTAACATCATTACCAAAGTTTGTCTCGATAAGAAAATCGCTTGTAACATAGCTATCTCCCTTTATCTTCGCTTCAAGAATTTTTACATGCAGCCATTCTGAGTTGTCATGTGACGTTGGGTCAATCTTCACTGCTTTCTTTATCCAGTGTAATGCTTGTATATTGTCACCCAGTAATTCATATACTGTTCCTAAGTTGGCGGCTGTTGCATAACGACCAGGAGCAGTCTTTTCGATTTCTTGAAATATATCTTTCGCTTCCGCATAGCGTCCAAGGTATACCAATACAACACCGTAGTCAGAATAATATTCAATATTCTTGGTTGCTTTCCAAAGGCTGTCGAGCTTCTTTAATTCGATGGTATACTCATCTCTGAGTTTGGCAAAATCTTTTCCGGTCGGAGTCATTTCATCGGCAGTAAATCGATCGCCATGAATTTGTTTACCGTTCAGTAGTACATGTGTTTCGTTTAAACAAGCCAGCGAGGTAACAGAGAAAGTTACTATCGTGACACAGGTTGCGATAAGTTTTATCATAAGCAGGTTAAGAGCTTTAAAGATAAAACTTTAAATATGTCTGAAGCTTTTGATGTAAGTATATATAGCTAAATCAAATCTTCGCGTTTGAAGCGATTGTGGAGTTTTTCGAAGGCTTGGGTTGGGTCAAACTCTTCCGGTGATGGTAACGGGGTTTTACCATATAGCATGTCGATTTCTGATTTGAGGGTTGGGTTTTCAGCCCAGAGTATATCCAGCTTGGCTAAATCCTGCAGGCTGGTTTCTGCTTTCAGATACCGTTTTATGAGTGACCATTCCTGCGTGTTCAGTCTTTTCATCGACATGCTGTATACATTGAAAAGACGAATTTATAGTCACATTACCCTGATCAAAAAGCTTGCTGAATTTTTTATACAAAGTGTATTAGCGGCATTTACCCGGTTATCTGCAGTGAGCCGCGCAGGTGCTTTAGCGCCCGGCTCATTTGAGTCTCTACCGTTTTAATGCTGATGTTCAGTTTACTGGCGATCTCTTTATACTTCAAACCATGTTCTCGACTTAGTTCAAAGATAAGCCTGCATTGGCGTGGTAAGCTTGCAATGGATTTTTCCACGTGGTGGTTAAGCTCCTGTTCAATGAGCAGGTCTTGGCTGTTCGTTAGTTCTGCGGCCAGTTGCATGGCAGCTTCGAGGTCGCACCATACCGTCTTCTTTATTTTACGCAGGTAATCGAAAGCGCGGTTGCGCACCGCGGCAAACAGGTAGGCTTTGGGTGATGTGATAACGATCTGCTGGCGGTTCTTCCAGATGGTATAAAACACATCACTGACCAGTTCTTCAGCAACTTCTTTCACGTGCACGAATCTTACGCAGAACACACACAATGGAGAATACATATCGGCAAACAATTTCTGAAAGGCCGTATAATCGTCATCCTGGAGGATCCGATTCATGAGGGAGTTAATATCCTGGGACGGTCCGTGGATAATTCCCGGGAATTTTGGGCTGCTTTCCGAATGAATAGTTGAAACGGGTATAGACTTATTCATAAACGAAATCGATTGATTGTTCTAATTTTCAACTTTTTTCAATCATTAATAGCACTATTTGTATAAATTTTCGAAATATTTTTCCGAGACCGTTCCCGGGATCGGGGTCGAAACATTATTTTTATGGGATCCTGATTCTACCCTGTAGCACTATGCAGAAAAAAGTCGTCACTATTAAAGACATCGCCCGCATGCTGGGCATTTCCAAGTCAACAGTCTCGCGCGCGCTTGCCGGACGATCCGATATACATCCGGAAACCAAGCAGAAGATTCTTGATCTAGCCAGTCAGTTGCAATACGAACCCAATACACTCGCTATAAATCTCAAGCAACAAAAAACCAATACGATTGGTGTGATTGTGCCCGAGACGATCAATCGCTTTTTTGCACGTGCTGTTGGAGGTATACAAAAGCAGGCTGATATGGCGGGTATGAATGTTATGATCTGCCAATCGAATGAGTCCTATATAGCCGAGAAGAAGAATTTACATTCGCTTGTATCAAGCCGGGTAGATGGTATCATTGTATCAATCTCTACGGAGACTGATCGCTCGGATCAGTTTGCTTCGCTAACAGAGAAGGGTATACCACTTGTATTCTTCGATCGCGTGTTTGAAAATATAGTGGCCTCGCAGGTTGTTACCAACAACTATGAAATTGCTATGGAAGGAACGGAGCACCTGATAGAGCAAGGGTGTAAACGTATAGCGTTCGTTACCGGGCCGGAGCATTTGTTTAACAGTCGCGCGCGTCTCAATGGCTATCTCGATGCATTGCGTAAACACAACCTGCAGGTGAAAGATTCTTATATAGTACACTCACATTATCGCAGCGATAAAGTAGAAGAGTATACACGCTACCTGCTCAACCTGCCGCAGCGGCCTGATGCTATCTTTGCCATCAACGACTATGCGGCACTTGAAATGATACACATCATGAAGAAGAACGGCTTGCGTATACCACAGGATGTTGCCGTGCTGGGTTTTAACAACGAGAACCTTTGTCGTTTTGTAGAGCCATCGCTTAGCAGCATTGATCACCCGGCTCATGATATAGGGGCGAGTGCTGCGGAGATGCTCATCAACCACATTCGCCACCACGACATGAAACCGGAGAAACGGGTCATTAAAAGCAGCCTGATTATTCGGGAGTCATCCCGTGTCCAATAGGAAATCAGCAAACACTTTACTTTCAATACACGAGCTTTGTTTTGCCGGGCGAATTCCTAATCTTGTATAATCAAAAGACTGCATTATGGAAGGTGTGAGTGTTGCCGCACAACTTAATAATCCGAAAACCGTGCGGGCCTGGTATATGTACGATTGGGCCAATTCAGTGTATTCGCTTGTTATAACAACGGCTATTTTTCCGATCTACTATAAAGCTGTTGCGCAGAACAACGGCAGCGATGTTGTCCAATTCCTCGGTGTCTCCATTCAGAACTCCGTGTTATATAGTTATGCTTTGTCCTTTTCATTTCTCATCGTAGCAGCTATACTTCCGCTACTCTCCGGTGCTGCTGATTATACCGGCAACAAAAAAGCTTTCATGAAATTCTTTGTGTGGCTTGGAAGTCTTTCATGCATGGGACTATATTTCTTTGAAGATATACATACACTGGAGTGGGGCATTGCCTGTTCTATACTCGCCAGTATAGGATACTCCGGGAGTCTTGTTTTTTACAATGCATTTTTACCCGAGATCGTAACGCACGATAAGTATGATGTTACCAGTGCGAAAGGTTTTTCCATGGGTTATTATGGAAGTGTTATACTGATGGTGATCTCCTCTATCATCATCATGAACTATAAATTATTCTTCTTTGCAACAGATGGTGAAGCCACACGCTTTTCTTTTCTATTGGTAGGTGTATGGTGGATTGGCTTCTCAATGATACCCTTCGCGATATTGCCGGATAATCCATACGCACGCAAGCCCGTTGATAACATCTGGACGAAAGGATATGAAGAGATCAGAGCGGTGTGGAGGAGTTTAAAAAAATCGCCAGACCTGAAACGATTCCTGGCGGCATTTTTCTTTTATAATGGAGGTGTGCAGTCGGTGATGTATCTCGCTACACTTTTTGGTACCGATGTGCTGCATTTAAAGACCGACAGTCTCATCATGACCGTTGTGATCATTCAACTGGTGGGCTCTATAGGCGCGTGGTTGTTTGCGCGTGTATCGCAGGTAAAGGGTAACCTATATTCGCTTGTAGTTATGATTGTACTCTGGATCGGAGTATGTATAGGTGCCTACTTCGTTGCAACTGAATATCAGTTCTATGCGCTGGCATTTGTAGTGGGCATGGTGATGGGAGGGATTCAGTCACTGTCGCGGGCCACGTATTCCAAACTGATTCCGGTTGATACGATCGATCACACCTCGTACTTCAGTTTTTATGATGTGACCTATAATTTATCGATCGTGGCCGGAACATTTTCGTATGGCTTCATCGATCACATCACGGGCAGTATGCGCTATAGCGCACTTGCCCTGGCCCTGTATTTTATTATAGGTATGCTGATTCTTTTTACCGTGAAGCCTGCGAGCATTCGGAAAGTGAATGCTGCAGTATAAATCATCAGTATTGCAGGTGCTTTACAGTAGCTCCGTTATTAATCAACTGGCGCAATGAATCAATACCAATCTTCAGGTGGCGTTCCACGTATTGCTGGGTAACAGAACCATCGCTCACTTCAGTCTTTACACCTTCGGGCACCATCGGTTGATCAGACACCAGCAACAATGCACCGGCAGGAATCTTGTTATAGAATGCCGTGCTAAATATAGTGGCAGTCTCCATGTCGATAGCCTGTGCGCGGATCTTGCGCAGATACTCTTTAAACTCTTCATCCCATTCCCACACCCTGCGGTTGGTAGTATATACCGTGCCTGTCCAGTAGTCTTGTTTGTAATCGCGAATGGTTGTTGAGATTGCTTTCTGCAAAGCGAACGAAGGTAACGCAGGTACTTCTGCTGGAAAATAATCGTTGGATGTACCCTCACCGCGAATGGCAGCAATCGGCAGGATAAGATCTCCGAGATTGTTTTTCTTTTTCAGTCCGCCACATTTACCGAGGAAGAGCGCAGCTTTTGGTTGTATAGCACTCAGGCAATCCATAACAGTTGCGGCATTGGGACTACCCATACCAAAGTTAATGATAGTAATACCTTCGGCAGTAGCGCAACGCATGGCGCGGTCAAGGCCCACAACCTGGGTGTTGTGTAGCTCAGCAAACATTTTTACATAATTGTCGAAATTGGTCAGCAGTATATATTTACCAAACTGATTGAGTGGCAGACCAGTGTAACGGGGAAGCCAGTTCTCTACTATTTCTTGTTTTGTTTTCATGCTTCTAAAAATACCAAATCATTGGCGATTGGTAATGACAGGTAGTTTAATTTTGAATTGTTATTAATTGTCAAGACGTGTTCGATCTGCGTCTTTTACTACCTGTATAAATAAAATTGCCTAAAAATAGTTTCTTTGCCGTATGATTCAACTCAACCTTCCGGCATTTGAACATCAGATAAAGCAGGCTGATGGCAAACACTGGATCTTTGATGTGTTGCGGAAGAAGTATCTGGTGCTAACTCCGGAAGAATGGGTGCGGCAACATTTTGTGCACTACCTGGTAAATGAAATGCAATACCCGCGAACGCTGATAAAGGTTGAAGGCGGATTGTCGTACAACAAACTCTCGAAGCGATCAGATATAGTGGTGTTCGACCGGAATGGTAAACCCTGGATGATCATTGAATGTAAGGCACCGGATATAGCCATTACTGAAAGCACCGTGCGCCAGGCTTCCATGTATAATGCTACACTGAAAGCGAACTTCCTGGTGGTGACGAATGGCATGCGGCACTTTCTCTTTCAAACCGACTGGCTGAACAACACCACGCGCGTACTGGATGCCATGCCACCCTTTGAAAACTGATCAATAAAAAAGGCTGCCGCGTTATGCGACAGCCTTTAGATTTTCAGGTTAACCTATATATCATGGGTTGCCTGCTACAACAATCTTCTTGCGTACCAGCTCGCCTTTGGCCGAACGCAACTGTAGTATATATATACCATTGGCAAATTCGGTGGTGCTGATAACTTTGTTTTTCTCACCGGTCTTAAATTGATTGGTATATACTTCGCGCCCAAAGTTATCGATCAGACTTACCGGCAAAGCCTGGCTTGCTGCTGCTGGTAACTGAACGTTAAGCTGGCCGCGAGTCGGGTTCGGATATATAGCAACCTGTGCTGCATAACCGGTTTCTATACCCGTCACCAGGTCTGGTTCAACCGAAGCATCGAGTACCTTGGCCTGATATACATTTTTATTACCGCCTTCTATACCTTGTACAAACACGACCACGGCACCGTTGCCACTGGTAATCAGGTTACGGTTGCTCCAGACAACTTCTTCAATTGTTACGGTTTGTTGAGGAGCAAGGTCTTGTGTCAGTTTTATACCGGCTGCAGTAGGCAGCATTTCTTTGGCAACGTATACAAATTCAGGGTCGCCGTTAGCGCCTAACATAGAAGGGTCGGTGATGCTCTTTTCTACAATCGTAGTAAATACGTTTACTCCCGCTACAGGAAGCGTTTGCGTAGTTGCGTTGGTAAGGGAAGTCTGTATTCTCACCAGCTCGCCATCCTTTACCAGGTTCGTGGTAATGCGGATCGGTGAAGGTGTGAGCACACGACTGTTGTAGAGATCGAGTAGCCCGGCCGTTGTACTTACCACTGTACCATCGAGACCAAACATCGGAGCATTTGTTATACCGTAGAACGCAGTGCGAGAGTTGTTGATTTCAACGTTCGCCTTGTTCAGTGGATCTTCTCCCGGGAATGCTGTGTGGAATTCGATCTTGGCAATTTCATCAGCGTTGCTGTTTGAGAACGCGCGGAACGCATCGTTGTGAAGTTTGGTATTGGCTGCAGCCGATGAGTTGGTAAAGCTTTCTACCAGTACCGTTCTTGTTCTTTCACCAATGAAAACATTATCGAATGCAAATCCTTCTCTGCGGGGCAGGTTGCTGGCAAATGCAATCCGGAATACAACTTTCGACTGACCGATCAGGTTATCGAGTTTATAGGTTGCCCTGCGCCATCCGCCATATACACCGGTCCAACCCAAGTCGTTGGCAGCCTGGTTTCCGGGACTACTGGATATACCACTCTCATCGTACCAGTTAGCACCTTGTCCAATCTGTCCGATAACAATCCAGTTACCATCATCTTCAATGTTACCATCGGTGTTATACTGAAGCACAGCACCATCATTTCCGGCAGGTGTATCAGACCATATATCAAGTGAGATGATCGGGCGCGCTGCACTTGCAAAGTTATAGCACTGACTCAGCACCCATGATTGTTCATTTACATTACTGTTACCGCTAAGGTTGGTGTCCCATGCATTACCATTACCGGTAGCAGAGTTATCTTTATTCACCACGGCACCGGCCGGATGACCGTACGCCCACGATGAATTGGTACCCCCGGCAATCCATCCATCAGCACTGGCATCAAAGTCTTGCGTGTAAGAATTTGTCTCGGTAATAGCCGGGTACGATGGCACTATATATATAGGCTTCTGCACGGTATCCTTGCAGTTGGCATTGGTCGTCACAATAAGCTGTGCTGAATCTATGCCTACAGAAGTATAATTAACAGACGGTGTTTTACCAGTGCCGGCAGAACCTATGGTGAGTGTTCCGCCCTTGGCAAAGTTCCAGGTATATGACTGAATGTTGGCGTCTGGTATATTCGATGTGCTCGCAGCAAATGCTGTATTGGAGCCTGTTACCGGATCGTGACATACATTGGCCCAGGTAAAGGCTGAATTAGGATTCGGGTTTACAGTAACCGGAATTTGTGGAGGAGTAATCACACATCCGTCCGATGTCGTCATGGTATATTGAACAAGGAAGTTACCGAGTCCGCTGAACACATGGTTCGGGCTATAGTATGTTCCTGTAGTTCGGCCTGCGTTTGTTCCGGCAGGTATAGCGCCATTGCCGGCAACAAGCGAAGCTCCATCACCAAATACCCAGCTGGTGCTGGCAATGGTAGTGGGCGAGCCGTTTGGTACAACGGTAGAGCTATTGGTAATTGCTACCGGGAATCCGTTACAAGCTGTACCAATCGATATGGAAGGACTGATGGTTGGCAACAAGGTTATACCCAGGTCTTGTGAATTGGAACAGGTAGTGGATGGATTCTGATATACTACATGTAAATTATAGTTACCCGGAGAAAGTGATGCAGGATTGAGTTGTACCGTACCAGCGGAAGGATTCGGTACCAATGCTGAATTTATACCACCTGAACCTGACCACACACTGTTCGGTGCACTCAAGCCCTGGTCGCGTGCTTCGAATACAACAGGTCCGCCTGTTAAACAGATCTTGTTTACATCCGTAACGGAAGCGAGTATCGTAAGACTTGGTAATGGTTTAATGGTGAGTGCTATTTTGGTAGCGGCACCTTCACAACTGTTTACAGTTTGTGTTGCCAGGAATGAATATGATCCGGCAACTGTATTGTCAATGCCCAGTGCAGCAGCTGTAGGTGAACTGGTTTGTGTGATAAATGTATTGGTAGATCCATTATACCAGCGCACAGATGTACCAGACACAACGAGGTCGCTATTCGGTACAGTCTGATTAACACAATATTCGCGGCTGAAGTCTGATGCAGGTGCTGCAGGACTTGGCTTCACGGTAAAGGTAAGTGCCAGCGGAGCTTGTCTGCTTTCACAACCGTTGATCGTGCGCGTTACATAAAATGTAGATGTACCTGCTATAAGATTGTTTACCGGTGGAAGATAAGAATCTCCGGTAGCATCTGGTGTTACCGGTGGATTGCTGGTATACCAGCTATAGGTTGTCCCGGCAACGGTGGTTGCGGTATATGGATTTATAATTGTGCCCTGGCATATCTCTACGGTTGTACCGGGACTGATACTGCCAACTGGTACAATGGATGGACGCGCACTTACGGTGAGTGTTTGTGGTGCGGATGTATTGCGGCAACCTGTAGCGGGATCGGTATAGGTATAGGTAACATTGAAGCTCACGGGAGTTCCAACCGTTACACCCGTAACCGATGATGGATTGAATGTCCACACGATGGGATTACCACCGGAGGTGATTGATGGTTGATAGGCTACAGGCGCAGTAAAGAAGTCGTTGGCTGTTGTGTTTGAGTTTGCTGGCGAACCGGTTAATATAACAGACGATTCATCCTGGCAGAAGAATGTTTTCGATATAGGGAAGGTTACAGTCGGTGCACGCTTGATCGTTACGAACTGCCACTCTACCGCGTCAAAGCCCAGTAAGGTGTGTTCAATAACAAATCCTATATATATACCGTACGTGCCCTGATTTGCCTGTGTACTGGTATATACACTTTGATATACGGCTTGCTTCGGATCAAAGATATTCGTGGCCGGACTTGTCATATCAACCTGGCCTGTGCCATACACGTAGTATACAAACTTTTTGAAGGCATAGCCCGGGTATCGGCTTGCAATATAGCTCGGACTTACGGATAGTGCTGGAGACTCATCGTCATTATCGCAGTACTGCACTTCCAAGTTGTTGATGTTGGTTACATATACTTCAAAGGATTTAGTATAGGTAAACTGGCATTGCTGGCCCGATGGACTGGTATAGGTATATACTATATTATAGCTTCCTACGGAAAGTGTAGAGGGGTTAAAACGATACTCACCACTGTTAAAGGTAACGCCCGGTCCTGAAAATACACCACCGGCCGGAGATCCATCCAATCGTACGGAGGTTGAATTTTTATTGAAACGTGTTTCGTTCGGATTTACAAGCGCATCACCCGAAACTGTAAATCCAAGGCCTGCTGGGGGAGTTCCCAATGCTGCTGTAACGGTTCCGTGTACAGTACCGGCAGCATCACCTGCTATAACAGCTGTACCACCGATACGCGTAATGTTAGAGCCACCGGAAGGAGCCGTAGATTGCGGGTAGCGGATTCTCAAACCTGCTATGGTAATGGTATTGATGTTGGCTGTTCCGCTAATGGTATAGCTGAACTGTACGATATTTTCACCCTGATAACTTAACGTTGTAGGTGCAGATATATCTGAGCCACCCGATACCGTAGGTGCTGTTGTATAAGTCTGATCGAAAACAAAACCGGAAGGAAGCGCGAGCGAAAAAGATACGGTTCCGTTGTTTGCAAAATCACTCGGGTCTGTTTCGGTGATCACTATATTTCCCAACGTCTGGAACGCACCACCGTAGCACAGGTTAAGTGCTGCAGGCTTGGTGATGTTTACACCGGCACTGGTAATGGTTACGGTTCCGGAAGCATCGGCCAGCACATCGGCATGTGTGTCATCAGATGCCTCCAGTGTATAGGTACCTGCCAGGTTTATCCGAAGCTGGTTCCATGTAAATTGTCCCGAGCTTAGTGATGGACTCAATGATTCTCCACCATTGGCAGTAAGTGTCCCTGTTCCGCCCGAAGCTGTTAACGTTACCTGACCATTATAGTCAAGGTCCATGTTATTGTAAGGAGATGAGTCAACAGCACGTACAACAAGTGAAAAGTTTGTATTGAACGGAGTCGATGGCGGGTTAGCCTGGAAAACAAGTTTACTTGCTGTTACAGCGATCTGGTTTGTAGTACCGGCTGTGGTTGTGGAGGCACCACCTGCATTGGCACTGGCAAAGGCTGAACCTGAATTTGTAGTGGTTCCGCTTATGGTAATATGTATAGTTTGTTTATCGATAACGGCCGTCTGAAAGGTAGCCCGCACGTTGATGTTAAATGAACCATTGTCGGCAACAGTTATTGGTGTTGTAGGTGTAAAGGTTACGGTGTTACCTGAAACGGATTGCTCTGTACCGGCTATCTCTGTATTGGCATCATCATCAAACAAAGCGATTTGTCTTACGTTCGCATAGTTTGTTAGTTGTATGGTGATGGATGTTACGATCGTAGGTTGACCATCAGCATCGGATGAAGCACCACCATCACGAATGGTAAAGTCAGCCATGGAAAGACTGTTCGATTGATCATTTGCAATCGTTGCGCTTTGATATGTTCTATAGGCTATTGAAGCCGTTGTGCCTCCGGTAAATGTTATATCGGATGCCGCTGAGAATGTAACATCATTATCAATTGTAAAGCCACCACTCACGCGGTAATTATAGGTCTCCGGATTTACTCCGTCCCAGTTGAAAGGTACCACAGCATAATAATAATCCGTACCTCCTGTCAGTCCTGTATCGTTGAACGTTGTCGTAGAAGAACTTGTCACCGTTGTTACCAGTGTACTGGCTCCCAATGATAAAGATCCTGGCGCTACACCATCCTGCACACTTGTATTGGCAGGAGCAGAACCAACTCTGCGGAGGATAACATACCCGTTTGTATTACCAATGGTGCTGAACGCAGGGAATGAAAGATTGATTTGACTGCTGCTTACGGCAGTAGCGGTTATAGGCCCCGGCTGTGCATCCGGAAATGTTGAATAAGTAAAAAAAGACGACTCCGGAGAAAGCGAAGTTCCGGCAGCACTGGTTGCATACGCAGCATAGAAGATCTGTGTACCCGAAGGAAGTCCTGTGCGATTGTGCGTAAAGGCCGTTACACCGGTACCTCCTTCAGCAACCTTGTTGTCGGATATAGTTACACCGGCACTTGTTTTCCAAACTGTACCTCGTTCGGTTAAGGTGTTACCTCCATTTGACGTTACTGTACCTCCGAGCGTAGCCTGTGTCTCTGCTATACCACTCACCGTTGGTGTTGTTACCGTAGGCAACTGTGTAGATGCCTGATCGGTTGGAGCAGCGGGACTTGTTTTGAAATCAGGACCAGTGGCGAGGTAAGGATATATAACGAATTCAAGCGTTACACCGGAAGGAAGTCCTGTCCAGGTATAGGTGTTCGCACCGGCCAGGTATGGTACATTATGAGCACCGTTATTATCGCTGAAATCAGAATCATCTGCTACAGCCGAATTGTCGGCAACGGCAGCAAATGTACCCCCGGGAATAGTGCGAGCCAGGATGAGGTAATGGGTAGGCACCGTGCCACCGGTAGGACCTGTCCAGGTAAGTTCAACGGATGTACTGCTAAGTGTTGTAGCGTTAAAGCCGGTAGCGTGGTTCGTAGGCTGTGCATACGCACTGGCCCAGATCACAGAAAGTATAAATGCAAATGATAGTTTGCGGGTAAAATTATTCATAGGTTGAATAATGAGGTTTCTATAAAACTATATATGGATCTTCTGCCGGGAAGATGTATTTACAATATCGGGTGTGGTATATCTGCTATCAGTTATTAAGCTCACCGTTTGCATCAGTCTTCAGAATAAAGATCGATGACAAACCGGACACATCGTTGGAACCACAGAGCAGCAAGCCGCCATCGGCTGTTTCACGAATACTGTTAACGGTTTCATTACCGGCTCCGCCAATTACTTTCGTCCAGAGTATATTTCCCTGGCTGTCGATTTTTACCAGCAGTATATCTTTACCACCTTTCCCAAGGTTGGGAGTTGTTAGTACAGAACCTGCCAGTATAAAACCACCATCGCGCGTGGAAGTCAGTGCATCGCCCGTATCTTCACTGGAAGATACTCCGGCATCTACGGCCCTGTTTTGCTCGCCATCAAAGTAGCGCTCGCTTCCTTCAATAATATTTCCCTGCTGGTTCACCCGGATAAAAAACATATTACTGTTGGCTCCGGTAGGAGAGGCATACGTGCCGATAACACCATAGCCGAATGCTACAGCCTCAGAAGGTTGTATATCATTCGCATAGAGTTGCTGATCGGTTGCTTCACCAAACTGCGAGAAATTTTCAAATGTTGAATTCTGCTGGATATAGGGTATACCTAAATAGGAGCGTGAGAAGTTCTGGTTCTCTTTGAGCAATGCTGTTGCCCAGATAACTTTACCGGAAGGCGCTATATGTACAGATTTTGAATTCACATAGTCGCGATCGAGTACATCGTAGGTCTTGTACCAGAGTGTATCCAGTGTGGCAGCATCCAGCGAAATCAGGTAAGGCTTTTCAGTTGTTGATAAACCTGCTGCCTTGAAAGAGCCCAGCACGATAATTTCATTCTGATCGGAGAGCGTTACCGAACCTCCGTGAATATCGGTGATGTTGGTAGTGTTTTTACGATCCGCAATAACTACTTTATTCACAAGTGTGCCGGTTAGATTCAACTTGAACAAGCGGGCAGAATACACCACGAGATCATATACAGACACATCGCTGGATTCAAGGTTTGACTTTATACTGTCTCCAATAATGTAGTAACCGTCTGTCGCCACTTTCAGCGCTTTAGCCTGGCCTCCCGGTAATACAACATCATCGGCAAGGCGATCGCCATGCTCATCGGTGCGTATAAACAAAATATTCTGACTGCCGTTGGCCAGCGATTCATTCCCGAGAATGGCATAGCCGCCATCCACTTCTTCCGCTGTTATACCATATACATTATGGGCTTTTTCGTAGAACCGGATAAATGTACTCCGGTCTTCCGGCTTTGCATCTTCAATATTATTACAGCCCCAGCACAAACACATCAACAGCCCTGATAAACAAATCCGCGTTCTCATTTTCTTTTATTCAGTTTTTTCGGGTTAAAGATGTTGTGAACATAGCCTGCTGTTATGGAGAGCGAGTTCAGTTTATAAGTGCTGTCGGCATAGCCGTATTCAAACGGCAAACTGCTGTCTACACCAAAGGCGGTTTTAGGTGAGTTGATCTTGCTGATGCCGTACAGAAAACGTACTTCGGTAGTGACAAAGCCACCACCGAGTGTAAAATGTGCACCCGCTGATATAATCCCGCTAAGGTTAAATTTTTCGCGCTGTGTTTTCAGGTCGAATGATTTCTCTTCAATGAACTGGTACCCTTTGCGTGTGCGACTGCCACTCAGGGACGAGCTCAACAAGTAATCCGCTTCAACACCAAGTGCTATGTAGGGCTTGAATTTTATATTACTGAATTGGTAACGAACGCTGATGGGAAGTGAAGCCCAGGTTTGCTTTTCTTCGGCAATGGTGGAAAAGGTAGTATCGGTGAAGTTTACGTTGTTGGTATATTCAAAATTACGTTGTACCAAACCAAGTTCGGGATTTAACACCAGGTTCTTGCCGAACGGTATTTCAGCGGTTACGTGAAACTGCAATCCGATTTTATAGTTATACTCACTTTTACCATCGTTGGCTTTTACAGCGGTTACAACGTTGGGGCTACTCGCGTTAACACCAAATTTACCACCGATGCGATAAATAGGTTTTGTACGAAAGGTGTTATAAAGCGCAATGAATTCTGCAGGATCGGTACTGCGGTTAATCTCAAAGTAATGATCGGTGCGCAGCAGGTTCAGCATGGCTTCGTCTGCTTTGGCCGGTTCTTCCAGGTATATATAGGATAAACACAAAAGTTTGTAGGCTTCAACTTGTTCCTGTTGCGAGAAACCTCCCGCGAGACATTTCTCCAACAGGGCCGGTATCTCGTGTAATCGTCCCTGCTCGTAGGTAGAGCGTGCCAGGCGCAACGTCTGCGCGCAGGATGTTAACTGTGCAAAACTTTCGGAAGAGATCAGTATAAGAATTAAAAAGGGTAGAAGTCTTTTCATTCGTATCAATTATTATTCGGTGGCAACGATGCGCAGGTTGATTCGTAAGGCAAGTCATCTCCCACAAAAATCTCCCACTCGTCTTTATTAATATTTCGTTTTACTTTTTCGCAGAGTACGGTAGACATAACCGGTATCTTGGTCGGCCACGCATGTATGGTATGTTCTATACCCTTTACCGTTTCGGTAGAGCTGTGTACGCTGGCAAGCAACTGCTCGTCATCCGGTGTAAAGGCAACGCTCCAGATCCAGTCACTGTGATCGCTCAATACGATCGGCTGTTCTTTCAGACGATTCATATTCCAGAGACGAACTGTCTTGTCTTTGCTGGCAGTAGCCATGAACGAACCTGCGTGGTTGAAACGGATCTGCTCGATAGATGAAGTGTGACCAGAAAGTATACGCACGACTATACCGCTCTGGCTGTCGAATATCTTTACCACACCGGTGTTGTCTCCCACTATAATTCTTCTTCCTTCCGGAGCGAAGGTTACTGAAGTAAGGTGCGGACCGAGGTCTTTAATCTCGGTTACGCTATAGTTATTCTTCACATCCCAAATGAAAAGACTTCCGTTTTCACCGGCACCGGCAAGCTTGGAGCCATCGCTGCTGAGGTGTATCGCGTTGATCTTTACCGTAGAGGTAATTACTTCCTGGCTCTTGTTCAGGTCAGAGTAACGTATACTCTTACCGGAATTATCGCGTGCGAAGAAGCCTTTGTTATCCGGTGTAAAGTTCAGGTTCTCGATGGCATACGTATAGCCTTCGATCCGCTTCGGAGCTGAAGACATGCTGTTGAGATTGAATAACTCAACGTAGTTCTTCTTCTCGTTCTGCGTGTTCAAACCAGCCGCTACCAGCCAGTTTCCATCCGAACTTACATCCAGTGAATAGTATTGATAGTTACCCTGGTTTACCAGTATCTCGGATTTCCACTGATTACCTTGTTCACTCCAGCGAATGATCTTGCCATCGCTACCGGCAGAATATATAGTATTGCTGCTTACACGTGTTACCAGGGCACGTGCTGCTCCGCGCTCGTGTGCTTCGAGACTTTTGGTAAGCGCATGCTCCTGCTTTTTCAACGCATAATACAAGCCGTTGTATATATCGTTATCATATACATAGCCTTCGTGCTCGGAGTTGAATTTGAATGCCTGCTGAGCAATGAGTGATTGCTGCTCCGGATCGTTCAACTCTTTTGATTTCACGGCCATAGCTTTGGCCTGTGCTATATAGCGCTGACGTAACGCTTCTGCAGCGTTGCGTATAGCGATGAGCTCTTGTTCTTTCGCGAGCTTCTCGTTAGTCTGCGCACGTTGCGCGTTGATGCGGGCTTCTTCTGCATTCTTGCGCGCAACCTCTGCGTTGCGTTTGGCAAGTTCTGCGTTCTGAATAGCCGCTTGTTCGGCTGCCTGTGCAAGCTCACGTTGTTTCGCTTCTGCTTCTTTTGCAGCAAGTGCGGCTTGGGTAGCTTTCTCAGCTTCTATACGTCTCTCGTCTGCTACTTTCTCAGCTTTGAGTGCAGCCTCTGCGTTGACTTCAGCCTGCAGGCGTTGCTTGTCAGCTTCTGATTTTTGTACGAAGGCATACATGAGAAACAGGAGACATATAACTACCGCTGTACCTAATACAAGGGCCACTATACGCGCGCGTTTAAGTTTGCGCTTTTGCTCAAGTTCTTTGATGCGTTGCTCGGTTTCCCATTCCTTCTTCGAATACTCGAGGAAGATCATGGTACGCTCGAATGCAGGATTATAGCGCTGGCCCCAAACCAATGTCGGCTTATGCTTCGCTTGCCAGTTCAACGCAAGTTGTAAATCTGGTGGACGCCACAAACCAGCTTTGCCTACCTGGTGCATGGCAGCAGCTTCTGCAAGACGGGTATACATTTGCACGGCATCGGCTTCATCGTCTACCCAGTTTTTTAACCGTACCCATATACGCATAAGACTTTCATGCGATATATCGATCATCGATTTGGAAGATATAGCAGAACCGTGAGCCGGTGTAAGCAACGAACGGCCTTGCTCGCGGAACAATTCAATTACTGCGACAACATCCTGTTCAGATACATCGGCAATGGAAGCGATCTCACTTAAACGAGTTGGTCTTCGTATACCAAAGTTCTCACCGCGTTTTTCGGTTATGGCTTTGAACATCAGTTCGCAGATGCGCTTCTGATCTTCATCCAGCTCGTCATAAGCTTCGTTCGCGTGCTGCGACAAAGCTTCTGACATCGTTCCTATAGCTTCGTAATGTTTTAGATCTACTGACTCTTCATCGTAATCACGATAGGACGACCAGTAACTCCACGTACGCATTAACGCGTGCTGCAGAATCGGTAACTGATCCGGATTATCACCGAGGTCGTTCAGCAATTGCTGTACAAGGCGTGGCGCTATCGTAGCACCACCCACGGCCACCGGACCTTCAATCGCTTTGCGTTTCTGATCGCGCGTAAGCTGTGGTATCAGGTAGTGACTATCGTTGATCTTGCGGGTAAGCTCGGGAAATTGCGCGCAGTCTCCGATAAAATCAGAGCGCATGGTAATCGCTACATATATAGGGGCGTCAGGATAATTAACAGCCTCCATCAACAGGTTTACGAACGCGAGTGTTTCGTTTACCGAGTTGGCATCATGACCTTCTTTAAAGCGGAAGAGTTCTTCGAACTGATCGACCAGTACCAGGTAATTTACATCGGCTTCTTTACGCGTCTGCTCGATCGCTTCTACCAGTCCCAATGAACTACTGCGCAACAGCGTAGAGAAGATGGTACGTTTTATTTTCTTCTCTTCGGATTCAGCCGCTATATATTCCGGATTGTTTTTGAGCAGTGCTTCCGCCAGGTTATCAATCGGGCCGGCACCGGGCCGTGTCACTACCACTTCCCAGTTCGGACTTGCATCGGTAAGAAAACCTCCGTAGAGGATGGGCATTACACCACAATAGATGAAGGAAGATTTACCACTTCCTGAAGGACCGATAACACCTACGAAGCGATTCTTCGAAAGCTTTAGCAGTACTTCATCACTCTGGCCTTCGCGGCCAAAGAAGAGGTGACTTTCTTCTATCTTGAACGGCCGCAAACCCGGAAACGGATTCGCGGTTAAAGTATTAACACTTACCTCACGCATGGTTAGGCTTTAAATTCCTGTAAAAAATTCTGGAGTAACTCTGATACATTTCGATTGCCATCGATCACCTGCAGGTTCTGACTTTTATAACTCTCTGCATTCATGGAACCTCCGGCAGCAACAATCGCTTTTGCAACGATCGGTTTTTTGCGACCGAAGCCTGGTGCTTTCAGCAGGTCGAGCGCTTTCATGCGTACCCACTGCTCATTTACTTTTCCTTTGTAGATGATGGCGCCATCGAGGTTGCGCAGGTTTTCAATATGCTTTTGTCTTAACTCCAGCAATTCACCTTCAAACTCGGGTATCATAACATCGAAGCCTGATTTTTTTAATGCTTCAATCAACGGCAACGCTTCGTTGTGATCAATCTTGTCGTGCATGAAGTATATAGATCGTCCACCAGTTTCGAGTGTAGCTCTTTTCTCTCCGGCTTCTTCGAGTTCTTCACGCATTATATTTTTAAAATCTTCAAGCGGGGTTTGTAATATCTCGGCACCTTCCTGTGCTTCTACATCACGCTTGATGTTTTCTATGAATGCTTTTTGTCGTTCACTGGCATGCGTCAGGTTAGGCGATATCCAGATAAGGCGGGTAAACTCCTGGTTGTTTTCCCTTGCTTGTATACTTTTATCTGCCGCCAGTTTGTTCTGTATATCTACCACTGATTTTTCTGCACCTTCCGGAATTTCGCCATAGGCACTGCCGATCAGATGTATCGAGAGACTTGACTCATCCAGACTCTTGCGCACCAGTCTTTCGAGGTCTGCTATATTTCCAGGCAGCGTCTGGTTGGGCAGAATGTTATAGCCATGCCGTTGTAATTCACGCTTGATGATGTTACGCTGCACAGACAAGTCGTGACCGGTTTCTGCCAGATATATAGTCTTGCGCTTATAAATTGTTTTTACTTCGGAAGGAGAGTTTGCATTCTTGAGGAAAAGCAGGATCTCATATATATCATACGCCAGGTCAACCATCTTCATCCAGTACTGGCGCTCGGCCTCGGTGCTGAAGTAGTCGGTATACTCGCGTATCTCACCAGAGTCCGGATCGAGCTGGTACATTTCATACCCTAACAATTCGCGGAGGCGGGGAGGTTGTTCCTGCACACCCAGCGGAGTACGGAAAACCTTGAATACACGGTTCCTGTTTTTGGGGTTAGACTCTATGGCTTTATAAAAAGCTTCTACGTGATCGAGACACTGACCGGATTGTATAAAATCTTTGGAGAGTATAGGAACCAGGACACCCGCGTTATCAAGCTGTGGGGAAGTCATGGTATCGTATTCTCCTTTCAGGATAATGTTAGGTTTTTCGCCCAACACTTGAGTAAGCATCAGCTCCAGAAATTTCTTGAAATGCGAAACCCAACCCGGTTCGTTCTTCCCGGTTGTCTCATTGTCGCGATCGGCGAATACGATGAGTACGTCAATATCAAAAGCCATCGGTAAGGGTATAAAAGTGTTATATAAGTAGATTAGGTTTAAAAAAGGTCAGGATAGTTGTTTACTTTCTTGTGTTACGTTTTTCAGCAGGCCTTGTACCAGTTCGTGATGATTTGCCATTACGAAATAGAAGTCCATAAGGTTGATCTTAAATACAACAGATCGTTGTGTAGCTTCAATTTCCTGCACCGGTGCTACATAACCGTCACTGAAGAGCTCGCCATATATACTTCCCTGCTTGATGCGGGTAATCTCGTTTCCATTGTTTTTCAGGGTAACATTTCCAAAGGCCATTAATAATAACGGGGTGTTGTGCGGATCGTGGTTAAACTTGATTCGCTCGCCCGGGTCCATATCCAGCGGAGTGATCTTATCTGCCAGGTCGGCCAGCAGAGAACCGTGGATGTCAGCAAAGGCTGGCATTTGTTTAATAAACATCACCATCTCGATCCAAAGGAAGAAACCATCGTTCAAGCCATCCAGCAATTGGTTGTTCTCGATCGAGGCATCAATGAATTTTTTATCACGTTCCGGTAAACGTTCTACTATAGCCTGGTAGGTTTTACGGTCTTTATGATAGATTACCCACGCGGCAGTTTCCTGCAGAAGTTTATCCGAGTTGAACATCTGCGCTACAAGTCCGCGACTGGTTCTGAAATCCGGAATAAAAGCAGAGGCATGTATAGCACACGCTTTCGTCCAGCGGTTGTTCAGGTTAAAATCGCGATTCAATATATAGTTGATAACCTGTATTGGATTATAGCTTTCGCGTGCAAAGTGTAATTGAAGATGCTTGAGCTTAACAGCAGTAGGAGAGTCGTCCAGTAACGGAAGTAATTTTGGTTTCAACTCCTGGTCGATGAACAGATCGAGCAACTCCATCGCGAACGCTATATTATCCGGATCACGTGTCTCTATATTTTCACGCACCAGCTGTACCGACTGCGGATCATACAGAATAGACAACAGCATATATATCTGGTCGTAGTTCTCGGATACTTCTTCCTGTAAAGCCTGCTTCAGGAAAAAGAATTCATTTGTATCCGGAAGTTCATCCAGTGCCGCCAGGTTCCAGATCGTTTTACTGATCTCATTCTCCAGCAGGTTCATCACATCGCGAACTTCGCGGCCACGCGCCTGGTAATTCTGATAGCGAAGTGAATATAGTATCTGCTTGACAATACGTTTATCCGGGTAGTCTGCCTTCTTCCATTGTAACTGCAATGAATAACGGCCGCCTATACGCCCCATGATCTGTACAATGCGCAGCATCACCAGATCGCTCTGTCCTGATTTATGGAATGCAGCTTCGAGTGTCGGCAATACCGACTCACCAACTTCTTTCAACGCTGCCGCTGCATGGTGGCTGTAGGAAGGAGAGCCGAGTAATTCAATGAGTACCGGCCAGGTTTCCTGGCGCTTTACTTTACGTGCTGTATAGAGAGCTTCGTAGCGAACTTTCGGATCAGCATCGCGCAGCAATTCCAGCAAGATAAATATAGTCTTCTGACTGATGAGTTTTCGCAGCAGTTTAGCCGAGAGTATACGATCACCCTGCTTCACCGATTTACTCAGCTTCAACAGTTTTTCAGGAGAGATGGAAAGCAGGTCGCTGTCTTCCAGTTCTCCGTATGCACGCTCGGCCAGCGAACGTATTTCTGTTTTGGGTGTATCACTTTGAAGTCCTAATGCCTGTATTTTTTCCTGTGCATACTTGCGTATCAGGGGCGATTCGCTATTGGCTAACCGCGTAATGGTACTTTCAAACAAAGCAGGCTCAAGTTTTTCCATCAGTGTTAAGCCATAGAGTACTTTGTCTTCGGCTGTGCTGTCAATCTCTTTTTCCAGCACCGTGCTAACGGTATATTTTTTCTCCGACTGTCCGGATATTCTGGATTTGTTTCGCAGCAAGGTGTCTTGAAGAGTATATCTGTAGTTAACATGCATGCGATTGGCTACGATATACCAGATAATAAGCAGCGGGAAAGTAAAGATGGATATATAGAGGAGGGTGAACAACTCAACGCGGTTAATGAGAATGATGAGCCCACCGGCCAGCAAACTGGCAAACGCTGTTACGAGCCCTTCAATTTTGGTTTGTACATCAATGCGGATGTGACTCTCGATGGGGAGTAAATATAGTTTGAATGAGGGGTTATCAAGTGAGTCTTTCAGTGAGCGTATAAACAGCTTACTGACTGCGATCATCAGGAAGAAGATCACGAACGAATTATCGGCAGGCGAATAGCCGAATACAACACCAAGCCCGATGGCCGCAAGTGTAAACAAACCAATGAGCAAGGGGTTGATGAGTATAGCCACGCGCATACCATATTCTTGGATGATGCGATCGGTTGCTACGGTTTGAAAGAGAAAACAGAATACGACAATGGTTCCTTCGAAGTAACTGATGAAACTACCGAGACGCTCCTGGTCGGTGAAGAAGAGTGTGGTAACGTTCAGAAATGAGTAGTCAACGAAGTTAAGTGCCATCATGGATGCCACTACGAACAACGACATATAAAATATATAGCGGTTCTGGCGGAAATCATTGAAGCGAAGTTTCTGGTAGATGGCTTTCTCCTCGGCAAACGTTCGGCCCTGGCTCAGGTATTTTACGGACAGGAATATAAATGTGAGCAGGAAGAGAATAGCACAGACGAGTGATATAGTGTAGAGCGACTCAATCGACAGACCTTGCGATCCTTCGAAGAACATCTTCGGATTGAGTAACTGTGGAATCGAAAAGAAAGCGATAAATGATGCGATCAATCCACCCATATCCACCGTACCCACGAGTCGTTTTGATTGACGAAGGTTGAACAAGCGGCTGAACGTTCCCCAGAAGTTAAGGTATAACATAAAGGAGAACGGGATGATCATGGTAAAACCGAAAAAGAAAATCGCGTTCGAGTCACTGAAGAATGATTCACCAAACTCAATGAATGCCGTAAGTCCTGTGATTACCAGTAAACTAAGAATTGCCAGCGATTGGAATGGAATTCGATTTTGCAGAAAGTTATAGAGGATTGTAGCCACAAGACCGAAGACTCCGGAAACGAGGAGGGCCATGGGTAAATCGGCTTTTTCATCAAAATGCTGCAGAAAGAGCGTTTGGGATGCAACGCTGATGGTTGCAAGAAAAAAGCCCATAAAGAAGCTCATCATGAGGAGAAGACCAACCCGCGTGCCTTCACCACTCTTAACATCCAGAAATTGAAGTATTTGTGCCCTCATTAGAATTCCCCCAATAGTCCTAAAATTGGTGATTATCCAACTAAAATCCTATAAACTGCTATTATTTTGGTTATTATTAAATTGCTAATCGTTATGCTTTTTAAGTACATTCATCTTAAGTAACCCTTTTATGTAGGGTAAGGAGGGTGATTACTTGGGTTAGTGTAAGGTATCGGCTAAAAACCGTATATAAATCGTGCATAATCTTTGTAGTATTGAAGGTTAAATACAGTTGACATATGATTAAGAAGACCATTTACGTGTTGCTATTCTCACTTTTTGCAACAGCTTCGTTTGCCCAAGGTTCCAAAGCGCTGGCGGAGGCTGAACGGTATTTCAGTGTAAAGAGTTACGATGCTGCTCTTCCCAAGTTCCTGGAAGCAATTCAGGCAGGCGAAAAAGATCCGATGGTTCATTACAAGACCGGTGTCTGCTATGAAAAATCTCCGGAGCTCAACGAGCAGATCAAAGCCATTCCGTATTTCGAGTTTGCTATTAAGAACGGTAAGGGCTGGCCCACAACGCTTTACTACGAACTCGGTTCTATTTATCTGAAAGATGAAAACCTGCAAAAGGCGTTGGAGAACTTTAATAAGTTTAAAGAAGTAAGTAACAAGGCTGATAAAAAAGCGATGGCCATGGCCGATGATGCTATACAGACTGCCAACAACGCTGTTGTGCTCATGTCGGTGCCACGTAACTTCAAGGTCAATTATTTCAACTCTCCGCTGGTCAATACAGAGTATACCGAATACAACCCGGTGGTTTCGGCCGATGAAAGCGCGATGGCCTATACTGCGTTGCGACCTAACACGGGCAAAACCCGCACGGGCGATAAATTCATTGAAGAAATATACATCACCTATAATAATCAGGGATCATGGAGTGAGCCAAAAGTTATACCGATTGCCCACGATTACAACGTAGGCACTGCCGGTATTTCGCCTGACGGACAGAAGATGCTCATTTTCATGGGTGGTTCAACGGATCCCGGTGGACTATATCAAATCACAAAAAGTGGTGAGAACTGGGGAAAACCAGGTTTGCTTACGCCCAACATCAACACTCCTAAATACCTCGAGTCAACAGCAAGTATAACTCCGGATAGCAAGACTATATATTTTGCCAGCGACAGGTTGGGTGGTCTTGGCGGACTCGATATATATAGAACAACCCTGCAGGCGAACGGAACATGGAGCAACCCTGTAAACCTCGGAGCTCCTGTTAACACAAAAGCAAACGAAGATGCTCCGTTCATTCACCCCGATCAAAAGACATTGTTCTTTACTTCCGATGGACATAACTCGATGGGTGGTCGCGATATATTCGTTTCCAAACTTCTTGATAAAAACTGGAGCAACCCGGAGAACATGGGCTATCCGGTAAATACAACTGCGAACGATAACTACTTTACGCTGATCGCGGATGGTACTCGTGCTTACTTCTCATCCGATCGTAAAGGTGGCCATGGCGGACAGGATATATATTACCTGGACCTGCCTGCTGAGTCTGCAAACATTCCGCTTACCATGATCAAGGGTAAAATCCTGAATGCAGAGACCGGTAAGCCGATGCCAACCAGACTGTATGTTATTGACAACAAGACAGACAAGAAACTTGATTTTGTATACGATCCGGATCCTGAAACCGGTAATTACCTTGTTATTCTTCCGCCGGCTACAGACTATGATATCGTCATTGAGTCAGAAGGATTTTTACCGTATACCTTGAATGTAAATATACCGAACCAGAGCTACTTCTATGAGCTATACCAGATGATTAACCTGAAGACGATAAAACAGTTTGATGTAGTGGTAGGACAAGAGGTACAGGTTAAGAATGCATTTTACGATACCGATCAGGATGTAAAGAGCAACCTGCGCAAAACGCACGAAGCCAAACTGGTGCAAACCGGAAATGTAGATGTATACGACCTGATGCTTGACCTGATGGCTTCCGGTGATAAAGATGGTATAAACTACCTGACGGATCTGATCCAGATGAAAGACCCGATTGAAGATGTAAACTTTAACGAAAAAGAAAACTCGCGCATTGAAGTAGCTACCCGCACGTACTATTATGATGAAAGTGATGAAAGTAAATTTGAGCAGAAGAAAGTAGACGGTAAAACTATATTCTCGTTGCCTACATTCGTGTTTACCGAGGAAGCCAAGAAGCAGAAAGAACTGGCCGGCAAAAAATCTAACTTCGATAAAGCAGCGCTTACCAAGGCAGCCAAAATATATTTTGATGCAGGTAAGAGCGATTTGAAACCTCAATATAAAGCCCAGCTGGATGCGGTACTCGCCGAGTTGAGTAAATATCCGGATTTAGGTGTAGAGATATCCGGTTTTGCTTCTGCAGAAGGTTCTGAAGAAATGAACCGCGATCTTTCAAACAAACGTGCCATTGTTATTCTTGATTACTTCAACCACAAGGGCATTGTAAGAAGACGTATTGTTGCCAAAGGTTATGGAGCAACAAAAGATATTGCTACCACCAAAGAAGAAGGCAGACGCGTGGAGGTACGCATTGTAGACCTCAATGCCGAAATAAAGTAATAGCTATATATTAAAGACTATATTTTTAAGCACAGACTGCTCATTTCGGGCAGTCTTTTTTTTAGGGTAGCAGCAATGAACTGTCGCCATAGCTTAAGAAGCGATAGTCGTTGGTCAGTGCCTGTTCATATATAGTTTTCCAGGTATCACCAACAAAGGCAGCTACCAATAAAATAAGCGTGGAACCGGGCTGATGGAAATTAGTGACAAGCCCTTTGCAGATTCGGAATGTATAGCCCGGCATAATATAGATTGAAGTTTCCCCGGTAAGTATATCCAACTGGTTGCGATCCATATAGGCCGCTACAGATTCAAGTGCCTGTAGTGTTGAAGGAAGTGATGTATAGGACTGATACGGATCGTGTTGCTGAATGCTAAATATAGCGTTCGGGGCATTCTGCAGTTTAACACCAAACCAGTATAAACTCTCCAGCGTGCGCATCGATGTAGTACCCACCGGTATAATAAATTTACCTTGCAGCAGGTTGGTAATGTTATTTCGGCTTACCAGCACTTGCTCGTTATGCATGGGGTGTTCAGCAGCGTTCTGAACTTTTACCGGCTGAAATGTACCGGCACTCACGTGCAGTGTAACATAATCGGTAGCTATACCTTTGGCTTGTAAAGCCTGCAGCACTTCTTCGGTAAAATGCAGGCCCGCTGTTGGCGCAGCAACGGCACCTTCATAATGAGCATATACGGTTTGATAACGATCGCGGTCGGAGCCTTCGGGTTTACGTTTCAGGTAGGGTGGGAGTGGTGTTTCACCGGAGCGCGTAATGATCTCGGCAAATGAAATGTTTTCGGTCCAGCGAAATTCTACGATACCTTCTTCACGATTCAGTAGCCGCGCTTCGAGTGTTGAGTTGCCAAGTTCTTTTACCAGTACATCATCTTTCCAGCGCTTCAGATTTCCGATGGTACATTTCCAGGAACTCTGCGTGTGCGCCTGCATGGCTTCTGCTACGAGCGATGAAGGTGTAACCGGATGCAACAGAAATATCTCGATCACCGCGCCTGTGTCTTTTGTAAAATGCAGTCGGGCAGGAATTACTTTTGTGTCGTTGAAAAATAGCAGTGTATTGTCGGGCAGGAAATCAACGAGCGAGCGAAACCGTTCATGTAAGATCTTACCTTGTTGATATACCAGCAGTTTGGACTGATCTCTTTTTTCCAGCGGATACAGTGCAATCCGGTCAGCAGGCAACTCGTACGTAAAATCGTTTATGTTCAGTTCTCTCATAAGCGCTCAAAGTTAATCTGAAAACCTTATTTTCGTTTTTCATTTTTTATCATGGCGCTACAGGCATCGTATCAGAAGAAAACTTTTCAGTTCAATTTCAAAGCCCGCACCTCTCGCGGACTCATGCGTGAAAAGACTTCGTGGTTTATAAAAGTATGGGATGATACCGCCCCGCACATCGTGGGTATAGGCGAATGTGGTCCACTCCCTGGCCTCAGCATCGATGACAAACCCGACTTCGAACAAACGTTGAAAGAGACGCTTGATAAACTAATGTCTCTTCAACCTCAACACCTCAACACCTCAACACTCCAACACATTGCCCCTCCCGGCTATCCTTCCATCACGTTCGGCCTCGAAACAGCTTTACTCGACCTGCAAAACGGAGGCAAGCGTGTGATCTTCGATAATGATTTTGTGAAGGGTAAATCTATTCCGATAAACGGTTTGATTTGGATGGGCGATCTTGATTTTATGCTGCACCAGATCAGCGATAAAGTATCGCAGGGTTTCACCTGCATTAAGCTGAAGGTAGGCGGCCTTAACTTCGACAAAGAATGCGATGTGCTGGAATATATACGCAAGCGTTTCTTCCGTGAAGAACTAACGATACGGCTGGACGCCAACGGAGCATTTAAAACCGATGAAGTACTTTTTAAACTGGCTGAACTTGCCAAGTTTAAAATACACTCCATCGAACAACCCATAAAACCGGGCTTACTCGAAATGGAAGAGCTCTGTAGTAAATCTCCAATACCTATTGCATTTGATGAAGAGTTGATCGGTATAGAAGGCGATGCAAAAAAAGCCTTACTGAAGCGACTGATGCCTGCCTATATTATCTTAAAGCCAACGTTGCATGGTGGTATGCAAGGATGCCGTGAGTGGATTGCTATAGCAGAGCAATTGGGTATAGGATGGTGGATAACATCTGCGCTTGAGTCAAGTATAGGACTAAATGCTATTAGTCAGTTTACTGCGAGCTATCCATTAACGATGCCACAAGGATTAGGTACCGGTGCTATCTATGAAAATAATATAGCGTCTCCACTCCAGGTAAGCCAGGGGCACATCCGGTACGATGCATCTAAAAACTGGGAGCTCGAAGATTTATAAAGTGAACCTTGATGTAATCAACTTACAGCGCGTGCATAGTCAGCCAACGTAATGGCCGGACGGCCTAATGTATTCCACGTTTCTTCGGCCTGGAATTTCTCCGGATAGGTATTGAGTGCTTCAATGATGTGGTGTCCATAGTTAACCGTGTTGCTGAAGAGTCCGACAAACTTCAGTACTGCGAGCGGTGCGCGGGATATAGTTAACTTCTCACCAGTATAGTTGCTGATAAAAACATTGGCAGCTTCATCGGCCGTATAGCCTTCCGGGCCTTGCACGAAATATTCCTTGTTCTCGTTCTTCAATATTTCAAAAGAACGTACAACCCAGCGGCCGTAATCTTTACCGGCAATGAAATACATTTTATGATGCGATGTACCTGCCAGTAAAATGCGATTACCCTTCCGGTAAGTGATCATGAAATTCTCCATGAAGGTGGAGGGATAAAATATAGTATACGGTATACCCGCTGTCCGGATCTTGTCGAGTGCTTCCTTCTTCAAATCAAACACCCACCAGTGAAAGCCATTCATGCCTTGGTAATTCATAACTACCGAACTGATGATGGCAATACGTTTGATCTTATTCTTATGTGCTGCCGCGATTATGTTATCGATGCCTTCGCGTTCGGCATGCCAGGCATGTTTACCATCGCCCAGGTTTAAATTGAGGTTGAGATATATACCGTCCTGATCTTTCAACGCGCGATCTACATCATGAACATTTCGGAGATCACCGGTACAATAGCGGATGCCTGCGGGTAGCAGCTTGCGTGCTTTGGCCTCATCGCGAACAAGTGCGGTAACCTCGAAGCCTGCATCATGCAACGCCTGCACTACCGGTCGCCCGATCATGCCTGTGCCTCCGATGACAGCTATCTTTTTCATTTACTTGTTTTAGATGGCGTTCGATGCTGTTAGAATTACCGGAGCGCCATCCGTAATCAATATCGTATGTTCATGCTGGGCAACAAAGCTCCCATCGCCTGTTATCAATGTCCAGCCATCGCCCTGATCTTTGGCGTAGCTTGCCTTCGTAGAAATAAAAGTCTCTACCGCTACAACGGAATTTTTTCGGAAGCGACTTGTATTATACTTATCGTAGTAACAGGGTATTTCATTCGGTGCTTCGTGCAGACTTCGTCCGACACCATGTCCTACGAGGTTGCGAATTACTTTATAACCTGCGCGCTTTGCTTCTGTCTCAATCAGTAAACCAACCTCTGCAATCTTTACACCGCCTCGTATATGCTGCAGCGCTTTCGCGAGAATGTTGCGCGATGCATTTACAAGTTTACCGTGCTGATGTATATCGTTCCCTAACACAAATGAACCTCCGTTATCAGCCCAGTATCCGCCAAGCTCTGCCGATACATCGATGTTGATGAGGTCACCTTCCTTCAGTATCTTCTTAGCCGAGGGTATACCATGTGCTACTTCGTGATTGAGACTGATGCAAGTCCACCCCGGAAAGCCATACGTGAGGCGAGGAGCGGAGCGTGCTCCCAGCTGACTGAGTATGTTTCCACCATATTCATCGAGCTCCAGTGTCGACATACCGGGTTGCGCATACTCGCGCATCATACGAAGCGTTGTGCCTACAACTTCACTGATCTTTTTTATTCCCGCAAGGTCGCTGTGTGATTCGATAGACATAATGTGAGGGTTATATACTTCTTAATTTATATATACTTCTTAACATCATCGGCAGAGATCTCGTCTCCGCTCATAATGACTAACCGTTCTACAACGTTGCGCAGCTCGCGAATGTTTCCGGTCCAGTTGTGATCTTTTAATTGTGTAAGTGCCTTCGCCTGGATTGTTTTCTTTTTCGCTCCATACTCGTCTGCAATATCCAGCAAAAACTTATCTACCAGCAAGGGTATATCTTCTTTACGATCGTTCAGTGCCGGTACCTTTATCACGATAACACTTAACCGATGGTATAAATCTTCACGAAAGCGACTCTCTTCAATTTCCTTGCGCAGATCTTTATTCGTAGCGGCTACCACGCGCACATTTACGCTGATCTCTTTATCACCGCCTACACGTGTAATCTTGCTCTCTTGCAGGGCACGCAATACTTTGGCCTGCGCAGATAAACTCATATCACCGATCTCATCCAGAAATAACGTTCCGCCTTCTGCGAGTTCAAATTTACCGAGGCGTTGCTTTATAGCCGATGTAAATGAACCTTTCTCGTGTCCGAACAATTCACTTTCAATAAGCTCCGAAGGTATAGCAGCGCAGTTCACTTCTACCAACGGGCCGTCTGCACGCTTGCTCTTCTCGTGTATCCAGCGTGCTACCAGTTCTTTACCTGAACCATTCGGACCATTTACCAACACGCGTGCATCCGTAGGTGCTACTTTTTCAATCATCTCCTTTACGGCAGCAATTGGTTCAGACTCACCAACCATGTCGAACTTCTTGGATATTTTCTTCTTCAGTGTTTTTGTTTCCTTCACCAGGTTAGTTTTGTCGAGTGCATTGCGAAGTGTGATTTCGAGTCTTCCGAGATCAAAAGGTTTCTGAAGAAAATCGAATGCACCTTTCTTCACAGCTTCAACCGCTACATCTATAGTACCGTGTGCCGATATAATAATGAAGTTACTGGCTATACCCGCTTCTTTTGCTTTCTCCAATACTTCGAGGCCATCCATCTTCGGCATTTTTATATCGCAGATGCAGAGGTCGTAATTACCTTGTTCAAGTTTTTTAAATCCCTCCGCGCCATCGGCTGCTTCATGCACTTCGTGTTCTTTCTCTTCGAGAATCTCTTTCAGTATTGCGCGGATCTTGTTGTCGTCTTCGATGATGAGAATTTTTGCCATACTTTTTAAGTTAAGCTGCGAGCTTTGAGTTTCGAGCTATGAGTTTACGAGATCCATTGCACAGCGCGCGAAGAAGGCACAAAGGTCACAGAGGAAAGGCTTTGTGTTACTCAGTGTCTTCTTTGTGGTCTTGGTGCCATTGGATTTTTGACCTGCGCTAAAATAAATAAACCTGCCAAGCTTTCGCGTAGCAGGTTTAAAAATTAACAAGCTTATAAGCCGGGTTCTGTCATCCCGCGTAAGCGGGAGCCCTTATCATTTATCTGTCCTCGGTTTCACAACCGGGATCAATCAGTCTACCCGCTTCGGTACGCTCAACAAGTTGAGACGTGGAACGGGCCGCTCCAACCGAAGCCTATTTGACCTTTCAACGCGTAAGGTTTACCATGCCCCCGATGTCGCCATCGGAGCGGTGAGCTTTTACCTCGCCTTTTCACCTTTTCCCTCCCCGACAAAGTCGAAGCGGGTAGTTTGTTTTCTGTGGCACTCTCTGTTCCTCCTGCATTATACAGAAGGACCTTCCTGTTAGGAAGTACGCTGCCCTGTGTTGCCCGGACTTTCCTCCCTCTTGCGAGAGCGATAAGGCGGCTTGCTTCCGTAAAGTTAATCGTTATCTTTTAATTGTTATCCGGAAATTCTGATATACTGGTAAAGGTATGTGTATACTTATGGTGTGTGTTATACGTTATTCAAATACTTGTTTTCCAAATCGGCAGCACATTGATAATGATTAGACGGATGAAAGAAGTTTCTTGGTTGCTATTATTTTCTTTACATACTATGTATTCGTTCGCACAGGCATCAGACACTATAGCTGTATCGGATTCCCGATCTGACATCGCTCGTTTTTCCTGTATGAAGTCTTCGGTCGTGCCATTCAAAAGCGCAGATACCGTTCAACGGTGGGTGGTGGTTAGCCGGGAGCATGTTGCGTTCAAAAAGCAAAATATAGTGTTGACTGAAACCGAGACTAAAATTATCGACCTGGAATCTCTGGAGTGTGGCGCTGTAAAAAAGAGAGACAATCTTGCTCTTATGGGACTTTGGGCCAGGGACTTTACGCTGGATGAAAAACAAGATGCACTCGTCAAGAGCAGCAACGCACTGCCTTATTATGCAACCTTAAAGCGGATGATCGAGGATATCACCGAGCTTGATGCCAATACCGTAGTTACTTCCGGATATGAACTCTGCCAAAAGATTAAAGAGGGCCTGGAAGTTGAGGAAGAGCACAGGCAAAATTTCTTCCATGTATGGAGTCGAAAAAATGGACAATGGAAATTGACAGCAAAGAGAAGCGCGTTAGTTTTATAGTATAGATAAAACACAAAGAAGACACAAGTTCTGCAAAGTTCCTTGTGTCTTCTTTATGTGCTTCACTCTAAAGCAACCATGAAGTAAAATGATCAGGCGATATACTATATATCATCAGATATATATATACGGTTAGCCATTAACGGATAACGATTAACGGCTATCGCCTAATGTATATCCCTCCCCGTAAGTCGCATTTCATAATGATCGGCCAGTTGGGCTACTTCCTGGATCATTTCACCGATCTGTTCCTGCGACACGGTTTCAGAAAGACAGGATGCTTCTACTTTGAGATAGCCATCTTCAATGATGAACTTGCTATAGTCAAAGCTCGCATTGCGTTCGAGCAGAGCCTTCAGATCGAGTGAAGAATTGAACTCACATACTTTCGAAGTAAAGAGTGTCTGTTCGCGACCTGATACCGGACTGGTTTGCACGCATGCCAGCACGGTTTGAAAACGACTTGTACTTAGTGGTACAACGATCACAGACTTTGTATGATCGTAGTCGGTATACTGACCACCTATATGTTCAGCGTACTGCTCAACATAATTCATAATGCCGGGTAATGTTTCTACCATATCAAGTGGGATTTAGGTTTTTTCTATACGGAAGTTAAAAAAATAGCATGGTAATTCTAAACGTACAGGGGTAATTATTTAGTACAAAGAATGCCTGAAAATAAAGTATAAACGCTAAAAATGAAACGCGTGAAAGCGAGTGCCCTGGGCAGAGAATTCAAGGGCTGGTGCCGGTAATTTGATCATGTTCGCTACGAAGATCAGCGTTTTAACAACTTTGGATCGCGTTCGTATGGCAGTAAGATCAAAGTCGAGTGAGAGGTAATATTGACGGTAGGGTGCGGCATAGCCGGCTTCGGTATTCTGGCGATCGCGTGCATAGATCATTCCTTCAGCACCATAGCCTGCTGCCAGGTTTAACCATTTCGGAAAGCGGATAAACTTGTCCATATCAACCGAAAGCCAATAGGTTTGTCCGTTGTAATCTTTTAGTATCTCGCTTGTCAGGCCATCACCCAGTACAGAAGGTCGTATCGTAGCATAGTCACTCCGTTGGAAGGAGAATTTGGGATATATACGAACTTCACTCCACAAACGTGTTTGTCCTAAATAGAAGGCAACACCGGCAGCATCGGCAATCAGGTCACCGGTAGAAGCACCATACGCATCGGAGAATCCGTCAAATATTTCAACGGGTACCAATACAGCAAAGCCTGCTATAGCTCCGATGAGGTCTGCTTTACGGGCCGGTACATTACACCATTGCATGCCGCGCGAAGTACCATAGCTCAGATAAAACGCAGAGTAAAAATGACCAATCTTATCAACCTGTTTCCACTCGGCATTATCATCGAAAAAACGAAACGACTGCCGGTCTGAATCTTTATACCAGAGATAATTTAACCCGGCAAGGGCCGTGGCGTAACCTGCTATACCGGTAATGGTGACTGTGCGTAATCGCTTTTTATTCACGGGGGGCAACGAGTCGGTCTGTGCAAACAACCAGCATGGTAAAAGAAAAAAAATAACAAACAGGCTGTGCTTATTCCGTACCATCATCCTCTTCCTTGATTGCATCGGTGTTAATGTTTGCTTTTTCTTCAGATGAAGATTGCTGTTGCTTCTTGCGCTTCTTACGTTCCGATATCCACAAGTCTTTAATCTCGTTGAAGCTTTGTGTGTGAATGATACTCGCCCCCGTTGTCATGGCAGTCTGGTTGTTAACCGAACTTAATATAGGGTTTACGTTCGTGCGACTATACATCTTTACCCGCAGCTTGCCATCAGCAGTTAACATGTAGTCAACTGTCCAGTCTCCTGCAAGACTTGAAGGATTTTGTTGGGTACCCGTAGAGTTCGTAGCGTTGTTGGATGTATTATAGGTACCATCACCGGTTACGCGCAAGCGACCGTTGAGGAAAGTATACGACATACGAAGCTGAAATGTATTGAAACTCTCGGCATCCATCGAACCTATATCTACATCTACTACAAGGTCTTCATCCACCTGGCTCATCCAATGGCTGAGCTGGTTGGAGAATAATTCACTGAGACTGTTTACAACGGACCCGCTGGTGCTCAGCGATTCGGCCGGTGAGAATTTGCGCAATACAATGAGACTGAATACCTGGCGCTTCAATTCCTGTTCATCAAGTTTATTCTTGAAGGCAGTAAAGAGCAGGTCGAGGTTAACAGTTTGTGTATTGGTCTGTACGTTTTTAGGAAGATCTTTAGCCGTGATGTCGAAGTTGATCTCCGGTGACAGCATCGGGCCATCCAACGTAAGTAATACCATTACCGGGTATCTGCGTTGCAGTTGTGGAGACTCTGTTATACTTACCGAAGGATCGCTCATGGTAACAAGCGGAGCAAACGATGCTAGCTGGTTGTAAGTCGCATCGATATCAACCGTTGCTTTATACGGATCGCCATACCAGGTAATGCGACTTCCCTTCTTAATAAGGAATTCTTTGTTGATGATGTCGTAGAGCGTAAAGTTATACCAGCCTTCGGTGAACTCGAACGGACCAAACATATTGAACTCTCCTTTGGTATCGAGCTGCAGGCGGAGATCTCCGACACCGCGTCCGCGAATGATATCGCCAGACTTCATATCGAATATAATTTCACAGTACGCGTCCGGAGTTACATCAAGGTTGAGGTCGAACGAGAGCCCGGTAATATTTACTTTCTTGCGAATGTTCTGCTTAACAGATTTGGTATAGGTTGAGTCTTTGAAGTTAACAAAGGTGATGAACTCTTTTTTGTTAACGGATGACGAGCCATTCAATGGTACATATATACGTGTATTCTTCTCGGTGCGTGCGTTGGATGATATACGAAGGTTCGAAAGAAGTCCGCTGAAATTGACATCGCCCGTAGCATAAGCCTGGCCATAGAAGAGACTGTTATCTTTCATCGATGTATTCAACACCTGGAAGTTCCGGAAATCGGCATCCATATTAATCGCCATGTTGGAGAAAGCCTGGTGCGTGATGGCTCCGTTCAGTCTGCCTTTGTTGCGCAGTATATCGGAGAGCTCTATATCTTTAAAGAAGATAGAGGTAGGCGTGAGCCCGATGATGCCGGTAAATCGATAGAGCGTTTTCAGATAGTTGATCATAATCTGACCATCTGATACTTTACCTTCACCGCGTATATCCGGCTCGGTAAGTTCTCCTGTAATTTTAAATTCGCCAGATATAGTTCCTCCGATCTGTGAGAAGAATTCTTCGAGGAAAGGTTGTACAATGTTAAGCTCTGCTTTGTCGAGGTTGGCCGTGAGGTTCAGCGGACTATATTCCCGCGAAGGATTGTAATCGCCCGCCACGTTCACAATGCGTGTACCCATGCGATCGATGAACAGGTTGATGTCCAGTTTATGTTCAACCGTGTCCCAATGATTCTTGCCGATTACATCACCGATCAGAAAATCGTCTACAGTAAAATTCTTTATACTCAAGTCGTTTTGAATAACCGGCTTCCGGTAGAAGTTGCTCATGTTGATGTGTGCATCCGTTACACCGGCAATCTTTTTATTGGTAAGTACATTGAACAGCGAGAGCTCGAGACTATCAATATATAGCGATATAACTTTGGATGGATCTTTGGATATCTTCCCATCGATTTTGATAGACTGTTGTTCATTCAGCAAAGCCAGGTTCGAAAATGTCCAATCGCTGCCGTTAATGGCTATATAATTATCCTTGGCAAACGACCACTTGCGTTCGAGTAATTGTAACTCGGAAGGAAGCATGGATATAACCGTACTGTCCTGCTGAAAATCTACACCACCCTGCAGACGCATATAGTTTGTTTGTCCGTCATGATCAGCATCCAGTGAAAAGTCGATGTGGTTACGGTTCCAGATTGCTTCAGCTAAAAGATTTTTAGTTTGCAGGTTTTTATTCAGAATCTGTTTGTCAGAAGTAACCGTGAGCATCGAGAGTACACTCGTGCTGTCGGATATCTTTGATACGGTTAATTCTATATTCGAGTTGATAAACGTTTTACCTTCATATTTCAGTGAATCAAATTCAGAGTATATATTGAAGATAGTGGTTCGGCCGCTGGTAAATTTGCCGTCAAACTTCGTGTTGGGCGAAAGACTCAGGTCAACATTAAAGAGATCGGTTATCGGTTTTATATTTTTCAGGTTGATGGCAAGTTGCGCCTGGTATGATTTTGGTCTTCTCGCTTTCTGACTATAGTATTCAGCAATTTGTTGCTTGTCGTTTTTCAGGTTCAGCAGAATTTCTTTTACCAGGGTCTCTACATCCGAAGATATTTCAGAGAAATAGTAATCACCTTTTGCTTCCACATCTACCAAAGTAGATTGTACCCGGAACAGCCGGTTGCTCTTGTCACGTTGCGCATCGAGTTGTATATCATCGAGCGAAAGCTCCTGGTCTTTATAGAGCACAACCAGGTTTTGTACATTGGCAGTTCCGCGAAGTGAGTCGAGCGTGAGTCCTTGTATATCGGCTTCCACCGTACCGTGCAAAAAGAGACTGTCGCGTGATAACTTGAGTCGGTGGAGGTATGCGGTATCGAGTTGCGCCTGAAACCTGATCTCATTGCGTTGATCGCGAAGATCCATGGAACCACGTACGGTAAGCTCAAGGTTTGGATCGTTGATCTTTACCAATCCCCGGAACAACCCCGTAGCAAAACGTGCATCGGTTGCTATGTTGGTATAATTATATCCTTTAATACCAATGGAACTGATCTTGCCATTCAGCAGAAAGTCAGCAGTACGTTGTGTAAGTCCTTTACCACTGATCTGTCCGTTAAGACTTACACGTTGATAGAAGGTTGTATCGCCCAGGTATTGTCCCAAATCAAAAGATGTAAGCGAGAGTTTACCTTTATAGATCGAGTAATCTATATTTTCTTCATTTACTTTCAAGTTGATATCCGAGCGTATCGTACCGAGTTTACTGGCAAACGTTCCGTTGGCAACAAAGTCAGTAGGGTAACCTAAAAATTGTCCGTGCATGCGAAGTATACCCAGCGGGCGAAGGCGATCGAGTGTACGATCGTTAAACAGAAAAGCAAAGTCGCGCGGATCGAAAATGGAATTCTGAACATTGAGGTTTATGAATGTCTCATTGAAGTTGGGCAACCCTTCCATATCCAGCGAACCGTTCAGGTTGGTATTACCTATACCGAGTTGCATTTTGCTGAGCTTGAACTTATCTACTCTTCCGTTAAATATACCACTGAGCTTCAACGGTTGGGTTATTCGGTTTACACCGGGAGCGAAAAAGTTCAGGTCCTTGGGATCGATGGTAGTGTTGGTGAGATTTGCGTGAATCTTTACTTTACTCACAAAGTCGTTCAGCTCGCGCAAGCCGTTGTAGCGAAATACAATGGTATCGGAAACCGTACTTTCACCGGCTTGCAGATTGAGTCCGGTAAATTCCATACCGCCTTGCGAAATTCGAAAGAACGTAGACAACTGGTTTACCCTGAATTTTGTTTTCAGGTCTTGCGTGATCAACGTGCGCACAAAGAATTCGGTGGTATCACCGAGTACAACAAAGCTGTTGAGGTGACCTTCATCTACTGCGAGTGAAAAGTGATTATAGTCGAAACCATTCCGTATCGTATCCTGGTCCTGGTTGATATAGGTGAACTGGCTCTGGTTGAGAAAAGCTTCACCAATGTTAATACGTGGAGGTTTGCCGGTACCCTTACCTCCGGATGAATATCCTTCGTTTATCCGGTTGATGAAGACATTGATGTTCAGATCGCGTGAAGTGTCAGACTCGTGGATCTTGGTAAGGTATACATGGGCGCTGTCAACATAAATACCATCGATGTTAACGTTGTTGTTTTCGAGAAGCTGTGAGAGTTTAAAGTTGATAAGGATCTCTTTGGCCCCGATCATCCGGTTGCCTTCGAGATCGTAGACGTTAACTCCGGTAAGCTCGAGACGGTCGAACCAGAGCATACGGAATCCTTTAACAGTTGAAGGAAAACCAACTACTTCGGTAAAATTTCGCAGAAACCGGGAGGCCAGCCAGTTTTGAACAGGCGGCATTTGCAGCACTAAAAAACCTGATATGAGCAGGAATATAAGGGCTGTAAAAAGATAGGCGAGTATCTTTCGAATTCTATTTTTGATAACTTGCCGGTTCATTCTAACTACACATGCGTCCCGTTATCCTTGCCATTGAGTCTTCGTGCGATGAAACATCTGCCTCCGTTATACGAAACGGCAAGGTACTTAATAATATTATCGCCTCACAGGCAGTCCACCAAAAATACGGAGGAGTGGTTCCTGAACTCGCCTCACGTGCACACCAGCAAAACATAGTAGCGGTGGTGAACGAAGCGATGGAAACATCGGGCATCAGCAAAACAGAACTTGATGCCATTGCGTTCACCCGCGGACCGGGATTGATGGGAGCGTTGTTGGTGGGTGTATCGTTTGCCAAAGGGATGGCGATGGCGCTCAATATTCCGATGATCGAAGTGAATCACATGCAGGCACATGTGCTTGCGCATTTCATTGACGATCCTAAACCATCGTTTCCGTTTCTTTGTCTCACGGTAAGTGGCGGACATACGCAGATCGTATTGGTAAAAAGTCACCTCGATATGGAGGTAATCGGACAAACGCAGGATGATGCTGTAGGGGAGGCGTTTGATAAAGCAGCCAAGATCATGGGACTTCCTTATCCGGGTGGACCGCTGATCGACAAGTATGCCCAGTCGGGAAATCCGAAGGCCTATAAATTTTCGGAAACGGTTATGCCGGGACTTGATTTTTCTTTCAGCGGAATCAAGACAGCATTCCTATATTTCCTTCGCGATGAAAAGGCCAGCAACCCTAACTTCGTAGAAGAACATGTCAACGATATATGTGCCAGTCTGCAACAGCATCTTGTTAATATGTTGCTCACGCGGGTGCGTCAGGCCAGCGAGCAAACCGGTATAAAAAATATAGCCATAGCCGGAGGTGTTTCTGCCAACTCCGGGTTGCGCAAAGAGTTAAAAGCACTTGGCGATAAACAAGGATGGAATATATTTATACCTTCGTTTGAGTATTGTACCGACAACGCAGCCATGATTGCCGTAGCGGCACACTATAAATACCTGAAGAGCGATTTTTGTTCGCTCGATGTTACTCCGTTGGCTCGCATGCCTTTATCTTAAGTTGAACGGTTTAAGCGTAAAGCTGTAAACGTTCTGCTTGTATACTTTGAAGATGTAGCGCGATGAAAAGTATTGCAACAACACAACAAGAACACCGCTATACCGTTCAACCGCAGGACGTGGCTGCCTTTCATGGCGAAGTGGTACATCCGGTTTGTTCTACCTTTGTATTGGCACGAGAAATAGAATGGACAACCCGCCTGTTTGTGCTGGCGATGAAAGAGGATGATGAAGAAGGTATCGGAACACAGGTGAGTATTGATCATAAAAGTCCTGCGTTTGTCGGAGAAGAAATTATCTTTACTGCCAAGATCGAAAGCCTTCGTGACCATGAACTGATCTGCAGTTACAAAGCGATGGTACACAACCGGCTCATTGCCAGTGGCCAGACAGGACAAAAGATTTTAAAGAAAGAAACTCTCAAAAGAATTTTTACCAGGTGAAAGTAAAAATCAGTTTCGTACAACTGTATTTATACCGGTAACCCTATATTTGAATAAGTGAAGATGAAACAACGTTTTTCTGATAATATTAATATAAAGAACCGCCAGGCCAGTTTTGAATTTGAATTACTAGACAAGTATGTGGCGGGCATGGTGCTGATGGGCACGGAAATTAAATCGATCCGCGAAGGCAAAGTAAACCTGCAGGACGGGTATTGTTACTTTGCCAATGGTGAACTGTTTGTGAAGGGAATTAACATTACTCCGTATGCACAGGGTACACACTATAATCACGCTGCTACCCGCGAGCGAAAGCTGCTGCTGAAACGTTCGGAGATAAAAAAACTGGAAGGCAAGATTGAAGAGAAAGGATTGACGTTGATCCCCACCAGACTTTTTATCAACGACCGCGGACTTGCCAAGTTGGAGATTGCTATAGGAAGGGGTAAGAAACTTCACGATAAGCGCGACAGTATACGGGAGCGTGATGCCAAGCGTGAGTTAAATCGTATTAAGCTAAAGTAAACGGAGGTTTTCATAATGGAGAATATGAATTATGGTGTTTGTCGCCTGAGCGTATTGTCAGTACGGGCAGAAGCTTCTGATAAAGCTGAGCAGACAACACAGCTTCTGTTTGGAGATCATTACGAAGTGATTGACCAGTCGAAAGACAAGAACTGGTTGCGCATCCGCATTCATTTTGATCAGTATGAAGGATGGATCGACAGCAAGCAACACCATGCTGTATCGAAAGACTACTTTGATTACCTCGATAAATCAGAATTTAAAATTACCACCGATCTTACTTCGAGCATGCTCTACAATAAGAGCCCGCTGGTAATTCTTATGGGGAGTATGATACCCATTTCAAGTTCGGAGCTGTTCAAGATGGAAGAACAGTTTGCATTTAATGGTGAAGCTAAAAATGTAGGACTGAAGCGTGAGTATGAATACCTGCGAAATATAGCAGTAAAGTATATCAATGCTCCCTACCAGTGGGGTGGCAAAAATCCGTTTGGTATAGATTGCTCCGGCTTTACGCAGATGGTATTCAAGATAAGCGGGTATAAACTACTCCGCGATTCTTCGCAGCAGGCCAATCAGGGTAAAGCTGTAAAAGATTTTGCAGAGGCTCGTCCCGGTGATTTGGCTTTCTTTAAAAATGCAGAAGGAAAAATTATACACGTTGGAATTGTATTGCATGAAGATAAAATCATTCATGCTTCCGGACGCGTTCGTATTGATCAATTCACATCCGAAGGAATCGTCAATAGCGAAACAAAAGTATTGACGCACACATTGTCTCATGTAAGACGCGTGCTCACCGAGTAATGGGTACGATCGTCTTCAGATCAAAATAACATCAATCAGTTTTTCCGGTAGGCCAGCATAGTTCATCGCACTGCTATAGAGATAATCTTCAGGCGATAGTACAATGCCGGCCTTTACGGGATTGTTGTGGATATATTCCAGACGTTGTTCCACCATTACATTTGTATTTAACTCAATCGGATGGGAGTGTTGCTCCCAGAACTGGTATATTTTATTGTTAGGATTATACCGGCCGGTACGTTCAAACATCCACATCAATAAATCCTTGCGACTTTCCTGCGGATTGTCTTTTACAGCCTCGATGATTTTGACGGAAGTATATTTCTTAATGTCACGAACGATTCCCTCCAGGGGAGCCTTGCCACGTCTGCCAATGATCATGTGGACATGATTAGTCATGATACAGTAGGCGTATAGATCCAATCCTTTGTGTTGCTGACAGTATCGCAGACTATCCATGAATATATCCCTATATTCTCTTCGGGTAAAAACATCCAGCCATCGAATGACGGTAAAGGTCACGAAATATAATTGATCCTGATCCCGGATCTTGTACTTACGACTCACAGCTAACGTTTAAATTTTTACAATAGTATAGTAAATATACACCTGGCGCAAGTCTGAAGACTTGTGCCAGCACTGAAACCAGTCTTCAGACTGGTAAAATTATATTTTGGTATTTAGAAAAATAGCCCAAGTCTGAAGACTTGGAACATATATAGGCACAAGTCTTCAGACTTGCGCCAGTTATGGGGTAACTACTCTTGCAAAAGCATCCCGTATATAAATCCGGGATACCCAGATAGTCGACTTATTCGGATTTACTTCGATCGATTCAAGAATCCCACCGCATCGAACATTTTTTCCTATATATCGCGAAGGATGAATCGGCTCCTTATAAACAAAGTACTCAAAGCACAGAATTGTCGTTTTCGATTTGTTAGCCGTAGTCGTCATTCCTTTTAATATACCATTGTGCATAACAAATTTTAATGAGTTATATCCTAGCGCAGTACTGTCGATACAAGGATGTGCCGGCATAACAATCCATTGTCCTACATGGCGGTTGGCATTTTTTGTAAAATCATCGTATGTCATTTGGTTGGCAGTCACCATACCTGCAGCCGAAAAGATATTCATATAGGTGACAATCCCTCGGATATCGGAAGAGTCGTTTCGCGTTGAGCTGAGAAGCTGGTTGGTTTTTTCAAACGCGCTTTTGAAGTCTTCATTCTGAAGATAAGGAATAACGCTTTTAAAGTCGTCATGTGTAATTACCTGGGCGTGGATCACACCCGGTAAAAATATAAGTATACCGATAGCAAGAAACTTCATGGTGAGGAATAGCGAAGTTGTAACGAGACGCTATAGTTCACTAACGGAATATAGTTATGGTCAGATATCTACCGGCATTACTTTTTTTCCATGCTTCAACAGACCCGCTACATCTTCATGTGCCCCGGTAAAAGGACCCGACGATTCAATTTTCAAGGTAGCCATTGCCGCACCAAATTCTCCGGCTGTTTGCAGGTCTGCATTCCGGACGCGTTGGTATAGATAACCCGCCATATAGGTATCACCACAACCTGTAGCATCGGTCACGGTTTTAGGGAGATAAGCTGGTATATCGTAAAACGTATTTTGATGGTATACCACGGAACCTTTGCTGCCGAGTGTAATGATAACTTCCTTCACCCCCCAGTCGGCCAGTATCTTCGATCCTTCACGAACATCACTACTGCCGGTAAGAACTTCCATTTCGTGTTCGTTGGCTTTCAGAATATCAATATAGGCAAGTGCTTCGCGTTTGGCAGGCCAGTCGATGGCCAGTACATTTTCGTTTTCTACTTTACGCAGATAACCTTGTACATCGAGGGATACGATACTTTTTTCTGCAAGGTACTTGATAACTTCCGTAGAGATGTCGTCAGCCAGCAGCGGACCAAGGTGAAATATTTTGGCCTGTACATCCGCTAATTGTTCTATTGTAAAGGGATCAGCCGTTTGTAAAACCCGCTGTGTACGATGATCAACGTTGTGCGAGTAAATATTTTCGAAGTATACTGTATGCGCACTCGGTAGGGCATTTACATCGATGCCTTTAGCACGAAGTTCCGTTACGAACTTCATTTCACTTTCTGCAAGCGCAGTTACCAGCGTGTACTTGATAGCCATGTTTTTAATGGCGTTAGAGAAGTAGAAAGAAGTACCGCCCGCCATGTGAACGGTTGATTTTGGAGTAACTACTTTGTCAAGCGTAATGTGTCCGATGCAGCAGATGTCAAACATAATTTTAACAAGATCAGTGGGCGGTCGGGGCAGGGCCGCCTTTAAAAGCCTCAAAAATAGTAAAGATTGTGATCAATCGCTGAATTTCTTAAAATACCGTTTGCAATGCCGTAATTTTCGCATAATGTTAAAAGGGACGTGTCGCATGGCTGACGCGATAGCGTTGTCATTTCGGAGAGGCAAAGGGCAGGTAATCACTGTCAATCCATTTCACATCATACTCACTGCTATAAAAGAAGTATTTCCCATCCGGAGAGAAGTTAGGACAATACTCATACGTTGGTGTATTAAACCGCTTGCCCATGTTCGCAGCGGGAAGCCATTCGTGATGCTTTTTTTGTGAGTAATATAGATCAGCTTCGCCGTAACCGCCCGGACGGTTGTATGATGTAAATATGATCGATTGTTCATCAGGCGTGATGAGCGGATCGTGTTCATCGGTTGCTGTATTGATGGCTGCACCAAGGTTTTCCGGCGAAGTATATTTACCATTCACCAATTTACTCCTGTATAGATCGAGACCACCGTAACCGCCTTTTCGAGTAGAGGCAAAGTATAAATTGCCGTTTGCTGCTATCGATACGTAATACTCTGTGCTATCAGAATTTACGTTCTCAATATTTTCGGGTGCCGACCATGTACCATCAACGTTAGGATACACTTTCCAAATGTCGTAATCGCTAATCGTGTCGTTTTTATTTTTGGGTCGGTTAGATATATAGTATATCGCTCCATCAGGGAGGATGAATGGATCAGCCTGCGAATATTCTGCTTCCGAAAATGGCGCTATAGTAACGGTATATTTTGCTTCGGGGTTTAATGTTACCTGGTATATATCCCATTTACCTTTCTTTGCACGACAGAAGTAATATGTCTTTCCATCCGGAGAAAATGCTGAATTGAAATCAAGTGAATCAGAAGAAACGACACCCGGTAAAAATTTTAACACCACAGAGTCGGGAAGTGGTGTCGGGTAGGAGATGACCTCTTCATTTTTAGGAGCACAGCCGATAATGAATAAGATAAGTAGAATGTATATAGGTACAGAAGCCTTCATTGTTTATGCAGGATTGGTAGATTCTTTTTTACGATGATAATACCTGCGAGCTTTGTCATTGCTTCCACATACCTGCATATTGCACCAGCGTCTTTTGCCATTTTTTGTTGTGTCAAGAAAAAGCCACCTACAGGTTGGACATTCTTTAATTCTTTCAAATGATTGTGATGAGAGTATATCAAAAGCATTTTTAATAAGGAGGTATAGAGGTTCTTTCAAAATCGTCTTTTCCGAAACAGCAAATGATGTAGTAACCTCTGTCCGACCAACATCTATACGCATATTGGAAAGAGCTTCTGAAAGAAGACCATTGAAAGCATCCATCGCTCCTTTATCCGCCTTTCGATGTTGCGCCAGGGAAGAGAACAGTGTAAAGATCACTTCACGTGCTTCGACCACCTGTCGCAACGTATCTGCCGATTTTCGTACATGACTTTCATAGAAAATGCTGATAGCATGAATCCTTCCCTTTGACAGTAATCCGATCTTTTCGCTCCATTGTATGAAGTCATTATACTTCGTCAGGTAATCGAAATAGTCAGGATCATTCCGGTTGCTAATGGTATTGGTGAAATCAAAGACCGGGCAACCTCCATCGAGTTGAAGACTGGCAATACTTCTCATTTTATAAATCTATAATATTTTACCGTTAAAATCAATTTAGATGGTGATAAATTTACCTGTACAAGTTTACCGACTTGTACCTATAGTGCCGACAGTCGTCTCCAGACTGTCAAATATTTCTATTATAAAATCAACCCACTATTATTAAATTAACCTCTTAATAAGCTGCATTGAGTTATTTTATGAGAAACAAACAGCAACCGCTTTTTCTAATAGTATTTCTTTCTATACTATTTGTCTATTCAGGAACACATGCCGAAGTACGCCTTCCGCGATTGATAAGCGATGGCATGGTAATGCAAAGAGATACCAAGGTAAATGTGTGGGGCTGGGCTGCAGCCAATGAGAAAGTTACAGTTCGGTTTCATGATAAAGTATATACTGCTGAAGCCGATGCCAAGGGAAATTGGTCCGTAACATTACCTGCCATAAAAGCTGGTGGCCCCTATACCATGAGGGTGGAGGCGAGCAACGTAATTGAGATAAAGAATATTCTGATTGGCGATGTCTGGGTTTGTTCAGGACAGTCTAACATGGCCTTGCCAATGGAACGTGTTAAGGAACGATATGCTGAAGTTATTGCAACCGCAGAGAACCCTGCAATACGTCATTTCTTTATAGCAACACAATACGATTTTAAAAATCCGTTTGAAGATATACCTTCCGGAAACTGGATGAGTGCTACACCCGAGAGTGTTCTTAAGTTCAGCGCTACGGCATACTTCTATGCCAGGTCTTTATATGAAAAGTATAAGGTGCCAATCGGATTAATTAATGCCAGCGTAGGTGGATCACCTGCAGAAGCATGGCTAAGTGCCGATGCATTAAAAAAGTTTCCCGAACACCTGAAAGAAGCAGAGCGTTTTAAACGTGATGCTTTGGTGGACAGTATACAAACAACGGAGCGATCAATAAGTCGCACGTGGTATAATAATATATACAAAAATGATAAAGGATATCAGGAGCAAAAGAAATGGTATGACAGCACGTATCGCGATGCACATTGGCCCGTTATGAATATACCCGGCTATTGGCATGATCAGGGATTGAAGGATTTGAATGGCGTTGTGTGGTTCAGAAAGGAATTTACTGTCCCCGCTACCATGGTTGATAAGTCGGTAAAGCTATACCTTGGTTGTATTGTGGATAGCGATTCAGTATATGTGAATGGCAAGATGGTGGGGACTACAGGATATCGATATCCACCTCGCAGATATACTATACCGGAGCAAGTACTAAAGCCTGGCAAGAATGTCATTGTAATACGTGTGATCAACAATGCAGGTAAAGGCGGTTTTGTTGAAGACAAGGCGTATCAGATCACCAACGGGACAGAAACAGTTGACCTACGTGGTGCCTGGAAATATCAGGTTGGTACAGTAGCCCAGCCGTTAGCTCCTACAACCTTTATGCAATATAAGCCGGGAGGACTATTTAATGCTATGATATCGCCCTTGCTTCGTTTTCCGATAAAAGGAGTGATCTGGTACCAGGGAGAATCCAATACAGCCCGTGCCGACAGCTATTATGCTATATTCAGCACGTTGATCGGAGACTGGCGTAACCATTGGCGTCAAGGCAATTTTCCTTTTCTGTATGTACAACTGAGTAACTATGCGCCCATTGCATTGTCAGAGAGTGGCTGGCCAGCTTTGAGAGATGCACAATTAAAAACATTGTCGGTTCCAAATACGGGTATGGCCGTTACAATAGATATAGGGGAGTGGAATGATCTTCACCCGCTGAACAAAGAAGATGTAGGAAAACGTTTGGCACTTGCAGCACAACATATAGCCTATGGTGACAAGCGCGTAGTATACTCCGGACCAATATATCAATCAAAGGAAATAAAAGGCGGTAAAGTTGTTTTATACTTTACAAATACCGGCAGCGGACTAATCTCAAAAAACAATGAGCCATTAAAGTATTTTGAAGTAGCAGGAGCTGATAGAAAGTTTGCTCAGGCTCAAGTAAAAATTACAGGCAATACGATTACAGTATGGAGTGAACAGGTTAAAAATCCTGTTGTTGTTCGGTATGCATGGATGGACAATCCACAAGGGGCAAATCTGTATAACAAACAAGGACTTCCTGCATCTCCATTTATGTCAGAGTAGCTGGCGCAAGTCTATCGACTTGTGCCACCCATGTCGCCAGTCTCCAGACTGGCAAAAGAGCATTTAGAAAAGATTAATAAGTACAATCACAAACAAAAGAATCGAGGATGCCAAAATCTTAGCATGAAGTTTTTTAGACCGGGTGGTTCGTGTCACCAACACAGTAATGATAGCACATACAAGACCTAGTAAGAATATATAGCTCAAAGGTATTCGGTCTGTAGCCAGGTAATCTTCAAGTACCATTCTCAGACCATAAAACGGAACAAAAATAATTTAGCGCGAAGAATATCATATCCTGCTTGCTTTGAGAAGCCACCTTGTTTTCTTTTTTCGGAGTGCTGTCGATGGGTTCGGTCATTTCAAACGATTAGGAGCTAAATATATTGAATTGTTTCAATTTCATTCGGCAGAAGTTCCTGTCAGGTAATAAGATATAAAACGAGAAGGGGCTCACTGGGAGTTCTAGCCATTAACAATTGAGAATTGTTCACATCCTTTATATAACAATTTGTGGAAGCTTTATACTTTAATTACTTGTAGAGATAAATTCTATACTCTTTAAAGCATCGTTTTTTATGTGCCCTGGATTTGACAATTCAATGACGATCCTCTTTCCATATTGTCCGACCAGGCATGATTCAGTTAGTTGGCCGCACCGAAGTTCAAGAATTGCAGCTTCGCCATCATCAAAGAAATCCCACCTGCCTTGTATGCGTTGTTTGTTGTATTGTAAGGAGAACGTTCCGTCCCAGTCAAGCACCAACGAACCGGTAGCAGTGCTGCACGAATTGCCATTCTTCAATTTGCAGTCATTGATACTATATCGTCCATAGTATTCGTGATCACAAGAGCAAATGGCAGCCATTAGGATAATGATACCAGAAATTTTGACAAAAAAACGAAACATGAAGATAGTCGAGTATTCAAATGCCGGTGTGATTTACTATGAGCGTGAGAGAAATTAGAGCGACCTGGTTTTATAAACAGGCTTAATGACTGACCACTTCTCGCCTTTTTTATTTATTCTGTAGTGCATCCTGTAATCACATAAACAATCACACCTAGAAGAATCAATGGCTGGTAAGAACGTTAGTAGTAACGTATCTTCTCTTATAGAAGCTGTGCCTGTGAAATCCATGCAGCAGTCTTTTATGAAATTAAACGCTATAAAAATTGAATCATTTTGTTCGCGTTTAACGAGGTCATAGAACTCATCACCCAGGTGTTCCTTTAAGGTTTCGCGGCTTGGGAATTTTCCTTTCTCGTCATCACATAGATGTTCACATTTTACTTTGACCCAATCAGCCACTGGTATAGCTTCACTCTTTTCTGCGACAGACTGTTGTTTTGTTGTTTTTGCTGTTTCGGTTGTTCGGTTACCCCCGTTACACATTACTAGTATTGTAAGAACTATAGTGGCATATATATACTTCATATGGATTCGATTACATTATTATGGACGAAAATTGGTCATTATCCAGGTGAAAGCCAAAAAGATAATAATCGTTGATGTTAATGAACCGTATAATAGACCCCAACCAATTTTTTTTAAAGGACTGGTCTCTTGAGTCGGTAAGTATTTAAGTGCGAATCCTAATAACAAGCTGCTGAAAAGTATTATTACTATCACAGCAAAGTTGTTCAGAGGTTCGAACACTTCCAATACTCTTATACCATGATGTACAAATTTTCAATTTGAATCATAAAGTATATATTTTGTCTCTGTCTTTTAAACAGATAAAGTATAAAAAAGTATAAAGCTGTGTTACTGCTGCTAATCATCAGAGTCCCGGAGGCCGGGCGGAGGCTGGTGACTCTGATGGGGCATCACTGCTTTTATATTTAATCTCTTAAGATGTATTATCGAATTACCATTTCTTGCTCACTTTTGTGTTTTGTTTTAATTAGCCGTTACTTTCATGGAAACAATTCCGTTACAAAAATTAAATACGATGCCAGAACAAATTGAGCTCAACGATACCAGCAGGCTGCAGGAAATAGCGGCCATCAAACAGTTGGTAGAGGATGCTGCAAAATATCAGAACGATCCGGACCGCTTTCTTCCTCTTCACGCCAACGATGTTGTCATTGTCAACTTTGCCGGAAAGCGCGTCCTCGGGCGTGATGCGTTGGAGCAGGCCATGCGGAAAGCGCTGTCAGGTCAACTGGCAAAAGTAGTCACGACTAACGTTGTTGAAAACATCATTTTCCTGCGATCCGATGTTGCGTTAGTGAATTGTATCAAGCACGTATCAGATAATCGAGATTCGATTGATGGTAAGGGAGCTGCTCTTCCGTCAGAGAAAGGTGCCCTAACCTATATATTGGTGAAAGGCGAGGAGGGATGGAAGATCAGTCTGGCTCAAACAACGCCCATAATAACGCTTTAATCAAAATAGGTCGGTTTCGAAGAGGGTTAGCAAAATATCGAGTCCGGACTGAGTCTCCCACCTCGGGGACTCAGCGGCATCGAGAGCGCAACCTCGGTTAATCAAGCAGTGCTTTGGATAAGTCAATATTTTCAAGTTCCATGTAGTTCAGTACTTCATATATACCTTGCTGCCCTGATAGATAGTATCGTGCAGAACTGTGTACATAGTCTTGAGGTTGCTGGACCAGACTCCATTTACCTCGATAAGGATTCTCATGAATATAATTCAGTTTTTGCTCCAGAAATTTATCAGAAGAACATTCTTTCCAGTCAAAGGAGGGCTCAAAGACTTCATGAAGTTTGCCTTTGAGTTTTTCATTTTTATTAACAAATGACGATAGCTGTGTCAATACATCATGATGCCCGAGTTTCTGGAGTCTTTGAACCAGCTCATAAGCCATAAAGCGTTTTCCGTTTCCAACAATAGCGTTAATGGATTGCCCTTGTGTATTTCTAAAAGCCAGCAATGCATGTACATGGTTAGGCATGATAACATATCCTGTTATGTAATGACCTTTTTTCTTGAGATAGTCGAACCATTTGTAAACGGAGTCATATCCGTTACAAATTTCAAACAGTGGTAGCCAGCGGCAGCATGTAAAGGTTATAAAATATATACCACTATATTCTGTAATTTCTTTTCGTACACTCATGAGTTTTGTTAACGGCTAACGGAGTTTTAGTTTAAAAAATATTTTGTTGTTATGTCTTCGTGCGTGCTTCCGCTAGAGTCCTCGAGGCGAGAGACTCTGCGGAGACGTCTGTCATATAGTTTTGACAGAGATTCTTAGAGCGTCCGAGCTGAGTCTCCCGCCTCGGGGACTCAGCGACATGGAAGCACAACCTTAACTAATCAAGCAGTGCTTTGAATAAGTCTATATATGTTAGTTTTTCTCTTACAAAACTTCTATGCAGCAACGCAAAATATTTTGTTGGTCTGTCTTTGTGTGTGCTTCCGCCAGAGTCCTCGAGGCGAGAGACTCTGCAGAGACGTCTGTCATATAGTTTTGACAGAGATTCTTAGAGCGTCCGAGCTGAGTCTCCCGCCTCGGGGACTCAGCGACATGGAAGCACAACCTTAACTAATCAAGCAGTGCTTTGAATAAGTCTATATATGTTAGTTTTTTTCTTGCAAAACTTCTATGCAGCAATGCAAAATATTTTGTTGGTCTGTCTTCGTGTGTGCTTCCGCCAGAGTCCTCGAGGCGAGAGACTCTGCAGAGACGTCTGTCATATAGTTTGACAGAGATTCTTAGAGCGTCCGAGCTGAGTCTCCCGCCTCGGGGACTCAGCGACATTGATAGCCGCAACCTTAATTATCAAGCAGTGCTTTGGCTAAATCTATATGTTAGTTTTGCCTTCCAAAACTTTCTGCAACAAAGCAATCTTCTCATCCTTCTCTTTCAAAAGAGCTTTATATAGCTCTTCTTTTTCCGCATTCAATTTTCGGATTTCATCTAACGGACTTAACGTACATTGATAGTTCATATTAGCTGCAGCATAATCGTTAAAAGTATTATTGATTATGCTGAAGACAGCTTCCTCACTAAAATTCTTAATCGCCTCAGCCGGTACCTTCAACGCAGCAGCAAGTTCATCCAGCGAAGCTGCATCTATAATTTCTTTATTCTCCAGCATGGAGATTTTCTTTTGCGACCAGTCGCCACCGAGTTGGTCGGCAAGCGCTTCTTGTTTGAGGCCTAACATTTCGCGGAAACGTTTTACATTTCTTCCCTGGTGTATGGTGCGTTTATCGTTTGTCATGTGTCAAATATAGCAGTTAAAAGGTGATCAAATATATTCTAAATTATCCATTTAACCGGATATGATTTCTGAAATACGAATGCGTATATACACCGTGGTAAACGCTACTTGCAGCCGTAATCAAAAACCAAACAATGATGAATTTTTGCATTAATCAACCTTTCGGGAAACTTAATCCCAACGACCTGCAAAGTATACGGCACATGGTGCGCGAGTTCTGCAGTACTCATGATGCCGACAGCATATATATTGCTCTGTGGGATATGCTCAAATGTGCACTCTGCAGTACGGAGACTTCGCACTGGGACGAGCAGAAACGCGCCGAGTATATATTCATCTTTGAAACCCTGGCCCAACTGATCGAAGCCAGCTATGCATTGGAAGGTTTGTTGGAAAAGAATCCGGAGTTATATTCTGTTTGCTGTCAGATCGTTTCGAGAAAGTGAGGATATAGGGATGGTTAAGAGCGCCTAAGTAGTAAAGGCGTAGAACTGCTACTAATCACCAGTCACAGCTCGAAGAGTCCGAAAGTCGGGAAGTCCGGAAGACGGGTAGTCTGTACGCTGAAGTGAATCGCTATACTAAAACGCACCGTCTTCCGGACTTCCGGTCTTCTCATGCTTCCGGACTTCTTTCCGCAGAACCACTCATCCCCAAATCGCCAACACTCACATCCTCAGTCGATTTTTCGCAAAAAGAAGGCGCCCAATAACGTTGTTTCGTAAGCAGATAGCCATTATCTTTCAATCATGAACAGCAGGGTATTGGTACTTAATCAGGACAACAGCCCACTAATGGTATGCTCCGTTGAGCGTGCCTTTATTCTGGTGTTCCTCAACAAAAGTGAAATGGTGCGGACTGCCAATGGGCACAAGCTTCATTCTGTGAGCAAAAGTTATCCAATGCCATCAGTTATTCGTCTCAACCGATATGTTAACGCCCCTTACAAGGGCGTTAATCTTACCCGGCAGAATATATTCAAGCGCGACAATTACGAGTGCCAGTATTGCGGCACAAAAAAGGAACTTACAATCGACCATGTCATACCCCGCGCTCGCGGTGGTGGCGATACCTGGTTGAATCTTGCTACGGCCTGTAAAAAATGTAACGCCAAAAAAGGAGACTATACTCCGGAAGAGGCGAACATGCCGTTGCGCAGAAAACCTCATAAACCCTCTTACTCCATTTTCCTGAAAGACCACATGAACGGTCAGGCAGGCGAGTGGGACTCTTTTCTCACAGGCCATCACGGTCATCATTAATTTTTTAATATTTATTCATGTTTAGTCTTCAAAAGAAAACAGCCGCCATTACGGGCGGAGGCAGTGGCATCGGTAAAGCCGTTGCAGAAGTATTTGCGCAGCAGGGAGCTGAAGTTTTTATTCTTGATCTTAACAAAGCGGCAGCAGAAGAAGTAGCCAAGGCAATTCAGGCGAAAGGAGGCAAGGCGCATGCGTTCGCTGTGAATGTAGCAGACAACAAGCAGACAAAAGATGTTGTAGCGGCTATAGCACAACAAGCCGGTCGTGTAGATATACTCGTGAACAGTGCGGGAGTATCGCATATAGGACGTTTGGACAATACTACGGAGGAAGATTTCGATCGTGTATTTACGGTTAACGTAAAGGGAGTATATAACATGATGCAGGCTGTTATATTCCAGATGAAACAGCAGGGTGGTGGTGTAATTGTAAACCTCGCATCGATTGCCAGCAGTGTAGGTTTACCTGACCGCTTTGCATACTCGATGAGTAAAGGTGCTGTGCTCACCATGACATTATCGGTAGCGAAAGATTACCTGAAAGATAACATTCGTTGCAATTGTATATCGCCGGCACGCGTACATACCTCGTTCGTTGATAACTTCATTGCCAAGACTTATCCCGGACAAGAGAAAGAGATGTTCGAGAAGCTTTCCAAAACACAACCGATCGGCCGCATGGGCAAGCCGGAGGAAGTTGCAGCGTTAGCTTTATACCTTTGCTCAGACGAAGCTTCGTTTGTCACGGGCACCGACTATCCTCTGGATGGTGGCTTTATCCGCCTGAACAATTAATAAACCGTGAGCGTACGGATGCAGGTGTTTCTTATGCAGATCGTTTTTAGAAAACTCGCATAAAACTATACATTTGTCCTTTCGGTACGCCACTCTCTATAACCAAATCAATTAATAACCCAAAAGAACACACGCACACGGGCCTATATTGTTGTTTGTTTGCTTATAGTCAAAATGACTAGCAGTGAATATGAGACAGCACTATAAGAATAAATACGGTGTGCTGTGTACAGGAACTGTTTACAACTAACGTCTAATAATAAAAGATGAAATTACTTCGCTTTGGTGAACCGGGCACTGAAAAACCCGGAGTACTGGTTAACAATGAAATCGTAGATGTATCTGCTTTCGGTGAAGACTTCGGTGAGAAGTTTTTTGAGACAGGTGGTGTGGCGCGTTTGCAGGAGTGGCTGAAGAAAAATACTTCATTGCCGAAGGTGGGTAAAGATGTACGGATCGGTGCTCCGTTTACGCGTCCGTCAAAGATCATTTGCGTAGGACTAAACTATACCAAGCACGCGCTGGAGTCGAAGATGGATATACCGAAGGAGCCGATCATCTTCTTCAAATCTACTACAGCATTGGTTGGACCAACCGATGATCTGATCATCCCTCGCAACAGTACAAAAACAGACTGGGAAGTTGAGCTTGCAGTTGTTATCGGCAAGAAGGCTTCGTATGTAGAAGAGAAAGATGCTCTGGACTACGTAGCAGGTTTCTGTCTGCACAACGACTATAGCGAACGCGAGTATCAGTTGGAGCGCAACGGTCAGTGGGTAAAAGGAAAGAGCTGCGATACATTTGCTCCGATGGGGCCTTATATAGCAACAACTGATGAGCTGCCAAACTATAACAAGCTGCACATGTGGCTGAAAGTTAACGGACAGATGATGCAGGATAATAATACCGATGACATGATCTTTGAAGTGCCGTTCCTGGTAAGCTATATCAGCCAGTTTATGACGTTGCTTCCGGGTGATGTAATATCTACCGGTACGCCTGCAGGTGTAGGCCTCGGTTTCAAACCTCCTATATACCTGAAGAAAGGTGATGTAATCGAACTGGGTATAGAAGGTCTGGGTGAACAACGCCAGGTAGCAAAGTAAATCTTTGCTGATTATCTGCAACGATATATAGTATTAAAGTAACACCTATAGCTATACATGCCTGCTATTGATGCGCACCAGCATTTCTGGAAATATAATCCGGTAAAAGATGCCTGGATTACGGATGACATGAAGATCATTCAACGCGATTTTCTCCCGGAGGATCTGGCGCCTGTGCTGAAAGCCAATGGTATAGATGGATGTGTAGCAGTGCAAGCCGATCAGTCGGAAGAAGAAACCAGTTTTCTTCTTTCGCTGGCGGATAAGTATGATTTCGTAAAAGGAGTTGTAGGCTGGGTTGATCTGCGTGCCGATAATCTTGCTGAACGACTTTCCTACTTTTCAAAGTATAAAAAGCTGAAGGGGTTTCGTCATATTATACAGGGCGAGCCTGCCGGCTTTATGAGCGATCGCAAATTTATACAAGGTGTAAAGAAGCTCGCTGATTTTAATTTTACGTACGATCTGCTGCTATACCATCACCAGTTACCCGAAGCGATTCAGTTTGTGCAGCAGCTTCCGGAAGTACAGATCGTTATCGATCATCTCGCCAAACCATCTATCCGCACCGCAGATATAGCGGCCTGGAAGCGTGATACAGCTTCGATTGCTGCATTCAAAAATATACATTGTAAACTATCGGGAATGGTAACGGAAGCCGACTGGAAGAACTGGAAGGCGAATGATTTTACTCCGTACCTCGATGTGTTATTTACTGCTTTTGGAACGGAGCGAATCCTATACGGATCAGACTGGCCCGTGTGTCTCGTGGCTGCCACGTATAAGCAGCAATTATCGATTGCTCAAACGTATCTTTCTACATTTTCGGAGCATGAAAAGACGCTCGTGATGGGTGAAAATGCCAGGAAGTTTTATAATCTTTAGGCATGGATTTAAATCTCAAAGACAAAATAGTTATTGTAACGGGCGGTGCGAAGGGCATTGGTGAAGGCATCGTGGAAGTATTGGCGAAAGAAGGTGCTGTGCCTGTGATCGTTGGAAGAAATGAAGCAGACAATTTAGTCACGCTCAATAAAATTTCAGGAAAAGGTTTTCAGGTAGTAGCAGAGCTTACCGATCCGCAGCAAAGTAAAGATGCCGTTGATGCTGTACTACAAAAATATGGAAGGATAGATGGCCTGGTGAACAATGCCGGAGTAAATGATGGCGTTAACCTGGAGAACGGAAGTTACGAAGCCTTTATGGCATCGCTTCATAAAAACCTGGTACACTATTACCTTATGGCGCATTACGCATTGCCAGCATTGAAAAAATCGAAAGGATCTATCGTAAATATAGGTTCGAAGACTGCTGAAACGGGGCAGGGTGGTACATCTGCGTATGCCGCATCCAACGGTGGCCGCAATGCATTAACGCGCGAGTGGGCGGTTGAATTACTGAAGTATGGTATACGTGTAAATGCTGTGATCGTAGCAGAATGCTATACTCCGCTCTATGAAAAATGGGTACAGACTTTACCGAACCCCGAAGAAACTTTACAACGCATCACTGAAAAGATACCGCTCGGCAAACGCATGACTACTTCTGAAGAGATTGCAAATGCTGTAGCGTTTTTACTCTCCGATAAATCCAGTCACACAACCGGACAACTTATCTATGTAGACGGAGGTTATGTGCATCTCGACAGAGCACTGTCCTGAGGGTCTGAAAAAATTATATAGTCACCTACAACCAAAACAATACCATGCCGATCGTAAACACCGAAACTATAACCACGAGCGAGTCGGTTACCGCCAATCGTTCTTACCTCATTCCATTTATACTGGTAACAAGTTTATTTTTCCTCTGGGGACTTGCTAACATAATGAACTCTGCGCTTATCGCACATTTTCAGCCGGTGTTTGAGATCAGTCGTGCACAGGCTTTGTTGGTGGAAACTGCTTTCTATTTAGGATACTTCACCATTGCTATACCAGCAGGTTTATTCATGGAAAAGTATAGCTATAAAAAAGGTATACTCTTCGGATTGTTACTCTATGCAGGCGGTGCTTTACTATTTATACCCGCAGCCAAGCTGATGACGTTCGGTTTCTTCCTGGTAGCGCTATACGTTATTGCGAGCGGACTTGCATTCCTGGAAACAGCAGCCAATCCGTATGTAACTATATTAGGAAAACGCGAAACGGCCGTACAGCGTCTTAACCTGTCACAATCGTTTAACGGTGCCGCGCTTGTGTTCGGTCCGTGGATTGCAGGTCATTTTATATTCTCCGGTAACGAAGGAGCCATGGATACACTTGCAGCCAAGCAACAAGCTGCTGATGCCGTTATACTGCCCTATGTAATGCTCGCCGGTATAGTATTGTTTGCTGCGCTTTTGTTCTTTATAACCAAAATGCCGGAGCCTTCCAAAACATCTACCCTGCGTTTTGACAAAAGTATATTTAAGGAACGTCACCTGATGTTCGCGGTAATAGCACAGCTTTTCTATGTAGGCGGACAGGTAGGTATATGGGGAATCACTATTAACTACGTTACCGAGTTGATTCCTGAAACAAGTAAAGAGGTTGCTTCCAAATACTATATGCTTGCCGGTACACTGTTATTCGTGTCAGGCCGGTTTTTAGGAACGTTCTTTATGACATATATAAAAGATCACAAGCTGTTGACTATATATGCAGCGATTACGTCATCCCTGTGTGTTGTCGGCATTTTTGCACACGGTGAAATAGCGGTTTACGCCCTGTTGGCAACCAACTTCTTTATGTCGATCATGTTCCCGACTATATTTGGTTTGGGAGTTCGTAATCTTGGTGAGTCAACCAAACTCGGTTCATCGCTTATTATCATGTCCATTGTGGGGGGCGCGATTCTGCCTCCGTTAATGGGTGTATTTGCTGATACTATAGGTATACAGCAATCGTTGATTATTCCTGCGTTATCGTTCCTGGTAGTACTGTTCTACGGAGCGAACGGTTATAAATTGAATCACGCCAAATAAAGATGAAGCGCTATAGCCTTGCACTTGATTTAAAAGATGATCCTCAACTCATAGCTGAGTATGAGGATCATCATAAAAAAGTCTGGCCAGAAATACTGAAGAGCATTCGCGATGCTGGTATAGATTCCATGGAAATATACCGTACAGGCAACCGCCTTTTCATGATCATGGAAGTAAACGATACCTTTTCATTCGAGAAGAAATCCAAAGCCGACAGTACCAACCCTAAGGTACAAGCCTGGGAAGCGCTGATGTGGAAATACCAGCAGCCCCTCCCGGTAGCCAAACCCGGAGAGAAATGGATCATCATGGAAAAGATCTTCGAATTGCCCGCTCGTTAGTATATACCTTTGTGTCTCCTCCATGATTTCCTTTGTGCCATGGATTTAAAGTTACTTGTTGCTAAAAAATAACGTTGCCCATTATGGAATCTTCTTCCCCATTGCATCTTATTCTCAGAAACGGATTAACCTGTTTATCCATGAACAAAACACAAATATTATCGGCAGCCATGGTAATCGTAACATTACATGCAAACGCACAAAGATGGCTCTCCGTAGGAGGAGGCATTTTGCTTAAAGAGAAACCGGAGGAGACCGAAGTAAAGATCAATGTCGTGCGAGATGATGAGCCAGAACCGGCTCGCGGCAATGGAACCATCAAAGCCCTCGCAGTTTACAACGGAGCGCTCTACGCAGCAGGCGTATTTAAAATGGCAGGAGGCAAACCTGCTAACAACATCGCCCGCTGGGATGGAAAAACATGGTCGCCTGTAGATATAGGTATAGATGGCATCGTCATGTCACTATATGTATACAAGAATGAGCTCTATGCCGGAGGACTTTTTGATAAAGCAGGAAACACATCTGTAAAAAATATAGCGCGCTGGAATGGCAAAACATGGCTACCCGTGGGAGCGGGCATCAATAGTGAAGTAGCGGTTCTGCAGGTATATAAAGATGAACTCTATGCAGCCGGAAGTTTTACAGAAGCCGGTAACAAACCGGCCAAAGGTATAGCACGGTGGAATGGTAAAACATGGTCGGGAGCAGGAGCGGGCGTACCCAATGATATATACGCGTTAACCGAGTACAAAGGTGAGCTCTATGCCGGCGGTACGTTTGTACTGGATGAACAACGCCAGAATTACACAAGCAACCTGCTGAAATGGAATGGCAAAAGCTGGACAGGCGTTGCTGGCTTTAACGGTGCTATAACAAGTCTGGCAGTGAATAAAGATAAACTTTGCGTAAGCGGATATTTTAGCCATGCAAACAATACAACGAATGTATCGATGGTGGCAGAGACCGATGGCAAGCATTGGACATCCGTTGGAAAGGAACCGATAGGATATTATGTAAACCGTGCACGCACTGCTGTACATGTATTATTCTCGTACAGTGATTTACTCTATGCCGGTGGCGATTTTGTAAGTGAACAAAGTAAACCAGCTAATAGTATAGCCAGCTTTAACGGAACAGGATGGACAGCATCCGGTACGGGTGTTGATGGCTCGGTAGGTACATTTGCTGTATACAATGGCGAATTATATGCCGGAGGATCCTTTATCAATGCCGGCAATGATGTAGTAAACGGCATTGCCCGTTTGAGCATGGATTCGAAATAGAATTAACGGATAATTATACATCACGATAACCTCTGTGCGTGGAGCATCAGAGGTTATTTTTTGCTGTCCAAAGACTTGTTGAATGGATTTTATCGTGCTCATTATCAGTGGATAAGAATAGTTATTTGTAAAAATATACCAATTGGTATATTTTTACGGCCAATATGACCAAGGGCGAACGCACCCGGCAACACATTATCGAAAAAACAGCGCCTCTCTTTAACAAGAAAGGGTTTGATGGAACATCATTGTCGGATCTTACGGAGACAACCGGACTTACAAAAGGCGCACTCTATGGTAATTTTGCTGACAAGGATGAGATCGCGTTGGAAGCATTCAAATACTCCATCCAAAAAGTAAAAGAGGTGGCACGGGCAAAAGTAGCCAAAGCCGATACATGCAAGAAGCAATTGTTTGCACTTTTTGATTTCTACGGTGAGTATGTGTTCGATCCGCCTATACCGGGTGGATGTCCCATGCTAAATATGGCAATTGAAGCTGATGACCACCGTACGGCTATGCGCAAAGTGGTAACGAAAGAATTGATGGACACCATAAGCTTTATAACATCACTGATAGAAAATGGTATAAAAGCAGGCGAATTCAAAAAAGATACTAAATCAAGCGAAATTGCTTACACGCTCTTTTGTTCTATAGAAGGAGCGCTTATGTTTGCGCGCGTGGAAAAATCAGACGAACCGATGAAGATCATCATTCGTCATTGCAAGAACTTAATTAATCAAATAAGTAAATAAAAGAAGTATGCAACAACGCAGAGTAGTCGTTACAGGTATGGGAACTTTGTCACCACTGGGTAATACTGTGGGCGAGTTCTGGAATAACCTGATTAACGCCAAGAGTGGTTCAGCACTTATCACCAAGTTCGACACCACAAAATTCAAGACCAAGTTTGCATGTGAATTGAAAGGGTACGACCCGTTGAATTATTTTGAAAAAGCAGAAGTAAGAAAGCTTGATCCCTTCGCACAGTATGCATTGGTGAGCAGCGACCAGGCTATAAAAGATTCAGGTCTTGATCTGAATGCTATTGATAAAACACGTGTAGGTGTTATCTGGGGTTCCGGTAACGGAGGCTTCTATACTTTTCAACAGGAAATTATAGAGTATGCGAAAGGTGATGGTACACCGCGCATCAATCCATACTTTATACCGAAGGTAATTGTAGATATAGCAGCCGGATGGATTTCCATAAAATATGGTTTTATGGGATTGAACTTCTCAACGGTATCGGCATGCGCTACATCCAACACAGCGATCATTGATGCGATGAACTATATACGCTGGGGTAAAGCAGAAATTATAGTAGCCGGTGGATCGGAAGCCGCTATTAACGAAGCCGGTATAGGAGGGTTCAGCGCATTGAAGGCATTGTCTACACGTAACGATAATCCGGCTGCTGCATCACGTCCGTTTGATGTAGATCGCGATGGCTTCGTAATGGGCGAAGGTGCGGGTGCATTGATACTCGAAGAATACGAGCATGCTAAACGCAGAGGTGCACGTATATATGCAGAAGTTGCAGGAGGAGGTATGTCTGCCGATGCATATCACTTAACGGCTACACATCCCGAAGGTGCCGGTGCTATGCTGGGTATGAAATGGGCGTTGGAAGATGCCAACCTGAAACCGGAAGATGTTGACTATCTCAATCCACACGCTACATCAACACCGGTAGGTGACGAGAGCGAGATGAAGGCTGTCGCAAAATTCTTTGGCGATCACGCGAAGAAGCTGCACATCAGTGCAACAAAATCAGCTACAGGTCACTTGCTCGGTGGTGCAGGTGCAATTGAAGCGATCATCAGTATAAAAGCAATCGAGAACGGAATTATACCGCCAACGATCAACACACAACAACTCGATCCTACATTGCCACAAGGACTAAATATAGTATTAGGCTCCAGTATAAAGAAAGATATAAACGTAGCGATGAGCAATACGTTCGGTTTTGGCGGACATAACGCTACTGCTGTGTTTAAGAAAGTATCGTGATAAGTTATTGGGATCTGCTGGGATCAGAAGCGAAGTGTGAAGACAGTTCGCACTTCTGGTTCTGATTCCACAGTAATAGAACCATTATGCATTTGCATAATCTGCCGCGACAGGCTCAGGCCAATACCTGAGCCTGTTCGTTTGGTAGTATAGAAGGGAACAAAGATGTGATCAATTGCTTCTTTAATTATACCCTGTCCGTTGTCGATAACTTCAATCAATATAGCCGAGCCATCGTAGCGGCCTATCAGTTCAAGTGCGGGGTGTTCGGTTTCTCCCAGGGCCTCAATAGCATTCTTCAGCAGGTTGATTAACACCTGTTCAATCATTTCAAGATCGGCCTGTATAGTCAGGTATTCTGAACTGCACTCTACGCGAAAGTTGATGTTCGTCTTTTTCAATTCAGTCTTCATCAACTGGGCAACGTGTTCCAGCAAACTCTGTAGCCGTACCGTTGCGAGCTTGGGCTTAGGCAGCGAAGTATATTCGCGGTATGCGTCAATGAATTTGATGAGACCTTTGCTTCGGTTCTCAATCGTACTTAAACCTTCGCGAAGATCTTCTGCGCCTTCTTCTTTCAATTCGTAATGATTGCCCATCTTCTCCATGTCGTGATCCAGTATCTCGCGCAGGGTAGAAGTGAGCGAAGATATAGGGGTAATGGAATTCATGATCTCATGGCGCAATACACGGGTCAGGTTTTGCCACGCTTCGAGTTCCTGCTTCTGTAATTCCGGTTGAATGTTTTGGAGCGTGATCAGTCTCACATCCGTTCCCCGAATGCGTAACTCAGTGGACTGTACCGTTAGGTATAGTTCGTTACTGCCTTTATAAAGTTCACTCTTGCCCGGCTCTACACTATTAATAGAATGATATAGCTTGGGATTGATCGCGATGAGTTCATTGATATTCTTGATGGATGTAATCCCCATGAATCGCTTCGCATTCGCGTTAATCAATTGCACATTCCCGTCAATATCAAATGAAAGTATACCGGTGCGTACCTGTTGTACAACGGTGTTGAGGTATTGGCCGTGTTCTTCTTTTTCAGACCGTGCCTTGCGGAAAGCCTCGAGCACTTCGTTGAAAGCTTCATTCAGATCTTTGAAACTTTTGCCGAGTTTATTGTCGGAGGCAAAACCGGAAATGAAATCAGAATATTTTACAGATTCGAGGAAGCGTGTAAGCTTACGGTTTGTCTGACTGACAAATCGAAAAATCTCTACAAGCTGTAGCACGATGATCGTACCCATGAGCATGGCAGCGAATAACATGTTCGGTCTTACGACCATGTACATGAATAGCGCCATGGTTAATCCCAACATGACCACGCGCAGAATAACGCGGGTACGAAAATCTTTAAAGCCGAAGTTCACTGAATGCGATTCGAAAATTACCGGTTCAAAGTTCCAAGTTAAAAGAATACTTGTTCGTTTCTACTATCACAACATGAAACTTTGAACGTGATGCAGGTTAAAGTCCATACTTTTCCAATCTCCGGTATAATGACGATCGTGTTAGCCCTAATTCTGTTGCCGCCTGCGTAATGTTACCGTTGTATTTTTTGAGCACTTTACGGATGAGCAGTTTTTCGACTTCTTCAAGGTTATATTGTTCGAGACTCAGTTGCCCGTCTTCTTTGCCAGACGAAGGTGTGAAGTTGAAATCCTCCGGCTGCAATACACTGCTGTTGCTCAGAATCACGGCACGTTCAATAGCATGCTGTAATTCGCGAATGTTACCCGGCCACGGGTGCTTGTGCATGCGTGTCATGGCACCTTCGCTGATCTTCGTTACACTCTTGTCGTACTTCTGCGCATAGTATTTCAGAAAGTGTGTGGCCAGTAAAGGTATATCTTCAAAGCGCTCGCGCAGTGCCGGTATCTCGATCTCAATGGTGTTTATCCGATACAGCAAATCCTGGCGGAAGCGATTCTCTTTTACCATTTCATAGAGCGGCATGTTGGTAGCGCAGATAAGGCGGATGTTGATTGGTGTGTCTTTGTTCGAACCTACGCGACTAACTTTTCTGTTCTGTAATACTGTGAGGAGTTTCGCTTGCAGCGGCATGGATAAATTACCGATCTCATCCAGGAAGAGTGTACCGTTGTTGGACAATTCAAATCTCCCTGCGCGATCTTCTTTCGCATCAGTGAAGGCACCTTTCTTATGACCGAAGAGTTCGCTTTCAAAAAGTGTTTCGGTGATAGAACCGAGATCAACGCCTACAAAGTTTTCATTCTGTCGGGATGAATTTTTATGGATAGCACGAGCTATGAGTTCCTTACCAGTACCATTCTCTCCGAGGATCAATACATTCGCATCGGTACGTGCCACGCGATCAATCGTCTGAAATATTTTCTGCATAGCAGCACTCTGTCCAATGATCTCGCTGAACCGGTTGTTCAGCGCCTGGTTGATCTCGTGATTTTTTATCTTGAGATTTTCAATTACATCGCGCGATTCCCGAAGCCGCATAGCCGAATATAGTGTAGCGAGTAATTTTTCATTTTCCCACGGCTTCAAAACAAAATCCGTAGCACCTGCTTTTATAGCCTTAACCGCCATCTGTATATCTCCATACGCTGTGATCAATACAACTACTGACGATGGATCGATTTGCAGGATGCGTTCAAGCCAGTAATATCCTTCGCTGCCGCTGCTTACATCTTTGGTAAAGTTCATGTCGAGCAGTATAACATCGTAATCCTCATTCCCCATCAATGCGGGTATAGCTTCCGGATTTTTCTCAATATCCACCTGAGCAAAATGTCGCTTCAGGTGCATCTTCGCGGCTTTTAAAAGGTCTTCATTATCGTCAACGATCAGAATCTTACCTTGCTTGGTCTCAGACATTATCTATAGGGTTTAAAATTAAGGTCAAAGTATATATATACCCTCACACTACGCACCGTCTACACGCCACAGTCAACATACACAACTGCCCACGTATCCACGTAAACACATAAGGATTCGTCCGCTAGCGGGCAAAGCGTGTACCGAAACCGTTACACCGTTAAAAACTGTGAAAAACACGTTTCTGAGCATTTTTTAAAGAAAATTGTCCGTTCGCATCCGGACACACACGTTCACATGTGAACGAGAACTGTACAGCAATAATGTTGAATTCAAGTCAAATTCGCATTCTGGCGCTTGGCACACTTGTTGGCTTGCTGCCAGTGTCCGCGATGTATAGTGAACGTAATCGGGTGACACGATTATCGGAGAAATATAGCGGCGACTTATAACTCAATACGAATGGACAAACAGATTAAGAAGAAAAAGTGGACGATAAAACGTCTTGCCACCTACGGTGGAATTTCCGTGTTAGTAATTTTTGTAGCGTATCAGCTCATCTTCGCTGACAGACGACAAAAACTAAAGATCGAGAAAGACAAGATTACGATCTCAACGGTTGGCCGCGGTGTATTCCAGGAATTTATTCCGCAGACCGGTACTGTTGAGCCAAGTCGCACGGTATATCTCGATGCCATTGAAGGAGGAAAAATAAAACGCGTAGTGGCCGAGAGCGGTGCTATGCTGAAAGAAGGAGATATAATTTTAGAATTAAGCAACCTTAACCGCGAATTGGATGTCTTAAGTCAGGAAGCACAGTTGAGCGAAAGTATAAACCGTAACCGTGATACCCGTTTGGCTATTACGCAAAACGACTTGCAACAGCGGCAAACGCTGGCGCTCATTCAAAGTCTTTTGGCGACTTTAGAGCCGCAGTATAAACGTGAAAAAACTTTGTACGAGAAGAAGCTGATTTCCAAGCAGACTTTCGAAAAGACGGAGGCTGACTATAATTATAACCTGGAGCGTTGGAAGATTACGTACGAGGCGTATCGAATCGATTCGATCGATCGTATCCGTCAGCTTCGTAACATCAACCACCTGGAAAGCCGTATGAGCCAGAACCTGGATGGTGTAGGAAGAATTCTGGATAACCTGGTGATTCGCGCTCCCATCGATGGACAGTTATCTCGTCCGCAGCTGGATGTTGGACAAAGTGTAACGCCGGGTCAACGTTTAGGACAGGTAGATATCGTAGGAAGTTATAAAGTTCGTGTGCCGATAGATGAACTATACTTGCCACGCATCACAACCGGATTACATGCTACAACAACGTTCAACAATAAGGACTATAAACTGGAGATCATGTATATATATCCTACGATTGAGAACGGTAGATTCTTTGTAGATATGAACTTTGTTGGTGAAACACCTTCTGGTATACGCAGAGGTCAGTCCCTTCGACTGCGTATTGAATTAGGACAGTCTTCAGAAGAGTTGTTGTTGCCGGTAGGCGGATTCTATAAAGATACCGGTGGTAACTGGGTATTCGTAATGGACAGCGAGAACCGCGCAGTACGCAGAGATATAAAACTGGGCAGAAAGAATACCGAACACTTCGAAGTACTGGAAGGCTTGCAGCCGGGTGATAAAGTAATCACCTCATCATACGAAAACTTTGGCGACAGCGAGGTATTGTTACTGGACTAATTGTAACTTTTGTTTAAAATAGGAGTACTATTAACGACTATAAAACTTAATTGATAAACCGAACATCATAACCACAATAAAATAAACCTGCCATGATCAAACTTAAAAATCTTGAAAAAGTCTACACGACAGAAGAAGTAGAAACAACCGCGTTAAACAACATCAACCTCGAAATTAAAGAGGGAGAGTTTGTGGCCATCATGGGCCCGTCTGGTTGCGGAAAGTCAACGTTGCTCAACATCCTGGGTTTATTGGACAATCCTTCAGGCGGTGAGTATTATTTTGGTGAACACGAAGTAGCTAAATACTCTGAGCGCCAGCGTGCACAACTTCGTAAAGGCTCTATCGGTTTCGTATTCCAGAGCTTTAACCTCATTGACGAACTTACTGTATTCGAAAATGTAGAGTTACCACTGTTGTATATGAAAGTGCCTGCGGCAGAACGCAAGCAGCGCGTTGAAGAAGTACTCGAGCGCATGAACATCATGCACCGCAGAAACCACTTCCCGCAGCAGCTCTCCGGTGGTCAGCAACAACGTGTGGCTATATCGCGTGCCATTGTAGCAAAACCAAGAGTGATACTGGCCGATGAACCTACCGGTAACCTGGACTCTGCCAACGGTGAAGAAGTAATGAAGCTCCTGTCTCAATTGAATGAAGAAGGAACAACCATCGTAATGGTGACTCACTCACCGTATGATGCAAACTATGCACACCGCATTGTTAACTTGTTCGATGGTAAAGTTGTAACCGAGAACATCAAGGAACATTTCCATATTTAGTCTCAGGTATACCGCTTCTTGCTATACCCTTTAAACCGAACAGGACGTAGCAGCCAGTTGATCGTGGCGGTCAACCACTGGCGATACTCCTTATAAGTATACAGCCCGGCAAAACCAGCCGGGCTTTTTTTATTGACCGGAAGTGAACACGGGGTTGTACAGTTCCGAATGGTATACTGTGCGAAATAAGCTATAGATGCACTTTTATGCAGTGGCATATTTATTGGCCGATGCATGCAACCTCTCATCAGGGATGGTAGTCTTATAACCAATTCGACCCTTAACCCCATGATAAAAAACTATCTCCTCATCACTTTGCGTAGTATGATGAAGAATAAACTCTTCATCCTGATTAATGTGTTCGGTCTCGCCATTGGTATTGGCTGTTGTATTGTAGCGTACTTCAACTGGGAGTTTGATACTATATTTAATACCCATCACGTGCATGCTGACAAGATATACCGTGTTAGCCAGGTGCGTGAATTTGAAGGCACCGAACGACTTTATGGATATACTTCGCTGCCGATGGGCCCCACCGTTCGGCAAAATATACCCGATGCTGAGAAGGTAACAAGACTAAATCGCTCCTGGTCTAATTTCAAAGTGGAAGACAACTTGTTCCCCGGTGGTATAGCCTATGTTGATCCTGACTTCTTCGAGATGTTTTCATTCGAATTTATCCATGGCCAACCTGCCGATTTGAAGGATAAATCAAAAGTATTTTTAAGCGATGAACAGGCGAAGCGCCTCTTTGGCAGTACAGATGTTGTGGGTAAACAACTTACGCAAGTGCTCGGCACAGAACTAAAAGAATTTACGGTAGGCGGTGTATTTAAAAAGCAGCCACAGAGTTCAAGTTTCCGCTTCCAGGCCTATATGCACTTCGATAACTTCTTTGATGATGCAAAAGATGTAAAGGAAACGGATTGGAAAACATGGACAACAATGTTCGTCATGATTCCCAACCCGACACGCGTAAATGCTATACATAAACAGTTACAGGCTTACCGCGAGAACAACAATAAAGTTCGTGAGGATTTTATAGTAACGGAGTATGTGCTGGATCCATTCGTAGGAATGGCACAGCGTGATGAGATAAATGATACCTGGAATGAGACATGGGACGCCAACCCGCGCTCGGCTGTATATGCGCCTACCATTATGGCGGTGCTGGTATTGCTGATCGCCTGTTTTAACATGACCAATACATCTATCGCTATATCTTCCCGAAGGCTGAAAGAGATTGGTATACGAAAAGTAATGGGTAGCATGCGGGCGCAGTTGATTGTGCAGTTCATTGGTGAAACCATGTTTATATGTTTTCTCTCGCTCGTGATTGGACTTTTCCTCGGTGAAGTATTACTGAATGCGTGGAACTCGCTGTGGGAAGAAATGAAACTCACGTCACACTATATAGATAACCCCGGATTTGTATTATTTCTCGTTGCTGTACTGTTGTTTACAGGCTTGATTGCAGGCAGTTACCCAGCATTCTATATCAGCAGTTTCGAACCTGTAGGTATATTAAAAGGTAAACTGAAGCTTGGAGGTACCAACCTGTTTACACGTGTACTTCTTTGCCTGCAATATGCTATATCGTTGTTGGCTATTGTCTGTTCAATTGCTTTCTACCAGAATTCCAAATACCAGCGTGATTTCGATCTTGGCTTTAATGAAGAAAGCGTTATTATAGCATACGTTGAAAACGGGAATGAATATGAAACGTATCGCAATGCATTGGTGCAGAATAAAGATATACTTTCGGTAGCCGGCTCAAAACACAGTATATTTTCACAGCGCTATAAGGATCCTGTAAAGTATGAATCCAAACAGTTTGAGGTGGATATCATTGACGTAGGCGATGATTACCTGAAAACCATGGGACTGACATTGACTGAAGGTCGTGACTTCCAGAAAGACTCTGAAACAGATCGTAAAGAGTCCGTGATCATCACACAAAAAATGGCCGATATATTCAAGTGGGAGAAACCGCTAGGAAAAGAAATTCTCTGGCACGACACGGTAAAGTTATATGTAGTAGGGGTAGTGAAAGATGTATATACGGTAGGGCTATGGGCACAAATGGAACCGATGATGATTCGGTATACCAACAAGGAACAATACACCCACGTTATTGTAAATGCTCCCATCGAAAAGTTAACGGCAGTGAACGCCTTTATGGAAAAAGAATGGAAACAGATTTTCCCAAACAGACTTTATAACGGCCGCTATTTATACGAAGAAATGAAGGAAGCCTTTACTGTAAATGATAATATAGTGAAGATGTTTATCTTCCTGGGAATAGTAGCGATGATCCTCTCGGCAACCGGATTGTTCACGCTGGTATCACTGAATATAATCAAGAAGATGAAAGAAATAGGTGTGCGGAAAGTATTGGGTGCATCGATTGTAAACATTACCCGCATCATTAACACGGAGTTTGTGATTATCCTGCTGATCGCCTCGGTATTGGGTTGTGCCCTGGGATATTTTATGGTAGATTTATTAATGGGCAGTATTTGGGATTACTATCAAAGCACGACAATGATCACGTTTATGGTTTCGATCATGGTGATGTTTGTGATCTCGGCTGTAGCGATCGGATATAAAGTTTTCAGTGCAGCCTCGATGAATCCGGTGAATACGTTGAGGGACGAGTGATGGGGAAGTCCGAAAGTCGGGAAGACCGGAAGACAAAAGCTTGGAAGTCCGGAGGACTGAAAGAAAAGTGGAAGGTCTCAAACTTTCGGACTAAATTACTTTCAAACTTATTTATAACTTCACTGTAACCTCGATCACTTCAAAAGCGTCACATATAAAATCACTAAGCCGCTAACTATATCTCTATGTTAAAAAACTATTTCAAGGTAGCGTTTCGGAATATTCTGAAGCACAAGTTCTTTTCATTTATCAATATCCTGGGAATGACGATCGGGGTAACAGCCTGTCTGCTTATCATTCTATACGTGTCGGATGAACTGAGTTTTGACAAGTTTCATACTAAGGCAGACCGTATGTACCAGGTTGGTTTGCACGGAAAGATTGCCGGACAGGAGATATATACTTCAACAACATGTCCACCGATGTCGGCAGCGCTTGTGGCGGATATTCCGGAGATAGAAGAATCCACGCGGTTAGACGGTTATGGATTGGCGGCCATCAAGTATGGCGAGAAAGCGTTTACAGAAGAAAAGATCTTTTATGCAGACTCTAACTTTTTTCAGTTTTTCAGTTTCAAACTTTTGGAAGGAGATGCCAAAACAGCGTTGAAAGAACCCAACTCCATTGTCTTTACTACCAGTCTTGCGAAAAAATATTTCGGTAATGAATCTGCTATCGGTAAACTGGTTACGGTTGGTAATGATAGCACTACGTATAAAGTTACCGGTATAGCTGAAAATGCACCGACTAACTCGCACGTTATTTTTACGGCACTGATCTCGGCAAGCTCTGCTGAACATTTAAAGCGGACTATCTGGCTTAACAACGGTATGTATACATATTTCATTCTGAACAAGAATGCGAAGCTTGAAGACGCTGTAAAGAAGTTTGATAACCTTGTGGTGAAGTACGTTGGTCCTGAGATAGAACGGTTCATGGGTGTTTCGTTGAAGAACATGAAAGAGCAGGGCGGTGCCTATGGATACTTTGCTGAAAAAGTTACGGATATACATTTGCGTTCAAAAGCGCAGCATACTATAGAGCCACCCGGTAACATCACGTATGTATACTTCTTTGCAGGGATCGGTATATTTATCATCATCATCGCTTGTATCAATTTCATGAATCTTTCTACAGCGCGTTCTGCGGGAAGAGCAAAGGAAGTTGGCTTGCGTAAAACATTAGGTTCGCTGCGTGGACAGATGATCGGACAATTTCTCGCGGAGTCGATGATCTATAGTCTCATTACTGTAATACTGGCGTTGGCCACCTGCTATTTCCTGTTGCCATTCTTTAATACACTGGCCGGTAAACAACTGGGCATGGGTATATTTCTGACGCCTGCATTTATCGTGGGTGTAGTTTTACTCGTGTTGTTTGTCGGATTGATCGCAGGTAGCTACCCGGCATTTTACCTGACGTCCTTTAATGCTGTGGAGGTATTGAAAGGTAAAGTTCGTGCCGGTATGAAGAGCGGAGGCGTGCGCAGTACGCTCGTGGTTTGCCAGTTTGCGTTATCTATATTCCTGATCATTTTCACAACGGTGGTATACCAGCAGATCACGTTCATGCAGGAGCGTAACATGGGAATCGACAAGCACAACGTACTGGTTATACGCAATACGTCACGTTTGGGCACTAACCGCGATGCGTTCAAGAACTCTTTGAACGATCTTACAGGGATTGTAAAATCAAGCTATACCAATAACAACTTCCCGGGTGTTAACAACACAACGGTGTTTAAATCGGCAGGCTCGGAGCAGGATCATATCATGGGATTGTATTATGCCGACTATGATCACATGGACGTTCTGAAGTTCGAACTGAAGGAAGGGCGTTTCTTCTCGAAAGATTTTCCTTCTGATTCATCTGCTATCATTCTTAACGAAGCAGCTGTAAAAGAATTCGGATTCAACAATCCTTTACAGGAAGAAATACTTTACAACGACAGTGGTACACCTTTGCGCTATAAAGTGATTGGTATATATAAGGACTTCAATTTCGAGTCGCTGAAGTTTAAAGTGCGCCCACTCGCGATCATGCTTACTAAGAATGCGAACCAGTTGATGGTGCGCTATGAAGGTAGTTCGAAGAATGCACTGGCATCGATCGAAAAACTTTGGAAGACCCAGGCACCAAACGAACCGTTCGACTATAACTTCCTGGATGAAAACTTTGATGAACTGTTTCGTGTAGAGCAGCGCATGGGCCAGGTGTTTAGTGTATTTTCAGGACTCGCTATATTTATAGCGTGTCTTGGATTGTTTGCACTCGCAGCCTTTACAGCAGAGCAACGCACCAAAGAGATTGGTATACGTAAAGCGTTAGGTGCATCGCCTGTAGGTCTCGTTGTTTTGTTGTCGAGAGAATTTACCAAGCTCGTACTGATCGCTTTTGTACCGGCCGCAGTAGCAGCCTGGTTTATTGTTGACAGCTGGTTGAATGGCTTCGAATATAGAATAGACATTGACCCGCTCGTATTTATAGGCAGCGGTGTTATAGCCATTGTTATAGCATGGCTTACGGTAAGCTATCAGTCAATAAAAGCAGCTGCAACGAACCCGGTAAATTCGCTTCGTTATGAATAATGTATAGGCGTGTGTTTATACATTGAAAATGTAGATCAATGAAAAAAGAGGCTTTTTAGAGTGTATTCGCAGTTTTTTTTCGTCAATATTAAGTTTTTGTTAACTGAATAATACTTTGGTAATACATGGTTAATTTAGTGCATCAACAGATATTTTATGGACAAGACAAAGACATCTAAAAAGGCGTTGCAAGGCCTCATCAATGATTCACTGCGTGAGGCTATCAGCAGCCTGGAGTTACCAGAGGCAGGTAAGAAAGTGAAAAAGTTACTGCACCGTAATTCCAAAAAGCTTGCTTCTGTCTATGCCGACATCCTGAAGCGTGAAGAAAAAAAGAAAAAGAAAGCTGAGAAAGGTGTTGAAAGCAACGCGAAGAGCAAAGGCAAAAAAAGCAAGAAAGAAAAAACAGGTAAAACAGAAGTTGTAGCATAATATATACTTCCCGAACAACCTGAAAACGACCCCGGCTTTTAACCGGGGTCGTTTTGTTTTTGTGTAAAATTCAGAATAGCAGTATAGCAAGAACCAGGTTTTTATAGTGAAAGCCAACACGCATCTTTACATTCGCTATATAATAGTGTATGGAATCATTGTATAATATTTTGCCAAAGGATGGTGATGTGAATTTCTTTCCGCATTTGTTCACGGAAGAGGAGAGCGATGTGTATCTCAACGATCTGCAACATGAAATAGAGTGGAAGCAGGAGCCGATCACCATCTACGGACGCACCGTGATGCAGCCACGCCTGACTGCCTGGCACGGTGATTCCGGTAAAATATACGCTTACTCAGGCATCACCATGCAACCGCGCGCGTGGACACCTGCGCTGCTAAAAATAAAACAACGTATTGAAACTGTAAGCCCGGTTGTCTTCAACAGCGCCTTGCTAAATCTTTACCGCGATCAACATGACAGTATGGGCTGGCATCGCGACAATGAAAAGGAGCTCGGTATAAATCCTGTTATAGGCTCCGTAAGCTTTGGAGCCACGCGCACATTTCAGTTTCGTTACTATACCGACAAAAGTCTCAAGCGATCACTCGAACTCGCACATGGAAGTTTTCTGTTAATGCAAGGTAAAACTCAACACCACTGGGAGCACAGTCTGCCAAAACGATCAGCAGCGAAAGGGGTGCGGGTTAATATTACGTTTAGGGTTATTAAGTGAGTTGCTCGCTACTGGCTGCTCGGGTGAAGATGGAAGTAAGGAGTAAGAGTCCGGAAGTTGGGAAACAGGTGGAGGTTGAGTGCTATATGTTTGATGTAAGGAGGGAAACTGATCTATAGATATAGCTCAGGACTTTTGTTTGTATACTTATTGGGGAAAATATACCAGGTACTCATTCTAACTTTTTACTCATGGCTATTTACTTCTTTAATAACGGAGTCATCTGGTTAAGCGAAATCAAACCAGCAGCTCGCAGCTAATTAAGCTCGCATTAGCGCCTTATATCGTTCGCGGTCCTGCAGGTACTCGAAGATGATTACGTTCGAGAGGATCATGAGCATGCCGTAGAAGGTATCTTCAAAAGGTATAGTGCCGATGCGTATACCGAGGTTCTCATCGTTGTTATACCATACTACTTCGCTTTCTATAAAAGAACCGGTGAGTATACCGTTGATAAGGAAGAAAGGTATGAGTGTAAAGCCGTATGCAAAATAGAAACGTCCCATATAGCGGGGGCGTAGTTTCAGCATCTGGTATGCAAGCAGTAACCCCAGCAGTACAAAGGTTATGCCGGTATATACTTTTTCGAAATAGAACATGCCCATTACCAGCAGTACAATAATCAGCGCGCTGGAGATTAACTCCTGGTGCGGAAAAAGATAATCTTTCTCGATCAGGTAGCTCAGTGCGAAATAGGAGAACACACAGGCATACGGTATACAAATAAAGAACAGGATCTCTTCAATCGGCAACACACCAATATATATACCGGAAACGTATCGCGGATTAAATCCCCAAACACCTATATGTGTAAAGATCTCATCCCACACCACGAAGAACACTGCAGTGATGAGTATAGCCGGAAAAAGATATTTCCATTTTTTGTAAAACGGAGCTTTGGAATAAAAACTGAACAACAACGGAAACAGGAGAGCAAAAATATCGAGTGTCAGGTATAAATACTTTTCCATGAATACAGAATGGCGATCGGTTGATTAATCGGGCCAGCAACAGTGAATGGGTATCCTTGCAGGTAGTCCATTCCCGTTAGCTTAAAGATAATTTTTTAAATTTTCTCAAAAGGGGTGATGCTCAGATTTTATGCAGATCATCACGCATAATGTGCGTTTGCTGCACGCTTATTGGGTTTCCTGACGGTCTTTGCGAAAAGAAAATTTCTTCGGCTCGTATTTTTTTGGGGCGTATAAGAAGCCGAACGCCTCACATCCTTTTCGGGTATGCTTGCTGTGATGAACGTAGTGTGCGTTGATCATACGCTGCAGATACTTGCTCTTTTTCTCCGGACGCCAACGGATACGCTGGTGCACAATGATATCATGAAACACCAGGTAGAACATGCCATAGAGAAAAATACCAAAGGCTACTGCCAGCATATAGGGACTATAGCGTACCAACGAAAAGTAATAGAACAAAAAGATAGAAGGAATACTGAACACGAGGGCGAACAGATCGTTGCGTTCGAGTGCCTCGTCATGTACGGTATGATGCGAGCGATGCCACGTCCACAGGAAGCCGTGCATGATATATTTATGCGTGAACCAGGCAACAAACTCCCAGAACAGAAAAGTGCCGATGGTAATGAGCGAACAAAGCAGCAACGTGATCCAATCCATATCAAGCAGTCTTACGAATGGTTTCTCCGGCAGGAAAGTGCTTTTGAAGCACAGCATGCCGATAATCAAAAATAGTATTTAAGGTTCGCTCAACAAATACTGCATTTGCCAATCGTCCGATAAATCCGAGTGGTACAGCGTAATGTACATCGTCTTCAACCTCAACACCATTTTTTACTTCTTTGAAATGATGTTGATGGTGCCACCATGCATAAGGACCGAAGCGTTGTTCATCAACAAAATAATGAGGCTCCTGCACGTGCGTTATCTCGGTTGTCCAACGCACGCGTACCAACGGGAATATTTTTATTTTATAGTTGATCACCTGCCCTGCGTAGGTCTTGTCGCTTCCCGATACCGAAAGTATTTCGAAGTGCATATCAGGTGGTGTGATCTTCGCGAGGTTACGAGGCGATGAGAAGAATTCCCACGCCTGTTGCAGTGAGATCGGCAATACCTGTGTACGTTTTAATCGATATACTTTCATGTCGGTAATATTTTAAAGCACTTCTGCATGCATGCGCATTGTATAATAACACCAAAGCGTGTGATTTTGTTAGACGTACTATACATTTACATCGAGCGCTGCCTTATAAGTTTTGAGTACGCGTTCGCGCGCAGTTTTATGTTCAACAATCGGAGCAGGGTAATCATCTGTATCCACTTCGGGCACCCACATGCGTATATACTTCCAGTCGTGATCAAACTTCTCCGTTTGTAGTTCCGGATTGAATACGCGAAAGTAAGGTGCTGCATCACACCCGGAACCGGCAGCCCATTGCCAGCCACCGTTGTTGGAGGCAAGTTCATAATCAAGAAGTTTTTTGGCAAAGTATGCTTCTCCCCAGCGCCAGTCAATGAGCAGGTGTTTGGTAAGAAAGCTAGCAACGATCATGCGCACCCGGTTGTGCATAAAACCCGTTGCATTCAGTTCGCGCATGCCTGCGTCAACAATCGGGTAGCCTGTTTTGCCCTCGCACCATTTCTCAAATTGTTCAACATCATTTTGCCAGGCTATATGATCGTAGGCCAGACGAAATGAATTGGACACAACATGTGGAAAATGGTAAAGGATCATGGAGTAGAATTCGCGCCAGATCAGTTCATTGAGCCATACTTCATTTTTCTTTTTCGCTACCTGCACCAGTTTGCGTATACTTACTGTACCAAAACGAAGATGTATACTGAGTCGCGTGGTTCCTGCTATAGCAGGATAATCCCGTTGCTTGTGATATTTTTCAATCACAGATGTTTTGATCATACGCTCCGGAAATACAGTCTTCACATCTTTAAATCCTATATCTTGTAATGTGGGAATGGAAAGCGGTTTGGTTCTTTTAAAATGGTTAAAGTACTTCTGAGTCGGATAACTCTTCATGTAAAAGGCATTCAACGTTGCTTTCCATTTCTTACTGTAAGGTGTAAATACCGTGTAGGGCTCGCCATTGTCTTTCACCACTTCCTCTTTTTCAAAGATCACCTGGTCTTTAAACGTTTTAAAGACAACGCCTTTTTCTTCGAGTATAGCGCGCACGGTCTCATCGCGTGTTAGGGCATAGGGTTCGTAATCGTGATTGGTATATACTGCTTTCGGACGAATGCTTTTATAAAAATGCACCGGGTCATCATATACAACGAGTAACGAAGAGCCCAGGTCAGTAAGCTGGTTCTGCAAATGCAGTAACGACTCGCGTATAAAAACAACGCGTTTGTCTTCTTTGTCTTCGAGGTCGTTGAGAATTACAGTATCGAAAATAAAAACCGGGAGTACGTTCTTGCTTTCTTTCAGCGCATGGTATAAAGCAGCATTGTCTTCGAGGCGCAGATCTCTCCTGAACCACATCACGGTGGTGTTCTGGTCAATAACATCTTGTACTATCGCTGATTTAGACTTCATGTCTACTCTTTTTTAAACAGTAAATACCATTCCAATTGCTTAACAGTCGGGTGGTAGTATTGTTTAATGAGAAAACAGAATTGTTATCAGTTAGGAAGCAGTGTGAGTTCCGGGTGGCGGATGATCAGCTTGAACCAGTATGTATAGTGGTCAGGATTATCAGCAATATCTTTTTTGAGCGCTGCTATATCCACAAATTTCCACGCTTCTACTTCTTCAGTATTAATCACCGGGTCGCCATCAAATATAGCGGTATATACATAGTCGAGCTCGTACTCGGTCAACCCGTGATCGAGCGTAGCTTTATAGATAAACTTGTAAGCGAACTCCGTTTGCAGATCAATTCCCATTTCCTGTTTTAGCTTTCTGCGTGTAGCATCTTCCATGCTTTCTTCGGGCAGCGGATGGCTGCAGCAGGTATTGGTCCACAAACCACCGCTGTGATATTTGGAGGTTGCACGTTTCTGCAGCAGTATTTCTCCTTTGGAATTGAAAAGCAAAATAGAGAAAGCCCTGTGAAGTACTCCTTTTCTGTGAGCTTCCAGTTTTTCCATGGTGCCCACAATATTGTCCCGCTCATCTACCAGAATAACTTTTTCCATCAGAGCATGTTAAGTTGATGTTTCACGTATGAATAGGCGAGGAGTCTTGCTTTATGTCGGTTACGGATCCGGATACGATTCTGCAATACATTTTCAGAAGGTGTATTCCGTATCTTTTTAAAGAGCGCAAGATAATAAACATACGCCACATAAACTCCGAAACGAGCCGAACGCGGAAGTTGTTTTATACCGATATAGCCCTGGTAAAAATCCTGTGCAATACTTTCTTCAATTTTTCTTTTACAGTCGTCATTGAATTGATGGAGGTCTAACCCCGGAAAGTAGGAGCGGCCCATTCCGATAAAGTCTGCACGCATATCGCGGAGGAAATTTATTTTTTGAAACGCTGAACCCAGTCGCATGGCGTAAGGCTTCAGCTTGTTGTATAGTTCTCCGTTGCCGTTACAGAATACGCGCAGACACATTAATCCTACCACTTCGGCAGAACCAAGTATATATTCCTGGAAAGTATCTTCATTGTAATCCTTGCGATGCAAGTCCATTTCCATGCTGTGCAGGAATTGTTCTATGAGCTCGTCTTCAATCTGAAAACGGTTCACAGTGTCCTGGAAACTATTAAGAATCGGATTGAGACTTATCTTCTCGCGAATGGCGCGGTAGGTATCTTCCTTAAAGCGTGCGAGTAGTGTGGCTTTATCGTGATCGTGAAAGGTATCAACAATCTCATCGGCAAAGCGCACAAAGCCATAGATTGCGTACACCGGGTCGCGAAGCTCTTTGGCCAGACAAAATATACCCAACGAGAACGAAGTACTATATATATTGGTCGTTATACGACTACACCGGATGGAAACTTTGTCGAAGAGTTCCTTCATACATTTCAATTTTGCTGTTCCTGAATTTTGCTGATGAGTTCACGTGCCACTACTTCACCCGAGATTATGGAGGGCGGTACCCCGGGGCCCGGTACCGTGAGCTGTCCTGTATAAAACAGATTACTTACTTTTTTGTTAACGATAGATGGTTTAAGATTTGCCGTTTGTAGTAAGGTGTTGGCGAGTCCATATGCATTGCCTTTAAAAGCATTATAGTCTTCTATAAAATTGTTGTGCGCATAACTTCGCTTGTATACAATGTGGTTGCGGATAGTCTGTCCGGTTAAATGTTCAAGCCTGGTGATTATGTTGTCAAAATATTTTTCGCGAATCGCTTCAGAGTCTTGCAGGCCAGGCGCAACCGGCAGCAGTATAAATATATTTTCATGTCCTGCAGGAGCTACGGTAGCATCGGTTTGCGAAGGACATGAAATATAGAACTGCGGTGCCGAAGGCCATTGAGGCCGATCATATATTTCGCGTGCGTGTTGTTTGAAATCCTGATCGAAGAACAGTGTATGGTGCAGCAACCCGTTCAGCTTTTTATTGATGCCCAGGTAAAATATCAGGCTCGAAGGCGCCATTACTCTTTTCTGCCAATATACTTCACTATACCTGCGATGAGTAGCCGGCAATAAATGCTGTTCAACATGATGATAGTCTGCGCTGGCAACAATATAGTCGAACGGACGAAACGTTCCGTTTATCCTCAATCCCTTTGCCTTTACAGCATTCATTTCAAGTCGCTCAACGTTGCTGTTGAATTCGAACGTAACGTTCAGCGATCGCGCCAGCGCCACCATGCCTTCTATTATTTTATACATACCGCCCTGTGGGTACCACGTGCCCAGCGCCATGTCGGCATAGTTCATCAGGCTATAGAGTGCAGGTGTTTTCTCTGGGGTAGCCCCCAGAAACAATACGGGAAATTCGAGAAGCTGAATCAGTTTTTCATTTTTGAAAAACTTTCGGATATAGCTTGCTATAGATTGAAATACATGCAGTCGTAAAGCACCCTTCAGCAGATCGATGTCCATAAACTCGCGGAGTGACAATCCGGGTTTATGCACGAGGTCGTTTATGCCGATATCGTATTTATACTTTCCTTCTTCCAGAAACTGCAGCAGTTTTTTACCGCTTCCGGGTTCGATCGTTTCAAATAATTTACAGAGCGCATCTATACCGGCTGGTATATCGAGTACATCATCTTTACTATATACGATGCGATACGAAGGATCGAGTCGTTGAAGCGTATAGTAGTCAGACGCCTTCTTACCGAAATGATTGAAGAAGTTTTCAAAAACATCGGGCATCCAATACCAGCTTGGCCCCATGTCGAAGGTAAAGCCGTTTGCCTTGAACTGACGCGCTCTGCCTCCGGGCGAATCGTTCTTTTCAAACAATGTTACAGCGTGTCCTTCCCGGGCAAGATAACACGCTGCCGATAGTCCCGAGAATCCTGAACCTATAATTGCAATACAACTCATGAGCGACCAAATCTCTACAGGAAGTTACTTAATATCCTTGTAATCTTTTCTGAATTTCCTTACGGGCGTGAAAGATTCTGTTCTTTACGGTACCGATCGGGATGTTCAGATGTTCTGCTATCTCATGATATTTATACCCGGAAGTATACATTTTGAAGGGCGTGAGGAATTCATCTTTTACATGATTCATGTTACGCCATATCTCTTTAAACTCCAGGCTTTCCTGCGGCCGGTTGAAGGTATGCTCTTCTTCAACCTGCAGGAAGTATAGGTCTTTTGTAGTGTCATTCGAAGTGCGGGCGCGTTGCGTTCTGCGATAATTATTAATGAATGTGTTTCGCATAATCGTAAAAAGCCAGCCTTTCAGGTTTGTGTCTTTCCTGAATTTATCACGATACATCAGCGCTTTCAACATCGTATCCTGTACGAGGTCATGCGATTCTTCCCGGTCATTCGTAAACCTCCTGGTAAACGACTGCAGTGTGCTCCTTAATCCGGCAATTTCAAGCGTGAATTCAGAGGTAGTCATATATGTTTAATTATATGTTTGAAATGTTAAACAAAACTAAACCTTAAAACTGATAAAGTCCATTATTGTTTAATTAATTAATTAAAATATTAAACAAAATATTGTGCCTGAAATAGCTCTAAACGCCCTTTCGAGGGCTTGGGGTGAGTTTTTTTATAAAAAAAGGATTAATCCTGCAACAGCGTTTTCAGCTCCAAAGCGGTTGAAAAGAACCGAATGTTTTTTATGGAAGTATTTTGTAAATGCAGGATTTGCATTCCGGAGGCATAGATCGCTACAGCAGGAAAATCGAGCGCCAGCTTTTCGAAATACTGCTCCATGTTTTTCATCGGAGAGATCAGGGAAGTTATCAGTATTTCCGGATGATGTGTTTGTATAACGCTTACCAGGTCTTCGTGGGGTACATTTTGCCCCAGGTAGTATGTTCTATAGCCGAGCATTCGCGCGAGGTAATGATTGAAGAGCAATCCTAACTCATGCATTTCGCCTTCCGGAAGAAACAGGACAACCTTTCTCGCAGCTTTGGAAGGAATCTGCAACCCATCGATAGCCACTATAATTTTCTGCCGGATAAGATTAGACATGAAGTGCTCATGTGCCGGTGTAATGTGTTTGGCCTGCCACAGTATACCGATCTTTTCCAGAAAGGGATATATAATTTCAGTAACAGTTCGTTCAAACCCGTAGCGCAGTATAATCGTGCTCAGTACTTTTTCAAAAGCTTCTTCCTCCATATCGATCATCGCGAGGATGAGCTGATCGATATATACACTGGTGTCACTCTTAACTTCACTGATCTCTAAAACCTTCCGGTTCATTTCTGCCATGCTCATGTCGGCAATGTGCGAGATCTTGATGCCATTATTATTGAGAAGCGATACGTTGATGATCTTTTTCAGATCGTCATCCGAATAGAAGCGAATGTTGGTGGTAGTGCGTGAAGGCTGGATGATCTTATGGCGCTTTTCCCAGATGCGAATGGTGTGCGCTTTAATACCTGATAGCTTTTCAAGCTCTTTGATTGAATACTTGCCCATCTCAATCTTTACAAACCTAAAACCAACGGAAATGAAAAATGTTTTTTGCCACGCGCATAAATTTTAATTTTATTTCCAATGGCCATAGATCGTGTAAAAGTAGGAAAAGATTGGTTTGAAGCGAGAGGATGGAAACCTTTTCCGTTTCAGGTAGAAGCCTGGGAGGCCTATCTCGATGGCTATAGCGGATTGGTGAACGCGCCCACCGGCAGTGGTAAAACCTATTCGCTCCTGATGCCCGTTATGCTGGAGTTTATCCGAAACAATCCTGACTATAAAAAGCAAAAGAACAATGGGCTGCAGGCCATCTGGATCACCCCGATACGTGCACTGTCCAAAGAAATAGAGCTGTCGGCGAACCGGTTGATCGAAGGACTTGAACTGCCCTGGAAGGTTGGCGTGCGCTCGGGCGATACATCGGTAAAGGAACGTGCCCGGCAAAAAGAAAAACCACCGGAGCTACTCATTACAACACCAGAGAGTCTGCATTTGCTGTTGGCCCAAAAAGGCTATCACGATTTTTTCAAAGAGCTGAAAGTGCTGGTAGCCGATGAGTGGCACGAACTGATGGGCTCCAAACGCGGTGTGCAGGTAGAACTGGCGTTGTCGCGACTCAAGCGCATAGCACCTGCGTTGCGGGTGTGGGGTATATCGGCAACCATTGGCAACATGGATGAAGCACTGCAGGCATTGCTGGGTAATTATTACTACGAGAAGAAATATAGTGTGATACGCACCGACATCGAGAAGAAGATCGAGATTGTTTCGATACTGCCCGATTCGGTTGACAAGATGCCATGGGCCGGGCACCTCGGTATACATCTGCTGCAAAAAGTTGTCGATATAGTAAAGGACAGTAGTACCACGCTCATCTTTACCAACACCCGGTCTTTCGCGGAGATATGGTACCAGAAGATGCTGGACAAAGCGCCCGAGCTTTCCGGACTTATGGCGATGCACCATGGCTCCATTAGTCAGGAGTTACGCAACTGGGTGGAAGATCAACTGCATGAAGGTAAACTGAAAGCTGTAGTGTGTACCTCCAGTCTTGATCTCGGTGTGGACTTTCGCCCGGTGGAAACCGTGATACAGATTGGCGGACCAAAAGGAGTTGCTCGCTTTTTACAACGAGCCGGTCGAAGCGGCCACCAGCCTGGTGCCGTAAGCCGTATATACTTTGTACCGACACATTCGCTGGAGCTGATGGAGGCGGCCGGTATACGCGAAGCAGTTCGAAAAAAAATTGTGGAAGATCGCTTCCCCTATATCCGTTCGTTCGATGTACTCATGCAATACCTCATTACACTTGCTATATCGGAAGGATTTGAGCCCAACGAGATCTTCGAGGAGGTAAAGGGTACTTTCAGTTTTTCATCCATGAGTGAAGATGAATGGTTGTGGATATTAAATTTCATTACCACCGGTGGCGATTCGTTGCAGGCCTATGATGAGTATAGAAAGGTAATTGTAATCAATGGTATATACAGGGTAGAGAACCGCGCTATAGCGATGAGGCACCGTCTTTCAGTCGGCACCATCGTGGGCGATGCTTCCATGTTTGTACGGTTTGTTTCCGGTAAATATTTGGGAACGATCGAAGAGTATTTTATTTCGCGCCTGTCGCCCGGCGATGTATTCTGGTTTGCCGGCAGAAATCTTGAACTCGTACGCATCAAGGAAATGGAGGCGCAGGTACGCAAGACCAACCGAAAATCGGGAGCTGTGCCTTCGTGGCAGGGTGGACGCATGCCGTTGTCTTCGCAGATGAGTGAACTGATCCGCAATAAACTCGATGAAGTTGTACAGGGTATAGAGACGGATGTGGAGATGAAATTTCTGAAACCTGTATTTGACCTGCAACGCGACCGCTCGCATTTACCCGGCAAAAACGAATTTCTCATCGAGTATTTTCAAAGTGATGAAGGGTACCACGTACTCATGTATCCGTTTGAAGGACGTTTCGTGCACGAAGGCATGGGCGCGCTGGTGGCACATCGTATCGCACAAATACAACCCATTACTTTTTCCATCGCGATGAATGATTATGGTTTCGAGTTATTGTCTGATCAGCCTATACCAATCGAAGAAGCCGTAGAGACCAACGTATTGGGAAGCGATGATCTGATGAAAGATATACAAGCGAGTATAAATTCTACCGAGATGGCGCGCAGAAAATTCAGAGATATAGCCGCTATATCCGGTCTCGTATTCAAAGGCTATCCCGGCAAACCCGTTAAAGACCGACATCTGCAGTCAACATCACAACTATTCTTCAACGTGTTTAATGATTACGATGCCCACAACTTATTACTGCGCCAGGCATTCGATGAAGTAATGGACTTCCAGTTAGAAGAAGCACGCCTGCGAAAAGCACTCGATCGTATAGCTCACCAGAAAATTATCATCACACATCCCGAGAAACCAACACCATTCGCCTTCCCCATCATGGTAGACCGCATGCGCGAAAAACTAACCTCCGAAAAAATAGAAGACCGAATCCGGAAGATGGTGATGCAGTATGATGAGCACTGAGAATTAGAAAATTGAAAAATTGTAAAATTGAAAGATTTAAGAAATTGGAAAATTATAACATTACAAAATTGAAAAATTACAAAGCGTGGAGTCTACTTAATTTTTCAATCTTCCAATCCTTACACAAGTCCATTGAGATATAGATTGAACTCAAGCGGGCTTGCTTCTTCGAATTCGTCTGCTTTCAAATCTTCAAATATACCTTCATCAAATTCAAGTTCGCGTAGCTCGGCATGGCCTTCCGCATCTACGGTTATTTCAGATCCTGTGTAAAGTATCGGGTTAACTTTTACGAGGATCTTGACACCTTCTATTTCTTTTTTGAAATACTGGTGAACGATGTTGCTGCCTTTCGCCATTCTACTTTTATTTGATCAATGATTCGACTTGATTTACCAGAGCAGTTCACAACAGAACGATTGCTCCTTCAGCGGCTAAGGTACGAAGATGCCGAGGAAATTTTTTATACCTATGCCAGCAAACCGGAAGCAACCCGCTATATGTCGTGGCCAACGCATCAGCATATTGAAGACACACGTACATTTTTACAATATGCGGTATGGGCGTGGCAGGAGGGAACCGACTACAGTTATAGCATTCGCCTCAAAACCAACGGGCGGTTAATCGGCAGCATTGGCATCATGAACGAGCACGGTAAAATACAGTTCGGGTATATATTAAGTCCCGTGTGGTGGAACAATGGTCTTGCCACCGAAGCCTGTACGTACATCATGCGCATGCTTCGGCAGCAGAAAGGTATATTTCGCATCAGCACCTTTGTAGATGCCGAGAATATAGCTTCCGCAAGGGTGCTCGAAAAATGTGGATTGATAAAAGAAGCGAGCCTTGCCAACTGGATGCGGTTTCCCAATCAGCAAAATGAACCGAAAGATTGTGCCGTATATGTACTTCCGCTTAAGGAGTCAGCAGATCTTTAAGTGAATACGGTTGATAGTATAACATCGTCAGGATCAGGAAGGTCACGATCGAAGCCACAAACCCGAACATAAATATAGTATACGACAGGCGGATGAATTTATACTTCTTGGCCAGTACTTTCCCGAGAAAGTATATATCCTTTATCATACTGCCATAGAGATAATCGTAATCCTTCATCATCTCGCGCATACCCCACTCGTAGTCTTTCAATGCCATGTTGTGAAAGTTACCGAAGAAAAGCAGGTTTGTTTTTTTATTCAGAATGTCCTCACGGGTAAATTTACCTTCGGCAATGTTTGGTCGTGTAGCCAGAATAGCCATGACGATGGCTGTGAGACATGTAAACACCAGGATAAGCGTAGGCACTACCAGGTGTGGAAAATCTTCAAGTTTACGGAAGAGCACGCTGACAACGATGGATAGTATAATAGTGTTGATCGAGATCATGATGTTCGCCTTCGTATCCGCCATACCGCTCAGGTTGATGTGGTTCTCCAGCGTAGTGCGAAACATTGTTTCTATACCGCGATCCGGACGTGAATTCTTATCCAGTTTTTTACGAAGCTTTTCTATTTCCTTCTCCATCTCTTGCAGCCCTTCGTTCTTTGAAGCTTCAGGCTTTAACTCGTTCTTTAGTCTTTTGATATTTTGTTTCTTCAGCGGTTGTAAAACATTTTTGCCGTAGGCCGTAAAGAACTCGTGGTTCTTCATAAACTTCAGATTAGCCTGAAGCCACTCGTCATCGGAAGCAAAGTGTACATTCTTAGTGATGGCGATTTCTTCGCGCAGTCGCTTGGCGCGTTCGCGAACATCCGTCTTGGCAAGGTGGTGAAGATCGGCATCGCAGAGTACTTCGCCCATAATGTCCTGCGGAGCTTGCGGCATTACCGTTGCCAGGATCGTGCGCTGTACATCTTCAGCTTTCTTCTCCGAAGCATTCCAATCGCGCAGCAATTTAACAGCAATGGTGGCCGACTCTTTTTCATGATCTTTAGGACCGTTCAGATAACCGATGTCGTGCAGCCACGCAGCGATCAGTACAGTCTCCATCTGGTCGTTTGTAAGATTGGAAGCAGCACCAATTTCCTGAGCCGCCTGTGCTACCTCTTGCGTGTGGCTGAAGTTGTGATATACACAGGTTTTTGGCAGTTTATTACAAAGGATTTCTTCGGCATAGGCTTTAGCTTTCCGAACCAGTTCCGTTTCAATCATACCATTAGTCGAACATAAACCTAAAACTAACAAAATTTATATTTAGTTTGATGGAGAATAGAATAGTGAAGTATTACCTGGCAGAATTATGCAGTTCTGCTCTTCTTTAATTTAGTTTGTGTCATGATTAGACTTCGACTCGCTAATTTTCTATTATTCCTTCTTATCAGCTCTCCGCTCTACCCTCAGCAACAGAGCTTTAACCTCTATATGATCGGGGATGCCGGAGAACCAACCTTACCAACGAACGGCCTGCGCGAATTATTACAAAAGAAGTACGATCCGGCTGTACCTTCGGTGGTAATTTTTCTGGGAGACAATATTTACCCCAAGGGACTCCCGGCACCCGATGAACGCGGACGCCAGCAGGCAGAAACGATCCTGAAGGCTCAGCTCAACCTGCTGCAGGGATTTAACACGGATGTATACTTTATACCCGGCAACCACGATTGGAAAAAAGGCCATGCTGACGGCTGGCAACAGATAACCCACGAGGAAGCGTGGATCGATTCGCTTCATAACGAACATATACACTTTCAACCCGAGGGCGGGTGCCCTGGTCCGGTGGAAGTTCCGCTGAGTAAAGATGCTGTGCTGGTAATTATAGACTCACAATGGTTTTTGCATCCGTGGGATAAACCGGAAGGTGACGACAGTCCCTGTGAAGTAAAGCGTCCGGAAGATGCCGTGATACAACTGGAAGATATATTCAACCGGAATATAGGGAAGCGGGTTATCGTAGCGGCTCACCATCCGCTCTATACATATGGTGAACACGGAGGTGTATTTACCTGGAAAGACCACTTGTTTCCGCTATTGGACCTCAACCGAGACCTATATATACCGATGCCGGGCATCGGCTCGATATACCCGCTATACCGAAAATTTATAGGTGATATACAAGACACGCCACATCCCATCTACAAACGCTATATCCAGGTGATGTCGCAGTTGCTGAAGAAGTATCCGAATACCATATATGTAAATGGTCATGAACATGCCTTGCAGTATGTCTGGAAGGACAGTGTACACTATATTACCAGCGGATCGGGCTCTAAATATACTTTTGTAAAGCAGAAGGGATATGCCCGCTTTGCCTCGCCTGCTATGGGGTTTGTGAAGATTAATGTTTCCGGCGGAGGCGCTTCTTCGATTGATTACTTTGAGATTGGTAAAGAGCAGCCAGTCTATAATGTTCAGGTAAAAGCCGAAGTAAATCCGACAGCACCGGGAGAACAGGCGTTACCGGATTTTTCAAAAACAGTGCGCGTGCATGCCAGCGACCGTTACCAGGCTGGTAAATTTCATAAAAAGATATTGGGAAAAAATTACCGCGATGAATGGCGACAGGATATCGATGTGCCGGTATTTAACATTGGTGCCATTGGCGGAGGATTGAAGATATTGCAGAAGGGTGGAGGTATGCAGACGCTGTCGCTGCGCCTCGCAGATTCGTTGGAACAAGAGTATACATTACGCTCGATCGAGAAATTCCCGGAGAAAGCTGTGCCGGAGATGTTACAGAAAACATTTGCTGCAGATCTTGTACAGGACCAGATATCGGCTGCACACCCGTATGGAGCTTTAACGGTAACGCCACTCGCAGAGGCTGCGGGTATATATCATACCAACCCGGAAGTAGTATATATACCAGATGATCCGCGCTTTGGAATCTACCGGAAGGAGTTTGCCAATACACTGATGCTGTTCGAGGAACGTCCCGCAGGCGATGCCAGCAATAAGCCGTACTTCGGAAATTCAAAGAAGATTATCAGCACCGATAAAGTATTGGAGAAGCTCATGGAAGACAACGATAATTATGTTGATCAGGAGTTTGTACTGCGTTCGCGTGTTTTTGATATTGTTATAGGAGACTGGGATCGTCACGATGATCAGTGGCGCTGGGCATCATTCAAGGAAAAGAAAACAGAATACTATCGTCCTATACCGCGTGATCGCGACCAGGCATTGTTTGTGAGCGATGGTATACTGGCCAAAGTATGGAGCCGTAAGTGGGCATTGCCAAAGTTTGAAGGCTTTCACGATGAAGTACGGTGGGCACCCGGCTTCATGTTCAACGCACGTTACTTCGACAGAAGTTTTCTCAATCAACCATCGGCTGCACAATGGCAGGAGCAGGCGAAGGGCGTACAACAATCATTGACAGACGAAACAATTGAGGCTGCTGTAAAGCGATTGCCTGCGGAGATATATAAACTGCATGGCGAAGAGATTGCCCGTAAATTGAAATCGCGCAGAGATCATTTGCCGGAGTATGCACAGGAGCACTATAAATTCCTGGCGCGCGAAGTGGATGTAACGGGCTCCGACAAGCGTGAGTACTTTGATGTGCAGCAGGAACCCAATGGCGATGCAAGGGTAAGTATATATAAGATCAGCAAGTCAGGCGAACACACCTCCAAAATATATGAACGTAAATTCCTGGCGAACGAAACCGATGAGGTACGCCTCTATGGTTTCGGTGGCGATGATATATTTAGTTTTTCCGGCGAGGGTAAAGGAAAGATCAAGGTGCGTGTAATCGGTGGCGATGGTGGTGACTCTGTACGAAACAATGCCACGATAAAAGGCTGGCGACAACCATATAAAATATACGATGTGCCCGCAGGTATAGCCATCAACAGCAAGCGACACCTCGCTGATAAGACTTCCAACGATGCGGATGTAAACCTGTACGATCGCAGGGCATTTCGATATCCTGTACTAGCACCGCTTGTTTACGGTACTTTTAACTATGACGATGGCATATTCCTGGGTGGAGGTTTTCTGTATACCAAGCATGGCTTCCGTAAGTTTCCGTTTAAGACACAGCATTTGTTTTTGTTCAGTTATGCTCCGCTCACCAGTTCCTATAACTTCAAGTACGATGGTCGCTTCTCGCAGGTATTTGGCAAATGGGGCGTAGCGTTAGACTTCGATGTAAAAGCGCCTAACTTCGTAAACAACTTCTTCGGCTGGGGTAATGAGACAGTATTTAATGACGAGTTGGATGATGAACCTCAATACGAAGATCAGCTCCGGAGCTCTATTGATTACTATCGTATACGCCTCCAGCAGATAGACCTGCAAGCTATGCTTACACGTCCCTTCGGTAGTTCCGGTCTTTTTAAAATCGGTCCGGTATACCAGCGCGTAGAGATCGAAAGGCCTACCAAATCACCACGGTATATTGCCGAGTATGCGGCCACCCTGGATGAACCACTGTTTGAAGTATCCAAAACATTTGCAGGACTTCGTACCGAGTGGCTCATCGATAAACGCGACAACCGTATACTCACAACACGCGGAGTGGTATTGAATCAGTCATCAACAGTATATAAAGGTCTGGAGTCGCGCGCGCATGATTTCACTTCGCATAACGCGTCCGTTGCGTTCTATCAGTCGTTCAGACTTCCGGCCCGTGTTACCTTTGCGCTTCGTGCCGGTGGCGGTATCAATACCGGTAAATATGAAATATACCAGGCACAGATACTCGATGGTAAAACAGAACTTCGCGGCTTCCGTAAAACACGTTTTTATGGCGATCGCGATTTCTATAGCAACAATGAAGTGCGTTTAAAAATCGCCAGCTTCCGCTCCTATATATTCCCGGCATCGGTGGGTATAAATGGTTTCTTCGATGTAGGGCGTGTATGGTATAAAGATGCCAGCGGTAAAGATCCCAGCACAGCCGATGGTACATCCAGCGTATGGCATAAAGGATACGGGGGAGGAATATGGGTTACACCATTTAATTTAACCGTGCTCGCTGCTGAACTGGCGCACAGCAAAGACGGCAACATGTTTTACATACGACTCGGCTTCCTGTTCTAGGATAAGGTATATATAGCTTTGTCATAAAAATAAAATACCCGGAGCACATGCTTCGGGTTTTTTAGTATAAAAATCATCCGATGCATTGATCAATTCTACGGACGTGTTTAACCATTGCATGTTTTTTATTTTGCGAGTATCCGAAATGGTATTTAGTTTATTCGCTATTCTATTGTTGGGAGAACTATAGTTAACAATTGCCCTTTCTGAGTGGATTGGGCAGTTGGCATAATGGTTGGTTATATACTACACAAACAAATAAAAAAGTATGGCTGGTGTAGTGTGGCTCCTGGATAATTATAGTGAAGATGTGATTACCGGACTGGAAGTTAAGGGTTATGTTGTTCGAAGATTTTCTGCTCAGAATCAACTCCCAATGCAATATGATGAGCGCCCCGATATGATTTTCTTCTCCAAATTAACGGCTGAAACAGCAGGTTTCTTTACCAAAATCTACCAGTTTTATCCGGGAGTGTTGGCCATGAGTGTTCCTTCGTTGTTGCCGGCAGAAGAGAAATAACATCCTGAACTGGGATTTGGTGGCGTTTCTTTGTCTCATTGTTAGACTGACAATGGCGTTGGAATAATTGTAAATTTTTTGTCTGGTATTTGTAATCAATAAAGACTTTACTATTATTGCCGCATCAATTTCAACTAAATTCATGGGAAGAGGAGATAAAAAATCCAAAAAAGGTAAGCGCACAAAAGGCTCTTATGGCGTTACAAGAAGTAAAAATGCTATCAAAGCTCGTTTGAAGAGAGCAACTTCTAAAAAAGAAACATCAGAAGCTGGCGCAGCTCCTGCTAAAAAAAGAACACCTGCTAAAAAGAAAGCAGAGTAATAGAACATGATACAATTCAATAACATAGCTTGGTGGTGGCATATATCGAAACTCGATATGTGAACAGCCTTTTTATGTTAAAGCGATAATGCCGAAGGCCTGCTGTTCACCAGCAGGCCTTCTTTTTTTATTTAAACGTAACTGATCGTACCTGAACAAGCCGATCGAAAAATATAAACCGAACATGAAGTATACATTAACGACCTACACCAAGAAGCTTCTGGCCGATACACTCACACCTGTTAATATATATCTGAAACTCCGCGATGTGTTTGCAGGCAGCATTCTCCTCGAAAGTTCAGATTATCATGGTCATGAAAACAGTTTGTCTTTTATATGCTGCGATCCAATCGCATCGTTCCAGGTTGTAGATAACGAAGCCTCCATTCAATATCCGGATGGCGCAGCCGAGCAGATCAAAATCTCAGGTGTAGGACACGTTACTTCATTGCTCGAAGACTTCAGAAATAAATTTGATGTTCAACAACAGGCAGGTTCCAAGTATCCTAACTGCGGACTCTTCGGATATATGTCATACGATGCCGTTCGGTTCTTTGAAACGGTAACGATCGACCAGAAGAAAAAGATGATACCGGATGTGATCTATAAACTATACCGGTATGTAATTGTTGTCGATCACTTCTCCAACGAACTGAGTTTGTTCGAACATTCGCATCAATCCATTACACCGAGCTCGCTCGACAGAATTGAACAGATCATTTTCAGCAATCGCTTCTCCACCTATAAGTTTTCATTGATAAATGGTGAAGAATCTAATTTTTCCGATGAAGAGTTCCTTAAGGTAATCGAGAAAGGTAAGGAGCATTGTTACCGTGGCGATGTGTTCCAGATCGTTCTCTCCAGAAGATTTCAGTGCGGCTTTAAAGGAGACGAGTTTAATGTATACCGCGCGTTGCGTTCCATCAATCCATCGCCTTACCTGTTTTATTTTGATTATGGTAATTTCAAGCTGATCGGCTCGTCACCGGAAGCACAGCTGCAGGTGAAAGGAGGCAAAGCACATATATACCCTATAGCCGGTACATTCCGCAGATCCGGTAACGACCAGGAAGATGCAGCCATTGCCGAACGCCTTGCTGCCGATGAAAAAGAAAATGCTGAGCACGTAATGCTTGTAGATTTGGCACGCAACGATATGAGCAGAAATGCTTCGAGCGTACACGTAGAAGTGTTCAAGGAAATTCAATACTACTCACACGTTATACACCTCGTGTCAAAAGTTACCGGTACGCTGGCAAACGACTCTTCTATAATCGGAATGGCAGCCGATACATTTCCGGCCGGTACATTATCCGGTGCACCCAAGCACATGGCCATGACACTGATCAATAAATACGAAAATACAAACCGGACGTTTTACGGAGGTGCCATCGGATTTATAGGCTTTGACGGATCGTTCAATCACGCCATTATGATTCGTACATTCCTAAGTCATGAAAATAAACTGATATACCAGGCAGGAGCCGGAGTAGTATCCAAATCACAAGCCGAAAGTGAGTTGCAGGAGGTGAATAATAAACTCACTGCGCTGAGGAAAGCAGTGTTGATGGCGGAGAAGATATGATGGGATTGTCGAAGATTGGAAAATTTTAAGATTGGAAGATTTGTTAAGATTAAAAGATTTTAAGATTGAAAGATTAAAAAAAAGGCCTCTTGAAATTTTTAATAAATCAAAAATTAAAAAGTTATGGCGAGGATTGAGCGGTTTGAGGACTTGGAAATTTGGAAAGAGGCCGTTGCAATAGGGTTGGATATATATGGTATAACATCAAGAGGAAAATTGGAAAGAGATTATTCATCGAAAGATCAACTTCGAAGAGCTGCTATATCGGTGTCGAACAATATAGCGGAAGGCTTTGAGTATAATAATAACAATGTATTTATGCGCTTCCTAGGATATGCAAAAGGATCAGCCGGAGAATTACGAAGCAACCTCTTCGTACTAAAAGAAGCCGGTATAGTACCACAAGATGACTACGAACGTCTACACAACAAACTAATCACCGCGTCAAAAAGTATAAAAGGATTCATCAACTATCTGGACGACTACGAATCCAAAAAGAAAAACAACAAACAAAAATAATTTTACAATTTTCTAATCTTAAAATCTTCCAATCTTATAATTCAAAAGAGATGAAATTACTTGTTCTCGATAATTACGATTCATTTACATACAATCTGGTACATATAATACGAGAGTTAGGATACGCTGTGGATATTTTTAGAAACGATAAGATCAGCGTGGCAGACGTAAAGAAATATGATAAGATATTACTATCTCCCGGACCGGGTATACCGGATGAAGCCGGTATTATGAAGCAGGTAATTCGCGAGTATGGCGCCTCCAAAAGTATACTAGGGGTTTGTCTCGGTCATCAGGGGATAGGAGAGGTATACGGTGCCAAACTATATAATATACCCAAGGTTCTGCACGGAGTAACGTCCGTAGTAGAAGTGAAAGATTCTTCTGATTATCTTTTTAAAGGTGTAACCGAAAAATTCCAGGCGACACATTACCACTCGTGGGCTGTATTGCCGGAGAGCTTTACACCAGACCTGAAAATTACGGCCGTGAATGATGAAGGTTTGGTGATGGCATTACAACATGCGAAGTATGATGTGCGAGGCGTGCAGTTCCACCCTGAGTCTGTTATGACACCGGAAGGTCCGAAGATGATCGCGAACTGGCTGAAGCATTAATATTCCGATGTCGAACACCCAACCAAGTCCAAGTCCTGATTGCTAAATTCTAATAAAGAATGAAACATATATTAAACGAACTGATCGATCACCGCTCGCTTACCAAAGAAACCGCGAGACAAGTATTGGTTGATCTTGCTACAGGTAAATATAATCCGAGTCAGACAACTGCGTTCATGACGGTATATATGATGCGCAGCATAACGGTAGACGAGTTGCAAGGCTTTCGTGATGCCATGCTGGAGTTGTGTCTGCCTGCTAAATTTGATCAACCCGTCATGGATGTGTGCGGTACGGGCGGTGATGGTAAGAATACATTTAATATATCCACGCTTTCATCGTTTGTTGTAGCGGCAGCCGGTCAGCCGGTTGCCAAGCATGGTAACTATGGTGTTTCATCGGCCTGCGGATCTTCCAACCTGCTTGAATACTTCGGTTATAAATTTACCAGCGATGTAGATGAACTGAAGCGCAGCCTCGATCGCTCCAACATCTGCTTTATGCACGCACCGTTGTTTCATCCGGCGATGAAAAATGTAGCACCGATACGGAAAGAGCTTGGCGTAAAAACATTCTTTAACATGTTGGGACCGATGGTAAACCCAGCGTTCCCGAAACGACAACTCGTGGGTGTATTTAGCCTGGAGCTGGCGCGACAGTATGGATATTTATACCAGAACACCGATAAAGATTTTGTGATCCTTCACTCCATTGACGGCTATGATGAAGTATCACTTACCAGTGCATTCAAATATTTCTATAACCAGGGTGAACGCCTGGCTACTCCTGCTGATCTTAATTTACCCCAACTAAAATACGAAGACCTGAAAGGCGGCGATACCGTAGAGGAGTCTGCCAAAGTATTTATGAAAGTATTGGAAGGTAAAGGAACGGCAGCGCAAAATGCAGCGGTGATTGCCAATGCAGGCATGGCGTTATACGCAGGCCATCAGCAGGATGGATTGCCCGCAGCTTTGCAACGCGCGAAAGAAGCGTTGGAGTCAGGCAAGGCACTTCAGTCGTTTAAGAAACTTGTACAGCCTTAATTAACGTTTTACAGATATATACCAACACACCAAACGCATGAATATTCTCGATAAGATCATTGAACAAAAACGCAAAGAGGTAGAAGAGCGAAAAAGCCTGTACCCGGTAAAACTGCTGGAGAAAGGAATTTACTTTTCGACACTGCCGGTTTCGATGAAGAAATATATACTGCGCGAAGACAAGACCGGTATCATTGCCGAGTTTAAGCGGCAGTCGCCATCCAAAGGTACAATCAACGCGCATGCTTCGGTTGAACGTACATCTATAGGCTATATGCAGGCCGGTGCTTCAGCACTCTCTGTACTGACAGATAAACAATTTTTCGGTGGTACGAATGATGACCTGATGATTGCGCGGAAATTTAATTTCTGCCCGATTATCCGTAAAGATTTTACGATCGATGAATATCAGATTGTCGAAGCAAAATCCATCGGGGCCGATGCTATACTGTTGATTGCTGCTGTACTCGAACCGAAGCAAGTAAAAGAGTTAACCGACTTTGCACATACGTTTGGGCTGGAGGTGTTGCTGGAAGTACACGATGAAGACGAATTGAAGCGAAACCTGGAAGCAGGAGCGGACCTGATCGGTGTTAACAACCGTAATCTGAAAACATTTGAAGTCGGCATCGAAGTATCGAAACGACTGGCATCGCTTATACCCGATTCGGCAGTAAAAGTATCTGAGAGTGGAATTTCTTCGGTGGATACTATACTTGAATTAAAGAAGTATGGCTACCGCGGATTCCTGATGGGAGAGAACTTTATGAAACACAGCAGACCCGAGCAAGCTGCCATGGAGTTTATGGACGAACTCCGAAAAGCAGAAGGACTTAAACTAAATGCATAGTATATAACTATAGTTATCGTATATGGAGGTGAAGCTGAAAGTTTGTGGAATGCGGGATGCAGAGAATCTGTTGAGTGTAGCGGCATTGCGACCAGACTATATGGGCTTTATCTTCTATCAAAAATCACCACGCTTTGTCGGGGAAGACTTTCAGGTACCGAAATCTTTTCCGGCTGATATAAAAAAGGTAGGTGTGTTTGTAAATGAGACACCTGAAAAAATGCTTGCTATAGCCCGCATGTTGCAGCTTGATTATTTGCAGCTGCATGGAAATGAATCAGTAGAAGTTTGTGCTACCATCAAGCAGGCAGGCATTGGTGTTATCAAGGTTTTTTCAGTAGGCGATGATTTTGATTTTGCAGTAACAAAGCCATATCAATCTTCAGTCGATTTCTTTTTGTTCGATACAAAAGGTAAATACTACGGAGGAAACGCGCAGGTATTTGATTGGACTGTGCTAAATCGATACGATCAACAAATACCATTCTTCCTCAGCGGAGGCATCACACCCGACAATGTTATAAATATAGCATCGTTAAGGAATATGAACCTTCATGCATTGGACGTAAACAGCGGAGTAGAGATACAACCCGCGCTCAAAAGCGTTGAAAAGCTAAACACACTCATTACACAAGTATCGATACTATAAATCGTGGACACGTGCATAGATCACACTCACATCACTATCACACCAATCGTGTAACCAGTAGCCAGTAACCAGAAGCTTTAAGAATATGAAATATACAGTTGACCAACGCGGATACTACGGACAATTCGGGGGTGCATACATCCCTGAAATGCTATATCCCAATGTAGAGGAACTTCGGAATAAATATCTTCAGATCATTCAGAGCGATGACTTTAAGAAGGAGTTCCAAGACTTGCTAAAGAATTATGTAGGACGCCCTACGCCTTTATACCATGCCGCGCGCATGTCGGAGAAATATGGCGCCAAAATATACCTGAAGCGCGAAGACCTTTGTCATACCGGTGCACACAAGGTAAACAATACCATAGGACAGATCCTGCTGGCGAAACGCCTGGGCAAAGAGAAGATCATTGCCGAGACAGGTGCCGGGCAGCACGGTGTTGCAACGGCTACAGTATGCGCACTGATGGGTATGGAATGTGTCGTATACATGGGCAAGGTTGATATGGAGCGGCAACGCCCCAACGTAGAACGTATGCGCATCCTGGGAGCAAAGGTTGTACCTGCCCTGAGCGGCAGCATGACATTGAAAGATGCGACCAACGAAGCGTTACGTCACTGGATCAACAATCCAACCGATACACACTATATCATTGGTTCTGTTGTAGGTCCGCACCCGTATCCGGATATGGTGGCGAGATTTCAATCGGTGATCAGCGAAGAGATGAAAAAGCAATTGCAGGAAGAGATCGGTAATCCGTTCCCTGACTATGTATTTGCCTGCGTAGGTGGCGGCAGTAATGCAGCCGGTGCATTCTATCATTTCCTCGATGATGAGCATGTAAATTTAGTGGGTGTGGAAGCGGCTGGTAAAGGTGTTGACTCAGGCGAGTCTGCGGCAACAACCGCGCTTGGAAAAGTAGGTGTACTGCATGGCAGTAAGATGTTGCTGATGCAAACTGAAGATGGACAGGTAGTGGAACCTCATTCCATATCGGCAGGTTTGGACTATCCCGGAATAGGTCCGATGCATGCACACTTGTTTGAGACAGGCCGCGTAAAATTTGTAAGCGCTACCGATGATGAAGCGATGAAAGCCGGCATCGAGCTGGGTAAACTGGAAGGAATTATACCGGCTATAGAATCCGCTCACGCATTGGCTGCACTTAATCAGTTTGAATTTGATAAGGATGATGTTGTGGTCGTTAATCTTTCCGGAAGAGGCGATAAAGACCTGGAGACCTATATCCGATGGGGTAAATATTAACAGTATACTATTTATCCGAAATCTTCAGTCTTAAACATCAACCTCAGAAAAAATGAAAAACAGAATAACCGAACTATTCGCTAAAAAGAAAGGAAATATATTAAATGTATACTATACGGCTGGCTTCCCGGCTTTGAACGATACGGTACGCATAGCCCAGGCGTTGGAGAAGGCTGGTGCCGATATCATTGAGATCGGTATACCGTTTTCCGATCCGGTTGCCGATGGACCTACCATCCAGGAGAGTAACAAGATCGCGCTTGACAACGGCATGACATTACACCTGCTGCTGGAGCAGGTAAAGGAGATACGCAAAACCGTATCGCTCCCTATTATACTCATGGGCTATATCAATCCCGTGATTCAATATGGTGTTGAGAAGTTTGCCAAAGATGCTTCTGCATTGGGAGTGGATGGTGTTATTATACCCGACCTGCCGCTACATGAGTTTGAGGAACAGTATAAAGCACTTTTCAAATCGCTGAACCTCTGCAATACGTTTCTGATATCACCCACAACATCGGAAGAGCGCATTCGCAAGATTGATGCTGCCACAGAAGGATTTATATATGCGGTATCAGCATCCAGTATAACCGGTGCCAAAGGCGATTTCTCTTCTGAACAAGTGCAGTATTTTGAACGTCTGCAGAACCTGAAACTGAAGAATCCGTTCCTGATCGGATTCGGTATATCCAATCATTCAACGTTTGCCAAAGCCTCGCAGTATAGTGCTGGTGCTATTGTAGGGAGTGCTTTCATTAATTTGTTGCGCGAAGCGAAAGATATATCGGCTGATGTTGATGCATTCGTCAAGTCACTGAAAAAGTAAAACCCAAATCCCAATAAAACCCAACTACAAACCTAACGTCTACCCGTGCTATGATCATTCAACTAAACCCAACGATCGCACCTCCGGACAGAGAGGCTATCATTACGAAAGTAAAAAGTCTGGAGTATAAAACTACCGAGGTAAAAACGCAGAAAGGTTCTTACCTCGTAGCTATCGGTAAGAAAGATTTTGACATTCGCCAGCTCGGACATTTGCAAGGCATTGCCGATATACATCGTGTGTCTGACGACTATAAACTTGTCTCACGCAAGTGGAAAGTTGGTCGCACACATATTGATCTCGGTGATGGTGTTGTGATCGGTGACGGAAACCTGTCGATCATGGCAGGTCCGTGTTCCATCGAGAACGAAGAGCAGGTACAAAGAACAATCGATCACCTGGTAAAGAACGGTGTCCGCATTATGCGCGGTGGTGTATTTAAACCCCGCAGCTCTCCGTATGCTTTCCGTGGACTTGGTATAGATGGTTTGAAGATGTGGTATACACTTGCAAAGAAGGCCGGTATAAAAATTATCACAGAGGTAATGCAGGTAAGTCAGATTGCCGAGATGTATGATTACGTTGATGTATTCCAGGTAGGTGCACGCAATACACAAAATTTTAACCTGCTGGATGAACTCGGCAAAGTTGACAAAGCGGTGATGATCAAGCGTGGTATATCCGGCACGATAGAAGAGTTATTGTATTCCGCAGAATATGTATTTGCTGCGGGCAATGAAAAGCTGATTCTGTGCGAGCGTGGTATACGCACGTATGAACGTGCAAGCCGAAACACACTCGATGTAAATGCTATACCCATTCTGAAAGAGAAAACACATTTGCCTGTGGTGGCTGATCCATCGCACGGTATAGGCATTCGTGAATTTGTAGAGCCGGTAGCACTCGCGGCCGTAATGGCGGGAGCCGATGGTATTATTTATGAAACGCACCAGGAGCCCGAGAAAGCTGCATCAGATGGACAACAGACGTTGGACTTTGAGGAGTCGACTAACCTGATCAATCGTCTGAAGAAGACATCTACACTTTTGCAGAGCTTCTGATTTTTTTCAATCTATACTATACGCGGCAGCAAGGTATATATCATGCCTTGCTGCCGCGTTTTTTTATTACTTCAAAAGTTTATCTAAACTATTAACCGCCACGAAATGGTAGTTAGGACGCGCTTTGGTATAAATGGAAGTTGCGAGCTTTTTACCCTCTGCCGTTTTGATAAGTTCACTATATAAAGGCATCAGGAATTTTCTACGACCGGTGTTGGTCAGGAACGTTTCAATTTTCGGATATACTTTTTCATAGCCGTTACGAATAGCAATCACGCCCCATGCTGTGATGATCTCAGCGTTGCCCGACTCGGTAAATTTACCGAGTTTATCAAGTGCAACCATCTGCTGCTGTGTTAATGTATCCGGAAGGTTTTTGAGGAAGTGCAGCCATTCATGTGTACTCCATTTTGATGTTGCCTCCGTTTGTATAGCCTTACCGGATTTCCATTGCGTTAAGGTTTCGTCCACTTTTGTAAAACGATCCGCTACCGGTGTCGGGCAATAGGAGGGGAGCCCTTCGGTATATATCCAGTCGTTGAATAAAGAATCGGGTAACGCTATGGTAAATTTGGATTGGTAGTAATTCTTGATAAAAGGAATGAACTCTTCCGTTGTCATTACTTTAAACGCATTCTGCGTGAAGTAATCTTTAACAAACTGATCGAACTTCTCGCGGCCGTTTTGCTCTTCGATCGTGCGCAGAAAATAATAGCCTTTGTTATAGGCAATGGTAGTTACACCATCATCCGGATTACGATCGTCAAGGTTTAGTTTCAGTTTGGTATCGGCAGCGTGCCCTTCATCCGTTAATGATTTTATTTCTTCTTTTACTTCCTGCAGGTTTAGAGACGCAAGCATTTCGGCATAGTCCTTACCATATAGTTTTTCCATGATTCGCGTTTCGAAATATACCGTGAAGCCTTCGTTCAGCCAGAAGTCATTCCAGGTAGCATTTGTTACCAGGTTGCCAGACCAGCTATGCGCAAGCTCATGTGCAATGAGCGATGTGAGGGAACGATCGCCCGCCAATATAGTCGGTGTCGCAAACGTAAGCCGTGGATTTTCCATGCCCCCAAATGGGAAGCTTGGAGGTAGCACCAATACATCATAACGTTCCCATTGATATTTACCATAGAGCGCTTCCGCACCGGCAATCATTTTTTCAAGATCAGCAAACTCCCATGCGCAAGTATCTACCAGCGAAGGTTCAGCATATATACCACTGCGCTCGCTGATAGGGGTGAAAGCAATATCGCCAACCGACAACGCCAGCAGGTACGATGGTATAGGTTGCTTCATGGAGAAAGTATATATACCGGTCGCATTTTTGATTTGCGGGTTAGAGGCACTCATCAAGGCCAGCAGATCTTTGGGTACTGTAACTTCTGCATCGTAGGTAAAGCGCACACCAGGGGAATCCTGGCAAGGTACCCAGCTTCTCGCTAATATAGCCTGTGATTGTGTGAAGAGGAACGGATGTTTTTTACCTGCCGTCTGTTGTGCACTTAACCACTGCAATGCCTCTGCCTCCGGACTTGTGTGATAGGTGATGGATACTTCCGTTGTACCCGGCTTCAGCATTACCGCGAGTGCCTGTCCCAGCGTTGAATCAGCATCGGCCAATCTATACTCTGTGGGAGCATCGTTGTTGAGCGTTACTTTTTCAATGGAGAGTCCCTTGGTATCAAAGGTTATCAGATCAGCGTCTGCATTGGCTTCAATCGTCCAGGTAGCCACAGCGTTGATGATCTTCTTGTCAAAATCAACAGCGGCTTTCCAGTGCAGATGTTTTACGCGGGCTTCGGCAGGTTGTGCGTATGAGTGCGGATCAGTTGGCTTCATTACAGTTTCAGTTGTTTTTTTAGGTTGGCAAGCGATTAACAGGTACAATACAAGTACATAACTTAGTTTTGTGATGATCTTAATCTTCATACCTTCGAATTTATAAGACAAACTACTATATTTTTTATTGAACGACTATGACCGTATACGGAATTAAAAATTGCAATACCGTAAAGACTGCACTCGACTGGTTGAAGAAGCACAACATAGAGTTCGAGTTTCACGATTACAAAACAAAAGGCATTACCGATGCGCGTTTAAAAGACTGGAGCAAGCAGGTAGGATGGGAGAGTCTGGTAAACAAGCGTGGCACCACCTGGCGTCAGTTGGACGAAGTCACACAAGCCGGTGTGAAGAATGAATCATCTGCCGTAGCACTAATGAAAGAGAAGACCAGCGTAATTAAACGCCCGTTGATCGAGCACGATGGAAAAGTATTGGCGCTTGGCTTTGATGAGCAGGAGTATAAGAAGGTGTTTAAGAAGTAAATCTTATTTGAAAATCTGCTATGTGTGATAAGGAAAACTAACTGATTGGAATGACAAAATTAAGAGCTATTCTTTCGGAAGGCGCGGACTACTTTGGTGCATGGATCGAAAATTTGTCTGGAGTTTACGGTGCAGAGACGGTAGCAGAAGCCAAATCTTGCGTGGGCTTGTATGTAGAGTAAACACAATGAAGTCCCTTGCGTGGTTAAAGAACGGGATGTATAAATTTATATACTAGTTGTATAGCTGTCTTTTAAGTATAGTATTAAAAACAAAAAAGCCACTTACTCGAACATCTGTAAGTGGCTTTTTTTTAAGTGGGCCCAGCTGGGCACGATCCAGCGACCCCCTGATTATGAGTCAGGTGCTCTAACCAGCTGAGCTATGGGCCCAAAATTGGACTGCAAACGTAATGTTTTCTGTAAGTTTTCCAAAGGCCGAAGGGCAAAAAAATATCAAAATGATAGGATGTGGGGTGGGGCAGTCAAAAAAAAAGAGGCCCGTTCGTGTCAGGCCTCTCTTCACAAGCAAGATCAATTATAACTACACCTGAGCCATCAGGTGAACGTTCTCGGCTTCAGCGCGTTTGCGTGCCATGGCTTCCTGCGTGGCAACGAGCTCTTCCATATTCTGACGCAGCTCTTCTTCGGTGGCGCGCATTTCTTCGGCCTGCTGTTGTGAAGTTGCCAGCAGCAATTTCATTTGCTCGGTTGTCCTTGCGCTCTGTAAAGCAGAGGCTACAAACTCGCCAGCCTTCTCCATGAAGAGTACCTGGTGCTTCTCAAATTTTTCGAGGCCGGCTATTTCGATGATGGCTTCGATCTTATCATTGTATTTCATCGGTACAATCAGAACACAGCTTGGCGTTGTCTCACCCATGCCCGAAGTGATATAGGTATATCCCTGCGGCAGTTTGGTTAACATCGTAGTTTCTCCTTCCAGAAAAGTCTGGCCGATCAACCCTACCCCTATATCAATTCTGCGCTCTACAAATTTCTTCCGGTCGTATGCATGGCAGGCAGCAAGTTCCAGGTACTCATTTTTGCCTTCATCATTTTTCAAAACAAATAATCCACCTTGCAGCGCACCCATATATTTAGTCAGGAACCTTACAACTTCGTCTGCCAATACCGTCAGGTTGCCTTGATTGTTTCGTACGGTTTCTGAAATTTTAGTAAGGCCTTCATTACTCCATAAACGCGTCTCTTCTTCGCGCTTCATTTGGCGTAACTGATCTCTCATTTTAGTCAGTCGTCCGGCCAGGTTTGTTTCGTTCAGTGCCTTGTTCTCTTCATTCAGCGTTGCCCACTCCGTGGCATAGTTGCCATCGGCAATGTGTTCTATAAATTCACTGGCATGCTGCAGGTTTCGGATTGAATTCTCAACGAGTTCCTGGTGATCATTAACACGTATAGATGTGCCCGGGTTGAAGACATACTTCCGGTTGTTCTCTTCCAGGTCGGTGAGTAATTTTTGTCGTGAGCGATTGTCGTTCTTTATTTTGATCACGATAAATACAAGTGTTGGCAGTCCCACCAGAAGCAGAAAGAACTGCAGGTATAAATTATTTCTGACAGCCGCCTGGTAACTCTCTTCTGCAGCGAGACTTTTTGCTTTTTCAAATTCAATGATCTTTCCGCCAATCTCATGCGTACGACTCCAAACGGTCATGCCACGGTCTTCCAGCATCATACTTTTGAATACTTCTGTACTGTCGAGTTTTGCCATCTCGATCATCTTCATATTGAAATCAACATACTCGTGGTATATTTTCTGAAGCTCTTTTATTCCGGATACATCGTAGCCTTCTTTGGCAAGTCTCTGTTCTATACTTTCAAAATGCGGCCACAGATAATTGATTGAGTTGGAAGTAGGCGTAAGCAATATTTCCTTCTTGCTAAGACCGTACGCTCTTACACCCAGGTCTATATTATTCAGAAATGTTATCAGCTTCTCTATATCTTTTATCATTGCGTCTGATTCTTCCCGTATAGTGTTGTTCGTAACAATGGTTTCTTTATTCTGATACATTAACACGATGTTTATTACCAACAACGTAGCGATCAGACTGATGGAGAATAAGATTATGTTCTTCCTGAGATAACGTTCAATTAAATTTTTCATAAAGCCACTCCGAATTTTATCTGTTATTTTATTTTTTTTCTTTTTATACTTCGATTGGTATATATACCTTCGATTACGGACATAGTGCTGTCAGGAATGTTGATCTAAAATTATAGCGTAATAGTACTGTGAGACTGTTCTATAGGCCCAAGAGGTAATTCACGATTTGTGATGGGTGTGCGGTTAGTTGCTTGCAAAAGTCTAACATTAACAGCAAGGTATATTTATGCAAATGAAGCGTACAACATCATTGTAAGGTTCAGCATGCTTTTGAAAAAAGATATAGCAATTGTACGTCTTGCTACAAAAGATCTGCTCCGTGGATTTACGTAGTAGCAGCTCCGTATATCGGTCTTTTGGCATTCAAGACATTTCAGGAAAATGTCTTTGCAGGTTATTTCATACCTGACGGAGAATAACAGAAGAAGCGCTTCGCCGGTTAGTCGAAGCGCTTCTTCTTTAAAAATAGGACAACTATATTTTTGGGATTTCTAAATCACAAATTCTTTTGCTCGCACGAGATTAGCATCGAGTGATTCTTTACCAAACTTTCGGAGCATCCGGTAGTGGGATGCAAGTGCTGTGGTGAAAGAAATATTTTCGTGATACGGTAATCCATATTCCGAAGCTGTTTCTTTTACAATCACTGATAGTGCGGGATAATGTGTATGACAAACTTTCGGAAACAGGTGATGTTCAATCTGCATATTCAGGCCGCCACAGAAAAAGTGCGTAAAGAAATTACGAACACCAAAGTTAGCGGTGGTACGCATCTGGTGAGAGGCCCATGTATCTTCCATTACGCCACCTGTATCCGGTTCAGGAAATTCGAGTCCTTCAACAATGTGCGCAAGTTGAAAGACCAGTCCTAATACAAACCCCTTTGCCATCTGCATGCATACAAACCCGATGATGAATTGCCACCAGGTAATGGATTCGATCAATAACAATGGCAGCACGATCACCAATCCATAGTATACTATCTTAAAGAAAAAGAGCTTGAAGAGTTCGATGCGTGGATGACGTGGTGTAGCATGGCAACCGATTCTATCCTGGAAAAATTTGATATAGTCTTTCGCAAAGATCCATGCAAGACTGGCCATGCCATAGAGTAAAAATGCATAGTAATGTTGATAGCGCTGAATGGGTAAAGGAGATTCCTGCGGGCATACACTCACAAGACCGGGAGCAACCACAAGATCATCGTCATGTTCATGAATATTGGTGAAGGTATGATGCACGAGGTTGTGCGAGATCTTCCAATTGTAAACATTGGCTCCGATGAGGTGAAACACAGAGCCCAGCGTTGTATTAACAAACGAACTTTGAGAGTATGAACCGTGCAGCGCATCATGACAAACATTGAATCCGATAAAGGCAGAGAAAACACCCAGGCTGATTGCCATCAGAAACATGGCCCATACCGGAAATGTATCGGAAAGAATAAGCAGGTACAGACTTAATGTACCGCCCAGAAAAAATATGGTTTTGAAAACCATGAGACTATCTGCGTGTCTGGAAATACCATTGCTGGTGAAATAATGATCAGCGCGTTCTCTTACTTTGGCATAGAAACCACTATGGTCTCTGGTGAATTTTACTTGTTCATTTGGTCTCACAGGTGCAGGTTGGACTATTTAGCAGCGTTAACACTACGCTATAATTTGTATAAGGTAAAACAAATTTTGACGTTAACCATATTTCTTTACCCTTTATTTTACAATGTGCGCTACCCAGCGTGTTTATAGAGGTTTGTGTCGCTGTATAACGGTCGTTGGTATATATTATTTTAATATCTTTAGGCTTATTCTGGCTATATAAGATCTACCCCAATCTTGACAGACAAGAACCTAAATACATTCGAGCAACTATTCCGGGAGCTGTTCAAGCCTCTGTGCAGCTTTTCGTTGAAGTATGTTGGCGATTGGGACGAGGCCAAAGGCTTGGTGCACGATGTCTTTGTCACAGTCTGGGAAAAATTTGACACATTTCCTTCTGATACGAATTACAAAAGTTATTTATATACCGCGGTGCGTAACCGAAGTCTCAATTATATACGCGACCGGAAGAAACACAGCATACTGGAGCATGTAAAAGAAGAAGATTACACCGAGGTAAATACTACGCTGGAGACTTCAGAACTTGAACAACGCATCGAACTGGCCATTCAATCACTTCCCGAAAAATGCCGGATGGTGTTTGAACTGAATCGTGTGGAAGGATTAAAATATGCGCAGATCGCAGATAAAATGGGAATCTCCATAAAAACGGTGGAGGCGCAGATGTCCAAAGCGCTTTCTGTTTTACGGGAGCACCTGGGCGAATTTCTGATGTTAATATTTTTTATGTTTCAATAAGGGTAAACGAAAGTTAATGTGTTTTAAAAACAGAATACGTGCGTGAAAGATGATTTCAACGATAGTGTAAAAGAGCTGATAACAAAATATCTGGCCGATGAAGCTTCTTCGGAAGAGACGCGTGCGTTGCAAGACTGGATCACGCAGGCTCCCGAGAATGAGCGTCAGTACCTGGCCTATAAACGAGTTTTTGAACTGAGCCAGCAACACTATGCGCAGAAAGCCGAAGACACACACACGGTAGATATTGACCAGGAGTGGAACCACTTCATGAATAATATTCGTGAACGAGCGGCTGAACCTGAAGCTAAGATTCGTACACTGGAGAAACCATCCTATAGCGTGTGGTATAAATTGGCAGCGGCTGTATTACTTTTTGCAGTTTCAGGGTGGATCATTATGCGATTTGTTACCGGCGGCAACGATATGACCTATCAAACCGCATCAAATACCATGACCGTAAAATTACCCGATGGATCGCAGGTAATCCTCAATCGTAATTCCGAGTTGTCCTATTCAGCATCTTTTGATGATGAGAACAGAACGGTGATTCTGAAAGGAGAAGCGTTCTTTGAGGTAACACCGAATCCGCAGAAACCCTTTATTATCCAAGCGAATGATGCGCGTGTAGAGGTAGTGGGAACATCTTTCAATGTACTGGCGTATGATAGCCTGGGTGAAGTAGAGGTAGTGGTACAATCCGGAGTGGTAAAGCTTACCGGGGCAGATCGTAAAGCAGAAGTAAAACTGCAGGCAGGCGATAAAGGTATATATAGCAAGACTTCACATCAACTGAGTAGCGGTATAAATAAAGATATCAATTTCCTTTCCTGGAATACGCGCAAACTCGTTTTCACCGAAGACGATCTTCGTACAGTCGTGGCAACGTTGAATAAAACGTATCATACGAATATATCCATCGCAGCTGATGTACCGGCTTCGTGTGTCGTAACGGTTACGTTTGATCAGCAGTCACTGGAAGCTGTGTTGAATGTACTGGAGACTACACTCAATCTTACACTCCGCACCAGCGGAAACCAGATCGAAATTACAGCAGCAGGATGCTAACATTTTTTGAAGGAAGAAGAAAGTTTACGCTTGCCTGGCTTGTGGTGCCAGCGATGTTTTTATTTCTGAACGCATCTGCGCAGAACAGTTTACCCGAAGTATCGATCAGTATAGATGCCCACGGTACATTGGCTGAGTTGTTGGAGATCATTGCTAAGAAAAGTGGTGTTCGCTTCTCCTACAATCCCAAAAAAATTCCGGCTGATGAAGTTACGCGGTATACTGCCGTGAACAAAACCGTGAGTGCAATTCTAAAAGATATTTCCGAACGCTTTGGTATAAAATATACCCTCGTGGAAGGACAGGTAATTCTGAAACCTGATAAACGACCGGACAAACCTGCTGCTTCGGTATATACATTAAGCGGCACGATAAAAGATGCCGGTAACGGTGAAGCATTGATTGGCGCAACTGTATTGATCAAAGAATTACAGACGGGAACTATTACCAATGCATTCGGTTTTTTTTCGATCACCATACCAAAGGGGAAATATACTGTATCGAGTTCGTTTCTTGGCTATAAAGATCATTTGGCAACGGTAGATCTAAGCACGTCCATTCAGCAGGATATTACGCTGGATGAAGAACTGCCGGTGCTGGAGGAAGTAGTGGTGAGCAATGAATTGCCGGACGTAGTGCAGGAAATTACTTCGGGCAACACGCACGTGCGACCGAAAGCTGTAGAAGAGCGGCCCGCACTCTTTGGGGAAATGGATGTTGTTAAGTCGCTTGAATCTATACCGGGAGTAAAGCTGCATGCTGACGGTTCAACCTTTTATTATGTGCGCGGAGGAAACCGCGATCAGAACCTGGTGTTGATAGATGATGCCCCGATCTATAACCCGAGTCACATGCTCGGTTTGTTTTCAACCATCATTCCCGATGCAGTCAATGATATGACGTTGTATAAAGGCGAGATGCCTGCATCACTCGGTGGACGTTTGTCTTCCGTACTCGACATCCGTACGAAGAAAGGAAATGATCAAAATGTAGAAGTGTGGGGAAGCACCGGACTGATATCAACGAAGCTCGGTGTGGAAGGTCCGTTTCGTAAAGATGTGAGTTCGTTCCTGGTATCGGCACGTGCATCAACGTTGAAGTGGATCGTGCAGAAAGTAGATGATGATATCAGGCAATTTGATTTCTATGATTTTACCACGAAAGTAAATGTGCGCATCAATCCGGGTAACCGTATTTTCTTTTCATTCTATACCGGTGCCGATAATTACTTTGATACCGACAATGGTATATCATGGTCTAACACAGCCGGCACACTGCGATGGAATCACTTGTTCACAGACCGATTGTTCATGAACACTACAGTGGCGTTGGCCGGGTACGATTATTTTTTGCATTCTGATACCAAAACCAACACACGCTGGACTTCCCACATATCCAACCTGAATGTAAAATCAGATTTCAGCTACTTCATCAAACCGCAGAGTGAATTAACGTTTGGACTGGGTATTAACGGATATAATTTTAATCCGGGTAACCTCAAGTCTGATACTGCGATCACTTCCGTGCCTTCGCTCTCCGTACGCAATTCGGTAGAGCTTGTGCTATATGCTAATCATGAATTGAAACTAAATGAGAAGTGGGGTGTAAATTATGGCGCTCGTTTCTCGCTATGGTCCAATACAGGCGAGGCTTTTGAATTTGTTTTTGATGAGAACAGAAACCCGATCGATACTTTATACTATGCGAAAGGTGATGACTACAAGCAATATGTAAATATAGAGCCACGCCTTACCGTAAGTTACCTGCTGAATGAGAATGCGTCAATCAAAGCAAGCTATGCGCGCAATGCACAGAATGTACACCTGATCTCTAACTCCATCAGCCCGTTTACTTCACTGGAAGTTTGGTTGCCGAGCAGCATCAACATCAAACCACAGATCGCCAACCAGGTTTCACTTGGTTACTATAGATCGTTGCCGCACGCAGGTACCTCGCTTACAGCCGAAGCATTCTATAAAAAGATGGAGCACCAGATCGACTACAATGCGCATGCTGAGACATTGTTGAATCCGTTGCTGGAGCGTGAACTGCGCTTTGGTACGGCAACTGCGTATGGTATCGAACTGCTTGCCAAAAAAGATGTTGGCCGACTCCGCGGCTGGGCCGGGTATACCTACTCACGCGCCAAACGAAAATTTGCAGATATAAATGAAGGCAAAGTATATAATGCTTTTTACGACAGACCTCACCAAGTGAACCTGATGGTAGCATACGATATATCGCTTCGCTGGAACGTTGGTTTGAACTGGACATACTCTACCGGTGCACCGTTTTCTTCACCAGTAAGTTTCTACTGGTATAATGGTGAGGAGGTGCCAGTATATGGACAGAAGAATAATGATCGCTTGCCGGATTATCATCGCCTGGATATGTCGGCTACATTCAAGCTGAATAAAAATCCGGAGAAAAGATTTCAGCATAGTATCTCATTTTCGGTATATAATCTTTATGGTAGAAAGAATTCGCTCTTTGTTAACTATAACAAAGTTGAAGACAGCGATGGAGAATTGCATATACCTTCCAATTTACAGGATGCCAACCGGGTAACGTCACACTTCTATATGTTTCAGTTTACACCATCGATAGCGTATAACTTTAAATTTTTATGAGCATGCGTTATACCATATTGTATTTCCTGTTGTGTACCTCGTTGATAGCTTGTGAGGAGGCTACAAATTTTCCGCTTACAACAGACAACTCCAATCTTGTGGTGGTAGAAGGTATCCTGACAAATGAAAATATTAACCACCGCATCAAACTTACGCGGCCCTATAAAACGCAAAACGAAATTCCGGAGGCGATTACCGGAGCTGTAGTTACATTGAATGATGAAAGTGCATCGTATATACTTACCGAGTTGCCCGCAGGATCGGGCGAATACTATACACCTCAGATGCGAGCCGTTACCGGAAGAGTATATACGCTTACCATTGCATACAATAAAAAGGAATATACCGCGCAGGATAGTGCCGTTCCGGTAGAAGTTTTGGATGCCATTCAATATAAAAAAGCCGGGGATCAATATGAACTTGTATTCGCTCCTTCCGGACAAGATCCCAACTTTATTGAATACACTATAGTAGAGAATAACACCGCTGCCGGCCGACTGGTATATTATGATTTAAAGACGCTGGATGTAAATGAAATTTACAAACCGGATAAAGAGGATTTTGCATTTGCTGCAGGAACAATTGTTATCCGCAGGAAATATTCTGTGAGCGAAGCGTATCGGGCATTTTTACGATCCATGCTTTCAGAAACGGAATGGCGTGGTGGCGTATTCGATGTGCAGCGCGATAATGTCTCTACCAACCTCAGCGATGGTGCTGTTGGTTTCTTCGCAGTATCTACTGTTGTGGCAGATACTACCGTGATCACGGAATAATTAGATTCATTCTTATCTTTTTAATTGAGGGCGATGATAACTTCATCGGTGGAATTCTATTTTTCCCTAAAAATCGCTGGGAAAAGCGGTTTTCTCTGGTTTCTAAAATTTTTTAAAAATGACATAAGGGTAACTGAATATCCGCGTGTTCTAGGTATGAAAGGCAGATTAACCACCTGCCTTGCTAATGAAACAAGAAACCAAAAACACGAACATTAATTAAACACTAGAAACATGAAGACCACAAAACTGATCTCTTTTGTCCTATGCACAGCAGTTTCGTTCGCCCTTTTGTTGACATCCTGTGAACCTAACCAGGACGTAACCAACGATGAAGATATACTCCCTACATCGTTCAGTGTAGATATACCAGCCTCAATTACCAGCAGCAACACCAATGGAAGAACAGCCAGTGATACTGTCAATGGAAATGATGTATACATTAACCTCGGAACATTTATAGCAGTAGGAGAGGCTTCTTCGCAATTGGTAGAAGAATTTATAGCCGGCATCCGCAGGTATAAAATAGATCGCGTTATGTCCATCACGTATGTTGGCGAAGACGACAACCGTGTTAAGAACCTGGTAGTATTGTCCAATGTATCTTTCGAAGGAAAAGAGTGGGACTACGAACTTACGGTTACAGATGCGGACTCCGAAGGTGAAGCCGATGGCGGTAAAGCATTGCAGATCTTCTGGAATAAATCCAGCACAGTAGCAGGTATAGCCATCATTAAACCCTATAACTGCGACCGAACTAAAAATGCCAATGCTCCGGATGCCATGTTCCGCGTAGACTATAGCGAAGCCGGTGAACTGGGCTACGATGCGCAGATGGAAGTAAGCATTGCCGGTTTACCAGTAGGCAGTCCGTTGGAACAACCGTATGCTATCAACTCGCTGCATATGTTTGCCGGTAAAAAAGGCGATGTTGTAGATGTATACGGTAACAGCAATCACCCGAACGCTATATTACTGACCGGTAACGCAGGCTTTAACTGGGCGTTTGTTGCTTCGGGTAACGATCCTGCAAATATAGGTGTGGCCGAAGTTGGCTTGCCGCCCAGCACACTGGATTCTGATGATCGTGCCGTACTGCTGAAAGAGTACTCGATCAAAAATGTATTCACAAACGAGATCACGGCTGTATGGCCAGGTATTGATCAGGACTTGCTGGCCGCATATCTCTCCACCACAGCTGCTCCCGGATATTTCAACAACCATGGATTTATATCGGGTGGTAAATCGCCTGGCGCTGCATGGGATGTACTTGCCAAGCGACTGGATTCACTGAGTCCGTACAATCCGAAAGAGACCAGCAACCTGACGCTTACGTTCAAATAGGATTTTCCCAGGTGATCTGAGCGCACAGGCAAAAGTACGTTTCCGAAAACCGAGCCTCTGGTGAATGCCAGGGGCTTTTTATTTGAATGGCGGGCTGAATTCCGTTTGTGGCGATTAAAAGAAAAGTTTCCGGAGGATAGCCAGCTTTTCTTATTTTAGCGCTCTGTATCAAACCAACGTTTTGTGGCGCAGGATTCTTCTATCAAAAATCTCATCTTCGATCTGGGGGGTGTCATATTGGATCTTTCAGTCGAACGAACCTTGCAATCTTTTGCAGATATATCCGGTCTCAAAAAAGAGCGGGTAAAAGAATTGTTTATCTCGTCAAAAGGTTTTCTCGATTATGAGAAAGGTGAAATTGAAGATGGAGAATTCCGTTCGTTCGTACGCGACCTATATTCAGTGCAGACCGATGACGATGCACTGGATGCAAGCTGGAACGCGATGCTACTCGGTATACCGCAACAAAAGCTGGATTTGTTGCTGAGTCTCAAAGAGAAATTCAATGTATACCTGCTGAGCAATACCAACAACATTCACCTGAACTATATCAACGATAAGATTATGACACCGGTATTCGGTGAAGCATCGCTCGATCGTTACTTTCATAAAGCGTACTATTCACATCACATGAAGAAACGCAAGCCGGACGCGAATATCTATGAGCAGGTGCTGGATGAAAATAATCTGAAGCCACACGAAACTCTCTTCCTGGATGACAATGCCGATAATATAGCAGGAGCGAACGCACTGGGTATACGTACGGTGCATGTTGTTACACCTGATCACATAATAGCGTACTTCAATGGCAAGTAACAGGCGTACAGTACTTATTCAGATCGGCTTGTTTATTGTTACCTTCATTACAACCACCCTGGCCGGTGCGGAGTGGTGTTATATGAAGTCACTCTTCGTAGGTACAAAAAGTGGTGGTGTAGACTTTAACACCGCATATACATGGAACGACTTTCTCCGCGGAATGGAGTTCTCAATTCCGTTTCTGCTGATATTAACCGTGCATGAGTTCGGACATTACTTTACAGCCATGTATAATAAAATACGGGCTTCATTACCATATTACCTTCCGTTCCCGCCTAACCCAATTCTGCCTTCTATTGGTACGTTGGGAGCTGTTATTCGCATTGAAGATCGTGTGCGCTCGAATCGCGAACACTTTGATATAGGTTTAGCCGGACCGCTGGCAGGATTTATAGTTGCATTAGGCATCGTGATTTATGGTTTTGCTACATTGCCATCTGCCGAGTATATATTTACCATTCATCCGGAGTATAAACAGTTTGGTTTGAACTATGCCGATCATGTTTACAAGACGGAGTATACCCAAGGTAAAACAATGGACTTCCAGGTTGGACCTACTTTACTGTTTACTATTTGCCAGAGTTTTGTTACGGACAAGGCACGTATTCCCAATCCACATGAGATGATGCATTACCCGTTATTACTTGCCGGATTTATTGCACTCTTCTTTACCAGTATGAATTTACTGCCTATCGGTCAACTCGATGGGGGGCATGTAACGTACGGTCTATTCGGTTCGCGCGGACATAAGATCATCGCTTCTGTATTCTTTGTGTTGCTGATCTTTTATTCAGGTCTCGGTTTAATAAAAGTTACCACACCTGTTGAGACATTGTTGTGGGCGGTGCCGCTTCTGATTTTATTCTACTATACATGTTTTGGCGCGCTGAAGCTTTTGAAGCGCGATCGCATCATGTATGCACTCATTATGTTTGCTGTGCAACTTGTACTGAGCTGGGCTTTCCCGGCAGTAGATGGCTACTCAGGTTGGATATTATTCGGTTTCATTGTAAGTCGTTTTGTAGGCATTGAACACCCGCCAACCGAAATACAGGAACCACTCGACACCAAGCGTGTTATACTCGGCTGGCTTACCTTATTGATCTTTATACTTTGCTTTAGCCCTACACCGTTGTTGATTGAGATACGGTAACGATTTTTTCAATGTATAGATATCACCTCGCCGGATGCGCTCATTAATCAATTCGGGGTATTCACTGGTGATACACTTATTTGCTAATATTGCTATGTAAAAGAAAAGCAACCTGGATATCGTTAAGCGAATTTGTCCCAGGCACTAACTATACCGGGCGCTGACGATACGTATTCGGTGCAGCTGGTTTACTTTACCGCACAACAATCTTATGCGCGATAACGGAATTTCCTTTGCGAACTTTAAGGATATATAGTCCGGGTGAGGTTTGCTGCAGGTTTACCTTTTGTTGTTCGCTGCTATATTCCTGAACGATGAACGGAATAGATTGTCCTGCCAGGTTGATAACCTGTACAAGTTCGGTTTTGCTGTCAATATAAAACTCTCCGTTATTCGGGTTGGGATATGCCTGGATCGTAACAACTTCTTCCGGAATGCCCACCGGGTTATCAACACCTTTTCCAAATAGCGGACGAATCATGAGGCTTCCGTTTACATCGGTGTTCTGATACCAGCCACCGCCTACATCTACAAAAATACGATCAGCCGTGTTGTTGTTATAATCAAGGCCGATGCGTACTGAAGGTGAAGTATAGCCTATATAAAAACGGTTTTGTACGCGCACCGTTTCGAGTATATTAACACGCTGAAATTTGTTTACAGCGTTTTGTACTTTCAACGTATAGCTTGAAATGGTATAAAGCGGATCTCCCGGCATACCATTGTTATCTTCGTATACAGCGAAATTTACCAGTGGGTTACTGGTGAGCCCGAAGTCAGGGAAGTACACATCAAAGCCTGCCAGCGTATCAACATCATCGGTTAACATGTCAAAGGCGTACGCGAGTTTATCGGTAGTTGTGTTGAGACGTGCTGAAAATTCGGCTGCGCCGTCATCGTAAGCGTAGTAATCTTTTAGCCTGTACGTTGTCGTAAGTGTATCGTTGATGCGGAAGTCAACCGGCAGAAAGCCCGGGCGGCCGCTATCAAGGTTATCACCGCTGATAACTTTCACTTGCAGGTCTATATCAATCGAATCAGCCGTAGGACTGAATTGTTGAGGATCGCTTGTGTCAGGTTTATTTTCGATTCGTACGCGGGCGCGTTCTGACGGAGCCATCAACCCTCCGTTTGGACCAACACCACCGGTGCCGAAGAGAATAGTATGATCGTTTGCTGCACCGCCTGTATAGTTTCGGAAAGTCATATAGGCTTCGTACCCGATCGCAATCTCAACCACTGCCTTCTTTAAATTCTTTACATCAAACTCAACACTATCAAAGGCACTCTGCTTTCTGAAATGCTCCAGCGGTACAGCGGTATATCTTCCGAAAAGCTGTGTAGCCTGCGATGCCACTGAACGATCCGGAAACGACAAGCTGCTTAATGTTCTGTTCTTGTTCAGGTATATATAGTCTATATTCCAGGTATCGAACGGCCCGGATTTACGACCAAAGTTCTGAAAGCGGAACTGAAAATTTTTGTGGAAGAAAAAGCGGTCGCCCGTGTTGGGTATTTGTATAATGGTATCGTAGAACTCCGTGCGGCTCAGGGTAGTTTTGGGTACGATCGTCATAACAATTGCCCAACTGCTATCGCTGTCGCGCATTTCGAGTTGAAGAAAATCATTCGGATCCGGTGGCTCGCCATTTCCCTGCCACTGGTATGCAAAGCTGAGGTAAACCGTGTTACGTTCAGCAACGGCTACTTTAGCTTCACTCAGGTCGATCGGTTGTGATACCAGGCTATCGCGGTAGCCGTTCGCGAGTATATCAGCCGAGTAGGGGAGACCTTCTTCATTCAGACCATCGAAGGTCGCTACATTTATACTCGGAGCGTTTACACCAATGCCACGGTTTATCCATACACTCTGGCTGTTTACCCAAATGGAATCCAGCGGATCGTTAGCCGTTGTATCATTCGGATCATCTACCGGGGTGAAAGAGAAGTCATCCCAGAACGGAAGCGACAAAGGAGTTGTTGCTTGCGTGCGTGCAGCCGGTGAGCCTATACGCGCTTTAGTATGGTTGCGTATTTTTCGCTGGGTAGCGTCCAGCATCAGTTGCCCCAGCCCTTCCGTTGTAACGAGGAGTGAAGCAAACAGAAGGAGTATATAGAATTTAGAAGACCTCATCGAAGAGGTCTTTTTAAGATTGCTTGTGGAGTAACTATTACAATTCTTCGCTATCATCATCTGAAGGTACGGATTCGGGTTTACCTATCCATAGATCAACGACATCACCTGCCTTAATCTTTTCTCCGGCCTCGGGTATTTGTTTTATTACTACGGGCGTTATGCCAACGGTATCATCTTCAAGCGTCACAGTGCCTACATTCAGGTTAGCCCCGAGAATATACACTTTTGCATCTTCAAATTCCTGTCCTACCATGTTGTCAATGGTATAGTCGCCTTTGCCGCCATCCATTACCACGAGGTCAATAACAGAACCTTTCGGAACGCGTACGTTGGGTTCGATGCGCGCACCCCGGTATTTCATTTCTTTCACCACGTTGAAAGGTCCGGGTACCAGTTCGATCCGGCCGCGCTTCAATTCATTACTGGTTAACACAGCATCGGCATTTACCACAGAGCCGTCAATAAGATTTGGTACCGGTACAGTAGGAGCCGTAACGTGATTGATGGTGATGAAGATCTTCCTTCCTTCCTTTACCTTGGCACCTGCATGCGGGTATTGTTTCAATACGGTAAGAGGAGGATATTTGGATGAATAGGTCGAGTCGCTTACTTCATAGCGAAGATCTTTCTTTACCAGGAAATCTTCCAGTTGCTCAACCTTCATACCTTCTATGTTCGGTACTGTAATGCTTTCGCCATGATTGGTTACGCTGGGCAGGTAGGTAAAGAAATAGATGGCTACCAGTATCAGCATAATAGCCACAGCTACTACAACACTAATCAATATGCCTCCAAGTGTATCAGGAGCGAATTTACCGGGGAAGAGTTTCATTTCACGTAAGGTAGTTAACAGCAAATATACGGCATCAGAATTTTAAACCGGACTGGAAACCGCGTTCAATGCGTTTACTACGGTCGTAACGCTCCTGGGCCAGGTTGAGAAGCCGCGTGATCAGCTCAGGAAAACTAACGCCCCGCTCTTTCCACATAACAGGATACATGCTGGAATTAGTGAAGCCGGGAATGCTGTTGATTTCGTTGATATAGATATTTCCTTTTTTATCGAGGAAGAGGTCGATGCGCGAGAAGTCTTCACAATGAAGAGCCTCGAATGCTTTTACAGAAGCCTTGCGTATTTTTTCAGCAACACTTTTGTTCAGCTTGGCCGGTACATCTATGCGCACGGCATTGGGGTCTACATATTTAGCATCGAAGGTATAGAATTCATAATCCTTGCTGATCACAACTTCTCCGGGATAGGAGGCTTCCGGAGGAAAATTACCGAGTACAGCACATTCAATCTCGCGACCGGATATATACTCTTCGGCAATCATTTCATCATCATAGCGGAATGCTTCTTCCACCGCCTGCTTGAAATCGTTCTTGTTTTTTACTTTCGATACACCTACCGATGAACCCAGGCTCGCTGACTTCAGCATAAACGGTGTGCCTAATTGTTTAGCGATGGAGTTGAAAGTGATCTTGTCTTTCTGATCGAAGCGGAACGTCATGAACTTGGTTACCGGCAGACCGGCTTCTTTCAGCAAACGCTTCGCTACAATTTTATTCATGGCCATGGAAGAACCCAGCACGCTTGTGCCTACCATCGGAACGTCCATCGCTTTGATCATCCCTTGTATACTTCCGTCTTCACCATCGGTGCCGTGCAGTACCGGGAAGATAATATCAACCGAGAAACGCTCTCCGTTCGAGAGAACCAGGAAGCCTGGCTTTGCCGGATCGAGCACCAGACCAAGTGCCTGGCCTTTGTCAATATTTTTATCAACGCCTTCGGTAAGATACCACTTGCCGGTTGTGCTGATACCGATCGGAACAGGTTCAAACTTCTTTTTGTCTATGTACTCAAAAATGTTGCGGGCTGAATTGACCGATACACCGTGCTCTACTGAGCGACCTCCGTACAGGATGGCTACTTTCTTTTTCTTAGGCATCTGCAAAAAATATTTCTTGCCGAAAGATAATGAAATGCCTGTATTGCACAGAATGAATTACGATGTTCATTCTACACAAAACGCTCAATGTGGTAATTTTACTTGACAACCACCCGGGAAGTCCACATACCTGTGGAAGTTTTGATACGCAGAAAATATATACCGGGCTTGAATGAAGCCAGCGAGATCGTAGTGGTTTCGTTAAACACGGTGTTAAAGGTCTGGCTCAGCACGCGTTGTCCCACAGCGTTGGTAAGTTCGGCATATACAGCTTGCTCATCCACCAGGTACGATACAACATTTACTTCGCCCTCAGCAGGGTTGGGGTATAGGCTGAACTGCCCCGGCTCTGACACCTCGATGTTATCCAGGTATAGATTGCTGCCGTTGCCATTGGAGAATACAAACGCAATGCGGAAGTCAGGATCATTCCGGTAGGGGCCGAGTGAGACAATATATCGCCTGAATAATTGATCGGTTGATGTAAGCTGCGAGCTCTCCAGTTGCAGAAGTACAATATCAAAAGCCGGGGAACATCCGGTGGATGCGCGTACAGTTAATGCATCGAGGTAGCCGGCATGCTCCTGGTAAAAGGTCTCAAAGCTCAATACAGGGTTTTGCGTGTTGCTCAGGTTCATCACCGGACTTACAAACCACGCCTGGTCATCGGTGTTTGCATTGGCAGAGGCATTGAAATATAGCGTGCCGTTGTCGTTCAGGTCGGTTGTTTGCCAGTCCATTCCCTTCGTAGGATTTATAAGGGTCCACGAATCACGCAACGTACCTTCAAATGATTCACGAAGCGGCAACGGCTCTTCGGTATTTTTAACGATCACCGTTGTCTCATAACTGTTGTTATAGGGATTCACATCGATACCTCCGTTGGGCTCGTCCATTTCAAACACGATTGTGTTCTCGCCTTCATCCAGTTGAATAGTGGGTAATTCAACCGTAACTTCATCGCCTTCTGCCAATGTAAAGCTGCTAAAGTTTTCCTCTTTATAGGTGCCGTTAACCGTATAGTTTATCGCGAACGATGTGATCGGTTCGATACTGTTATTTACTTTCACCGTTATTTTCGGAACAACGCTGGTATTGCAGAGTACCGGAGATGGAGAGACTATATTTTTAATCAGCAGATCGTTGCCGTCAACATTGGGGGGTAATAGTCCCGGAGAAGTAAGCAACGATTCTCTTCGTGGACTATTCTCCAATACAGTAACCATACGCGCCACCTGGTCTTCAGTAAAAAGATTCATGCAGGCATCGTAGGTATAGTCCATATAGTTTTGAAACATCTTTGTGGCATTACAGGAAGCCGCTGGATGTGTCGGACAATCATCTGTGGAATGATCCTGTGTAGGCGTATCGTTTATATAGTCAGTGCTGCTGCAACTGTTTACATCGCCCCAGATATGACGCAGTCCGAAGAAGTGACCGATCTCGTGGGTAGCTGTGCGACCGCGGTTATAGTTCGCGCGTAGATTGAATGCTCCGTCTTCCACTGATCCGAAAACCCGGTAATTAAAAACAACACCATCCGTCTTGGCTAAACCACCTTGATAGGGTTCAAGTCCGGGTAGATCAGATATAGGAAACTGCGAGTAGCCGATATAGTCCGTAAGATTGCAAACCCAGATGTTAAGATATTCTTCCGATGACCAGTAACTCAGCGCTTTCAATTCCACATCATCACCGGATGTCCACGAAGTCTGTGTGCCTTTTACCCGTACAATACCATTGGTAGGAAAACCATCAGGCGTTCTTTTGGCGAGTATAAATTCAATATTCATACTGCCGGCAACAGCAGCGAACTCAGCCGGAGTTGAACTTGCATCGTTGTTGGTACGCTGGTAGTCGGCATTCAATACGCGTATCTGTGAGAGTACCTGGGCATCGGGTATATTAGTGCCATTACCCACAGCCTCTCCGTTGTGAATGATGTGTACTACCACCGGTATCTGGTAGGTAGACTGGATGCGTCCTCCGCTGGCCTTTCGTTGTTGTATAGCTTTGCTCAGCCACCGCTCAAACTGTGCATCGTCTTCCGGAAGCCGAAGCTTGTTCCGTTGTGCGTTCGTATAAGGAACGACACCACAGCGCTCCTGCGCGCGCGCATACTGTGTACTTATCACCACAACCAGTAAAAGAACTGCGTGTCTTATCAGGGGGGAAGCAAGAAGGCGATTCAATATAGTCACGTTAAGAAAGGTATGCCGACAAAATTCAATAGGGAAATATACAAAGAGTAACCGTATCTTCTGAACGCGGTTGTAAAGATTATCGGTCGATGTATTTCAACAGCTTCCGGTGGAGGGAGCACTCAAAAAAATCCGGCTGCCAGCCATACGCTTCGGTTTGAAGTTTTCGTTTTTAGACGTGAGATCAGGTAACGCAGCGTTGGGTACTGCTTGCTGCTGAACGTTAAATTCATTAGCTTCCATAATCACACAGCTACACCCTATATATGCTACGACACTATATCCGGAAAGAGTGGCGCTATATCTGCCGGGACAAAGTCTTCACCGCTATAAATTTGCTCGGGCTCACCCTGGGCATGGCAACCTGCCTGTTGATTTTGCTATATTCTGTTTTTGAACTTCGGTATGACCGGTTCCACCAGCATGCTGATCGTATCTATCGCATTACAACATCATTGTATGCCAACAACAAGTTGATTACGAACAGTGCGCTTGCTCCCGTATCTGCAGGGCCGACAGTGAGTGGTGAGTTTGCAGAAGTTACCCTGCAGGGCAGGTTGGTTTCAACGCGAAGCTGGTTCGATTGCAACGTAAGTTATACTGATCATGGCAGCGCCATAGTATTTCATGAGCGCAACCTGTACTATGCCGATGCTGCTATACTCAGCATCTTTACCTTTATTTTCGAACAAGGTGATCCGGCAACAGCGTTGACAAGTCCTTTTTCTGCTGTGATCACGTCTTCGGTTTCCAGGAAATATTTTGGTGACGCAAATGCTATCGGTAAAGTATTGCGGATGAAAGGAAGCTCGGATGAACATGACTATACGGTAACGGGCGTGATACAGGATCTCCCGGAAAATTCTCACCTCGATGCTACCATTCTTTTGTCGATGCATTCCCTCGAGAATAATATATACTTTAAGAATTTTGATTGCTATACCTATTTGGTGACTGCGCCTCATACCGATGCATCACGTATGCAGGCAAAGTTGCGTGATTTCAGTCTGCACTACAGGCCGGAAACCTTGGGTAAAGATGATCGTATTCATCTTTCGTTGCAGCCTGTTACGGATATACACCTGGATAACTGGCTTCATGACGACATGCAACCTGCGGGAAATAAAATTGCTATATATTTTCTGATTGCCGTTGCTTTTGCGATTTTGCTGATCGCATGGATCAACTATATGAACATGACTCTGTCGCGTGCCGTGACGCGTGCGAAAGAAGTAGGTATACGAAAAGTATCCGGAGCGAGTCGGTTGCAGCTACTTTTGCAGTTTGTTGTTGAATCAGTTATTGTGAATGCGCTGAGTATACTGCTTGCCATGATGCTGGTATATTTTGCGTTGCCGTTCTTTAACTCGATTACGGGCATTGATGTTCCGTATTCGTATTTGCTTACTGTTCTGTTTAGTCCAACCGGTATATTGGTAGCGATTGTATTTACGGGAGGTATATTATTTACGAGTATATATCCCGCACAGGCAATGGCTTCGTACAACCCGGCTGTAGTTTTGAAAGGTAAAGTTTCCGGTAAAAGCAAAGGAGGCGTATTGCGTAAAGCACTCGTTGTTTTTCAGTTTACATGCGCCAGCAGTCTTGCTATGGCTGTGTTTGTTTTCTATGAGCAATTCACCTTTATGCAAAGGCAGAATATAGGGATTGATATTGACCGAACCATTGTAGTCAAGGCGCCTTCGATGGTAGACTCAACGTACCAGGCACGCATGGCAAACTTTAAAACAAAACTTCAGCGACAGTCTGTGATCCGTACGATAACAAGTTCAAGTTCTGTGCCGGGTGAACAGATTGATTGGACAGGGGTGATCAGAAAGGAGAACGATGAAGGCAGATTGAATTTTGCCATTAATGTAGTGGACGAAGATTTTATTGCTGCCTATAAATTACGATTACTCGCGGGCCGGAATTTTGTACAAGCCGATTATCCGACTGGTAAATTTGGTGATAAAGTTGAACCTGTAATGCTGAACAAAACTGCGGCCATACAATTAGGGTTTAACGCTATAGATCGCAGTATAGGCTCATTTATCTACTGGAACGATGAGAAGTGTGAAGTAATTGGCATTGTTGATGATTATCATCAGCAATCGCTGAAAGATGCATTATCGCCTATCGTATTTACAGCGAATCAAGGTCCTTCAATGTCGCTAAAACTGCAACATGATGACGCGTTGAGCGTAACCCATGCTATACATCAGATCAGACATCATTGGAGAGAATTTTTCCCGGAGAGTCCGTTTGAATATGTGTTGCTGGATGATCTATACAGTCAACAGTATATATCCGACAAACGAATCGCCAGGCTTTTTCAATTCTTCTGTTTGCTTGCTATTGTAATCTCGGCCCTCGGCTTGTTTGGACTTGTGTCGTTTACGGTGCGACAACGGGTAAAAGAAGTTGGCATCCGCAAAGTGCTGGGCGCTTCACCGGTAAACCTGGTGGCGTTGCTAAATAAGGAATTTCTGCTGCTGGTAGGTATAGCATCGGTAACGGCTGGTCCAATTGCATATATAGGTATATCCCAATGGCTGCAGAACTTTGCCTATCATATTGATCTGACTGGCTGGCATATTATCGTTCCTGTACTATTGGTGTCAGCCATTGCGCTAAGTGTTATCAGCCTGCATACGGTGAAGGCAGCCCGTGGCAATCCGGTGGATGCCCTTAAGTATGAGTAACAGATTGCTATAGTTGTATATTCAGGCAGTTCTAAATATAAATGGGATTGACTTTCATCAATCCCATTTTACAACTTCATCAAACACTCGTTACTTGGTTTTTCTATTTCCCCGAAGTGCCCAGGTGATGCGACCTACCTGCAGTCCTTCGTGTGACTGACCGATTGCCAGGTGGTGCATGCCGTTTTCATAACCTTTGCCTCCGGATACAATAAACTGACATTTGAACTTGCCGCCTTTCGGAAGAACCATGTTGCAGAGTTTGATCTTGCGCAGGTGAGGCAACAGTATACGTGCCGTCTTTTTCCGCTTGTCAGCTTTCACTTCAATGCCTCTCAGGTTCATGAAAGCAAACAGGTTTAGCGGAACTTCGAGCCACAACTGCGCATTCTCAGGAAGTGCGCGAATCAGCTCGATATCAAAAATTCTGCGCTTATCAGGTGCACCGGTAATATTAAATTGCATCGCAGCACTTGGTTCGCTCGGATCAACATCCACTACATTAAAGTTTCGCCAGGTAACATTGTTATAGTTACGAATGAAGTTAGTGAAATCATTCCAGTCAAAATTACCGGGTGCTGGTATAGGAGGTGCTGCGTCCTGAGCGTGATTCAATATACCTACAAAGCAGTAATGTCCTTCGGCAGGTATATCGGCAGAAGGCCATGTCACGGCATCTGTAACAACCATCGTATCGCCCACTGGTACATTTACCGGATTTGATGTGCCGATGAGGTGCCACATATCCGGAGTTACCAGGGTGGCTACTTCGCTCCAGTATACGGTGGAGGTAACACCATTTGCCGCGCTGCCACCTCTGTTCCTGATTCTGGCATATATATAGTTGTCCTGTCCGAATTCAACGGTATAGCCCAGTGTATTGGAGTTCTCCGTTCCGCTACCTTCGCCAAACGCGGCAGTCGGGTTGGCTACAAGGGTAGGAGTAACAATTATATCCGGACTTGCACTGATAGCACCGGCACTTGGTACTGTGCCGATATCACCAACATAGTCGCGCATATATACATCGGCCGTTATTTCCAATGTATGTTCAATGATGGCGCGAAGATCAGGCATTACGCCAATGTTGCCGGCTACCCCGCCTCCTTGTGGCGTTCCTGTGGCCGGGTCTGACAGCAGTGAACGCATTTGCAACGGTGAGAGTAGAGTTAAGGCAGTTGCTTTGTACATACCTTGCAGCGTTAGTGCAGCGCCAACAATAATTGGTGAAGCACCACTCGTACCGCCGAAGCTGCTGGTATAGTCATCGTTCAAGGTAGCAGTGCCATCGCCACCCAATGATATATTGGAGCCGCGGTTGCTATAGCCTGCTGTAACTATATCTTCACCCCACGCATAGCAATCGATACGCGAACCAAAGTTGGAGAAGCTTGCACGATCATGCGGTGTTGTGGAAACTGATGCACCTACCATGATAGCACCCGAATCGCGGAAATGTATACTGCCACGATTCAGTATTGTTAAACCCGAGCCGTTTACCCAGGCATCCAGGTCTTCATTACCATTACCTGCAGCTTCTACTACAACTATACCGTTGGCAACTGCGAGACGTATAGCATCGAAGTCGGCACTGTCAGTTTCTGTTGGCAGGAATGAACGTTGCACTTCCAGTAGCAATACATCGCCTGCGTTCATGTTTGTTATGGCGGATACAATAGCATCCGCAACGTGCAGTGCTGTATTGGTAGCGGCTTCGTAATGCGAAACCATACGCACATAACTTACCGAAGGTGCTATACCGACTACACCGCGCGTATTGTCAACGCCTATAATTTCTCCGAGCACCGCTGTACCATGGTCACCAATATAGGTTCCCACACCATGACGGTTGTCGTTGAATACGAGTGTCGGCCCGGCAGCAGCCAGATCTTCATGTCCGGGTATCCATCCTTGTTCAAGGTCTACCAATCCTACACCTATACCGGCACTGTTGGGTTGTGTCCATGCCCAGCGGGCATCGATACCATCGGGAGCAGCATCTACATAACCTTGTTGTGCAGCGAGTACATCGTCTGCAGGATTAACGAGCGGATCGGTAACCGACATTTCTTTATAGGCAGTCTCAACTTCATGTGCTTCCTGGAACATGCGTATCAACTCATCCGGGTTGCCATCGTAGTGGCGGTAGTCAAGTCGCCAGTAATTGGACAAGCTGTTAACCGGTGGTAACTCGGATTGCTGTGCTTTGCGTTCGAGTTCTTTCAACTGTGCTACGGAAACACTTTTTATACTTCTTCGAAAAGACTTGGGCGGATATTTCTCCAAAATGTTTGATACTCTATCCATTTGATTTTTGCGGGCAAACTCCTTCAGATTATCGCCTTCGAGATACGAGTACTGATCGGATAACCTGACAATAACAAAACCACTGAATGGTTTTACCTTTTCGGCATGATTAAAACTTCGTTTTGTGTTTCGCCTTTGATCTAAAGTGAAACAGCGAGGGTTTTGATGGTTGTACATACAGAAAAATTTTAGATGAACTGGGAAAGTTTACAATGCAGCCAATGGCAGCCAACGGATAAAATGATACAATGACTCTTGAACGTAAATTTGATTTCCTATTCCGATAGGGTGGGAATAAGTAAGCGGAAAGCAGGGCGACAAAAAAAGCTGCACTTTTTACAACGAGAAAGCTGCAGCGGGTTCTGTTATCAAAGATAGCAATTCAGCGACCTGATGTATACCTTCGCGCACTATTAATTTTATGTGACTACACGCGAATTCCCTTTTTAGCATGTTGCACCAAGTAAAGTCTGCACAATCGTGCTATATACATAGCAGTGCGTTGGTATTGCATATATACTTCGCTGAGGTTAAAATGAGCTGAAGTATATATAGCGTATATACGATCAGGTGACTTGATGTGCGGTTGTTGTACAATATAAATTTGTTCTTAACTTAAGCACAGATAATATATATACTATGGGATTATTTTCAGCACTACTTGGCAATGCCGGTGCAGTAGGTAAAGAAGAACTTGTAAAAGACTTCGGAAAACTGTTGATTGATGGTGAAGAAATTGAATTAGGCTTCAAGCTGATTCGCGATACCTTTATCTTCACCTCCAAACGACTTATACTCGTTGATAAGCAAGGTATAACCGGAAGTAAAACCGAGTATATGTCGGTTGCCTATAAAAATATTTCAAGATTCAGTGTAGAGACGGCCGGCACGTTCGACCTCGATGCTGAATTAAAAATCTGGATTTCCAGCGAAGTGCACCCCAGTATTACCAAGAAGTTTAATAAATCGGTAAATGTATACGATGTGCAAAATGTACTGGCCCATCATGTATTGAAGTGAGTATTATAGCCGATCAACTATATACTCATAGCTCGCGCCTCATGGCTGCAGCTGATTTAATTCGCGATAGGAGTCAGGTTGATCACCTCGATTCCTTTTATTTCAGGCACATCGCGCTTGATAGCAGCTTCAACGCCTGCTTTAAAAGTCATGGTAGACATGCGGCAATTACCACAGGCGCCAACAAACTCAAGCTTCACAACGTGCTCGGGTGTAACCTCATTGATTTTTACATTACCGCCATCAGCCTCCAGGTACGGGCGAATGGAGTTCAGCGAAGTTTCAATTTTCTGGGTCAGTTCTTCAAGCGTATTCATCCGGTATATATGTTATGCTACCTTTTGCACTGCTAAGGTAGCTATTCTCGTTTAATTTTTTACTTCACAGCGGTAACCAGCGTTGGCTTCTGCGCATTTCGGATGGCGATCTGTCGCGCCATCGTCTTTGCCAGTGCCTGGAATGCTTCAGCCGTTGGGCCTTCTTTCATTGCTGCCGGTAAACCACTGTCGCCACTTTCGCGAATGCCCTGCACCAATGGTATCTGCCCTAAAAATGGAACGTTATGCTTTTCTGATAAGTTCTTGCCTCCGTCTTTCCCGAATATATAGTATTTGTTATCCGGTAATTCTTCGGGAGTGAAGTACGCCATGTTCTCAACGACACCCAGTATAGGTACATTGATCTGCGGCTGCATAAACATAAGCATGCCTTTGTTGGCATCTGCCAATGCTACTTTCTGTGGTGTGGTAACAATCACAGCACCGGTAACCGGCACAGTCTGCACCATGGTTAAATGTATATCGCTTGTACCGGGAGGTAGGTCTATCAGCAAGTAATCAAGTTCCCCCCAATCAGCATCACTGAAAAATTGCTTGAGTGCCGAGCTCGCCATCGGACCACGCCATATCACAGCACTATCAGGCGGAGCCAGAAATCCGATCGAGATCAGCTTTACGCCATACTGTTCTATTGGTATAATAATATTGCGACCGTTCACCTGTTTTACCATCGGCTGCTCATACTCGCAGTTGAACATTACCGGTATAGATGGTCCGTAAATATCAGCATCGATCAAACCTACTTTGGCTCCGGTCTGTGCCAGTGCTACAGCGAGGTTGGAAGTAACCGTAGATTTACCCACGCCACCTTTACCAGAAGCAACGGCAATAATATTTTTTACACCAGGCAACAGGGGAGCGTTATCACGCAGCGTGGTAACAGAAGAGGTCATGAAAATATCAATCTCCACATCCGGTCCCACCACACTTTCAACAGCCTCTTCACAATCCTGGCGTATCTTTTCTTTCAACGGACAGGCCGGAGTGGTTAATACTACGGTGAAGCTTACTTTTTTAGGTTCCACCTTTACATCTTTAATCATGTTCAGGCTTACCAGATCGCGTTTCAAGTCAGGATCTTCTACTTTAGAAAGAGCTTTGAGGATGTCGGTTGATGTAATCATTTCAAAATGTCAAATTTCAGATAGCGGATTAAAGTTCCGGGCAACTCTATTTATTCAAGATTATTCGAACCAAAATCCGGAATCCGCCTGAAAATCGAGCGCAATTTAGATCGAAAGAGGCACAACTCCATAGCCTTTAACATATTGGTTGTGGTATCTGACAATTGACAGGAAATAGATATCACAAATGATATAACGAAACTGTGTTCCCAGTATCTTTGCCCACAGCCCAAGCTGTTTTAATGAAGAAATGATCTCCCGTGAAACAATAGATGAAGTAAGGAGCCGCGTTGACATTGTTGATGTGATAGGGGATTTTGTGTCTCTGAAACGTAGTGGCCAGAATTACAAGGCGTTAAGCCCGTTTACAAACGAAAAGACAGCTTCGTTTTATGTTGTGCCGGCCAAAGGTATCTTTAAAGATTTCAGCAGTGGCAAAGGTGGCGACAGCATCACGTTTGTGATGGAGCACGAGGGCATGAGCTACATTGAAGCTATTCGTTACCTCGCTAAAAAATACGGTGTTGATCTGAAAGAGGAGGCTCGTTCCTCTGAAGAGATCTATCAGCAAAGCGACCGCGACAGACTGTACGCGCTGATGAACTATGCGAAGGATTACTACAAGGAATCGCTTACCCAATCAGAGGAAGGTCAGAGCATCGGTCTAAGTTATTTTCGTGAGCGCGGTTTTAATGATCGCACACTCGAAAAATTTGAGCTGGGCTATAGCTTCAACGAGTGGGATCATTTGAGTAAAAAAGCACTCGGGATTGGCTACACGGAAGAACTGTTGGAGAAAGCAGGACTCATCATAAAAAAAGATGGCGGAAGATTTTATGATCGCTTTCGCGGAAGGGTAATTTTCCCGGTGCATAATCTTTCCGGAAAAGTTATCGCGTTTGGTGCGCGTATACTTACCAAAGAGAAAGATCAGCCCAAATATATAAACTCACCTGAAACAGAAATATACCACAAGAGCAACGTGCTCTATGGAATGTTTCAGGCAAAGAACGCTATACGCAGAGAAGATTTCTGCTATATCGTAGAAGGTTATACCGATGTGATGTCCATGCATCAGTCGGATGTTGATAACGTGGTGGCATCTTCTGGTACAGCCTTTACCGAAGAGCAGATTAAACTCATCAGGCGCTTCACAGAAAACGTAACGGTACTCTTCGATGGTGATGCTGCCGGTATTAAAGCAGCGCTGCGTGGTATTGACCTGGTATTGAAAGGCGGCTTGAACGTACGCGTGGTATTGTTGCCCGATGGTGATGACCCGGACAGCTTCTCCAAGAAAATGGGAAGCACGGAGTTCAAGCAATACCTGAAAGATCACACCAAAGATTTTATATCCTTCAAGATCGATCTGCTTGCCGGAGAGTCCGGGCACGACCCGATCAAGAAAGCCGAAGCGATACGCGAGATTGTTACAACCATATCGCTGATACCGGATCCGATCAAACGCTCTGTATATATACAGGAAACGGGACAGTTACTGAAGATACAGGAAACCGTTCTGCTCACTGAGCTCAACAAAATATTGATCGGTGAGCGGCAGAAGGATCAGCAGGAAAAAACACGCGGTAATAACCGGGATAACCGGGCACCCGTTGCAGATATACTGCCGGACGTGGCAACCGGTTCCAAACTTGATACGTCTGGTATGGTGCAGGTGCAGGAGCGGGAAACCATACGTCTGCTGCTCAACTATGCCGAGAATGCGTACGATGACAAACGCCTCATTGATTTTATGATGGCCGAGCTGGAAGACGTTGAGTTTGTAAACCCGGTATATAAAGAAATTTACCTGGCCATACGCGAAGGCGCAGAGCAGGGCGAAGTGCGCGATCCGCTATATTTTATGGAACACGGTTCCGTTGCCGCGCGCAACATGGTGGCTGAGCTTACCACCACGCGTTATGAAACCAGTAAATCGTGGGGAGAAGAATTTCATATATACTTTCCGCACGAAAAAGAAATATTGCACGATGTAGCCTATACCAACGTGCTGCGGTTAAAATTCCGGATGATCCAGAAACTGATGGAAGAAAACCTGCAACAGATGAAGGTGGCTACAACCGAAGAAGACCTTGAAAAGTATTTTACCATACACGAGCAATTAAAAGGTGCCGAGAAAGAACTCGCAGTTATGCTCGGAATTGTAATTGCCAAGTAACGCTTTTTGGAACAGACTGACTAAAGTGTTTGTTAGAAGAGCAGATAAACGGAAGGTTCTGAATTTTTTCCACCGGAAACCATTCAGGATAAATATGTAGAACAGGAACTACTGAACATGGACGAAATAAAGCTAAACACGATCGAAGAAGCCCTTGAGGAAATCAAGAACGGAAAAGTAATTATTGTGGTGGATGATGAAGACCGTGAAAACGAAGGCGACTTTATTTGTGCTGCCGAATGTATTACACCAGAGATTGTTAACTTCATGGCCACGCATGGCCGCGGATTAATATGTGCTCCGTTGAATGAAGACCGCTGCGAAGAGCTTGGTCTCGAACTGATGGTTGGTAAAAATACCGCTGTGTTTGAAACACCGTTTACCGTATCGGTTGATCTGATAGGCCACGGTTGCACTACCGGTATTTCGGCCCACGATCGTTTCAAAACGATTCGCGCACTCGTTGATCCGGATACGAAACCGGAAGAACTTGGCAAGCCCGGACATATATTTCCATTGCGCGCCAAGCGTGGTGGTGTGTTGCGCAGAAGTGGTCATACCGAAGCTGCTATAGACTTTGCCCGTCTTGCCGGTTTTAAAGCTGCCGGTGTATTGGTAGAGATCATGAATGAAGATGGTACGATGGCGCGTTTGCCCGACCTGGTAAAAGTTGCACAGCGTTTTAATCTGAAACTTGTTTCCATCAAAGACCTGATCGAATATAGGCTCAAGAAAGAATCACTCATCAAACGCGAGATTGAAGTAGATATGCCAACCGAGCATGGTCACTTTAAACTGGTTGCATTCGAACAAACCAACACGCTGGATGTGCACATGGCATTAGTGAAAGGTACATGGGAGAAAGACGAACCGGTTATGGTGCGCGTACACTCTTCGTGTGTTACCGGAGATATATTCGGATCGTGCCGTTGTGATTGTGGTTCACAGTTACATCGCGCCATGGAGATAGTTGACAAAGAAGGTAAAGGTGTTGTACTTTACATGAAACAGGAGGGAAGAGGCATTGGCTTGCTGAACAAGTTGAAAGCCTATAAACTTCAGGAGCAGGGATTTGATACTGTAGAGGCAAACCTGCAACTTGGTTTTGATATGGATGAACGCGATTATGGTGTAGGTGCACAAATTCTTCGCGATTTAGGTATAACCAAAATCAAGCTTATTACGAATAACCCTAAGAAACGTGTCGGGTTGATGGGCTACGGACTGGAGATTGTTGATAATGTTCCCATCGAAATTGTACCGAATCCGCATAATGAACGTTATTTAATGACGAAGCGCGATAAACTCGGACATACTATATTGAAGTCTAAGGCTAAATGATAACATCGAAAGAAAAAAACGTACTGCTATATCCGGAACATGTCGCCTCGCTGCGAAGCACGTTCTTTTTTCTGGTATTGATCGCAACGTTTTTTTCTTTTCCCGCAAGGGCACAGCAATGGCCGTTCGAATTATGGCATGAAGGTAAAATTGTGCTGCTCGAAGGCGACACACTGAAAGGTCTGGTGAAGTATGACTTGCAGCAAGACCTGTTGCAGTATAATTACCGTGATCAGAAAGTAGAAGCTTACTCCGCCCGCAAAGTTCTCTTCTTTGAAATATTTGATAACACCGTTCATCGTTACCGCCAGTTTTTTGCCTTGCCCTATACAACACCTTCCGGATATCGCGCACCTGTATTTTTTGAGCTGCTCGAAGAAGGCAAGATGACACTGCTCGTGCGCGAAGCACTTGAAAATCGTACTTATAGTTCTCCTTACTATGTCGGCTCCTATACCCGCGTGGTGTTGGTATATAAATACTTCTTCATGGAAGAAGATGGCGACATCGTAGAATTCAACGGTAATAAAAATGATTTGCTCGACCTGATGGGCAAACGTGCGGAAGAAGTTGAGAAGTATATAAAGGCTAATCGACTGAAGTACGATGAAAAATACGACCTGGCGAAAATTATAGCATACTATAATTCTTTGTTCGGAACTTGAAGCACATTTTTTTTTAAATATATACACACACTCAATTATGTCCAGACCTCTTATACTTGTTTCCAACGATGATGGAATAACCTCGAAAGGAATTCTCACCCTGATTAACGTAATGAAAGATTTAGGCGATGTACTCGTAGTAGCGCCTGATAGTCCACAATCCGGAATGGGACACGCCATTACAGTAGGGGAGTCGTTGCGACTGGAAGAGAACCTGGTATTTAAAGGTGTGAAGGCTTACCAGTGCTCCGGTACACCGGCTGATTGCGTAAAGATGGCGCGTCACTTTGTATTGAAAGGACAACGTCAACCCGATGTTGTGGTGAGCGGCATCAATCATGGAAGCAATACTTCCATCAGCGTGCTATATTCAGGCACCATGTCTGCCGCTATAGAAGGCGCTATAGAAGGAACACCTGCCATTGGATTTTCACTTTGTGATTATTCGCATGATGCAGACTTTTCGCACGTAGAACCGTATGTGCGTAAAATTACCCAACAGGTTTTAGCAAAAGGCTTACCGAAAGGCGTTGCCCTCAATGTAAATTTCCCTCCCAAGCAAAATGAACCGTTAAAAGGTATACGTGTATGCCGCCAGGCAAATGCAAAGTGGGTGGAGGAATTTGATCAACGCTTTGATCCCAACGGGCGCAGATATTTCTGGATGGCAGGAAGTTTTGTAAACTTCGATAAAGGCGAAGACAACGATGAGTGGGCTATAGCGAACAACTACGTATCCGTAGTACCCTGTCAATTCGATCTCACAGCGCACCAAGCTATATCAATCTTAAACGAAGACTGGGAGATACTCGACCGCTCCGCCCAAGCCGAAGCAAGCGAATACCGCAAACCCGAAGAAAAATAGCTTCTGGCTACCAGCCGCTAGAAGTATATTTTTTACTATAGGATATACTTTGCTTAGCATAAATGTGCTGAAGCTAGAGGCTGGCAACTTGCAGCCTTTTTTTCTCGCGGCTCGAAGCTCAAAGCTCATAGCTGCTAAAAGAAAAATCTATACGATAGGATTTATTTCCCCTTCGTGCAAATCTACCTGCAGCTAGTAGCCAGTAACTTTTTCCTCTCTCGCATCTCACAACTCATAGCTCGCAGCTACTAGGCTCTTGCCACGAAACACTTCGCGTACATTGTACGTCTTCTTATTTTGCGATTCGTAGTAGGTGCGCATGATCAGTTCGGCAATGAGACCAAAGGTGAGAAACTGAATGCCGGCCAGTACAAGCGATACTCCGAGTATAAGCAACGGACGGCCCCATATATCTTGTCCCATGATTTTTAGGACAAGCATATAGAAGTTGATTACGAAGCCAATCATGAACGATACTATACCAATCGGACCGAATAGATGAATGGGCCTTCTGAAATATTTCTGAAAGAATACCATTAGCATCAGGTCGCTTGCTACTTTTAACGTGCGACCTATACCATATTTAGATTTACCATGAATACGAGCGTGATGTTTAACATCCATGTCGGTAATCTTTCCGCCTTGTAACACCGCGAGTATAGGAATGAAGCGGTGTAATTCTCCGTATAGTCCGAGACGTAATGCAATGTCACGTCTGAATACTTTCAGTGTGCAGCCATAATCGCGAATGAATACTCCGGTAAGATTACGAATCATGCGGTTGGCTATACGACTCGGTATCTTTCTCCACACCATACCATCCTTACGATTTTTGCGATTGCCGGCAACAACATCCCAGTTTTCTTCTTTGAGTTTCATCAGCATAGCCGGTATATCACTGGGGTCATTTTGCAAATCGCCATCCATGGTAACGATGTAATCACCGTGAGCGTGATCTATACCGGCAGCCATAGCTGCTGTTTGTCCGTAGTTACGATTAAAAGAAATTAATCGCGTGCGATGATCGGCCAGCGCTTTGATTTTGGCAACCGTTGCATCGGTAGAACCATCGTCTACCAGAATCAACTCATACTCATAATTCACAAGCGCCCTTCGTACACTATCAAACAGCGGAGCGATATTATCCTCTTCGTTCAGCAACGTAATAATCACCGATAGTTCCATATCCACAAAGTAACGCACCCTACATTGCTCAACCTTTACACACCCGTTAACATTTCATGAAGATAGCTTCATGCGGGGGTAACAGGGGAGATAGATTTTTAATTTAAAATTGCGCAGTAGAATGTGTTTAGGTGTGTACGTGGGCACGTGTTTACGTAGTTGATCTTATTATAACGTATATACTATCTATATCGGAGCACTTTGTGTATAAGTAAACGCACACACGTACATACCCAAACACGTAAACACGTAACAACGCATGAAAAACCTCCTCCTCCTGCTCATCCTCTCCACCGTAGTATATACCGCTAACATCTGGGGCACTTCCGTATATATACTGGATGAAGCCAAGAACGCGGGGTGTGCCATGGAAATGTATCAGCGGGGCGATTGGGTGGTGCCTACGTTTAATGATGCGTTGCGTACGGATAAGCCTCCGTTGCATTATTACTTCATGAAGGTGGGGTATAGTATATTTGGAATAACTCCGTTTGGTGCACGTATATTTTCTTCGATGATGGGTGTGCTTACGGTGCTGGTTGTATTTCTCTTCTGCAGAAAGATGTTAACGGAAGATGCTGCGTTTTATACCGGCATGATACTCGTGTCGTCTCTGCAGCTGGGTATACAATTTCATCTGGCAGTGCCTGATCCTTACCTGATCTTTTTTCTTACGCTTGGCTGGTTAAGTTTTATATATGCTTATATAGAAAAGAAGCGGGGATATTACTATATATTCTATGTGTCGATAGCACTGGCAACGTTGGCGAAAGGTCCGGTGGCCATGGTGTTTTCAGGAATACTGGTGTTGATCTTTTTACTCGCGCAACGCAATTTCAAATGGAAGACGTTGATGCAGCTGCGTCTCGTGCCGGGTGTATTACTTTTTCTGGCGATTGTGTTGCCCTGGTATATAGCCGTAGGAGTGGAGACACAGGGCGAGTGGCTGGAACAATTTTTCTTTAAGCACAATATAAGCCGCTTTACATCTTCCATGGAAGGGCATGGTGGTTTTCCGCTGGCATCAGTCGTGATCGTGATTGGTGCGCTCATGCCGTTTTCATTTTTCTTTCCGCAGGCTATACGCATGATCTGGAAAGATCAGAAGAAAGATGCATTCCTGCAGTTCTGTCTCCTTGCGATGGCCATTGTCATTGTGTTCTTTGCATTCTCGCGCACCATATTGCCGAGTTATCCTGAGCCTGCCGTTCCGTTCTTTGCTATACTATTAGGATACTTCTTTTATATCGTACAAAAGCGTGAAAAGGTAAAGCGTCTGCGGTTGCGCGTAAATGCATTGGTATATTTTATCATCGCGCTGGCTATACCTTTCGCAGTATGGATTGCGTTGCGTGCCGAGCACAACCTGCAAGACCTGTCAAGCCTTGCGGTATATTTCGTGCTGTTGCCGCTGGGTGCAGGTGCGGCACTGCTATATATCTGGAAGAAGGATCTCGATACAGCGCTATATGTTTATACGCTCACGGGCGTAACGTTTCTGATGATCTTTTTTTATGCTGCCTTTCCGGAAGTAGATCAGCGCAATCCGGTTTCGCAGAGTGTTGATTACATAGATCATCATAAACCTATACCGGTAGTAAGCTATCGTGATTTTAATCCGGCCTATGTGTTTTATTTTAAAGCGCCTGTAAAAAAAATCGAAACCGCAGATCAACTCAAAGCCTATCAGCAAACACAACCCCGGTACTATATAGTAACGCAAAAACGATATGTAGATGAGCTGCCCGCAAACGACTATCGCATAGTATACGAAGGAAAAGATCTCTTCGAACGCCCCGTAACCGTAGTCCTCGAACGCAAATGGCCCGGTTACAGTGAAGTCTATCCGCTGAACAACGAACACTAATAATCGTTAGCCGTTAATGGTTAGTCGTTGTCCGTGTCTGTTATTAACTGTTAACCATTAACGGATAACGATTAGCGGCTCCTCCTGATCTTAAAATCAAACGACTCCCTCTTCAAGAGCGCACCAATATCCAGCCTGCGATTCATCCACATCGGCAATTGATTCAACTCCATTACCTGCCAGACGATATAGGTTGAAAATGTACCTACTACAGCACCGGCTGCAACATCAATAAGAAAATGCTGGGCTAAGTATATACGGGAGTACCCCACCATAAACGCAAGTAACAATGTAAATACACCGATCGCTTTATTGCCGGAGATCAGGGCCAGAAAAAAAGCTGCACAAAAAGCAGTAGCAGTATGTCCGGAAGGAAACGAATTGAAATTGTGTACATCAACTCCGGGCACAAAGTGAATCAAATCATCGCCCAGGAATTTTCGCGGGCGCTCCAGTTTCGGAAACAATCCACGCTTGAACGCACTCACCAATATACCATGCAGCAAGGAAGCGATAAGCGCCGCTATAGCATGACGGAAACGAACAAAAGCAGCAAAGACAACGATCGGTATAAAGATCAACCCATCGCCAAGGTTAGTAATGGTTTTAAAGAAAAGATCAAGAAAAGCAGTATGGTGTCCGTTGATCCATAGTATATCCATTCCTTTATCAACACCGAGTGAAGCGATAAAGAGTAACGAGAGCACTACGATATAGTGCTTTACAACCGGGGTATCAGCGTTGGCAAGCGATATCTTCACAACAAAAGTATTTTGCCCAAACTTAACCGGCTGATTGAACCTAGTGATGATGCAGCGTTAATGCTTTGTTTAAGAAAAGAAGGTCGCTGTGTTATGTGCGCAGAACAGAATTAACGCACGGATAAATCAGAAATTCAAAATTTCATAGTCCTGCTTTGAAAAATAACCAGCTGCAAACGTGTTCTTAACAAAAAGTTAAAATTATGGGTATTTTTTAATGCCTGTCTCAAAAAATCCGATAGATTTGAACAACTACAACAAAAAATTCGACCACCTATGGCGCAACTACGATTTGAAGCTCTGAAGAAATTGAGCGAACGTACGCGTGTGCATGCTGATCTGCCCAGCACCAATGTCTCCAAGTTTTTTGGAGAAAATGTGTATGGCCCTGAGCAAATGCGCGCTACCCTGGCCCCAGGCCTTTACAAGAAGGTAAGTCAGGCAATCAAAAACCACGAAAAAATTGATGAAGTTACGGCCGATGCAGTAGCATCTGCAGCGAAATCCTGGGCTATTGCCAAGGGCGCAACGCACTTCACTCACTGGTTCCAACCCATGACGGGCGGAACGGCTGAGAAGCATGATTCATTCTTCGATGCACTTGCCGGCATTGAACGTTTCAAAGGAAGCGAGCTGGTTCAGCAAGAGCCTGATGCATCGTCTTTCCCAAGCGGTGGTATCCGCAGTACATTTGAGGCTCGCGGTTATACTGCATGGGATCCTACATCTCCTATGTTTGTATACGGTCGCACGCTTTGTATACCTACTGTATTTGTTTCCTATACGGGAGAAACACTGGATACAAAAGCACCTCTGTTAAAAGCATTGAAAGCAGTTGATATAGCAGCTACTAAAGTTTGCCAACTGTTCGATAAAGATATTCAACACGTTGTAGCATCACTCGGTGCTGAACAGGAATACTTTATTGTTGATAAAGCTCTTTTCGATGCTCGTCCTGACCTGGTAATGGCTGGCCGTTCTGTATTCGGACATGCTCCTGCCCGTGGACAGCAAATGGAAGATCACTATTTCGGATCAATCCCTTCGCGTGTTTATGATTTCATGAAAGATTTTGAAATCGAAGCATGGAAACTTGGTATACCGGTACGCACGCGTCACAACGAAGTTGCTCCGAGCCAGTTTGAGGTTGCTCCTTTATTTGAAGAAGTTAACGTAGCGAACGATCACAACCAGTTGATGATGGATGTGATGGGACGCGTAGCCGATAAACATAACCTGAGAGTTATATTCCATGAAAAACCTTTCGCAGGTTTGAACGGAAGCGGTAAACACAACAACTGGTCATTGATCACCGATACAGGTGTAAACCTGTACGCACCTACCAGCAGTGCCCGCGATAACCTCATGTTCCTCACGTTCTTCGTAACTACCATCAAAGCAGTACATGCTTATGGAGATCTGTTGCGTGCAAGTATAGCAACAGCAGCGAACGATTTCCGTCTTGGCGCGAACGAAGCTCCTCCTGCTATCATGTCAACGTTCATCGGTTCACAGATGACTGCTGTATTGGATGAGCTTGAGAAAAAAGGAAATGTAAAAATCGAGAAAGGCGATAACATGTATATGAAGCTTGGTATCGATCAGATTCCGGAAATCATCCTGGATGCTACCGATCGTAACCGTACTTCACCATTTGCCTTTACCGGAAATAAATTTGAATTCCGCGCAGTAGGTGGAAGCGATAACTGTGCAGTGGCAATGACCGCCCTGAACACGATCGTGGCAGAACAGCTTGATCAGTTCTTTGCAGCCGTATCAAAACAAATCGAGAAAGGCGAAGAGAAACGCCTGGCGATTGTAAATGTACTGCGTGAGTATATTAAAGAATCGAAAGATATTCGTTTCGAAGGAGACGGATACTCTGATGAATGGGTAGCAGAAGCTGCGAGGCGTAAACTGGGTAACGTTAAAAATACACCTCGTGCGCTGGATGCTTACCTCACTAAGCAATCCCTTGAATTGTTTGAGAAGCACGGTGTAATGTCACACAAAGAAACGGAAGCTCGTGTTGAGATCCGACTGGAAGCCTATATCAAGCGTGTACAAATTGAAGCACGTGTGATGGGTGACCTGGCGATGAACCACATCGTTCCGACTGCGATTGCTTACCAGACAAAACTGATTGAAAACGCTAACGGTCTGAAAGGACTTGGTGTGGATAACACTGCTGTAGTTCAAACCATCCGCGAAATCTCGGGTCATATCGATACCATCAAGAATGGTGTACGCGCTATGGTCGAAGATCGCAAGCGTATCAACAAAATTACCGATACACACAAGCGCGCTATAGCATACTGCGATGAGATCAAAGAGAAATACTTTGAAAGCATCCGCGATGCTGTTGACAAACTCGAGTTGCTGGTGGACAATGAAGATTGGCCATTGGTAAAATACAGAGAGTTGTTGTTCCTGCGCTAAGGAAGATACTCTGTTAACTTAATTACCTAAACCTGTGAACACATTCCCCGGCCGTTATGGCTGGGGTTTGTTGCTTTTACGCGTATGGGAATTTACAAAGCTTCCAATAGTCTAATATAGACTTCAACGTTACTTCAATCTCATCGAAGCTTTGGCCTTTCAGAAAGAACCCCTGTACATTTAAATCATACGCAGCCTGTACCTGGTCGCGGCTGGCCGCGGTGGAGAAGAATATAAAGGGAATGTTCTTGCCTTGAAATTCGGCATTTTCATTGATATGCCTGCGCAGTTCCAAACCATTCATCAGCGGCATATTTATATCGCACAACACCAGGAACGGAGTAACCTCTGTAGTTTTTAAAAACTCCAGCGCTGCATGGCCATTACTAAAAAAGATAAGTTCGTTTAACGTATTAAGCTTCTGAAAGATTTTTTTAAAGAAATAGTGATCATCTTCATCGTCATCAATGATGATAATAGGGGGATTTAACGAGGTTTTCAATTTTGATATAGATTACTATGCTATCAAAATAGCACATGACTTGAGTTAAAAATATATGCCACAGCTTATATTCAAATGTGTTCGTCTAAAGGTATTTTTAAAGCAATAAAATTAAAGATATCCGAAAAACGCAACAATAATATCGATCAACGGTAGCAAGGTAGATCGCTTCGTTGAAATAACGAGTAAAAAATTACCCTATTTGAAGAATTCATACATTCTGAAAAAAGGGGTAACAGGCATTCGTAGTAGAACTTGAGAATGTATCGTTACCTTTAATTTCAATGGTATAGAAATTACTACGGAAAGATATATGAAACCAGTGTCAAGCATTGCGTTAGGGGATCCCGTATTCTCATCATCGCCAACTTATACATCTATAGATCGGTATTGGCTTCGGAAAATAAAAGATGAACGGGATTTACCGTTTGTGTATCTCACCCTTCGAATAACCCTCATTATGTTGCCGGTAGCGGTGCTGCTATATATGCCGTTTGTTACCGGCTGGCTGTGGTGGTCGCTTGCTGTACTATATTTCATTCTTAACAACTTTGTATTCAAAGGACCCTTCGGACTCATGCTTCACTGCACCAGTCACCGACCGTTTTTCAATCAGCAATACGCCTGGTTGAATTCTTATCTCCCTTGGATCATCAGTCCTTTTTTTGGTCAGACGCCAGAAACGTATGCGAGTCATCACCTGGCCATGCATCATCGTGAGAATAATCTGGAAGAAGATTTGAGTTCAACCATGCACTATCAACGCGATAGCTTCCGGCACTTTCTTCTTTACTTCAGCCGATTCTTTTTTACCGTTATACCTACACTCGCCTGGTATTTTAATGAGCGAAGCCAGTTAAAATTACGCAACCGGGTAATTCGGGGCGAGCTTGCTTTCTTTGGTATGTGCGCCTTACTATGCATCATAAGCTGGCAGGCTACTGTCATGGTATTTTTATTACCACTTCTTATTTCGAGAATTATAATGATGGTAGGAAACTGGGCACAACACTCGTTTATTGAAGAGAGTGATCCGGGAAATTTTTATAAGAACAGCATAACATGCATTAACACTCCCTATAATCATAAGTGCTGGAACGATGGTTATCACATCAGTCACCACATTCAGCCTGCCATGCACTGGACACTTCATCCGGAACATCTTCAAACCAATTTGCAGGTATATGCTACAAACAAAGCTTTGATCTTTGAGGGAATTCATTTTCTGCACGTGTGGTGGTATCTTATGAATAAAGATTATAAGAAACTCGCCAAGCGGGTGGTAAACATTCACGGCATGTTCGCTTCTGAAGAAGATATAATTTCGCTTATGAAAAGCCGGACGCGGGAAATTAAAAAACGTCAGGTATAACATTAACATGATACGTGTGTAGTATATAGGTGAACTTTCTTTGCATGAAAATCCGTACAGCTACATGTTCACATATGTACAATTTTTATCTTTGCACCCTCGCTGATCTTTTTTAAAAAGAGTTTCTGTCAATGGCATATTTATTGACTTCGGCAGTAACAATATTCAATATCCTGATCGCGTTAAAGTGTACATGCAAAAGTTAACTACCTTCTTCCTGCGCTGCTCCGGTGCAGATATGTCTATACTGAAAAAGTGTCCTTCTGAAACCAGTAAATACGCTGGTATAGGAGCAACCATTTTCTTTACGGGATTCTTTGCTGCATTATCGGGCGCGTACGCACTCTACACTATCTTTGATAGTGTGTGGGCTGCCGTAGGTTTTGGTATACTGTGGGGATTGATGATCTTCAACCTCGACCGCTATATAGTTTCCAGCATGCGCAAGGAAGGGAAGACTGCGAAAGAATTATTGATTGCAACACCCCGCATACTGCTCGCCATTTTGATTTCGGTAGTAATTGCGAAGCCGCTGGAGCTGAAGATCTTTGAAAAAGAGATCGAGCCTGAACTGATTGTTATGGAGCAACAGAAATATAGCGAGCAGGAAGCGCAGGTACGATTCCGTTTTCAGGGCACACACGATAGTCTCAAAACCGCGATAGAAGGTTTACAACAGGAGATTGCCTTGAAAGCAACAAAGCGCGATGACCTGGTGCGCATTGCCCGCGAAGAAGCCGATGGAACGGGTGGAAGTAAAAAGAAAAATCTTGGACCTATATATAAGGTAAAGAAAGCAGACGCTGATGCTGCCGAGGCTGAGCTCCTCGCTATTACCGAGCGAAACCACGCGCGTATACAGGTATACGAAAAGAGTCTGGCCTATAATGATTCACTGCAGGCGCAGGCCATGGCAGCTTTGGAAAAGGGAAGACTCAATGGCCCCGCTGCCCGCATGGAAGCTATGAGCCGTCTTACCGAGCAGAGCAGTGCTATGGCGTGGGCACATTGGTTTATCATGTTCCTGTTCATCGCGATTGAAACAGCGCCTGTTTTTGTCAAGCTCATCTCCAACAAAGGTCCTTACGATAATTTGCTGAAAGTGGAGGAACACCAGTTTGGCGTGCACGAAGTGGAAGAGCTCGCCCGCATGAACACGCAGGCGAAAGAGAAGACAGCCAATTACCCTCAACACGAACGCACCTTCATCAGCAATCGCCTCGATGCCGAGCTGAGAAGCTGATTTTTCATTGTTGTACATTAATAGTTAATGAGTTACGGGCTTTTGCCGGTATATTATCTGCTTGATTTTTCCGGCCGGTAACAGGCCGTTACTAACCATTCACAGAATGAATTTTAATTTTTTCCGTGATTTGGTTTGTTTTTGAAATCACATACCCTACTTTAGTGGTAGATTAATGACCATGTTCACAACCACCACTTGTAAACAGATTAAGATGTATGCAACAAAGAAGTGTTGCTGTAAACATCTGCTGGATGCAGGAAAAATGGACGCGTAATGGTCTCTTCTTATAGAAGAATAAATTAAAAAGACATACCGGGCCTTTCCTGCGAATCAGGAAAGGCTCTTTTATTTTAAAGTGTAACCGAACAAACAGCCCTTAGGCATATGCAAAGCTTTCGTACAGAACTTGAAGATTTGAACAATCCGGTAGTAGCACGGGATATTCTTGACCTTGAAAAGAAAATCCGTCTGTTCCGTGAGGGAAAGATTGATGATGATAAGTTCCGCAGCCTCCGATTGGCCCGGGGTATATATGGACAACGTCAGTCGGGTGTACAAATGATCCGCATTAAACTCCCGCTCGGGCGTGTTACCACAAAACAACTTCGCAGAATTGCAGATATATCAGACGAGTATGCCAGCAAAAATCTGCATGCTACAACACGCCAGGATATACAGATTCACTTTGTGAGCCTGGACCGTACGCCTGAGCTGTGGGCTAAACTTGAGAAAGATGATATCACAACACGCGAAGCCTGCGGTAACACCGTGCGTAACGTTACAGCATCTGATCTTGCCGGTATAGATCCGAAAGAACCATTTGATGTATCACCCCATGCGTATGAAACTTTCCGTTACTTCCTGCGCAACCCGGTCTGCCAGGAGATGGGACGCAAATTCAAAATATCTTTTTCATCCAGTGAAGATGATACTGCGTTTAGTTTCATTCACGATCTCGGTTTCATTCCTAAGATCGTAGATGGAAAGCGCGGCTTTAAAGTAATGATCGGTGGAGGTCTTGGAGCAAATCCATACCTCGCGCTGGTTGCATATGAGTTTCTGGAAGAAGATCAGGTAATTCCATTTACCGAAGCAGTACTGCGCGTGTTTGATCGCTACGGTGAGCGTACGCGCAGAATGAAAGCACGTTTTAAATTTTTACTCGATGACTTCGGTCTTGAAAAGATCATGGCACTGGTAGAAGAGGAGAGACGTGCTTTGAAAGTGCAGCAATACCCGATCAACCTGAATGTATTGCCGGAACCAGTATTACCGGAATCTATACCGACAGCAGAACCTGCTATAGCGGACCCTGCTAAATATGAGCGCTGGTATAAAACCAACGTGTTCAAACAAAAACAAGACGGCTTTTATGGAGTATATGTAAAACTTCCGCTGGGCAACATGTCGTCTACATTAACAAGAAGCTTTGCCGATATAGTGGATCTGTATGCAGCAACGGAATTACGCATCACCGTAAACCAGGGCTATCTCCTTCGCTATGTACGTCCGGAAGCATTGAAGCATTTATATGTAGCACTGGATAAACTTGCGTTGGCAGAACCTGGTTTCGACAGTGTTGCTGATATAACGGCTTGCCCGGGAACGGAATCGTGTAACCTCGCTATATCCGATAGTACCCATGTATCGCTGGCGCTGGAGAAAGTGATTCGCGAAGAATATCCGGACATGGTATTCAATACCGATATCAAAATCAAAATCAGCGGATGTCCGAACTCGTGCGGTCAGCATGGATTAGCCGGTATAGGTCTGCACGGAAGTACTATAAAAGACAAGCAGGGAAAAGTATTACCGGCATTGGTAGTTTTACTCGGTGGTGGTAAACTGAAAGATGGTGAAGGTATAATTTCCGACAAGATCCTGAAGATACCAAGCAAGCGCGGACCGCAGGCGTTGCGTATACTGTTTGATGATTATGAAACGAACAGTCAGGATGGCGAGTACTATCACGATTACTTCAAACGTCTTGGAAGAAATCATTTCTATGCGTTGTTGAAACCTCTTGGTGATTTAACAACCGTTGAGCCTTCAGACTATATCGACTGGGGTGAAGAGCATAATTTTATTCTGCATACAGCAGTAGGGGAGTGTGCCGGTGTGATTATAGACCTGGTAGCAACGCTGTTTTACGAATCAGAAGAAAAACTGGAATGGTCGAAAGAAGCACTGCGCAATGCGCAGTATGCTGACTCTATATACCATAGCTATAGCGCATTCATTAACACCGCAAAAGCCATGTTGCTGACACGCGATGTAAAACCAAGCACACAAATACAAGTGTTGAATGATTTTCAGACTCACTTTGTGGATACTGGTAACTTCCCGCTGGCAGCAAACTTCCGCGAGTTCGTACTGCGCATCAATAAGAGTGAACCAACTGAAGAGTTTGCGATAGCGTATCTCGAAGATTCTAAAAAATTCCTGAAAGATATAGTAGCATATCGTGGAGCTGTAACGAATGAGGTAGTTGCAAAATGATCGACACGATCTCCATCATAGAAAAAGAACCGCGTCTTACACTCGTAGGAGCCGGACCTGGTGATGCTGAACTCATCACCATAAAGGCTATTAATGTGCTGAAGAAAGCAGATGTAGTATTATACGATGCATTGGTTTCTGCAGATATACTCGAGTGGATACCGAAAGGTGTTCCTGCTTTTTCCGTGGGCAAACGTGCCGGAGAACATTCCTATAAACAGGAGGAGATCAACGAACTGATTGTGGACTTCGCGTATCGCTATGGACACGTAGTACGGTTAAAAGGTGGCGACCCATTCGTATTTGGAAGAGGCTCCGAAGAAATAGAATATGCCGAAGCACACGGAGTACATACGGATGTAGTGCCTGGTATAAGCAGTGCTGTAGCCGTACCGGCAAGTTTAAAGATACCAGTAACCGCGCGCGGCATCAGTGAAAGTTTCTGGGTAGTTACCGGCACAACAAAAACGGGAGCGATCTCTGCAGATATAGCATTGGCTGCACAATCAACGGCTACGATAGTTATACTCATGGGACTGAATAAACTCCCGGAGATTATGCAGGCTTTCGCAGATCACGGAAAAGCAGATATACCTGTGGCAGTTGTACAAAACGGATCATTGCCTTCGCAGAAGAGTGTTATCGGCACCGTTCACTCTATAGCAGAACAGGCTCAGGCCAGTGGTATAGGTTCACCGGCCATTATCATTGTAGGCGAAGTAGTGCGTTATGCACAGGCGCTTGAAAAGGTTGTGGTCGCTACCAAATCCATTGCTTAAGAAATAAAATCAGCTAACACACAACTATAGATATATAGTATATCCGGGGCGGTGTGTGAAACGTATAAAGAATATAAAATCCAAAAAAATAAAATAATGTCTAACAACAATTGTCTTACTTCTAACAGTTAAAAATGCCATGGAACGCAACAACCTTTTTCCCGTTTTCCTGAAACTTGAATCACTGAGCACCCTTATTGTAGGGGGCGGAAATGTTGGGTTAGAAAAACTCACTGCAGTGTTAAAGAACAGTCCTGCTGCTAACGTAACAGTCGTAGCACGCACCATCCAGGAACCGATAAAGGAACTTGCACGAAAACATGAGCACGTCAAATGGGAGGAACGCAATTTTAAGTTGTGGGATTTATGGGATAAAGATCTCGTGATACTGGCTACGGATAACCGCCAGCTTCATGAAACGATCCGCAAGTTTGCCAGAACGCGCAAGCTGCTGATCAACGTAGCGGATACACCAGATCTGTGTGACTTCTACCTTGGATCGGTAGTCACAAAAGGTAATTTAAAAATAGGCGTATCCACCAATGGTAAATCGCCAACAATGTCCAAGCGTATACGCGAATACCTGGAGGAAGCACTGCCGGATGATACCAACGATCTGCTTAACAATATGCACAAGATACGCGAGCAGATTAAAGGAGATTTCAGTCACAAAGTAAAAGTGCTGAACGATATAACGACTTCGTTTTTGGAAAGCGGACCTGCTCCGGCTAATCCATAAGATATATCTACAACCAGACGCCTGATCACAAAATCCGGTATATATACTCCGGGTTTTGTGATTTTTTATTTCAGAGCACTTCGGAATATATCCGGAGGCGCAGCTTTACCCGCAAATGTATTTGCAACCAATTCGCCTAAAGCCGGACCATGTTTAAAACCATGACCAGAGCCTCCACCCAGCAATACTATATTAGAAGCATGTGGATGTACTTCAAAGATGAGATTACCATCCGGTGAATTTTCATAGGGGCAAATGCGACTCTCGGTAAGCGGAGCATTCTTCAATCCCGGAAAACGATGCGAGATAAATGCACGTGCTTTCGCGAGCGCTTCAGGTGTTATGCTTCGTTCACTCTTTGAAGGATCAAATATAGCACCGCGTATATCTACACCGATCTTGAAGCCACGATGAGCATTGCCGGCTATACCGTAATAAAAATCTTTACCATCAACATCAACCCACACCGGAAAGTTGTCATATATAGATGCATACTCTGCCGGTACACCAAAATAGTATACTTCCTGTTTGGTGCAGGTGATAACATTGCTAAGTATATCCGGGAATATTTTCCCTAGCCACGATCCACACGCAAACAGGTATACATCTGCCTGCAGCGATCGTCCATCCGATAATTTTACAGAATCCAGTTGCTGTTGATCTATAGTTCCGGGAGTAGCCTGTGCCTGTATATAGTTCCCGCCTTCTCTGACAAATTGCTCCTGTACCGCCTGACAAGACTCGCGTGCTTTCAGATAGCCGCCATACGGATCAAAGTAGGCGTGATGAAGATCATCGGTATATATAATCGGAAATCTCTTCTTAAGTTCTGCCAGAGAAAGACGTTCATATTCCATCGCATGCTTTTGCGCAAAAGGAATGGAATCATCTACGAGTGGAGTTTTTTCTTCGTAGCAAAACCAGAGTACACCGGAGTTATGAAAGAGTTTTTTATTGAACAACTTTTCATTCTCTTTCCATAAGCTGAGCGCCCGAACGTTTAAATCAAAGTATACTTCATTGGCACCGTAGGTGGATCGAATCACACGCGTCTCATCCCCCGAACTTGCCCGTGAATTACCCGGCCCCCACGCATCCACCAACGTAACATTATACCCCTGCCGCAGAAGATATAGCGCAGACCACCCCCCAAACGCACCCGCTCCGACCACCACGACACTCGAGGTACTGGCGAATGTGGGGAAGGGAGTCGCCTTCGCTTCGATCGTAGCAGTGGGTGAGAATGTGGTGGTCAATGTGTTTAGGTGTTTATGTGTGTATGTGTTTATGTTGGTTGGTCTGTAATTGAAAATGTGTTTATCACGAACGCGATATAGGTGTCTGAAAATTAACCAACGCTATATATAGGTGTATCGTTGAAAAGCGATTTGTCTGCTGGCAGCTTGCTGCCAGCAGACAGCAACTGCTATATATAGTGTCTCTCAAAAACTCAAAACTCGCAGCTGGCACCTCGAAGCTACTTATACAGATTGTCTTCCGGCAGCTTGTTGCCAGAAGCCAGCAACCATTCCTCAAAGCTCGCCGCTAATTCACGGTTTCCAGCTCGAAGGATCCACGCGCCAGGCTTTCAGGGAAACGAGTTGGTCGTTGGTGATATACTTTTGGTCGAGGGCATAGTTGATCAAATAGTTGTAGTCGCTGAGACTTACCAGCGATGTGTTGGCTTCGTAAAAATTACGGGTTGCTATATCAAAGCCGTAGTTGAAAATGGAAACCATCCCCAATACATTGAAGCCTGCTTCACGCAATGCCTGTACGGCTTTGAGTGAACTGCCTCCGGTAGACACGAGGTCTTCGATCACCACTACTTTCTGGTCTTTCGTAACTTTCCCTTCGATCAGATTTTCCATACCGTGATCTTTCGGCTTGGGCCGTACATATAGGAAAGGAAGATTCATTGCTTCGGCAACCAATGCACCTTGTGCGATACCTGCCGTGGCAACACCGGCGATAGCTTCAACAGCCGGATAGTTTTCGCGGATGGCTTGTACCAGACCATCGCGCACAGCAGTTCGTACTTCAGGGTAGGAGAGTGACAACCTGTTATCACAATAGATAGGTGATTTCCATCCGGAAGCCCACGTGAAAGGTTTTTGAGTGTTGAGTTTAATGGCTTGAATTTGCAGCAGCATGGAAGCTACTTTGCCAGCGGTTTGTTCCTGTACTTTTAAAATAGGCATAGTCTCGAAAGTTATCACTAAAATTTTGAATCAGGGAGAATACAGCACCTGTCGCGTAGTGTTGCAAAAATATTTTTTGCTTCTATTCCATCCAGAAGCCATTGTTTAAAAATCTTTTCTGAAACCCCTTGCCAGCTTCCAAATAATTTATTCTTTTGCGGGCATGGTGAGGGCGTAAAATTGTACGGTATGATCATTTTTATCAACGACATTCCAGTCAGAATTCTGAAATCCACTGAAACGCCCGACACAGGTCGTATTAACCATACGGTGGATGCTGCCATAACTCCGGTAACACAAGCCAGTCTGATTCATCATGTGTGGATCAAAAATGTAGGCACTGCCGAGATAGATACCATTTTGGGCTTTCTCGACTCTAAAGTTCCTACCGGGGTACTGTCGATTTTGCTTTCAGTGACCGATTATCTTCTGATCCGAAATCACCTGCGCAGCAAGTTTAAAGTTATAAAGGCTGCCGGTGGTGTTATCCGTAAGAAAGACAAGTTCCTGATGATTTACCGGATGAAGAAGTGGGATCTGCCGAAAGGCAAGAAGGAAAAAGGCGAACGCTATAAAGAAACGGCTGTACGCGAAGTGCAGGAGGAATGTAACATTTCCGTACGACTGGGAAGAAAAGTATGCACTACGTGGCATACCTATACCATGAATAAAAATGCCATGATGAAAAAGACCCGCTGGTATATCATGGACCTGATAGACGACTCACGCATGCGCCCCGCAGTGGAGGAGGATATAGAAGAAGTTCGCTGGATGAACCGGAAGGAAGTATACCATGCACTGGAGCACTCCTATAAATCCATCAGCTACGTTATCGAACGGTATTACGAAAAAACAGAATTGAAATCAGCACGGTAGAAATTACTATAGCTATAAATAAAAAATCCAGGGCATTCACTCTGGATTTTTTATTTTATGGGATGTATATACCTGCTAAAGTTTATAGGGGAGGAACTGCGAAACATCTCCGTCATACTTATGTACTTCGCGTACGATAGAAGAGCTGATCCATGCGAGTTGAGGCGTGGTGATCAGAAATACAGATTCCAGGTCTTCGTATAGCTTACGGTTTACCTGCGATATACTGTTCTCGTATTCAAAGTCGGTGGTGTTGCGTAAACCGCGCAGCAGAAATTGAGCACCTTGCTTGCGGGCATAGGTAGCCGTCAGTTCCGAGTACGTGATCACTTTTATAGCCGGGTATTTTTCAAAGGTCTGCTCGATGTAGCCGATCATTTTCTCGATCGGGAAGTAGCGATTGCTCTTCGCAGGATTGTGCCCGATGGCAACAATGATCTCGTCAAACACTTGCAGTCCGCGCAATACTATATCTTCATGCCCTTTTGTAAATGGATCAAACGAGCCGGGAAAGAGTGCAATACGTTTACTCATGGTTTTACTCCATCAGGTAGATGCTGTATAAATCGAAGAAGTGGTGGTCCTGCAATTCGTCAAACCCATAGCTGAAGGCCAGGTTGGCAGGTCTGTTACCAAAGATCACATTGTTTATATACTTATATAGTTCGTGGTAGTGAGGCGAGTTCTTGCCTATATATCCCCACAACACAACCTGGCTGGTTTGCTGGTTCATGTTGAGCGACTTCATCACCAGCATGATATACTTTACGTAATCTGAAAATTCCTTAATAGCAAACTGGTTGTAGTAAATGAGCTTGCCATCTCTGCAGGAGAGAATGTGCAGCTTGAACCGGTCTACATATATATATAGGGGGTTATCTTCGCGCAGCATGGAAGCCTGAAGGGTGCCTTCGATCAATGCTGCCGACTGATGGGTAAATACCGGTTTGTTATTCGGATATAAACCATCCAGCCAGTTCTTCAGGTCTTTGTTAACAGCAAAAACCGTTACGGCCTGCGTGGTAGGATTTACCGTAGAAAGGAAATCTTCTTTCTGCGGATCTACGTGCGCATTGAACTTCAGGTAATCGGCCATCGCTTCTTCTGCGAAGAGTGCCTGGGGTACCTGTACAAATTTCTGACTCTTGAGTGATATACTGATTTTCTTCCAGAAGCCTGCCTTCAGCAAAGCATGCGAATCGAAAAGCTGGTCGAGCAGATATAGTAATTCCTGGTGGGAAGCCAGGTTCGGAAGAACAAAATCTTCCAGCAAAAGTACCCGGTTTTCCTGCGGATCGATCACACACAACTGAAAATCACGTGTGCCAAGATGAATTAACAAGTGGTATTGATGAATAAACTCTTCATCGAAACGTTCATCCCGTACTTTCTTGATGAGCTTATAGTTGAGCGTGGTTGTTTGCAAAGTATATACTGTTTTCCGCTTGTAAGTTAGACCAAGGGCGAACCACCTTTTATAAAAAAACTAAAAGTTCCGGGTTCTCTGCAATAATAAAGATTTTAGCGGGTAAATCACAAAACAGATTGTACAGAACACCTATTAAAGCCTGTAAAATCCATTAAGCGTGCGGATGTCGTTCGCATCGCGAATCAATCGGAATATACCATGTACCTGCTCTTGTGGCATGGAAAGTATTTCACGTATCGTAAAGAATGCGGCTCCCTGTATGATGGGCAGCTCCGGATCTTTACCCGTCTGCAATTCTCCGGAAAGTCGGGAGGCTTCGAAAAATAATTCGATAGAATGCAGCGGGGCATTTATATACTCACAACCGAAAATGAACTTGCCCGGCTTAATAATGAGACCGGTTTCCTCCTGGAACTCACGCTTGAGCGATTCTTCGAGTGATTCGCCAAACTCGACACCTCCTCCCGGCGGAGCCCAGAAATCGCTTTCATTCAAGGACTTGTGGTTTACCATTAACAATTTATCGGTGTGCCAGCATAACCCGCAAACTCTTATTCTGACACGGTTTCCATAAACTCTGGCGATTTCTGCGTCCATTCCGGTTACATGTTTAGTTAATTCGCATATTCAAATAAAGTCACACAAGGCATGTCAGAAATTTCGCTTTTTCTGGCAAAATTGTTGATTCGAAGTGTTTAAATTTGTAAAAAAACTAAGATATGAAGAAGTACTTGTTATTAGTGGTTGTGCTGGGTTTGGCCGTTGGTGCTTTTGCCCAGTCTGCAAAAGTTAACGGACCGGTTATAGCATTCGAGAAGAAGTCACATGATTTCGGTCAGATCGTTCAGGGCGATAAAGTAGAGCAGGTTTTCAAATTCACGAATACCGGAACTGAGCCTTTGATCATTACCAACGTACAGGTAACATGCGGTTGTACTACGCCAAAAGGATGGCCACGTGATCCGATTCAACCAGGAGGTAAAGGCGAAATTACAATAGCTTTCAACAGCGCAGGTAAAATCGGCCGTCAGGATAAAGTCGTTACGATCGTTTCAAACGCAGCAAACGCTGATGAAGCGAAGATATCTTTCACTACGCAGGTAGTTGAAAAGAAAGAGCAGCCTCAATAAGCTTTCTCTGAAAAAAATTAAGATAAAGGTCTCGCGAGAGACCTTTATTTTTTTGCTACACCGAGTAATAAAAATACCCACCCGAGTATCAGAAATACGCCTCCGATCGGTGTAATAAGTCCTACACCACCGAGCTTTATAAAGCAAAGTAAATATAGGCTTCCGCAGAAAAGCACGGTGCCGATCAGCAGGAACAGCGAAGCATATTCCAGTTTCTTATCGAAGATAAATTTCTGCAGAATACCTACGGCCAGTAATGCCAGTGTGTGATAGAACTGATATCGCGTAGCCAGTTCAAATACTTCTAGTTTACCAGCTTGTATCAGCGTTGGTTTTAAGGCATGGGCACCAAACGCCCCGATGGATACAGCAAGTGCTCCCAAAACCGAAGCCGTAATTAAAGTTATTCGTCGATTCATGAAACTATACGTAATGAAATTCCTATACTATATATACTATTGATCGTACTTCCTGTCGCCAAATATAGCCGTGCCTACGCGTATCATCGTGCTGCCTTCTTCAAGGGCAATGCGGTAATCGCTGCTCATGCCCATGGACAGGTGACGCATCATTACATTCGGTGGGAGTGATGATGCCTTGAGTCGCTCATATAGTCCGCGCAACCCGCGAAACTCCCTGCGTATCTGCTCCAGGTCTTCGGTAAATGTAGCCATGCCCATCAATCCTGCTATATGAATGTTGGTGAGTTTTTGCAATTCAGCAGAAGCCAGCAAGTCGGTTACTTCGTCTTCTGAAAAACCGAACTTCGTTTCCTCTTCAGCAATGTGCAGTTGTAAAAGACAGGCAATGGTGCGGTCTGCTTTTACGGCTTGCTTGTTTACCTCTTCCAGAAGTTTGAAACTGTCAATAGAATGTATCAGGTGAACAAACGGTGCGATGTACTTTACTTTGTTGCTCTGCAAATGACCGATCAGGTGCCATTGAATGTCTTTGGGTAAGGCTTCATATTTAGGCACAAGCTCCTGCACTTTGTTTTCACCGAATACACGTTGTCCGGCATCGTACGCTTCCTGGATGGCCTCCGCAGGTTTTGTTTTACTTACTGCAATCAACTGACAATCAGGAGGCAAATTCTGAAGAAAGAACTGAAGGTTATTTTTTATACTCATGGGCACTGCTAAAGTGTATGGGCTTTGTTCGTATAATGATCGTTTGTTACATCGGCTTTGTGAATGGTTTAATTCATTCCTATTTTTGCCTTTTAATCCACCAAAGCTAACGCAAAAATATGGCGATCCTCGGAACGTTGCTGAAAAAAGGAATTCGAATTCGTGAGATGCTGGAGCAGGAGTATACCTCGCCATACGATCTTCAGAAGAAAGAATTGAAGGAACTCCTGATCACGGCCAGTCAGACCGAGTTTGGCAAGTACTATAATTTTTCGGACATCCTGCACGGCTTCCGCAAAGGCGATAAGGAATTTTACAAGCGTTACAAGAGTCATGTGCCCATCCACAACTATAACAAAATATATAGTGACTGGTGGAAGCTCGCGTTAAAAGGTATAAAGAATGTATGCTGGCCGGGCCGCGTAAAATACTTTGCGTTAAGCTCCGGAACTTCAGAAGCATCCTCCAAATATATACCTGTTACCAAGGACATGACGCAGGCTATTCGCAAGACGAGTGTGCGCCAGATCCTGACACTTTCCAAATACGATCTCGATCCGGAAATCTTTGAAGCAGGTATATTAATGCTCGGTGGAAGCACGCACCTGAACAGAAAAGGAAGTGTATTTGAAGGAGACTTAAGCGGTATACAGGCCGCACGTCTGCCATTCTGGTTTCAGCATTTTTATAAACCCGGAAAGAAGATTGCCCGCTCACGTAACTGGGACGCCAAGCTCGATGAGATGGCACGTAAGGCAACTGAATGGGACATCGGTATAATAGTGGGTGTACCTGCCTGGATACAGATATTGATGGAGAAGGTTATCAAGTATCATCGTGTAAATACAATACATGATGTATGGCCGAACCTTCGTGTATATGTACACGGTGGTGTATCGTTCGATCCATACCGTAAAGGTTTTGAAAAATTACTAGCGCGTCCTATTTTTTACATTGAGACATACCTGGCATCGGAAGGCTTCATTGCGTTTCAGGCGTATCCGAATAAACGCTCGATGCGTCTTGTGCTGAACAATGGTATATTCTATGAGTTCGTACCGTTTGAAGCCAGGAACTTTGATGCAAACGGAGAGATACACCCGGATGCAGAAACGTTGATGATCGATGAAGTGGAGGAAGGTAAAGAGTATGCTATATTACTTTCTACCTGCTCGGGTGCATGGCGTTACCTGATTGGTGACGTGATCAAATTTACTTCGCTTGAAGACATGGAGATCGTGATCACCGGCCGTACCAAACACTTCCTGAGTTTATGTGGTGAGCACCTTTCGGTGGATAACATGAACAAAGCGATTGAACTTGTAGCTAACGACTTTAATATTAACATTCCTGAATTTACCGTAGCCGGTATACCATACGATTCACTTTTTGCACACCACTGGTTTATCGGTACCGATGATAAGGTGGATCCGAAGGCGCTGAAAGAAAAGATCGACCTGCATTTAAAAGAGTTGAACGATGACTATGCTGTAGAACGCAGTGCCGCACTGAAAGAAGTGCTGGTAGATGTACTGCCGATAAAAACATTCTATGGCTGGATGGAATCAAAGGGCAAGGTAGGAGGGCAAAATAAATTTCCACGTGTTATGAAGAATGCACAGCTGGATGATTGGAAAACTTTCCTGCAAAATCACACGAATGGAAATCGTTCTTAACGGAATCTTATCCGGCATTGTACTCGCATTTTTGATCGGGCCGGTATTCTTCACCATTATTCAAACCAGCATTGAACGCGGTTTTGTAAGCGGTGTATTTGTCGCTATTGGTGTATCGTTCAGCGATGCACTTTATATATTCGTTTCGTATCTCGGTCTTGTCCAGTTCATGGAGACTGAAAATTTCAGACACTACCTTGCATACGGTGGTGGTATAGTATTACTCTTGTTCGGACTATATTACTTATTGATCAAGAGTAAAAAACTGGCGCACTACGATCCAAAAAAAATAGAAGCCCGCAGCTGGCTGCGACTGGCAGCAAAAGGATTTATCATCAACGGACTTAGTCCCATGGTACTCTTCTTCTGGATTGCCACGGTAGGTGTAGCTACTACACAGCTGAATTACAACACCAACCACGAAGCATTTGTATTCTTCGCTTCCATTGTAGGCACCGTATTCATCACCGACCTGATCAAAGCAAAACTAGCCGACAAACTACGCCTGCTCATGACCCCCGTGGTAATCCGCATCATGAATATAGTGTTAGGCATCGTGTTGGTGATCTTCGCCGGAAGACTGATTCTTTTTCCTGATAACATTCCACATTGAGAGCAGGGCTGCTGGCTTCAAGCTGCTGGCTGCTGGAGGATTTCGTTTAGGCCAGGATTACGGCATGAAGATGATAGCGCGAAAATAGCTGCGAGCTTCGAGCTGCGAGAAATACAAAAGGCTACAGGTGGCTGGCTGCTGGAGGATTTCGTCTATAGATACTATATCTTATATAAACTATAGCTATAGCAATCGCCTTAGTTACGCAAACGCTGCTATACCCAAAACAAACTGGCCGCTAGAGGCTAGCTGCTCTTTCTCAGTCTTGCAGGACGTTGGTAATAAAAGTAGACTTCAGCAAGAGCCAAAGCAGGAAAAGCCCCATCGCCCACTGCAGGTATATAACGTAATAGTCGGAGGTGTCTTTGAAGCGGGTTTCTTTGATTTCGGCTTTTTCGTACTTGTTGATGCGGGCAAATACTTGTTCAAGGGCTTGATTGTCGGTGGCGCGGAAGAATTGTCCGCCACCTATATCGGCCATCTTGCGCATGGTGGTTTCGTCAATGGTATTCTCAATCATCTGCGGACGGCCAAAGAAATCTTTGCCATACGGAACCATACCTTCTTTACCCACAACGATAGTATATATCTTGATGCCGTATGCACTGGCGAGTTCAGCCGCGGTGATCGGGTCAATGTTACCCGATGTATTCTCGCCATCACTCAACAGTATACATACTTTTGATTTTGTTTCGGATTCGCTCATGCGATTGGTAACAACAGCCATGGCGCTTCCTATAGCAGTACCTTTTGCTTCAATCATTTCGAATGATATATCATCGAGGTAGGAGCGAAGCAGCTCATAGTCGGTTGTGAGTGGTGATAATGAAAAAGCATCTCCGGCAAATACAACGAGTCCGATCCGATCCTGCACGCGACCGTTAATAAAATTACGCGCCACTTCTTTTGCGGCTTCAAGACGATTGGGAGTAAAGTCTTCAATCATCATTGACTGCGATATATCCAGCGCAATCATGATATCGATACCCTCTGTCCACTGCTCTACTTTTTCATTTGTTTTTTGTGGTCGCGCAAGTCCCATTAATATCAGGGCGAGCACCAGCATCAACAAAATCTCCGGCAGTAACCTTATCAGATTGATAGGCGATACATGAAGATCTTTCTGTGTGATGGCAATCGGTAACTTCTGGTTAAATCTATACCGCAGTAGCCACCGTACGATAAACAAAATCGGCACAGCAATGATGAGGTATAAAAATAGCGGGTGTTCCCAGGTAAACGAGCGCAGTGTAGAAGGTGTAAACCAATCCAGCGAGTACCAGGCTGTAAGATCCTTATCCATGTTTTACCTCCTGTAATTTGGTTTGGAAGCGTTGATCGGCCACGGCTTTGAGACTCTCCAACGGTTCGATCACATTCACGCTGTGTCCATAGATAGCTCCGTCAATGGTCTGGAGATTTCGGATAAGCGTTTCATCCTGGAAGAAATTCCGCGCCTCGCGTGTTGTCAGTTTGGTATAGGGGCGTGCTTCGAGTTGCTCCATATATAGTTTCCAGTGCGCCAGGGCCGTCTCCGTTGTAACGGCAGAAAAAGCCTGGCGAAGATTGCCGACTTCGCGCGTATAGCTTTCAACAAACTTACGGTGCGCTTCAAGCATACTCTTGATGCGGAAGTACCTGCGTATACGTTTGCCGAACACAAAGAACACAATAAGGGCAATCACCAATATAGAAACTGCCACAATCGTAAATATAGGCCAGTTAAATTGTCCGGGTACATCGTGATATGCTACACTTAACTTCATTGGTAACTTATCAATGGCAATGGTATCGACACTGAAATTTACCAGTTGAGTAACGAGAATAGTATCTTGTTCTGACTGAAAGGTTGTGCTGTCTTTTTCATTGATCTGAAATACCGGTAGACTCAGGTATTGCTCGCGATCGATTTCAAATGTAGTCACGTAGTATATTACACTATCGTAGCTGATGCCATCTTCTGTATCCGTAGCAAAGTAATCTTTACTTTCAAATTCAAATGGAGTATAGGTATGCGAAGAATCCGGGAACACCATGTTGAGTTTCTGCGGATAGCGTGCAGTAAGGTAGAACCGTACCGGCTTGCCTATATATAAACTGTCTTCAACAAATCCTGCTGTTACTTTTACTTCTGCCTTCGGTTTTTCCTGCGCGCATGCAACGTTCGGTACCAATGTACAGCATACAAGCAGTAAACTATAGATTACTGAAATCCTCATCGTCTTTACAAAACTACCGTTCATGTTGTCTTCATGGATTTGTTCCGTACTTTAAATAATCGCAGCAACTTCGGTACATAGTCTTCATCGGTATCGAGCGAGATAAAATTTACTTCATGCTTGCGACTGAACTTCTGCAGTTCATCTTTGCGCATATCATGCCGCTTGCTGATCTTCTGTCTGAAATCTCCAAACGAAGTATTGATCCACAGTGTTCGCTGACTTTCCTTATCAACCACTGGAATTATACCCAGCTTGGGCAAACGTGTTTCGCGCTTGTCGCTGATGTGGATCACTACAAGATCGTGCCTTTTGGCCAGCGCACGTAAATTGTCGGTATACCCTTCATCAATAAAATCAGAGATCAGAATAACAACACTTCTTCTGCGAATAGCATTGAGCGCAAAAGATATAGCTTTGGATAAATTCGTTTTAAGCGACTTGGGTTTCAGGTTCGCGAGCGTGCTGATAATTTCATACGCCTGTGAGTGTCCTTTGATCGGCTTGATAAATTTCTCACGTATATCCGAGAAACAGATCAGTCCAACGTGGCTGGACTCTTTTACTGCCGAGAGTGTAAGCACGCCACAAATCTCTTTGCCAATATCGGCCTTTGTTTTACCGGGGCTCCCTATATCTTCGGAGGCACTCACATCGAGTATAAAGAATACCGTTTGTTCCTTCTCTTCCCGGTAGGTCTTCACAAATGTACCGTGACCTTTCGCAGAGACATTCCAATGTATCGTGCGCACATCGTCACCATACTGATACGGCCTTACATCATCGAACTCCAGACCTGTGCCTTTAAAAACAGAATGGAAATCTCCCTGCATCTGGCTGTTGATGGCCTTGCGTATCTGGATCTCGTATCTCCGTAGTTTTTTTAACAGGTCCTTCATTCCTTATCGTGAATCTGTATCCGTTAATAGTTAATTGTTATCCGTTAATCGTTAATGGTTATCCGTATTGTAAGGAACGGATAACCATTAACCAATAACGAATAACGGTACTCCGTGGCAAAGTTATTGTTACACGTTAAAGAGGTTCACGAATAAACGCGAACCCATTAGCGATAGCTCCAAAAATAGAACAATTATGATTATTTTGCCCCACCTAAAGCAGGGGATGGCCATTAAAAGATGTTGAGAGGTTTAAAATATTATACAGTTGCTTCCGTGCTGGTATTGATCCTGGCAGGTGTATTTTCTTCATGTTCAAAAAAAGAGAAACCACCGGAAGGCATCCTCGGCAAGGAGGAAATGGTTAAGACCATACAGGAAGTATTGCTGGCCGAAGAGAAAGTGAACCGGCTGCGGCTTTCCACCGATTCGTCAAAGAAAGTATTTACCGCTATACGTGGAAAAGTTTTCGAGAAGGCCGGTGTGCCCGATTCTGTTTTTAATAACTCCGTGAACTATTACATGGATCACCCCAAAGAACTGGAACAAATTTATACAGCGCTTGTTGACTCTTTAAATCTTAAAGAACAAAAAGCATCCGTCCGTCCGACACCAAAATGATTTACCCAAACGAGTTTGAAGATAAGTTAGGCTTTGTGCAGATACGTCAGAAGCTGAAAGGTTATTGCCTTTCGGATGCCGGAGCCGCCTGGGTTGACCGTATGCGTTTTAGCACCGAGGTCGACTTTATAAGAATTCTGTTGAAGCAGAGTCTTGAATTTTTGCAGATACTGGAGAAAGGCGAACCCTTTCCGTCACGGTATTTTTTTGATCCTGCCGAATGGATCCAGAAGATAACACTGGAAGGAAACTGGCTTGAAGCCGATGAGTTTCTGAATCTGGCGTATTCGCTGGAGACGATTATAGCGTGCAAGACTTTTCTGAACAAGGCGCGCGAAATATACCCGGAACTATATAAACTGGCTGAACCTGTAGCAGTAACCAGTGCGTTGGCTCAATCTGTTTTTGTAAAGATTGATGACAAGGCGCAGGTGCGCGACTCGGCAAGCCCTGACCTGGGCCGTATACGAAAGCGACTTCGCGAAGAACAAACACGCCTTCGTAAAATTGCTGACCAGATATTTCGCACGGCCGTGGAGGAGAAGTGGGTGCCCGAAGGAGCACTACCGACTATTCGCGAAGGGCGTGTCGTGATACCGATACAAGCTGAACACAAGCGCAAGCTGAAAGGATTTATACTCGATGAATCCGCTACCGGCCAAACTGTTTTTATGGAACCAACGGAGATGCTGGACGCCAACAACGAGATACGCGACCTTGAACACTCCGAGAAACGCGAAGTAGTTCGTATACTCAAAGAGCTTACGGACGAATTCAGACAACAGCTCCCGGTGCTTCGCACCGCATTTCAGTTTCTGGCACAGATCGATTTTATACGCGCCAAAGCGAAGTTCTCACAGGAGATCAATGCCGAACATCCGGTGATTGAAAAGCAACCGGAGATGGTATGGTATAATGCGAAGCACCCGTTGCTGTACCTGAGTTTGAAAGGCAAACGTGAAATTGTGCCGCTCAATATAGAGCTTGATCAGCAGGATCGCTTACTACTGGTTTCCGGACCGAATGCCGGAGGTAAATCGGTTTGTCTCAAAACGGTTGGACTACTGCAATACATGGTGCAGTGCGGCTTGCTGATACCGGTATCGGAGCGATCGCGTGTCGGTATATTTCAGAATATACTCTTGGATATTGGCGATCAGCAGTCCATCGAAAATGACTTGAGTACCTATAGCAGTCACCTGCGGAATATGAAGACCTTCATCGAGCACGCCAATAGTAAATCGCTGGTGCTGATGGATGAATTGGGGTCAGGTACCGATCCGAACTTTGGTGGTGCTATAGCCCAGGCTATATTGGAAGAACTGCTGCGCAAGCACGTGTGGGGTTTAGCCACCACGCACTACTATAATTTGAAATTATTTGCCGGTCAACGACAAGGTATACGCAACGCAGCGATGCGCTTTGACGATATGAACCTGGTGCCACTATATATACTCGACATTGGTAAACCCGGAAGTTCATTTGCGCTGGAGATTGCCCGTAAAATAGGACTGCCTCAACAAACTTTGCAGGAAGCTGAAAAGCTGGTAGGTAAAGATCTTGCCGGGTTCGAGAAGCTGGTGCGTTCACTCGAAAAAGAAAAACAACTGCTGAGTGAGAAAACCAAAAAGCTTGAGCGACAGGAGGGAGAGATGAAGCAGGCACTCGCCAAGTATCAGACACTCTCTACCGATATTGAGACACGTAAGAAGGAGATCATTAACAAGGCAAAAGAAGAAGCTTCGAACCTGTTGAAAGATACCAACCGTGAAATTGAAAAAACAATTCGTCATATACGGGCGAACCAGGCGCACAAACTGGAGACACAGAAGGTGCGCAAGAATCTTCAGAACCTCACACAGCGTGTAGAGCCTGTAGTGAAAGAAGAGAAGCGTTCACCGGATGAATTGAAAGAAGGCGATCGCGTGCGCATCATCGGGCAGGACAGCAGCGGTGTTATACTAAGTATACAAGGTAAAAATGCTACGGTGCAGTTTGGTGAGTTGAAGTCGGTGGCGAAGGTTGATAAGCTTGAGAAGATCACCGGTGCCATCGAAAAGGAAATGGCTTCACGTCTGCGCACATCAGGTATAAATGTATACGAGAAGCGCTCCAACTTCAGCGACACACTGGATGTACGCGGCAAACGTGTTGACGAAGTAATTCCCTTGCTCGATCAGTTTATGGACACGGCTATACTTTTAGGACAAGGTGAGTTAAAGATCCTTCACGGTAAAGGAGAAGGCGTGCTGCGCAAAGTAGTTCGCGACCATCTGAAACGCTATAAAGAAGTAGCCTCGATGAATGATGAACATGTGGAGCGAGGCGGAGACGGCATTACAATTGTCGTTTTGAAATAGCTGCGGGTTGCCAGCTTCAAGCCACGAGGGAAAGTGGCTGGCTACAGGTTTGTTTGGTGGTTGGGTACGTTCCCGTAGCTAATTGATTTGAAATACATATAGTTTATGAAAGATGCAGGCACTGAGTATATATATAGTTGTCTTCAGTGGTCATCTGTGCAGTATTGATCTGTATAAATCTGCCAGTTCTGCGGGCAAAAAAAAAGCCCTCCATGCGGAGAGCCTTTCTTATTATACTATATATAATCGCTTACTTTGTAAATACAAATTCCCAGGCTCCTTCAACAGATTCTGTTCTGCCTACAACATATCCTGCACCCGCGTATGTAAACTGCACGGTAAGAGTTTTAGCATCCGCTGATAAAGCATACGTGATCGTAACATCGTCAGAACCATCAAGCTGTTTGTCGAGGCGAACGATGCTGCTGGTAACTGGTGAACCGAATTTCCAGGATCCGCCAGAAGGCCAAGGGCTGGCCGTTACTTGTTTGCTGGATGTAACAGCATAGCTATACGTTCCACCGGCACTATAATTACCAGAGAAGGTAAGTTTCAGGGCAGAGCCATCGAAACGATCATCGCCTGATCCGGCAAACTGTACAGATGATTCCGTCAGTGTCCAGGTACCCTTCAATTTATCCAACTGGGTTTCTTCTTCCGTCTTTTCATTACCATCATCGCCTCCGCAGTTTGCTAACAGGATAGCTGCGCTAACGAGCACTGCGAGTGATAAAAGTCTTGCTAAATGTTTCATGTTAAAATTGTTATAGTTACGAATATGAGCGTAAAATTCTTAAAATCAAAAACTCGTTTCCGGGAGTTTCATTCGTTATAAGTCTTAATCGTTTCTGCTCTTCGCTAGTAACCACTCACTTATACATCATGATATCGATTTTCTGAGCAGTGGAGGGATATTCCTGCGGTTGGTTGCTGGCTACGATTACTGTACAATGTTTGGGCAGCGCGTTCAATTCTTTCAAGTACCAGTCAAACGCCTGGTGGTCGAGGTTGGTGCCGGGTTCATCCAGAAACACGAGATCAGCCTCTGTAAAAAACGCCAGTGCCAGTTTAACACGCTGACGCATCCCCGAAGAAAAATTGGATATATACTTGTGCCGGGCCGGTGTAAGATACATGCGTTCGATCATCTCTGCGATGGAGAGATGATTCCTGCTTCGCTTCAATTTAAAATGAAACTCAAGTTGCTCTTCGAGTGTGAACTCTTCAATCAGGTCCATATAGGGCGTTGCAATTGCTATATGGTTGAATATAGTTTCGGGGTGAATCTCCGTTCCACCATGCGTATAGCGAAGTGTTCCTTTACTCGGAGGCATCTGTCCCCACAGCACTTGTAGCAACGTAGATTTACCAGAGCCGTTGGCGCCTGTTATAGCATATATATTTCCCGGATCGAACGAATAGTTTAGTCCGCGAAAGATCCATTCGCGGTTGAAACGTTTTCCCAGATTTTCAACATGAATCGTGAGCGACTGCGTGGCGATTGAAGATGTGTTCGTTGCCGGAGATTGTGTCATCGCTCGTATAGGCTTGTCTCAAAGAAAAACAGCGTTACAGACTTGTGTGTATAAACATCAGCCTGTAACGCCTGTCGTTTAGTCATTGCCACCGTATCCCTTCATTATACCGCGCTCAGAGTTGCGTATAAAGTCAAGGATATAATCACGCTCGGTGCTTGGAGCGATTTCTTTTTCAACCAGGTCTATCGCTTTGGAATTGTTCAGTCCCTTCAGAAAAATGAAGCGGTATATTTCCTGGATCTCGTTGATCTTTTCAGAAGTAAAACCACGTCTGCGTAAACCAACGGTGTTGATACCCGCATACGAAAGAGGCTCGCGCGCTGCCTTGGTATAGGGCGGTACATCTTTACGAACCAATGAGCCTCCACCGATATAGGCGTGCGCTCCGATCTTCGAGAACTGCTGCACAGCGCAGGCACCACCAAAGATGGCGAAGTCATCAATCACTACGTGACCCGCCAACTGCACCGTGTTGCCGAGTATACAATGATTCCCTACAATGCAGTCGTGCCCCAGGTGGGCATACGCCATGATGAGACAATCGGTACCTACTACGGTTTTATACTTGTCTACCGTTCCACGGTTAATGGTTACGCATTCGCGGATGGTGCTGCGATCACCAATCTCGGTAGTTGTTTTTTCGCCTTTGAATTTCAGGTCCTGCGGTATACCGGAGATAACAGCTCCCGGAAATATCTTGCAGTCTTTTCCAATGCGTGCACCGTCCATGATCACAGCGTTCGGACCAATCCAGGTTCCGTCACCGATCTCAACATCTTCGTGAACTGTGGCAAAAGGCTCGATGATAACATTGTTACCAATTTTGGCCTTGGGATGTACGTTGGCTAATGGATATAGGCTCATGAATCTTTACGGACTATGCTGGCAGTCATTGTTCCCTCACATACAAGCGTGTTCCCTACGAAGCCACGTCCGTACATCTTGGCAATACCTCGTTTAATAGGCGCTACCAGATCGCATTGAATAACGATCGTATCGCCCGGTAATACCATTTTTCTGAATTTGAAATTTTCTATACCCAGGAAGTATGTCCAGTAATTTTCCGGATCAGGAACGGTATTCAATACCAGTATACCACCGATCTGTGCCATAGCTTCGATCTCCAGTACGCCTGGGAAAACCGGGTTGCCCGGGAAGTGTCCCTGGAAGAATGGTTCGTTTATCGTCACATTCTTCACACCGGCCACGGTTTCATTGTCCAGATAAATGATCTTGTCGATGAGCAAAAACGGGTAGCGGTGTTTCAGGATAGTAGATATCTTGTTGATATCCATTACAGGAGGCAGGTTCGGATTATACCGTGGTCTGCCTTTTTTGTCGGCTTCCTGCATCGCCTTCTTCAGCTTCTTCGCGAATGCTACGTTGGCTGCGTGACCAGGTCTTGCTGCAAGCACCTGCGCTTTCAACGGACGACCTGCCAGTGTCAAATCACCAACAATGTCCAGCAACTTGTGTCGTGCCGGTTCATTCTTGTAGCGAAGCTCAATGTTATTCAATATGCCTTCCTGCTTAACCGCAACTTTTGGTTTGCCGAGCATCTTGGCAATGTTATCCAGTTCATCATCCTGCACGATACGATCAACAATAACAATCGCATTGTTCAGATCGCCACCGCGAATCAGGTTGTTCTTGTACAGCATTTCAAGTTCATGCAGGAAGCAGAACGTTCTGCATGAAGCTATTTCTTTTTCAAACTGACGGATGTCGGTGATGGAAGCATGCTGACTGCCCAGTACAGGCGAATTGTAATCGATCATTACCGTTACGCGGTAATCATCCAGTGGAAGCGCAGCAATCTCTACATTGCGTGCTGCTTCACGATAGAAGAGAGGCTCCTGTACTTCGAAGAAATCGCGCAGTGCGTTTTGTTCTTCGGTACCTGCCCCTTTCAATACTTCTACAAACTGAATGGAGCTTCCATCCATGATCGGACACTCGGGGCCGTCAAGTTGTATCAGTACGTTATCTATTTCGAGGCCGGTAAGGGCTGCGAGTGTATGTTCTATCGTGCTTACTTTAGCACCGCTTTGTTCGATGGTTGTACCGCGCGACACATCGGTAACATTATCACAGTCGGCATCGATGATCGGTGAACCCGGCAGATCGATGCGCTGAAATTTCACGCCGTGGTTTGGCTTCGCTGGCAGAAACGTCATGTTTGTTTGAACGCCTGTGTGCAAGCCAACCCCTGAAAGGGTCACGGACTTTTGAATTGTTTGCTGTTTAATATTAAGCATGGTCTGGAAAAGTGGGCAAAGTTAATTCCATTATCCAGATATTCCAATTTTGGAATATAATAGCCGTTCTTCACCGGATTTCGGCGAAAAGAAGCAAACGTATCAAGATGGAAGTGGTTGATTTCTACTGTTCTACCTTCGACATGACCTTTTTCTCGAGTTCACGAAGACGCTCGTTAAGGTCTGGTAATTTCTTGAAGACAGCGTATGATTTGAAATACTCCTTAACATCGAAGGCCGGGGAACCTATCATTTTCATACCTTCATCTTTGATTGATTTAGATATACCAGCCTGAGCACCGAAGCTTGTGTTGTTAGCGATGATAAGATGTCCTGCGAGACCAACCTGTCCTGCAAGAACACAATTGTCTCCAATCTTGGTAGAGCCTGATACACCGGTCTGTGCAGCGATCACCGTATTCTTACCGATCTCTACGTTGTGCGCGATCTGAATCAGGTTATCGAGTTTAACACCCTGGTGGATGATGGTGGAGTCACCAAACAACGTGGCACAATCAATAACGGTATTGGCACCAATGGTAATGTTGTCTTCGAGAATAACATTACCAAGTTGAGGTATCGTTTTATAGGTGCCATCTTCCTGCGGAGCAAAACCAAATCCATCGCTTCCCAGCACAGCTCCCGAGTGAAGTACACAATTGTTACCGATGCGGGTACCCGAATAGATCTTTACACCGGCATGTATAATTGAATTGCTTCCAATCACTACATCATCGCCTATATACACATGTGGATGTATCTTTACATTATCACCGATCTTTACTTTACTGCCGATATAGGAGAAAGCACCGCGATAAATATTATTACCGGTTACGGAGTTTTCGCCAATATAGCTCGGTTGTTCAATGCCTGTTTTCTGGAAGTTGATCATTTTATGATACTCCTCCAGTAAAGAAGTAAAGCCGATATATGGATCATCTACCAATATAAGATTCGTAGAGATCTCTTTACGGGGCACGAAATCTTTCTTTACAATAACAACAGACGCCTGCGTAGTATAGATATACTGTTCGTATTTAGGATTCGATAAAAATGCCAGTTGTCCTTTTCTGGCATCCTGAATCTTCGCGAGCATATTTATCTTCTCATTGCCATCTCCCTGCACCTGGCCACCCAGCATGGCAGCTATCTGATTTATAGTAAATTCCATGTGTCTCGTTTAGTCGTGGTGGTTTATTGGTTAATCGTCAGTAGTCTCCGTTTTTGCCGGGTCAGAATGTTATGCGTAAACTTTCTGTGCAAACAAGTAACGGTTCAGCCGGTAACAAATAACGAATCTCACAAAGATACATTTTTGGGCCAGCACAGATAGTTTTTTTTCACGATTTTGCTAATGGCTTTGATGTTCGGAAGATCCGATGCATGCGCGATGTCCAGCAGCTCGCCACTCTTCATCAGTATATTGATCTGTTGTCCTTCGGTATAGGCCTCGTTGGTAACGGTGCCGTAGGAGTATAAATAGGATGTCTCAGCCCGCAGTGTTTTATACTCGCTGGCAATACCCTCGCGTATTTTTTCGATGGCACTTTTGTCGATCGGCTCCTGGCTCAGACGAATCTGAAAGAGATTACGCGTGAGTAACATTTCAGATAACAGCGAGAGTATTTCATCCGGGTGGTTACGCCAGCATTTCATCGCTCCCCATATATCATTGTCATCGAGTTGTCCGAATAACCGAAGAAGCTTGTCGCCTTCCTGGAAGTCGGCCAGCGTATAGTCATGTTGCAGGAAAGAAGATAGCGCTTCGCTCGCATATAGGTTCTCACCGGCATGCATCAGCGTCTGTGCTCTGCGAATGGTATTTACCAGCATACGTTCGGCACTTACCGATACCTTGTGCAGATATACCTGCCAGTACATAAACCTGCGCGCATTCAGAAAATTCTCGATGTTAAGTATACCTTTCTCTTCTACCACCAGTTCATCGTTATGTATACGCAGCATCGCGATGATGCGCTCTACACCAATGTTACCTTCATGCACACCGGTAAAGAAGCAATCCCGCTTCAGGTAATCAAGACGATCTATATCCAGCTGACTCGAAACCAGTTGATGAAAGAACTTACGGCTATAGCTGTTCCTGAAAATTTTCAGCGTAAGATCAAGTGCACCGTTAAAGGCTTCGTTGAGATTTTCCATGAAGAGGTACGAGAGACTCTCATGCTTTACACCCGGCAGTAATGAATACTCCAGCGCATGCGAGAAAGGGCCGTGCCCTATATCATGTAGTAATACCGCAAGTTGGGCGGCCTCAAATTCTTCGGCAGATATATCGGCACCTTTACTGCGCAGGGTGTCCAATACTTTGCCCATCAGGTGCATAGCCCCTAAAGCATGCTGAAAGCGCGAGTGATGTGCCGCCGGATAAACAAACTCTGTCAAGCCGAGCTGTTTGATATGGCGCAATCGTTGAAAATAGGGGTGAGAGATTATATCGAAAACAAGTTCGCTGGGTATAGTAATAAATCCGTATACCGGATCGTTAATTATCTTCTTCTTATTCATGAGCGTGCACTCCGCGGTTGTCAGTATTTACCCGTTGGTATAAAAAATTAGTTATTACCCGCTAGTTTATAAAAAACATACAACGAATAACGATTAACGGATAACCTGTAACGGTATAATCCGTAACTTCCGAAAAAATATTCAGATCATGCAAAGATATAGCATTTTGTGGGCGGACGATGAGATTGATTTACTGAAACCACACATCCTTTTCCTGGAGCAACGCGGATACGATATAACACCGGTAAACAATGCTTCGGATGCCGTGGAGATGAGCGATGAAAAACACTTTGACGTTGTTTTCCTGGACGAGCACATGCCGGGCATGTCGGGACTGGAAGCACTGAGTATCATAAAGACCAACAAGCCGAATCTTCCCGTGGTAATGATCACGAAGAATGAGGAGGAACATATCATGGAAGAAGCGATCGGTTCCAAGATTGCCGATTACCTGATCAAGCCGCTTAATCCGAGCCAGATATTACTCTCTGTAAAAAAGATACTGGATAACAAACGCCTCGTGATTGAGAAGACAAACCTGAACTATCAGCAGGAGTTTCGCAAGATCAGCATGGCCTTTATGGATGAAATGAACCACGAGCAGTGGGCTGATATCTATAAGAAACTTGTTCATTGGGAACTTCAGATGGATCAACCCGATAACCAGGAGATGGGCGATGTACTCGATATGCAGAAGACCGAAGCGAACGCTAACTTTTCCAAGTTCATTACGCGTAATTATGAGTCGTGGCTTAACAACCCGAACGCAGATAAACCTTTACTCTCGCATCAGCTCATGAAGCGTAAGGTATTTCCCGAGCTTGGCGGTAAACCTATATTCTTTGTATTGATAGATAACCTGCGTGTTGATCAGTGGAAAGTGATTGAGCCGATCATTGCCGAATATTTTACGATTGATAAAGAGGAAACATATTACTCCATTCTTCCTACAACAACCGCGTATGCGCGCAATGCTATATTTTCAGGACAACTTCCTTCGGAGATGGCTAAGACGCATCCGGACCTGTGGGTAGGCGAAGATGAAGAGGAGGGCAAGAATAATTTTGAAGATGAATTCCTCGCCAAGCAATTGAGACGAAACAATCTCAACATCAAAATGTCTTATCACAAGATCAAGAACATGGAAGAAGGCCGAAGCCTGGCCGACACCGTGAACAATCTTTTCAAGAACGATCTGAATGTTATAGTATATAACTTCGTGGATATGCTCTCGCACGCGCGCACCGATATGGCGATGATACGCGAGCTGGCTCCCGATGAATCTGCGTATCGCTCTATAACACGTTCGTGGTTTTTACACTCGCCTTTGTTCGATATACTCAAGAAGATATCGGAGAAAGATGTGAAGGTTGTGATCACCACGGACCACGGCACCATCCGCGTGAAGCGTGCCTTTAAAATTATAGGCGACCGGAATGTGAACACCAACCTGCGTTACAAGCAAGGCAAGAATCTCGGCTTTGATGGCGATAAGGTGATGCACGTTACCAAACCTGAAAAATTATTTTTGCCGAAGCCGAATGTTTCAACATCCTACGTTTTTGCCACAGAAGACCAGTTTTTTGCATACCCGAATAACTTTAACTACTACGTTAACTTCTATAATGATACCTTTCAGCACGGGGGTATAAGTCTGGAAGAGATGATCATTCCTATAATTTTCTTAACTTCGAAAAATGTGTCATGATCAAAGAAGGATTGGTTTACCGGCAGGTAGACCTTGAAGCGTTGGATGCAGTAGCAGAGGAGATCGTGAAGACATTATCCGGAACTCCGGTGTGGTTATTCCACGGTGAGATGGGAGCGGGGAAAACAACGTTCATCAAAGCCATTTGCAACCAGTTGAAAGTAACGGATGTGATGAGCAGCCCTACCTTTTCGATCGTGAATGAATACGAGACCGAAGGCGGAGAAAAAGTTTATCACTTCGATTTTTATAGAATAAAAAATGAGGCGGAGGCATGGGATATCGGAACGGAAGAATATTTTTACTCCGGATATCTCTGTTTGGTGGAGTGGCCGGAAAAAATACCTTCTCTGATTCCGGCAGCGCATGCTGCTATTGCCTTAACGATCGAAAATAATACACAACGAACTATAGCCATTTCTGTTCATGACGGAAAAGAAGAAAACCGGATTTGAGGCGCTAGCCAAAACCAGTCTGGCGACACAGGAGCAAATGCTGGAGGTACGAAAACGCAGACATGCATTTTTTCTTGGATTACCGAAAGAGATCTCGTTACAAGAGAACCGTATCAGTCTTACACCCGATGCCGTTGCATTACTGGTAAACAACGGTCACGATGTTTGGGTTGAAACTAAAGCCGGACTCGGATCTAAATTCACCGATAAAGATTACAGCGATGCCGGTGCCAAAATAGTATACTCGCCACAGGAAGTATACCAGGCCGATGTTATACTCAAGATCGAACCACCCACGATGGAGGAGATCGAACTCATGCACTCGGGGCAGACACTCATATCTGCTTTACAGCTGGGACACCTCAAGGTAGAGTGCCTGCAGGCATTACTCAAAAAGAAAGTAACAGCACTTGCTTACGAATTCATAGAAGATAAAGTAGGCGGTATGCCGATCATCCGCGCAATGAGTGAGATTGCCGGCAGCACAGTGATGCTGATTGCTTCTGAATATTTAAGCACTGCCAACAATGGTAAAGGAATTATACTCGGTGGTATAACCGGAGTGCCGCCCACCAAAGTGGTAATTATAGGTGCCGGTACAGTAGCCGAGTACGGTGCACGCGCAGCGCTGGGGCTCGGTGCTGAAGTACAGATATTCGACAACCATATATATAAGCTTCGCAGAATTAAACACCTGCTCGGCATGCAGGTATATACTTCAACGATTGATACCATTACACTAAGCCATACATTGAAATCGGCCGATGTAGTAATTGGAGCGTTGCGTGCAGAGAAGGGAAGAGCCCGCCATGTAATCACAGAAGAAATGGTAAGTCAGATGAAACCGGATTCACTCATCATCGACCTCAGCATCGATCAGGGCGGCTGCGTAGAGACATCCGAGATCACCAACCTGAGCAAACCGGTATTCCGCAAATACGATGTTATCCATTACTGTGTACCCAACGTAGCATCGCGTGTAGCGCACACCGCTACAACAGCGCTCAGCAATATATTTACCCCAACCATACTGCGTGCAGCAGAAGAAGGAGGCGTAGAAGCCATGATCTTCTCACACAAGTGGTTCATGAAAGGCGTATATACCTACAAAGGCGGACTCACCAACGAACACGTAGCCCGCAAATTCAACCTGAAATACAAGAATATAGAGCTTTTGTTAGCAGCAAGGTTTTAACGTGTTTATGTTGCTACGTGTGTACGTGTTTACGTTCTGTATTTAACGTACCCACGTGCACACGTAAACACCTAAACACGTAAGCTGGGGGATTGCATTCCCATGCCAGGCAATGTAAATTCGTTGGAGGCTAAATTCTATGCAGGTTTGCTATAGCTATAGCGTGCTGGTGTTGTGTTTGATCGCAATATCAACGTCTGCCCAGACGGTGGTGCCGCCTAATATTCGGGCCAGTAATACCATTGAGAAACTTACGGATTTTCGCGGACTGGAAACAGGGGAGATGCTGTTCGGTATACCGTTGCCCGAAGGTAAAGTCATTGGCGATACGTATCTCGATACAAAATGGAAGACAGGTTCCATCATGCTTTATGATAAAGAGAAACTCATTGAACGGTATCCCATCCGGTATGATATATATACCAACGAGGTCGATATAAAAGCCGGACAACAGGTAAAGGTGATTGCCGGTAACAAGATCAAAAGTTTTTCGTGGATTGATTCAAGTTACACCGAACCGGTATATTTTATAAATGCCCGCGACTTTAAAAACGAAGAAGGGACACAATTCAGTGGGTTTTTTCAAGTGCTGGTAGATGGTCCGTTGCCGCTGTTGAGTAAAACAGATATCGTGGTGCGCAAGGCTGACTATAATGTGCAAATGAACGTTGGCAGCAAAGACGATAAGATCCTCAAGAAGGAAAAATACTATTACCTGAAAGATGGTAAAGCATTGGAAGTGCCGGGTGGTAAAAAGAAAATGCTCGCCTTGTTTGGCGAGCATGCTATAACAATTGAAACGTATATTAAAGACAATCGAAGTTCATCGCGGGAGGACGAACTTCTGTTGGCGTTCGATCAGTACAGGAAACTTGTCAGGAACTAAAGTCTTGACAAGCTCTCTTCCAGTGACTTTATCTTCGCTTCAGCGTCTGCTTTTTTCTTGCGTTCGTTTTCAATTACTTGTGGAGGCGCACTGTTGACAAATTTTTCATTTGATAGTTTCTTGTCAACCATCACGAGGAAGCCCTTTTGATACTCGAGGTCTTTTAATATACCTTCTCTTTCTTTTGCGGCATCGACATTTTTCTTCTCGACATGCCATGTCATGTCTCCAAAGAATCCAGTCTCACCGCTCACACCGGTGCTTATCTTGGAGAATGATAATTTTTCAATAAAGAACTTTAATCTCTCTATAGCTGCATCGCCGAGTTTTCCACTGTCGATAGATACCGACAACGTGTCTGAATATTTTAATCCTTGTTCCTGCCTTTTCTGTCTAATGAATGTAATGCCTTGTTTGACACTTTCAAACACAGATAATTTTATTTTAGGAGGCATTTTGGAGAGAAGATCATCCTTAGTCTCCGTAGTAGCTACCTTCGGCCAAGGTGCTACAATTATGCAATCATCCGATTTACGCTCTTTCAATTCATGCCACAATTCCTCAGTGATAAATGGCATAAATGGATGGAGTGATTTTAATAGTATTTCAAAAAAATCGATCGTCTTATTATACGTACTTATGTCGATAGGCTTACCATATTCAGGTTTTATCATCTCTAAATACCAGGAGCAAAAGTCATCCCATACTAGCTTATATATAGTATGCAATGCATCTGAAATTCTGAACTTGTTCAGATGATCATTAAATTCTACCAGAGATTCGTGAAGCCGCAATTCAAACCATTCAATGGCAGCGTCATTCTCAGTTGAGACTATCGTTTCGGAAGCCGTCCATCCTTTTACTAATCGGAAAGCGTTCCATATCTTATTGGCAAAATTTCTTCCCTGCTCAACAAGCTTCTCGTCATACAGTAAATCATTACCGGCGGGAGAGCTGAACAACATACCGGTGCGAACAGCATCAGCACCGAAGTTAGCAATCAGGTCCAGCGGATCAGGCGAGTTACCCAGTGACTTCGACATCTTGCGTCCTTGCTTATCGCGAACTATACCGGTGAGATATACATTCTTGAATGGCTTCTCGCCACGGTATTCATACCCGGCAATGATCATGCGCGCTACCCAGAAGAAAAGAATCTCCGGAGCCGTAACCAGGTCGTTGGTAGGGTAGAAGTAATTCAGGTCTTCGTTGCCTTTATTACCATCTTTAAATATAGTGGTATCAAACACAGCAGTCGGCCACAACCAGCTGGAGAACCAGGTGTCCATTACATCGGTCTCCTGTGTAACCTTTATATTTTTAGCATTCGGATTTTTACGCTTGAACAATTCAATCGCTTCCTGTTCCGTCTTGGCTACAACATAATCACCAGCTTCATCAAACCAGGCCGGTATACGATGTCCCCACCACAGCTGACGAGATATACACCAGTCGCGTACGTTGCTCATCCAGTGGTTATACGTATTCTTGAACTTCGGTGGAATGAGTTGGATATCATCGTTCATTACGTGCTCCAGTGCCGGCTTTGTGATGGTATCCATCTTCAAAAACCATTGTAACGACAAGCGCGGTTCTATCACAGCATCGGTACGCTCCGAGAAACCAACGTTGCTGCTATAGTCTTCCGTCTTGGCGAGATATTCTTTTGCTTCCAGTTCTTTTGCAATCTTCTTACGCGCAATGAAGCGATCATCACCAACAAAGATCTGTGCTTTGTCGTTGAGCGTTCCATCCTCATTGAGTATATCGATTACTTCGAGGTTATGCTTCTGTCCGAGCTGATAGTCGTTCATGTCGTGAGCCGGAGTAACTTTCAGACAGCCCGTACCGAAGTCCATCGTTACATACTCATCTTCAATGATCGGTATAGCACGATTGATCAATGGAATGATAGCACGTTTACCTTTCAGGTGTTTATAGCGTTCATCGTTCGGGTTTACGCATATAGCAGCATCTGCCATAATCGTTTCCGGACGAACCGTAGCGATGGTAACAAACTCGCTTTCATTTCCTTCAATAGCATACTTGATATAGTATAGCTTCGACTGTACATCGCGGTGTATAACTTCATCATCACTCAGGGCAGTCTTGCCCAGCGGATCCCAGTTCACCATGCGGAGTCCGCGGTATATATAGCCTTTCTTGTGGAGATCGATAAATACATCGAGAACCGCGTCATAATAGTCAGGGTCCATGGTAAATTTAGTACGGTCCCAATCGCAGGAAGCACCGAGTTTCTTCAGTTGCTCCAGAATTATACCGCCATACTTTTCTTTCCATTCCCACGCATACTTCAAAAAGTCTTCGCGCGAAAGATCAGACTTTTTGATACCGCGCTCACGCAGCATCGCTACCACCTTTGCTTCCGTTGCAATAGAGGCGTGATCCGTACCCGGCACCCAGCAGGCTTCTTTACCTTCCATGCGTGCCTTGCGCACCAGCACATCCTGAATAGTGTTGTTGAGCATGTGTCCCATGTGAAGCACACCCGTTACGTTGGGAGGCGGGATCACAATAGTATACGGCTCTTTTGCAGGATTAGGCCTGGCATGAAAAAATCCCTTTTCCATCCAGTACTGGTACCATTTTCCTTCTACTTCAGACGGATTGTATTTGGTTGATAGCATATCTTTTGTCTTTGGCCGTTAATCGTTATCTGTTATCCGTTAATCGTTACTCAAAATCCGGAGAGCCTGGTACTTTGTGTAACTCTGTGTCTTCTTTGCGATCTTTGTGTAATGGATTTCTGCATTCACCACGGTACCCGTTATCAGTTTGATTCTCAACACTGTAACGATTAACCGCTAACGAATAACGATTCACAATTCTCGGGTCGCAAAAATAAGGAAAATGAGCAAATGGGGAGGCGAACTTTGGAATTTTACTGGCGGCAGATTACGACATCCTTATCCGCCACTCCGCAGGATATAAATTATTAATCCGGTTAGGCAGTACGTTGCCCCAGCCTATAGGTATATTTTGATAGAGCATGAGTGTGAAGCCCATTTGATCAGGCGTTATGCTCAACGTTTCTTTACGCAGGTAGCGAAGGGCATCATCAACATTTAAATCAAGAACAGAAAAATGTTCACGGTTTAGCCTAACTGAAAGCGCCATGGCATGTTCCGGGATAAGTTTATCATGCTTAACGGTAGCAGCAAATGTACCGGCCGATACAAGTCGCAGGTTTTTGGCGAGAATATCAATCGCCTGGCTTAACGTTGATGGGAAAAACTGAACAAGATCTTCGCGTTGTATAAAGGCTATATTTCCGGCATCAACAACCCAGCGCTGCAACTGCTCCAGTATCTTCTTCGAAGGACTCTGAAAATTACTTCGCGCATTCTTTACACGAAGCGTTTCTTCACTTTCTTTCTTGCGAATCACACTGATAAAAAATCCTTCGCCCTTTACTTTGTGCGGATAAAAATGATATCCCTTAATTCCATCCTGTTCAACTTCAACTGCGCCCCATACATTATCAATCTTTAACTTCAAAAACTCAACATCACGTTCCTGCTTTAGCCATTGAAGATTTTCTTCATTCTCTTCCGGGTTATAAGTACATGTAGAGTATATCAGGATTCCGTTTTCCTTTAGCGAACTCCATACATCACTTACAATTCTTCGTTGTCGCTTGCTGCAAAGTATAACATTGTCTTCCGACCACTCGTGCATGGCATCGGCATCTTTACGAAAGAGCCCTTCGCCTGAGCACGGTGCATCAATTACCATAACATCGAAGAACCCGGGCAGTCGTTTAAAGTCTTCGGGATCATTATTCGTAACCACCACGTTGTTGCTTCCCCACTTCTGTATATTCTCCGAAAGGATGGAGGCCCGTGAACGAATTACTTCATTGGACACCAGCAGACTTTCAGCATGAATAAGACTCGCCAGGTGTGTTGACTTTCCGCCGGGTGCTGCGCACAGATCGAGTACATATAGCGGCTGACTGACATCAACACATTGTTTGATAGCCTGTTCCAAAAACATGGAGCTGGCTTCCTGCACATAATAAGCACCACCGTGAAAGGCCGGATCCAGTGTAAACACAGGTCGCTCCGGTAAATATCTTCCATGCGTAGTCCAGGGTACAAAGGTTGTACCCTCAACATGAAAATGCTTTTCAGGATTAAGACGAATGCTTACGGGAGGTTGCTCCTGTAAACTTTTAATGAAATCAGGAAAGGCATCTTTCAACTGATCTTGCATTTTTTGTACGAACGGTGCGGGCAGATTTTCCACTTGAATCGGCATGGTGCGAAAGTAATCACAAAGTGTTTCTTTCTGAAGTAACTTTTCTTCAGGAAGCTTTTACTTTGCCGGCAAGCTTGTTAGGTTTACCCTATGATAAAGGCGAATGATCCTACATTGAAAAGCTGGGTGAACGTTCCGAAAGGTTCTGACTTTCCGATTCAGAATCTCCCGTTCGGAATTTTCAAAGCCCATAACCATTCGCCTGCAGCAGGCGTTGCCATTGGCGATCACGTTCTTGACCTGGTATATCTGCAACAACATGGCTACCTGAACGAACTTGATTTACCTGGCGGTATCTTTGACCAGAAATATCTCAACGACTTCTTTGCTTTAGGAAAGCAGAAGATACGTGCCGTGCGCGAACGTATATCAGAATTACTTCGCGATGATAATGATACTTTGAAAGGCCACAAGACCGATCGAGAAGCAGCATTGAAATCGTTGCGGGATGTGCAGATGCAGTTGCCCGTGCGCATCGGAAATTATACCGACTTTTATAGCAGCGAAGAACATGCAACCAACGTAGGGTCTATGTTTCGCGATCCTAAAAATGCATTGCTGCCCAACTGGAAACATTTACCGGTGGCGTATCACGGTCGGGCTTCATCGATTGTTGTTTCGGGTACAGCTATACATCGTCCGAAAGGACAGATAAAATTACCCGACAGCGAACAACCGGTATATTGTCCTTCGCGCAAACTCGACTTCGAACTGGAAGTTGCCTTTATTACCTGCCGTGAAACACAACTCGGTCAATCTATACATACACACCAGGCTGAAGACTATATAGCAGGCTTTGTGCTTTTCAACGATTGGTCTGCACGCGATATACAGCAATGGGAATATGTACCCCTCGGTCCGTTTCTCGGAAAGAACTTTGGCTCCACTATATCTCCGTGGATAGTAACGCTCGATGCCCTAGAACCTTTTCGTGTACAAGGTCCGGAACAATACCCGCACGTGCTTCCATATCTTTCGTATGAAGGCGACAAAAACTTTGATATCGTATTGGAAGTGTTGATGAAGTCAGAACATGCTGATGAGACAACGGTGTGCCGCTCCAACTTCAAGTATATGTATTGGAACGTCAACCAGCAGCTGGCGCATCATACGGTGAACGGTTGTAATATACAGGTTGGTGATCTATATGCATCCGGAACGATCAGCGGTCCTTCGCCCGGTTCGTATGGTTCGTTACTGGAGCTTACGTGGAATGGCCAGCGAACACTTCACATGGCCGATGGAACCGAACGCACCTTTATACAGGATGGTGACACCGTTATCATGCGGGGCCATGCTGAAAAGAATGGCGTGCGCATTGGCTTCGGAGATTGCTCCGGGAAAATTATAGCAGCGTACTGATACATTTTATCCTGAACCGAAATATAGCATGAAGTCGCGCATCAACTTTTATTTGTTTATAGCAGCAATGGTGGTGTTAGACAGCGTGTTACTGCGCAGTCCAAATCTATTGGGCAAGATCGGGCTCATCATCTATAAATATCATTACCTTCGAACTTTTCCAAAAGCATTGCTAACGGTATCATTAGTGGTTTCAGGAGCAGTGATATTGGCAGAAGGTGTACGGTTTATGGTGAAGCAGGAGATACTGAAACGAATTACAGGCAAAGTGATTTTAGTATTCTTTATGCTTGCTGTTGCCGGTATATTGGCCAAGACTGCGATTGATTTTACTGCGTGGAGTTACAGCCATACCGGGTTACGTTTCAGAATTGGTGCGCATTTATTACCGGTAATTCTGATGCTCGTGTTTGCCTATGCATTCATCACTTTGCCAAAAACAACTTTACTTTTTCCGCCTTCACCTTCCAATGAGGAGGAGGCCAACAAAACGATTATTTCCTGATGCTGACGGTTAACCCCAAAGAAATACCCTCTTCACAACTCCATGGCTACCTGCTGGGATCGGTAACTCCGCGACCGATCGCTTTTGCCAGTACAATTGATAAAGACGGAAATGTAAACCTGAGTCCTTTCAGTTTCTTCAATTGCTTTGGATATAACCCTCCTTTGTTGATTTTTTCTCCGGCCCGCAGAGGTCGCGACAACACAACCAAACATACCTACGAGAATGTGCTCGAAGTACAGGAAGTTGTGATCAACATGGTAAGCTATAGCATGGTGCAGCAGATGTCGCTGGCCAGTACCGAGTATCCGAAAGGTATAAATGAATTTCAGAAAGCAGGCTTTACAGAGGTCGCTTCTACACTTATTAAACCACCGCGTGTAGCAGAAGCTCCCGTGTCGATGGAATGTAGCGTACTACAGATTGTACCGACTGGTACAGAAGGGGGCGCGGGCAACCTGGTGATCTGCGAAGTTATACTCATGCACATCAAAGAAGAAGTACTGGATGCTCAGGGCAAGATCGATCCGTTCAAACTGGATGCTGTAGCACGTTTGGGAGGCGATTGGTATTGCCGTGTGCAAGGCGATGCTATATTTAAAGTACCCAAGCCTCTGGATCGTCTCGGTATAGGTGTAGACAGTATACCCGCACCGATACGCTATAGTAAAGTACTTACGGGCAATGATCTCGGGTTACTTGGAAATATAGAGCGTCTGCCTGACATCACGAATGTGCAGGACTTCTTTTCGAAGTACCCGATCGAGCAGGCATTGCAGGCGGGAGAAGATGCAGTGCATACCATGGCACGTATATTCCTGAGTGAAGGTAAAACAGAAGAAGCCTGGAAGGTCCTGCTGCTCTCGCTGCGATAGTATCTTTACCATTTGACTCTGATATAAGCCGGGTATATATTCATAATATATACTTAAACTTCGCTTAACCTTTGCCACGCCCATACTTCCTTTTATTTGCGGTTTATTTAAACCCAAATCCCTTATGTTTAAAAAATGGAAGTATGCCGCTGCATTGCTGGTCGTGGTAATGGCCGTGTCGTGTGATGACAACGATGAGACAACGATCAACGAAGATCCGGGAACATTCAAAGAACTGGATGACATTGAGCTAACCGAAGGAGAAGCTGCAGCAGAGATCTCAGCCTACGATCCTGCCACCAAGCAATTATTTGTTGTAAACAATGCCAGCGGATCGGTTGTAGATGTGATTGATGTCTCTACGCCAACGGCACTGATATATGTAAAGAGTATAGATGTAGCACAATATGGCGGAGGTGTAAACAGTGTAGCCGTAAAGAACGGATTGCTGGCCGCAGCCATTGAAGCTGATACCAAAACAGATAACGGTAAAATAGTTGTATTCGATACAAAGACATTAACGGAGAAGGCTGTTGTAAATGTAGGTGCATTGCCGGATATGGTAACGTTCAGTCCGGATGGTAAATATATACTTTCAGCCAACGAAGGTGAACCCAGCGATGACTATACGGCTGATCCGGTGGGCTCGGTATCCATCATAACCGTAAGTACATTTGCGGCCACTACGCTTGACTTCGCTGGCTTTGCCGGACAGGCAGATGCACTCCAGGCGAAAGGACTTCGTGTATTCGGTAAGAATGCATCTTTCGCACAAGACATGGAGCCTGAATATGTAGCCATATCAGCTGATTCGAAACTGGCATGGGCTACGTTACAGGAGAACAACGCGATCGCCTATATCAACCTGGAATCAAAAACAGTTACGGGTATATTTCCGCTGGGTTTTAAAAATCACAGCATGGCTGAAAATGTGTTGGATGCAAGTGATAAAGACAACAGCGTTACCTTCACCAGCTATCCTATATTTGGTATGTATCTTCCGGATGCTATAGCATCATTCAATCAGAATGGAACGAACTATGTGATTACCGTAAACGAAGGTGATGTGCGTGAATATAGTGCACTGAAGGAAAACGTACGCATCAAAGATGTTATACTCGATGCAACTGCATTCCCGGATGGTGCTGCGTTGAAAGCGGATGCTAAACTCGGAAGACTATACGTCACAAATACCATGGGTGATACCGATGGTGATGGCGACTACGACAAACTCTATAATTTTGGCGGTCGTTCTTTTACAATCTGGAATGGCAGCACAGGCGAGCTTGTTCACGACAGTGGCAGCAAACTTGAAAAAGATGTGATCGAAAAAAATGCAGCGCTATACGATGACGCCCGCAGTGATGACAAAGGTGTTGAACCGGAAGGTGTAACCATCGGTAAGATGGGTAATCGTACCCTTGCATTCGTTGGTCTTGAGCGTGCTGATGCTGTGGTGATCTACGATATTACAAACATGTCGTCACCAACACTTGTGCAGGTGTTGCAGACAGGCGATGCTCCGGAAGGGGTTCTCTTTATACCGGCTAACGAAAGCCCCAACGGAAAAAGTTTGCTCGTGGTAAGCTCCGAAGGTGATGGAAAAGTAAAAGTATTCCAGCCGGATACACTTTAGCGATTATTCAGATTCAGTATAAAGAGCGCATGTCTTCGGGCTTGCGCTCTTTGTTTTAGCGTTGTGCTGCAGGATACCGCAAGACAGTTGGGAGCGATTCGTTGGTGTTCTTCGATGTGTTGTAAAGAATGTTTTTTTATTTAGCGTTTGCAGAATTATTTTAGCGCGCCAATCAATCCCCGGATACTTACTAAAGATTCCTCTCAGGTATATTATGCCTGCACACGCACACACTTGCTGCGGCTAAAACGCCTGCAGATATTTAATGATTTACCAATGAAAGTAGCCTTATTCGTTCCGTGTTATGTCGATCAGTTTTATCCCCAGGTTGCGATTGCTACCCTGGAGTTACTGGAGAAGTTGGGAGTAGATGTAGCATACCCGGAATCACAAACCTGTTGTGGCCAGCCCATGGCAAACTCCGGCTTCGAGCACCTTACACACGGATGCAATGATAATTTTGTGAAGAATTTCTCCGGATATGATTATATAGTTTGCCCTTCGGGAAGTTGTACACTGCACGTAAAAGATCACTTGCACGCTACCGATGAAAAAGCTGCAGCCAGTATACGCAGTAAAGTATATGAGCTGGTGGAATTTTTAACCGATATACTCAAGGTGGAAGAACTCACCTCCAGTTTTCAATATAAAGTAGGATTACACCAAAGTTGTCATGGACAGCGCGGATTGAAGATCTCGCAGATGAGTGAGCTCGTTTCTGCACCTTTTTCAAAAACCGAAAAATTGCTGCACATGGTGAAGGGGCTTGAGTTGATCAAGCTCTCGCGTACAGACGAATGCTGCGGGTTTGGCGGTACATTCTGTGTCGCAGAAGAAGCTGTTTCGGTAAAGATGGGTATTGATCGGGTGGCTGATCATGTGGCACACGGTGCAACCTACATAACCGGTAATGATATGTCATGCCTCATGCACCTCGAAGGTATATTAAGGCGGCAGCAGAGTCCGGTGAAAGTGATCCATATAGCAGAGATTCTAAACGCAGCACAGTAATGGAGCAGAAGATATACGATCACGCAGTACTGGCCGATAAGTTTAATAAAGATGCATCGCGTGTAGACTGGCATGATAAAACGCTGTGGTTTATCCGCGAGAAGCGCGACAAGGCTGCCTGGCAGATTGCAGAATGGGAAGAGCTTCGCGAGGCAGCATCACAGGTAAAAAACAATGTGCTAGACAACCTGCACGATTACTTGCTGGAGTTTGAAAAGCAGGCGCAGCAAAATGGAGTAACCGTTCATTGGGCTGCGAACGCAGAAGAGCACAATCGCATCGTGCATGCTATTATCAAGGAGCATGGCGTTTCGGATATCGTGAAGAGTAAGTCCATGCTTACCGAAGAGTGTCACCTCAACGAATACCTGCAACAACAAGGTATAACCGTTGTCGATACTGACTTAGGAGAGCGCATTGTCCAATTGGCTGGCGAACCTCCGAGCCACATTGTATTACCTTGTATACATTGGAAGAAAGAAGAGATCGGAGAGTTGTTCCATCAGCATTTGGGCACACCGAAAGGGAATGCTGACCCGCAGTTTCTCACCGCTGCGGCACGCGAACATTTACGCCAGCGCTTCATGACGAGTCGCGTAGCGATTACAGGGGTAAATTTCGCAGTAGCAGAAACCGGTGAAGTAGTAGTATGTACCAACGAAGGTAATGCAGATCTAGGCGTACAACTTGCCGAAGTACATATAGCCTGCATGGGCATCGAGAAAATTATACCGCAGCGTAAGCACCTGGGTATATTTCTCCGTCTGCTGGCACGTAGTGCCACAGGACAACCGGTTACTACGTATTCAAGTCACTTCCGGAAACCTCGTCCGGGGCAGGCAATGCATATCGTACTAGTTGACAACGGGAGAAGTGAACGTCTGCAGCAGGAGAGTTTTCGAAACGCACTGAAATGTATACGGTGTGGCGCTTGTATGAATACCTGCCCGGTATACCGGAGAAGCGGAGGCCACAGCTATCAATATGCCATAGCAGGACCGATCGGATCGATACTCGCTCCCGGCCTTGACATGAAGCAACATGCAGATTTACCGTTTGCTTCTACATTATGCGGATCGTGCAGCAACGTTTGCCCCGTAAAAATAAATATACACGAGCAGCTATACGAGTGGCGCCAGGTATTAGTGAAGAGTGGACACGTGAGTCCGGTAAAGAAAGCCGGCATATCCGGAATGGCGGCTGTACTGGAGCGCCCCGGTATATATAAATTTTCAGGTGCCGTTGGCCGATGGTTTATGAAATATATACCAGTATTGGTAAACAATAAATTGAACCCGTGGTATAAACAACGCGAGATGCCCGCAGTACCCAGACAATCCTTTAATGAGTGGTATCGTCAAAACCGGAAACAGAATGGAAAGCAGAGCTAAGATATTACAGGCACTCAGTAAAAAGTTTACCGATAGTCCCGCACCACTGCCGGAAGTGAAAGTATTTCCGCCCGCGGCTGGCGAACCCGTTGATAAATTTGAATTTATACTTCGTGGTATAGGAGGAAGAACCGTACGTGTAAACAGCTATAGCGAGATCAACGATTTTATAGCGAAAGAGTATACCTCCAACGCGCGCATCATATCCCTGGTAAAAGAAGTTTCCGGTTCTGCGATCACACCCGACATCGATCCGCATACATTTGAAAATGTTGACCTCGTAATTCTTCAGCCACATTTTGGCGTAGCCGAGAACGGAGCTGCATGGATCACGTCTGACCGTATGGGTGACCGCGCATTACCCTTCATATCACAACACATTGCTCTCGTCATTACAACGGACAGCATACTGCACAACATGCACGAAGCCTACGACCGCATCGGCAATACTAATCAGCCCTTCGGTACCTTTATAGCCGGCCCTTCGAAGACCGCTGATATTGAGCAGTCACTCGTACTCGGAGCGCATGGGCCGAAGAGTATGACGGTATTCTTGCTATCAGTGAATCGTTAATTGTGAATCGTGGATTAAATCCAGGGGCATAAAAATCACGAAGGAGAGACGAAGTTGCAAAGGTAAGGCTCCAGCCTTTTTATCCCAGAAGCCAGTAACCAATTACGGATAACGATTCACGATTAACGGCTAGCCGATACTACAGGACACACTTTCCCACTATATATTCATAGATTGGTTAACCAATCGGACTGTCTATGAAACGAGCAGCTTTTAAAATGAAACTCAAGCCCGGCTATCGGGAAGAGTATAAGAAAAGGCACGATGCCATCTGGCCCGAATTGAAGAAGCTGTTGCAGGATGCAGGCATCCACGACTATTCCATTTTTCTTGACGAAGAAACCGATACACTTTTTGCCGTTCAGAAAATAGATGGCAAGGCCGGCTCGCAGGATCTTGGCAAAACTGAAATCGTACAACGCTGGTGGGCCTATATGGCCGATATCATGGAAACCAATCCGGATAATTCTCCTGTGTCGATAGCGCTTCCTGAAGTTTTTTACCTCGACTAATTACCGATGCGGTTCGTTATTACCTTCTGCTATATAGTATATACCGCTGTTGCCTGTGCGCAGGTAAAGCCTGCGAGTGTATTTGGTAATCACATGGTGTTGCAACGCGATATGCCCGTGCCGGTGTGGGGTACAGCAAAGGCAGAAGAAAAGATTACACTTGAATTGAATGGCCAGAAGTTAAAAACGAAAGCCGATGGTTCGGGTAGGTGGTCCGTTGTATTTACCCCGATGGCAGCCGGAGGCCCCTATACATTAAAGGTGTCGGGTAAAAATACAATTACGTTTACAGATATATACATGGGTGAAGTATGGCTCTGCTCGGGACAGTCGAACATGGACATGACGGTAGCACGCGAAGATCGTTACTGGTGTGGCGTATACAATGAGCAGGAAGAAGTAACGAACGCAAACTACCCGCTCATCAGAGTCTTTGATGTCGACTTCAATCCGGAAGATGAACCGCAGATGGAAGTGAATGGCAAGTGGGAAATTGTATCACCTCAATCGATCGGACATTTATCAGCTACTGCCTATTTTTTCGCGCGCGATATATTCAACAAGTATAAAATTCCGATCGGGTTGATCACTACAGCGTACGGTGCCAGCACGGCAGAGGCGTGGATTAGTCGCCCGGCATTGCAAAGTCATCCGCAGCTTTCATTTTTATTGGAGGACTACGCGAAGAAATGCGCGGCATACGATACGAGCTATACTGCTAAAAAGAAATATACCGAAGCGTATACTGCCTGGAAAATAGCGGCAGATAAAGCTGTAGAAGATGGAAAAGACAAACCACGCGAACCTAAAAATCCTGATCCCCATCGTGATCAGCATAACCCGGCTGTATTGTATAATGGTATGATTGCTCCGCTGGTTCCGTATGCTATACGCGGTGCGATCTGGTACCAGGGTGAATCGAACGGCCCAACGGCAAGGCTATACGGCACACTTATGGAGACACTCATCACTACGTGGCGCAAAGACTGGAAGCATGGCGATTTTCCTTTTCTCTATGTTCAGATTGCTAATCATCAGGAACAGGTAAAGGAGCCGGTTAAAGATGATCCAATGGTGTGGGTGCGTGATGCCCAGCTTCGGAATCTCTCTATCCCTAACACGGGTATGGCAGTTGCGATAGATAACGCCAATCCCGAGAATCCCAACGACATCCATCCGAAAAACAAACAAGCCATTGGTAAACGTCTTGCGCTTATCGCACGGGCAAAAGTATATGGCGAAAAAGAAATGGAATATTCCGGTCCGCTATATTCCAGAATGAAAGTAGAGGGTAACGCGATACGTATATATTTCGTTCATGGTAAGTCACTAAAGATTCATGGTGATGAACTTCACGGGTTTGCCATTGCCGGCAGCGATAAACAATTTGTATGGGCAACAGCCCGTGTGGATGGTAACTCTGTGATAGTATATAGTCCGGAAGTAAACGAACCTGTTGCCGTACGGTATAACTGGAGCAAAAATCCTCCGGGTAATTTATATAACGAAGCGGATTTACCGGCATCGCCATTTCGAACAGATTCAGAGTAAACAGCAATTAAATCTTAAGTATACCTCTATATGGTTTGCGCACGTGTTATATTTCTTTTGTGGATTGTGATAGGAGCTGCATCCTGCTCGAAAGAAGTAGCTGTAAAGCCCGGGTGGCCGACAGCAACGCAAGAGAATAAACCGTGGAGTCGTTGGTGGTGGGAGGGAAACGCTCTCACGAAAGAAGGCATCACCGCGGAAATGGAAGCTTATAAAAAAGCAGGTATTGGCGGATTGGAGATTACACCTATATATGGTGTTCATGGTTATGAAAAACATTTCATTGATTTTCTGTCACCGCAGTGGATGGAGTTATTTCTGCATACGTTGAAAGAGGCCGAGCGATTGGACATGGGCATTGATATGGCTACCGGCACAGGCTGGCCCTTTGGCGGACCATGGGTTAGTGACGAGTATGCCTGTCGAAATATGTATCACCAGGTGTACGAAGTAAAAGGAGGACAGAGTCTCCCGGAGAAAATTATATATATACAGCCTCCCTATCTGCGTGCTGTTGGAAACCAGGTATACGAGTTTAACGACAAGCCGACTCCTGAAAATACGATTGGACAGAGATCGATAAAAGAACCTGCTCCGCGAATTGATCCGAAGAAGATCGATATAAAGGATCTTGTTCAACCAATCGCTGCGAATAAAAATCTGCAGGCTCTGGCATTAGACCAGGTTCAGTTCGAGCGATCCATTCCACTGCAAGTGTTAATGGCTTATAGCGATGAAGGTAAATCGATCGATCTCACCCGTCAGGTAGATGCTAATGGGAAACTCAACTGGACAGCCCCGGCCGGTAACTGGAAACTATATGCTGTATTTGCGGGCTGGCATGGTAAAATGGTAGAGCGTGCCGGACCCGGTGGTGAAGGAAATGTGATTGATCATTTTTCCGATGCAGCGCTCAAACATTACCTGCATCGTTTTGATAGTGCTTTTAAAGGTCATGATATAAAATCACTGCGATCATTTTTTAATGATTCGTACGAGGTAGACGATGCGCGCGGCAGTGCAGACTATACTTATACATTGTTTGAAGAATTTACCAAACGAAGAGGCTACGACCTGCGCGAGCATTTGCCTGAACTCTTCAATAAAGATCACGAAGATCACAAGCGTATACTCTGCGATTATCGTGAAACCGTTTCGGAGCTGGTGTTGAATAACTTTACACTGCCATGGAAAGCGTGGGCACATCAACATGGTGCGTTGATCCGTAACCAGGCGCACGGTTCGCCCTCCAATATACTTGACCTATATGCTGCAGTAGATATTCCGGAGATCGAAGGTATAGAACCGTTGCGTATTAAGATGGCTTCTTCAGCCGGAAATGTTACCGGTAAAAAACTGGTCTCATCCGAATCAGCAACGTGGCTCAACGAACACTTTGAATCAAACCTCAGCGATATAAAAATAGCAGTTGATCGCTTTTTACTGAATGGTGTCAATCATATTGTTTACCACGGCACGTGCTACTCGCCACCAAATGAGCCATGGCCGGGATGGCTTTTCTACGCTGCCGTACACATGAACCCGCGCAATAGCTTGTGGCATGATACTCCTGCATTGAATAACTATATAACGCGCTGTCAGTCGCTTTTGCAGAGCACGCGTGCCGATCACGATGTACTCTTATACTTTCCTATATACGATCGGTTTTCAACTCCGGGTAAAGAGATGATCGAGCATTTTGATGGCGTAGGTAAACAATTTGAAAACACAGCCTTCCGTGACGGTGCCGAGTATATGCAAGAGAACGGTTATGCTTTTGATTTCATATCTGATAAGCAGATTGAGAACAGCACGGTGGAGAATGGGGTGATCAAAACAGAAGGTAAAGCAACGTATAAAACTATTGTGATGCCGCATTCTGAATATATACCGCTGTGGACCTTCGCCAAGATCATTTCATTGGCAGAGGAAGGTGCGACCATCGTGGCGTATAAAGGTTTGCCAACGGCCATTGCCGGGTATGCCGATCGAACCGAAAAAGAAAACCAGTTTCACGGATTGATCGACAGGTTGAAAGTAGCAAAAAGTGAAAGTGGCGTGAGGGAAATGCAGGTTGGTAAAGGACGCATTGTTGTGGGCGATGATCTGGAGCAACTCCTTTCTTTTATTAAAGTACAGAATGAACCGATGGGTGAAAATGGTTTGCAATACCAACGCAAAAAAGATGTGGATGGGAATATAGTATATTTCATTTCCAACAATTCTGAAAAGACTATCAATGCCTGGATACCGCTTCAAGCTAAAGCGGGAAGTATAACATTGCTCGATCCAATGAGTGGTGAGGTAGGGAAGGCGCGCGTTAAAAGCGAGGCACAAACAACGCAGGTGTACCTGCAATTAACCGCGCACCAGACTATATTTGTTAAGCTATATCCTAGCTCAATAGACATGCCGGATTTCAGGTACTGGCAATCATCCAAAGATTCAGTCTCATTGAGTGGAACCTGGAAAGTAACGTTCACCCAGGGTGGTCCTTCGCTTCCTGCCGTTGTACAAACTGATACGTTGAAATCTTGGACACAATTCAACGGAGATATATACCCGATTTTTTCCGGAACGGCAACGTATACCCTCGAATTTAATAAGCCTGCTCAACAGCCACAGCAATGGTTGCTCAAACTCGGTAAAGTAAAAGAAACGGCTGCGGTATATCTTAACGGTAACTATATAGCTACACTCATCGGGCCGGCATACCAGGTTGCCATTGATCCAGTGATGCTGCAAAATAAAAATATACTCGAAGTGCGTGTGTCCAATCTCATGGCAAACCGCATTGCAGATCTGGACAAGCGAAAAGTCTTCTGGAAGAAATTTTACAATGTAAATTTTCCATCGCGAAAGGCCGAGAACCGTGTTAACGGAATCTTTGATGCTTCACACTGGAAGCCACACGAATCGGGGCTGATGGGCCCGGTAACACTTCAGGCTTTAGTCGCACAGCTGCCTTAAAACCTTATTTTTCCGGTAATTCAAACGTTTTAGATACGGTATAGTGCAGGATAGTTCCCGGCATAACAGGAGGTAAATTCATATTACGCGCAATCGATTGCATCACCAAATCAACCTCCTATGAAAAAATGTTTATCTATTCCGATCAGATCATTTCTCGATCTGTTTGTCGCATGCTTCCTCGTTTTCTGCGTGAGTATCTCTACTGCTCAGGCGTTCCAGACACGCGTGATCAAAGGGCAGATACTTTCATCAGATGACAACACTCCGCTGCCGGGTGTGAACGTACTTGTAAAAGGTACAGCCAATGGTACTGTTACCGATGGCGATGGTAATTATTCCATCGAAGTTCCCAATGCCGATGCTATACTTGTCTTCAGCTCCATCGGCTATGCCACTACTGAAATAACAGTAGGTGGACAATCATCCATAAACCTCTCACTCAACCCCGATGTTACTTCGTTAACAGAAGTGGTTGTTGTAGGATATGGTAGTGTCAAGAAGAGCGATGTAACCGGGGCGCTCTCGTCTGTATCGGCAGAACAGTTACGCGCTATACCCGTGCAAAGTATATCGCAGGCTATGCAGGGACGCGCGGCTGGTGTAGATATAGCACAGAACAGCTTTCGTCCGGGCGACAACCCGGTTATACGCATACGCGGTAACCGCTCGCTCATCGGTGGTAACGATCCGCTTATCGTGCTCGATGGTATACCGTTGCCCGAAGGATCAAGCATCAACGACTTTAGTCCGAGTGATGTAGAGTCAATCGAGATATTAAAGGATGCATCATCAACCGCTATATATGGTTCGCGCGGAGCCAACGGTGTTGTGCTGGTAACTTCGAAGAAAGGTAAAGCAGGTAAAGCTAAAATTACTTACGATGGTTATTATGGTGTATCTACTCCGTTGTCTGAGATCGATATGAAAACCGGTGGCCAGCATGCCGAGATGCGCAGAGAAGCTTTGCGTAACAATGCGGGCTTTGTATATACTGTACCATGGGCTGACGTTAACCAGGACTTCGCTGCGTTCAGTCCATCGGATGTAGAGATGTGGAACTCCGTTGCTGACGGTTACGAATGGCAGGATCGTCAGGCAAGAATACCGGTTATGCGTCCGGTGACAGCAGAGGAACGCGAAGACTTTGAAAGCTACTACGCACAGTATGCATATCGATATCCGGAAGGTACAGCTTCGCGAACAGCAGAGATACAAGCGAAGCTTGATAACCTGCGTGCGTTACTCGATGATCCTAACCTGCAGATACCGGTATATAATCCGGAGAAGGTTCGGTCAACGAATTGGGGTGACCTCGCATTGCGTACTGGTCGGAAACAAAGTCACCAGTTCAGTGTAGCCGGTGGAACTGAAAATATAGGGTTATTCTTTGGAGCCGGATACTACAATGAAGAAGGGATACAGAAAGGACAGGACTTCGAACGCTTCAATGCAAAAGTAGGACTCGACTACCAGGTAAATGATATACTCAAAGTAGGCGGTACCATTACCGGAACACTCTCGACACAGAACTACGGATCACCCCTATATTTCAGAGCGATTGGACAGTTGCCGCTGGCTATTCCATACGATGCGACCGGCAAGATCATTTTTCAACCCGGTGGCGATCCGCTGATATTTAGTCCGCTTAACGAGATCGATGACTTTATTGATGATCGGAGAACATCACGTGTATTCGGAAGTTACTATGCCGATCTCAAACTTTTCAAAGGACTTCGTTTCCATGTAAATCTAGGCACCGATTTGAAAGAATATAGAAGAGGTCGTTACCAGGGATCGTTTACTTCCGACAGGAGAGGTGGTACATCATGGGCTGAATATAACCAGGAGAACCGTTTCACCTGGGTAATGGAAAATCTGCTCTTCTATGATAAGCAGATCGGTGACAAACATACTATAGGTGTAACAGCTATGTATAGTATGCAGAAAGATCGCTTCGAGTCATCGCTCACAAACGTTGCTAACTTACCGTACGAGTCGCAGCTATACTATAATTTAGGATCGACCAACGCTTCCGGTCCGGATGCTTTTGCCAGCGATTTTTCCGAGAAAGTTATTCTGTCCTATATGGCGCGTGTAAATTACTCGTTGCTCGATCGCTACCTGTTGACATTGACGGGTCGTTATGATGGATTGTCTCCTTTGGCAAAAGGAAACAAATGGGGATTCTTCCCTTCGGCATCTATCGCCTGGAAGATACACCAGGAACCTTTCATGAGCAGTGTAACATTCGTGGATGAATTGAAACTGCGCATCGGTTACGGTGAAGTGGGTAACGCAGGTGTACCTCCATATCTTGCCAAAGGTAGATTAAATAAAGTTCCGTATGTGTGGGGTGAGACACCGGCATGGGGATATGCTCCGCTATATATACAGAATCCGAACCTGCGCTGGGAAGGAACGCGCTCGCTCAATGCCGGTATAGATTTCGGACTGATTGCAGGGAGAGTTACCGGTACATTCGAAGTATATCAGCAAACTACAGATGATCTGATGATGTGGCGACAACTGCCAACGGCCTCTGGTTTCTCTTCTATTCTTGAAAACATAGGGAAAGTAAGAAACTGTGGTATTGAAGTAGCCTTGAACACCGTAAATATAGATGCCGGTAATGGTTTCAAATGGGAAACAAGTATCATCTTCTCCAAGAATAAAGAAGAGTTGCTCGAGCTATATGGCGGAACCAACGATGATCTTGGAAACCGTTGGTTCATCGGACACCCTATAACAACCTATTATGATTGGCAACCGATCGGTGTATGGCAAACGAGCGAAGCCGATGCCGCTGCGGTGTATAAAAGAATTCCTGGACAAGGAAAGATCAAAGATCAGAGTACCGACAATGATGGTGATGGTATAAAAGATGGTCCCGATGGCGTGATCAATGCCAACGACCAGGTTATACGCGGGAACAACGTACCCGATTGGACCGGTAGCATCATGAACAAATTGTCCTATAAGAATTTTGAATTTTCTTTCATGCTCTATACCCGCCAGGGATCAACCATTGCGAGCGGTTATTACAGACCAGCGCTTGCCGGACGTTATCCTGAGCCTGCCCTGGTTGATTATTGGACACCTACCAATCCAACCAATATGTACCCGCGCCCTACAACAGACCAGGAGCGTATTGATTACCCCCAGGCGTATCTATACCAGGATGGTTCATTTGTAAAGATGCGTAACATCACACTGGGCTATACATTTCCGCGTAACATGATATCGAAATTCAGAATGGAGAGTCTGCGGTTGTATGTAACAGCTTATAACCCGTTCCTGTGGAGTGACTTTAAAGGAGGCGATCCTGAATTCTATGCAAACTCTACACGTGTTGATCGTGGTCTCAATGTACCGATCACGAACGTAGACGATCAACTCATCGGTAACAACCTGAGTGAACGAAGTGTAGTATTCGGATTGACCGTTGGATTCTAAGAACAGTGTCACGATTAAAAAATACAGGTATGAAAAAAATAGCAATACTTTTCTTTACAACTGTGGCACTCTTCTCATGCCATGACATGCTGGATGAAGAAGCCGTATCACAACCTACATACGATCTTTATAATTCGGAGGCCGGTGTTGAGCAACTGGTAAATGCGGCCTATAACACATTGCGTTTTCAGTTCAACGGTGAACAGAGCTTTACCATGTGGAACTATGGCGTGGATGAATATATACAGGCAGCCGATGGTCAGAATAAATTTGTAGACGCCTATACCAACCAGCTGAACTCTACTTTTACCATGTTCCACGATGTATGGACAGCCTACTACCAGGGTATAAATACATGTAACATGGCAATGAAACTTATTCCCGATGTAGTGGGTGAAGGTGGTGGACTTTCTACCGAACAGGGTAAAGCGAGACGAATTGCAGAGATGCGTTTTCTGCGTGGATATTATTACTTTGTGCTGGTACAGCAATTTGGAAGTATACCTGTATCGTTAACAGCAACCGAAGGTATAAATCTTGAATTTCCAAAGTCGCCCGTAGCCGATGTATATGACGTTATCATTGCTGACCTGCGTGCTGCTGAAGCCGTGCTGCCGCAAACACAAGGCGATCGGGGCCGCATCACGCAAGGTGCAGCGCGTCACTTTCTGGCAAAGGTATATCTCACCCGTGGCAGTGCTGTAACCGATGAGCGCGGACAAAAAGAAACCGATATCGACAGCGCTGCTTACTATGCTGATCTTGTAATCAACCAGGGTACATACGCACTCGTAAATAACTTTGCAGACCTGTGGAACGTAGCGAATGAAGCTAACAGTGAAGTAATTCTTTCGGCACAATTCAATAACAACCCGTTGTTGCTTGCTAACTCCGGTAATCGTGTTCATCTATACTATCAAATGGTATACGATGGCAAGCCAGGCATGGAGCGCGATATTACCTATGGACGTCCTTTCCGAAGATTGAAGCCTACACCGTATACAATTGAAGTATTCGATCGCAAGAATGATTCACGCTTCTATAAAAGTTTCAGAACGGTATACCTTAGCAACGATCGTACAGCACCGATCACCATTCCGAAATGGGAGCAGGCTGATGCCGATGCCGGGTATGTATCACAAGCCCTGGTTGGTAAAAATAAATTTAATGTAGGCGATACCGCTGTCATTGTTACCGTTGATAAAAACGTAAGCGATGCTGCTATCAAGTCTAAGTATTATTTGTGGATACCGCAAAACAAATGGAACAATGCAGACTTCCTTACACTGATAAAATGGATGGACCCGACTCGCCTGGATATAGGCACTGAGTTTGCCGGCAGAGATGGTTTGATCGCGCGACTCGGAGAAACATACCTGATCGCAGCCGAAGCATACGGCCGCATGGGAGATTATACGACAGCCGCTAACTATATAAATGTACTCCGCGATCGTGCCGCCTATAAAGCAGGTGAAGTAAAACCGTTCCACTTCTACAAGACAGAGGGCGGTGCCTATGGTGATATCAACAGTACAGCGGCAGCACTACACATCGATGCAACCTATTGGGATAACAACGTTGCACTCGAGAAATACCCGGCATCAGCGAGCAGTACAGAAAGCAGATTTATACATTTTATACTTAACGAAAGAACACGCGAGTTACTCGGAGAGCTGCACCGTTGGAATGATCTTGTTCGTACTGAAACATTTTACGAACGTGTAAAACAATTCCATTCAATCGCAGCACCCAATGTGCAGCCGTTCCATAAACTGCGTCCTATACCACAGGCGCATCTGGAACGTGTATTTATAAATGGAAGACCACTCACAGGCGAAGAAAGACAACAACAACAAAACCCCGGATATTAACCCCTCTCATTGGTTTGGTGCTTGAAGAGGTTACCCGCAAGGGTAGCCTTTTCTTTTTTATTTTACTCAACAACTTTAAAGCACGGTGAGCGGTGCTATATCCTTTTTCCTATATTGTTGCCAATCTTTATACATGGAAAATGATATACTTATAATTGGCTCCAACGGTTACGTGTCAGCTATACAAACCAGTGATGGATGCGAGCTTTGGCGCACCAAACTACGCGAAGGCTTTTTCGGAGGTTCAGGAGGCTGCGATGTGAGTGTGCTGATCGAAGGTGACAAAATTTTCGCAGGCTGTGCCGGACGGATCTATGCACTCCGAACATCTGATGGAAAAATACTTTGGGACAATGACCTGAAAGGAATGGGCTATAACCAGGTGGCGCTGGCGAAAGAGGGTACAAGCATACAGTTTATTACGCGAATAGAGGGAACAGGGAGTAGCAGTAGTAACTCGTAACTACCCGGATAGTCCTTCCTAAAATTATAGTGAAAGTCTTACTGATTATTGATTTGTAATTCTAAATGGTTAGAGTGGCGCTTATGATTTTATAAAACCTGGAGACTCGATCATTAAGGATGTTAATAGTTTGGATCGAAATAACTATTTAATGAATACTATTCGAACCTATTACCAAAATGAATAAACTAAGATATAGTTTTGGGACTTTGATCGCTGTAAGTAACCAAATGAAATGCTACTCAGAATATACCGGAAAGAGCGTAGTTCGTTACGTACTAGGTTTAATGCTTTTAACAAGCTGCCATTTAATAGTCAGTATATAAATAGAGAGGGAGACAAAGTAGCTGCCGAGAATAACTTTAAAATTATTTGAAGCGTGCAAAAAAAATAGAATTGTGAATCGATATTGAGATTCTATAGTGACGTTTTTTTTGACGTTACTAACCAGGATCTGAAATGAGCAATCCATCTGCTGTTATTTACTTGTTTGTAGAAAGCTTTGGCAAGGCCAAGGTTATTATATACCTATACAGGACGCTTAATCGTCTTGCAAAACTTAATCACCAGCGGGGTTTCAGGAAAAAATGTATGACTATATCCGTGGGCAAGATTTCCCTATAACTATAAACGAGTATATAGTATTTATACTCAATTGAGGTTGCAACGTACAACATAACGGTTTGTTACTTGCACAAAAACATTCGTATTCGTATATTAATTACCAAGTCTAACTATTGGAGTTACGTCAAATATTGACCTGAAATGGTTGTCTAAATTAAAATATCGGAAACATGAACGATGAATTACGCATGAGGGAGTTGATGGAATATCACATCTTAGATACACCACCGGAAAAAGAGCTTGATGAAATTGCACAAATCGCTTCGATAGTATGCAATACCCCTATGTCCATGGTCACTTTTATCGATTCACATCGCCAATGGTACAAAGCAAAAAAAGGTGTCAGCATGAATGAAGTACATCGCGCAGACTCGTTTTGCCAGCATGCTTTAAATCGTCCGGAAGAATTACTCATTGTAGAAGATCCGAGCACGGATGACCGATTCAGGAATAACAGATACGTTTCGGGTGATCCTTATATCCGGTTCTACGCAGGTGCACCGTTGACCTCGCCTTCCGGCAATGTACTTGGTACCCTTTGTGTAATGGACAGCAAGCATCACGATATCACTGAAGATCAAAAGGAAGCGCTAAAGCTTCTCGCTGATAAGGCGATGCAGTATCTCAACATGCGCAAAACATTGATTGAGCAAGGACATTTCATAGAACATAGTGCCGAAAAACTCAAAAAACTAAGCGACTTAGCGCCAGGCGTTATGTTTCAAATTGAGGCAAAAACTGACGAAAAAATTAAGCTGGTTTTCGTAAGCCAGGGAGTTGAAAAAATGCATCCTGATTTTACAACCGAAACGATCACTGACAATCCTGAGACTTTCGTTAGCCTTATCCACGAAGGAGATCGTATACGAATAATAAAGAGCATTGAGCATTCCCTCGCTCATAAATCATCGTGGAGCGAACAGTTCAGGCTGATCAATCCAGAGGACGAATATACATGGTACTCAGTGAATGCAACCATCGAGCGTAAAGTTAACGGAGCAACTATATATGGATCGATACACAACATTTCAGCTTTAAAAGAATATGAAGCGTTACTTAACCAAGTTCTTCATGACGTGTCTCACGTTATGCGCCGGCCAATAACTTCAATGCTAGGGTTGGTTTCAGTAATGGAAACGGAGGTGTTTGATCGCATACAGGTGCAACAATACATGCAACATGTGAAATCAGTATTTACCGAACTCGATGCCTTCACACGAAACCTGAATATGGAATATACGGAAAAGATGAATAAATATGAGGACATGCATCGTCACTATTCAGCTGACTCAAGGTAAATCTCCAAACATACAGCATTACCGACTGATCTCATCAATAGTAATAAAGTAAAAGAAGCTGCTCAATGTTGAGACAGCTTCTTTTACAGTTTTACTTCATTAAATATATACTACCACCCCGGATTCTGCTCCGCTTGCTTCTCGTCTGCAGTTAATGGACGGCCATCTTTTTGTATAGTGTCGAGATGTCCTTGTGGTATAGGACGCAGCAGGTGCTTCTCCGATACGTTAGGTGCTGCTTCGGGGTTGAACGCTTTAGCACGTTCTACTAATGTTTTGGTGCGAGCGAGATCTACCCAGCGGTGAAATTCTCCCATCAGTTCGCGGGCGCGCTCATTGAGTATAAAGTGAATGAACAGTTGTTCTTTGGAAGTTGCTGATGCCGGGTATAATTCGCTGGCAGCTTCCGGTGTGCCCGATGTGAAATGATTTTCAGTTGCTACCATGGCTGTTTCGGTGCTGGTAGTTTCGCCCCAGGCAACATTTTCTGCAAGATAGTATACATTGCTTCGTGCTTCTCCTCCTTTGTAGGCGGCTCGCTTGCGCAGGGCGTTAATATACTCCAACGCTTTGGTATAATCTCCTTTACGACCGTATGCTTCGGCTGCAATCAGGTATGTTTCGCCAAGGCGCGCTAATATACCATCGCGTGTGCCTTTCTGATCGGATACATTCTGGCGAAGCGGATCTATATACTTGGACAATGATGGATATACACTCAAATTCCAATTCGTAACTTGTTTACCGGTTGCGTCATTATAGTATCTGATCTTGAACGTTTTTGCAGCTTTGTCAATATACTGCTGCGTAAAGCGTGTATCAGTCTTTTCGTTTATAATATATATAGCAGATGTATCACCAACGTTGAATTTGGTTTTACCGATCAGGTCTGCGCTCGGTGCATCAGCAGCAATCCATTTCGGCAGGGTAGCTGCGTTGTTCGCGATATAGGCAGTTTTGAAGCTCTTGTAGAAACGAGAGTCATTGGTGCGATCATATATATCGAGAGCATAATCTGTAGGACGCAAGCGCTGAAACTCGCGACCGTTCGCTACATCGCGAATCATGCCGGGTAAATTCTGATATATAGAAAGAAAATACAAATGTGTCTGGTTTCCGTAACGGCCCAGTTGACTTTGCGTATTATCGAACTGCGATGCGAGAATGATTTCTGCGTTCTGTTCATTCGCACCGTTCACAGCGGTATACTTGAAGAGATCGTTATAATCTGTTGCCAGCTTGCGCGTTGAATTAGAAACCACCTGGTCAGCATAATATATAGCGCTGTCCAGATCGGTTGATTTACTGAAATCTGCATACATTTCACTGGCCCGCGTAAGATATGCTTTTGCGAGAAAATGGTGAGCTGCATATTTGGCGATGCGTCCGTTTTGTGCAGCGGCTATAGGGAGCAGATCAGCAGAGCGTCTCAGGTCTGCGATCAACTGCCTGAAAACATCTTCTGCCGATGAACGCGAGAATTCGAGCTCCAGCCCCTCCGTTGGTTGAAGCTTGATCGGTACACCGCCAAACTGTGTAACAAGATTAAAATAGCTAAAGCCTCGAATGAAATATACTTCGCCTAAGCGTGTATTCAGTTTTTCTCCTGTCAATACTGAAGGCATGTTTACAATGCCACGATTACAGAGGTTGATCTGTCCATACATCGCATTCCAGTGTTGCGATAGTATAGATGTGTTCGTGGGATCCAGTGTGGCTACATACGTGTTCCAGATCACGAAATCCGTTCCGCCACCATTGGTAAATTCATCCGTACCATAATTCGTCATGGCGTATGCCCACTCGTAGTTGTGGTGAAACCGCAGGCCTTCGTAAGCACCGTTTACCAGTGCATCGAGTCCATCTTCTGTTTTGTAGTAATCCTGTGTAAGGGTTGCAACCATTTCTTCCTGCAGAAAGTCAGAGCAGGAGAGGAAGCACACCGAAAGTGTCAGTGTGAATAATATCTTTTTCATAATTCGTAGTAATTATAGTCTGTATATCCGTTCAACTTTATTCGCTTCATTTTTTCAGAAGGATACATTCAATCCGAACACAAGGCTTCGTGATGATATACCGGAGTTTATATCCGGATCGATGAACGAAGTTTTTGAATGCAGGAACGGATTCATAAGTTGTCCGTAGAGTCTCAATTCACTGATGTGTATTTTCTCCAGCATGCTATGCGGGAATACATAGGCGAGCGATATATAGCGAACCTTTACAAACGAACCATTCTGGTAGTTCATGGCGCTATAATGTACCGGTACACCACCGTTGCTATAGTCAGCACGAGGATATGCATTGGTAGGATTTTCAGGAGTCCAGTAATCAACTTTCCGGGCGGAGTAACGTCCCTGCATATCCACTGCACCACCTTCGATCGTGGCTCCCCAGCGTGCATATACAAATGCACTCAGTTCCAAGTTCTTATAACTGAAGGTATTGGTTATACCACCGTTCCACTGCGGATTGTTGGTGCCGAGTATCTGGCGGTCGTTGTTCTGATCGATCTTGTAATCACCATTTACATCTTCCACGCGTATATCACCGGCTTTATAGGTCGCACCATTCTCGTTGAATTTAGCCATCTCTTCCGCGTCTGCAGTCTGCCAGATACCAATCTTCTTATAGTCATAGTATACCTGCAACGGCTCACCGATAAACCATGATTTTGCAACATCATTAAACTTGCCATTGTATAGCTCTACAATTTTTCCACGGTTTCGTGTAAACGTTACGTTGCTGGCCCATTTGAAATCGCCCTGATCTATATTGATAGTTGATAAGGACACTTCAATACCTCTGTTCTGCGTTTTGCCAACGTTGAAATTTATACCACCATAACCCGTAACGTACGGAGTGGAGCGCGACATCAACAAGTCGTATGTATCCGCTATATAATAATCGATGGAGCCGGTAACGCGATCATTGAACAATCCGAAGTCGATACCGAAGTTCCATTGCTGTGTCTTTTCCCACCCCAGCTCGGGGTTCGGTATAGATCCCTGTTCATCGGCAGCAGCTTTTGGGTTGGAAGGTACATATCCGTTAGCGGCTGTACTTCCGAATACATACGGCACTTGTAGCAAACCTCCGGCAGTGTTGTAGGGATCAACGGCAGCATTACCAACGGTACCCATACCGATGCGTGGTTTCAGTTCACTGATCCAGTCAACACCCTGCAGGAACGATTCTTCATTCATCTTCCATGCGAAAGCAAACGAAGGGAAGAAGTCCCATTTGTTACCATTAGCCAATACAGAGGCACCGTCCCAGCGGCCTGAGACAGTCAGTAAATATTTATCGCGGAAGGTATAATTAACACGTCCCATATACGACATGAGTGTGCGCTTCGAGTAACTGGAGCCCCATCCATCCAATGCACCTTTGGTAGTAGATCTCAGATTATACCACAGCTGACTGTTATACGGAAGACTGGTAGCGGTCATGTCAGATCCTTCCTGTCTCCAGAGGGAAGAACTTTGCAACAGTGTTAAGCCGATCTTGTGATCACCGAATGTTTTATCATAGAATAACAGGTTCTCCCATGTCCACGATACTTGCTGATCTTGTCTATAGCGTGCATAGTTTGTAGAGGATGGCGCACCGCCACCGCGCAGTATAGATTCTTTATACTGGAACTCACCATTCTTATAGTTACGCAAGTCAGGACCAAAGTTTGTACGGAAGCGTAATCCTTCCGCTAGTTTAGCTTCTGCAAAGAAACTTCCTAAAATGCGCAGGGTGCTGCGCTCGTTGATAACGTATTCATCTTCGCGTATAGGGTTCACAATATTTATATCGCCACCCGGGTAGTATATATATTTACCAGCCGTGTCGTACGGTACAGCGAACGGCAACATGCCTTTCGCAGCTTCATAAATAGTGCGTGCTGCACGCGAGCCGGTGCCTGCATAGCCATAGTTTTGAATGGAATACGTTGTTGCCATAGAACCGCCAAACGTTAACCAGTCAACTGCACGGATCTCTAAATTTACTCTGCCGGTATAGCGTTTATAGTCTTGTCCTTTGCTGGTACCGGCTTGATTGAGATATCCGCCCGAGAAGAAAGCCTTCACGCGATCGGTACCCATGCTCACATTTACATTGTGATCTTGTGTAACACCGGTTTGATTAACATAATCTGTCCAATCCGTTGTAGGTACTTTGCTCGCATCATATACAGGCACCTCGGTTACACCCCACTTGGTTTGTTCTTCGGCTGTGGCAGGACGCATGGCCGGAACCAGATTGTCTTTATCCACCCAGGTATATCCGGCTGCTATAGATTCCCACGCAAAGGCATCTGCACCGAGTATGCGTTTGTCGTCAACGGGATTGGGATAGGGTGTTGAATATTTTGTGGTACCTGTTACAGAACGATAGGCGTTTCTTCTATACTCTGCATATTCACCCGCATTGAACATGTCTTGCAGGTCATTGATGCGTTCAAAATATACCGAGCCGCTATAGCTCACCTGTGCTTTACCGGCTTTACCTTTTTTGGTTGTTACGAGTATAACACCGTTCGCGGCACGCGAGCCATATATAGCCGAAGCCGAAGCATCTTTCAATACTTCGATGGATTCAATGTCGGCCGGGTTAATGGCATCTATACCGCCTGATTGCATCGGTATACCATCCACGACATAGAGCGGATCATTGGTAGCGAGCAGTGAACGTGTACCGCGTATGCGAATCGTTCCGAGCTCACCGGGACGAGCATTCGAAGTAACATCTATACCGGCAGCGCGACCTTGCAGGGCCTGCAATGTATTTTGTACCGGCATGGCGATGATCTGATCGGAAGTCATTTTTACAACGGACCCGGTAACATCACTTTTCTTTACAGTTCCGTAGCCCACTACCACAACTTCAGAGAGCGATGTTACATCGGCTTCCAGTGTAACGTCAATAACCGATTGAGATCCGATCGGTACTTCGCGTGTAGCGTACCCGATGGCACTCACGAGAAGTATAGCATCGCCTGACGAAACTTCCAGTGAGTAATTACCTTCGCTGTCTGTAACGGTACCGGTGCTGGTCCCTTTTACAATTACGTTGGCACCGGGAAAGCCGAGGCCGTCATCAGCCGAAGTGACTTTACCACGGATGATCCGTTGCTGGACGCCATGGTCGTTGGTCGCGCTGTGAGCATACAACGGTATGCCTACCAGCAGGAGCATTCCTGCTATACTCCATAGCAGAAATCTTTTGCTTCCAGATAAAATTTGATGCATAGTTAAATTGTTTTCGATTGGCTAGTGATTTAGGTTGAGTATGCGCAATCGATTGCGCAATGAACATAAAATTATTCGTGACGATACGGCTCACTGTCCTGCACTATACCGTTTGAAGTGGCTGTGATAGCACTTTTGATGAGATGGAAGCATACCTGTACTGTGCTGTGCCGGAGGCTTTGCAGCGTGAATTGCGCGCTTCGTTTTCCGGGCACGCTTTTTTGGACGATGTAGTAAAAAGCGTATGCAGAATATATTGTATAACCTTAACAGTGTAGAAGAGTCCTATGGGGAAAGTACACTCACGGGAGTCATTCAGATACACGAACGCATCGCTGATATCGCGATGTATATCGATCTCAATTCAGGCTACCTGAATGATTATGAAAGAGAAGAAACGAAGGATCGGTTGAATAAACTCATCGATCTGAACCGGAAGATTCGTGCGGAGCTGGAGAAACAGGAGGAAGATCTGATGACGGCTGCTTCGAAGTTAATGCCGTTCGTGAAGAGTTAGCAGTACACGTTATCCGTGAATCGTTATCCGTTAAGAATACGTAAATCCAGTTGCACAAAAGAAATCACAAAGAAGACGCAGCAAAGAAAAATACCTCTGTGATTTCTTTTGTGCCTTCTTTGTGTTCTTCGCGCCTTTGAATTTAATCTTTCCAGCGAACGGAAGGATATATATAAGGCTTCGCCACTCGGCCATAACTGGTTCCGGATTTTGAGAGTGGTCCGTAGAAGACAGCATATCCTACATCACTTGATGAAAACGTACCGGTGGCCGAGTCGTTGCTATAGCCTGCGCCGTTGAGATTGATTTTATAGTCAACACTACCGCTGCCGGCATTGTAGGCCACTACAATATAGTAATCGCCATCGGGCGCATCAGAAGGCAATGTCAGCGATTCAAAGCCTGATTCATTTTCAGATCCGTCATACATATCGAAGTCTGTAATCGTTTCGTCACTGATCTCTACATTGTTGACTATATATAGATTCAAATCTTCATCGTCAATATTATCACCACCTCCGGAACCCCAGGTGAGATCGATCTGTACATCATCATTCTCAGGCGCGGTGTCGTTGTCGTTTATCGTCAGGGTAAATATATTTTTGGTGGTATCGCTGCTGAGTTCAATTCCGTTTCCGGCAGCCGTGAGCTGTACAATGACTGATTCAGTCGATTCAATGATGGCTTCGTCAATTACCTGTATGCTAATGGTTGCTGTGCTTGCACCGGCAGCAATTGTTACCGGTGAACTTGTTAAAAGTTTATAGTCACCATTCAATGATGCTGTGCCGGAGAGTTCGAAGTATAGCTGCGTAGAGGCACTCACCGTTTTGCCTAATGAAATCGAAACCTTCTGCGTGCCCGCGTTTTCCTCTACAGTTTGTTCGGTTGCATCCAGTGTAATCGTGCTGCTGCTGTCATCGTCATCACTGCCACAGGCTTGTAGCAGGATGATCATCATCCCTGCGATATACTTTGCTATTTTCATGTAATCTTTTTGATAGCAAAGGTTGATGAATGATTTCTCATCCATCAAAAAAAATCTACCACCTCATCTATTTCAGAGGCCATCCAAATTTTTCAGGCTATATCTTTTTCCATGAGAGTTCAGGTGAACAGATATGAGAAATATAGCATGTGGGCGGAGTGATTGCTACGATATACTATATTTTGGTGGCTATCGTGGATTTTGCCGCGATCAAAAGTGCTATCAGGAAGAATCAGTTAACGCAGTCGCTCCGGGTTATCCTTGAGAAAGGATTCCCATGATTTTGATTTGGATGCCGCATTTCCTTTTTGAAAATGATGACACACGGCAACTGCCAGGGCATCCGTTGCATCCAGCAGTTTGGGCAATTCTTTAATAGTAAACAACGTCATTAACATGCGCGCAACTTGTTCTTTAGAGGCGTTACCATTGCCGGTAACGGACTGCTTCACTTTTTTAGGTGCATACTCAACGATCGGTATATCGCGCGAAAGCGCAGCCGACATCGCAACACCCTGTGCACGGCCCAGCTTCAACATCGATTGAACGTTCTTGCCAAAGAAAGGAGCCTCCAGCGCAACTTCATCAGGTGCATACTCATCGATAAGACTGAGCACGCGATCGAATATCTTCTTTAGCTTTAATTCATGCCCCTCATACTTGCTCAGGTGAATAACGCCATATTGAAGAAGCGTAAGTTTTGTACCGCGCACTTCGATGAGGCCGTATCCCATAATGTTGGTTCCCGGGTCGAGCCCGAGAATAACTTTTTCCTTTACACTTTTTCCCACGGGCACAAGATAGGTAGCATCGGGAAATTTTTGAAATTGCAGCAATGCTTTACCTTCTTGTTTTATTTGGTTGCAGTTATGGACTTGGCGTGCTCGCGTTGTGGCGGGCATGGTCGAATCCCCCCGTAATACCAAGTAAACAGCAGGATATTGCTCCATTTATAACCGTATTGATTGCTGCCCGCAATGAAGCAAAAAATATACATGATTTGCTGGAAGACCTGTTGAAGCAAAATTATCCATCATACGAAGTCATTGTCGTGGATGATCATTCCGAAGACGACACCATAGAAATAGCAGCGCGCTTTACAAGAGAGTATACTTCGTTCAGAGTCATTCGCAGTGCAAAACCTGGAAAGAAGCTGGCATTAACGGAAGGTGTGAAACACGCGCAGGGTTCGATCATTGTCGCTACCGATGCCGATTGTCGCGTGCCAGAACATTGGCTTTCTGCCATCGCTATATATTTTCAACAACCGGAAGTAAAAATGGTTTTTGGTGGCGTGCGTATGCAGCAGGAAAATTTCTTTCACGACTTGCAGGCGATTGAGTTTAGCAGTCTCATCGGGTCAGGTGCAGCAACGGCAGCAATGGGTTATCCTACCATGTGCAACGGGGCAAATATAGCGTACTGTAAAGCTGTATTTGAAGAAGTGAATGGATATACTGGCAACGAACATGTGCCTTCCGGTGATGATGAGTTTTTAATGCGCAAGATCAAAGCGATTTATCCTGCCGGTATATATTTCATGAACGATGCACGCAGTGTTGTTATCACACAGCCGAATGAGACAGCGGGAGCGTTTATAAAACAGCGACTTCGCTGGGCAGGGAAGTGGCGATACAACTCATCAGCCTATACCATGTTGCTGGCTATTTATATCTTTTCTATACAAGTGATTACCGTGTTGTGCTGGGGACTGTTGTTTAACTCTGACGAACGATTGCAAGTCACCGCGTTATTGTGGCTGGCAGTAAAGGCGTTGCTGGAGTTTTTGTTTCTGAGCAGTGTGTGCCGTTTTTTAGGTTGTCGATGGAACGGTCTGGCTTTTATGATGTTGCAGGTTATCTACCCGTTGTATGTCATGAGCATCGGGTTGTTCGCCCATTTTATTCCCCAGCAGTGGAAGGGAAGAACGTTATAAATTCATCAAAGATTGTTAAAAATGACTATGCTTTTTTATGAGGCTGATAATTGAATTGTAATTACCTTTACGATATTCATCTATGCAGCAACTGGACGTTAAAAAGCAATTTGAAATAAAAGAACTGGAACTCAATGCTTTGCTTGAGATCACCCAGGCTATTAACAGCAATTTGCCGGAAGAGTCTTTATACAAGATCTATAACTTCACGCTGCGTTCGAATCTCAATATCAAAAAGCTGGCGTTGTTCGTTCTGGACGATGACTGGGCTTGCAAAGCTAACTTTGGTACGAAGCATCATTACAATAAAGTACGATTGCTGCCGGAGTTCAAAACTATTCAGGACATCACGCATCTGAGAGAGTTCGAGGAATGCGAGTTTACTGAATTCGATATCATCATTCCGGTAACACATAAAAGCACAACGCTTGCACTCGTATTTGTTGGCGGGCTGGATAAGTATGATGACAGTTACGAGAATGAAGATGGTATTCGCTTTATACAGGCGTTAAGCAATATCATTATTGTTGCCATTGAAAATAAGAAGCTGGCCCGCAAACAACTCGAGCAGGAGTCACTTCGCAAAGAGTTGGAGATTGCCCGCGATGTACAGCAGTTTCTCTTTCCTGAAAAACTTCCGAATACCGATCGTTTAAAAGTAGAGGCAAGTTACCTGCCGCACGATCGCATCGGTGGAGATTACTACGACTATATACCCATCAATAAAAATCAATTCCTGATCTGCGTTGCTGACGTGAGTGGTAAAGGTATACCCGCTGCGTTGATGATGTCTAACTTTCAGGCATCGTTACGTACACTGGTGCGACAAACGCCTAACCTTACCGATATAGTAGAAGCGTTGAACTACCAGGTACTTGAGAACACGAAAGGGGAGAAGTTCATTACATTCTTTGCCGCTATATATGACGTCCATCTCAAAACGATGGTATATGTAAATTCTGGCCATAATCCTCCTATATTGATAGACCGTGCGCACGGTTTGCGTTTACTGGAAGAGGGTTCAACGGTATTGGGTGCTATGCATCCGCTGCCGTTCCTGAACGAAGGTTTCGTTACCGACCTGGATGACTTTCTGATTTTTTGCTATACCGATGGCTTGACAGAGACTGTCAATGAAAAAGGAAGAGAATTTGGTGTGGAGGCATTGCTGAAATATTTTCAGGAAGACCGCACGTTTACAAAAGATCTGCGTACGATTCACGAAGATATTATTGTTGCGCTCGATGACTTTAAAGGTCGCAACGGTTATCATGATGATATAACGATACTTTCCTGTCGTGTAGGATGATGCTGACACCGCACCGTACACCGTTTTTTCTTCCCATGCTATATCCTTCACTGCTCTGGCGTATTCCTGCGCGGGCAGAAGAACTATATATTACGTTTGATGACGGACCGGTAAATGGGCCAACCGAATTTGTACTGGAATCACTCGCTACATTTTCAGCGAAGGCTACATTTTTTTGTATCGGTGACAACATCCGAAAGCACCCGGATATATTCAGACGCATCGTGAAGCAGGGACATGCTGTAGGGAATCACACCTTCAATCATCTGAACGGGTGGAAGAATGATACCCAACACTATATTCAAAATATACAGCAGTGCAAAGCTGAAATGCAGAAGCAGCTTGGTGTGAACGACACAACTTTTGTTACCGACCTGTTTCGTCCACCGTATGGAAGAATTACCAGGAAACAGATCAAACTACTCGAAGCAGACTATCGGATTGTAATGTGGGATGTTCTTTCGGTAGACTATAATAAACATCTATCCCCCGAAGCTTGCCTTCGTAATACCATTCGCGCTACACGCCCGGGTTCTATCATTGTGTTTCATGATAGTATAAAAGCCGAGAAGAACATGACGTATGTGTTGCCGCGCCTGCTTGATCACTTTACGGAAGAAGGGTATATATTCAAATCCCTGCACGGATGAGGCGGGTGCTCGTTACGCCACTCGACTGGGGCCTCGGGCACGCTACACGGTGTATACCGGTAATCCAGTTATTGCTAAAGTATAACTGCAAAGTATATATAGCCGGCAGTGGCGACTCGCTGCTTTTGCTACAAAAAGAATTTCCGCAGCTTCCTGCTTTCACAATCCCTGCCTATAAACCGGAATATCCTTCGGGTGGCTCTATGGTTTTTAAAATGGCGATGCAGCTTCCCAGGTTTATCCGAGTTATACGCGATGAGCATCTTGCGATTGAAGAGATTGTAGCACGCGAGCAGATTGATATTGTAATATCCGATAACCGCTATGGATGCTGGTCATCGCACGCGAAGAGTATATTTATTACTCATCAAAGTAATATACTCATGCCGGCACGTTTCGGGTGGCTGGCGCCTTTGGTGCGCAATGCAAATCATCGTATGATGCGAAGGTTTTCCGTATGCTGGATTCCCGACAGACCTGGCGATGAAAGTATAGCAGGAGATCTGATTTCGTTCGGTACATTTGATGATACAATAGCACACGCATATATAGGACCGCTCTCGCGATTTATACCTTCCGGAAAGCATACAATGCAGTATGACTTACTTTGTGTTTTTTCAGGGCCAGAGCCACAACGTACCCTGCTGGAGAATATCGTTGTACAGCAGGTGAACCGAACAACGCTGAAGACATTGATTGTGCGCGGCCTTCCCGGAAATATACCCGCTGCAGCACTGGAAACACATGCTACGGTGGTGCCTTTCATGAACAGTGTGGAATTGCAGCGAGCGATAGAAAGTTCAGAATGTATACTTGCACGCAGTGGCTTCAGTACGGTAATGGACCTGACACGATTAGGCGGGCATGTAATTTTTATACCTACTCCGGGACAAACGGAGCAGGAATACCTGGCGCAGCGACTGTTGCAAAAAGATATTGCATACTCCACCACACAAAGTACATTTGATTTACCAACGGCTTTGGAAAAAGCAAAACAGCTAAACGGTTTTACTCCGCTCAGGGAAGATAACCATTTGCTCGAAGAAGCCGTAACAAGCATATTGCAGGCATGAGTGCATTTATACGAAGCTTTGGTTATGCGATACGCGGCATTGTAGCCGCGGTGCGCGAACAACGGAATATCAAGATTCTGTTTGGTATAGCTTTGCTTGTTGTTGTAGCAGGTTTTTATTTTCAAGTGACAAACACGGAGTGGTGTATACTTTTACTTTGTATGGGTGTAGTTACCGCCAGTGAGATGCTAAACTCTGCTATTGAAAACCTCGTTGACCTGGTTACGCGTGAACGCATGCCACTCGCGGGTAAGATAAAAGATATAGCAGCGGGGGCGGTGTTACTATTGTCAACTATGTCGCTTGTTATTGGGGCGATTATCTTTTGGCCCTATATTTTTTAGGCCCGCAGAGCACACAGATTTGCGCCGATAGATTTACTTTCCTTTTGAAGTTCGTGTTAGAAAAACATCTCGCGGTAGGCGTACTGAATGGCTACGGACCCTTGCGTGCATTTATCTGCGATTTCTTTGCGGGCAACCCTTTGTCGGGAAAAAGGACTCCATAAACATGGGGTGACGCACATCCTTTCCAACCAAATTGCCGTTAAGGTTGTCTGAATATAAAAAGAACCTCTATATGAAATTCAAGCATACCCTTACCCGTTGGGCACTGCTGTTGCCTGCAATTCTGCTTTACAATTGTGATTCATCCGATGACGATCCGGTTCGCGAAACCGTTTATACGCCAGTGAAGATGGAAGCCGGTGATACGTCCGTTGAACTTCAATACAACACTGCCGGTGAACTCACGCATTCGGTAACAAAACAACAGGCGTTGAATGGTGTAGTGCTCACCAGTACGCTAGAGTATATCTATAAAGACAATAGAATAGACAGCGCTGCCAGTGATACCGGTTTCCGCGCCTCGTTCAAGTACGAGGGTGATAAAATCGTGCGAGCCGAAGAATATATCGATGCTACATGGGTACAGCGCCACACGTTCGCATACGATGCGAAAGGAAGATTAAAGGAGTCTGTCACGTTGCAGAATATACCGGAGGAAGGTGGAATAACACCGGTGTATAAAAGCACATACCTATATGACGAACATGATAATTTGATTGCGCATGACTATTATTACTATTCGCCCGGTAAGAAGGACTTTGTACTGCTTACGGTGTCGAGAATGAGTGACTACGACACACAGCCAAATGCTGAAGACTTTTTTTCAGCGCATCCGTTTAATCCGCTTGTAAAGTTCAGAAAAAACAATCCAGGGAAGATGGTTGTTTCCAACGCCGCCGGGCTCGGCAAATCAGAGTATACGTTTACCTATACATATAACGCAGGCGGCTACCCGGTAAAGAAAGATGCTTCCGTACTGTTCGATGGCGTGACAACAACTTCAGAGGTCCGGTACTTCTTCACAGAAGAATAACTCCGCCAGCGCAATAACTTCGTTATCATCAACGCAGAATCTGTATCTTGCACCGTATGGTGTTAAAGAAGATTCTGCGTTTTATTTTAATGGCACTCCTCTCGGTTGTTGTACTGCTGCTGGTGTTTGTGGGCATCAGCGTTGTTCCATTGAAGCGCACCCCGGTACAAGAGAAACCTGAGTATACCACCATGATGAACCGATTGGACAGTCTGCATCCAGAGATTGTCCAAAGCACAAAGGGTTTTTCAGTAGGCTTTGCCAAAGAGAGTATAACACCTGCCGCTCCGGCAGCGCTGGCCGGTTATGGAAATCGCCTGGGGAAAGTATATACTTCCATTCTCGATTCAATTTATGTACGCACGCTGGTAATTGACAATGGCGTACAGCGTGTGGCGGTTGTCAGTGCTGATTTGCTTATCATTCCTCCAACCGTTACGGCTTTGCTGGAGAAAGAATTAACCGCTATAGGTTTCTCGATCAACAATACATACCTGGGGGCTATACATACGCATAACAGTATTGGTAACTGGGGCGAAGGTGTAACGGGGGTCATGTATGGCGATTATGAAGATTCCATCGTTCATTTTATAACAGACAGAATCAAACGCAGTATAGTACGTGCTTCGGAAAATATACTACCCGCATCCATTCGAAAAGGATCTATACCGGTGCCCAATGCAGTGCGCAACCGACTGATTAAAACCGGTGGTATAGATTCATTGCTTCGTGTGATCGAAGTACAACGTAGCGACAGCTCGAAACTGTTGCTCATGAGCTATACCGCACATGCCACTTGTTTATTCTCACGCGATCTCGAATTGTCGCGCGACTATCCCGGGGAGTTGGTAGATGATATGGAAGCATCCGGGTACCGTTTTGCCATGTTTATGGCAGGAGCCGTGGGGAGTCATAAAAGTAATCCGCCCGAGTATGGTAAACCTTGCATTGACTGGATGGCAGATGAAATAAAATCAAAATATACCGCGCGACACAATATACTTCAGCCGGTAAAGGATTCAACCTTATTCATGTTACGTGTACCGCTGGAACTTCCGGATGCTGAAGCCAAGATCGCGAAAGACTGGCAGCTTCGTCCCTGGTTATTCAAGGCTGCTTTCGGTGAGTACCAAACCTATCTCACCGCGCTTCGTATAGGCGACATCATCATGATCGGTACGCCCTGCGATTACTCCGGAGAACTGACACCACCCCTCGATTCACTTGCTGCCCAAAAAGGTGTCAGCGTCATGGTAACTAGTTTCAACGGAGGATATATAGGTTACATCACCGCAGATCAATACTACGACCGCGATCACTACGAAACCCGCCTCATGAACTGGTATGGCCCCGGCAACGGAGACTATATGACGGAGTGCCTGGAGAAAATCGTTGAGATTTTCACGGAGTGAGAATGTGTTGAGGTGTTGGTGTGTTGAAGTGTTGATGTAGGTTGTGTGCTATGGTGAACATTCATCTTCCGGTACACCGACACGTTGCCCTAAAGAACATAGGCAGTACCAACGTACCCACCCAAACACGTTTAACCTCAACACGTCAACACATCAACACAAGAAACTGAACCTCTCATCTCCAGGTACCAACCTGGTTACCTAAGAGAATTGCTCGTTCCATGCTTTCGCTGCTCTCGCAAACCCATAGCGTACTCCTACATTCTCGAGGGTAATGTCATTGATGTCGGTTTCGACTGTGTATTGAAGAGCGGAGAAGTCTTTGGAGTATACATCGTAGCAGCACCACCAGGTATTGTCCTGTGTGTTGTGTACGATGCGCATGGTGGTGGCGTTTCGGAAATCATATAGACCAATCTGGCGACCTGCCTGGTCTTCCATCTCGAATGTCTCAAAGAATACCTGCTCGACTGTTTCACCGTGAATAACCAGCGAGTCGAATTTTACGGATTCATTTTTTTGAAGCTGCTCACTGGAAAATATAGCATTGAAGATTTCGGGGAGCTGTTGCGGAAGATCTGTATATAGACCGATAGCCGATACATCGACTGTACTTTTGTCGGCAACGAAGTATTCATATAGCTTCCCGCGATCGAGGTGACTGTTAACTCGTTTCTCACCCGGATCATAGCTATATAGCTCGTTCAGCAATACATGACGTATCGGGTGCGTAAGCGGAACCGGATGATCATGAAGTGTTTCTATACTTCCATCTTCTTCCGCAAACTGCATAATAGTTTTTATACAATGCGTATGTACGAGGAATCCGTTCGAAATCTTGCGGATATACATTTCAAAATCATCGGCAAAGACAAGGCTAACGTCTACTTCGTTGCAATGAAGCGATCCGTGATTGTAAAATCCATAGAGTAATTCACCCTGGATGCGATTGAAGTAGAATGCCGTTCCCGCCAGGTATATATTCTTGGCCAGTAGTGTTCCCTTTACAATCACGTAAGGAGAGAAGTCTGTATCGAAGCTCCAGAAGTAGGTATTTAGGTTGAGATCTTTCAGGAAGATAAAACCTGCAATCTGCCAGTCTTCTTCACCATCATTACTTAACTCGAATGCATCCATGGTTACATCGTCTTCAGCGAGCAGAAAGTATGTTTTATCATTGGAGTGTCCGTAGCCTATATCTTCCAGTAAAGTATAGGCAGGGTCTGACGTACCCGGTGTGAGTATATCTTTTACAAGTTCATCGGCTTGCCTGATTGTAATTACCCTGAACCTGCATCCGTTTAGTGTAAAATATTTATCGGTGAGGTCTTCCTGCTGCGCAAGTTCTTCGTAATACGATTCGGCATTGCCATCATCAAATTTACTCCCGAGAATGGAGCCGAGAACGTCTTCCGGATTTACAAATCTTTCGTTGTCATCGTAGATGTTCTTTTCGAATGTTTTCCAATACCGCAGCGCTTTCTCCAAATGGTCAACTTCATATACTTCGAGGTATCGGCTGCTGAAGTACGGTGATTCTCCGGAGTGGTTGTGTGGTTTGTATCGTACGCGCACATAGGGAGTTGTTGAGCTATCATCCGTTACCACATCAAACTGGTAGCCTTGCATATCGAAGTTATCCTGAACCGTTGGCAGCAGCGGAAATGTTTTGCTGCTTCGTTGTGCCATCAATTGTATGCGGTCGTAGTAGTCTGTGTTAACCCGAAATGCATAATGAAAATTACCCTGCCAGTAACCGTTGCGATCGGCATCATTGTAATCGTTATACTTATCGGTGATGAGTGGCAGTGAAAGTATATTTTGTGTTTTCTCTACCGTGACGGTTTCCTCGACAGCCTGATTTATTTTTTTGATGTCTGCTTTTTTGAGACTTTCGATGTACTCTACGCGTTTCAAAAGCGCAGGCCAATAGTGATTCGCGAGATTTTGATAAACCACCGGAGCATTGGCATCCAGGGGGAACCATTTACTCTCCTCTGCCGGATCATCGCTATAGATGATGGAAACGCTATCTTCCTGAAGCTTGATGAAGACGGAGTAAACGTTATCCTGCAGTAAATATATACTGTTACCACGCTGCTGTCCCAGCATATCATAAGGACGCGTAATCGTAGCTTTTACATCATCGATATATAGTATCAGTTCATATTTATCCTCTGGTATAAGTTTGGTAGCCATCAGTCGGTTGATGTTGGCGGCATTGGCTTCGTAGTTGCCAAACACTGAAGGGACAGCTACTACCGGTTTTTGTTTCTTCAGAAGCGATTTACCTTTTTGCAGAAGCTTATACATACCAGTGCGCAGGAGTATCAGCGAATCGTCATCTTCATCGTATTCGAAACAGTCCGCGTGTAATATAGGTGCCACAATTTCATGGGTAATGTCTTGCCAGTTGCCGTCTTCGTCCCAATTGGAAATGTGTTTGTCCCACTGCGATTTGCCGGTGATGTTTACGTGATATTCATCCGTTTCTATAAATACATTTGCCCTTGCGTGGCCGTGTACGGTGAGGTCGCCATGGTTATAGTGTCCCCAAAACAGTTCGCGTATTTCAAGATTTCCGCTCACATATATTTCCTGTCCACCAACGATGAGGCTACCGGCAGAAAGATCTCCGGTTACAATAATGCTGCACGATCCGTCAGTCTCTTCGTTAAACGCATATTGCCTGATGTTCAGGTTTCCTTCTACAAAAACAACAACTATATTTTCATTGTTAAAAGGTGCATCGAGGGTGAGGGCATCCACATCAACGCTACTGCTGGCGTAAGCTGCAAAACTTCCGTCAAGATTGTCGGCTTTCCAGTGTGTACGCATCAGGCTATCGTTGGGAAGTTTGTCAAAAATCTGGCTAAGCGGTACAATCGAGAATGGCTTCATATATAGTATAAGTTCGGCTTAAAATAAAGTAATTTATCTGAGAGTTCGTTTGTAGGATGTGTAGAATATATCGGTAGATTTTTGATAACATTCTTATTCGTAATATTGTGTGTTCTGTGATGTGAACATGACGAAGCTGTTATTACTTCATGAATTACTTTCAGCACGGAACACGAATGCATGCCAACTCCGAGTTATCCTATATTGGAAATCATACCGGCTCTCCGGAATCACCTGGAGAACCGGAATATTGTTATTCTTCAGGCTCCGCCCGGTGCCGGTAAATCTACCGTGTTGCCATTGGAGTTGATGGAAGAAACGTGGCTGAGCGGAAAGAAAATTATTATGCTGGAGCCCAGGCGACTTGCTGCTAAATCGGTAGCGCAGCGTATGGCTGGTATACTGGAAGAAGATATAGGGCAGCGCGTTGGTTATCGCGTGCGATTTGAAAGTCGTGTAGGAAAACAAACGCGCATTGAAGTTGTTACCGAAGGTATACTTACCCGAATGCTTCAAACGGACAACAGCCTGGAAGAAGCCGGGCTTGTGATCTTTGATGAATTTCACGAGCGAAGTTTGCATGCCGATCTAGCGTTGGCGTTGTGTCTGCAGGCGCAGCAGTTATTGCGTGATGATCTTCGTATACTCATCATGTCCGCTACGCTGGATGGTGAGCAATTGTCATCACTGTTGAAAGCACCGATTGTTACATCGCAGGGGAAACAATTTCCGGTAACGATAAAATACCTGGGAGATGATACCTATACACCGGTAACAACGCGCGTAGTAAAAGCCGTACAGAAAGCATTGCGCGAAGAAGACGGTGATATACTGGTGTTTCTTCCGGGAGCAGGGGAGATTGTGCGTGTACTCACGCAGTTGGAAACAGAAGGTATAGATGCCAGTCTGCATCCGCTATACGGTGATCTCCCGTTTCAAAAACAACAGGAAGCTATACTGCCACATCCGTACGGTAAGCGAAAAATAGTAATTGCTACATCCATCGCGGAGACATCGCTTACCATTGAAGGTGTACGCGTGGTGGTTGATTGTGGACTGTCGCGTGTCCCTAAATTTGATCCGCGCAGCGGCCTTACACGATTGGACACCGTGCGTGTTACGAAAGATGCTGCCGATCAACGAGCAGGTCGTGCCGGACGATTGGCTGCCGGTATAGGGTACCGGTTGTGGAGTGAATCGGTGCAGGTTACATTAACCGCGAATCGTACACCCGAAATCGTAGAAGCAGACCTCGCACCACTCATGCTTGAGTTAAGTCAGTGGGGTGTAAAAGATCCGCGCGAGCTTACGTGGGTTACGCCACCACCGGCTGGTACAGCGAACCAGGCCAGGGAATTATTACAGCAACTGGAAGCCATCAGCCAGGGTGTAATTACCGCGCGTGGTAAGGAAATGCTAAAACTCCCTACACATCCGCGTATAGCCCACCTGTTGTTAGAGGCGTCTGATAAAGTATCCGCTTCACTGGCAACAGACATAGCGGCTATACTGGAAGAGCGTGATCCGCTGGCAAAAGAGTCGGGCGCAGATTTAGCATTGCGTGTAGAAGCGTTGCGTAAGTGGCGTAAAGGCGAAAAACATTTTGCTGATCGAAGTGTACTCGAACGAATTGAGCGACTCGCTTCCAACTGGCGAAGAATACTGAAGGTTGATATCGACAATACAATACCGCAGGATACGGAAGTGGGACGTTTATTGGTAGCGGCATATCCTGAACGTATAGCACAGCAACAAGGTAAACACAGCGAACGGTATAAACTTGCCAATGGACGCGTAGTAAAATTACAGGAGCATGATCCGCTGATGCGCGAGTCGTGGTTATGCGCTGCACAGCTTGATGCCGGCAGCGCTGAAGGAAAAATATTTCTCGCGGCGGCACTTCAAACAGCAGACCTGGTAAAGCTGGCACGTGAACAGGAAGCAATCCGTTGGGACGATGAACGAAATATAGTGATCGGTATAACAGAGAAGCGCGTGGGGAATCTTGTACTGGAAAATAGACCACTCGCAGCTATACCCGAAGATAAACGGATTGATGTGCTGTGTAGTATGATTCAATCCAAAGGTTTTAAATATATAGGTTGGACAGACGCGCAGTATGAATGGCAGGCACGCGTGATGAGTATAAAACAATGGCGCCAGGAAGAAGCGTGGCCCGATGTACGCGAAGAAAAGTTACTGGAAACAGTAGCCGTATGGCTGGCTCCGTTCCTGACAACCATCCACAAACTCAGCGAGCTTCAGCGGCTGGACTGGCATGCTATACTTCCATCATTACTTCCGTGGGAGTTAGGCAGTAAACTGGATACACTTGCCCCGGTACGATTAAAAGTACCAAGTGGCTCTATGATACAACTCAATTACTTTGACGATGCACGCTCACCGGTAATGGAAGTACGCTTACAGGAAATGTTTGGTTTATCCGAAACACCCGTTATAAACGAAGGTCGAACCAAAGTATTACTGCATTTACTATCACCCGGCTATAAACCCGTACAGGTAACACAAGATCTGAGAAGCTTCTGGCAAACCACCTATCACGAAGTACGCAAAGAGCTACGCATGCGTTATCCGAAGCATCATTGGCCGGAAGATCCGTGGACAGCGGAGGCCGTGCGAGGAGCGAGGAGGCGAGCGTAGCTCGGGGTGTTGATGTGCTGGTGTGTTAAGGTGTTGAGGTTGGCGGAGTGCTACGCACAGTTGTTATATTATATATGTAACACGTGGGATGGAGTATATAAAAGTATATACGAAAAAAGTGTTGATGTTATGGATTAAACAAACGCGCAAAGCGCTCCATCAACATCAACACTTCAACACATGAACACCCCAACACAAAAACACCCAAACACGTACCCACCTAAACACGTAAGCACGTGCCTACGTGCATCAGTCTTCGCGTTCGCGCTTGATCTTCACCCGCGCCTGTGGTCCTACCTGGATCGGTACTTTCTCTACCTCGAGGTTGGCGGCTTCTATACCGTATAGTTCTTCCGTGCTGAGACTATATTCTTTGAGTAATCTATAGCCTTGTATGATGAGACGGTCGAAGGAAGATATCTCGCTGTCGGAGGAAGCCCATGAATGTAAGATGATGAATTTGAAATCGGCCATCATGCTATACTTGTGCAGCGAAGGGTAGGAGCTGGTAAGATCGATCTCACCGGCATCGGCCATCTCGTGAATGATTTTATTGAACAGCAGATTTACCCGGTGGTTGGTCTTGAATCCGAGTTTGATCCGTACGAAGAAGCATCGCTTGGGAATGATCGTGTCCACTACATATTTACTGGTAAACGGACTGTCCACTGTATCTACGTGAACAAACCAGAATACATCGGCTCGCTTCGGTCTTTTCTTGAAGATCGAGTATATAATGTTTGAATCTATATAGCGCTTGCTGTCGGCCATGGCGAGGTATACCAGGTTGCTCGCTTCTTTGGGCACGGTTGTATCCGCCTGCAGATCCTGAATCATACCAACATAATGTTTCAGATCGACAAACTCGGTATGGCGTTCGCGCAGCCAGCGGGCATGCAGCAATACATACATCATTACGAAGAACAATACCGCGATGAGGAATGTAAACCATCCGCCATGTTGAAACTTATCGAGGTTCGATACAAGGAACATTCCCTCGAGCGAAAAGAAAAGTATGGCCAGTCCTGAAGAACGGAACTTCGATTTCTTGGCAGTCATGAAATAGAATACCAGCAGCGAAGTCGTCATGAGCATGTTGATCATGATGGCCAATCCGTAGGCACCTTCCATGGCAGCAGACTCCCTGAACATTAATACTACGGCTATACATCCGGCCAGTAATATCCAGTTGATAGCCGGTATATATATCTGTCCTTTTACCGTGCTTGGGTAACGTACACGGGTAGAAGGCCAGAGTTTCAGTTTCATCGCTTCGTTCACCAGTGTAAATGTACCGGAGATCAACGCCTGGCTGGCAATGATCGCAGCCATGGTGGCAATGATGATACCGAAGATGAGGAATCCTTCCGGGATGATGGCATAGAATGGAATTTTATCTCCGAGCGTTGTGCCCTGGTGATCGAGCAGCCAGGCACCCTGTCCGAAGTAATTACAGAGCAACGCTATCTTTACATAGGCCCAGCCTACACGTATATTTTCTTTTCCGCAGTGTCCTAAATCAGAATATAGTGCTTCCGCCCCGGTAGTACAGAGGAATACAGCACCCAGTAACCAGAATCCCTTCGGGTACTCGGCAATCAGGTGATACGCATAGTATGGATTGAGCGCGCGGAATATCTGCGGGTGATCGTAGAACTGCAGGATACCAAATATAGCGATGGTAAGAAACCAGATGGTCATGATAGGACCGAAGGTTTTACCGACTACGCTGGTACCAAACTGCTGGAATACAAACAGTGCAATCATGATGGCAATCACGATGGATACCGTTGGTATTTCCGGGTTGAGTATACGCAACCCTTCTATAGCAGACGACACACTGATGGCCGGGGTAATAAAGCCATCGGCAATGAGGGTACAGCAACCGATCACAGCCGGAAAAATTACCCAGGCAGCTTTATACCTTCTTACGAGTGCGTATAAAGCGAAAATTCCACCTTCACCTTTGTTATCCGCGTTGAGTGCGAGGTATACATACTTGAGCGTGGTGATGAGTGTGAGTGTCCAGAAAACGCAGGAGAGTCCTCCCAGAATCAGGTCTTCGTTTATAGTTTGCGTACCAACGATTGCCTTGAATACATATAACGGAGAGGTACCTATATCTCCGTATATAATTCCCAGTGAAACGAGAACGCCCCCAACGGATAAAGGTGTAAGATGTTTATTTGCCGAATCAGCCATATTTATAGTGCGCAGCCTTTTAGACGCGCGATGATTAGTCTGTTGCTCTTGATGTACAGGATGTAACTCGTTAGTCCCGCCCGGACACAGAGTTTATCGAGGAAGTTTGTAACTGGCAGCACAGGGGTAAACTTCCATACCAACCGGTTGCTGCCGGGATGAAGGTTCAACATGTTGTCGGGTAGAATCTTTGGTGTTTTACCGCTGATTACGTTCCCGATCATATATAGATTTACTCCTGTCTGTCGGAGATACCTCCAGGTGTTGCTTGCAGCTTTGTCTACCATACCCTGTACCAGCCGTGGAGTTGCTTCCACAAGATGGTTCAGGAAACGTTTTTGCCTGCCAATGTATGTATAAAAAGAGGATGCTATAGGATTTGATACAACGTTCGGGTATACGAATAAAGGAAGGGAGTTTTGACTATATGCATCCCGAACATTCTGTGTTTTTGATGCTTTCCATTCTTTATAGGCTGCCAAGCCACCCGCTCCACCACCAATCATGACGATACGGGGCTTGCCCAGATCTGCAATACGCGGGTGCGTGATAATTAACATGGGCATGTATATAGGGGCGAAAGTTTCTAAAAACGGTCGCAAATTTAACCCCCTTCCTGCAATCACAAAAAAGAAAAAGAAAGAATGTTCTAGCTGGCTGATCATCGTAATTTTCGTCTGTTTGGCGCAGTTCTAAAATAATTTGTGACAGGGTAATCACAACGCTGCCAAATCAGGTGTATTTTTGTTTAATAACCTCAAAAAAATCATTTATGCTTAGAAAGCTTGCTTACGCCCTGCCTATCGTTGTTATGATAGCCGGCTGTGACACAAAAGAAAAAGATGCGTTACGGTCGCAGGTAGATTCACTCAAGGTAGAACTTGAGACCAGCCAGAAGATGGCGGAAACGTTAACCGAAGTTGGTACACTGATGGACTCTATTGATGCCAGCCGTCAACTCCTGCGGGTAAATATGGTTGAAGGAACAACCTACGAAGACTATACTTCACGTATGAAAGACATCAACGGCTATGTGAAGGATACACAACGTAAACTGGATGAGCTTGACAAATCACTTGCATCTTCCAAAGCCAAGAACAGTGCCAACGCCAAGTTGATCAAGAATCTTCGCGAACAACTGGAAAGCAAGACGCAGGATATAGCGGCTTTACAGGAGCAGGTTGAAAAATACCGCAGCGAAAATCAGAACCTGATCACTACCGTAAGCATGCAGGAAGCTGAACTGGCCGACAAGCAAACACAGATCGAAGCAAAATCTCAGGAACTGGCATTGATCGAAGCACGTGTACAGGAATTGATGATCTCCAGCAAAATGTCTGAAGCTGATGCATACTTTGCAAGAGGCCAGGCTGTAGAAGAAGCAGCGAACCGTACCAAACTTGCGCCACGCAAGAAGAAAGAAACATACCGCGAAGCTGTAGAACTCTATAAGAAAGCCCTGTCACTCGGCAAGAACGAAGCACAGGATAAAATTACTGAGTTAGAGAAAAAACTCTAACGCATGTGCTGAAGTGTTCATGTGTTGAGGTGTTGAGGTTCGGTATAGAACCGTCAACCTCAACACATGAACACATCAACACACCAACACGATAGCTAGAACCACTTCTTATACCGGAAAAACGCCAGCATTCCCACTACCATTACGATCATTATTCCCCATACTCCGTAGTAGCCCCAGGTCCAGTCGAGTTCAGGCATGTGTTTGAAGTTCATACCGTATACACCTACAATAAATGTTAGCGGAATAAATATAGTCGAGATCACGGTAAGCACTTTCATAACCTCGTTCATTTTGGTATTCATCGCGTTGATGTGAATATCCGTAAGACTTGATACGAGATCTTTATAGGTATCCAGTGAATCGGTAAGGTGTATAACGTGCTCGTATACATCCGAGAAAAAGCGAAGGTTCTCTTCCTTTACAAAATCAGATTCTCCTTTTACAATTTTACTCAGTGCATCGCGCAGCGGGAATAATGCTTTGCGCAGAAAGATGAGTTCCTTTTTCAGGTTCTGTATTCTTGTAAACGTGCGCGTGGAAGGGTTCTGATATACGGTTTCCTCGGTCTCATCGATCAGGTCGCCAATGCGATCGAGTACATTATAGTAATTATCAACAATGATATCGATGAGGCGGTATAGCAGGTAGTCTGCCTGCTTCTTGCGCACGCGGCCCTGATCAAGACGAATGCGTTCGCGGAAGCCATCAAACCAGTCACCTTCTTTCTCCTGGAAGGAGATCAGGTAATCTTTACCTAAAACAAAACTGATCTGTTCGTAATCAATAGCCGTACCGTCAATGCGGTATAGCATCTTGAGTGTAAAGAAAAGATAGTCATCAAACTCTTCTGCTTTGGGACGCTGGTCGCTCAATACATCATCGATCAGGAGTGAATGCAGACAGAAGTGTGACTGTATTTTCTCGATGATATCCTGGTTGTTAAGACCGTCCACATTGATCCAATTAACCCGGTCTTTCTTTATGTGGGTGAAGACCGTATCAACAGATGTAGCAGTATATTTATCATATAACTCCCGGTTATAGGATATCAGCTCCAGTATTTCGCAGTCTGCCGGTGTGGAGGTAGAGGGAGTCTTTTGCGGGTTCATTTAGTTTCGGGTAGCATTATTGTCTTTGATATAGACCATCCGTTGCGGATAGGCGAGCGAGATACCGGCTTCGTCAAATCTGCGCTTGGTATTTTTCAGTACATCGCATTTCAGGTTAAACCCGTCAGAAGGATTCCGGGCCCAGCCATAGGCGCGAAGCTGCATCGCAGTTTCAGTAATATTTATTAATCGAACATTTACCTGCGGAACACCACTCTCAATCTCTTCCTGCGTTCGGTTATCAACACAGTCGGGATGCTTCATCGTCTCTTCCTGCAACACACGCATGGCTTGGTCAACATCGCTGTCGAATGAGACACCCATCTCTATAAAGATGCAAAGATTTTCGTGCGACAAAGACGAGTTGATGATGGTTTCGTTGTTAATAACCGAGTTCGGTATAACAATACGTCTGTTCTCAAAATCCTTGATCACGGTATGGCGAAGTGTTATATCTTCTACATCTCCGCTATATAACTGTCCTACGCGAACACGATCGCCCACACTGAAAGGTCTGAACATAACAATAAAGATACCGCTCACGATATTGGAGAAAGCTGATTGCGAAGCAAAACCTACGATGGCAGCCAGCACACCAGCCCCGGCAAACAAAGCCGTACCATAGCTCTTGAGCTTGGGTATGGAATTGAAAATAATAATGAGCGCGATGATATAAACGATAAACTCTACAGCATTTTTAAGGAAATTATACTTGGTCGGATCTACCTTCAGTTTGCTGGAGGCACCTTTTACCAGTCGCCCTATAATATATCGGAGTACTCGCGCGATAATAATGGCCACCACAAAAACGATGATGGCGAAAAAGATGTCATTCCAGAAATTTCCAACAAGGTTCATGCGGCTAAATACGGCAGTTCACAAGCAATTGTCAAGCACCTGGCGGCCGTTAATTGTTATCGGTTAACTGTTACACGTTATCCGTTAATTGTTATCTGTAAAAGCCCCTTTAGCGAATAACAATTAACGATTAACCATTAACGACTATATAACGTATGGGCCGAATTGCTTATACTTGCGCACATGTCTTTAAAGTTGGACAATATAAAGGCTCCGATTGCACGCGAGATGGAGGAGTTTGAGCAGAAGTTTCGGGCTTCCATGAAAACCCGTATACTCTTGCTCGATAAGATCATGAGCTACATTGTTAAGCGTAAGGGCAAACAAATGCGGCCGATGTTTGTTTTCCTGAGTGCTGGCACGTGCGGGCAGATCAGTGAGTCCACCTATCGCGGAGCTTCGCTTATCGAACTGTTGCACACCGCCACACTGGTTCACGATGATGTGGTGGACGAGGCTAACTATCGCAGAGGTTTCTTCTCGGTAAACGCGCTTTGGAAAAATAAGGTAGCCGTTCTGGTTGGTGATTTTCTGCTGGCCAAAGGACTCCTGTTATCAGTGGGCAACAAGGACTTTAATTTGTTAAGCATCGTATCCGATGCTGTGCGCGAGATGAGCGAAGGCGAATTGTTGCAGATGGAGAAGTCGCGCAAGCTCAACATTACTGAAGATATATACTACGAAATTATCCGCCAGAAGACAGCTTCGCTGATTGCTTCATGTTGTGCCGTGGGCGCGAGCTCTTCCGGAGCAGGCGAGGAAGCCACCAGGCTGATGCGTGAATTTGGTGAGAAGATCGGCATGGCGTTTCAGATAAAAGACGACTTGTTTGATTACGGTGAAGATGAAATCGGTAAACCCGTTGGTATAGATATCAAGGAGAAGAAGATGACGTTGCCACTCATCCACGCGCTGTCGAAGGCAAGCTGGCTTGAGAAACGCAAGATCATCAGCATCGTCAAGAACGAAAGCGGAAAACCCAGGAAAGTAAAAGAGGTAATTGATTTTGTGAAGCGCTCGGGCGGTATTCAATATGCCGAAGGAGTGATGAATAAATATCACCGCGATGCACTTCAGCTTTTAGAACGCTTTCCGGAATCAGACTATAAACGATCATTGATCCAGTTGGTACAGTTTACGATTGATCGTCATAATTAATTCTATATTCTTCCTTCGGTCACACATCCGGTAATTTTAGTAACTGCTATATTTTGACCAACTTTATACTTTAGGACAACGGATGGTTGTTGTCCCGGTATCCAGAAGGTATTCATATCCATGAGCGTTACACCAGGCAAAGACACTGCGTCAGACTTCGAGGAAGCGTTGAATATTTTATTCCAGTACTTCCGGAATATTATACCCTTAAAGGCGAGCGAGAAGAACGAACTGCGCGAGCGCATGCGCGCCCGGAGAATACGCAGGCGACAATTCATTCTGCAGGAGGGTGATGTATGCAAGCACTATACATTTATAGCCAGCGGATGTTTTCGCATGTATGCTGTGGATCGAAAAGGTACGGAGTATAATATACAGTTCGCTGCCGAGAACGACTGGATCACCGACATCGGAAGTTTCTTCTCTGAAAAGCCGAGTCATCTTTTTATAGAAGCCATCGAGCCATCGCATATATTACAGATCGAACACAAAGACCTGATACACCTGTATACCCATCATCACAAGTTCGATCGTAACTTCCGGGTAATCATTGAAAACAAGTTTGTTGAGTTACAAAACCGCGTGCTTCAAAACATCAGCTCGACTGCCGAAGAACGGTATACAGCTTTCATGGAACAATATCCGCATCTCTACAATCGCCTTCCGTCCACACAAATAGCCTCGTATCTCGGAGTTACACCGGAGTTTCTGAGCAAGATCAGAAAGTCGCTTTCTGAAAAACGTTGATGCCTTGCAACGTTGCGGGTACGCGGTATGGACAGCCCTGTATCATTGCAGTCTTAAACAAGTTTAAGAGTATTTCTTAATTTTCATTATAGGGCGCTGTGCTGTCAATGGCTCAACTTTGTATCGGTCTCAAATCAATATCGAACATATGAGCACTTCAAACGAAACACAGGCAATTCATGCTGTGATCAACGCGTACGGCAAAGCGTTGAATACAGCCGACTCTCAAACCATTATCGATCTGTATAGTTCGGATGGTTTATTCTTCCCGAATGGTTATCGCACCATTGACAAGCAACATTTGATTTCGAAAGCGGGCACGTTTTTAAAGAACGAAAAATTCTCGATCAACTTTCAGGTAAAAGATGTTGTTGTTCAGGGCGAGTTCGCTTTTGTACAATCAACATCCACCACCACCACGCGTAATTTGAAAGAACAAAAGGAAGTCACCAAAACAAGTCGTGATCTCCTCGTGTTGCGCAGGGAGCAAGGTATATGGAAAATATACCGCTATATGTTCAATGCAGTGAAATAGAGTTAGTCCCTCAAACTATATATACGATATGAAAGCTGCCGTACTTTATAAACCGGGCGGACCGGAAAATTTTGTCGTAGAAGAAAGACCTGTACCTGCAGCTGGTGCGGGACAGGTGTTGATAAAAGTGAAAGCGTTTGGTCTCAACCGATCCGAGCTCATGACGCGTAAAGGTTTTTCTCCCAACGTGAAGTTCCCCCGTATACTCGGCATTGAATGCGTGGGCGAAGTGGAGGTTGATCCTTCGGGAGAATTTATAAAAGGACAACCAGTGGCAGCGCTTATGGGAGAGATGGGCAGACTCTACGATGGAAGTTATGCCGAATATACGGTGCTGCCGAAGTCAATTGTATTTCCGTTTACGAGCCGTTTACCCTGGGAACAGCTCGGTGCATTTCCGGAAATGTTTCAGACCACGTATGGCTCCCTTTATCTTGCATTGAAGATAGCACACGGAGAAAAATTACTGGTTCGTGGCGGTACATCTTCCATTGGTATGCTGGCAACACAGCTGGCCAAAAACAGCGGACTCACGGTTATTGCTACTACACGAAGTGCTGTGAAAGAAGATATACTCCGAAAGAACGGTGCTGACGAAGTGTTGATCGATGATGGTAAACTGGCCGATGCTATACATGCAAAATTTCCGGAAGGTGTCGATAAGGTACTGGAGCTTGTGGGTATACCTACGTTGCGCGACTCGTTGCAATGTGTAAAGCCGGGCGGTACGGTTTGTATGACGGGTATGCTTTCAGAACAGTGGTCGGTAAAAGATTTTTCGCCTATGGAATTTATACCATCCACCGTTAACCTCACGGTATACGACAGTGGCGGGACAAAAGTAGACAGTCGTCACTTTCAGAATTTTATTGATGATGCAGAAGCAGGAAAGATCAGCTTAAATGTGAGCCGTGTATTCACACTGGATCAGATCAGAGAAGCCCATCAACTGATGGATAGCAATACTGCAACCGGAAAAATTGTTGTTGTTCCTTAACCCAATGGTTATGTTAAATATACCACCCATGCCAACAGCACACGATCTGCAGCCGGATGTTCGCGAAGAAGATCGCGTGTTGCAGTTTCGCGAAGATGTGCTGAAAGGATTAAAGTCCGGAACGAAGCGTTTAAGCTCCAAATATTTTTATGATGCAAAAGGCGATGCTTTGTTTCAGCAGATCATGCATTGCCCCGAGTACTATGTTACACGTTGTGAATTGGAAATATTTCGCGGGCAGGCTGCCGATCTTGTCAGGGCAATTACAATGAAAGATAAGCAGCCCTTTGACCTTATTGAACTTGGCGCAGGCGATGGTATAAAATCGCGACACTTGCTGCGAGCGTTACAGGAACAGCCCTGCGAGTTTACCTATATACCGGTTGATATATCGGGAAACATTTTGTCTTATCTCGAAGAAAGTCTGGCAGACCTTAACGGACTAAATATACTTTGCCTGGAAGGTGAGTATTTTGATATGCTCGCGGAGGCTACTAAAATTTCAGCCAATCGTAAAGTTGTTCTGTTTCTCGGAGCGAACATTGGCAATATGCCGGTATACGAAGCGGAAAAGTTCTGCGACCAATTGCGAAATGCACTGCAACCAGGCGATATCGTGTTAATGGGTTTTGATCTGAAGAAGAACCCGCAGACTATATTAAACGCATACAACGATGAAGCAGGCATTACCCGCGACTTCAATCTGAACTTGCTGACACGCATTAACCGTGAACTGGATGGTAACTTCGATCTTGATACGTTTACACATTACCAGACGTACGATCCTGAAACCGGAGCCTGCAAAAGTTACCTCGTGAGCAGTACAGAGCAGACAGTAACCGTGGCCGGTACGCCCATTTCATTCCAAGAAGGTGAATGGATATTTACCGAAGTATCACAGAAATATAGTATGAAGGAGATCGAAGTGCTGGCTGCCAATTCCGGATTTAGCATGGATACTACGTTTTTCGATTCGAAGCGCTGGTTTGTAGATGTCATCTGGATCGCGCGATAAATATACTTTTAATCACCAAATCAAGCCCACGCATGAATGCAGATTTACTGGAGCAGTATACACGCATACGGAAGCAAACGGAGTATATATGTACTCCTTTGGGGAATGAAGACTATGTTGTTCAGCCGATTGTTGATGTGAGTCCACCGAAGTGGCACCTCGGGCACACCACTTGGTTCTTTGAGACTTTTATACTGAAGCCTTACGATAAAGAATACCGGGAATTTGATAGTCAGTATAATTTTGTATTCAATAGTTATTATGAAACGGTTGGGGCACGCGTTATTCGGACAGACCGCGGTAACCTGAGCAGGCCCTCGGTAGCGGAGGTATATCAGTACCGGAAATACGTTGATCAGCACATGGTCAAATTTCTGGATAGTCATATCACTGATCAATCGCTGAGGGACACGATTGTTCTCGGCTTAAACCATGAACAGCAACACCAGGAGTTGTTGTATACCGACATCAAGTATATATTAGGACACAATCCGTTGTTCCCGATCTATAACCCGGATGACGATTTTCCAAAGTCTGCCGGTACGTCTTCATCGGCCACCCTGCGTATTCCGGCTGGTATATATGAGATAGGATATGCCGGTGATGGATTCTGTTTTGATAATGAGTGCGGACGGCACAAAGTATACCTGGATGACTATGCAATCTATACTTCGTTAGTTACCAATGCGGAATACCTGGCGTTTATAAACGATGGCGGATATAGCGATTTCAGGCACTGGCACGCTGAAGGTTGGGATTGGGTAAAGACAAAAAAAGTCATAGCACCTTTATACTGGCACAACATAGATGGGGCGTGGATGCACTATACTTTGCAGGGACTTAAACAGATTGATCTGCACAGTGCTGTTTGTCACGTAAGTTTTTACGAGGCATCGGCATTTGCAGCATGGAGCGGAAAACGATTACCCACTGAAGCGGAATGGGAAGTTGCTTCATCCGCTTTGTCTTGGGGACAACGGTGGGAGTGGACTGGCAGCGCATACCTTCCATACCCGCGCTTTAAGAGAGCGGCCGGAGCCATTGGTGAGTATAACGGGAAGTTCATGGTTAACCAGATGGTGTTGCGTGGTGCATCGGTGGCTACGCCTGCCGGCCACAGTCGGGCGACATACCGTAATTTTTTTCATGCTCCGCACCAATGGCAATTCACCGGAATAAGACTTGCCGGATAGCAGGATATACTTTAACATTGTTTGCCGGTAGCCATGTATAGTATAGCAGGCATTTCCCATAGCACGGTTGACTATGTACGATTTATTCTTTCAGAAATTCAGAGAAAAAGTTCCGCTGTCTGTTGAAGAAGAGCAGCAGATCAAGTCGTATCTCACTCCCAAGAAGCTGCGTAAGCGGCAATACCTGTTGCAGGAGGGAGACATTTGCAAGACGCTTGCATTTGTTGAGAAAGGTGCACTGCGCGAGTATTCTGTGGACAACGGAAGCGAGCATATTATACAATTTGCCGTGGAGGGCTGGACAATATCAGACCTGTTCAGTTTCTTAACAGGCGAACCGGCTATCTATAACATCGATGCGTTGGAGGATAGCGAGTTGATCCTCATAACCAGGACTGCGCATGAAGAGCTTCTGCAAACCCAGCCTAAATATGAAACGTATAACCGGGTGTTGATAACAAGCGCTTATGTAGCGTTGCAAAGAAGACTTACCGCGAGCATCAGTTTAAGCATCGAAGAACGGTATACTAATTTTACAACGATGTATCCTGACATTGCACAGCGCGTACCACAACACATGATTGCCTCCTACCTCGGACTTACGCCTGAAACACTAAGTCGTGCCCGCAAAAAAATGACTACCCGGAAGTAATTCCCTTCGCCCGTTTTATTGACAAAAGTCAATGGTTTTTCTTGCCTGAAAGCAATGCAGCGCGGTATGCTGCCATAGTAGCTTTGTATCATCAAACACAAAATAGGTATGAACACAAAGCAAACTATAGCGGTAATTGGTGCTACCGGCAACATGGGTGCAGGTATAGCACGCAATCTTTCAAAAGGTAATTACCGGTTGCTTCTTTGCGCCAACAACCAGGAAAAACTACAGGCACTGGTCCAGGACATTCGCAGGCATAACGCTGCAGCGGATATAGAAGCTGTTGATTGTACTGTTGAGGCAAGTTGGGAAGCTGATAGTATAATCGTTGCCGTTCCTTACCCGGCCGAGAAAGAAGTTGCAGACAAGATTCGCAAAGTCGCCAATCAGAAGAGCGTGATCAGTATTTCCAATCCGCTGAATGCCGCTTACAATGGCCTGACTACTGCACCGGATACAAGCGCTGCAGAAGAGTTGCAAAAGTTATTACCGAATTCAAAGGTGGTGAAGGCGTTCAATACAGTTTTCGCTGCCGATTTCGCAACACCTGTACTGGACGGCAAGCAGGTAGATTCTTTTATAGCTGGTAACAACCCGGAAGCTTTACAAACTGTTGCTGAACTTGTAAGTGCAACCGGACTCAACCCGGTTATCGCGGGCGATCTTTCCGTTAGCCGCACACTGGAGAATATGACGGTGCTGCTCATTCAACTGTCCATGAAGTATAACTATAATTGGCTGGCCGGTTGGAAAGTACTCCATCATTGATCTGAACTAAACACAAAACTATAAATATGAAAACAAACAACTTTACTTCATGGCGTATGCTCTACGCCTCTCTTGCCGTGCTGATCGTTTTACAAAGCTGTGAGCAGCGCGCATCATCACCGTACTCTCAAACCCAGGTGGATAGTTTGAAGAATATAGCGATTCAACTGGTAGCTTCGAATGACAGTATATCCAAACACCTGAAGACCTTTGATGAATTGGACTTTGATGTGTTCAGTAATCAGAAGTGGGATCGCCTGAAGGAGAGTCATGCATCCAACATTAAAGTATACTGGCCGGATGGACACGTAACAGAAGGTATCGATGTGCATATTGAAGACCTGAAGAAGTTATTTGTTCACGCACCGGATACACGCATAAAAGAACACCCTATAAAATTCGGGTCCGGAAATTATACCCTGGTAACCGGTGTCTTCGAAGGTACCTTTACCAAACCTATGCCGATCGGAAACGGTAAATTTATACAGCCCACCGGCAAAGCTTTTAAAATGCCGATGGCCACGGTAGGTATATGGGAGAATGGTGTGATGAAGGAAGAACATCTCTTTTGGGACAATCAAACATACGCCACACAACTCGGTCTTAAATAAAGTATAGTGAACAGGGGAGCGGTGGCGAGGCTCCTCTGTTTATCTTCGGTATATTTACAAAGGAGTGTTATATATGAAACGTAGTCAATTTATAAAGTCAATTGTAACAGGAACTATCGGTATGACAACATTATCAGCTTTCCGGGAATTTACTAATACGTTAGAAGAGCAGGAGCAGATTATGCCTGTGTTGTTTGTAGGACATGGTTCGCCTATGAATGGCATTGAAGACACAGCGTTTAGCAGGCGATGGACGCAGATGGCCAAAGAGATTCCTGTACCGAAAGCTGTGCTGGTTGTATCGGCTCACTGGTTTACCCGCGGTACTAAAATTACTGCGATGGATTTTCCGGAAACTATACATGACTTCGGTGGTTTTCCGAAAGCGCTGTTCGAAGTACAATACCCCGCACCAGGTAACCCGGCTCTCGCCAAAGAGACCGCTGCCTTGGTTCACTCGGCACACGTTGAACTGGATCACGACTGGGGGCTTGATCATGGTACCTGGACTATTGTGCGACACATGTATCCGCAAGCGAATATACCGGTGTTGCAACTGAGCATTGATTACACGAAGGCACCACAGTATCATTACGATTTGGCAAAGGAACTATATGCGCTTCGTAAGAAAGGTGTGTTGATCATGGGCAGCGGTAACATGGTACATAATCTTGGAATGGTTGCCTGGGATAAAATAAATGTGGAGGGATATGCGTATGAATGGGCAACAACCATCAACGATAAATTCAAGGAATTGATTATGGATGGTAATCACAAGGCGCTCATCAGTTACTCTGCGCTTGGTAAAGAAGCAATGCTGGCTATACCGACACCGGAACATTACCTGCCGCTGCTATATACTGCAGGACTGGCAACGGGTAAAGACCCTATATCTTTCTTTAATGATCAGGCGGTAGGCGGTTCGCTTACCATGACGTCCGTAAAATTTGGTTGAGTCATGCTATATGAAATAGTCTTTATTTTAATCAATACGTTAACGAACACTACGATCATGCCCCATACATCCATAAACGAAGATTATACTTCTGAGAATCTGGCGCTGCATTACCTGGTGAGACAACCCACGGTGAAAACGTCCACGCACAAAGCAATTATACTCTTGCATGGTGTTGGCAGCAACGAGCAGGATTTATTTAGCCTGGCCGACCAATTACCGGGCGATTATTATATTGTAGCAGCGCGTGGCCAGTATACATTGGGACCCGGCCGATATGCCTGGTATAATGTAGACTTCTCTACCGGTAAACCCGTTATCAATGCCGGGCAGGAGTTGTCTAGCCGCGAACTGTTGAAACAGTTTATCGGGCAACTGAAACAGAAATATAGCCTCGATGAGGTATATATAGGTGGGTTTAGCCAGGGTGCAATCATGAGTTATAGTATAGGGCTCACCAGTCCGGAACAAGTGCGGGGTATCATGGCGCTGAGTGGGAGAGTGCTGGAAACCATACAGGCATCTGTAACTGGAAATAACAGACTGTCGCGCCTGAAAGTATTTGTGGCACATGGTACGCAAGACGGCACGTTGCCTGTATTTTATGCCCAACAGGCAAAGACATTCCTGCAAACCCTGAACGTTTCGTTAACGTATCACGAATATACCATGGGACATCAGATCAATGCTGATGTGTTGGAGGATTTGGTCGCGTGGCTTAAGAAGGACTAATTGGTTCCGTACAAAAACTATATCAAGCACTATGAAAAAAAACATCCTGGCGCTGGTTGCTGGTATTGCCTGTAATCTTTCATTATCAGCACAAACAATTCAATTGGCGAATAATAAGCTGGAGCCTGTAAAGGTATCGATGTCGGTTGAGACATTGAAAGGTAAGCGCGCTGTAAAGGTTATAAAAGATTCCACCGTAGAAACATTTGATGAACCTACTTTTGTTAAACTGAAAGGTGTTGAATTCCAGGATGGCGCGATCGAGGTTAATGTATACAGTACATTACGGAAGGATGCCCCTGAGTTTGCACGTGGATTTATAGGTGTTGCCTTCCGGATTAACGATGACAATTCGAAGTTTGAATGCATCTATATACGTCCTGCCAACGGCCGGGCTGGCGACCAGGTAAGGCGAAACCATAGTATTCAGTACTTCGCCTACCCTGACTATAAGTTTCAACGATTACGAAAGGAATTTCCTGAGCAATATGAATCCTATGCAGATATAGGGTTAAAGGAATGGATCCGTATGAAGATAATCGTGAAGGGTTCGCAGGCAAAGTTATACCTGAATAATCAAAAGGAACCCTCGCTTATTGTCAACGATCTGAAGCTCGGTACAGATGCGAAGGGAGGCATTGGTTTATTTGTAGACGTGGGTACGGAAGGTTACTTTTCGGATATAAAAATAATGAAGTAACGATTCTCGTTCAATCCTAAATCTCATACGTCATCGGGGTGCATTCAAATCCCTCGGATTTTAAAAGCACCTCGATATATATTTCCGATACATGCCTGCAGGTAATACGTAACACCTTATCACAATCATCCAGATCGATCGTCCATTTTTTCACTCCGGCAACGCTGTTCATGGCCATTTGAAGTACTGGCAGATCGCGCTTGTCAACATTGGTTTTGAATAACAGGATATCCATGGTATATACTTTCAGTTATGGGTTTATATAATCGTTGGATACAAATGTGAGAAATAGCCTGGCGGCAAAACTTGATCTTGGTTAAGATCGGAAGGTTGGTTATACGTTTTGCTGTCTTGTTTCCGGAACGCAACCGTGCCGTATAGCTGTATCTCATCACTGATGTCCCAGGACGATATCCCCCGGGCGATCCTGAAATCAGATCGTTTTATCGTACTCCTGAATTCAAGTTTCAGGAGCTTTGTTTTTTCGTCCGCGTGCGTTGCGTTGCTGTGGTTTGTTATTTCAAACACCACGTATTTTGATACTCCGCACAGGCAGAATTTTCCATACAGGAGATACTCGTTATCTCCCGTTTGTTCCCAATCGGTACTTTGAAACGTGATGGTCCTGTATTCGTTCACGCGAAAGCAGGATGATCCCTTGAATCTTCTTTCAATCCATGCAGTCTTAGCCCTTACACTATCGGTATATATAGTCATCTTCAGAACAGCCGTTGAAAGATCACGTTCGGGTGATAGCATGGTAGCATCAAAGTCAGCAAATGTCCCGGTGAGTGTTTCCCCCATGGTTCGGTCAAGCGAAAAGCAAATGGAGGAGTGCCTGTGGTCGGATACATTGATTTGCGAAAGATGGTATCTGTTCATAATGACATGATTAATTATATATATAGCAGATCACGAAATAACCGGACTTGTTTCCGGTTGAGAAGGTTGTCCTTTCCATCGATCGATGATCAGGTATATAGCAGGGACAACAAACAGGGTAAGGATCATGGAGCTTGTGAGTCCGCCAATAATTACCCAGGCCATGCCATTCTTGATCTCAGAGCCGGGCCCGGATGAAAGCGCTATCGGCAACATACCGAGTATCATGGCGAGTGTCGTCATCAGGATTGGGCGAAGGCGTTCTTTACCGGCCTCTACCAGTGCATCTTTTACAGCATGACCTTCCTTTTTTAACTGGTTGGTAAAGTCAACAATAAGAATGGCATTTTTGGACACCAGTCCCAACAGCATGATCATTCCGATAATCGAAAATATATTCAGTGTTTCCATCGCGAGGGCGAGCGCAAGTAACGCACCAATCAGCGCCACGGGTATGGAGAACAACACTACGAACGGGTATATAACGCTTTCGTATAGCGCCACCATAATCAGGTATACCAGTATAATAGCCGTGAGCAGGGCCAGTCCCAGGCTGCCAAAAGCATCGCCCTGGTTTTTTACATCACCTAAATATTCTACTGTTATACCGGCAGGTATCGTTACCTGTTTTACTTTCTCTTTGATATCCGAAGCTACCGTTCCGGTAGGACGACCCACTACATTTGACTTTACCGTGATCGAATTTAACCGGTCGCTTCGCTGCAATACACTTTCACTTTGTCCGTTACCGACATCAGCAAACTGGCTGAGTAAAAATGTTTGTCCATCGTTGTTGGTAAATGGCAGGTTCCGGACATCCGCTATATCAGATCGGTTGTATTGATCAAGACTTATCAGGATATCGTATTCATTACCAGCCTGCTTGAATTTACTTTTGTCATCGCCACTAAAGGCATTTTGCAACGCACCGCCTACCTGACTAGCGTTGATTCCCAGCAGTGTCATTTTTTCGCGGTTCAGTTTTACATAAACTTGTTGCTTCTGGTTTTTTACCGAGAGTTCAACAAACTGAGTTCCGGGCACCGTGGCCACTATATCTTTATACTGTTCTGCTATTTTTCGAACCCGCTCCAGGTCTACACCTTTGATGGCGATCTGTATAGGAGCTGCATTGGTATTACCGGTAATGGACACCGGTGATACGGAAACTTTAATACCGGGTATAGATGCACTTAACTTTTGCTGGATACGAACACCGAAGTCTTCGGAAGAAATGTTTCGATCCTTTACATCTTTGAGACTCACCGTAAGTTCAGCCAGGTTAGCGCTGTTGCTGGTACCTGCTACACTTCCGGTAACAAAGCCAATACTCGAAAATACTTTTTCAACTTCCGGACTTTGCATCACAATCTGTTCAGCCTGTTGTGTTACCAGGTTGGTTTGGTAGATGGAGGCGGTAGGTGTGAGTTCAAGGCTGACCATAAGTTCACCCTGATCACCAGCCGGTATAAAGGCAGCACCGATAAAACCTTTTGCTACCAGCATAAGGGATGCTATAATAAGTATAATTACACCCGACAACAGGTAGCGTTTTTTGTGCAGCACAACGGTAAGGGCACTCGCATATATAGCTTTGATCGACTCGATAAAGCGTTCAAAGCTCAGGTTCAGTTTGCCCCACCATGTTTTCGGATCCAGCTCTGGAATTGATCCGAAGCGACTTGCCAGCATGGGCGTAATGGTGAACGACACAAACAAACTCATGAGTGTAGAGAATACGACCACCAGCGAGAACTCCCGAAGTATAGCACCGATGAGACCTCCGGATAATGCCAGCGGTAAAAACACCACAACGTCTACCAGCGTAATGGCCATGGCCGTAAAACCAATTTCATTACGACCATCAAGTGCAGCTTTCATACGATCAGCACCCATCTCCAGGTGACGGTATATATTTTCCAGCACCACAATGGAATCATCCACGAGTATACCAACCACAAGCGACATACCCATCAACGACATCAGGTTGAGTGAGAAGTCCATGAGGTACATGGCAATAAATGTTGGTATAATGGACGAAGGCAACGCTACCAGTACAAACAACGAACTGCGTACGCTATGCAGGAAGGCAAGCATTACAATAGCCACAATCAATATAGCCAGACCAAGATCTTCAATAACGAGGTCTGCTGATCGAAGTGTATAAGTGGACTGATCAGACGACACGGTAAATTTGAGATCATCACCGGTATATTGCTCTTCCATGGTGGCGAAAGCTTTTCGTACTTCCTTACTTACATTCACTGCATTGGCATCCGATTGCTTGATGATTTGCACACCGATGGAAGGTAAACCGTTTACGTGGTTGATAGCCGTTGTGCGGGCGGTGGCATCGATCACTTCGGCAACATCTTTCAAATATATACTTCCGCTGCCCGGGCGCTGTCTCACGATAAGGTTACGAATCTGCTCAACCGAATTTACGTTAGCATCATACTGAATGGACAATTGCTTATCGGTTGTCTCAATTCTTCCGGCAGGAAAAGACTGGTTGGCTTGCTTCACGGCATCCGTCACTTGCGTAATACTCATGCCGTATGCATTTAGTTTATCCTGGTTGATATTTACCTGTATCTGGCGTTCATCACCACCAATGATATTCACTTGTCCTACACCCGTAACATTTTGCAGCACCGGCCGGAGTTGTTTATCTACAAGGTCGTATAGATTTCGCGGGGCCAGTCGGGAAGTGATACCGGCACGAATTACTGGTGTCTCTTCGAGATTTACTTTACTGACGATGGGACGATCTATATCTGCCGGCAGATCATTCAATACCTGATCAGCCTTGCGCTGAATGTTCCGTTCGGCTTTATCTATATCCGTTCCGCTTTTCAACTGAATGGCAATCTGCGATACACCTTCCTGCGAAGTAGAGGTAATTTTATCAAGGCCTTCCACCGAAGCAAAGGCATCTTCCAGTTTCCGCGTCACTGACGTTTCCACTTCTGCTGCCGAAGCACCGGGATATACTGTGCTGATGGAAACTGTAGCCACTTCTATTTTCGGAAGCAGGTTATAGTTCAGTTTAAAATAACATTGCACCCCGAAGAGAATGAGCACGGTAAATATTACAATGATCAGTAAAGGCCGCTTAACGGCAACTTCTGCTATTGACATGATTGCTTCTGTTTAATGAGATATACGAACCGGAGTACCTTCTTTCAAATTGATCTGCCCGGAGGTTACAACTACATCGCCTGCACGAAGTCCTTCGATTACCTGAATGTTGCCGTTCAGTTCTTTCCCGGCTTGAATCGCCTTCTGGTGTACAACACTATCGGAGACTATATATACCGATGCATTGCGTGTACTCTCCACCAATGCTTCGCGCGGAATAACCAGCATTCTTTTCGAAGTGTTTTTGGAGAAGTCAACATACACGAATGTGCCGGAACGCAGCAGCGAACGCTCGGTGTTGGTCATCATGATCTCAACATTATAGTTGTGTGTTGCATCAGCCTGCGGACTTATAAAACTTACGTTTCCGGAAAACACTTTTCCCGGGTATACGTCTGTGGTGATCTTTACCGGTTGTCCCTGCACAACCTGGTATACTTCGCTCTCGGTGAGATTAACAGCAACTTTAGCTTTGGAGAGATTGATAACGGTAGCAATCTCGCCACCACCGTTGATATACATACCTTGCTCGGCAGACTTTACGGATATTATACCGCTTATGGGTGCCTTGATCGAAGCATCGTCTATACTTTTCTTCACCTGGTTTACCTGGTTAACGGCATCCTGGTAATTTTTGCTGATCTCGGTTACCTTTTCCTGTGTAGCAGCTTTACCCAGCCACAGTTCAGTATATATTTTCAGATCGTTTTCCAGTTTGGCGGCGTTGGTCTCTGCTTTTTGCAAATCAAGTTGCAGCGCCCGGTTGTCCATTACTGCGAGTACTTGTCCTTCGTTTACATGATCGCCCAGTTCAAAGCGTACATGCCGGAGTATACCTCCGCTCAAGGCCAGTGCTTTTACTTCTTTGAACGGAGCAATGCTACCGGTTTTAATCATGCTTAGCTCCATCACCTTTTCTTCTGCCGTAGCAACTTTTACCGGTATGCGTACGATTGTTTCCGTAGACTTGTTTTTCTTTTCATCGATCTTCTTCTTGTTTGCTGAAAGCTTGTAGGCGATCAACACAATAATAAAGAAGCCAACGATACTGATGATATATTTACTTTTCATAAGATTTAATTATAGCGCCTGGTAAAAAGTCTTTAATGTTCCCTGTGCTTTCTCCAGGTCAACCTTGGTCTGGAAAAATGTATAGAGTGAATTGAGGTAGTTGCTTTGCGATTCTTTCAAGGTATTCTGCGCGTTCAGCCACTCCGTTAAATCGGTTGTGCCTTTCTGGTATTGAAGGTTGATGGCATCAAATGAAGATTGCGCAAGGGCGATGTTCTCTTTGTTGAGTTCGAGGTTCTGCTGTTCCTGCACAAGTTTGGTTCGCGTATTCGCCAGCTCCATCTGGTATTTACTTTCCTGTAGTTTCAGGTTTTCGGTAGCGCTTTGCCATTTATACTTCGCTTGTGCGATTTGCGCGTTTCGCTTAAAGTCCAGAATAGGAATCGTAAGTTTTATACCGATGGCGGAATAGGCAGCGAGCGAAGACCATGCCTGGTTCAGGTTATCACCAAAACCGATGCTACCATAACGCGCATAGGCCGTGAGTTTAGGGTAAATTAGATTTTTTAGTCTGCGTTCATCAATCTCATTAAGACGAGTCGTAACCTGCGCTAGTTTATATTCGGTGCGGTTGCTTACCGATGCTTCATAGAGTATATCTGCTGCCGGTGTTATGAGGTTCGCGGCTTCATCACTGGAAGGTTTTACTTGCAATGAGTCCTGCATGGGGAACCCCATTTCATACTTGAGCTGATTTTCGGATAGCGTGAGATTCGTTTCGGCTACTCTGATTTGCGCGAGTGAATTGTTATAGTTCACTTTTATCTTTTCAAGATCCTTTTGCAGCGTTACGCCTTTTTTTACTTGTTGTTCCGTTATCAGCATTTGCCCGCGGTAGGTCTCATTTGTAGCATGAAGCTGATCAAGCTGTTCGCGATACACGGCTATCTCGAAATAAGCCGAGCAGATGTTATAGATGATCGTCTCTTCGTTCTTCGTAATGTTTAATTCAGCCTGAAGCTTATTATACCGGTTGGCCTGCAGACCGGTGATGAGCGATTTATCAAATATAGTCTGGTCTACCTGCGCTACCGGGTTAAGCTGATAACGTTTCGTGAATGCTACCCGCAGATCGGTAGGACTAAATATACCGGCTGGTATAACCGTTTCCTGCACTTTGATATTGTCATCAAGCGAGCCGGTCAGTGTTACGGTAGGCAGATACGCAGCCAATGCTTCACGCGCTTTTGCGTCTGCGGTTTGCTTGTCGTGCCTATATATAGCATTGTTACTGTTATTCTTCAGCCCGTATTCAATGCATGATTTTAATGTCCAAGCGTCCTGTGCCAATAGCGTGCACGAGAAGGACAATAGGATGCTAAACAATAATATTCTGATCATGATGTGTTCTTTTCGGTAGGCAGTGCCAGGCATATATCTTTGATTCGGTTTCAATTGTATATCAGAACTGGTAGCTGATACTGCTTTGTACTATAAATGATTTTTCGTGGTACGCCACATTCACGACACGTTTGTTGAGTTCGTTGAACCTGTTGAGCGAAATTTTCTGATCGGTGTTAAAGGTTTCCAGTTTTTGCATCAGGGTATAGCCGGCTACCAGGTTTAGTTTCCAGCGCTGGCCAAGCCTGGCGTCATAAATGAGACCTGCGTTGTTTTGTCTCAGGTGTATATATTGTTCTTTTTCCGGTTCGCTCAGGCGGTACATATTGTTACCGCCAAGCCACGCGGTAGCTCCAATCGAATGAACTTCTGATAATTTATACTTAAGTGAAGCGCGTACCGGTAATATAGCAAGCAGGCTCAGGCGCTTGCTGATGGTCCAGTCCATATCCAGTATGGGAAGCAGGAATGTACCGGAGTAGCTTTTTGAATACGTTGGTGTTATGCCGTACTTGAACTTTTTATTCTGTCGCAACCCGATTCTAAAACCAATATTGTAAAGTATATCTTGCCCCTCTAGGTCTTGTTTAAAATCGGAGGCAACCGTAACAGAACCTATGAACCCAATGTTGGTGGCACGCGAAAGTGAATAATTGGCAATTACCGGAATGGACACCGAGTGAAAATCATTGCTGCCTATTTTACGTTCATCCGAAAGTATAAGTCCCTGGTAACGCACACCTGCTTTGATCAATACCGGATGGGCAGTCTTGAAATTTTTATAGAGCGGTAAACTGAAGTCAACGGTTGGCATTTGCACGGTGAAACGATGTCCATCGGCCTTTATGGAAGAAACTGTATTACTTACAGTAACGCCACCCAACTTTGGTGATGTAGTGATTAATTTCTGGCGCATGATGCTGTCCATACGCGCTGCATCGTTTGCGTTTTGTTGTGTGCTGTTCTTGTTGTCAGCATTGGTATTGGATTGTGCCCGGCATACGTTCGATAGCAGGACGGCTAACAGCACCAGGAATACTATGCTAAATACATCGTTACTTTTTGTTGTCGCTTCCATAAAGATTAAATTATGGAGGCAAAAGAAGTGCAAGCAGCGTTGCTATAGGGGCTTATTATACAAAACGGCAGCCATTTTATACCAAACCCTGTTTTTGTGGGTGTCTTTATATAGCGTAGGAAATGATGTTGGTGTAATTTTGCAATTCCGAAATGATGACGTGGTAAATTATTTTCCCCAAAACATGATCAACGACCCTCAAAAGGTAAAACACCGACACATAATTAGTTTTCTTACAGAAGATCGGTATAGAATATGGCACCATGTTATATTTTTAGTGGGTCTTTTGTTGCTGCTTTGGCAATCGAATTTTTCGAATTCATATATAGGTATCTATAAATATTACAGCCTGATGACAGCTTATTTTGCTTTTGTTATCATGGTGTATATAAATATATACGTTCTGGTTCCCTATTTTTTCTTTAGAAACCGGTATGGGCTATACCTTGCGTTGTTGGTAATGCTTGTTATCCTCGGCTTGCAGGCCATGGGATATGTTTTGAATACGCACCTAGTTGATTATCGCATTGTAAGACCAACACAAATACAAGGTGTTTATGAGGGCACCGTTATATCGATTAGTATTATCCTCGTTACCACGATGGTAAAACTTCTGCAACGATGGACGAAAGACAATGACCGGATAGCCGAGTTGAACAATCTTACGTTGCGCATGGAGTTGAATGAATTGAAAAATCAGATCAACCCGCATTTCCTGTTCAACATGTTAAACAATGTAAAGGCACTGATCAGAACAGACCCGGAGAAAGCTTCGTTTGTTATTGTGAAATTGTCGGAGTTCTTACGGTTTCAGCTTTATGAGAATAACGAAGATAAAACGTTGCTAACTTCCGAGATAAATTTTTTGTCGAACTTTATTGGCCTGGAGAAAATCAGGCGTGATAATCTTTCTGTTTCCCTGCAGAGTAACACAGATCAGCGTGTGCTGAGTAGTGTTTTTGTACCTCCCAACCTGTTTACCACGTTCGTTGAAAACGCTATCAAGCATAGCGTGGATTTAACCGATACGGAAACGTATATACACATCAACATCATGGTTGAAAATCAAAAGCTATATTTCACCTGTAGTAATTCGGTAAGCCATGAATACAGGGTTGCCGATAAGAAGAACAGTGGTTTAGGACTTGTCAATATCAAAAGACGACTGGAGTTGCTATATGGCGATAGTTATAGCCTCGACATTAATGCTGCCGAACATAAATATACCGTAACCCTAATCATTCCTATATGACCTGCATAATTGTTGATGACGAGCCGCTGGCACGGGACGAAATGCAATCGTTGATACAGGAGGTGTCGCAGCTTGAAATTATAGGTAAATTTTCAAACGCCCGGGCAGCACTCGATTTTCTTAAAACGAAGGATGTTGATATTATTTTCCTGGATATAGAGATGCCGGTTGTTACGGGACTGGAGTTTGCCGAACATATACCTAAACAGAGTCTCATCATCTTTACGACAGCTTATTCTCAATATGCTTTGAAAAGTTACGAGCTGGATGCTATTGATTACCTGCTCAAACCCATTGAGAAAACCCGTGTGGAGAAAGCTATAAACAAGGCGATACTCTATAAGAATCTGCTCTCGGAAGATGTTGCTAAAAATACGGTCGAGTCGAACACAGAGAATTTCCTTTTTATAAAGGCGGACAGGCGATACTATAAAATTAACTTTCGCGACATCCGGTATATAGAAGGTCTTAAAGATTATGTGGTTATATATACCCAGCAGCAGAAGTTGCTCACGGCTATGAACCTGAAAACGATTCATCAGAAAATACCACAGGCTACTTTTCTTCGAGCCAGTAAATCATACCTCGTAAATAAAGATCATGTGGATTCGTTTGATAACCACAGTGTATATATAGGCGAATCGGAAATTCCACTGGGCGAAGTATACAAGAAGGAATTCCTGGAAAAGTTTCTGGGCAATGCACTCAATCCTGATGTATAATTTTAAGTATATATAGCGCCACAAATATCGAGTCAATAATATGTAAGCGTTGCCTTTATTATGGTGAAAAATATAGCGATACGGGGTGCTGTTCTTCATGTATATCACCAGAAGACAGGGAAGGAGAGTCCCACCCTTATTTTCCTGCACGATTCTTTAGGATGCATCGAGCTCTGGCGCGATTTTCCTGCCGCGCTTGGCAATTCCACAAACTGCAACGTACTTGTTTACGACAGGCAGGGTTACGGCAAGTCTACACCGTTTACTGCAGAAGGTCGTGACACCAACTACCTCGAGACAGAAGCAGATATACTCAGTCTGTTGATGAGGCAATGCGATATTAAGAAAGCTATACTCTTCGGGCATAGCGATGGTGGCTCGATCGCGCTGATTGCTGCTGCCAAATACCCCTCTGATATTATAGGCGTTATTACGGAAGGAGCGCACATCTTCGTTGAAGACATCACGCTAAATGGAATACGTGGAGCGGTGCAGGCCTATCAGACAACCAACCTGAAGCAACGTCTGCAAAAGTATCATGGCGACAAGACCGATGCTGTATTTGATGCCTGGACGAAGACGTGGTTAGCCGATACATTCAAATCCTGGAACATTGAATTTTTTTTACCGCAGATACAATGTCCGGTGCTGGTGATACAAGGCGAAGCGGATGAATATGGATCTATAGCGCAGGTGAATGGAATTGTTGAGCAGGTAACGGGTGATGCGCGTAAACTCATGATTCCCTCAACAGGACATACACCTCACAAAGAGGCAAGCGCCATCGTTCTGGAACACGCTACGCTTTTTATAAAGAGTTTAACGGCATCGTAGACATATACTGCTATAAACGACAAAAGCCCCACGCACTATAACATGAGGCCTTTGTACTTAACCTAAACTATTGTGAAGAAATCTATTGCAACACGATACGGGAGCGACCTGCTTCCAGTATGGCATAATCTTTAAAACCCTGAAACGCTTGGTCATCCAATGAGCCGGCTTGCTCAGGAGTATATTGTCCGCCATTGTCCCACCACTTCTTCGCGTTTTCACGCGCCTGCTTCTTGTCTACATTCTCGAACAGGTTAATGCACGAGTCGGAGATCATCCACGGTTTATCAATGCTGCTATATTTATCAAATATCATGGTGCGCATCTGCGTACCGCTGGCAACATTCTTGAAGTGAGATACGGTATAGGATAACGTCTCTGGTTCTGTCATGATCATGTCCCAGTATTTTTTAGAAGCAATGACCTGTGACGTAGTCAACAGATAGCCAAATCCGCTTTCGATCGGTTCACGGGTTATGGGACAGCGCGCTTTCAATTCAGGTTTTTTCTTACCGAGGAGTTTATCAAAAAAGGCCATAACTTTCTTTATTTATAAGGTTGATGTTTAGGAGCAACTTATACCCATTAGATACTTCGCCAGCAGCCAATAGTTGCATATAAGACTGAAAAAATCGTGAAAATGTTACAAAAGGCCCAAATTGAGTTGTATTGGGCCTTTTGTAAATCCGGATTGACTAAAAGTGTTCGTAATTGAACCTTAAACTGTCCGTAATCAGAGCTTCGCTGGTGCCTTTCCGTTCAGTTTTTCGGACTTGGTCTTCTGAAATTTCTCGTAGTTCAAAAAGAACTCTTCCAGTTTTTCTACCGGGAGCTTTTTGGCAATGATTTTCTTCTTGTCATCGAGTACAAAAAGACTTGGCGTAGTAACAGCATCGTACAGGTCTGCGTAGGTTCCGCCATAGGTGCGTGGTCCGTTTACAGTCACCCACTTCATGTTCATGGTCTTGATATAGTCGCGCATCTTGGCCATAGACGTATCGGTGCTCACAGCGTATACTTCAAGGTTGAAGCGAGTCTTATCCTTGGTATAAAAATCTACCAGCTTTGGTGTTTCAGTTTTGCAATGTCCGCAGTCCGGATCGAATATATATACAATGGTATATTTCGTTTTGATATCGTACATGGAACGCGGCTTGAAGTTCGCGTCCTGCATCATCAGGTTCGGAGCTGTTTTACCAATGAGACTCTTACGCAGGCGATCAGCATAATCCTTCAGGTTCTTCTTCAGTTTGTCGGTTACCCAGAAATCCATTTCGCCAGACGCAAAGTATTTATCGAACAAGCGTACATATACTTCATCAAGACCCATGATCTCCGGCTGTTGATATTTCAACAGGCAAGTCCACACGGCATATTTATAGGTCTCCTGGTTCTTCTTCGCTTTTACTACGATCTTATCGATAGCCTTGGTGATGGAGTCAACCTGTGGTGCATATAGTTTATCCAGATACTCGTTGATCTTGTCGCTATATACCGGGCGCGGCATGCGTAGCAAACCTTCATTGCCCAGATCAAAGTTGTCGAAGAAATGTTCGCGATACCAGCGAAGCTGAAATGTAGAGTCGATGGTGCCATCTTTCTTCTTCGGTGCCTCCGGAACTTTAAGCGCCATCGTTGATTTAAAAATGACAGCGGTCATGGTGCCGGGGTTCTTGGCGGCAATGTCACTCTGGTAAGCGACTACTTTTTCGTTCACTTTGGCAAAGGCAGCCCGTGCTTCTTTCTTTTGATCTTCAGCAATTGTGCTGTCTTGTATTACTTTGATGAAGGGCTCTGCTTCTTTATGGCGCTCCATGTTAAAGAGCATGTTGTCGAAGAAAAGACGGTTATCAGCGTCACCGGTAATTTTCATGTGCTTGATATAGTCGTCAGTTTTAGTCTCCATACTGAAATGCTGCGACTTGCTGATCACGAAGTCAAATATTTTAGACTTATCGAGTACGAGGAAATATACCCCGTGTGCGAGTTCCTTCTTGCCGGTAAACGTAAATTCACCTTTGGCGTTGGCGCGGGCAGTGTCCTTCAGGTATGTGCTTTCACCATAGTAATGTCCCAGGTAAACGGTGGTGTCTTTCCATCCGTCAACTTTAAACTTCAGATTATAGCCGGGTTGTGCGTAACAAGAGGCAGTCACTAAAAGACAAAAGGCAAAAAGTAAGTAGCGCATAATAAAAATTATTTCGGTGCGAATTTCAACATTTCAACGTTTCAGGTCAACGGTGATTAATCGCGTCTGCTGATCTTTTGTAACATTGGCTGAACCCTAAAATTATAGGGTAGGCCCGCATGTACGTGTTAAAGATTTGTTAAAGCTCCTAAATGGTACATACTGGTTCATCTTTATAGTGGCTGTCTTGAAAAAACTGGCGCTTGTTGTTGCCTCCAACCTCGTTGAGACTGCATTCGGACTGTTGTGAGCTTCCGCATTCCGTTAAAAACCGTTAAACTTGAGCCCTGAATTAAAAACGAATGTCACTTCAGATACGGAATCTTACCAAAGTCTACGGGCAGCAATACGCTGTCAATAACATTTCCTTTGAAGTGGCAGCAGGTGAGATCGTAGGTTTTCTCGGGCCCAACGGTGCCGGTAAATCTACTACCATGAAAATAGCAACGTGCTATCTTCCTCCCACCGAAGGTGAAGTGCTGGTGGGTGGCCATAACGTTGTGGACAATGCGATGGAAGCTAAACGCATTACCGGGTACCTGCCGGAACACAACCCGCTATACCTTGACATGTATGTGCATGAGTACCTCGGCTTCATTGGTAAACTATATGGATTGTCGGGGAAGACGTTACGACAGCAGGTAGCGGAGATGGTGGAGCGCTGTGGTCTTACGCGCGAACAGAATAAAAAGATTGAGACACTTTCGAAAGGATACCGGCAACGGGTTGGACTGGCGCAGGCTTTGATTCACAATCCGAAAGTGTTGATCCTCGATGAGCCCACGTCAGGACTCGACCCGAACCAGTTGGTGGAGATTCGTAAACTCATTAAAGATATCAGTCGCGATAAGACAGTGATCTTCTCTACGCACATCATGCAGGAGGTACAGGCACTGTGTAATCGCGTTGTTGTGATTAACCGTGGTAACATAGTGGCCGATGATACGGTTGAGCATCTCCTGCAAACACAACAGAGCAACGTGGTAGTGGTAGCAGAATTTGAAAAAGGTGTAACGGCCGAGCAACTTCAGCAACTGCCGGAAGTGATCAGTGTCCAATCGCTGGATACATTCAAGTTCAAGGTAGTGGCTGCAGCCGGTGTCGATATACGCCCTGCGTTGTTCCGTTTTGCTGCCGACAATAATTTATCACTCATCGGGTTGAAGCAGGAAGAGAGCTCGCTCGAAAATATTTTTCATTCGCTTACGGCACAGTCTCCGGTGGAGCATAATCAAAATTAAATTTACTTTGCTGCGTTTTTAACAATCATGCTCCAGGTACTAGCCAAAGAATTCAGTAGCTTTTTAAACTCGCTCATCGCGTATGTGGTGATCGGAGTTTTTCTTACCGGCATCGGCTTGCTCATGTGGGTTTTCCCGGAGACTTCGGTGCTTGATTACGGGTATGCCGATATGGACACGCTGTTCTCGCTCGGTCCGTATGTATTTATATTCCTGATTCCAGCCATTACCATGCGCAGCTTTGCCGAAGAGAAGAAGGCCGGCACCATGGAGTTGCTCATGACCAAACCGCTCAGCGACTGGGATGTTATTCTCGGGAAATTCTTCGCCACGTTCTGCCTGGTACTGTTGGCACTGGCACCCACCGTGCTATACTATATTTCAGTATATAGTTTGGGTAACCCAGCAGGTAATGTTGATACCGCTGGTATTGTGGGATCGTATATAGGATTGTGCCTGCTCGCGGGTGTGTTTTGCTCGGTGGGTATATTTGCATCGTCTATTACGCCTAACCAGATCGTTGCGTTTATTGTAGCAGCGTTTCTGTGTTTTATACTCTTTACCGGATTTGAATCGCTGGCAACACTTAACGTGTGGTCGGCCTATGCCTTGGTGATCAAACAACTCGGTATAGTATACCATTATGAATCACTCAGTAAAGGTCTTGTGGACAGTCGCGATGTGCTTTACTTTCTGAGCGTGATCTTTCTGTTATTATCGGCAACAAAATTAATTTTAGGAAGCAGGCAATGGTAAACTGGAAGAGCAGAAAACTGGGCGACTATTTATTCTTTGCCAACGGTATTGTGCTGGTGGTATTGATTAACCTGCTGGCATCGCATTATTTTTTCAGGGTTGACCTTACAGATGAGAAGCGCTATAGCATCAAGCCGCAGACGCGCGAGATACTCGATAACCTCGAAGAAGAAGTATATGTTGAGGTATACCTGGAAGGCGAACTGAACGCAGGCTTCCGCAGATTTCAGAAAGCCATCCGTGAAACACTGGAGGAGTTCAGAATATATTCCGACAATAAGGTAAACTATATATTTACCAATCCTGCTACAGCCAAAGGGCAGCAGGCGCAAGCCGAGTTTATGAACGATCTCGGCAGACGCGGTATACAACCTACCAATGTGATTGATACCAAGGACGGACAGCGCGTGGAGAAAATTATTTTCCCCGGGGCAATTGTATCAGCCGGAGGAATGGAATCGGGGTTGATGTTGCTGAAAGGAAGCACCGCGAAAACATCAGACGAACGAATCAACCAGTCGATTGAAAATATAGAGTTTGAACTCATTAATACAATCTATAAACTTGCAAACACCAACCGGAAGCGCATCGGTTTTGTTACCGGGCATGGCGAGTTGGAAGGAGCCGGTATCGCGAGCTTCAACAACGATCTGCTGGAAGTATACGATGTATATAAAACCAATCTGGCTACAGCAACGGATCTTCCGAAATATACCGCGCTGATCATAGCGAAACCTCACGCTGCGTTTTCGCAGATTGATAAATTCAGGCTCGATCAATACATCATGCAAGGTGGTAAAGTTGTGTTTCTCCTCGACAAACTTGATGCAAGTATGGACAGCGCCTCGCTCGAAAATTACTTTGCCGTTCCATACGACCTCAATCTTGACGATCAGCTTTTCAAATACGGTGTGCGCATCAACCCTGATCTTATACAAGACCAGAGTGCAGCGCCATATCCGATTGTTACCGGTGAAGCAGGAGGGAAGCCTCAAATGCAGTTGATCGACTGGCCATTCTTTCCGCTCATTAATCATTATGCAGAACACCCGGTTACGCGTAATCTCGATGCCGTGGTGTTGAAGTTTGCGAGCAGCATTGATACTGTAAAGGCACCCGGAGTAAAGAAGACTCCGTTGATGCTCACTTCAAACTATACACGTACCATTACCGCCCCGGTAAATGTGAGTGTAAATGAATTACGAAAGAATGTAAAGGCTGAAGATTTTTCAAAGAGTGCTATACCGGTGGGCTACCTGCTGGAAGGAAGTTTTTCATCGCTGTTCAAGAACAGATTTTTACCGGAAGGTTTAGGACAGTCAGCCGTGATCGAACAAAGTAAAGATACCAGGCTCGTAGTCATTGCTGATGGCGACATCATTCGTAATGAAGTAAATCCGCGCTCACGCCAGCCGCAGCCACTGGGGTTCTATCCATTCACGAATTATACTTTTGCCAACCGCGAATTGTTAATGAATATACTCGCGTACCTCACTGAAGATAACGGGTTGATACAGGCGCGCAGCAAACAGATACGGATTCGTCCGCTTGATCGTGAGAAAGTAAAGCAGGAAAAAATAAAATGGCAGGTGATCAATCTTGGAGTGCCGCTTGTGCTGCTGATTGTTTTCGGAGTAGTGCGCGCGTACTGGAGGAAGAATAAATTTGCCCGGTTCTGATATGCAGGAGAAAAAAAATAAACGGTTACTGATTATACTGGTCGTGTTGCTGGCAGCCACTGCGGCTACCGTGTGGTATGGCAAGCGTGACAATACTTTTGAAGTAGACGAGACTATTTTCAGAAAGGCCGATCTCCGCGAAGTAAACGAAGTTATATTACAATCGCCTGCGGGAAAAGTAGATTTGAAATACCTGGGTTCAGCCTGGAAAGTAAATGAAGCCTATAATGCAGACCGTAATATGATCGAAGTATTGTTTGCTACATTAGGTCAGGCAAAACCGAAGCGACCTGTGGCACAGTCGCAGCAGGACTCAATTAGTAAAGTAATCGAAACCAGTGGTGTGAAGGTATCGTTGATCTCGGGAGGCAAAACCGTAGAGGAATTTTTTGCCGGAGGAAATGAAGCAAAGACACAGGCATACTTTAAAGGTGTGGGAGCGGGTACCCCTTACGTTATGTCGATTCCCGGCTATCGCGTTTATGTGTCGGGTATATTTGAATTGAACGAGAAGGGCTGGCGCGATAAATACATCTTTGGTTTCAACTGGAGAAACTTCAAAAACCTGGAGGTTCGCTTCCCAAGTCGCGAAACGGACAACTTCCTGGTAGAAATGGATGATAACTTTTTTGGGATAAAAGGTGTGCAGACGGATACCTCAAAGATGAACAACTTCCTGGATGCGGTGTCGCTGCTTACAGCAGACGAGTACATCGATGCGACACCCACACTGGATAGTCTTTCGAAAAAAGATCCGCTGTTTATCCTCACGGTCACCGACATAGCAGAAAAAAAATACGAGTTAAAAATTTTTTCTTCGGGTCCGCAGCAATTTTTTGGGCAGATCGGAAACGACTGGAGCGTGCTGCACGAAAACAAAATCAGGGCTATTCTCCATCCGAAACGATATTTTTTAAAATGATTTCTTGATTTGCCGGATTTTTTTGCAATTTCCCATTCATTTTATAATTCGGTTTTCTTTATAACTTTACCGCCGCTTTAACAACCTCAAACACTTTTTCACGAATGAAGTTTATCGTTAACTCTGCTTACCTGCTGAAGCAACTTTCTAATATCAATGGTGTAATTACTACAAACCCGGTAGTTCCCATCCTGGAGAATTTCCTGTTTGAACTTGAGAAAGGAAGTTTGACGGTAACGGCTTCTGATCTTCAAACCTCGATGATCACCGAGATTCAGGTTGAATCAAAAGAAAAAGGAAGCATCGCGGTGCCTGCCCGTATTCTTCTCGACACGCTGAAGAACCTGCCGGAGCAGCCTGTTACGTTTTCTATCGATGACTCTACTTATAGTGTTGAGATTATTTCTGACAACGGTCGTTATAAACTTTCCGGTGAGAATGCTACGGATTTCCCGAAGGTTCCTACAGTATCGAATGATTTCTCAGCAGAAATTTCTACCGAGGTTTTATCACGCGCAGTAAACAACACCATTTTTGCTACCAGCAACGATGAGCTTCGTCCTGCGATGACCGGCGTATATGTAAACCTGGGCGATAAGAATACAACATTCGTGGCAACAGACGGACACCGCCTGGTGCGTTACAGAAGAACCGATGTTAAATCGGATAACGGTAATGCGATCATCATTCCACGTAAAGCATTGAACCTGTTGAAGGCAACGTTGCCTTCTGAAAATACAGACGTTAGCCTGAATTTTAACATGTCTAACGCCTTTTTCAAATTCGGCAACATCAAAATGATCTGCCGTCTGATCGATGAGCGTTTCCCTGACTACGACAACGTAATCCCTAGCGGAAATAATATCAAGATGACGATTGAGCGTAACGACCTGCTCGGTGCTCTCAAGCGTATCTCTATCTACGCGAACAAAACAACACACCAGGTTCGTCTGAAAATTACCGGAAGCGAACTGCAGATTTCTGCAGAAGACTTGGACTTCTCAAACGAAGCTAACGAAAGACTGAGCTGCGAGCACGAAGGCGAAGACATCGAGATCGGCTTCAACGCAAAGTTTCTGATCGAAATGCTTACCAACTTGGATTCTGACAAGATCAGACTTACCATGTCTGCTCCGAACAAAGCAGGTGTAATTTTACCAGTAGATAAAGACGAAAGCGAAGACATTCTGATGCTGGTAATGCCTGTTATGCTGAACCAGTACGTATAGTACAAGCGTAACACCTTTCACTGTTATATACCCCTGTTGTATGAAAGCAACATTATTCGTAATTCTATTACTGACTACGAGTATGCCCGCTTGGGCACAGTTTAATCAATCCGTAGTGGCGGTTAATGATGAGCGTGTAGTCAGTCCGTTGATTATGAACCCGGCAGGGGAGGGAGCGTACAAAGTATATATGCCGCCTGGACTGCGCATGCGTAATGCCGGCCGTACGCTTACCATTATTGGTGGCGCAATGCTGGTGGGCGGAGTCATTGTATTTGGCAGTGCAGACGAAACGTATTACAGCTACAACTCTTACAACGGTACTACCTACGAAGAAGGCGATCCAAAAGCAGCCATAGGTATATTAATGATGGCAGGCGGTTTAGGCATGACTATACCAGGTGTTATTCTCTGGACAAAAGGAGCGAAGAAGTACAAGCGATACCTCGAACAACATGAAGGCGAGCAAACCGTTTCATTCAACATGAACGGCAATGGAGTTTCACTTCGCTATCAATTCTAAATGATCGGAAAAACTATAGCGCTATACCAGCACTCCGCGTTTTCCCAACTCGATCACTTCCATATTCTTAATTTCTTTCTTTACAATCTCAAAGCGTACAATGGTTTTAATGGCATGAAAGCCATGATTACCGGCTGCACCCGGATTGAGATATAGCATGCCGTTAAAGGCAGCATCGCGCTTTACGCGAAGTATATGCGAGTGCCCACAAATAAATATATCGGGAGAACTTTCCTTTAGCAATTTTTTGACGCGTGGATTATAATTAGGAGGTGCACCACCGATGTGAGTCATCCAGACATCGAGGCCTTCGCAGGTAAAACGCAGATCTTCAGGATACACCGCTTGCACCGTTTTATCATCAATGTTACCATACACTGCGCGAAAGGGTTTAAAGGCAGCAAGCTCATCGGCAACAATCTTGTCGCCTATATCTCCGGCATGCCATACTTCATCGCAGTCTTTAAAATAATCGAATACTTTTTTGTCCAGGTAACTATGCGTGTCCGATAGAAGTCCGATTCTCATGGTTTCAAAAATGCTAACAAAATCACATACAAACATCATCAGTTGTATCAACTATATTTTCCGGCTACATACACACCTCAACACACCAACACATCAACACAAAAGAAGTATCTTGCATCAAACCTGATGTACTACATGCGTCTACTTCTACTCCTCCTGTTAAGCGGAACCACGTTGTTCTCCGTTGCGCAAGACCATGGCTTTCCATACGGCCAGACTACGTATCGTGAACTCGATATGAAAGCATATGAAAAAGATACAGCTGCCGTGGCGGTTGTGTTAAATGAATTTGGTGAAGCCTATATCGACAACAGCAATGATAACAACCTGCTGTTTGAATATCACGCCAAGATCAAGATACTGAAGAAAGGCGGACTGCGTTATGCTGATTTTGAGATACCGTTGCGTAAGCAGGAGTCTCGTGCTGAACGCGTGCGCTCGGTAAAGGCATCGAGCTTCAATTATGAAAATGGTTCGATGAAGGAAACGAAGCTCGAGAATAAGAATCTGTTTACGGAAAACATAAGTAAGTATTGGGATGCAAGCAAATTCGCTGTGCCGAATGTTCGGGTAGGGAGCGTTATCGAAGTACACTATATTGTTGAATCACCTTTCATTTTCAATTTTCATAACTGGGAGTTTCAGTCTGACATACCCAAGGTTATGAGCGAGTACTGGGCAACGGTGCCGGCCAACTATAAATTCAACATTTCACTGAAAGGATATCTGCAGCTTAGCAAGAACGAAAGCGAAGTGATCCGCGATTGCTTTACACCCGGTGGAGGCTATAATGCCGACTGCGCCAGATTTAAGTGGGGCATGAAAGATATACCCGCATTTAAAGAAGAGTCCTATATGACGGCTCGCTCAAACTATCTCTCCATGATAAACTTTGAACTTGCCGAGGTACATTATTTTGATGGGCGCAAGGATAAGATCACGCGAGAGTGGGCTGATGTTGAAGACGAGCTTCGTAAGAGTGATAAGTTCGGAATCCAGATCAGGCGCGGAAAAGATATAGTGGATGAACACGTGGAGCAATTAATCGCGGGTGAAACCGATCCGCTCGCGAAAGCAAAAAAGATCTACGAGTTTATCAAAGCATGGTATCGCTGGAACGATGTATATGGTATGTATAGCGAGTTCGGAATAAAACGTGCGTTCGATGCGAAAGCCGGTAATGTAGGCGACATCAATCTTTCATTGGTCGCTGCATTGAAGTATGCTGGACTGAGTACAGAGCCTGTGATCTTGTCGACACGCGGGAACGGGTGGGTAACGGAATTGCACCCGGTACTAAGTGATTTCAATTATGTAGTGGCTAAAGTCAATGTGAACAACAAATCGTATTTACTCGATGCGACTGATGATTTTCTTCCGTTCGGTATGCTGCCTGAGAAATGCCTGAATGGTAAAGGACGTGTGCTCGGTGAAAAGGAATCGTATTGGTACGACTTGAATCCGGTGGAGAAATCAAGGAAGATTACCCTGATCAATCTGAAACTTGAGCCGGATGGAGTTTTCAAGGGAACATTACAGTCTACTTATAATGGATACGCTGCGCTGGACAAGCGTAAGGAAGTTCATACTGCAGGCAGTGATAAAGAATTTATACGTGAGCTCAGTAAAAAGATGAACAACCTTGAGATCCGCGATTTCAAAATTGAAAATATAGAAGAGCTTGGCAAGCCACTGGTGATGAAGCTGGATATAGAGATGGCACAGACTGAAAACATGAATGCATCGGGCTTTTTGTTTAATCCTTTTGTTATTGGTCGGTGGGAACAGAACCCGTTTCGCTCTGCTGAAAGAATATATCCGGTTGATTTTGGTGTACCATTAGAGGAGACTTTGATACTAAATTTTGAGTACCCGGATACTTTTGCTCCGGTGGATCTTCCTCAGAAGGTAGGACTTGCACTACCTAATGCCGGAGGACGGTACTTGTTTGATCTGCAACAGCAGGGGAGCAGGCTTTCGATCAACAGTTCACTGCAGGTATCACGCACACTCTTTACCTCGGAAGAATATCATTTTCTGAAGGAGTTGTTTAATCGTGTCATCGCAGTACAACAAGCCGATCTTATCTTTAAAAAGAAGTGATGTAATGTGATGTGTTTACACACATTAGAGCAATCAAACGTGTGCTTATATTCATTCTTTTACTGTTGAAACAGCGTTGTTTTTAAGAATGATTCTAAATTACATTTTATTATATGATTTATATACCAACTTCGCTTTCCATGTATACCTTCGCGCGAAATGATGGGATTGCTGCTTAAAAAACCTCATTTGAGGTAAGATTTTCATCATTATTTATTGCGCAACGAATCAAATAAATTTGAAAAAATGAGTTCCGATAGTAGATTTGTGCCGCTTGTTTTGAAAACGGACACTGAACCTAACATGATAAAACATTTCACTTCTTCCGCTTGCAAGTTCTTTACTCTCGTCCTCGTTTTCGCATTAATCAGTTTTACCAATTACGCTCAGGAAATTTCCAAAGACCCCGCTGCTATCAGCGCAGGTCAGGCGTTGTTTAATGCGAACTGTAAAGCTTGTCACAGAGTACATCAAAAATTAGTTGGTCCAGCACTGGCCGGTGTATATGATAGAACACCATCCATTGACTGGATCAAGTCTTTTGTAAAGAACTCTTCGGCTGTTATAGCCAGCGGTGAACCGTATGCAGTAAAACTGTATAACGACTATAACAAAACGCAGATGACTGCCTTCTCCGCTTTCAAGGATGAAGAGATCATGAACATCCTTGCGTATGTTAAAGCTGAGACTGACAAAGGACCTGAGCCAACTACTAACGCTGGGCCTACTCCTCCAACGGGAACAACGCCTCAAGACGGCCTTCCTTCATCATACCTCAATGTTATATTGATCGGTATGGTAGTGATCCTTATACTCCTCCTGGTTGTATTAGGATTCCTGGTATCTGCACTGAAGCGCTTCCTCGATCAGAAGACACTTTCAGAAGAAGAAGCTGACGTTGTAAACCCAACTGTAACAACAGGATCAATTTTCAAGAGCCGCGGTTTTGTATTTGTAGTAGTGTTTGTAACAGCAGCACTTGGTTTCAAAGCGGTAATCAACGGCCTATACTCAGTAGGTGTTCAGCAAGGTTATGCTCCGAAACAACCTATAGCTTTCTCGCACAAGATTCACGCAGGTCAATATGAAATTGACTGTAAATACTGTCACGTAGGTGTAATGAAAGGCAAGAGTGCTACCATTCCTTCCGTGAACATCTGTATGAACTGTCACAACCAGATCAAGTCCGGTACACTCACAGGTGATACGGAGATCGGTAAAATTGTAAAGGCGTATGAAACGAGCAAGCCAATCGAGTGGGTTCGTATTCACAACCTTCCTGATCTCGCATATTTCAACCACTCACAACACGTGAATGTGGCTGGTGTTGAGTGTCAGACTTGCCACGGTCCGATTGAGACTATGGATGTAGTTCGTCAGCACTCATTGTTAACCATGGGCTGGTGTATCGACTGTCACCGCAAGACTGATGTTAACACGAAAGGCAATGCCTACTATGATAACCTGGTAGAGATTCACAACCAGAGCAAGAAGACACCAATGAAAGTAGAAGACATCGGTGGACTTGAATGTTCAAAGTGTCACTACTAACATAAACTATTTAGAAAAAGAATTAACTGATAACGGATAACGATTCACTGTAAAATGGAAGAATCTAAAAAGGTATACTGGAAAGGCATCGAGCAGTTGGCAAACAATCCAGAGTTTGTGAAGAATGCTCATCACGAATTTGCTCAGCCTGGTCCGGAAGAAGACCTGGGACATTCGCGCAGGGATTTTTTGAAGATGATGGGCTTTGGCGTGTCTGCCGTTGCATTGGCTGCGTGTGAGGCACCTATCCGCAAAGCTATTCCTTATGTTAACAAGCCGGTAGATATAGATCCGAGCTTACCAAACTACTACGCTTCATCGTATGTTAACGGTGGCGACTACTGTAGCATTGTTGTAAAAACTCGCGAAGGTCGTCCGATCAAAATAGAAGGTAACGCACTCTCCAATGTAACCAAAGGTGGGGTAAGCGCACAGGTAGAAGCATCTGTACTCTCTTTATATGATAACGCCCGCCTTCGTGGCCCGAAGGTTGGAAAAGATAAAATCAGCTGGGAAGATCTCGACAAACAAGTAATTGCAAAACTGAACGAGATCTCTGGTAAGGGTGGACAAATCAGAATTGTTAGTAACACGATACTGAGCCCAAGTACAAAAGCTGCTATTGAAAAATTCAAAGCAACATACGCTTCAACACAACACATTCAGTATGATCAGACATCTTCATACGGAATTGTTAAAGCAAATGAAGAATCGTTCGGTGCTGCTGTTGTACCTTCTTATGATTTCAGCAAAGCTAAAGTTATAGTAAGTGTTGCTGCTGACTTCATCGGTAGCTGGATTTCTCCTATAGAATTTACAAAACAATACGCATTAACCCGCGAGGTTACAGAAGACAAACGTGATATGTCTCGTCACTATCAGTTTGAATCTATACTCTCGATCACCGGTGCCAATGCAGACTACAGAACACAAATCAAACCTTCAGAAGAAGGCGCTGTAGTGATTCAACTCTATAATTTACTCGCAGGTAAAGCAGGACGTCCTACCGTAAGTGGTGGCGTAGAGAAAGCTAACATTGCGAAAGCAGCAGAAGAACTTTGGACTAACCGCGGCAACGCTTTGGTAGTAGCAGGTTCTAACGACAAGGCTATACAAGTGGTTGTTAACGCAATCAACGATATACTCGGAAGCTACGGCACTACAATCGATCTGAACACTCCGGTAAATTTCCGCCAGGGTGACGATGTAGCGATGTCTAACTTCGTAAATGAATTAGAAGCAGGAAAGATCGGAGCAGTAATTTTCTATAACTGTAACCCGGTATATGATTTCCCTGCTGGTGACAAGATTGCTGCTGCATTGAAAAATGTGGAGCTGTCTGTTGCTACAAGCTATAAAGAAGATGAAACCGGAACGCTTGCCAAGTATATGGCTCCGGATCATCACTTCCTTGAAGCATGGAACGATGCAGAGCCGAAGAAGAATTTCTTCAGCCTGGGTCAGCCGACTATCACACCTATCTTCAAATCACGTGCAGCACAGGAGAGCTTGCTCGTGTGGTCAAATGAACCGAAGGCTGATTACTTTGAATTTGTAAAAAATAACTGGAGAACCTGGTTCTATAAAGATCAGACTTTCGACTTCCAGAGTTTCTGGGATAAATGCCTGTATGATGGCGTATACGAACTGCCGCCAACGGCTGCTGCAGCTGTAACATTCGCAGGTAATGTAGGTGCCGCTGCTGATGCAATTGCAAGCAACTACAAAGCAGGAGCATGGGAACTGGTGATCTACGAAAGTGGTAACATCGGTAATGGTTCACAAGCCAACAACCCGTTATTGCAAGAGCTTCCGGATCCTATCACAAAAGCTACATGGGATCACTATGTAACGGTTGCTCCGAAAGATGCTAAAGACATCGACTTCTCTGAAAGCGTAACAAAATACGCAACCATCACTTTCAACGATAAAACTGTAAAACTTCCAATGCTTGTTCAGCCAGGTCAAACTCCTGGTACAATAGGTATACCTGTAGGTTACGGTCGTACGAAAGCTGGTAAGGTTGCTGATAACATCGGGCAGAATGTATATCCGTTCGTTGCTCTTGTAAATGGTTCACTGAGCTACAGCGCAACAGTAACCTTTACTCCAACAACGGAAACATATCAGATAGCACAAACACAAACTCACAACACCTATATGGGCCGTGAGACTGTAGTGCAGGAAACATTATTGTCTGAGTATAAAGACAAGAACTGGGATCGTGATTTCCATCCGTCAGTAGCAACCTGGACAGATCCAGAACACAAAGTAGCCCCGGGCGAGATTTCATTGTGGAAAGGTCATGAGTATAACAACCACCATTGGGGAATGGCGATCGACCTGAACACATGTACAGGTTGTGCAGCTTGCGTGGTGGCATGTAACGTAGAAAACAACGTAGCACTGGTAGGTCGCGAAGAAGTAATCAACCGCAGAGAAATGCACTGGTTACGCATCGACCGTTACTATAGCAGCGATGCTCCTGCTGATGATTGGAGAGGTATAGAAGTAGCGGCTGAAAATCCGGATGTAGTATTCCAGCCGATGCTGTGCCAGCACTGTAACAACGCACCTTGCGAAACAGTTTGTCCGGTAGCAGCAACTACACACAGCACGGAAGGTCTCAACCAAATGACCTACAACCGTTGTATCGGTACGCGTTACTGTGCAAACAACTGTCCTTATAAAGTAAGACGTTTCAACTGGTTCAAGTACCACGATAACCGTCAGTTCGAAACCGCTAACCCGGCAATGAACTCAGACTTGGGTAAGATGGTATTGAATCCGGATGTAACGGTTCGTTCACGTGGTGTAATGGAGAAATGTTCATTCTGCGTGCAACGCATACAAGCTGGTAAACTCACCGCGAAGAAGGAGAGAAGACCATTGAAAGACGGAGAGGTGGTAACAGCATGTGCTGCAGCCTGCTCTACCGGAGCGATCGTATTCGGAGACATTAACAATCCGGAAAGTAAAGTATCGAAGCTTCTGAAAATCAGACCGATGGATGAGAAACATCCTCACCGCATCGACAAGATTGCAGACAACCCGCGTGCTTACCAGGTATTAGAAGAAATTGGTGTGAAGCCAAACATCTGGTACCTCACGAAAGTAAGAAACAAGGATGCTGCTAAAGCATAAGCTGCATACTCACAGATAATAACTTATAACGAATAACGGATAACTTTTTAGATAAATGCAAGTTACGTCATCAGTTCGCGATCCCCTGGTAACCGGTGGTAAAACGGTAAAAGATGTTTCGCACGATATCAGCCGACACGTAGAGAATAAACCTCCGAGATCATGGTGGTTGGCACTGGCTGTTTCGCTGGTAGTTTTTGCCTACGGACTTTACTGCGTATGTACAGTGCTCTGGCATGGGATAGGAGTTTGGGGATTAAATAAAACAGTAGGTTGGGCGTGGGATATCACGAACTTCGTATGGTGGGTTGGTATCGGTCACGCAGGTACACTGATCTCTGCGATCCTCTTGCTGTTCCGTCAGAAGTGGAGAATGTCCATCAACCGTGCTGCAGAAGCGATGACGATCTTTGCCGTTATCTGTGCGGCAACATTCCCGCTCATTCACATGGGACGTCTCTGGTTAGGTTTCTACTGGGCGCTTCCACTGCCGAACGCATTCGGTTCTCTCTGGGCAAACTTTAACTCGCCTCTGTTGTGGGACGTGTTCGCGATCTCGACATACTTCACGGTATCATTGGTGTTCTGGTATATAGGTCTTATTCCCGACTTTGCTACGATCCGCGACCGCGCGGTAGTGCAAGGCAACCAGATCCGAGCAGCCGTATATAATGCGTTGAGCTTCGGCTGGCAAGGTGGTGCTAAAACCTGGATGCGTTACGAAGCCGTAGCGCTGATTCTGGCAGGTCTCTCAACACCACTTGTATTGTCTGTTCACACGATCGTATCCATGGACTTTGCTACTTCGGTTATTCCGGGATGGCACACAACAATCTTCCCGCCATACTTCGTGGCTGGTGCGATCTTCTCAGGCTTCGCGATGGTACTAACTCTGCTGTTGATTACCCGCGTAGTATTTAAACTCGAAGACTATATCACGATATACCACATTGAATTGATGAACATCATCATCATCGTAACCGGTTCAATTGTAGGTATCGCATATATCACGGAGTTGTTCATCTCCTGGTACTCAGGTGTTGAATACGAAGGATATGCATTCTATAACCGCGTACAAGGTCCTTATGCATGGGCATACTGGTCAATGATGACTTGTAACGTAATCTCTCCTCAATTATTCTGGATCAAGAAGATCAGAATGAGCATCGTAGCAACATTCGTGCTCTCGATCATTGTAAACATAGGTATGTGGTTCGAGCGTTTTGTGATTATCGTTACATCACTGCACCGCGACTATATCCCTTCGAGCTGGACCATGTTCCACCCGACGATGTACGATATCGGTGAATACGTATTCACATTCGGATTGTTCTTCACAGCGTTCCTGCTCTTCGCCAAGTTCTTCCCGGTGATTAACATGGCAGAGGTGAAAAGCATTGTGAGATCAGACTCTGAAAAAGTAGGTCACAGTTCACATGTAGAAGAAGAAGTTCACGCTTAATAAGACTTGAAGAAATGACTGCAGATAAAAACTTTTTAGTAGGCGTATTTGATAACGAAGAAGTACTGCTGGACGGCATCAGCAAAGTGCGCTCGACTGGCCTGAAAATACACGATGTATTCTCTCCATTCCCGGTACACGGTATAGATGATGCATTGGGATTGAAAAGATCCCGTCTTCCAAGAGCTGCTTTCTTATTCGGTCTTACCGGTACCAGCCTTGCATTAACCATGCAGATATGGATGCTCGGATACGACTGGCCAATGATCATTGGTGGTAAGAACTTCGCGTCACTTCCTCCATTTATCCCTGTGACCTTCGAGTTAACAGTTCTTTTGGCTGCGTTAGGTATGGTGGCAACATTCATGATCGTAAGTGATCTGAAGCCCTATAAATGGCCACGTCAGTTTGACGTGAGAAGCACAGACGATAAACACGTAATGGCTATCGATCTGGCCCTGAACGGTGGTAAAAGCAAAGAAGAGATTTCTCGTATCCTGAAGGATGCCGGTGCTTCTGAAGTAAATGAAAAGAATTTTGAATAATCATAGAATATTGACCATGCGCTTTGTAACAAGCTTGTTCGTAGGACTTTCAGCTGCAGTGTTGTTAACATCATGCGGTGCCGGTGGTGAAGATCAGGGTACAGAATATGCACCTAACATGTATCACTCGGTTGCTTACGAGCCCTATACTCAGATCGTAGATGAAGATGCAGGACGTTGGGTTACATCCATTGATTACCCGGACGGACACGCAGAGTACTTCAACTCAAATAAATTCAATCCGAATCGCATGAACATGCGTGAGTCAGCTCCCAATACAGTGAGCCGCAATAAAAACGGATGGCTTCCTTACCGCCTCGGTAAAGACAGTCTGGCGTATGCATCTGCGCACATGAAGAATCCATTAGATTCAACAGCAGAGATTATAGCTTCTGGTAAAGCGCTATATGAAATGTACTGCGATCATTGTCACGGACCAAAAGGTGCTGGTGATGGTAAAGTTGCAGCCGGTGTTAAGATTGACGGTGTTCAGAAAGGTAACTACAACGGTGTGCCTGATTATAAATCTGATGCATTGAAGAATATATCAGAGGGTCACATCTTCCACGTGATTACGCACGGTAAAGGTCTGATGTGGGCGCATGGTTCACAGATCAGTCCGGAAGATCGCTGGAAGATCGCCAAGTATGTAAAGACACTTCAAAAATAAAAGGCAGTTATCAGTTGCCTGAATAATGCTGGGAAGCTGATGACTAAAGAACTTTAACGGATAACAAATAACGATTAACGAATAACGGAACTGAAATGGCTCATCACGTAGAAGTTGCTGAAGAACAATATGTATTTAGACCGGAGACCAAGAAGAAGCTATACATACTCCTTGTTGTAGGTATAGTAGTATTCGCGTTGGGCCTCGTGTTGGCAATGAATGACAGTGGTCATCATGGTGCAGCACACGGAGACGGTCACGCTGTAGTAGCGGAAGCACAGAAACTGGTAGCATCTGCAGACCAGCATGGCGCGGCTTCAGAAGGTCATGCAGCACATGCAGACGCTGGCCACCACGCTGAAACAAAACCGTGGGTAAAAAGACTATTCAGCACACTCTGGATGAACAATGTGTTCTTCACAGGACTTGGTATAATTGGTTTATTCTTCGTAGCCATTCAATACGCAGCACAAGCTGGCTGGTCAGTAGGCGTGAAGCGTGTTCCACTGGCAATGGGATCGTGGATTCCGGTGGCTGGTATATTAATGCTTGGACTCTGGTTCCTTACTCACCACGATATTTTCCATTGGACACACAGCTACCTTTACGATGTAAATGGTGCTGAGTTTGATAAAATCATAAACAAGAAGGCTCCGTTCTTCTTCTGGCCATTGGCTGGTGGTACTTTCCCGCTGTTCTTTATTGCGCGGATGGTAATCTTCTTCGGCCTCTGGTATTACTTCTTTGTTCAGATCAGAAAAAATATGCTCGCTGAAGATCTGGAAGCTACAAATGCTTACTGGTATAAAAACCGTGTAACAGCAACCTGGTTCCTTATCTTCTTCGGTGTAAGCTCTTCTGTATCTGCATGGGATTGGGTGATGAGTATCGATACACACTGGTTCTCAACCATGTTTGGCTGGTATGTATTCGCGAGCTGGTGGGTAACAGGTTTGGCGGTGATCACCTTGATCGTAGCACACCTGAAGTCTGCAGGCTACCTGAAAATTGTTAACTCGAATCACCTGCACGATCTTGGCAAATTCTGTTTCGCATTCTCGATCTTCTGGACCTATATCTGGTTTGGTCAGTTCCTTCTGATCTACTACGCAAACATTCCGGAAGAGACTATATATTTCTACGAGCGTATGAGAAACAGTCCTTATAGCTGGATATTCTACCTGAACCTGATTCTGAACTTTGTACTTCCTTTCTTGTTATTCATGACGAGAGACGCGAAGCGCCAGATCTCTATGTTGAAAGTAGTATGCCCGGTTATCATCGTTGGTCACTGGTTCGATTTCTTCAATATGGTAACACCAGGTGTTATGAAATTGGAAGGAGGAGTAGGATTCCTGGAAATAGGTGTAGCACTGATATTTGCAGCTGTATACCTGTTGGTTGTTCTGAACAGCCTGTCGAAATTCCCGCTGTTCGGAAAGAATGATCCGATGTTACAAGAAAGTCTTCATCACCACATTTAATATTTAGAAAAGCGCTATGATGAGTTTGATTATTTTTCTAGGTGTTGCTCTGGTCCTTGCGATCCTGTTCATGATCTTCCGGATCAGCACCCTGGTAGGTATTGCGAAAGGAAAGAAAGAAGGTTACGTAGGAGCAAACAATGGAGTTCACGGTACGCTCTTTATCATCTTCATGGTGGTGGGACTCGTTGCTTTCTTTTGGTATTCATATGCCCATTTTGATGAGTATACACTTCCAATAGCTTCGGAACATGGTAAGGAAACAGATAAGTTGTTCTGGATCACAATGGCAGTAACGGTGATCGCATTTGCGATCATCAGTATTGTAATGTTCGTGTTCATCTATCAGTACAGATACAACCCAGCAAGAAAAGCAAAATTCTTCCCGGACAACCATATATTGGAATTGACCTGGACGATTATCCCGGCTATTGTACTTGCTGTATTGATCTTTACTGGTCTCCGTACATGGAATGAAATCACTGCACCTGCATCAAAAGATGCTGAGGTGATCGAAATTATAGCACAGCAATTTGCGTGGACAGCGCGTTACCCTTCAAAAGATAAAGAGCTTGGAAAGGTTAACTATAAATTGATCGATGCTGTAAATGAATTTGGTCTCGATCTGTCTGACAAAAATTCTTATGATGACTTCAAGTCATTGGAACTTCACTTCCCGGTAGATGAGGAAATCCTTTTGAAGATCAGAGCAAAAGATGTATTGCACAGCGTGTTCCTGCCACACTTCCGCGTGAAGATGGATGCTGTACCCGGTATGCCGACACAATTCAAGTTTAAGGCTACCAAAACGACCGAAGAAATGAGAATAGAGACAGGCAATCCTAATTTCAATTACGAATTGGCTTGTACAGAGATATGCGGTAAAGGTCACTTCTCGATGAGAATGCCGGTTATCGTAGAGGACAGAGAATCATATGATCGCTGGAAAGCTTCACAGGAAGCTTGGTTGAAACAGAATCCGGATTACCTGAAAAATGTACCGGCTCAACTGAAGGAAGCAGCTATGATTAAGGCCGGATTACAGAAAGATCCAGGGGCAGGGGTAGCAGCAGTGACAGAATAAGTTTTTCGAATCTAAGAATTATCAAGACATGGCAACGACCGATATTCACATCCATCAAGACGTACACCATCACGATGATCACGGCCACGAGCATGATGAGCATCATGAAGGTAACTTTTGGACAACCTATATTTTCAGCCTCGACCATAAAATCATCGCCAAGCAATTCCTGATCACGGGTATATTTTGGGCGTTGTTAGGAGGAACACTCTCGGTGATCTTCCGTCTTCAGCTTGGTTTCCCGGATATGAATCTGGATTGGTTGAAACCTGTGCTGGGCGAATGGATCACTCCAGAAGGAAAGCTTGATCCTGAGTTTTACCTCGCGTTGGTTACAATGCACGGAACCATCATGGTGTTCTTTGTATTGACTGCCGGCTTGAGCGGTACATTCTCAAACTTCCTGATTCCGTTGCAGATCGGTGCACGCGATATGGCGTCTGGTTTCATGAACATGCTTTCATATTGGTTCTTTTTCTTATCCAGTGTTGTAATGTTCGTTTCATTGTTCCTGGAAACAGGTCCTGCAGGAGGTGGATGGACTATATATCCTCCGTTGAGTGCATTGCCTCAGGCAATCAAAGGCTCCGGCATGGGTATGACCCTGTGGCTGGTAGCCATGGCGTTGTTCATTGTAAGTTCATTGCTGGGTAGCATCAACTATATTACTACTGTAATCAACATGCGTACCCGTGGTATGTCATTCACCAGAATGCCACTTACTATCTGGGCGTTTTTCTTCACAGCAATCATCGGTATACTTTCGTTCCCTGTACTTTTCGCAGCTGCATTGTTATTGATCTTCGATCGTAGCTTTGGTACCAGCTTCTATCTGTCGGATATCTATATCGGTGGTGAAGCATTGGCGCACGATGGTGGTAGCCCGATCCTGTTCCAGCACTTATTCTGGTTCCTCGGTCACCCGGAAGTATATATCGTATTGTTACCTGCGTTAGGACTTTCTTCGGAGATTATTGCGACAAATTCACGCAAGCCAATCTTCGGTTACAAAGCGATGATCGGTTCTATGCTCTTCATTGCAATCCTGTCGTTCATCGTATGGGCGCACCACATGTTCGTAACGGGTATGAACCCATTCCTGGGATCGATCTTCATGCTGTTGACGCTTATCATTGCTGTACCATCAGCGGTTAAAATATTCAACTATGTAACAACATTGTGGAAGGGTAACATTGTGTTTACGCCTGCTATGTTGTTCTCGATTGGTCTTGTATCGTTCTTCCTGACAGGTGGTATCACTGGTATATTCCTCGGTAACTCTGCGATCGATATTCAATTGCACGATACATACTTCGTAGTGGCTCACTTCCACCTGGTAATGGGTAGTGCATCGTTCTTCGGTATGCTGGCCGGTATATATCACTGGTTCCCGAAAATGTTCGGTCGTATGATGAATGAAACACTTGGACAAGTACACTTCTGGATAACATTCGTTGGTGTATACCTGGTGTTCTTCCCGATGCACTATATCGGTATAGCTGGTTTCCCAAGAAGATATTACTCTTGGACCAACTTCGAAACGTTCAGCGGCTTTGCTGACTTGAATATGCTGGTGTCTGTAGCGGCTATCTTAACACTTGCTGCACAGTTCATCTTCCTGTTCAACTTCTTCTATAGCATCTGGCGCGGTCGTTTGGCTCCGCTCAACCCATGGAATTCAAATACACTGGAGTGGACTACACCACGCAAACCTGGTCACGGTAACTGGGTAGGAGAGATCCCATCTGTATATCGCTGGCCGTATGACTATAGCAAGCCGGGTGCAAAAGAGGATTTCATCCCGCAGCACATCCCATTCTCAGAAACACCTGAGTCGAATCTTCCGCACGAGAATGAGCTCATCAAGCTTGAGACATCCAATGGGGAAGGAGCGATCATTATAGAAGGTAATAAACACTAATAAAATTCAGTTCAAGGTTTCAGATTTCAGATTCAGCATTGATCTCTTTCAATACTGGATCTGAAGTCTGGAACCTTAAACTTTATAGCCCATGCGGTCTTTTCGCAGACTTACGATCTCAACCCTTATTGCTGTTTACCTGTTGATCCTGGTAGGGGGAATTGTACGCAGCACTGGCTCGGGTATGGGATGTCCGGACTGGCCGAAATGCTTTGGCAACTGGGTGCCTCCAAAATCTGTATCGGAACTTCCTTCTGACTATAAAGACATCTACGCGCAGTATCGCGAAAAGAAGAACATCAAGTTTGCCAAGTACCTGCGTGCACTGGGCATGGAAGACACCGCAGAGAAATTACTCAACGATCCTTCGGTTCGCGAAGAGAGTGATTTCAATCCTACCAAAACATGGATTGAGTATGTCAATCGCATCGTAGGTGTTGTCATCGGCTTTTTGATCTTCGCAGTTTTCATATCATCACTTCGATTCTGGAAGACAGAAGGCAGACTCACAGTGATATCGTTCGTGACATTTTTACTGGTAGGATTTCAGGGATGGATCGGCTCTTTTGTTGTATCGACAAATCTTACTCCATGGACGATAACCGTACACATGTTTCTGGCCATTCTCATTGTAGCATTGCTGGTATACCTGGTGCATCGAAGCAGTTATGTAACAACGATTGATTCACCAATCGGATTCTGGTGGCTGATTGTATGCATGGCCGTATTACTGGTACAAACATTACTGGGTACGCAAGTGCGCGAAGCCATAGACAATGTTTCGGCCTGGGCCATTCGTGAAGCGTGGATTTCGAACCTCGGTGTTGAGTTTGTGCTGCACCGTTCGTTCTCCTGGATCGTACTCGTTTTGCATGTTGGATTAATCTTCAATTTGCGTAAAACTGTGCACTCAAAAGCTTTCCTCCTTACCCTAATCGTGCTAATTTTGGGCACCATTTTAACAGGCGCGGGCATGGCGTACTTCGCTGTTCCGCCCTACCTTCAGCCGCTGCATCTGCTGTTCGCCACCGTTACTTTTGGAGTGCAGTTTTTGTTGTTGCTGAAGCTTAACCGGAAACAAGAACCTGTAGTAACGAATTGATGGTAGCGCAACAAATACATGATCTTACGGGTGCAGCGTTTGTAGCAGCAAAGGCTAAAGCATACTGGGAGTTGCTGAAGTTCAGACTCTCATTTCTCGTTGCATTTTCATGTGCTTTTGGTTTTGTATTGGCAACACCACGTGTTGACTGGTTTATACTCACCATGGTATTTACGGGAGGTTTTCTTCTTTCTGGTTCATCGGTTATCGTGAATCAGATCATCGAAAAAGATCTTGATAAATTGATGACACGTACCATGTCAAGACCGTTGCCAACCAATCGTGTTACGATAAACGAAGCGATTCTGGTTTCGGCATTTTGCTTTATAGCAGGTGTTGGTTTGTTAATGAAATATACCAATCCACTCACAACAGCACTCTCCATACTTTCCATGGTGCTATATAGTTTTGTATATACTCCGTTGAAACGTGTTGGTCCGGTTGCTGTGTTTGTTGGTGCTATACCGGGTGCTCTGCCTCCTTTGTTGGGCTGGACTGCAGCTACCGGTAATATATCACACGAAGCATTGATCATCTTTGGTATACAATTCATCTGGCAGTTTCCTCACTTCTGGGCTATCGCCTGGGTAGCTGATGAAGACTATAAAAAGGCTGGATTTAAATTATTACCGTCAAGCGGAGAGAAAGACTTGAACACAGCTGTGCAGATTATGATCTATACCATGTGTCTCATTCCGCTGGGAATGTTACCGGCTACATTTGGTATTACGGGTGTGAACTCGGCTATAGTAGCAACGATTTGTGGCGTACTGTTCTTTGCACAGACATTTTCATTGATGAAGTCCGGTGACAGAAAGGCCGCACTTAAAATTATGTTCGGATCTTTTCTATACTTGCCGATTGTACAGATTGCATACTTGTTGGATAAAGTTTGACAGATAAAGAAGGGAAGGAAACAATATGGTACCAGATATTAAAATCGTAGAAGAAGCCAAGAGACCACTGGCCATGAACCCGAAGAAGTTCGGATTGTGGCTCTTCATTGCAACGGTCATTATGCTTTTCGGTGCGTGGACGAGCGCATATATAGTAAAGCGTGGTGACATGGGTTGGTCTGAAATTATAGTGCCGGATCTATTCTGGGTAAACACAGGTATTATACTCGCCAGCAGTGTAACCATGGTGTGGGCCGTACGTGCTGCACGCAAAGACAATTTTGAGTCATTGAAGATTGCGTTAAGCATTACAACGATACTGGGTATAGCATTCGTGATTGGCCAGTTTATGGCGTATGGTCAGATGGTTGAATTGAAAGAACACTTTACCGGTGGGCCGGTGTCGCATTCATTTGTATATGTGTTGAGTGGTGCGCATGCAGTTCACTTAATAAGCGGTGTGGTTTTTTTGATCTTCGTACTGGTAGCGGTGTTTCAATCAAAAGTACATTCCAAAAACATGAACCAGATAGAAATGTGTGCCACGTATTGGCATTTTTTGGATGTTCTTTGGCTATATTTGTTCGTCTTTCTGCTTCTGAATAAGTAGGAGAGGAACGTAAAAAGAAGGGATTATAGAATGAGATCGGTAAAGATCTGATCTTCACAAAGTAGAAAAACTTGAACTAATAACGATAAATTAAAATGGCAAGTACCTCAGTAGCAACAGCTCCGGGACGGAGCGCTTGGGATGGCGGAGTATCACCAATGGGTGCCAGTTATGGTAAATTGATGATGTGGTTCTTCCTGCTGTCAGATGCTTTCACTTTCTCTGCACTTCTTATTACATACGGATTGGTGCGTTCAGCACACCCGGTATATACAGGTACTGTGCATGCATTTAAATTTTCTGCAGGCTACTGGCCAATTCCGGAAAGAGTATTCGAAGCTGTTCCTTTTTTACACGGTGTAGAAGCTCCGCTGGTTTTCGTAGGTATCATGACCTTCATCCTCATTATGAGTTCTGTTACCATGGTGTTGGCAGTTGAGGCGGGTCATCGTATGGATCGCAAAGCTGTTGAGAAATGGATGTTGTGGACAATCCTCGGTGGTATAGCTTTCTTGAGCTGCCAGGCTTGGGAGTGGGGTCACTTTATCCACGGAAGTGAAACCGGAAGAGCGGTTGTAGAAGGCACTAAATTCTTTGGAGCAAACCTGGTTCACAACCAATATGGTCCTCCTGATTTTGCAGCATTCTTCTTTTTCATTACAGGTTTCCACGGCTTCCACGTATTCAGTGGCGTGTGTCTGAATTTCCTGATATACTATAACACGGTAACGGGTGTTTATGAAAGAAGGGGCCATTATGAAATGGTAGAGAAAGTAGGTTTATACTGGCACTTTGTAGACCTCGTTTGGGTATTCGTATTTACCTTCTTCTACCTTGTATAAATTAAGAAAACGCTAACTGTTAATAGAATAAACATGGCACACGCTCATCAAGAAACTGTACACGTAAATGTATTGCCTCCGGATCGCGCGAAGATCAAGAAACTGTGGATGACAGCATTGATCCTCCTGATCATTACAATCCTGGAGTTTATCGTGGCATTTACGGTTCCGCATGAATATAAAGATCTTCGTGTCTGGATATTCATCACCATGACCATTGTAAAAGCTGCTTATATCGTAGGCGAGTTTATGCACTTGCGCTATGAAGTAAAAGTTTTGATCTGGTCTATTCTTATTCCGATGATCTTCATCGTGTGGATGCTGGTAGCATTCCTGTATGAAGGTATGGCGATCAGTAATGTCAGATAAGATTGTAATCGTATAGATATATACAGGAGGCTTAGGTGCGAACTTAAGCCTCTTTTATTTCATCGCGGAAGCCGATGATTTGAAGGGAAGCGCAATCTATAAATTATGAAAGGCAACAAGTTGATTTTTCTTTTTCTGGCATTTCTGCTGCCGGTGCTGATCTTTTTGTTTCTGAAGTTCTTTGGTAAAAATGAATTTGCTGTAGAGCCGCTCTATAACACAGAAGCCCCCGAAGTGCCATCGGGCTGTGCACCCGTATCAATACCGTATCACGTTCCGGACAGTATTACAAAAACATTCACACTTGAAAAAGACAGTCTCACGCTACTGGTATTTGGCAGGCCAGATAAAGAAGCTTTGACGCAATTAGCACGTGTTGACGAAGAGTTTGACGGTGATGCCATTCACAAGAGGATCATCGCACCGACTCATGCGGAGTATACTTCGCTGAAGCTGTGTATATTCTTTCTGAAGGAACCTTTTGACCTCGTTCTGGTTGATAGAAGAGGAACGATTCGGGGCCAGTACGTAGCTAATGATCGCGAAGAAGTAGACCGGTTGCTGACCGAAATAGCGATCATCCTTAAAAAATACTAACTGAACTATGGAACAAATACTAAATGCCGGCCAGGGCAATGCGAAGCCACAACGAGAGCCGTACAAAAAACTGATTATAGCGGTGTCGATTTTGATTCCGGTAGTAGTGGCAATTCTGTTCGGAGTAAAGATACCCGGATATGATCTGTCTTTCCTTCCGCCTATATATGCAACCATTAATGGTATAACTGCCGTGTTGCTGGTGGCTGCTGTAATTGCTGTAAAGAACAAAAGGCTGAAACTGCATGAGACACTGATGAAGATATGCATGCTGTGTTCTGCGGTGTTTCTGGTCATGTATGTGCTATATCACATGACGAGCGACTCTACACCATACGGTGGTGAAGGTGCTATACGTTATGTATACTTCTTCATCCTCATCACGCATATACTCTTATCTATCGCCATCATACCGCTGGTGTTGTTTACCTTTTCAAAGGCATGGTTTGGTAACTTTGAACGTCACAGGGCATTGGCTAAATTTGCATTTCCGTTGTGGCTGTATGTAGCGGTAACGGGCGTGATCGTATACCTGATGATCAGTCCGTACTACCAATAGGAATCGAAGAAGAGGGAATAAACGGGAACGGATTTTTAAAAGAATATACAGTATGGTAACACGCGTTATAACAACGGCAATACTTGTACTCTTCGTGAGTCTGAATGATGTACTGGCGCAGTGCGCCATGTGTCGCTCTACCCTGGAGAATAATTATTCGAATGGAAATCCGGGTATAGCAGCAGGCATTAATACAGGCATTCTGTACCTGCTGGTGATGCCGTACCTGGCCGTCATGCTGCTAGGATATTTTTGGTATAAATCAAGTAAAAATGCCCGCAAAGAGCTATCTGGAGGCGCTGCTGCAAGGTAGGTGTCCACGGTGCCGTAAAGGCTACGTATTTAAGTATCCGGCAAGGAACCTCTCCAGGTTTACCATCATTAACGAGCGTTGCCAGCACTGTGACGTTCGCCTGGAGCCTGAACCCGGTTTTTATCAGGGCGCTATGTATGTCAGTTACGGTTTTACCGTAGCGATGCTGGTGACGATGAGCATTATATACTATCTTTTCTTTCCGGATCGCTCCGAATGGTTCTATATAGGCACGTTCATTGCGCTGATGGTAATTCTTATACCCGTTAATTATCGTTCGTCCCGGATACTATATCTATATCTTTTCGGAGGACTCAAGTACCAGGGTGAAAAGTAGCTGGCAGATTTCCGGCTGCTGCTAACGATTAACGGATAAGGTTCATTAACTTTAAACGGATCTCTGGCGTAACACAATCTTGAAACGGAAAGCAAGACTCATTGTAGCAGGTATACTTTTTCTGGCAGCAGGACTCATTGCTGCCTACTATGCCTATCAGCGCCCATCCCCTCCGTTGTATGCCGCTAAATTATCAGAAGCCGTTACGAAGGAAGTAGAAGCACTCGAGCAACAGGCAGTTGCAATCCTGGAAGCAGGAGCCAACAGCACGATTGAATATACACGCGATCATCACCAGTTTTCTTTTTTTCTCTACGAACGCGGTGAACTGCTCTACTGGACCGACAACAAATTTGTACCAACCTTTGCTTCTGTATCCGATCCATTTATACTCAAGCTGCTCAAGGCCGGCAACAGCGATTACCTCGCCCGCAAGTGGGCTATCAGTGGTCATAAATTCCTGGTAGGCATCATTCCGCTATATAAGCGATACCCGATCACTAACGATTACCTCAGCACCGAGTGGAACACACGCATCTTTCCGGCCCGCAGTATATTTATACTTGAAGCCAATGCAACGGTGGGTATGCCCGTTTGCATCAAAGAAAATTGTCCGTTCAAAGTAAGTATACTCAATGAGCAGTTGTTGTTTCCCGAACGTGCAACCGCTGCGGTGTTATTGATTGGTATTGGACTTGTACTGATAACGATATGGGTATATAAACAGATACGCTCTATAAAATACCCGGAGATTGGTTTTATACTTCTCTATCTTTTCTTACTCGGCCTGCGCACGGTTATGATCGAGCTGAACTTTCCGGCAGGATTTATTTCTTCTGATCTTTTCAATCCGCAGATATTTGCTTCGTCTTCATTAAATGCTTCGCTGGCCGATCTCGTGCTTAACGAGATAGCCGTACTCTTGCTCTGCTTCTATATATTCAGACACTATAGGCGCTTTAAAGGATTGCTGTGGCTTATGCATCACCGGGTATGGTCGTGGCCGGCATCCATCGTACTGGCAGTATGTATATTCTTTGCTGCATTGTTCCCGTTTGTTGTTATTCAAACATTGGCGAATAATTCGATTATTGTATTGGATATAGCGGAGTCGCTGGAAGTTAATGTATTACGCATGGTGGCACTCGCAGCGATTGTTATAGCCGGCATATGTTCTTTCCTGTTTTCACATGCCTTTATACGGCTGCTTATACTGAATAAAAACTACGTGAAGATTATCGTGGAATTTGTTGTGGCTACCGGCATCTATATACTGATCAATGAATCTACAGGACAACAGTATATTTCATCTTTGGTAATGATAGTGCTCTATAGTGCCGTGGTATATATACTGAAACTGTATAAAAGTCTGCAGCGATTGAGCTTTGCCACCTTCGCGTACCTGTTTGTAACGTTGTTCTTCATGGCAGCCAACGGAGCCTATACCGTTCAATACTTTACGCACAAAAAGAAGATTGAAAGTCAGTTCCGGTTTGCCAGCAACTTTTTGATTGATCGTGACGATTTTGGCGAATACCTGCTATCAGAAACGGCTTCAAATGTAGCGCGCGATGTGTTCATTCAGAAACGGATCAGCAGTTTGTTCCTGAGCTTTGACGCCATTCGGCAGAAGATACGACAAGTATTTCTTCCGGCTTATTTCAATAAGTACGATGTCGATATATTTCTTTTCAATGCGGCCGGCCAGCCCATCGATGATCTCACGTCCACCAGTTTCTCGGAACTTGTGGCGCGTTATGATCAGGAAGCCTATAGAACGCAATATGAAAATGTATACTTCATTAACAGTCCGGAGGAAGAAGTAACGCAACAATACCTCGTGCGAATTCCGATACGCAAGTCGGGCACGACTACAGCGCATGTAGTATTACAGCTTTCGCTGAAAAAAATCATCCCCGAAAATGTATACCCGGAGCTGTTGGTGGATAATCGCTTCAAGCAGTTCTTCCGTGAGCAGAATATAAGCTATGCAGTATTTGCGAATGAAAAAGTATTGTATGGTTCCGGAGATTTTAACTACGATCAGTTATTTGATACGTCACTGTTTGGCGATCCTGCCATTCATACAGTCGGAAAAAAGTATAACGGCTACGACCATATAGCGGTGGAAGATGAGAACGGTCGCATAGCCGTAGTGTCATCACCAAGTACTTCTGTTACCTATCGATTGTCCAACTTTTCATTTTTTATTGTAACTGGTCTTGCCATTATACTCGTGCTCATTGTTGGGCAGGGATTAGTAAACTATATACGGGGCGATAAACTATATTTCACAGCACGCATTCAGCTATTACTGAACCTCTCGTTTTTCCTGCCGCTCATCATTGTGAGTTTTGTTACCCTGCAACTCATTAGTCGCTCATCGCAGAACCAGTTGAATGACGAGTACCTGCGCAAAGCACGCACCATAGGCGAACAGATCTCCGGCCGGTTAAGCGATGTAGCCAGAGCGGGGGCCGACTATGTAAACAGTTTCTTTGAAGGACAGGTTAACAGCATGGCCAAGCTCGATAACCTCGATATAAATATATATAGTCCAAAAGGTGTATTGATCGCGACCAGCCAGCCGATGATCGAGGCAAACGAAATACTGTCCGACTATATCAACTCAAACGCCTTGCATAAGATACGTGCCGGTCAGCACTTGTTTATTGATACAGAGCAGGTCGGTAAGTTGCAATACTTTGTGGCATATACTGTATTGAAGTCACCGGTAAGTGGTGATGTAATTGGTGTATTGGCCATTCCGTTTTTCCGTTCGGGAGCATCACTGGAGCGCGTGCAGATCAACATTTTTACCAACATCCTGAATATATTTGCGCTCATCTTTATAGCCCTTGTCGTACTCGCGTATTTCGTTTCCAAGTGGCTTACGTTTCCGCTGGAGTTCATTACACAATCACTCAAGCGTACGTCACTTACTAAAACCAATCAGCCGCTGGTGTGGAAGGCCGATGACGAAATCGGGTTGATGGTGAAAGAGTATAACCAGATGCTCTATAATCTCGGAGAAAGTAAAGCAGAGCTAGAGCAGACGCAGCGCGAACGAACGTGGCGTGAAATGGCGCAGCAGGTCGCTCACGAGATCAAGAACCCGCTTACGCCTATGAAGCTCACCCTTCAGCAACTGGAGCGAAATATACAGTCGGGTAACAACATCACCGAGAAGGCATCCAAAGCAGTATCAACATTACTCACGCAGGTAGATACACTCAATGATATAGCATCATCATTCAGTGCCTTTGCTAAAATGCCTGAACCGGTAATCCAGTCTGTTGAGTTGGTAAGTCTGCTAAGGCGCACGGTTGATCTTCACAGCCACTCGGGAGAAATTATATTCCGCAACAGTGTAAAGGAACTCCATGTTTCCGGAGATGAGCAATTGCTTGGTCGTACGTTCTCCAATATTATACTCAATGCGTTTCAGGCGGCACGTCCGGGAGAAGCATCGGTGGTACATGTTACGGTGCAGCGAAAGGATAATATAGCCTCGATAGCGTTTCAGGATAACGGTAAAGGTATAGAGGCGGAAGTAGCCGAGCGAATCTTTGTGCCGCACTTCACAACCAAAAAATCCGGATCAGGTTTAGGACTCGCCATTGCGCGCCAGGCCATTGAGCAGATGAAGGGACGCATCTGGTTTGAGACAGAGATAGGGAAGGGAACTACTTTCTTTATCGAAATGCCCTTAAGAGGTTAACCATCTATTCTACTCTATCCATAACATTCAGCCTTCTGCTTAAATTTTAATGTTGGTGAGTTTGTAACTTTTTAACAGGAAGGCGGTAATTTCAATGCAACCCCTGCAGCCGGGGGCTTGTCTTTTACTTATTAACACAAACTCCCCATGGTTAGAAACTATCTGCTCATTGCGATCCGTAATATTTTTCGGAACAAGCTTTTCTCCACGGTAAATATACTGGGACTTGCTTTTGGAATTGGTAGTGCCCTGCTCATATTCTTATGGGTTAATGATGAACTGGGTGTTGATAAATTCCATGCGAATGGCGACCGGCTGTATCGCGTTATGGAGAATCAGAAATATAGCGATGGCAAGATATATACCTTCATGTCTACGCCCGGCCCAATGGCACCTTTTATTAAAGATAAATATCCCGAGATAGAGAAGGCAACGCGATGGACGTGGCAAATGAGTTACCTGTTTCAATATGAGGACAAGTCTTTCTTCGAGCAGGGATTTTATGTAGACCAGGATTTTATCGAGATGTTCTCATTCCCGTTTGTGGCCGGCGATGTAAATACGGCACTGAAAGAAAAAAACTCGATCGTGATCAGCGAGAAACTTGCGAAAAAATACTTTGGTGAAGAAGATCCGTTGGGAAAAATACTAACGCTGAATACAAAAACAGCCTATACCGTTACCGGTGTGGTAAAAGATATACCCAAAAACTCATCGATACAGTTTGAATACCTGTTGCCCTTCCATGTGTTTATGGATGAGAACAAAAGCTGGCTTGACGAATGGGACAATAATAACGTTCGCACATTTTTACTGCTGGCTGAAGGTACCAATGAAGAAGACTTTGCGAAGAAGTTCAAGTATGAGATCAAAGAACATGTGAAGGAAACAAATGTAGAGTTGTTCGTTCAGCCGTTCAATGAATCGTATCTCTATAATCAATATGAAAATGGTGTGCAGGATGGCGGGCGCATCGAGTATGTAAAGATATTTTTCATTGTGGCCATCTTCGTGCTCATCATTGCGTGCATCAACTTCATGAACCTTTCTACAGCGCAAGCCACCAAACGTGCCAAGGAAGTTGGTTTGCGTAAAGTGATTGGTGCTGTGCCGCATCAGCTGTTCCGCCAGTTTATGGGCGAGTCGTTTTTAACGGTATGCCTATCCGCAGGAATAGCATTCTTGCTGGCGTTGATCCTGATACCGATGTTCAATGAAATTACCGGAAAGGCGCTTAGCCTGAATATGCTTGATGTTAAAACGTTACTCATCTTCTGCGGTATCATCATAGCAACAGCATTTGTTGCCGGAAGTTATCCGGCACTGTTCATCTCCGAATTTAAACCGGCACAGGTATTAAAAGGACAACTCAAGAGTGGGAGCAAAGCGGCTGTATTTCGCAAGGCATTGGTGGTAGTACAGTTTTCACTTTCGATTATTCTTATCATCAGCACCGCGGTTGTATTCAGACAAATGGACTTTATGCAGAACCGCGATATAGGTTTCGAGCGTGAAAATTTATTTTCCGTATGGGCGGAAGGAGAGATACCTCAAAAGTATGAGACATTCCGAAGTCGCCTCGCGGCCATGCCCGGTATAGAAGCAATTACGGCATCCAGTCAGTTACCGATCGATGTAGGAAACTCAACCTACGGTTTGCAGTGGGAAGGTAAAGACGAGGACGAACGCATTCTCTTCTCGAACATGGATGTAGACTATGACTTCATTCAGACGATGAAGATGACCATGATAGAAGGCCGCCCGTTCGATCGTAACCTGATTACAGATACGAGTAATTATATCGTAAACGAAAAGGCTGCTGCTAAATTTGGTTTCAAGAACGGAACAGCCGGGCAGGACCTTACTATGTGGGAGAAGAAAGGTAAAATTATAGGTGTGGTGAAAGACTTTAACTTTGGTTCGCTGCACAGTCCCATAGAGCCCCTGGTGATGCGGGTAAATGGCGGCTGGCGAAACTGTTTGCTGGTGCGCGCGAAACCCGGCCAGACAGAAGCTGCTATCAGCTCGGTAGAAAAGCTCTGGAAGGAATATGCTCCGGCTTATCCGTTCAAATATACTTTCCTCAACCAGGATTGGGAGGAATTCTATAAAGCCGAAGGACAACGCGGTAAAGTGTTCAACACACTTGCTATACTTTCCATCTTTATATCGTGTTTAGGATTATTCGGTCTTTCTGCTTTCTCGGCTGAACGCAGAACCAAAGAGCTGGGTATACGTAAGGCATTGGGTGCAACGGTGCCCGGACTTGTTCAATTGGTTGGTAAAGAATTTGCGTTACTGGTATTGATCGCATCGTGTATAGGCTGTCCGTTGGGATGGTATATTATGAGCCAGTGGCTGGAAGGCTATGCCTATCACGTAGAGGTTGGCTATATAACACTGGTGATTGCCGCGTTGATATGCCTGGCTATATCGATGCTTACCATTTCCTATCACTCGCTGAAAGTTGCAGCGAACAACCCGGTAAAGAGTCTACGGTATGAGTAGAAGGAGGGAGGCACTATACGCTTAGGCGTATAGTGCCTCTTTTTGTTGTGCTACCTTATCGCTCTCGATATACTCATCGTAACTCATCAGTTTATCGATAAAGCCATTCGGTGTAATTTCAACAATACGGTTTGCTACAGTCTGTGTAAACTCGTGGTCATGTGACGTGAACAGAATCGTACCAGGGAAATCTTTCAATGCGTTGTTAAATGCAGTAATCGATTCAAGATCCAGGTGGTTGGTTGGTTCATCCAGTATCAGTACGTTGGCACCGGCCAGCATCATGCGCGAAATCATGCAGCGCATTTTTTCTCCTCCGGAAAGTACATTACACTTCTTGAATACTTCTTCACCCGAGAATAACATTTTACCCAGGAAGCCGCGGATATATACTTCATCCTTGTTCTCTTCCTCAGCAAACTGACGTAGCCAGTCGATCAGGTTATCGTTCGACTGAAAATATTTTTCGTTGTTGTTCGGTAAGTATGCGGTAGTTATAGTCTGACCGAATTTGAATTCACCGGAATCAGGCTTTACTTCACCCGCGAGTATTTGGAACAGCGAAGTGATCGCAAGACTTTCATTACTCAACACAGCAATCTTGTCACCCTTGTTTACATAAAGATCAAGATTCTTGAATAACGGTGTACCGTTGAGTGAATAGCTCAGGTTTTCGATCTGCAGAATCTGGTCGCCTGCAGTTCGCTTCTGCTGGTATATAATAGCCGGGTATCTTCTCGTAGAGGGTTGAATATCGTCTACGTTAATCTTCTCGAGTAATTTTCTGCGGCTTGTAGCTTGTCTTGATTTGGACGCGTTCGCACTAAAGCGCGCAATGAATTCCTGCAACTCTTTCTTCTTGTCTTCAGCTTTCTTGTTAGCTGATGAACGCTGTTGCAAAGCCAGCTGACTGGATTGATACCAGAACGAATAGTTACCGGTATATAATTTGATCGCGCTGAAATCTATATCTACGATGTGCGTACAAACCGTATCGAGGAAGTGACGGTCGTGAGACACAACGATCACTATATTTTTAAATTCCAGCAGGAAGTCTTCGAGCCAGGTGATGGTATGGATGTCAAGATCGTTGGTAGGCTCATCGAGGATGAGTATATCCGGGTTACCGAAAAGCGCCTGTGCTAACAACACGCGTACTTTCTGGTTACCGCTCAATTCTTTCAACAGCTTGTAGTGATCATCTTCGGTTATACCCAGACCGCTCAACAGTGCAGCAGCATCTGATTGGGCATTCCATCCGTCCATCTCGGCAAACTCTGCTTCCAGTTCAGAGGCACGTACACCATCTTCTTCTGAAAAATCAGGCTTCGCATAGATCGCATCTTTCTCCTGCATGATGCTCCACAGCTTGGAGTGTCCCATCATCACCGTGTCCAACACCGGAATCTCATCGTAGGCGTGGTGATTCTGGCGAAGCACGGCCATACGTTTGCCTGGTTCAATGCTGATATTTCCGCGGGTTGGATCAATATCTCCTGCGAGTATTTTCAGGAATGTAGATTTACCGGCACCGTTCGCACCGATCACACCATAACAGTTACCCGGAGTGAATTTGATATTCACTTCGTCAAAAAGTACGCGTTTACCAAACTGAAGAGAGATGTTATTTGCTGCAATCATGTTGTTCTGAAAGAATCAAGCCGCAAAGATAACGAAAAGACTGACGTAGACTTACGCTGATGACGGGAGTGCTCATTAATTTTGAGACGGAGGTGTGTCGCTTCTTAAATTAATGGTTGTTAAAAATTTTCCACATCGTTTATATTCCGGATTTCATCCGATTACGAACCGTTGTTCTATACTGAAAGCTTAACCGGAATTAATGTTTATAGCCGTTATCTTTTTTTGTTGAAATACCTTTCAGCAGGGCATCGATATCGTCATCGTTCCGCAGGTAATTCATTTGAGACACGATCCAGGTGGCACGTCTGTTCATATAGGCTGACGGCGGATTGACCATATACTTCTTCGGGCTGGGCAAACACGCAGCAATAAGCGCAGCTTCGCGTTGGGTAAGTTTACGCGCGGATTTTTTAAAGTAATAGTGTGATGCGGCTTCAATGCCAAAAACACCACGGCCCATCTCCGAAACATTCATATATACTTCGAGGATGCGCTTCTTACCCCAAATCTTTTCGATCATAAACGTAAAGTAGGCTTCAAAACCTTTGCGTGTCCAGCTGCGACCTTGCCACAGAAAAACATTCTTGGCAACCTGCTGACTAATGGTAGAACCACCACGGATAGCAGAAGCTTTTTTACGGTCGTTAAACTCGATAGCTTTTTCTATACTCTTCCAATCAAAACCATTGTGCACCGGGAACAGTTGATCTTCGGAAGACATTACCGCGAGCGGAGCATTGGGTGTCATTTCTTTCCAGGATATATAGTCGCGCTTCAAGCCGTAGCCACTTACCCAGCTTACCAGTTGTGTGATGGTAATAGGCGGATCAACCCATTTTAACAGGACAATGTAAAAGAGCTGCGCAAAGAAAAATATAACAAATGCTTTCTTCAGGAAAGTCCCGGCCTTCTTATAATCCATGGTAACTTAAAAAATGCTGTGCGAAAGTAAAGCAGGAAATATATACCGAAGCACGGAGTGCTTATAAAAAATTAATGACCAGTAAATTTACCCGGAGTTTTAAAAAAATGGGAGAGAAAACTCCGGGTAAAAGTAAATATACTATTGATTCAGTTCTTTGAGTGCAGCCTCCAGGTCGCCCTGAAGTTCAGGTTGCGTGATGGTGCCTTTCAAACCGTTAATTAAGAAGTTAGGCACCTTCTCTGATTTTGAAATTTTGTTTTTGATCTCACCGATCATTTCCAACGCATTGGTCTTGCCATCGAAATCAGAAAGCGCTTTTACTTTTTCTTCGAGCGTATCCCATGAGGTAATTTTCTTTACCTGCTCGGTACGTGTTGCTATAGCTTGTGTATGTTCTGCCGTTCTGCCGTTGATGCAGGCATTGTATTCGTCAATGATCGTTTCAATATCTTTCTTGCCATACGTGCCGTCATCGATCTTCGTTTCTACGATAGGACAGTCTGAGAAGAAACGTGCCGTAATTTTCTTGAAGCTCAGGTTCGGTACTTCGGTGCCAGTGCCATCGCGCTTCAGCAAATAACGGCCATCATACGAAGTCTGGTTCTCCAGTTGAAAAGCGAATAATGATACGTACCCGGCTTTCAACAGCTTCATGAAAGTATATCCGTTAGGACCTTTTACAGGCTGATACGTTTCACCTTTCAGTGAATAAGACTTAACCTGGAAAATAGGAATAACAGTTTTCTTTTTATCAGCACTCGTTACCTGCACTTTTTTATCAGGGCCAAACGTGAGTGGCTTAATGGATCCGGTAATGGTGTCGCCCTTTGTAGTTACCGCGAAGTCTTGCGCAGACATACACTGATAGACCAGCATCAGAACGAGAAAAAGAATGATGTGTATAATACCAAAAGTTTTCATAAGGGATGTTAAAAGCTGTTAGATACAAACTTGGTGTGTGGTGGGGTTATTGTTCTTTGATTTTAAAAATCTACGAAATCGAAATATAAGAGGATTTATCACATGAAGTTTAACTTTTTGATTTCAATCGGTTTGCGTCTTTCAGGGCTTTGCTGATGATCCATTCAAGTTGGCCGTTGGTACTGCGAAATTCGTCTGCCGCCCACTTTTCTACAGCTTTTAAAACTTCCGGATCGAGCCTCAGAACAAAAGGTTTTTTCTGCGCCATGCTATTCTGTTAAATGATTGGACAACAGGCGCCTCAGGGCCCGGTCAAATTCTTCTGGGTTTTGTGTGCCGATAAGCACTTTGTGATTGCCTGGCAATATAAGCCGGATATGTTTTGATCCGCGAATAGTCATGCTCCGTAATTTCTTAAATCTGTTTCGATGATAGCCAATGCCACCCATGTCGAAAAGATTTCTCCGCTGCCGCACTTCATACGAAACGATCTGGTCTTTCGTGATCACTTTCCACGATGGGCTGTTGGGGAAGTAAAAATAGTGAACGCCTTCATCATCAATATATACTTCGAGGCGGATGGAGTAGAGTATCCACGCTACTACCATCCAGCCTCCGAGCGATAACAGAAACAGTATAGCCAGTCCGTTGTCCGACATCGGTTTATCACCCCACGGTTGCCCTAAAATCAACTGCGTATACATACCATACAGGAGCGGTACAATCAGCAGCAACGAGAACGCTGCGAACATATACCACACCCACAGGTTCTGCCTGAACAGTTGCGTCTCTTCAAAGTATCGGCGGCTCATACGAAGCTATATATCATCAATGATTCAGTGTGCCGGTATTTACCACCGGGTTTACATCTTTATCCGAGCAAAGCACTACCATCAGGTTGCTTACCATGGCAGCTTTCCGTTCTTCATCCAACGCTACAATTTGTTGTTTCGAAAGTTGGTCGAGTGCCATCTGCACCATGCTCACAGCACCTTCTACAATTTTGAAGCGGGCCGATACTACAGCAGAAGCCTGCTGTCTGCGCAACATGGCTCCGGCAATTTCAGGTGCATACGCCAGCGAACCTATACGCGCTTCGATAACATGTATACCCGCTATATCTAAACGATTCCGTAGGTTCTCTTCCAGCGCCTGGTTTATTTCATCGTGACCGGAACGGAGTGTCAGCTCATGTTCGTTATCAAAATTATCGTAGGCATATTGTCCTGCAAGTCGGCGCACGGCAGAGTCGCTCTGCAGTTTTACAAACGATTCATAGTTGTCTACTTCAAATAAAGCTTTGAATGTATCGCGCACCTGCCACACCAGGATAACGCTAATCTGGATCGGGTTTCCCACCTTATCATTTACCTTGATCTTGTCGCTATCGAAGTTACGCGCACGCAGCGACACGGCTTTTTTGGTGAGCAGCGGGTTGGCCCAGTGGAAGCCGTTATTCTTGATGGTGCCTTGGTAATCGCCAAACAAAACCATTACCATGGAGCTGTTCGGGTTCAGAAAGAAAAAGCCGGGCGTCAATACGAAAACTGCTCCGAGAGTTAAGATATAGAACGGGCTGTGTCCTGCCATTAGTACAATGCTCAGGAATACCAGGAAGATTACGATACCCAGCATCATATAGCCCGATAACGGTGTGAACTCTTTTTCCTTACTCATAAGTTTGATATTAAAATGATATTATAAAGATATTGAATTGAATTTATTAACGCAAACCGCTCTTGTAGGTTGGCTTTGCATAAGAATATTTCTTGGACTTAATTAGCGGCCTGAAATCGTTACACATTTTATGATAAAATATAATCCGAAGACCTGGATGGCGCTTATTCTTCACTCGTATAGTCGCCACGTGTTACGGACCATGTTGCCGGTAATTATTTTTATGATGGTGTTTACTACCGGTGTGTGCTATGTTATTGTAAGTCATCTCAAGTTAAAGCCCAGTGAATTTCCGGTAACCACTACGGTACACTCTTTATTGGGTATAGTACTCGGTTTGTTCCTGGTGTTCCGTACTAACTCTGCGTACGATCGCTGGTGGGAGGGAAGAAGATCATGGGGAGGTGTTGTTAACAGTACGCGAAATTTTGCGCTTAAGTTAAATGCCTATATAAGCAAAGAGAATCATGAAGACCGCGATTGGTTCGCGAAGATGATTCCAAACTTTGTGTTTGCTATGAAAGAACATCTGCGCACCGGTGTACAGCTTACGGAACTGGAAGACGTGGATGGTACGTTGCTCGAAGAACTCAAAGCGGTGAAACATAAGCCCAATCGTATATCGGCATTGCTATACACCAAAGTAAATCAACTCTACAAAGAGAATAGGTTTACGGGCGATCAGCTGATTAACCTGGACAAGGAACTGAAAGATTTTACAGACCTGATCGGAGCATGCGAGCGTATCAAGAATACGCCTATTCCATATTCGTACTCCATGTTCATCAAGAAATTTATATTCATATACATCTTTACCCTGCCGTTTGGTTTTGTAACCACGTTCGAATACTTCACCATACCCACGGTGTTGTTGGTGTCGTATGTATTGTTGAGTGTGGAGTTGATCGCAGAAGAGATTGAAGATCCGTTTGGCCGCGATATAAATGATTTACCCACCGATGAACTGGCCGGTAAAATAAAAGACAACGTGCGCGAAATCCTTCTTTAAAAATACCCCGCACGTCATAGCTCAAAACTCGCAGCTATTTAAAGTACCGTACTGATGATGAAGTATAGAATGATCATCAGGATCAGCGAAGCATACATAATAAGGTCTACGCGTACATACGGTTTATACTCCTTATATAGATCTCTGAGCTTTCTGAACATGCTATTATTGATTTAGATTGAAATTACCGGAGCCTTTTAAAAACGCTGTAAAGGTATTAACAATAATTTCTTCACGATAAGGCAACAAATATTTTCTTTTCTCGTCATAGAAAGCTTGCCCCACGTTGTTCACACATGTTTAGCATGTTTTTATATTTTTTTTATCCGGCAATAGGGGGTAATAACCATGTGATTGTCTTGAACCCAAATTACATATACGAAACCCCAAGCACAGATGATTCGATTTTTAGTTGTTGTGACTTTAGCCCTGGTAAGCACCATGGCGCGATCGCAGGAGAAAGTAACCCTGAATGGTTACATAAAGGATGCTGATAACGGAGAAGAACTTATCGGAGTAACCGTTTACATTCCGCAGTTAAAAGCGGGCACTGCTACCAATGCGTATGGCTTTTATTCCATCACGGTTCCGAAAGGTACATATGAAGTACAATATACTTTTGTAGGCTATTCATCGCAGAACGTTACCGTTACACTCGATGCCGATGTATCCAGAAATATAGAGTTGGGTGGCGAAGCGCAGATCATGAATGAAGTAGAGATCTCCGAGCGACCACTCGATGAAAATGTGATCGCGGTACAGATGAGTAAAAATACACTGAACATTAACCAGGTAAAAAAGTTACCGACCCTGTTTGGTGAAGTAGACATCATTAAAAATGTACAGGCATTGCCTGGTGTTATTTCTGCCGGTGAAGGAACTTCCTCATTCTTCGTACGCGGAGGTGGTGGCGACCAGAACCTTATACTCATCGATGAAGCCCCTATATATGATGCTTCTCACCTGGGGGGTATGGTATCGGTTTTCAATGCCGATGTTATTAAAGAATCTGAACTATATAAAGGTGGTATACCTTCACGCTTCGGCGGCCGTTTGTCTTCCATCCTTGAAGTACGCACGATCGATGGTAATAACAAACGCTTCGGTGTAACAGCCGGTATAGGTTCTATGGCGAGCCGTGTGATGATTGAAGCGCCTATCGTAAAAGATAAAAGTTCATTTATCCTCTCGGGCAGAACTTCGAACCTCGGACTTTATCTGAAAGCTGCGAACACTGACAACAGCATTAACTTTTACGACCTGAATGCTAAAGTAAACTGGAGAGCGAATAACAAGAACCGTTTCTTCGTATCAGGCTATACCGGTCGTGATAAATTGTCTTTCTCCGATGGCGAAGTTGGTTTCGGCTGGGGTAACTCTACCGGAACATTCCGCTGGAACCATTTGTTCAACGAGAAGTTATTTTCGAATACAACGGTAATCCTCAGCAGCTTTGATTACTTGTTCGAGATCAAAGACCCGATACAAGGCTTCAAGTGGTCTTCCAACCTGCAGGAGCTTAGTGTGAAGAACGACCTTACGTACTTCCACACCGTTAACAACGAATTTACCTTCGGGTATCACATTACGGGCAGACGATTCTCTCCGGCAACCATAGAGCCTAACTCGGAAGAATCCATGTTTGAAAAAACAGTGTTCGATAAAATGTATGCGCTTGATCATGGTATATACCTGAGCAACCAGCGCAGAATTACCGATGCCCTCACGATGGATGTAGGGCTGCGTGTATCGATCTTCCAGAGCATGGGGCCGGGCAAAGTATATATCTACAACGATCCGAAAGACAATGCAGACCCTACTCGCGTAGATTCACTGGAGTATGGTTCGTGGAAGAGCATTAAGAACTTTGTGAACCTGGAGCCGCGCTTCGGACTTCGTTATTCTTTGTCGGATGACAAGTCTATCAAATTGTCGTACAACCGCATGGTGCAGAATACACACCTCGTAGCAGCCGGCACGGTACCATTGCCTTTCAATACATGGAGCCCGAGTGGTTATTATCTGAAACCGCAGATCGCTGACCAGATCGCGCTCGGATATTTCCAGAACCTGAAAGATAATATGTACGAAGCGTCTGCTGAAATATACTATAAGGATATACAGCATGTAACAGACTTTGCTGATAATGCCGAGATCCAGTTGAATAAAGACCTGGTTACCGAATACAGACAAGGTGATGCATGGGCATACGGAGCCGAGTTTATGGTTACGAAAAAAGAAGGACGTCTTACGGGTATGGCAAGCTATACCTGGTCGAAAGCACTGCGCCAGATCGAAGGTGTAAACCAGGGACGTGAATATGTAGCGAACTACGATCGCAGAAATGTAGTAAACCTGAATGCTGCATTTGAGCTGAACGACAAGTGGACCTTTGGTGGAGCGTTTACCTATAGCACGGGTCGCCCTACCACCGTGCCGTCTGGTAAATATGAATATGGAGAGTATAATCCTGACCAGGTAAGTGAGCGTAACGGATACAGGTTGCCAGCCTTCCACCGCCTGGATCTTTCCGCTACCCTGAACCCGCGCAAGAACGCAACCCGTAAATGGAAAGGCCAGTGGATCTTCTCACTATACAATGTATATAGTCGCAAGAATGCATTCACCGTGTATACCCGTACCAAGAAAGACAGTGATGGCGATATAATTGGCGATGGTACACAGAAAGAGGCCCGCATGGTATATCTCTTCCCGTTTATGCCGTCTGTTACCTATAACATTAAATTCTAACGCATCATGAAAACACAAAACAGCAATATATTTTATAAAGCATTGTCCATGAAAAAAGCATTGATATATAGTCTCACGTTGCTCACGCTCGCTGCCTGTGAAGAGACAGTAGTGCTTGACCTGGAGGAAACGACACCGAAGATCGTTATTGAAGGACAAGTTACCGATCGGGCCGGCTACCAGTTTGTAAAGGTGAGCAAGTCAACCAACTTCTACGCCAGCGGTAAAACACCACGCGTTACGGATGCAACCATAACCGTAGCCGATGACCTGGGTAATGAATATACATTTGTACACAATCCGCGCAATCATGCAGACTCTGCCGGATATTATCTTCCGCAGACTCCGTTTGTTGGTGTGATCGATCGCACCTATACCCTGACTGTTGTGGCTGAAGGACAAACCTATACCGCGCAAGACAAACTAAATCGCATTACTACGATTGATAAACTGGAATATCGTATTGATGAAGATGAACGCGAAGACCCGGAAGATCCGGGAAGATTCTACGAAGTGCTGATGTTCGTAAAGGAACCGAAGGAAACAAGAGACTATTATCTTTTCAAAACCTACCGTAACGATTCGTTAACATATAATTTGGATACCGATGTATACTATGCCGATGATGAATTGGTAGGAGAGAACATCGATGGTTTCCCGCTGCCGATTTTCTATAGTGTAAATGACCTGGCCCGTGCTGAAGTGTACAGCCTGAGTCGCGATGCCTTTATTTTCTACCGCGACCTGGATAAACTGTTGAACAACGATGGCGGTATGTTTACCCAACCGCCGGCAGACCCACGTACTAATTTATCGAATGGAGCGTTAGGTCTGTTTCAGGTAAGCGCAGTGGTGAGTAGCGAGATTCGTATCAACGAGTAAGTTTAGTCAGAATTAGGCAACGATAGTTGCTTTTCACAAAAGGGAGTTTCATATTTCATACGGTAAACTATTCCGGATGAAAATATCACTCCCTTTTTTATTGGCTATACTCTCGTTAGCAGTACATGCACAAACGCAGACTATACTTGAAAATAACCCTACGGGTTTAAAGTGGTACCAGGTTAATACCCCCCATTTCAGAGTGCTTTTTCCGGAGGGGTTTGATGAGCAGGCCCAGCGCATGGCCAACACACTGGAATATATACATGCGCCTGAAGCGAAGTCACTCGGCACCAGGCCTCGAAAGATATCCGTGGTGTTGCAGAATCAATCTTCGGTGTCCAATGCCTTTGTATCGATGTTGCCGAGGAGGTCTGAATTTTATACCATGGCTCCTCAAGACTATAATTTTATAGGCACGAACGACTGGCTCGATATGCTGGCCTCGCATGAGTACCGGCACATTGTACAATATCAGCATGCAACGCGCGGGTTCAACAGGTTGTTTTATTATCTCTTCGGTAATCCGACATTGGCGGGTATGTCGCAGGTGGCAGCGCCTCAGTGGTTTTGGGAAGGCGATGCCGTGGTTACTGAAACAGCATTTACGCATAGCGGTCGCGGTAAGATACCGCAGTTTAATCTCGTGTTTAAAACCAATCTGCTGGAAGGCCGTACGTTCAACTATCACAAACAGTATTTACGATCGTACAAGCATAATATACCCAACCACTATGTATTAGGGTATAACATGGTAAGCTACCTGCGCAGGAAAACAGACGACCCGGAGATATGGGGAAAGATCACAGCGCGATCGTGGAGTGTTCCATTTATACCGTTCGCTTTCTCTAATGCTATTAAAAATAAAACCGGGCTATATGTAAAGGATCTGTATAATGAGATGGCGGCAACGTATCGAAGCGAATGGCAGAAGGAGATTGACCAATTAAAGCTTACCTCTTTTGAAAAAGTAAATTCGCGATCAACAACAGCCTATACGGATTATCTATATCCACAACCCCAGGAAGATGGAAGTATACTGGTGATGAAGCAGGGTATAGGTGATATTGAACAATTTGTACTGTTGAAAGATGGTCGAGAGAAACGAGTTTTTACTCCGGGTTTTGTTAACGATGCGGGTATGCTTTCATCCACCTATACTTCGGTGGTGTGGAACGAATTCGGATACGACCCGCGTTGGCGCGTGAAGAACTTTTCGCAGATCAAGATTTACGATTATGAAAATAAACAGAAACGTGTTATAGGAGGAAGACGTCAACGGTATGCCAGTGCTGCATTGTCGCCTAACGGAGATAAGATCGTTACCGTGCGTTCGGATAATGACTATTCCAACACGCTGGTTATACTCGAACTGTTTACCGGTAAACCTATAAAGGAGTTTGCCAATGAAGCCAACTATTTTTACTCCATGCCCCGTTGGTCTGACGATGCCTCGAAGATCGTTGTACTGAAGACAACCAGACAGGGAAAAATGCTTGTTTCCATTGATGTTGATTCAGGTACAGAGCAGGAGATATTACCCGCTACACATGAAAATTTGGGACACCCGGTGCAGTGGGGGAAATATATACTCTTTAACTCGCCTGTTACTGGCATCGATAACATATATGCGATTGATGTGGAGACCAAACAACGGTACCAGGTTACGAGCAGTAAATATGGTGCCTTCAACCCGGCGGTAACAAAAGATGGCAAAACGTTATACTATAACGACCAGGCGAAAGATGGAATGGATGTGGTAAAGGCTCCGTTCGATCCATCATCGTGGACTATATATGAGGCAAAATCTCAGGCTGATCATGCTTACCGGCATCTCGTAGAACAGGAGGGAAGGCCGGGGTTGTTCGACAGCATCCCACAAAACGTGTTGCCGGTAAAACGTTACTCAAAGCTGAAGGGAATTATTAATCCTTATAGCTGGGGATTTTTACTCACGAACGATTTGGCGCAGATCACTGCTGCTGTGGCATCGCACGATGTACTCAGTACGACTTCGATCACCGCCGGCTATGTATATGACATCAACGAACGTACCGACCTGTGGCGTGCCGGTATCAGCTATCAGGGGCTATATCCCATCATAAACCTGACGGCAGAAAAAGGCAATCGTACAAATGACGAAACGCTGGAAGAAAAGAAAATCGAGTTTACATGGGATGAGACAACGGTAGAGGGTGGATTAAGTATACCGTTACTTCTTACACGATCGAAATATATAGAGCAACTGTCAGTTGGTAATTCGGTAGGGCTTACGAGAGTGTCGTCATTTGTCAATACAATTACACGAAACGATACACTCATCTATAAAGGTAAGGATCGATTTGTTCCGTATCGGAATACAACGTATGATTACTTTTATACAGATCAGCTTACCGATGGCGATTTAATATATAATCACTTTGCGTTAACTTACTATCGCTTATTGAAGCCGAGTTACAGAGATTTTTTGTACCGTTGGGGGCAATCTCTAAGCATCGATTTATATAGTACTCCTTTTAATAGTGACTTTACGGGCAACCTTCTTGCAGTCAGAGGTATACTATATTTTCCAGGGCTCGCAAAACACCATTACCTATATTCACGGTTGGCCTTTCAGAAAAGTTTGCAAAGTGTAGAGACGGATATTTATACTTTCCGCAACAGAATTTTCAAGCCTCGTGGATATGGATACCCTCGGGATGAAAAATTCTACACGGTTTCATTAAATTATGCATTCCCTCTCTGGTATCCTGATATAGCTCTCGGCCCCATACTTAACGTTCAGCGCGTTAAGCTTAATGCCTTCTTCGATTATGGACAAGGATATGGAACAGTATACTATTACAACCGCGATGCAAACTTAGTGCAGGGGTTTGCTACTGACGACACCTATCAATCCATCGGAGTTGAAACAACTTTTGATTTCAACTTTATGCGTTTCCTGCCGAAGTTTGAATTAGGATTTCGCACCTCGTATCTGAAGGCAAACCGGAATACAGCGGGAGGCACCGTGTTTGAGATTTTGATAGGGAATATCGGTTTTTGAACTTGAAAATCACCTTTTATACTCTATTTTTGGAAGCTTAATGCAGGAAAGGATGCATTGCAACGGTTTGCGAAGCAGATATTTCCTTATTTAAAATCTAAAAATCTACAATCGACAATGGCAGAAATAATACGCATGCCCAAAATGAGCGATACCATGACCGAAGGCGTGGTCGCAAAGTGGCATAAGAAGGTGGGTGATTCCGTGAAGTCAGGCGAGTTAATGGCTGAAATAGAAACCGACAAGGCTACGATGGATTATGAATCTTTCAACACCGGTACAGTACTATACCTTGGTGTGAAAGAGGGCCAGGCGGTAAAAGTGAACGATGTCCTCGCTATTGTAGGAAATAAAGGAGAAGATTACTCAGCCTTGCTGGCAGGAGCATCCAACGCGGCAGCTTCCGGTGGCAAAGTTGAAGAACCGAAAGCAGCGGCTTCGGCACCTGCAGCGAGCGCAGCACCTGCGATCGATACATCCAACATCAAAGCTGAAATTGTATTGATGCCGAAGATGAGCGATACCATGACCGATGGTGTTATTGCTGCATGGCACAAGAAGGTTGGCGACAGTGTGAAGTCTGGTGAATTGTTAGCTGAGATCGAAACAGACAAGGCTACGATGGAGTATGAATCATACAACACCGGCACACTGTTATATATAGGAGCTGATGCAGGCAAAGCTGTTCCGGTAAACGGAGTGCTTGCTATCATTGGTGAAAAAGGTGCTGACTACCAGACGCTGCTCAAGGCACACGAAGCAAAAGCTTCCGGCGGTTCTGCTCCGGTAGCTGCTGCATCTAAACCTGCTGAAGCACCAGCGGCCACAGCATCAGCGGATGTTAGTGCTGATCATGGTACAAACGGAAGAATCAAAGCTTCTCCGCTCGCGAAGAAATTAGCAAAAGACAAAGGATACGACATCAGTAAAATTCAGGGTTCGGGCGAACATGGCCGTGTAACCAAGAGCGATGTTGAGAACTATAAACCTGCTGCAGAAGCGAAACCTGCTGCTGCCGCTGGCAAAGAAGGTAAATCTGCTGCGCCAATCGTATTACCTCAGGTAATCGGCAAGGAGAGCTTCGAAGAAATACCAGTATCGCAGATGCGTAAAACCATCGCGAAGCGTTTGACAGAAAGTAAATTCTCTGCGCCTCACTTCTACCTGACCATGGAAATCAACATGGATAAGGCGATGGAAGCACGCAAGAGTATAAATGAGATCAGCCCGGTAAAAGTATCGTTCAACGATATCGTGATCAAAGCAGCAGCCGTAGCGTTGCGTCAGCACCCGGATGTTAACTCAAGCTGGCTTGGCGACAAGATCCGTAAGAACCACCATGTGAACATTGGTGTAGCAGTAGCTGTGAAAGATGGCCTGCTGGTTCCGGTAGTTCGCTTTGCCGATAGCAAATCACTTTCACACATTGCTGTGGAAGTAAAAGAACTCGCACAGAAAGCTCACGATAAAAAACTGCAGCCATCCGAGTGGGAAGGTAGCACCTTTACTATATCCAACCTCGGCATGTTCGGTATAGAAGAGTTCACCGCGATCATCAACCCTCCGGATGCATGTATACTCGCAGTAGGTGGTATAAAAGAAACCGCCATTGTGAAGAACGGACAACTGGTTGTAGGCAACGTAATGAAAGTTACACTGTCGTGCGACCACCGCGCAGTAGACGGTGCTGTAGGTTCGGCCTTCCTCAAAACGCTGAAGGGCCTCCTCGAAGATCCGGTAAGAATTCTGATCTAGTAAATTTTGACCGATATATACTCCCTCTCCCTTTCGAGAGGGAGTTTTGTTTAGATATATTTTCCAGATTCTGCGAACGGCTTACAACGTATAGCCTGTACGCTCAACCCAAACGATATAGTGCAATGGAAAAGATTCATGCAACCACCATTATAGCCGTTATCCACAACGGCCAGGTAGCGATAGGAGGCGATGGCCAGGCAACCATGGGTAACTATGTAGCCAAAAGCAATGTGCGCAAAATTCGTAAGCTGCAGGATGGAAAAGTACTGGCAGGCTTTGCAGGTTCCACAGCCGATGCTTTTACATTGATAGAACGTTTTGAAGAAAAACTGAACAGCTACGGTGGTAACATGAAGCGTGCCGCTATAGAGTTGGCGAAAGACTGGCGCATGGACCGTTTCCTCCGCAGACTCGAAGCCATGCTGATCACTGTGAGTAAAGATGAACTTCTTGTACTATCCGGAACCGGCGATGTGCTCGAGCCCGACAACCAGGTAGCTGCCATTGGTTCCGGGTCGATGTATGCGCAATCAGCAGCACTTGCGTTGAAGCGTCATGCCCCACACCTTAGTGCAGAGGAGATTGTACGTGAGAGTTTAAATATAGCAGCAGACATTTGCATCTATACCAACCACAACCTGGTTATAGAGAAGCTTTAGGAGGCTCTTCGCCTTCGCGCTCAATCTGATCGACTACTACATCGGCTGTTGTTTCCGGTGGTGCAGCTTTGCCATCGGTATCTTCCAGCAGTATAACAAACGGTTTTAACCGGTTGGTATGCGACAGTAATATCTTGAGTAAACCTATACCCGGCACGGCCAGAATCATTCCCGCTATACCCAGTAATTTTCCCCCGATCAGTAACGCTATGATCGCTGCCAGTGCGTTGATGCTCACTTTCGATCCGGTAATGCGTGGTGTAATAAAATTACCTTCCAGGAACTGCACTACCGAAAAGACGATCACAACACCAATAGCATACCAGATGCTGTCTTTGGTGATAAGTGCCATGATGATCGGAAACAACGCTCCGATAATGATACCTACATAGGGTATAATGGTGAGTATACCTGAGAGTATACCGAAAAATATAGCATGCTCAATTCCCAGCGCCAGCAAGCCGATGGTGTTGAGTGCCGCAATGATGAGTGTTACGAGAAAGAGACCTGATATATATCCCTGGATAACACGCTCTACATCTTTTTTCCAAACCAGTTCTTCACTTTTCAGGAAGCTGATAAAGAACAGTCTGAACTTCTCGCGGTATATCAGGAAGAGAAATATATAGATCGGTATCTGTACAAGCGTTGAGATCGTGTTGGTTGTAGAGATGAGTATACCACCGAGGTATGTGCTGATACTTTTCATCATCTCGCTTACCATGTTCTTCTGTTCAGCCGTGCTGATGCCAAAGTCGCGTCTTAACGTACGGCTCATCTGATCGACAAACGTTTCAAACTGAACCTGCAGGTTGGGCAAGTCGTTGATCAGGCCAATCACCTGGTTAACGATCAGCCAGATAAACACACCCAGTATAGTGACCGTAGTAAGCAGTACAATGGTAATGGAAAGTGCCGTGCCTACTCTGCGCTCTTCGAGTTTCTTTACTACGGGAAGCATGACAATGGAAAGTATACCGGCAAAAGCAAACGGTACAACTATATCCTGCGCCAGCACTATGGCAACAATGGTAAGCGCAATAACGACTAACAATTTGTACGTATAGTCGAGCCGGTCGAAGGGCTTCTGTATAGAATCTGCCATGGAACGAAATTACGCATTATCTATAGCCTTCAAAATGGCAGCGCACGATTCTTTGATTTGTTCTTCGGTAATGGTAAGTGGAGGCGCAATTCTGAAACTATACGGATGCGACAGGAACCAGTAGGTAATAATGCCCAGCTCTTTGGCGCGCATCACGATGTTGTTAACACGATCGGCTGAATCAAAATCAATCGCGAACATCAAACCTATTCTGCGTACTTCTTTTATGTGCGGGTGTTTGAGTAAGTGTTCAATGAGTTGCCCTTTGGCCTCCGCCTGTGCTACCAGGTTTTCTTCTTCCAGTACCTGTAGCGTTGCAAGAGCCGAAGCACAGCATACCGGGTTGCCACCAAAGGTTGTTATGTGGCCCAGCATCGGATCGTGCGTAAGCGACTGCATTATTTTTTTGTCGGATATAAAAGAACCTATCGGGAGTCCGCCACCAAAAGCTTTGGCAACGGTAAGTATATCGGGTACTATACCGAAATGTTCAAAGGCAAAAAGTTTACCCGTGCGTCCCATGCCGCATTGAATTTCATCGAGTATCAACAGCGCACCGGTTTCATCGCAGCGCTTGCGCAGGGCCTTCATATACTCTTTAGAAGGTATACGCACACCGGCATCACCTTGTATGGTTTCTACAATAACGCAGGCTGTAGTGGTGGTAATTTTTTCAAGATCCGTCAACACATTGAAGTCAATGAACCGGACATCCGGCAGCAACGGACGGAACGCCTGCTTCTTTACTTCGTTCCCCGATACACTCATAGAGCCATGCGTACTTCCATGATACGATTTACGAAACGATACTATTTCCGTGCGACCGGTATAACGCTTGGCAAGTTTAAGCGCGCCTTCATTGGCTTCGGTTCCGGAGTTAACAAAGTAGCAGCAGTTGAGATTGGCGGGAAGCAATGACGTTAATTTCTGCGCCAGCAGGTTGGGAGCAGACTGGATGAATTCTCCGTATACCATCACATGCAAATGCTTATCAACCTGCTCTTTGATGGCCTTGATTACTTTGGGATGACCGTGCCCCAGACTGCTCACACCAATACCCGAGATCAGGTCGGTATACCGTTTTCCATCCGGTGAATACATATATATACCTTCGGCACGATCAATGGTGATGAGGTAAGGCGAATCGGTTGTCTGCGCGATCTTGTTGAGAAATATATCCTGGCTGAACTCCATGCGGTAAAGATAAAGCATGGTATCAAATACAACGGGGCCGGTATGCGATATAAAAACAAAAACCCCGCAGGGCGGGGTCTTGTGAAACTAAATTAACCTTTAAAAAGTTGGTTTTAATCTTGCGTTAAAAAAATAGCTTCTACAGGAAGGTCGAGGACTAAAATCATAAAGTACTGCGGTTAGGCAGCATTCACGGTTATCGAGATAATCATTCCGATCAGAATCGTACCAATCAGCACTAATACTTGTTTCAGCCTGGATGATACCCGGGCGTTCGTTACGTCTCTGTAGTCAAGATTCTTCATGTATGGCATGGCTAAAGGAGTTGATGTTTCAAAATTCGTAAAAAACGACCCCTGAATTCCACCGAAACTCTGGTGAAACCATACATTTGTAGGCTTACCGTAATGGATTGGCAATGTAATGCTTATGCATTACCGTGCTCCCGTTTTATTTACTTTGCTTCTGCTGGTAGCTCTCTACAAGCGATATAAAATCCCGAATTATATCGTTTGGAACTGTAACGGACAGGTGGTATTGTTCGATCTTCCAGCCGTCTTTTGTTTTACGAAGTATACCTGACCCGCGGCAAGTGCCCATCCACGTTGTTAAAAGTTCAGAAAACCATACATATTTTCCATCGGATGTTACATGCAGGTCGCGATCATAGGGCTTGAAGTCCCAGGCTTTTCCTCTGTCAAAATAAGGTTTAGCAAAGGAAGTGAACTGTTCCTTGTTCCAACGCTCAGTGGCATCGGTACCTATATATATACTTTGGTCGGCCATGCTGCCGAAAAATGCCGTGGCATTGGCATCGGCTGCAGCCTTGTGCCAGGTATCTATAAAACGGTTAATATCAGCCTCGTGCGACTGTGCGTGTAGCCCAATCGATGTGAGGAGGGTGGCGCAAAACGCCAGCAGAAATGTTTTCATGATGCAGTCAGAAATTTAATGGGTACGGATTCGGGCAGCTGGTTTACGTTTACCTTGTCCAGCGAAGGTAAAGTTAAGATAAACGTTGTACCCTTTTGTAATTCTGACTCCACGGCAATGGTACCGCGCAGCATTTTTGCCGACTCGCGCACCAGGAACAACCCGATGCCCGAACCTTTGGCGTAATCGCTGGCCCGGTAAAACATATCGAAGATTTTGTAGATGTGCTCTTCCGCAATACCGATACCGTTATCTTCTACTTTAATAGTAGTCGAATTTTTCTGAATGGTGGCTTCGATGGAAATGAATGGACTTGTTTTTTCAAAATCAGCATACCGGATGGCATTGGAGATGAGATTTTTCAGAATGATCTCCAATCTCGTTTTGTCGGTATAAAACTCTCCGTTGCTGATGCGTATATTTTTTGTGATCAGGTCGGCCTGAGGTATAAACTGGAAGCTTTGAAATATGTCGCTTACGATAGCCTGCAGGTTTATCTTCTCCGGTTTGATCTGCTGGCGCTTGTTCTTGGCGTAGTCGGTTATGTCGCGGATAAATCCTTCCATCTTGTCGATGCTCGACTGCATGCGATCAAAGTAGTGGCCGTGCTCGGGTACATCCATTTCGCGTTTGGCCAGGTGCACCAATCCCGCCATGGATGCGAGTGGTGATTTTAAATCGTGAGCCGAACTATATATAAACCGGTCGAGCTCTTCGTTGAGCTTTTGCAATTCGGCATTACGCTTTTCAAGTAACTGCGATTTACGTTGTATCTCATCAAACTGTGTTTTGAGCTTGCGCGTGAGTTTTATATAGGCATTCGAAAGACTGTGGATCTCGTTCGTTACATCTGATTCTTTCAATTCGTCTTCGTTGAGTCCCTGTGTTACCATGAACTTGCCAATGGAGTTCGATAACTTTTTGATGGGACGGGTAAGACGCAGTGCCGTAACGTAGGTAAGTACAAACGAGATTACGATAGCACTTAAACCAATGCTGATGCAGGTTACCAGGCTCTGGCGGATGATGCTGTTGGCGCGTGCATCGGTAAGGGTTACCAGCGAAGTAAGCTGATCCGAAAGTTCATCTGTATTGCTGTTAAGTTCGCCCATTAGCCCCTGCGTTGGCACAAGCCCGATTGCTTCATCCAGCGCTGCAAGCTGATTGAAGTTATCGCGATACGATTGAAGTAAATGTACCACGAAGCTGTGCTCGGAATTAAGCTTGCGGATAAGTGAATCGGCAAACGTGTTGAATTTTGTTTTATAGTGTTCCTCCTTGCGCAGGAAGTAATCTTTTTCGTGTCTGCGCAAGGAAAGTATTTCAATCATGCTGATCTCATTGGAATGTTCTTCCAGCTCGTGCGCAAATTTTCGCATGCGCCCTTCCACACCATAATCCTTAAAGCCCCGGTATATAATTTTCTCTTTTACCTTCGAGAAGGTAGTGTTGTAGGTTTGCAGTGTTTGATTGATGCTGTCGAAATTTTTACCAACGCCCAGGTTGTAATCGAACATAACGTTGTTGAGCAGAATGGCTTCGCGCAGAATGATGGTATATAAACTATCGCGCTGCACCAGGATGCCGCTTCGGTTGGTCTTGTAAAATTCCTGGTTGATGGTTTCGAAGCGGAGGAAGTCAAGATCGAGCTTGAGCAGTCGCTCAATCTGGATGCGCTCATCCTCAATACGTTTGGTGAGTTCGTATATATTTTTGGTGCGCGAAATGAAATGATAGGAGAGAGCCGAGATGATGATGACGTTTACCGCCAGTATGCTGAAGGAAAGGAATAACCGTTTCCCGATGGTATTGATATTCCAGAACATTCGTAGTCAGGGCACAAAGCTAATTGCACCCTGACCGGTTCTGCTAAAAACAGTGTTAAGGATATATGAATATTTTAGCGATGAGCAGGTTTACTGCTATACCTTATGCTTCGTGAAGTTTTAGAAAGTCCATTACCTCTTGGCGTACGTTGCGTGTAATGGCATCGTCATACGCTTCGGTGGCGATGGATTTGAACAAGTCACTAACAACGGTAGCGCGGAAGCCGAGTTGCTCGGCATAGATCGTAGCTACTTCCAGTTCAACATCTTCTACCACTGCATCGAGGTAGATCATATATACCAAGTGATAGATCGCTTCCAGTTTTTCAATCTTGTCGGCCGGGTTAGTGAACTGAAGATGTGTGAGATCTACATTGGCTTTTGCCAGATCATCAGGACTTAAGTGTAACTGAAAACCCCACTTGAGGAGGCATCGCAGAAAGCGGCTATCAATTTTCGACTGGCCTAAAAACAATGCGAGTATATTAAAGTAACTATTTTTTACAGAGATAAGGTGTTCGCGATTCAGTTGGTTCTTCATAAGCGGGGTCTTTAAATTCTTCTTGCGTCTTTAAAATTTGATATACCACTCTAACGGGTATTGTAGTCAACGTAAAAGTACGGATAATTTGTGAATCAAATCGGGGAGGCATCCCGTAGAAAGTTGTTACCGGCAGTGCTTCCGGATTAACCCTTCTGTATTTTCGATACCCAGTTGCCGGGCTTTGCGCAGGTCGCTGCACACATTCTCGTATGTTCTTCCTTCTATATGTGCCAACGCACGGAGTAAATAAGGCTCACCTTTTTCTGGCCGCAGATATACTCCCCATGTGCAGTCGTTGAGTACATCTTCGTAGTGACCGAGTTTTAAATTTGTGCGGCCACGCGCTTCAAATATCTCATAGTAAATATCCGGAGCATCGTTGGGATCCATCACGATCATAAAGGCTTCGCCATAAATCTCTGTTAAGTTCTTTCGGAAAAGTTTTTTGCCGAGGTTGAAATACTGAAGTGCTTCTTCGGGCTGATCGAGTTTTTCAAGACTGATCATGCCGATCCGGTATATCAACTGAAGATTTTCTGGTTGCTGATTATGTAAATGCTTGAGCGCTGTAACAGCTTCCTGAAAATTACCAAGGTAATACTGGCACAAGGCAAGTTTTTCGAGTGTCTCAAACTGTACCGGGTCTTCATGATTTTTAAGCACGAGGTAATGCGACACCGCTTCGGCAAACTGGAGGTTTTTGAATTCATGATCGGCCATGGCGTGCAACGTGGTGATGAGACTATCGTATCCGTAAATGAACCGGAATTCCATCGGATCATTTTTCTGGAGCGTGAGCATCATGCCGAAAGCTTCATCAAATTTGCCGGTATCGAACAATGCATTTACCTGTAGTAACGCTGCGCTGTTAGCGTTCCATTTGGCAATTCGTTTCTGTTCTACAAAATAGTAGGCCGTGTGTATTACCGAGAAGCAGAACCCTGCAATGACTATAAATACAAGAAAGGCGAGACCCTGTATCTTGAAATATTCTTTATCGATTTTATAGTATTGGCGTTGTGCCTGCTGCCAGCGCCAGTATTTACGTCTGTTGATTTCGTACTGAACATCAACTGTTTCCGTCACCTGCGGATTGAGTTGAAAATCGTAGCGCGATTTTTTCAGCGGATCGGAAAGTACGTGGTAAGCTTCGTTGATGAGCTTGAACATTTCTTCAGCTTCGGGGTCGCCAGCGTTGCGGTCGGGGTGATATTGCATGGCCAGCCGTTTATAGGCGGCACGCAAAGCTGTAGAGTCATCCGAAGGACTAATGCCGAGTATTTTGTAATAGTCAGCCATGGCCTGAAGTTATTGGGTTCAAATACGACTAAAACGTAGTTGCCTCTCTATTTCTTTCTAACGATGCCGGCTAATTTCTGTTTTTTGCGTTTTACGGCTTGAAATAGCTATAAAAGAATGCCAGCGACTGGCCGGTTTAAAAAAAGAAAACCCGGAAGGGGATGCTTCCGGGTTTGCGTCAATACTTTTTCACGTAAAGATTAAACTTTTGCTAATTCCTGCACGAGGTCGATCAGCTTGTTAGAATAACCCCACTCGTTATCGTACCATGATACTACTTTCACGAAGTTGTCGTTCAGGGCTATACCTGCTTTCGCATCGAAGATAGATGTGCGGGCATCGCCGAGGAAATCCTGTGATACTACATCATCTTCTGTGTATCCTAAAATTCCTTTCAGTTCGCCTTCAGAAGCTTCTTTCATAGCGGTTTTGATTTGCTCGTAAGAGGCTGCTTTCGCGAGTCTTACAGTAAGGTCAACAACAGAAACGTCAGCAACCGGCACGCGGAATGACATACCTGTAAGTTTACCTTTCAGCTCAGGAATAACCAATGCTACAGCTTTAGCGGCACCGGTAGAAGAAGGGATGATGTTCTGGTATGCACCACGACCACCTCTCCAGTCTTTTACTGAAGGACCATCAACAGTTTTTTGTGTAGCCGTAACAGCGTGAACTGTGCTCATCAAACCTTCTACGATACCAAATTTATCGTTGAGTACTTTTGCCAAAGGAGCAAGGCAGTTTGTTGTACAGGAAGCGTTTGATACGATCGTATGCTGTGCTGTAAGTTTCTTGTGGTTAACACCCATTACAAACGTAGGCGTATCATCTTTAGCAGGAGCGGAGAATACTACTTTTTTAGCACCTGCGGTAATATGTTTCTGACCATCAGCTTGTGTAAGGAACAATCCGGTAGACTCGATAACGATTTCAGCGCCTACATCAGACCATTTTAAGTTAGCAGGATCTTTTTCAGCCGTAACGCGGATTTTCTTTCCGTTTACAACCAGACCACCGTCTTTCACTTCCACAGTACCATCAAACTTACCATGGGTTGAATCGTACTTTAACATGTATGCCATGTACTCAGGATCCACCAGGTCATTAATCCCAACGATCTCAATATCTTTACGATTGATAGCAGCTCTGAAAGCCAGGCGACCGATACGGCCGAAACCGTTAATACCTACTTTAGTCATTGTTGTATTTGTTTGGTTAAAATTTCGGAAGCCAAAAATAAAGTACCGCCTGACTAAAACCAATGAAATAAAATTGTGTTTTAAATTTTTTTTTGCGCACCGGTTTGCAAATCCGAAACACAGCTATATCTTTGCACACCTTTTGAGAGAAACACGAAAGGAAAACACACTCACACAAACCCTACCATTAAAAAATGGTCCGTTCGTCTAGGGGTTAGGACACCAGATTTTCATTCTGGTAACACGGGTTCGATTCCCGTACGGACTACTGAAAAGCAAAAAGCAACTATCAAAAACGATAGTTGCTTTTTTTATTTGCTATAGCTGGAGAGAAAAATATCCGGATAATAGTTTTCGGGTAGCCATACCGTTGTAGAAGGATTGTAGTGTATGCTTCTCATCTTTACAACGAGGCCTCGATGACAATCTTACCAACGATAGTATACATTCCTTTAATCGCCTTCAATGGAATGTCGAATGGCGAGTATACCGAATTGCCATCTTCATCCCTTCATATCATTATATGAATTGAGTTGAATATGTCCTGGCTCACTGACTGATGAACACACTTTATAAATGCAGCTATCCTATAATTTCTATTAAATAATCTTCGCCCCATAATGGTATTGGCGCGGAAGATGCTTTAAACACGACTATAGATCCTGAAGGATATTTAGGATACATGCTATGCCCATAAACATGCCTGTTGATTTTAAAAAAGCTGATTGATACAGCTTTGTCGTTAATGCTTCCATGATTGTACTTTTGATTATGTAGCGAAGCAACGTTGACTTTATTACCTATGGTATATAAGATATTGCATAGGCATGCAATGGTGCTATACGTTCTAAAGTGTTAATACCTTAGCGTGTAACTTTCATGCTGTTAAGTGCAATCAGGAGAAGCAAAAGAAATGCAATGTTTAATATTAGGTATATAAATAGCGATACAGGTAAGTACTTTTGTTTGTAGGTTTTCCCTTTGTAGGGAAACAATGCAAACAAGATCGCTAAAACCAAACTTGCAACAGGAGCGAACATGTAAATGACAACAAGTGAACCTTGTATCGCTATAGATTTATCTGAGTTGCCGCCCGCATTGAATGTGACGAAGTAAGCTAGATAAACATTTAGTGCAGAGAGTGGAAGTGTTAAGATACAATAGAGCTTTAGGCTGATGAAAAGAACACTGGTTTTCTCCTGTACCGGATCTAGGTCTCTATCAAGAATTTCCATTTGAATATCAAAGCAGCAAAACTAATGCATTATGATGCTGTGCAAATGGATTTTAGATTGCAGATATTACATTCAGGAAAAAGATTGCATTATAAATCTTTTGATCTTGAAAAGAGCGGCTCCCTGCTCTAGCTAAATAAAGAATGCGAGTAGAAAATGCCACACTAATCAGCTACTCATATCATCGCTCCATTTTAACAGTACATTTACGCAATTCCCCTCCCAATCTGTCGCGTTCAGACCCGCATTGTGATGGATCGTCTACTGATATTTGTGTCGGAAAGAAAGACAACCCATCACTACAAACTATACTTAATATGCGTAAATTAAAATTACAAGTACAAATGAGCCTTGATGGCTTTGTTGCCGGACCCAATGGCGAGCTTGAATGGATATGGCTTTTAGAGCGTGACGAAGCTTCTTTTCGGAAGGTAATTGATTTAGCTGATAGCTGTGATACTATTTTGCTGGGACGCAAGATGACACCAGGCTTTATTAATCATTGGGAAAATGTAGTGGACAATCAGCCCGATAGCATTGAGCAACCCTTGGCACAACGCATGGTAAATATGCGCAAGATCGTTTTCAGTCGCACGGAGAAAAATATGAAAGGCAGAAATTTAGAAGTGGAAAGCGGAGAACTTGCTACTGCCGTGCACGCGCTGAAGAAACAACCGGGCAAAGACATTATGGTATACGGAGGTGCTACTTTTGTGAGTTCACTCATCAGTCAAAACCTGGTAGATGAATACTATATTTTCAGAACTCCGGTAGCCATCGGTAATGGATTGTCAATTTTCAAGGAACAAAAACGTCTGGACCTGGCTAACACCGTTAACTATAAAAATGGTAAGGTACTCGAAATATACCGACCACTATAGATAAGATAAGGAGAAGCAGGCCCCGTAAGCCTGGTGTAATTTTACTTCTTACTTCTGTATTGGTATGCCCACCACAAGAAATAATGCAAGCCTTGATAATTCGCAAGGCTTGCATAGCAGCATTTACCTTTTGAAAAATTTAACGAGCAGTTCTCTCACTTTTGCACCGTCAGCTTCTTTGCCGGTGATTATCTTTTGAAATACATCTTTATCCTGCGATGTTATGTCGGTGATAAAACTGATATCATCGGATGTCATCTTGAGACTGCCCATTTGCCAGCTTGGAAATATTCTGTCTGTAATCGGGTTGTAGGAGATCATCACAACCTTTTCGTGGCGTGCATCTTTTTTGATCTTATCATAAAGGCTTGTCAATGCGGTGGACTTGCCTTCAACGTATTGAATAAACCGCGTGTCAGAGTACAGCAGAACACCGGTGATATCGAGCGGGCCATTGTTCGTTCTGCAGGCGGCCAGGATTTTTTCTATTTCTTCATCCGTACAGTTTCTTTTTCGTGTGCTTACATAGACCAGGTGTGTCAGCATGTTTTTTTTAGTTTAATGATTTGCTTACTAAAACACCGGATGAAGCGTAATGTTTTGGCGAGTGATTCGTAACGATGTATAGCAGGAAAAAAAACGATAACAATCCGACTGATATTTTGTTAGACTACCATGCTTTCGGCAAAGACTATCACTGTTCATCTTAACCAATGTATTTACTATAGTTATGAGAATATACTTCACGCTTTTGTTCTTCTTTGTTCTTACTTCGGTATATGGACAAAATACCCCTGCTGATACGTTACGAAACATTGAAGAATTTAAAAAAGAGCTTCTTTCACTGCGTGCCGACGTTGCTAACATACAGGTGAACCTGGCGCGATCGGAAAAACGATTTAAACGCGGCATTGCCGTTGCAACCCTCGGGTATTCTGTAACCATAGCCGGTGGTCTTATGCTCGGCCGAAAACGTGACGAGCTTGGAAAAGGACTGTTAATTGCGGGGGGTGTAACCGGTGTTACCGGCACGATATTGATGGTGGACGCTTTTAAGTTTCTGGGACGCGCATCGCGAAAACGATCGCCATAATGATTAACGGTCGAGCCACATTTTAAACTCATGTACACGCTCGCGGCTTACCACCAGTTCATGTTCGCAAGGCTGGTTAAGCTTTACTTCTATTTTTGCACTGATCAAGCCTTTTACTTCAAGAACGGCATCAAAGCTAACGATATATTTTCTGCTGATGCGGAAGAACTGCTCGGGATTGAGTATATCTTCTAATTCTTCGAGCGTATGATCGATAAGTGCTTTTTTTCCATCGCCCTTTCCAATGAGGTAAGCATTTTTACCATCGGCAAAGAAGTATGCAACGGTATGGGTAGGTCTGTACTGAAGTTTGTTGCCGGATTTAATGAGCAGCCGTTGTTTGAACCTGCTGTTTGCATTGCCAATAATTTCCTTCAGGGCTTTGATGTCGGTGTCGGTTAATCGTGTGCTGGTGGGGCGGTATATCTTTCGTAATTTTTCAATGGCTGCGTGAAGGTCGTTTCGTTGAATGGGTTTGAGCAGGTAATCTATACTATATTGTTTGAATGCCTGCAGCGCGTATTGATCAAAGGCTGTGGTGAATATGATGGGTGACTCGATCTGCACCTTATCAAAAATTTCGAAACTCTTGCCATCAGCCAGTTGTATATCCATGAATACTATATCCGGTTGCCGGCCTGATAAAAAATAAGCAACAACATCCTGCACGGAATCCATCCGCTGTACCACTTTAATGGTGGGGTCGCACGCTTTGATCAGGGATGTTAACCGCTCTGCAGCCTCTGCTTCATCTTCTATAATACATGCTTCCATAACTATGTGTGGTCTACTTGTACAAGGGGCACCTTAACGATAAATTCATTTTCAGTTTTCATGATCTCGACCGGTTTGCTACTTAAAAATTCATAACGCTTCATTATATTTTTCAATCCTATATAGGCAGACGGATCTTTAACATGTTTTTCCTGCAGGTTGTTGGAAACCGTAATCGATCCATTGTAGGAGGTGATGCTGATCTTGAGTGGCAATTTGCCCGACACTACATTATGCTTGATAGCATTCTCTATTAGCATTTGCAGCGTGGCCGGGGCTATATGAAATTTCTCTGCATCGGTGGCGATGTGCTTTGAGATAAATATATTTTCACCAAACCGTATTTTGAGCAGATATAAATAGGAATCAATAAACTCGAGTTCTTCCTGCAGGGATACAATTTTGCGCTCCTGGCTATAAAGCAGGTAGCGGTATACATTGGAGAGCTGCGCTATAAACCTGGCCGATGTATCGGCATCTTTATACACGAGGTTAGACAGCGCATTGAGACAATTAAACAAAAAATGTGGATTGATCTGAGAGCGTAATGCTTCGAAGCGCGCTTCGATACTATCTTTTTTAAACTGCTCGGCTCTTACTTCGGCATTCTTTGATTTTTGCAGGAAGAAATATATAGCATTAACACAGTTAAGAAAGAGGTTTACCCGGAAAGCAAATGCTATAACCAGTTTGAAGTGCTCCATGCTCCAGGTAAGCCCGCGTACCAGCGCGAGGTATACTGCGGCTAATCCTAACAGCGCTCCTATAATGGCATTGAGCTGACTAAGTAAAAACAGTATGATGAGAGGATGTATTTTTCTGGCTGTGACTTCGTAAAGTTTATACTGACGGCTTTCAACAAGGCGGTTAAGTTCCCAAACCACGAGGATGACCACCAGCAGTAATAGGAACAGAAAACCCGTTGGCACCGGAAACTCAAACAACTTGTCGCCAATTACCCAAAGTATGTTGATGAGAGAATAGGCTGCCAGCAGAATGATAAAAACGTACCTGTATTTACTGCGAAACATGGCTTGGTGCGATTGATAGTATATCTGCTATGAAACAATCAGGTCCATACATTATTAACATCGTATGGACCCGATTGTTTTAATCCACTTTAATCGGGGAGCAGCACGCGATCAATGGTATGAATTACACCGTTGGTGGCCAGTACATTTAATAATGCTGCATTGGTGCTGAGGTTGGCAACATTACCACTTCCATCGGTAATGGTTTTATTGGTAGCACTGATGGTAACATTACCGTTAAGCGTAGCGACATTACCATTAACCAGGTCTGTAGAGAATACCCGCGCTGCTACCACGTGGTGCTGCAGCACAGCCGTGAGTGTGGCAAGGGGTATATCGTTAACGCCTTCAACATCCAACACATCATATAGTTGTTGAAAGGCAGCATCGGTTGGAGCAAATACAGTAAGGTTCGCGTCACCGTTGCTTACGGCCGCAAGCAAATCGGTATCGGTGCCGCTGGTTCTGGCAAGCGCTGCTACCAGTTGTGTGAACTGTGGACTGCTGGCGGTTGAAAGATCAGTAGCTATACCTGCGATTGTTTTTGACGGAGGAATAAGCGTGCGATCGATCACGTGCACGACACCGTTGGAACCTGTAATATCGGTTGCCGTAACTTTTGTTGTACCATTGATGAACACGCCATTGGCTCCGTTGTTGCTGAGGTAAAAATTACCACCCAGCGTAGTGATCGATGCACTGCCGGAAGGAAGCTCCGCAGCACGCACTTCATCATCAATAACATGATACTTCAGCACAGCATTCAATGTTGCTTTGTCAGGGAGTGTAGTAATTCCTGCTGCGGTGAATGCTGCGTTGGTCGGTGCAAACAAGGTTAGTTTTTTGTTAGACGGTCCGTTGCCGAGCAATGTAGTGAGTATGGATGCATCGGCTGCCTGTACGGCAGCAATAAGTGTTGTAAAGTTTTTGTTAAAATAGGCTGGCGCTACGATCGTGCCGACAATAGGAGTTACGGAAGGCGGCACAAGAACAGCATCAATAATATGTACTACACCATTGGATGCTTCCACATCGGCCGTTACAACATTTACATTGACGTTGAGTTTAACGCCACCGGTTATCGTTACAGCAATATCTTCGCCATTGGCTGCCTCAACGTTTCCATTGGTGAGTTGTGTGGATTTTACCGCTCCGGATGTGACAACGTGATATTGAAGTATATTCTTAAGTACATTCTCGGGCACATCGTCAATGCTTGTTTGACCTATTGCTGCGAGTAAACTGGTGAATGCTGTATTGGTTGGTGCAAACACCGTATACTTTCCGTTGCCATTGAGCGTGCTTACCAGATCAGGATACTTTGATAATGCTGCTACCAGAGAAGACAGGTTATTGTTACCTTGGGCAATTTCTACAATTGTCTGGTCGGGTTGCGAAGGTGAATCATCGTCATCATCACAACTTGAAATAAATACCAGTGACAGGGCGACTACCATTGTTATTGCTAACCGGCTAAAGGTTGAGCGCAATACATGTTTTTGAATGTTTACTTTCATACGCGTTAAATGTGGGTTTGTTTATTCGATGATGTAGTAACCCGGAGGAGGCTGTTTTGATTAGCGCTATAGTGCAAGCAACCGGAATTATGGGAGCGAATTGTAATTTTAACGGAGCGAACGGAATAACCGGTAGCCCAGACGTTGGGCACATGTGGATGCCATGCGAAACCGGAATATCGTTACCTTACAGGCCCGACTATGTTACGGCCGCTTTCGATTGATGGAATGATTTCTGGAGAAAGTAAGCTTTACGGCATGAGGACACCAGCAACGCAGTATTGAAAAGAGCAAAACACAAGTATTTATACCTGTACAAATAAATATACCGGATAAACAAAGTATATCGAAAATCTAAACCAATAAATGGCGATGAGTAAAGTAAGAGTAAACGCATTTTCAATTTCACTTGATGGCTATGGAGCCGGACTCAATCAAAGCAAAGAAGAACCGTTAGGAAAGAGAGGCGAGGAACTTCACGAGTGGATTTTCCCTACGAGGATGTTTCAGAAGTTGTATGGTAAAGTAGAGGGAACAGAAGGAGCGGATAACGACTTTGCTGAAAAGTCATTTGAAAACCTCGGTGCGTGGATTATGGGACGCAATATGTTTGGACCTGTTCGCGGCCCATGGCCCAATGATGAATGGAAAGGTTGGTGGGGAGACAATCCGCCCTATCATGTCCCGGTATTTGTTTTAACAAATCATGCAAGGGAATCTTTTACGATGGAAGGCGGCACTACATTTCACTTTATTACCGGTGGTATTGAAGTTGCCATGGAGAAGGCAAAGCAAGCAGCCAACGGTAAGGATATACGCATTGGTGGTGGAACGTCAACAATTCGCCAGTACTTGCAGGCTGGTTATATAGATGAAATGCATCTTGCTATAGCCCCTGTATTTCTGGGAGCTGGTGAACATTTTTTTAATGGAATTGATTTGCCGAAGTTAGGCTTTATTGAAACGCAAACTATATATGGACAGCGAGCAGCACATGTGGTACTAAAGAAAAAAACGTGAGGAAAAGAGTGAGTCGAAAAAACTCAATGGAAATTCGCTGGTAGAGCACATTGCACTCACCAAGTGAACGAACACACCGGTCGCTATAAATCAAATCCTTTCAATACAATTAAAAAGACAAACAGTACTCTACTCCAATCGTATCAGTAGATTGTCTGTGGTTATTCTGCGGTATCGGTATATCTGTGATTTATATAACTTTTACAGATTTTATGTAACGCTTTTCATGCAATGGGAACGCATCTTTGCGCTGCACCACGTGTATAAGAATGCACAGGTTGTAATGCATGACGAACAATAGGTATACCATCGACAGTAACGATGTCTTTAAACCGGCAGATTACGCTGATATTACGGATGAATTGATATTGTTCAGACAATCGTCATCAGCTTTTTCAAATTCACATAAAGCCACTATGTTTATTTCATTTCTGAAAGACCACATGATTGGTACTGCCCTTGTGAATTCTTATCCTGAACTTGTTTCGCACATCACGTCACGACAAATCTGTGTTAAACACCTGGAGCTCCTGTTCGAATCGAGCCGTGCCAACCTTTCTTTTCAGAAAGACCTTGAAACCTATATCAGACATCAGCTGGAATAAATACTGGTGGAAAACTAAAATGGAAGTTACCGTACTTTTTAATTGCTATCTCTCTGACCGCAACAGCGAAAAAACAGTTTGTACCTTTAAGATTATCCTGACGAAAAACCGGGAGAATCCCTTTCACTTGTATAAGCTGGAAAACATTGTTTTAGATCAATGGCAGAAGTTGAATATTAATACCACCATGAACGGGGCCGTGCGCACACTTCTGCAGGAACTGTTTTCATCCGATATAAATAAAGCCATTCATTACGGGCAACTGGTTTTGAATACACAGGGTATTCTTAAAAAAATAATAAATGGAAAAATGGCTATCTCCATAGGTACCGCTGATACGAAAGAACTGCTCACACCTGATTTTGATTTCATACTGGAAGAGCTCATCGAGAACCAGGTAACCCGGCCGTAATATAGCCAGCGAGGCGTTCCAATTTACAGGGAGTAGAATAACTGATAGAGGTATATTTCACGGTAACGTTATCGCTAGTTGTAACATAGCAATAACATTACCGTCCTTTCCGGGAATTACAGCATTGAAATATAGCAGAAGTGCATTGTAAATCTGATTGTGCAAACCATGTTAGCGCAAGCGGGTATAGATCGTATTCTGGTAAACGGAGTGGCTCTTACACGGTTGATACATGAGCGTAGGTGCCGGGTTCAGCAGTTCAATCACACTGCGGATACTTGTAAAGCTTTCACGCGCTGAATTATACCGGGAGAGCAGCGCATCCATTTTTTGCGTAAGCTTTTTAATGGTAGTGCCTGTTGATATTTCTGATGTGTTCATATTTATAGCTATTTAAAAGATTGTTTCAATGTTATTTACCGGTGCGTTATACGATACCGGTTTGTTTGAGAGATCGACCGCAGAAGTTGTAGTGCATGTTTAGCGCGTAACTTTTAGCGGATTAACAGGTGTAAGTTCCCGTTCAAAGTAAGCCTGCTGTTTGCCGTGTTCATCGCCCACTGCAGCACAGTAATAAATGCGTTGAAGGTACTTGATAATAACCAGTTGAAGCGAAGGGTGTACCTTGGCCATAACGAGCGTACCTTCCGGATAAATATTATCAGTGTTTATTCTGTAAGCCATGGGTATCGGTAGAAATTTTAGTTGTGAAAAAAATAACAGTCGCTTTCTTAGAGCTGCTTTTTGCGACAAGTTTATTTACAGCGTTTCGATAATGAGCTGAAGTTCTTTTGCCGGTATAGATAATTTTAATTCCAGGGCTTCGAACATGGTTACTTTGTTTGTTTCGTCAAAATCCAGGTCAGCGTCTGTTAAAGCAGGAAACTGCTTTTTGAGTTTCGTCTTCTGCGCCTCCCATCTGGAGTTTGCTTTCGATGAAGTATGTAACCCTATCATGATGTTGTATTTTATCAAACTGCAAGTTGGTGTCAATTAGATTGGATTGCCTTACAGCGAAAAGCCAAAGAGTTACATAATTCACACTTTTCCACGTATAGTTATAGAGTAAACCTGCGAGCGTTGAGATGTATATGTTTATGAACCCAGTTTACTTCATCTTCAGGCGATATGTGATTTAACGTGTTAAATCGACTGAACACACGGAGGGGAATATCATAAGGGAGTGTCTCCGCTAAATAAGGGCCTGATACCCCCAACATCCAATTATTGGCAGCAGCCCAGTGTGGTGGCATTGTTCTATACTTGAAAACATAGTACGTCATGTCATCTATAGCAACACTTTTTACCAGTTGTATTTCATCCGGGGCCATGCCGAGTTCAGTTGGAAATTCTAGCCAGTTTGCAAGAAAACTCTCTGCTCCCTTCTCGTGGGTAAAATATTCCGCAGGGAAAAGGTCTTGTCGATTATGCTCGCAGAGCATAAGATATACTAAATAACGCAAGGAGGCGTTTTGTACCAGCGACAGAACCTCGGAGTCTTTAATCGTTTTGTTTGAGGCAATCTTTTGCATAACAGGATTTAATACATCATACTTGCTGTCTGCAAGCCGATGGAATTTGCGCCTTACATAGTAATGGTTATACAACAACCATATACCCGATAGAACTGCAACCAGCACTAAAAGAAGCAGGCTTGCATGCAGGATAAAAGATTTACTCATAAATAGACAATTAGTATCAACACACCCTGTACGATGGCGTGCTTGTGTGCGCCCGTAACGCATTACATGCTTTGAAAACATAAGAATCACGAGAAAGAGGATTCTGTCAACTCCTAAGCATATATATGATTTGTATAAAAGTACCTTTTAACATCTCAATAAATGTAAAATTTCGGATTTATAATTAAAATGAACGATTGTCACGCGAGTAAACGTTATCTATTAATACACCCCTGCATATGCTAAAATATACTTTTGATACCGGTGATAATGTATTCTTCAAGCAACTAAAGCTAAAAGTTGATAATTACTTTTCGGAGTATAAACTTCACCGTGCCGGCAATGGTAAACTGTACCGGAAGAGTTTAATACAGGTATTTGCTGCGTTGAGCCTTTACATATTACTCGTTTTCTTTACACCTGCTGCACTGATTGCGATACCATTATGTTGTATATTGGGACTTAATCTTGCCGTTATCGGCTTTAACGTAATGCATGAAGGTGGACATCAAAGCTTTTCGCAATATGCATGGGTAAACAATGTATCGTCTTATTTCCTTAACGTGCTGGGTGGTAATTCTTATTATTGGAAGATCAAGCATAACGTTAATCACCATACGTATACGAACATTGAAGGAATGGACTCAGATATCGATGTAAAGCCTTTTATGCGTTTACATGGCGATCAGCCGCTGCGTTCTTATCATCGCTACCAGCATATTTACTGGCCGGTGCTATACAGTATTTCATACCTGGTGTGGGTATTTTACGAAGACCTGCAAAAATATATCAGCGGCAAAGTATCGGTAAATGCTGCGTGTAAGAAGCTGCCGTTAAAGGAGCATGTTATATTCTGGTTTACAAAATTTATGTATGTTGGGATGTATATGGTCATCCCGATTATAGTAGTAGGCTGGCTGCCGTGGCTTATTGGTTTTCTTATAGTAACGCTCACCTGTGGTATAGCAATAAGTATTGTTTTTCAACTGGCACATGTGGTAGAAGGTACCCAGTTTCGTTCGGCCAGTACACAAGATCAGTATAGCAGGCAGGAGTGGGCCATTCATCAAATCAGCTCCACGGCCAATTTTGCAACAACCAGTAAACACCTGCATTGGCTGCTGGGCGGACTGAATTTTCAAATTGAACATCATTTATTTCCACGTGTAAGCCATATACACTATCCTAAGATCAGTATACTGGTAAAACACGCTTGCGCGGAATCGAATATCATCTACCATGAATATTCATCTATGGTAAAAGCAATCGTTTCGCACGTTATTCATTTACGGAAGTTGGGCCGTGCGTGACCGCGCTGCCATATCCTGCTGTTGATATTGATCTGTTGGCAGGCATGCATTTTGGATGTGGTATGCACCACTTTAATTGAACGTGATACTATGAAGATATATATTAAGTATATGGTAAGTCAGCGGTGCAAGATGATGGTGCGTGATGAAATTGACAGGCTGGGCTTACGATATACCATTATTGAATTGGGGTTTGTTGAACTTCCTGATGACATCACCCAGCAGCAGCACGATGAATTGAAGAAAAACCTGTACCACTCCGGATTAGAACTGCTGGACGACAAGCGAAGTATTCTCATCGAAAAAATTAAGAATGTTATCACCGAGATGATTCACTATACCGATGTATTACCGAAGACTAATTATTCGGAATATATAAGTGAAAAACTCAATTACGATTATACATACCTGGCCAATGCGTTCTCGGAAGTAAAAGGTATTACTATACAGCAATTCATTATTCTTAACAAGGTTGAGAAAGTAAAGGAGTTACTTCTATACGATGAACTAAATTTAACCGAGATAGCCTATAAACTGCACTATAGTAGTGTAGGACATTTATCCAACCAGTTTAAAAAAGTTACCGGGTTATCGCCATCGTTCTACAAGAAGCTGAAGCAAAAGCGTAACAGCAACCTTGAGAATGTGTGATATGTGTAAAACCGGGAGTTAGTTGTGTAACGCGCCTGCTATATTATTTGCTCTCTTTTGTGAGGTAGTTATGACGCAAACAATTAAACAAACAACACATATGGAAACTGTAAAAAAACAAGAAGCAGCCGCTACACAGGAAGGGACGACTTTTAAAATAGCCGGAAACTGGAATGAACAAGCCCGCGAGTTGCAAAAGGAATTTTCGGAATTGTCTGACTCCGATCTCGAATTTCAGGAAGGTAAAGAAGAAGAACTTCTGAAAAGAGTTGAAGTGAAACTCAACAAAAGTCGCCAGGAAGTTATTGATCTCATTGCGAAAGTTCAGACAGCTGAGAAACAAAACTGATTCTCCCTCATTGTTTTGCCGGTGCTATAAATTTATACCGGATACAGCCGGCAAAAAATCTCTCACGTTGTAAAAAATATACATGTATCTCTCCGGAAAAGCAGAACATATTGTTTCTGTTTTTTTGGGGATTGGTATCCCGATGCAACGTCAGTTTCTGGTTGCGATCAAAAAGAACAAAGCTTACAGAGTTGAACGGTCTCAATTAAGTGCGTGCAATCCATTGTTTTCGCACAGGAGATTGGGACATGATATTTATTTAGTTATTTATTGGAAGATATGCTGATATGGTATTAATTATACTTACCTTTGAAGGGTATTAAGTTATCTGCAATTTAGTAGTATATCATTCTGTTAAATTATAATCATTCCTCACATTTCCACCTCCGGAAAAGCGATCAGAGTAGTTATTATTCATCTAGAGTTCTGAAAGCTTGGTACAATCATTTTTAATTATTTTAAAATTATGCAAGGAACAGTAAAATTCTTCAATGAAGCTAAAGGTTTTGGCTTTATTAAACCTAATGATTCACGTGACGATGTTTTTGTTCACTCGTCAGGTCTTATCGATGAAATTCGCGAGAACGATGAAGTTGAATATGAAGTTGAACGCGGTAAAAAAGGTTTGAACGCAGTTAACGTAAAACGCGTTTAGTTTTTGTAATTCAATGTTAATGGTGAAAAGGCCTTTCAAAACTGGAAGGTCTTTTCTTTTTTTTAAAGGTGTTACGCATTACAATAATGTAATTGCAGTGATATACTATCTTTATCGAAATTTGGGTAGTTTAAAGGGAGTGAATCACGGCTATGCACACGACACTTCCATTGAATAGGAATACTGTCTGTAAAATGTTATCTTTAATAAGCTAATGGCATATGTGTTTATATGCTGCACTCATGCTGCTTTTGCAGTCGCCTAAAAATTATATCTGAATTTGTTGTTGGTTACCAGAATAGTTTCTACAGTACTCACCCGGTTGTTAATTCGTAAAACGGATAGTGACTTTCATCTCATGAAGGCAACTATATATTGAACGCGATATGTCTTTGATTAATAAATTGATTTTCTTGTTTAAACGGTTTTCCTGGTTTAAACGTCTTAATGCTAAAATTACCTATGAACTTTTAGCCAGGTATATTTCGGCTGACAGCTGGCAATTCATGAATTACGGCTACGTGCCAACGGCTGAGGAGGCTGCGCTTTCGCCTGTGTGTGGTAACATCGTTAACCAGCAGCTCTCTGCTAATATGTATCATTACCTGGCATCGAAAATTGTGTTGACAGACAAGTTCGTTCTGGAAATAGGAAGCGGTAGGGGAGGCGGAGCACGATATATTGCAGAGCATTTTAAGCCCTTGAATTATATCGGGCTGGATATAGCAGGAAGTGCCGTTGAACTGGCGAACCGGCTGCATCCACTACCTAATGTTAAATTTATACAGGGGAGTGGGGAGCATATTTCTTTGTATGACGGTACTGTTGATGTCGTTGTGAATGTGGAGTCTTCGCATGGCTACGGTGATGTAGCATTATTCATTCGCGAAGTATACCGCGTGTTAAAGCCCGGTGGATATTTATTGTTGGTCGATTTCCGAAATTCAGTAGACAATATGGAATTATTTAAGCAACAGCTTCTGGCATCGGGTCTGCATTGTATTTGCCTGGAGAATATCAGTGCACAGGTTGTTGAGGCCATAGAGACAGAAGATCCTGTAAAACGTAAACAAATAGAAGCCTGGATACCACGCCGGTTTCAAAAAATATTCAGCGAGTTTGCCGGTGTAGTAGGTTCGAAATTTTATAATACGTTAAAGAGCGGAGAAAGGCCTTATTACCGGTTTGTGCTGACGAAACCTGTGGTGTAGTATGTTGGTCATATATCTAATTACACCCACAGCCGCCACCATTTTTACCACCGTTAGCACCGGAGGCGCCTTCGCGGTACAGCTCAAAACTGGTTTCGAACTTTTGCGTTTTGCGTGCAGCGAGTTCCATCTCCGAATCGTTGAGGTGCATTTTCTGATATTCCTTCACGGGTGCACATTGTGATAGTGAAATAACTGTTAGTATAGACAGTACTGCTAATGTTTGTTTCCTTTTTTTCATAAAGTTTTTTGGAGCGATATATTTTTAGAACTATAAATAACATCATTATCATCGATGATAATGCATGCTATATCTCGTAATTGATTAATAAGATGCAAACCGGCTTTAACTCCCATAACCATGATAGGTGTAGCCATGGCATCGGCAAGTTCGGCACTGGCGCAGAGCACCGTAACACTTTTTATACCTCGTACCGGGTACCCGGTTTGAGGATCTATAGTATGCGAATATTTAACGCCATCGATCAATACATATTTTTCGTAAGTGCCAGATGTTGCTATCGAGGTGTCGGATAATTGTACAGATGCAAAGGGTAAATTTTTTGTATTGGGATCCGCAATACCAACGGTCCATTTACTGCCGTGCGGTTGATGGCCCCAAACGGTAAGGTCGCCTGCTGCATTTACAATTCCACTGGTAACTCCGGCTGCGCGCATGATGTGTTTGGCCTGATCGGCAGCGTAACCTTTTCCGATACCGCCAAAACCAATGCGCATTCCTTTCTCGGCGAGAAAGACGGTTTGATGCTGACGGTCCAGTATAACTTTTCGAAAGTCAATCAGTCGCACCATAGCCTTCGCGGTTTGCAGATCGGGCAGTGCTTTCATGCTGCGATCAAAATTCCATAGGCTTTTATCAATCGAGCCGTAGGTAATATCAAAGGCTCCTTGTGTGATAGACGAAATACGAATAGAGCGCTCGATGAGATCGAAAACTTCTTTATCAACCTTCACAGGCATAATTCCCGCATGTGCGTTGATCTGGTTCGTCTGACTTGTATCATCAAAGGTTGTGAGTAATTTTTCGATGCGCGATACTTCCGCGATTCCTTCATCTATACAACGTATAGCAAATGCTTCGCTATCGGAAACCACTGAAAATTCAAAGTGATTGCCCATCAGTTTCAAGCCTTTACTATATACCTGAGTCATGCTTACGGTTGAGGTATCGCGTTATTGAGGTTCTCTATGAATTTTTCGTAGCTGCCAAAAACGTAACCATCCCACGTTTTAATTACGTTTCCATTGGAATCGACCAACACGGTGAACGGAAATTTACCGGAAGGATTATACTTCTCTGCGAGTGCTTCGTTGTGCTTTACCTGTTCGCCCGGAAGCTGATTCTTTTTGGAACGCGGAAAATCTGCGCGAACCAAAACCAGCTTCTTTTCGGCAAGATTTACAAAAGCTTCATTTTCGAATACTTCTTTTTTCATTTTGATACAGGGAGCGCACCAGTCCGATCCGGAAAAATTGATCAATATATACTTGTGATCCTTTGTTGCCAGATCTTTAGCCGTGTTGAAATTGCCGAGCCACTCAACGGCCGGCATGGTAATAAGCAGTATATATACCAAAAGGAGTTTCATGGAGTATATTATTTAAGTTTCAATAAAATAGTTACAATGTCAGCATTTAACCCGGTGGAGCGATGGTAGTGTCCGTACCGCAGCTCAACAGCATTCAGTTTGGCTATATTGGCGATACCACCGGGTGGCGCATAGCGTATACCCATACCAAACATATTGCTGGAAAGTTTAGACAGATCGTAATCGCTGGTATAGTACGCTTCATTCAGGTTATGCTGCTCATACTTCGCAAAGTATTTTACACCTTGTTGCGTATAGTATCGGTAAAACGGACTCACTGAAAAGAACGGAGTAATCTTTACCGGTGTTTCTATTTCTGCGGTATGCGCCTGCAATCCCCAGGTATCCGTATAGTATCGATAATAACTACGAATAATAAACCGATCACCCAGGAAATAGTTCAATCGCACACCGAGTGGCAGTTTGAAACGCGAATCCGGAAGGTGCTCTACCCGGTGCGATCCATCTGTAAAATACGTTCGGTGATATAGTGTAGCGAGTTGCCCTTTTTGATACGCCACATCGGCCAGTAGTAACACCTGCAATCGTCTTGTTATTACCTGGCTGAGACTGAACGATGTGCTATAGGTATTGCGCGGTTTGTTCCCCTTCAGGTTACTGCCCGATCGAAGCTCAATAGGAAGTATAACGGTCCAGGTATCAAGATATACCTGACCTTTGGCGCTGAATTCACGGTTCTTGTCTTTGGATAGCTTTGCCCATCCCAGGCTTAATCCTTTCGACAAGTAATCATACTCTGCCGAGATCGAACCATTTACACTGACAGTAGATCCGTTCTCTTCGTTGGCAATGGCATAGGTGATGGAAGGGTATATGCGTTGATCGCCAGACGATGCTGAAGATATAGTATTGGGATCAATTTTGTCAGATGATGCCGATGAATATACATCTACTCCAAGCTCAGCAGTGAGTGTATGCTTTCGCCTGCGGTGATCGTAACGTGATAACTTTACATCGATTGTAGTTGCAAAGTCCGTTAAATGCTCCGTACCGATGCCACCCGTAACAGCGGAGTTGTTGCCATCCTGTTTATAATAACTGGAGACAAAATTTACTTCTTCCAGTTTAAGCTTTTTTCGCTTGTAAATGGAGGAGTCCTGAACATCCTGGGAAAAGCCCGCTAACGTTGACAGGTATATCCCGATAGCAGCCAATGATATTTTTAACATAGAATTTAAAAATGCAAACTCTGAACAAATTTTGAAGACATTCTGAATTTTTGAGATTTTAGGATAAATACGCAGCTATAGGCCTGAAATTTTTTTCGTAAAGCTGCCATACTGGTGCACGGCAATTTTTCGTTTCGGGCAGGAAACAACGGTGTGTTTTTACGTTGCGTGCCTGGGTTTATTCAGGAGGCACTACAGGAACCAGCTGCCTAGTGTGAAGAGTATTTTATTTTTCTTCCCAATCCTTCATAGATACTATATTCAATTTTTTTGCGTAGCAGAATAACCAGCGCAGTGGCCAGAATAAGAGAAGAAGGAAAGGCTGAACCTATACCTAATGGAGCAATAGCCAGCAGAAAAATAATAGCTCCCACCATGGCCGTTTTCAGGAGCTTACCTTTATACAGGAGAAATGCCCCGATGAGTACCTGACAGCCCGCAATTATAAATATATAGGCTTGTATATGCTCACTGAACGGCCCCAGAATAATGCCTCGGTAAAAACCACTGGTTGTTAATTCACCAAACTGTAAATACAGCCCGGGATTTCCCGATGCCGTAAATGCATTGAAGGCCGCTGCGCCTATAAATATACCACTCAGGAAAACACGCCCCACATTGGGCCACAGCATGGCTATAACGGCTGTGAGAATTGCAATTACATTAGTAATAATGTAGGCGACAGTATAGTCAGTTTCCATAAGTCAATTTGTTTGTGAGTAAGAATGCTATTGCGTTTTTTCGGCACGTTGTTCGTGATTGGTCTTCCAGTGTTCAAGCTGGCGTTTGAGAGCGGACACAGATTGTTGGATGGCGTCTTCAAAAGAATTACTCTGCTTGGACGCAAAGAGATCATTACCTGGAACAACCAGTTTTATTTCACAGATCTTGTTCTCTCTTTTGTCAGACTTGTCAAGCTTCAGGCATATATGCGCTTCCACAATGCGTTCATTTATAAGCTGGAGTTTCCGAACGTGGTCTTCTGCAAATGCCAGGAGTTTTTGTTGTGCATCGAAATGTGGAGTCTGAATGATTAGCTTCATAGAAATTGGTTATTTAAAAGTATACTGCGATGTAAACAGGAATGAATCGTTATCACATCAAATCTATATTTTCAGTATTTGCTGCGGAATGACCAATATCAGTATAGCGGGTGATTTTGGTCTGGTTTACGAGGCGTACGAACGATGATGATAATCCATATACCTGATGACCGGCATCATAACGCGGAGGCACATAGCTATATACTTTCGGCAGGAATAAAGACTAGAGGTTATATGCGCCTTACAACATTTTTCTGTTTTTGGCTGGTCAGCGTGATGGCAGTAAGCGAAGTGGTTGCCCAGAACGATATATATACGTGGCAGCGTACCCGGTTTTCGTTAGGAATTTCTGCCGGACAGTTGACTGATAATTCGTGGCTTGGGCTGGAAGTGAGTAGCCCGGTTAGGCATCGTCATTTCAGCCTGCGACTGACAGGCAGTGTGCATTGGCTCGAAGCCTATAAGACACAGCGCGATCGCTGGGGTACATTTTCAATACTAAATCCTGCCGTGGTTATATATACCCGCGTTATGGACCGAAGCCGCTGGTATATTGATTTGGGACCTTTGTTCATTATTCCTCAGAACAAGGTATCCGACAAGAAGCTGGTAAGCGGTATAAGTGCACTGGCCGGTATAGAAGTATTTATATTGCGAACCCCCAATAGGGGTGTTGGCTATCACTTTAATATAGGGCTTAACTATGCCAATGCATACGCTGACAGACTCGATAGCGATCCGCGCTATAGCAACGGATTTATTTTCTGTAACGGCTTCCGGTTTTATTTTTAGGAATATGACTGGCCGATCACTGATTTTCCGGTTGGCTCGCATCATAACGCGCCAGCTTGTCTTTTGCCATGCGAAGATCCATTTCGCTCGAGTATATTTTATCTGATAGTTTATGCGTAAGGTTATCGAGGCGGTCTGTTGCCACTCGCAGGTAATCGAGTGGTTTGCGTAGAGTATCGGGTACATTGGTATAGGTCTGAATCAGGTTGGTTAGTCCCATGATACTGCATACCGGTCCGCGAACATCATGCGCAACAATGTGTGCGATTTCTTCCAGTACACGTATATATCCATCCTTTTGTAACTCGGAATTTTTCCGATCGGTGATCAGGGTACGCAGCGAAAGGTAGCTGGTAATAGTACGTGCTTCATTAAAAATGGGGATGATGACGGTATCAACCCAATAGAGTGTTCCGTCTTTTGCGCGGTTTAATATTTCTCCGTTCCAGCGTCTGCCCGAAGATATAGTTTGCCAGAGATTGATAAAAAAATCCCGGGTATGATAACCCGATTTTACGATGCGGTGATTCTGGCCGATAAGTTCTTCTTCGCTATATTTTGAAACACGCTGAAAATTTTCATTCGCGTACGTAATAATGCCACGGGTATCGGTTATAGAAGAGATGATGTTGACATCAATGGCATTCCGATATGCCTTTAACTGGTTCAGTAAACTCCACTCGGTTGCCGTTCGTTTGTTTTCTATAATATATCCTTCTATCGCAGTCAGTTCGTTATTGTTATTAAATACACCAACAAACCAGTCGTCAACGATGCGTGGCTTTCCGAATACATCGATTACCTCTATCTGAAGTTTTTCAAGTCCACCGGCGTGTCGCGCAATTTCAATTTTATGGTCGATTATGAGTTTGTCTGCCGGTGCCAGAAACTGCTGGTAATAAATCGGGGGCTTGAACAACAGTTCTTCCGGAGGCACGCCCAGGAGGTTAGCGACTGCTTTACTTACATAGCTGACCGTTACTGCTGGCAGCAGACTGATGCGGTATGTTACTCCTGGCAACGCATCTGCCAGGTTTACCAATGGAACTGAAATCTTCTGCAGAGACTGATCGTTCATAGCCACATCATGATATATACTTGTATATATTTATAAAGTGCATAGCCCCGATATATAGTTATGTAATTGTTTTGTGGTTGTTTACCGGTATAACTATGCGAAAAGTTGAATATGCTGCTGCGCCTTCAATGCTTAACTTGCCTTTCAGCCTTGCAAGAAGCTGGATACATAATTTCAATCCCAGTCCTAGACCATTCTCTCCTTGTGTTCCTTTTTCGGAACTATAGTTGCCCGCCATAATGGCATCAATTTTTTGGCGGGTAATGCCTGTTCCTGAATTTTGAATTTCGAGAATGAAGTAATCATTTGTTGGGTGGTCGCGTATAATGATCTCACCTGCGAACGGTGTAAACTTGATTGCGTTCGAGATAAGGTTGCGAACGATGATGGTAAATATACCTTCATCGGTTACTATACTCTGATTATAGAGTTGAATATTTACCCTGATTTGCTTGTTCACGACTGTGTCGTGGTAGAGTGTTAACACGCTATTGATGATGGGCGTGATGTCTGTTTGCTTACAGGTAACCTTTGTTTCTTCAAACGAGGATCTGCTCCAACGCAGAATAGTATCCAGGAAGTCCTGCATTTGAAAAATCTGTTCATTCAGTTTTCCAAGTAAAGCGTTTTGTTCTTCATTGGTTAAGTTTCCATCCAGCGTGAGCTGAATTACATTGGACAGGTTACCGATCGGTGAACGAAGATCGTGGCTTAAAATGGATAGTATACGATCTTTATTTTCAATCAGCTTGAGCATTTCTTCTTCCTTGCGAATCTCCTGGTCAATATTCACGAAAGCCACAAACTGTATTTCGCCATGAACGGATGCTTTTACTTCATACCATTGCTCCCCGAAATATTTTGTATTGATCTTCGCTTGCATCACAATCGCATCGGCTCCCATCTGCTTGGCGTATCTTTCTTTTTGCAGCCACTCAGACGTGATCCGGGTGCGGTATGTTATTTCTGTATAGGCGGTTTCGAACCATTGTTCAATGGTGGGGATGTCGCTGAGCGAAAAGCCAATCTCTTCTTCAAAGGCTTTGTTTACAAATATATTCTTGCGTACACCATCCACTATCTCGGACACGAGCAGGGGATAGGGAAGGAAGTTGAAGACTTTTTCCAGGTTAATCTTGTCAAGCTTCAGGCCGTTGAGTGGTTTAGTCATATTCATTAGGACAGGTTTATGGAATGAGTTCTTCCTATTCGTCACGCGTGGAATACAAACACAGGGTAATTGCAAAATGCCGTAATGTTTCTGATAATACTTTTGTGGAATATGCGCTGTATGAAGTTCCGGTGTACCGAACACAAGGCCAGTGCGTCTGGTTTGTTTCGCAATACATAGCTGTTTATTCCCTGCACGGTATCGTCAGATCGGACCGTTTCATAACTGAATTTTATATCATCACCGTAAAAGTTGCTGATGATGAATTGAAGTTCCTTCAGATCGTCTTCAACGTCCTGGCTATACGCCTCTTCGATTACCTGCAACACCGTTAGTTCGCATCGTAGCGCTCTGACGATTGGAATCAGGTGCGTTAGCGGCAAGCTCCTTTCCTTCAGATAGTCGAATGCATAGATCATGGTGTTGATCTCGCTATATATATAGCCTGACGGTACCAGCAGTAGGGGCGTTTCGCTTCGAACAATGGCGTTATAGGTATTGCTTCCGCTGAATAATTGATACCAGTCGTCAGCTCCATCAGACCCCATAACAATAAGGTCATAATTTTTTGCCTTGTCGTGAATGACAGTGCTTAGCCTGTTGGAGGCCGATTCAACTTCTGCATAGCACGACACCTTGAACGTGCGGGTTACTTCGCGACACTCTTGTTCCAATTGTTCGGCAGCATTGGCAAGTATTACTTTTTTCCCGGTTAGTACAGAAGCAGGCGTAACGTCAAATATAGACTGAACATGAAATAACGTTAGGTTACCTTCCACAGCCTGTGCCAGTTTAGCCGCATAGGCAATGGCATTTTGTGCAGCCGGAGAAAAGTCTGTAGGGCAGAGTATATCTTTCATGATTGTTCCGGTTTAGTCTTTATTGGCCCTCGCACTGTTTCGTTGTTGCTTTTCCTTTTTCTTAAAGTAAGGGCGAAACAGAAAATTGTGCTTGAGTGCTTCCATGTTCTCATTAAATCGTTGTGTACCTTGTTCAATGTTGGACGCGCTCTTGAAAAGTTTCTCACGCAAAAGTGTATCGGAGAGAATCAGCCCTGCAGTACCTTCGCCTTCCTTCACATCGTCCACTACATTTCGCAAGTCCTTCATCATTTCTGAAGTCTTAACACTGGCGTCTTGAATTTGTTGTAGTGAAGTATTCAACTGATTTGCCAGTGTGGTGTCCATGAAAAGTCGGTTGATGAGACCATCACCGCTTTGAAATCTCTGTACAATACCGTTGGCATTTTGGGTAAAGGCGGCAGTGCTTTTGCCGGCCGTTCTGAAGTCGTGTACAGCAGCCCGGAGATCTTGTGTAATAATTGTATCCGACAGTAATGTCCACAGGCTTTCACTGCGGTTTAATTTCTCTGTGATCTCATACAGGTTGGTAGAGATCCTGGCGATGTTGTCGTTGGTAGTGTTGAGTGTTCTTAACATTTCATCTGTCTCTACCGGTTTTCTTGAAAAGATCACGTCACCTTCGCGTACCGGTTCTGCATACCCCGGCTGTGAATTGATGTTAATGAGTTTGTTGCCCATCAGTCCATCCGTACCAATCGAGGCGATAGCATTTTTCCGGATGTATGATTTCATTTTTTCATCGATAAGCATAGTAACGACAATGGCGGTATCATTTTCAACGCTAACCGATTTTACCGTACCTACATCTATACCTTTGAAGCGTACGTTGTTACCCGGCACAAGTCCGTTAACGTTACTCACAATGGCCTTTATCGTAAATGTAGTGCCCAGCAGATTTCGGTTTTTGCCGATCATATAGAGTGTAAATACCAGAAATAGAATTCCGATAACTACAAAGAGTCCTACTTTTGCATTATCGACAGTTTTGTTTTTCATGGCTAGTCAAAGAATTCTCTGATTTTCGGATCGTTCGAATGCTGAAGATTTTTATAGGTATCATTTGCGTAACACTTGCCGTCAATCAACATCACCACCCGGTTTGCTGTTATATCGATACAATGCATGTCGTGTGATATGACGATGGATGAGGTGTTATACTTTTTCTGCACCTCAACAACGAGTTGACTGATTTCGCGCGCGGTGACCGGATCAAGACCGGTAGTGGGTTCATCATATAAAATGATTGATGGCCGTAGTATTAAGGTTCGCGCCAGTGCAATTCGTTTACGCATACCACCGGAGAGTTCTTCGGGCATCATATCAATAGTATGTTCCAGGCCTACATCCTGAAGTACTTCCATTACAGCGGCTTCGGCTTTTGCTTCACGCATTTCTTTTTCCCAGTGTCTTCGTAACGGAAATTCAAGATTTTCTCTAACCGTCATGGAATCATATAGCGCGTTGCTCTGAAAAAGAAAACCTACGCGTGCCCGCAGGGTGTCCAATTCATCCTGGTTAATTTCATTAACATCATTACCAAGCACAATTACTTTTCCGTCATCAGGCTCGATAAGACTAATGATACATTTGATCAAAACCGATTTACCCGATCCGGATTTTCCGAGCACCGCCAATGTCTCACCGGTTGATAAAGTCAAGGATAAATCGCGGAGTACATGATTGTCTCCAAAAGACTTATTCAGTTTATCTACACGGATAACAGCGTTGGTCATAATGGTTCAGGTTAAGCCAAGAAGATCTGTGATCTGCACAGCAACCAGGTCGATAATGAAGACCAGCAAGGAAGACACTACAACAGCCGAGTTGGCAGACCTGCCTACACCTTCGGTTCCTTTTTTTGAATTATACCCTTTATAGCATCCGATAACTCCTATAGCAAATCCGAAGAAAAAGGTTTTGATCAGGGATGGCAGTACATCGCCAAAGCTCACCGCATTGAAAACTTGTGTCCAGTATAAATGCCAGCTCACTTCACCGCGAATGTTTACTCCCAGATAGCCGCCATAGAGTGATATGGCGTTGGAAAAGCTTGAGAGTATAGGAAGGGTGAGCGTTGTTGCAAGCACGCGTGTAACGATGAGATATCGAAATGGATTTGTACCGGACACATCCATTGCATCGATCTGTTCCGTTACGCGCATAGATCCTAATTCGGCTCCCATACCGGAGCCTACCTTGCCTGCGCAGATGAGCGCAGTGATAACCGGAGAGATTTCGCGTATCAGCGATACGGAAACCATTGCCGGTAACAGAGACTCTGCTCCGAATTCAACGAGTGTTGGCCTGGATTGAATCGTAAGCACCAGGCCCATGATAAAGGCCGTGGTGCCCACGAGGGGTAACGATTTATAGCCAACCCAATAGCATTGTCTCAGAAACTCGTCAACTTCCTGGTGTTGCCTGAAGAGCTCCCGGAAAAACCGCGCTACAAATTTTACGATGTTGCCGGTTTCGCTGAAGAATTTGGTGTTCAAGGGTGATACCACGATATTAATTATAGTCAAATATGCCTCGTGCACAGTTAGAAACAGGTGACGCTTGTCAAGCACGGCTCATGATAATTGTCATGTACCCGTTAAGGAAGTACACACGTCCATACCGGCAGGTCTATATGATTTACTATATCTTCGGCAACGCTTCCGTTAAAGAAGTGCATAAAGCCCTTCCAGCCTTGTGTCCCTATAGCGAGCATATCGGCATCCATATCCCTTGCAAACCGATATATACCATCTTCGGCATTATAGTCTGATCGTACGTGCAAGGTGTAATTGGTAAATTGATTGGTTGTTGCAAATTCCTGAAGTTCCCGGAAGGAGTCTGTATCGCCTTTGAACATGCGGGGTGTATTGACCCATAAAAAGATCAGGGTCGCGTTAAAGAATGCCTGTAGTTTTTTCAACTCATCGCAAAAGTGTTTATCAGTCCGGTCGGGTATCAGCGGAACAACAATATTGTTGATGGCACCTGCCGGATTTTTGCGAATGGCCCACACCGGTATCTGTGCATGCCGTACAATTCGCTGGGTGTTGGAACCCCAGGTGTTGCCGTTGGTGCCATGCGTGCCCATTACAACCAGGTCAATACTGTTTTTATTTATATACTGCAGCACATCTTGCTGTAGTGAACCCGTGGTGTGGGTATATTTGACAGGCAACTCAAGCGGTGTATACTTTTCCCACATGGCTTGAAATTTTTTCCGGGCATCCTCTTCCATCTCCTTCAAAAAGTTAATGTTAAATGCATAGCTGTGATCCAGCGTTGGGTTTCCATGCAGGAAGATTATGTCAAGTATATATAGCACATGTATCTGCCCTTTACTTTTTCGGGCCATACTGACCGCAAATTTGTAAGCCTCCTGGGCGGGTGCTGAGAAATCGCATGGTACGAGTATATTTTTCATTCCGCTGGTGTTAATTTTTTTTACAAACTATATATGCCGTCCGGCAATACTTATGATGGTAATCGCGGATTGACAAGATTTTGGTCATCATGATAACATTCTCCCTCTGTGGTGATTTTCATCACGGCAACCGGCTGCGGGATGCGATTACCTTACCTGTGAATTTCGAATTGCCATGAAAAAACTGAAGCCTTCACACAAATTGTTGATATGTACCGGGGTGGTCGTGTTCCTGTTGTTTATTCATCACTTCGTTTTCCGCCCTATATTTCTGGACTGGGGAGCACCGCCAGCATTGCAGTCGATGAGATTTCCGGGCGATACACTTACCAATGGGAGCGGCCATACACGGGCTGTTCTGATTCACGCAACACCCGAAGAGATATGGCCCTGGATCACGCAATTAGGACAGGACCGTGGTGGCTTCTATAGTTATCAATGGCTTGAAAATGTTTTTCGCAGTGATATGCGAAATGTTTACGTCATAAAATCTGAATATCAATTTCCAAGGCAAGCCGGAGATACTGTATGGCTTGCAAACAAAAACAAGTATAGCGGCAGGGGCTACCAGGTACTTGCAGCGGTAACAGCTTTTAAATCTTTTGTAATGGTTGGTGGCGATGACTACAGACGTATACAAAATGGCGATAAGGCGTGGGGTTCATGGGCATTTTATGTATACCCGGAAGATGCGAACAATACCTGGCTTATCGTGAGATCTACCCAGGGGAGCACACATGTGGCCAACCGCCTTCTTCGGTATTTTTTCTACGAGGTGCCGCATTTTATTATGGAAAGAAAGATGCTGGTTACATTGAAAAAGACGGTGGAGAAAAATCAAACTGTATTGCGTAAAAATGAAGTGGCCTCTGACCAATAATGCTGCACTTATGAACGATTTGCGGACAGTGATCTATAGCTACCAGCCTATACGCAAGTATAAAGATACCGGTATTGATAAATCTGTTATTGATCAATTTATTGAAGCCGGGTGTATGGCCCCGTCAGGAATGAATATGCAACCCTGGAAGTTTTATGTTGTAACCGATCAGGGATTGATCAACGCTATGGATGAACAGATATGTATTGTAGTCGCGGATATTTATAATACAACCGCTGTAGCAGAGTCGTTGAAGAATAAAAATCCGATTTTTCACGGAGCTCCCGTAGTAATTTTTATCACAGCTGCACGGGAAAGCGAATGGGCAGCACTTGAAGTCGGGATGTGTGCCGAAAATATAGTGCTCTCCGCACAGGCTGCAGGCGTAGGATCTTGTCCTGTTGCCTGGGGAAAGTATATCGAACGCACGAGCCTGTATTCGCAATTAAATATTTTACCGGCAGACCATGTCGTATTATCCGTGATCGTAGGTGTTGCTGACGAGGTTCCTGTGGAACAGAAATCAAAAAAGAATGCTATATACTATATCCGTTCCGGCTTGCCGTTAAAGTATATGTCATAACATAACGTATATATATCCGCCGGACTACTAATCTAAAAAACTCTGTATGAAAACGTTAATTGTTTACTACTCGTATACCAATAACAACGAAGCTCTTGCCAATGTAATTCGGGAGAAGCTTAAATGTGACATTCTCAAAATCGAAGAAGTAAAGAAGCGAAATGGTTTTACGATTGCTCTGGATCTGCTGTTTAACAGAACACCTAAGATCAAGGCCTCTTCATCGGATGTAGCCTTGTACAACCAGTATGTTTTTATTGCTCCTATATGGGCCGGTAAAATTGCATCACCTATGAGAAGCTTTTTTATACGAGATCGGTTTTACATAAGTAATTACTCCTTTATTACGCTTTGTGGCGGACAGCCGGGACAGAAGGAGAAGCTGGTAACCAGTTTAACAAGACTTTTGGGACATGAGCCGGGTATTGTACAGGAACTGCAAATAAATGATCTTCTTCCGGAGGATAAACGCAATACGGTTAAATATACTTCGGGCTACCGTGTTCAGCCGGGCGATATGCAAAAGTTTAATCCAGCTATTGACGATTTTTTGAATAGTGTAGAGGCTCTGTATGAACTAAAACGAATGACATTGTAAAAATTGAATCCTCCAATTTCGTATATATTCTTACAGTATCTATATAGTAAAAAATAGCCGTTATATATATATGCGGTGAAGCATTCTTGGATGCCTTGATTACAACCGTAACGTAGTGGAAATAGTTAGCCCTGCGTTTTATTTTACGGCCCGATTGCTCCATCCGAATGGTTTTGTTTTACGCTAATAGTCCAGTTCGTATTTCTGACTTTTTTTCTGATGATGCCAGTCGCCCGGCTCCGTTTCCCGACCGTTGTCATATTGTTTATAGCACTTTTTCGATTAATGCGAATAACTCCTCCTTATAGTTTCTGAACTGATCGTTGGCAGCTTGCAGGTCGTTCATAATGGCTGTATGCTCTTTGATGTATTCCGTTTTCAGTTCGTCTCTGGTCTCCAGCATATCGGCCAGTTTCTTTTCGTGGTGCCTTAGCTTTGACGCAAGTGTATCAACCAGTTCATCCTTATAGTAGATGATAATATTTTGCAGATGATGCATTTGCTTTTTTTCATCATCAGTCTTGAACTGGCTTGCGTACTGATCGAGCAGCTTTTGAAAGAATATGAGCTCTTTCTTCCAGAGAACTGTTGCTGACAACCATTCCAGTGTTTTCATATGCTTGGTAAGCAGGGACGGCTGAAGTATATATTTTTTTGTTACGGCTGTTGGCGATATCATATAGCTGGTGTTTAGTTTTCTAAAACCAAGCTACTATCGGCATTTGGTTTGCCCGATGATAATAATCTTTTTTCAACAGGATTTAAATCAGTGAATTGGCGTTTACAGGATGCTTCTTAGCTAGTTTTTGCGTATATTCGTTTAACAAAAATCTGACAGTGCTGAACAGCAATCCATATCCCTGCCGGGAGCGGGGTTTCGTTTAGGTATCTACCATGGGAAGGTGAGCTGTGTCTTGCGCAAGCTAAGCCGGGAAGAAAAAGCACTTTAATATCAGAATACGCAACGTAATCCACCCCCATGAAAACAGTATTAATCATTGAAGATAACCTGGAGATACGCGAGAACACCGGGGAGATACTTGAGCTCACAGGGTTCAACGTTTTGAGTGCCGACAACGGACGCTATGGAATTGACCTGGCGATGGATGTTATACCCGATGTTATACTCTGCGATATTATGATGCCTGGTATAGATGGTTACGAAGTTATCAGGCAGTTAAAATCAAACCCGATAACAGCATCTATACCCTTTATATATCTCACGGCAAGCGGTGAAAAGAGCGAAGTAAAATTGGCCATGGATATGGGAGCCTGCGGGTATATACGCAAACCGTTTGATGTGGATGAACTGGTGAATCTGATCCATACTTATACACCCTAGCCGAATATATCTGCTTGTTGGCACGATAGCTGCCATGTCATTTTATAATTCTCTGGTATGTAGCTGTTCCAGCGATATATACTACTCGGTCTTTTGATCTGTGCCTGCAAATCCTCCGGTCCGTCTTGGGACAACAGACGATAAAAATCTTTTATGATGCTGATGGCCGTCATCGGCAAAACGGTGCCGGTAAGTATACTTTTAGAATAAAAACAAGGAGGTAAATATGAACTTAACAACAAAAAAAAATGGAGGGCTTCCCTCACTGATGTCCGATTTCTTTGGTGCATCTTTATTTGACCGGGATATCTTCGGTTCGGAAAGCGATTTATTCCCCTCACGTTTGGGTATAAATATACCGACAGCAAACGTTTCGGAAACACCAAAGGAGTTTAAGCTTGAACTCGCTGCTCCGGGATTGGAACGAAAGGATTTCAACGTTGAGGTAGAGAATCATATTCTCAGAATCAGCGCAGAGAAAGAAGAAGAAAAGAACGAAAAGGACGGAGGATACTCCAGGCGGGAATACTCATTTAATTCCTTTACCCGGTCGTTCAGTTTACCGGAGAATGTAAAGGAAGGAAACATTGACGCCAAGTATGAGAATGGTGTTCTGAAGGTATCCATTCCGAAGGAGAAAGAAACGCCTGTGAAACTGGTGCAAAAAGTATCGGTGTCCTGATTTATTTAGATGCAGGTCAGTGGAGTAGCAAAGGGTGGTATATACTGCCCTTTGTTTTCTGGTGACACATAAATGCATATCGGTATACCAGATCGAATACAATAACTACAGAATAATTATGGATACTACGGTTTGCGCCTTGATGGAATTGCAACACCTGCTGAAGTCTTCGCAGCAGCATGCCTTGGAAAGCAAGGTGTTTGTCGGGTTTGATGGTTTTGTGGATAAGATAAAGCGCGCAGTAAAAGAAAAGCAGAACACGCGAACACTATATTTTGAGACCATTCGGGATTTTGCCGATAGAATCTTATTGGCCTGCGGGAAGAGTGGCCAGATTCAAATGGATATACAACGCGTTAAGTTTGGAGGCAACGCACCGATATTGTCCAACACACTAGGCAGGCTTGGTATACAAACGTATTGCCTGGGAAGCATGGGATACCCGCAGAAGCATGCTATATTTTCAAGTATGAATCCCTTGAGTGAAACGATCAGTGTATTGAATCCCGGGCTTAGCGATGCGATCGAATTTGGTGATGGCAAGCTTATATTTTCAGAACTCGAAGTTTTTGATCAGTATACCTGGGACTATATCGTAAAAGCTGCCGGGACCGAAACGATTTCAAAAGCTGTCTCGCAAAGTACATTGCTTGCCTTTGTCGACTGGGCAAACCTGCCGCACGCCAGTAACATTTGGGAAGGTATTCTTAAAGACATTATTAAACCATTGAAGCGAAATGATTTCCTTTTTTTCTTCGACCTGTGCGATCCTTCGAAAAAGACTACCGGACAGATTGATGAAGTTCTTGACCTGATAAGTGAGTTTTCGTGCTATGGAAAAGTAACGTTAGGCCTGAACGAAAATGAAACGCTCAAAATATATACTGCATTGAGAGGTATAGATTTGGGCAGCAGCAATATGCCTCCCATCAGGCAAGCGGGCGATGCACTCTTTAAATCCATGGACATTGATGCTTTGCTCGTGCATCCTATTGACCGTTGTATACTCTATCATCAATATGAGACAATTGAGTTGTCAGGACGACTGGTAACAAACCCGAAAGTGTTGACGGGTGGAGGCGATAATCTGAATGCAGGGTACTGCTTTGGCTTACTGTCTGGTTTGTCACTTCCTCAGTGCCTGTTGATGGGCATGGCAGCGTCAGGTTCCTATATCGAAAATGGTGTCAGCTCTGATCTGTCAGGCATTATGCAATACCTGGATGTATGGATGCATGATCTCGAAAAGGAAGAAGGTGCTGCAGCCTATGTTCAAACATCGGTGTAGGCGATAGCATCATAGTATATATTTCAGGGTATATATACCGATGGCACGGTTCACCTGATGCCGAAAATAACAATGCAAATTACCGCAACTGCCATAACGGATCCCATAGCAAGCACTACTTTCTTTTTTAGTTCGGCAGTACCGTTGAACACCGCTATGAGAATTTTTACCAGAGTATTGCTAAAGGTTGCCAGCAAGACTACTGTTGCCGGGTGATGCATGGTTAGATGCGCTCGTGAGAGTTTCGCTATGTTTATCGTAATCGCGTCTACATCCGCGAAGCCGGAGATGAAACCGGAAACGATGAGGCCGTTGTTGCCGAAAAATTTTTCACCATAATATACCAGGTACGCTATCGCCATATAGAGTATACCAAATCCAAAGGCATTCAAAATGTTAACCGGGTTTCCCAGTTGAATGGTGGCTGCCGCAGGTGCAGAGGGGTGTACCTTGCGGATGTATACCAGTGCAAAGATCAGCCCCACGGTAAACATCAGTATGCAAGGTATCATCAGTAAAGTAGCGAAAGACCAGTTAAAGATCATTGCTACTGCTACTACCCTGAGGTACATGATCGATGAGGCAAGTGTTATACCGGCGGCGTAGAGGTTTGATTGTGAAGGATCGGATTTTTTACTTCGCGAAGTAAATGTCCAGGCAACCGCTGTGCTTGACACCAGCCCTCCAAACAATGCCGTGAGCAATATACCTTTGTTCGTTCCGGTATATTTTATCAGGAGGTAGCCCAGGAAGCTGATGGATGAGACCACTACTACGATAAGCCCGATCTCCTGCGGATTAAGTATTCCATTCACACCATAATTATGGTCTGGCAGAAACGGAAAAAGAAGCAGGCAAAGAATGATAAACTTTACAAAAGCGAACAACTCATCTTCCGTTATTCTTAAAACAAATGAATGGAATTGTCCTTTTAAAGTAAGCAATGTTGTCGTTATAACGGTGGCGGCCAGCGATTCTTTGATGAGCTGGTGGGAAGTCATTATCCCCAATATAAACGTAATGATCAACGAGATTTCAGTGGTTATACCCGGATGTCCCTTTGCTGACCGAATGTAATACGTAACGGCTATAAAAATTATAAATGCGACAACAGCCGAGATAACAATCCAGACGGAAAGTTCCCGGCCTATATAGGCAACAATGCAACCGAGCAGACACACCAGCGGAAAAGTTCTTATACCGGCAAAGTGATCTTTATCGCTTACCTTTCGGAATTCGCGTTCAAGACCAATGATAAGACCGATACCGGTAGATACGACCACCGATAGCAGGTACGGTGAAAGTATAGCCGCTATATAGGGAGGCATGCGTATGGATGACTTAGCGTTTTAGGCAATACGTCCAAATAGGAGCTTCAATATGATTGACAACATTTTCTGTAATACTACCATTGAATAAATGTGCCAGACCTTTACGCGCATGTGTTGCCATGGCGATAAGATCCATTTTTTCTGTATAAGCAAAATCCATGATGCCCTCTTCTTCACGGATATAGTTTCTGAAATGCAGTTTGTAGTTGGAGAGTTTATAGTGTTTGATAAATTCCTGAAGTGCTTCGTTTGCTTCGGCATCGCGTCTGAAATGTATTGGTGTATTGATCAGCAGTATATGCAATGTGGCATGCAGAAAACCTTGCAACGCACTTAACTTTTGAATGAAGTCATGCTGGTTGAGCTCCAGGGTTGAGGGCAGCAGTATATTTTTTATTGATTTTATAGCGATCGATTTGCGCACTGCCAACACCGGCACCGATGCGAACCGTACTACTTTCTCGGTATTGGAGCCGATAAAAATTTCGGTGAGTCCCGTAGCGCCAGCCGTGCCCATTATAATGAAATCAATTTTCTTTTTTTCGATGATATTAGCTATACCCGACACCAGGTCACCGTAAATAACTTCTGTCATTACCGGCACAGCACCTGCCTGCTCTTTCATTTTTTGCAGTCCCTTCTGTATGTCGGCTTCCATCTGGGTAAAGAAGTTCATATCATAGGCAATGGTCTCTCCGGCCAAACCTGTATATGCACTGGGAGGGGCGAGCACATGAACAAGAACTATTTCTCCTTGAGACATTTGCGCCCATTCAAGCGCAACGTTATATGCTTCATTCGATTGGTTCGATAAGTCTACGGGTACCAGTATCTTTTTCATAGCTGAAAATTTTCAAGGAAAAATAGTGACTCACAACAGGTAAAAGAATGACATCGGTTTTACCGGAGAATGATTTACGTCATGCGGATACTTACCGAAAATCATCATCGGTATGTGATAAGCGTCATGATAATTTTTGTGTAGCCGGTATACATTGCGATTAAAAAGTAACATGAAACATATACTGGTTCCATGCGATTTTTCAGAGCAATCTGTTCATGCTTTGAAGTTTGCTGCGCAGTTGCAGGCTGCTTCTCATTCGGAAATACACCTGCTGCATATTGTTGATCTTCCATTTTTATATGATACCGTGCTGATGCCGGCACTGTCGTTCGAAGAAGAAAAACTCCGGGACCTCCAGAATAGTGCTCAACGGAAACTGGATAACATAGCCGGGCGCGTGGAAGCGCGTGTCAGAACGCAGGTGCAATTGGGATCGCCCTCGCAGAAGATACTGGAGTATATCACCAACAATTCCATTACCCTGGTGATCATGGGCACTAAGGGTGCAACAGGCATGCGTGATATATTTATTGGTTCCAATACCGAGAAAATTGTCAGGGCATCCGGGGTGCCTGTCATTGCTGTGAAAGACGACATAAAACCGCGACAGATTAAAAATATAGTGTTCCCGAATACAATGGATTCGGATGCGCATGAAGATTTACTGATGAAAGTAAAAGAATTGCAACACAGCCTTCATGCCAATTTACACGTGGTATATATAAATACACCTCTAAACTTTAAAGAGGATACCGTTACACGCGAGCGCCTTGCTAATTTTTCTAAACGATATATGCTTCGTGATTTTACTACCCATATATTTAATGATTTAGAAGAGGAGAGGGGTGTCATTAATTTTGCCAGGATGATTGATGCCGATATGATTGCGGTTGGTACACACGGACGAAAAGGTCTTGCTCACTTGTTAAGCGGAAGCATAGCCGAAGACCTGGTTAATCACTCCAAGTTACCCATCTGGACCTATACCATCAAGAAGTAATCCTACCTTGTGACTATATATAGGAAGCAACTGCGTACCTCTGAGACCAACTATCGGTCGGATACAGGAAATTGAGAAGGGAGCAGCTATGAGGATTACACGATGACGAATACGCAAAAGCCTTCAAGAGAAACATATACAGTTTTGTGCATATTGCCCGTTGTAACAAATTTATAGGCAAAAAAAATGTTGACGTAAATCATTTTTTTGAATGATAGGACTCATTCCTATGCTGCCGCTTCTGCACTTAGTTTAGCATTTGTTAATAAAGCAACATTGTTTAGTTGAAAATGATTTGATCTTGAAAATTTCATTTTCAGGGCAGCCGGTTTGCGTTTAACGTATTGATCTTTATATAGTCTTTAACCCCAAACCTATATATGACCTATAATATCCTGCTGATTGAAGACAATATTGAGATGGCGGAGAACATCGCCAGTATACTCGAGCTTGCTAAATACAATGTTACACATGCACCGAACGGAAAGATTGGTGTTGACATGGCGCAGCGGAACCCCCCGGACCTGATATTGTGCGATATTATGATGCCGGAACTGGACGGCTACGGAGTACTTCATATTCTGAATAAAGATGCCGACACGGCCAATATACCTTTCATCTTCCTCACTGCGAAGGCTGACAAAACAGATTTTCGAACCGGAATGAATCTCGGTGCAGATGACTATATCACCAAGCCTTTTGATGGTGTCGACTTATTGAAGGTAATTGAAATGCGCCTGAAGAAACACGAGTTTATGAAGACAGCCTTCGGAAACAGCGCGCAGGATGTAAGCGCCTTTTTTAGCAAGACGCGCGAGCTGAAGGATTTTCAGAGGCTGGCGGAGAACAGACCGCTACGTTGCTTCAAGAAGAAGGATCTGATCTTTATGGAGGGGCAAACTCCCAGCGACCTGTATTTCATTGAGAAGGGGCAGGTAAAAACGTATAAAGTTAACTACGATGGCAAGGAGCTGATCACCGGTATACACCGTGAAGGCGAGTTCCTGGGATTTGTGCCGTTATTGGAGGACAGAGCTTACAACGAGAATGCTGAAGTGCAGGAAGATTCTAAAATTACCATTATTCCTAAAGCCGATTTTATCACGTTAATATATTCCAGTAAAGATGTTGCCCGCAAGTTCATAAAAATGTTGTCGAACAACATCGAGGAAATGGAGAACCGGTTACTTGATATAGCCTACCAATCCGTGCGTCAGCGTGTAGCCAGTGCGTTGCTAAAGATGAACCAGCGATTTTCAGGTATCAACAAAGACGGGCTGATCACTATAGCCCGTAAAGATATTTCCAGTATTGTGGGGACAGCAACGGAGTCTCTCAACAGGACACTGGCCGATTTCAAAGACGAAGGTCTCATTGAGATTTCAGGTGAAGGATTGAAGCTGGTTGATGCCGGCAGGCTCGAGAAGTTGCTTCACTGATTCGCTGGCCAGGTACTTGTAAATATGTTTGACATCATGATGAATGTCATTGAATGTGCCGTCAATGCATTGTTATCTTGGAGCAATACGTGAAGTAATGATCTCCTTTAAAGTTACGCTGGGGTTTTTATTTGGACTGCTGATTACGTCGGTGCTGTTTCTGGGCGTATTGTGCTACAAGAAGAATGCTGATGCCCTCAGGTCATCCGCATGGGTAAGGCATACCCATGCTGTAATTCATACAGCCGATGAAATATCAATAGCCTATAATCATATATATACCTATACACTGGCTTTTCTGTTTAGAAGTGATTCTGCTTCGCGGTCGGAATATGCAGCGTCCCGGCAGATTTTAACAGCCCGGTTAACTGAAATGAAATACCTGGTGCAGGATAACCCGAAGCAGCAACAACGGATAGACTCGCTTGGGCAGTTCATACAACAGCTCACCTTGGTGACAGATTCTCTTGTCCTCGCACCAATCTCATCTGCGGCTGTTCATAAAGCTAAAGGTCTTGTGCGTTACACGGTTCTCGCGAATGTTATTATGCCCAGGATTGAACAGATCAAACAAACCGAGCAGCAGTTACTTGCCTTGCGTGAGGCAGAGCACCGGGAAAGCACGGAGCGGTTTAAGAATATATTCTCTTTGTTGCTCCTCGGAATTGTTATTCTACTGGCGGCTGCATTCTTATCGACCCGGTATAATTTTAACAAGCGCATGCATGTGCAGGATCAACTGGAGCGAACCAATGTACTTTTTGAAAAAGTTTTCTATGATAGTCCGATAGCCATCGTCATCAGCGAGTATAACAGTGGTAAAATTTTGAATTGCAATAAGGTATTTGCATCCATGGTAAACTATAATGTAAACGAGGTTATCGGAAAGACTGCGGCTGAATTACGAATTTTTGAAAACAGTGAGCAGCGTAAACAAATTGTGGAAGGAGCCGTAAAGAATGGAATGGCAAGACGGAACGAAGTATATATCAAGCCCCGCGATAAAGAACCGATCTATATATCCATTCATGCACATGAAGTACCGTTGTACGATCGCAAATGCCTGCTAAGTGCCATAATTGATTTGTCGACTCACAAGCAAGCTGAAGACGATATAAAGCGCGCGCTTGAAAAGGAGATCGAGCTGAATAAACTGAAATCGGGTTTTGTTACCTTGGCCTCGCACGAGTTCAGAACACCGTTGACAACTATTTTATCATCGGCATTTTTGCTGGAGAACTATTCCTTTGGTGAGAACCAGGAGAAATCTGTGAAACACCTTCATAAAATTAAATCTGCCGTGGGCAGCCTTACCGCTATATTAGATGATTTCCTTTCTGTAACGAAGATTGAGGAAGGGCAGGTGAGAGCCCATCACCAGGCTATAAATATTAAAAAGTACCTGGAGGATCTTTGTAACAACCTTCAGGCGCTTACGAAGCAGGGCCAGACTATATATTATACTCATTCCGGTGATACCGTAGTGATTACGGATCCAACGCTGTTGGGCAATATTGTTAATAACCTGGTGACGAACTCGATTAAATACTCGCCGGAAAATTCACCGATCTATGTGTCGTCTGATGTGAACAGCAAGATTCACCTGTCTGTTCAGGATAAAGGTATAGGTATACCCGAGGCTGACCAGAAACATCTTTTCGATCGGTTCTATCGCGCTTCCAACGCAGGTACAGCACAGGGAACTGGTCTTGGGTTACATATTATGAAACACTATGTAGAAATGCTGAACGGCTCTATCATACTTCAAAGTAAACCAGGCCAGGGTACGCATGTACAAATTGCGCTTACGCGGATGGATTGAGTTGTTTGTATCACAACGCGCTGTAACAGTCACCTCGCTTATATAGCAATGGAAATAAGGATGATTGTCAGATGAATGGTGAGCCATGTATACCTGCAGTACGTTTCACAGGTAGTGTTTTGTAAATCCGGTGATGTCGACAGTCAGGTGGTACGGCCGTTTCCGGCTTTGTCCATGACGCTTCTGTGCGGGCGTATGATTTATATCAGGTTGGAGGAAACCGATTATGACGAACGTATGATTACCGTCATATGTATAGGGGAGTGGTCATAGTATCTTTGGATAAAATAATATGGCTATGCAAGTTCAAACAGTAAACGCACAATGGTACGACAGGCGAGAGGCCGGGTATTTACTGAGTCGCAGCCTCGATGTATACCAGGGCAGTAACTCCGTGGTGGTGGGTATACCGCGCGGAGGTGTTGAGGTGGCATCGGTCATTGCCGAAGAACTACATTTACCACTGGAGGTAATGCCATGCCGTACTATTCTAAATCCGGCCGATAACCGGAAAAATATAGGATCGGTAAGCGAGGATGAAGTATATATCCATGACTGTGAACATACCATTCCACAAGACTATATCTGCCACCAGATTACTAAACTTCGCCGGATCATTGCAGCCGAGAATCGGAAATATCGTGGTAATGGTGAACCTGCACCGTTAACGAATCGTTCTGTTATTCTGGTAGACGATGTACTTACCTGCAGCGATACCATGATAACATGTCTTCGTTCCATCCGGAAGCAAAATCCTTTGAGGATCATTGTTGCTGTTGCCGTTATAAGCATGGAGGCTGCTATCGTTATAGATGCCGAAGCAGACGAAGTGATCTATTTAAAGATGGAGACTTTTCCGGAATCTCCCGGTGCATACTTTGTGAATTTTCCGCGGGTTGACGATGCGGATGTAAAGGAACTGCTGGAGGTTTCAAAACTCAGGCTGTAAGGCCACCCGCATTGCATGAAGCATCCGGGTGGTGCCTATATGCACCATCACCCGGATCGTATATATTATCGTATATGCGACACCTGTATATTGTATACTATTTTCGGTGCGCTGCATTGTATTACAAAAGTTCTGATGCCTCGAACAGCTGCCGAAGTCTGGCAGGCAGCGTGCCGAGTGCCTGATCCATTTCTTCTGCGCTCACATATAGCCGCATGGTTTCTATCACAGCTCGTACACAATCTATAACTTCGCTCTTGTCGGTGAAATCGCGCCACGCAGTGTTGCCCTCTTCCTGGATCATCTCAATGAGAAAGTCGTCTACTGTATGAATTCTTTTGTGAGCAGCTTTTGTCCAACCATCTACATAGATGGCTTTGATCGCCATCGGTAGCTGCGCGAGTAGCTGGAGTGATTCTTCAAAGGAAAGATGATTCCGTAATACACGGAATGTGCTCCGTAAAATGCGTGCTGCATGCGCACGATCGCTGCTGCCGAGATTGTCTTCCAGGAGGTGGAGAAATTCGTTGCCCTTGGCTACGTACTTGTTGAAGTCTAGTATCATAAAATAAAAGTGTTTATAGGTTGCTAATAGCTATGACATTCAGAATTGTTTGAATTTATTATGAACCATTTGCTTTATTAAATTCATGGATAGAAAGTGACGCGAATGCCTGGCATGTTTGGTGTTCGCTTTGCCAGATGTGTTGAATAATATCGGAGGCACCGTCAAGTTCCATTTCAACTATAAATAAACAGGCTGCTTTATAGCTTGCTTCTTTATACGCGTTGATATATTGCACGCACCCGATCATGAGTATATCCCTGAGATGTTCGTCTGTTGTAGCGGTCAGCAAGTCACGAGTTTCCCGCATCATTGCGACAATCACTTCGTTTTTTCGCGGTACCGGTTCTGTCGTCAGGTGATTGAAGACACGCTCCAATCGCAGCAGGTTTGTGTCGGCATTATCTATATATTGAAGAACAGCCGATTTTACTTGTGGTGATGACAGGTGATTGCTGTACTCTTTAAATTCCTGTATAAGTGTTGTTTCTGTATACCACAAACCCTGAAGCAGATATAGCAGTGCTTCTTGTAACGTGCTGATTGATTTTTTCATAGTGGATGAGATCTTTTTTGATATAGTCGGAATTTTTCCGGGTGCCACGGTGTCAAAGCAAATGCCAGCAACATCGTTATGAAAAGCGAAAGATATACTTTCGCTTTTCAGTTGGTGTCTTCAGTGCGTTGCTATCTAGGCATACACCTCAACATCAATCTCGATTTTGTTATCGACAGACATTACCCCCGGAGCAGCCCAAGCTATATTTTCAGCCTCTTTCTTTTCTGCCAATGACCTTACTTTGCCCCGTAGTGTTACCCTGCTGCCCGATGTTTCTATCCGTATTGAAGATGAATCGACCGTGGCACTTCGATGATAGGCGGCACTGATCTTACGCTGCATGTCTTTTGTATCGATAGGGTTTACTTTTACGGAGATTCTGTTGGTCACGCCACGTACAGCCAATAGATCCTCAACACAATCGCTGGCGTATCGCTTTTCAAATTCAAAGTCCACGGAACCGTCCAGGTATACCCAGCCATCATCTACTTTCACTTCAATATGATCCTCGCTTACGGCACTGTTCCAGCGAAGAGCATTTCGTACAGCTTCAGCAATCTCTGTATCCGTTCGCTTGCCAATACCGCCTACTTTCACTTCCATATCACTGGCCACCACCTTCACACCGAATACACGCTGCGCTGCCTTTTCAGCAGCAATTTTTTTCCAGTATGTATCTACTGTTCCGGTAAGTGTTATCACACCATCTTTTGAAGCAACACCAATTTCGGTGGCTATATTTTTCAGCTCAGGATCCCATTTGATCTCTTCCATTACGTCCTTGCGCAGTTCTTCATTTGTTTTCATAGACTTTCCTGTTTTTGGTTGAACAAAATGATATGCACGACATTTGTGTGCGATGGCATAAAACTAGTGTATGATGAGGTGATGTGATATGATCGTGATCGTCTGTGATCAAGATTTTAGTCGTGCTGTTTGTTGGCAGGATGCACCGGTATATATAGTATACATGCCAGCGCTGAGAAATTAGTGTTGTCTTCGTATCTGAGGTGTTTTGATTATTGGTTTTTGATATTCTGGTTGGTGAGTATTACAAATTGCGTTGGTCCCAGTTTTAGCTTTATAAAGTGCCGGCTTCCGTCTTCGTTTTTAAGAACATGTATTTTTCCCTGGCCGCCATAGCTGTACCGGAATACGCTTCCTTCCGGATTGAGCCGACTATCGACTTCTATATATTCCTCATCATCGTGTTGTAACGAACTGTTATATACGATCATCATTTCTTCATCGTACAGGATGCGTGAAAATGCCAGCATGCAATCGGGTGTTAACGGTAACCGGAATACTTTTCCATCCTGTGAAGCCTCGCGCATATACATTCTTCCGAACTTCAATATAGGACTATGCTTTCGAAGGGAAGCGAGCTTCGATATCTCGCGAAATATAGGGTTGTTTCGGTTTAGAGCATTGGTTTTGTCATCATCAGGATTAAACATCGTTTCACGTACAGCCCAGTCTCCTTCGCCTGATCCCTGAAAGCCTTGCTCGGTTCCGTAATATATACACGGTGTTCCCAAGGCGCATAACAGAAAACCTATGCCGGCTATAATTTGCTGGTCGGTAGCATGGTGTCCAAACCTGCTTTTGATTATTTGACCGACCTGGTCGTGATTGTCTATGAATGTAACGAGAAATTCACCGAACTCACCTCGCGACATCGCATTTCTTCTCAACGACTCGTACCGTGCAATGAGCTTTTCGGGGGTTGCTTTTCCAAGTATTACACTGGACAGGACATGGTATAGCGGAAAGTCAAGTACAGAGTTAAGACCGTAATATATAGCGGTGTCTTCGACTTCAATAGATGTTTTAGGACCTATATACCGGTTATACATTTCTTCCGGTCCGAGCAGTTCGCCAAAGAGAAAGAAGTTACGTTTGCCGAGCTTGTAAGCATATTCGCGAATGTGCGAACAGAACTGACTGATCGATTTTTCTCCCATGTGCTTGACCGCATCGAGCCGGAATCCGTCAACATCTGTTTCGCGAATCCAGTAGCAATGTATCTTCGTAAGAATTTCCTGTACATATAGAGCTTCCGGCGAATCATCATTGCGAAAAGCTTTCAGGTTCATAAAATCTCCGTCACGTGTTTCAGGATAACTGTCGAAATTTCTGATCTGTCCTTTTCGTGAATAGAGATCGGGATTGCGTAGTTCAACAGGACCTGGTTTATTGTCAAATCTCCATTTGCCGAATGGAAAAACCATACCATTGTAATAGTAATAGTCTACATCGCCCGGATAACTCCAGTTGTTCCCGGAGTGATGCAAAACAATGTCCAGGAACACACGCATGTTCCTGTTATGTGCAGCATCTACCAGGCCCGCCAGGTCTTCTGCCGTTCCGAAGCGCTTGTCTATTTGTGTATAGTCTTGTATAGCATAGCCGTGGTAAGATTCTTCGTTATTCTCGAAAACAGGACTTAACCATATTGCTGTACAGCCCAGGTCTTCTATATAGTCAAGGTTGTCTCGGATACCCAGCAGTGTTCCGCCACATGTTTTTTCCAACTGTCCGCGCGTGCCGAATCCTTTTGTCTTTCCGTTGTTTGTGCTGGGAGCGCGTTGATGATTGTCGTGGAAGCGGTCTACCATAACAAAGTATATAACCTCTTCGCGCCACTCTCTGCCTCCGTTTAGCCAATATTGTTTCCCGGGTTTGGGTGCCAGATCCAAGTCATTAACCGATCGTCTGCTCATCAGAAGATGTCTTTTATTTTATAGCGAACATTGTTATAAGAAAAGGTATCGCCTTTGGTTTTTCCTTCCATCGCCTTGTATATCGGGCTAAGCGTTGATATACCTATATATGGATGGTCTTCGACCGTAATTTTTTCGAGACTTGCCGAGACAAAGAACGTGTAGTGATTGGTTACCACAACGGCCCCAAGCGTTGCCTGGTTGCGGCTACTATCGCACGTAGGGTAAAGCTTTTCAAGTATATCTAACTCTGCCTTTGCAAATTCCAGCTGCGCATGAAGCGTGTTGATCTCGTTTGTTTGTGCGGTATACGCGGCAATGTCTTTCTGGTCGTATGATTCATTGTTATGCAGTGCGTCACGGGAGGTTAGCTCCCTGATTCTTCGTGTAAAATCGTGCAACAGGAATTGTTGCTTGGCTATACACGCATGGAGCAGTTTTTTGCGTAAGCCTTTTTTTTCGGTTGTGGTTATCATGAAGTCAATTTGCAGCACACTTCTCTAACATGTGGTAACCGGGGTCATCAAACCCGTTGATATTAGTCACGAATTGGCGTTATGTTCAAATGAGACCGACCAACAATGCTCCTATTGTACCGGACAAACTACGAGACTATATCCTTTGATGCATACCAAGGCAAAGATGTATGCCGAATGGGACAATGTAAGAAACTACTGGCAGAGCACAGCCCTTCTATCCAGGAAGCCCGAGGTAAAAAACCGTTCAGGACTATGTTCGTATCAATGAACCGGAGATAGCGAAGTAGAAGGAACTTTAAAAAAATGAAAAGGGAGGAACGCGATAGCCTGCCCGCAGCTATAGCGGTATAAATAAACGGATAAAACTCTTGCCTATGGATGACAACGCTCATCAGGTGACGACAAACGGTACTATAAATTTGATTCAAAGGATATAATAATCAACATTATGAATAATGGAAAAGCAATATTAGCGGTGCTTGCCGGTGTAGCGGCAGGTGCTGCATTGGGTGTTCTGTTTGCACCTGACAAAGGTTCTGATACGCGTAAAAAAATATCACGGAAAGGAGAGGACCTTGCCAATGCTCTCAGTGATAAAATTGATGACAGGTTTGACGAACTATTGGCAGTTGTTTCCGGAAAGGTAAAGAGGCACGTATTGCCCGGCGAAGCAACTGTTAACCGAAAGGAAATGGTGGACTGAACAGTTTACATTTTTCTGGTTCCAAGAATACGCTATAGTGTATTATATAGCGTATTCTTTCATAGCGTAACAGCTACGTCAGGTGATCGAATTCTTTCAACTGATTATTATCCGTGAATACTACCTGACCGTTTTTTGCGCGAGCTACTCGTCTCTGTATATTCTGTATGGGAACATCAATTTCAGTTGTTTTCATTCTTTCCTCTTTTATATTTACTCCGGCATCGGTATAATGTTGTCCTGCGATATGTTATCTGTTGGCAGAGCCTCTTTATGTTGTTGGGATGGATGATCATAATGTAAATTATCAACGGCTGTGCGGAGACGGTTATTCACCTCATTTGCAAATTCCCACAGATGATCGGATGTAGTTATCTGTCTGATCATTTGCTGCGGGTTAACGGCTGAAACTTCAACCGTGTTGTTCTCATGCTCCTGGATAACAATATTGCAGGGAAGCATAAGGCCCATGTGTGAGTCGATGGTCACTGCTTGGTAGGCAAATTGCGGATTGCAGGCACCCAGAATTTTGTACTTTCTGAAATCTACAGCAAGCTTTTGCCTGAACGTATCTTTCAGGTCGATGGTGGTAATTATGCCAAAACCTTGCTGCTGGAGATTCTGGGTAAGCTTTTGAATTACTTCTTCAAAAGGTATCGTTACTATACGGGAATAGTAGTAGCTCATATGCATAGGGCTTTATGCATGCATATTAGCTATATCTATAGCTGATTGCTGTGATGCTGGTCTTGCATACTTCAGACTTTTGTCACGGTGTGTCCACAGGGATGTTAACTCGTGGGAGTGTTGGTCAGGCAATAATTTGTGCCTGCCGTTATACCGGATAGTGTAGATTATACCCTCGTATAGAAAAATGCAGGCTATACTTTATAGTATCAATACCTGTTTTGTGTATCGCTGGCTACTTCCAGAAGCGGCTTTATTTTTACTTCAGCTTCGCTGATATTTTGAATGCCACGAACGATAGCATCCGGGTTGAATGAAACAGAATCGATTCCACATGACACCAGAAACCGCGCAAAGTCAGGATAGTCGCTGGGGGCTTGTCCGCATAGCCCTACTTTTACTCCTTTTTGATGCGCAACATCGATAAGATTTTGTATAAGCATTTTAACGGCAGCATTGCTTTCATCAAAAAGGCCGCTGACTATTGCAGAGTCTCGGTCGATACCAAGTGTTAGCTGTGTGAGGTCGTTGGAGCCGATCGAGAATCCGTCAAAGAGTTGCGCGAACTCGCTTGCCAGTAAAATATTACTGGGCACCTCTGCCATTACATACACATCAAGGTTGTTCTGTTTTCTTTTTAATCCGAAGTTTTCCATAGTTTGCAAAACCTGCTGTGCTTCTGCTACGGTGCGACAGAACGGTATCATAACTTTTACGTTGGTCAGTAACATTTCTTCACGCACTTTTTTTACCGCGGCACATTCGAGACCAAATCCCTCGCGGTATCGCTCGTGGTAATATCGCGATGCACCGCGAAATCCAAGCATAGGATTTTCTTCTTCAGGCTCGAAGTACTTTCCTCCAAGAAGCTTCATATATTCGTTTGTCTTGAAGTCGCTCATTCGTACAATAACATCCTTTGGATAAAATGCTGCCGCCACCAGGCCTATGGATTCTGCGAGCTTGTCAATAAAGAATTGCTTCTTATCAGCATAGCGTCTTGTTAGCGCATCGATCTGTTTTTTTTCTGTATCACCGGGAAGGTCACTATATTTTACCAATGCCATGGGATGCACCTGTATAGTATTGCTGATCATGAATTCCATTCGGAGCAGACCTACACCGGTATTGGGATATGTGGCATAATGCAATGCTTTTAGCGGATCAGCCAGAATGAACATGGCACCTGTTCGTATTTTCGGTATTGATTGCAGTTCAATTGTTTTTTCATGCCATGGTATATGCCCATTGTAAACACAGCCTTCATCGCCACCTGCACAGGATACAGTGATCCGTTGTCCGTCCGTCAGCTTTTCAGTTGCGTTCATCGTGCCGACTACAGCAGGAATACCGAGCTCGCGTGCTACTATGGATGCGTGGCTTGTTCGCCCTCCTTTATTGGTAACTATACAAACAGCTTTTTTCAGCAAGGCATTCCAGTCGGGGTTCGTAATATCCGCTACAATGATATCGCCCTGTTTAACGTTGGCGCTATCCGCGAGCGACTTGACAATAGCGACATTGCCGGTGACGATGGAACGTCCTACGGCTTTCCCTACCAGTATAGGAGGCTGCTCTGAAATCATTTTGTATTCTGTAATCGCGATGGACTTTCTATTTGTATGTACAGTTTCGGGGCGGGCCTGCACGATATATAGTTTATTCGTAGCACCATCTTTGGCCCACTCTATGTCCATCGGCATACGATAATGTTTTTCGATTTGAAGCGACCACTTCCCTAAAAGATGTACTTCTTCATCGGAGAGAATGAACTGGTCGCGAAGCGAAGGTGTTGTTGTGCGCCACATCGTATTGTTTTCACCTTCTCCATATACCAGCATTTGTTCTTTACTGCCCAGGCTTCTATATACTATACATTCGCGGTTGTATTCGATGCCGTTTTTAAACAGGTAATATTCATCGGTGTTTACCGCGCCTTGCACAACACTTTCGCCTAACCCCCAGGCTCCGGTTATATATATAATGTTCTTGTTTCCATTTTCCGGTTCGATGGTAAATATTACACCGGCACTGCCGATGTCGGATCGTACCATGCGTTGAACCGCTACAGAGAGCCCCACTTGCATGTCGGTAAAATTATTATCCATGCGGTACTTGATTGCCCGATCGTTAAACAAAGATGCATAGCACTGCCTGATCGCTTTGAGTACAGATTCGGAACCCGTTACGTTTAAGTACGACTCATGTTGTCCTGCGAAGCTTGCCGTGGGAGAGTCTTCAACCGTAGCACTGCTGCGTACGGCCACCGAGTGACTCAATCCCTTTTCCATCAATTGACTATAATTTTCTTTAACCGCTTTGGCTACTGCTTCCGGTAAATTGCCGGAGAGAACAAGTTCGCGGCAACGTGCTCCCACACTGGCCAGGTTTGATAACGACTGCCGGTCAAGTGAATTCAGTATGTCCTGGATGCGCTGGGTCAGATTATTATACTCCAGAAAGTGATAATACGCATCAACACTCACTGCGAATCCGTCAGGCACCTGGATGCCGAGGCCGGAGAGGTTCTGTATCATTTCTCCCAGCGATGCGTTCTTGCCTCCGACTTTAGCGGTGTCTTTTGCAGAGAGCGTATTGAATGGAAATATATATTGCTGCATGGTGACAGATGTTAGGTGTATGTAAACTTATCTTTCACCACCGTGACAAACGATGAGCGTTATCATCAGTATTACTGATTATAGTCACAGATGCATCAGAAAAAGGGAGGTCGTTACAACGGCCTTTCTTACTTCTTACTCCCCAACTCCATAGACCATTCCCGCATATTCAAAGACAACACATTTCCCTCAGCCGAATACCGAGCCTACATTTGTCTTCCTGCCTTGCATACTAACGAGGTAAGGTATCAACTTAAAGCCGGTAACAGTCAGACGGGGTGTTGCCGGCTTTTACTTTTAATATATACCCATCTGTAATAAAATAGATTATCTACACCGACTGGTATTGCAGCAAATTCCGGAGATTGTCTTTATTGAGCGGTTTGGAAAGAAAATCCGTTACCGGTTTATAGGTTTTTGATTTCTCGATATCGTTGATGTCTACCGAGGAGGTGAGCATAACAATTTTTGTTTTCTGCAGCGCTGATTCGGAAAGTTTGATGAATTCATTCAGGAATTCCCATCCATCCATGTGTGGCATGTTGATATCAAGGAAGATGAGGTCGGGTAGTTGTGTTACATCTTTTGCGATCATTTGCCGGAGCTGATCAAGCGCGACTGCTGCATCGGTATAGGCTGTTACACGAATAGAAGGGAACGAGAGGTAGATGATCTTCTTGTTTACCATGTTGGTTACAGCGTCATCATCAATCAATATAATATGGTCAGGCAGCGATGACTCTTTCATATCAATGTCGGTAAATATATAGTAAATGTGCTTCCTTCCTGAAGCTTGCTGGCGACTTCTATTTTGCCGTGGAGGGATTCCACCTGGTTCTTGGTCAGGCAAAGTCCAATTCCTTTGCCGGGTATTGATTCAGGACCGAAACGCTTGTAAAGTCCAAAGAGTTTTGCTCCGTTCTTAACCAGGTCTATACCGATACCATTGTCCTGAACTTCGAGGCATATACCTTGCTTATACAGGTTTGTCTTGATTGAAATTGTAGCCGGTATATTTTGATTTCTGAACTTGAGGGCGTTGGATACCAGGTTATACAGCATGTTGTGAATATAGCTTTTAACCGAGATTAGTCCAGGTGCCTTGTTGAAATCAACGGATATGGCAACGTGGCTTTGATCAATCTCATTCTTTAATTCATGACGAACGTTTTCCCAGGCATCGTTGAAGGAGACATACTCATATTTTTCGGTGATGTTACGCGCTGATACAATGGTGCTGATGTCTTTAACCGTATCATCTAATTGCGTTGTGGCTTCGGTAATTTTGTCTACGATTACCCTATTTTCATTTGTATCATCACCAAATATACTGGCCAGTCCTAATATACGGGCTATCGGGTTGCGCAGATTATGCGATACTACATACGAGAATTGCTGGAGGTCGTTGTTTCGCGCCTGCAGCCGCTCGATGGTTGCCTGCAGCCGGGTGTTCAGGTCCTGTATATCTTTTTCGGCTGCAGCGCGTTTGCTGATATCAATGCCCATACCGATGAGGTACGTGTTACCATCAAAATGCGCTACGTTGCCATTGAAGTAGTAAATGATTTTTTCTTTAGTACGTGTATAGAAGTATGCTTCAACATCAGCTTGTCCTTTGTCAAACACCGTTTCGATTTTTTTACGAAGCAGCTCCTTGTCTTCACCTTCAAAGAAATCAAGCGGATGCATATTTCTGACTTCATCAGAAGTATATCCGGATACACTTTCGAAATTCCGGTTCCATCGAAAGAATTTTCGGTTCTGGTCATATATATAGATGATGCCCGGGAGACTGTTTATTATAGAATCAGAAAGTTCTTTCTCCATGGTGAGCTGACACGTTCTGCGTTCTACCAATTGTTCTAGTTTTTCCGGTTGAGAAGCCGTGTACCATGAGAATATGCCAACTATGGATGAGAATAAAAATCCCAATGCCGATAGTACAATGGCATGATGGTATATTTCAGTTTGATTCCGCGAGGTAACATATAGTTTCCACTCAGTGTTGGGCACTTCAATGGTTACAAAGTCGCCTTCGGTGGGTATAGCTGCTGCGGGTAAGAAAAATTCTTCCTGCCCGTTGGTACGGACCCTGGACAGTTGATAACTGAAATCGCGGTTGCTGTCAGCATCTATAGCGGTAGCTTTCATGAAGCTTGACAGTTTAATAAGTACGGCAGCAAAGCCCCAGAATTTTCCGTTGATAAAAATCGGTTGCCGGCCGATCACGGCTATGCCACCTTGCTTGAGTTTAACGGGACCTGCGAAAAAGAAATCTTTTCGTTGCATGGCAATCACTGCACCGCGATGGCGAACGGTATCACTCAGTATATTATAGCCAATGGCTGCTTCGTTTCCGTTAACAGGGTATACATGGGTAATAACACCACCCTCTAGCAATTCGATGGCATCAACCAGCGGATTTGCCCGCAGCAGTTTTTCAGCGATGCGATTGAAATCCTGCGGAATGCCATGCTCTTCTACAACGAATGCCAGCGTGCGTGTGCATGAAAGACTGTTTGTTAATGTAATGTGGACACGTTCTTTCTTGGCGTTGGCCTGATTGGACAATCGCTGTATCTCAGTATACCGCGCTGATTGATACCAGAAGTATACCAGTAGTTGTGTCAGGACGGTTAAGACCAGAAACATGCCTAGCCCTATAAAGACGGGTTTCCTGAAGTTACGTAGTGGCATGTCGAATCCTCATTCGGTAGTTAAATAAATACTCTTTCCGCCAAAGCCCGAAGCGATTCGTAAATAATGCACGCACACATCATGCGATGCAACGCACATAAAAGGCAAGCAGGATAACTAAATGTTAGTAAACAAGGTAGTTAAAATAATGAGCAAAAACAATCCGTGAAATCCCGTAATTAAAGCCCATAATTTAGGCTGGAGATATACTTTACCAACAGGTCACAAACTTTTTTCATTCCGTGGGTAAACATCATTTATGAAAAAATATTTACTACTAAATTGTAGATAATATGACGAGAGTTGTATATTTATTCTACAATTTAGTAGTAAATGATCGAAACACGACTGGGTGATTTTGAAGAAGTAATCCTGCTGATAGCCGGTATACTCGATGACGAGGCGTATGCGCTGAAGATAACGGAAGAGTTTAAACGCCAGACCGGACGCGAGGTGTCAATTGGCGCGGTGCATTCAACGCTTGACCGATTGGAACAAAAAGGTTTTGTAAAATCGGCACTGGGTGAAGCGACTGCTATACGCGGGGGTAAACGCAAACGCATATTTACCATTACCGCGCTGGGTAAGCGCGTGTTGAAAGATGCGATGGATTTCAAGATGTCGCTCTGGAAACAATATCCATTGCTGGCCGGTAAACTTAACTTCAGCTTCTAAGGTGAGGAGACAACCTGATATACCACCCCGGCTGGCGACATGGTTACTGCATCGCTTTCTGCGCGATGACCTCGCGGAAGATGTAGGCGGTGATCTGGAAGAACGGTTTTATACGCTCAGGGAAAACACATCGCGCCTGCGTGCTCAAACAGATTATTGGTACCAGGTGTTGTTCTATATACGACCCTTCGCTATACGTAAACGCTCGCGACAACCCCAACTATACCGCGCTATGTATAAAAATTACTTCACCACTTCATTGCGTGCCATGAAGAAGAACAAGCTTCATGCGGCTATCAACATTGCAGGTCTTTCCGTAGGTATGACCGTTGCTATTATTATAGGTCTGTGGATCAAAGATGAACTCTCCTATGAAAAGCACTTCGATAACTATAGCAGCATAGGACGTGTATTACAAAACGTTACTAACAATGGACACGTGGACACCTGGTGGTCGGTGCCGTGGCCATTGGCTGACGAGTTACGAAAGAAGTATGGTGATAACTTTACGCATGTAGTACTTGCAACGGATGCAGAGAATGCCGTTGTTACCTATGAAGATAAGCACCTGTCGCAATCGGGTATATTTGCTGAACCGGACTTTGGCGCGTTGTTTACATTGCCCATGGTACAGGGGGGCCACGATGCACTGCAAGATGCATCTTCTGTTCTCATCTCGCAGTCACTTGCCAGAACATACTTTGCGGATGGTGACCCCATTGGAAAGATCATAACCATTAACACCACCATGACAGTACATGTGGCGGGTGTTTATAAAGATATACCTGAGCAATCTGAATTTAATAATGTTCATTTTATAGCACCGTGGCAATTGCTTTATAATGAATCGGGATGGATAAAAAATATGCACGACCCGTGGCGACCCAATGCGTTTAGCCTGTACGTTGGGTTGGCCGCGAATCGAAGCTTTGATGCGGTCTCTCTTATGATTAAAGACGCCAAACTTAAAAACCTGAGTACAGAGCTTGCCAAAAAGAAGCCAGCACTCTTTATACACCCGATGAGCCGGTGGCATCTATACTCTCGCTTTAAAGACGGGTTTCAGGTTGGCGGACTGATTACCTATGTGTGGCTCTTTGCGATTATCGGTGTGTTTGTTGTGTTGATGGCGTGCATGAACTTTATGAACCTGAGCACGGCACGTTCCGAGAAGCGTGCAAAAGAAGTAGGCATTCGTAAAGCGATCGGTTCTTATCGCAGTCAGTTGATCCAGCAGTTTTTTAGTGAATCGCTGGTAACCGTACTGTTGTCGTTTACACTGGCGCTGTTGCTGGTGCAACTTAGTTTGCCAGCTTTTAACCTGGTGGCTGGAAAGCAAGCTGCGCTGCCGTGGAGCGACATAACGTTATGGCTATACGCCATCGGCCTGTGCGTGGTTATTGGTTTATTGGCCGGCAGTTATCCTGCGCTATATCTTTCATCGATTACAGCGCGTCACGCATTGAAGGGGGGCTTCCGTGCGTCCAAAGGATCATCGTGGTCGCGAAAGGTAATGGTGGTGGTGCAGTTTACGGTGTCGGTAACCATGATCATTGGTACAGCTGTTGTGTTTCGGCAAATACAGCATGCCAAGAACAGACCGATCGGGTATGAGACTGATGGACTGGTAGCAGTACAGACGAATTCAAGTGAACTTCATAAACACATTGATGCCGTACGAAATGAGTTGCAGCAGGCGCGTTTTATTGTAGATGTAGCGGAAGCTGGTTCGCCAACAACGGAATCATGGTCGTCCACCAGCGCCATTAAATGGGATGGTAAAGATCCGGACCTCTCGGTAGATTTCTCCAACGTAGGTGTGTCGGCTAATTATGGTAAAACGATTGGATGGGAAATTGCGCAAGGCCGTGACTTTAACCGCGATATACTCAGCGACTCCAATGCGTTTATTGTCAATGAGACTGCTGCAAACTATATGGGATTTACCACACCGGTAGGAGAGGTTGTGTATTGGTATGACCAGCCCATTAAAATTGTAGGCGTAATAAAAGATATAGTGTCCAACTCTCCGTTTGAACCGGTTAAGCCTACATTTTATTTTATAGATCCAAATGCTGGTGGCTTTGCATTGTTCCGTATTAGTCCGGATCAGCCCGCCCAGCAAGCACTCGGTGCTATCGAGCGGGTATATAAAAAGTATAACCCTGAGAAACCTTTTACATTCCGGTTTGTTGATGAAGCCTACGCGCAGAAGTTCGGCAATGAAGAACGCATGGGTAAGCTGGCCGGTATATTTACTTCGCTTGCAATCTTTATAAGCTGCCTGGGTATATTTGGACTATCATCCTTTATAGCCGAGCAACGTACCAAGGAGATTGGCATTCGCAAGGTACATGGCGCTACGGTATTCCAGGTGTGGAGAATGGTGTCGACTGATTTTGTAGTGCTTGTAGTTGTAGCGTGTTGCATTGCTATGCCGGTTGCGTATTGGCTGGCCTCGCAGTGGGTAACGCGATATACCTACCACACCAACGTATCGTGGTTTATACCCGTGTTTGCCGCTTTAACTATACTTCTTATTACGCTGGTCACTGTAAGCTGGCATACTGTACAGGCAGCCAAAACGAATCCCGTGAAAAGTTTACGAACAGAGTAATGGGACAAATTGCTACCGCTTGTAGCACGATGGAAAGCTAAACGATTTTCTTCTCTCTCTTCTCACAGAAATTGGTTATAATGGACTCCTGAATAATCTGGAGTACAAGATCAGTTTGTGATGGCTATTGAGCGAAGAAAATCATTTATTCATTATTTGCCTGTTTACGGATGTATTTCAACCGGATTGATCTATACAGCGATCGGCGTCATCGCATTGCTTTCATTTTTTAAAGTGAGACACGGTGGCGCGGATGAAGGCAGTATGCTCGCGTTAATCAATGACTATGTTGTGGGAAAGATCTTTATAGGGATTGTCCTTGCAGGAACGCTGTGCTATATAATCTGGAGATTTTATGAAGCCGTTACGGATCCGTACGAATACGGGCGAAACGTATCAGGTATAGCAAAGCGCACCGGCATTTGTCTCAGTACCATTGCTGATGTGATGATTGTGAATACTGCTATACGCGTGCTGCTGGGTACGACTCACATTGCCTTGGACGGTCAACCGCGCGAAGAGCAGGAAAAGATAGCTTCGTTATTGAATGAGTCGTGGGGAGATGAACTCGTCATCACCATGGGCTTACTGGTTATAGTCACTGCTATTATACAGTTGGTATATGGCGTAACAAAAGGATATAAAGAGCGCATCGATATAGATCACTTCAGCCGTGGAATACAAGTGGTTACGCATGGTTTGGCGTGGACCGGATATATAGCACGCGGCATCATTCTGGGAATCATTGGCTTTTTCCTGACAAAAGCAGGCTTTATAGCCAATGCAAAAGTTGTTGTCAACACCGACAAAGCCTTTGACTTTATCGGAGATCATATAGGACACGCGTATTTCATTCTGGTAGCCCTCGGTACAATCTGCTACGGAATCTTCATGTTTATACTTGGTGTTGCTTATGATACGGATAAGGATTGAGGAGGCTTTCATCTTTTGGAACCAATAAATACCTTGGATAAAATTGAAATAATGGACAGACTAATGTCAAATTGCGAAAGTACTTTTAATGAATTGTCCCAATTCACATCAGATATTTTATCGATGGGAAGACCTATTATAGACGACAGGCTTGAAGTTTTTGAGGTAAAGATTGGCTACAACCTTCCTGTTGATTTTAAGTTCTTTCTGAAAAGATCCAACGGATTTTCGCTGGTAGGAACGGAGGTCTTTGGCATCGGTAATGAATTTAAAGCTTCATCACTTGATGCTATATATGATTTTGAACACAAGGAAGTTCATGCAAAAATGCCACATCATTTCTTGCCGTTCTCGAATGATGGCCGAGGTAATCACTATTGTCTGGATTTGAGTCGCTTAACGGACCGGGCTTCTCCAGTTGTATTTTGGCAGTGGGATTATGAGTACGCCTCACTTGAAGAGGTTGAAACCTGTAGCGATAGTTTTGTTTTATGGGTTAAAGAAGTAATGATTGATTGGACTCTGGAGACATATAATTACGATGGTTCAGAAAAATGAAACCTATCCCTGTCGCAAGTTTAGCGAAGCGTAACTTAGTGACGATATTGTCTCAAGTTTATAACTTGAGACGACCATCTTTGTAATAGCCGGTAAAAAGCAACCGGTATACCGAACAAAGCCAACGGCACTAACGCCCACAGATTTCCCGACATTAAATCATAAGCAGCCAGCATTTCTGTAAATGTTAAATGGCTAAAGAAGCGCCCCATCGCCAGTTCAAACAATACAGTGAGCATTGCCCAACACAAGCCCGTTAACCATGCGCCTTGCGAAGACGTGATTGATAATTTCTTAAAGACAATCGCTATATATACCGATAAGAACACTATCAGTGACAGCGTTGAAAGCTGGTGTGCCCTGAAGTTGTTGAAATAATCCAATAAAAAGAATTGACGGAGTGCTCCATTGGCAATGCCTATAAAAGGCATTGGTAGCCAGGCTATAACTGTTCTTGAGAGATTCATTTTATTATCTTGAAGTATATACTTCAAGATAATAACGGAGACATTGTTAATTGTTGATGAATAACATGATCCATCAATGATATAAATCAGGAATATCGTAAGCGGTGTAAAAAACAAAGGGAACCATGCAGTCCCCTTTATCAATCTAAAACCTGTAAGTGTGCTATGTTTAGGTTGATTACTTTTTAAGTATCAACGTAGATGGTGCATCGGCTAGTGATTTATTTTTGGATTGCACCATTTTTGTCCAGGTGGAAATACTGATCATCAGCAGGTCGTTTGCCTGGAATTGCTCGGGTATAATTTCGTTAGACGATACCAGCGAGATGTGATTCGGAGCGATCAATTCAATCTGGCGGATTCTTTCCTTTATAGCCGGATTTGTTTTCAATGCACCCGTAAGCTCCACGATAATTACCTGCGACTTGTTGTTTGAGATAAAACGTTGCACATAGTCGAGCAGGAATGCATCTTCCGTTTCACCAATCGTTACGAGAATGCGATCGGCTGTAGTAAAGTCTTTATCGATAAATACACCGACAGGAACATCCGCTTTATCGAGTATCGTACTGGTTCTCGGATCAAGCGCAGAGTCGGGGAGACCTGTGCCCAGGCTTGGGTGTTTATCAAACAGTTTATCCGGCTGGAAGATGCGTGTGGTAAAGCCGAGTATATTTCCAAGCAGTGTTCCCTGGTATATAGATTTACCCACACCGATCAACAGGAGATCATAATTACCTTTGTTAGCAATCTCGGCGATATCAGATTCGAGGTCGGAGGTAGCTTTGAACATCGTGTTCACTCTCCGGTTCAGTTCTCTTGATTCTTCCAACACTGGCAGAAAGCTTTCGCGTTCGTATTCTTCAATGTTATAATGATGCAAATCATTGGTAGGCGATAAGTGCATCGTAGTAAGTTCAGCACTTCCGTTGAGTTGTTTGGTAAAGCTGTGAGCAAGGCGCAGCAGTGTGCGGCCACTATCCGGATTGGCAAATGAAATAAGAACTTTGAACAACCCCGGGTCAATTACTTTTGCAGGTATAGCGGCATCTTTGTCTTTGAAGAAATGATTGATAAGATCGAGCGCAGGCCCCGTCATCATGGTAGTGACCAGCGCCATAATCACCATCATGGCAAATACTTCAGGCGTTAGCACACCTAAATCGTATCCTATATTTAACACGACAAGCTCCATAAGACCACGCGTATTCATGAGCGCTCCTATCGCCAGACTATCTTTCCAGCTTTGTCCTACAAACTTGGCAGCGATGGCACTTCCGAAAAACTTACCGGTTACGGCTACGAGTATAATGATACCGGCTGTCCACCATAATGATGGTTCATTCAGCAAACCGATTTGAGTACGCAGGCCGGTGAACACAAAGAAGAGCGGGAGTAACAATACAACGGATACATCTTCTACCTTTTCAATGAATATATTTCTGAACTTGGCGTTTTCCGGTATAATGGCGCCTGTCATGAACGCACCAAACAAGGCATGTATACCGATGAGCTCTGTAACATACGAAGAGAGTATAAGTGTGAGAAAGAAGATGGCTACGATCGGTTGACTTAAATTTTCACGCGATGTATGCAGATCTCCGATGCGTTTTAAAAATGGTCTCACCACTTTCAGCATGACAAGCACATAGCCAACGGCCATGAGTATAATAAACAGGGAGCTGCCAAACGAACCGGCTTTAACGATAGCGATAACAGCAGCCAATATACACCATGCTGTGATATCGTCAGCAGCGGCACACGTAATGACGATGGTGCCGAGTTTTGTCTTTTGTATACCGCGTTCCTGTACAATACGGGCCAGCACCGGGAACGCTGTTATACTCATGGCTATACCCATGAACAATGCGAATGAAGTAAAATTTATATTCTGCGGAGCGAAAGTTTCATACGTGAAGTATGCAAAGCTAACCCCCAAAGCAAAAGGAACAATAATACTCGCGTGACTCACCACCACCGCATCGTGTGCCTTGTTGCGTAATACGGTGAGGTCAAGTTCCATACCGATCACGAACATGAACAGGATCAAACCGATCTGGCTGAGGAGTTGAAGATTTCCTAATGACTGCGCAGGAAAAAGTGTAGTAGCAAAGTCAGGGAAATATAGTCCGAGCAACGAAGGACCGAGTATTATACCGGCAATTACTTCACCTACCACAGAGGGTTGTCTTATTTTCCGCGAGATATACCCGAAGAACCTGGCAGCGATGATAATGGAAACAATTTGTGCCAGCAATATGGCGAGCGGATGTTTGAAGCCGTGCTCGAGGCCATGAATAAAGTCTGTCCAGTAGTTATTATCTGTGGCAGATGTTACGATCTGCCGGCCCGTCTGTAATTGATTGGTGCCCTTTTGTAAGATGAAGTAAATGAAGGAAGCGAATGCACCAATTACGATCACATAAAATGCAATCTTCTTGGTGTTGTTAACGGAAGAAATGTCTTGCATATAAACCAGATTTTAGAGCAGGCATACAACCGAGGGCGTGTTGCAGTTGCCTTGCGGAATAAATGATCTTTTAAAACGTGGGCAATTTAGAGAATCACGTCAGAGTAGTACAGGCAGCGATTGCAAATATGTAATAAGGACGGAAAATTCTGCAATGAAAGTCGCGGTGCCTGCGCAGTTTCGAAAAGATGATCGGTATTGTGCGAGGCGTAATTACAGCTTTTTCCGGAGTTGTTACATTTCTTTGGCATCTTGTTGCAACAGTGCCAGGCCGCATTATGCTGCAAGCCACCTTTGCGCGAAAAAAGTAAAGTGAAAAAATATAGTTTACTGCTGGTCGTGTTTCTGTTTGTATTCGCGCAAGGGTTTGGTCAGGATTTAAAAACAAGTGCAGGTATAGGGATATATCCTACCGGTACGGAGACCGGGCTTGGTTATCGTTCATCCCGAACCGATCGCTGGGCGATTGATGTACGCATTACAAAGGCAAACGCCTTTACTGAACCGAAGGGAGGTACGCTGATAAACGAAGCTTCATGGATATACCGCATTGCCTATTACGAGCGTGTACGTTTTCATGCAGGTATAGGGGCGCGTGCCGACTGGAATTTTGATAAAACACAATCGCATCGCTTCGGGCTGGTTACTCCGCTGGGAGTTGAAGCCTTTCCATTCCCGTTTCAGAATGCCGGGTTATTTTTTGAAGCGGCTCCATTCGGAACGCGCGCAAGTTCTGGTAATATCAATCTCGGTATACGAACGGTGGCAGGCTTTGTGTTTTACTTCGTGAAGAAGTGAAATATAGTTTTCATGCCATGCGGCTGGTGGGAGCCTGGTAACTGTTCAGTACGAACAGCGTTTATCACCGGTTATATCGTATATGGAATTGGTATAGCTATTTATATTTTGTATAGGTATTGCTATACGGGTATGATCGCAACGAATCAAATTTACAATCGGATAATGAAGTTGGCTTCATCCGGTTTTGTGCCATAAGCGCGATGCTTAGTGCCGTAACTACATTTTTGCTGTGGCTGTTGCCGAAACTATATACACCTCCGGAAACATTCGAGGCGGGCGTAATGATGTATACCAACCTATACTATATAATACGGTTGTGGGTTAATTTTATACATACACCACTAGCGCTGAAGTAAAGAATATATTTCGCCTTAACTCGCAATAGGGATAGGAATGGAAAGCCCGAAGCGCGTGAGGTTGGTGCGCGGGCCGGACTTGGAGTGGATAGCCCGGGCCGAAGGCATTGCCCAACCTCTAAACATAGAGATCTATTTGAAAATATTGCTGTCGGCAACCATCTTTTTGTATTCGGGCAGAATCTTTTCGTACAACGCTTCGTCTGCACGCTTCAATGTATTCATCAACCCACCGATGCCGGAGTCTTTCAGTGACACACGTTGTGCACGGATGTCTTCCATTTTTTTCCGGATCGTTCCTTCCAATTTAAGCAGTTCTCTTTCGGTCATTGAATTAAGTCTTTGGTGCTGCAAAAATAGAGTAAAGATTCGATCTCGTCATGATGCATTCTTTTTGTGCTCATAATCAGGAAGATATACACGTTGTCTACCGTTATGTCTTACCCTTGCTCACTATTTTGTCGATTGGCGATCTGTGTTATTGCGCGGGCGTTCTGCTAAAGTTGCTGCTTTAAATTTAAAACAGTATGGCGCAGTTTGTTTCGTTTGATCCTGCCGTGAAAGTGATCGGGCAGTGGATATTATTATTTGCCAACGCGATGGATTTTGGCAAGGAAGAGCGGATTGAAATTCTTGAAAAACATGGTCTCAGGAACCTCGATGCAAATCAGTGGTATGATCTGCAAAAGTGGCTTGATGCTTTCAAAGAACTTTCGGAAGGAATCTGGGCATCTACATTATTTATTATTGGAAAGGAAATCCTGGGGAATGCCAAATTTCCTCCGCAGATTGATTCGCTCGAGAAGGCATTGTATAGTATAAATGTAGCCTACCACATGAATCACAGCGAAGGTGATATTGGAATTTATGACGTTATGTTGTTTGATGCAGTGCAAAGAAAGGCTGTGATCTTGTGTCGTAATCCGTACCCCAGTGATTTCGATCGCGGTATACTTGCAGCCATTGTAGAGCGTTTTAAACCTGCAGATTCCGTAACAACCGATGTAACACTTGACCTTACAAAAGAGTCGAGACTAAACGGGGCGGATAGCTGCACGTATCTTATCTCGTGGTAAGAATATAAATATATAGTGAAAGAGCCTTCTTCTGACTAGTCCGAAGAGGGCTCTTATTTTTTTTGCGTGCCTTTGTAACAACACTATATATTATATAGCGTTACCGAAGTTTCGAATCGCCTAAATATATCTTGCCGAGTTCGTTACACAGCTCTATATTTTTCAGCGTCCCGCTTTTACGTTTTTCGTCAGAGTTAAAATCAATAGCCAGGTAATGCGTGCAGCGATCGATGGCAGCACAGTCGCGCTCCTGGTCGGTTTTAAAATTGCCGATAACCTTCCATTCAGCAACATGAGTTTTAAACCGGTCGGGTAAATAGCGAGGTCGCTCACCCACGTGATACAGCGTAACATGAGGCGTAAGGGTTTTCAGAAATTCCAGCGCGAGTGTGTCCACTCCTCTGAACTCGCCTACTAAAAAATGTACGCCAGGATTATTGACAACTTGTAGAAGAGGCGTTTCATAATACTTTCTGAAATCTGAGAAACTGGTATTGCCGTTACCGAAAATATAGATATACATACGGGTTTTCGCTTAAGGGAAATCTGCTGTTGACTTTAATTTTATAGAATGTAAATAATGTAGCGATGAACGCGGGTTGACTGGAGAAGGTTTTGCGAAGCAAGATTTTGAGCTGAATAAATCCACAGAACCGCAACTACGTGTTCGCAACGCTTTTGGTACAGCTACAATATATTTCTGAAACGCAGACTTTGAAACACGAAACACAATTTCGTAACTTCAGGCACACCAATACCAAACAACCAGACCTATGAAAAATCTGTATCTATATATATCCACGTTTCTCGATTCTCTCCATCCTGAATTTTCCTGTAAAGAAACGAGTCTCACAACATAGACGAAATCTGAATCCTGTTTGTATTTCATCTGCGTAAATCTGCGCACTCTGCGGGAAAACAAATTCGTTCCCGATAGAATACGCAGCCAGGAACCGGCTTTAGGATTTAAATTATAGAGAGAGACTGCTGTGGTATATATACATCAATATCTTTTATTTCATAGACTAAGTTTTCCACGACTGTGGTTGCTCATACTTCTGCTCGCCACCAGCGCGCACGCACAATACACCAACCTGAAATTTGAAAATCTTTCCACAACCGAAGGCCTTTCGAGCAGCACATGCGTGGATATATTTCAGGATCGCGATGGATTTTTATGGTTCGGCACTATAGACGGTTTGAATAAATACGATGGTTACGAATTTACCGTATACCGCTCCGATATAAATGATCCTTTCTCCATCAGCAGCAATCGCATCAATTCAATTACCGAAGACAACCAGGGGCGACTTTGGATTGGCACTGGCAATGGTCTTAACGCGTTTGATAAAAACTCCGAGCGATTCTTCCGGATGAATGCTGATGCCAGTAATCCGAATTCGATCAGTCACAACCTGGTATATGATGCATTGTTTGACGAATCGCAAAATATACTCTGGATTGCAACCAAAGGTGGCGTTAATAAACTGGCGTTGGATAAAGCTGATGTTACGCATCCTCAAAATCTGGTTTTTCAACATTACCTACATAATCGTCAGGATGCTGCTACGATAGATTCCAACGAAGTGACCGGTATATTACGCGATCGCGATAACCGAATCTGGCTCGTAACGCCCGGACGAAATCTGAATTACTACGATGCCGCCCGCGATAAGTTTATGCGTATACCGGTAAGTATAGCAAACCCTGACGAACTCGATCATATACCCAAACAGATTCTCATTGATAACGAAGGTGATTTCTGGATCGGCAACAACCTTTCGAAAATGATTGTGTGGCGGAGAAAGGAGAATACATTTCAGTTAATGTCGCTGGGAAAAACCACCATTCCCATCTTTGATATATACCAGGATAAGCGCGGCATCATCTGGGTAGCAACCGATGGCCACGGACTATATTTTGTCGATAAGAAGAACGGTATAACGGATCATCTTTTACACAATCCGTCCAATCCTTTCTCGATTTCCAATAACCAGCCTTCGCGTATACTCGAAGACAAAAATGGTATCGTCTGGCTGGCGACTTATAATACAGGTGTTAATAAGATTGCGCTGTCCAAATCAGACTTCGGGCATTTCTATCACCAGGAAGGAAATAGTAATAGCCTTAGTCACAAGATCGCGCAGTCCATTATACAGGATAAGAACGGTATGATCTGGATCGGTACCGATGGCGGTGGATTGAATCGCTTTGATGAGAAGAATAATTCTTTCAAACATTTTCGTCATGTACCCGGCAATGGAAAGACTTTAAGCTCTGACAAGATCATCTATATATGCGAAGCACACGATGGTGCACTCTGGATCTGTACATGGGAAGGTGGCCTGTGCAGATTCGATCCGAATACGAATATATTTACAGCCTATAAACACGAAGCAAACAACCCGTTTTCGATAGGACAGAACAGTGTGTGGTGCGCGGTGGAAGACCGGCAGTATCGGATATGGTCGGGAACACAATCGGCAGGGTTGAATGTGTATGATCCTGTCTCGAATAAATTTCGTCAATATACCAGTATACCGGGCGATACAACTACACTTGTAAATACGTTTATTATCTCGTTGTTTATAGATTCGAAGGAGAGACTTTTTATCGGTACAGCTACCGGTTTGTGCATGACGGATCTGAAGACTATAAAAAATCCGTTACCCGATAAATTACAATTCAGGCGTTTCAAAGGCGGGAGTTTATATGGTAATCGGATTAATTCCATTACCGAGGATCGTCAGGGAAATATATGGGTAGGTTCTGACCTGGGATTAAATAAACTCAGTGGCAGTCTTTTGTTGCTTGAGACCTATACAACCAAGGAAGGCTTACCGAATAATCTGATAACCGGTATATGCGAAGATAACCTGGGCAACCTCTGGTTAACCTCGAAGAGTGGCTTGTCAAAACTTGATCCAGCCACACACGTGTTCAAGAACTTTAACACGCACGATGGTTTGCAAGGGATGGAGTTTCAGAGTAAATCCATCGACAAAGCAAAGGACGGTCGTATACTTATCGGTGGTATAAATGGGTTTAATATTTTCGATCCTGCTAAAATTCTGGCAGACTCCACCAAACCGAAAGTGTTAATAACCGGTTTTAAAATTCACAACCGTATTATCAAAGCGTACGATACGCTGAACAAACGGATCATACTGCAGCAGGCGATAGCAAAAACAAAAGAACTCACACTTCGCTACAACGAATCCTATATAGCATTTGATTTCCTGGCGCTGGATTATGACAATCCGGAGAAGAATAAATATGCCTACCGCATGGCCGGCCTCGATGAAGGCTGGAACTATGTAGGCAACAAGCGAAGCGCCACGTATTCTAACCTGGCCGCTGGTGACTATATATTTGAGGTGATGGTATCAGACGATGAAGTATGGGACAATGCTTCGAAGGCAGCGCTTACCATTCACGTTCTGCCCCCACCCTGGAAAACATGGTGGGCCTATACGCTATATATAGCGATTATCGCCATCGCTGTGGTTTTGGGAATGCGTTACTATACGCGGAGAGTACGCGAAGAGAAAGAACATGAACTCGACCAGATGAAGCTGCTGTTCTTTATTAATGTATCGCACGAGTTTCGCACACCGCTTACGCTCATTCTGAATCCCATTGAGAAAATATTGTCATCGCCTGCCAATGCAGAAGAGGTGCAGTCATCGGCACGTATTATTCAGCGAAGTGCGCGCAGGTTGCTGAACCTTGTTAACCAGTTGCTGGATTTCCGGAAGATGGATCTTGGTAAAGCTCCGCTTGAGACTGTACAGGCAGATATAGTGCAATTCAGTAAAGATATATTTCTGTTGTTCAGTGATCTGGCGGCCATGCGCTCGATTGATTTTCATTTCGAAAGCTCCGTAGATACACTCCCCGTATGGTTCGACCCGGATAAGCTGGAGAAGATTATTACCAACCTGTTGTCCAATGCGCTGAAGTTTACGCAGGAGGGGGGCACCGTTGCACTGCAGGTAGAAGTTACCGGCACATCCAAACGAAATGAAGCAGTAGAGCTTCGCGTAAAAGATACCGGTATAGGATTGAAGGAAGATCAACTCAAACATGTCTTTGAACGCTTTTTCCATGTAGACAACTCACGCACGGGAACGGGTATAGGGCTCCACTTTACAAAGAGCCTGGTAGAGTTACACCACGGTGAAATAGGAGTGGAGAGTGAATTTGGCAAGGGAAGTACATTTACTGTACGTCTGCCATTGCACGATAAGCGCAACCGGAACGAACAGAAGAGTATACAGGACAACGCGCTCGCAAACTATATATATGATAACAACGCCATCCGATCTACAGAATATGAATTGGCCATTACGGGTGGCACGAGTAATGACGATGAAACATTGCAACCCGGAACCGAACATAAACCGGTGCTGCTGATTGTTGAAGATAATAAAGAGTTGCGCTGGCACCTCAAGAACGAATTGCGCGAACACTATAAAATACGCGAAGCCGTGAACGGAGCCGATGGTCTTGAAAAAATATTGAAGTATTACCCCGACATTATCATCAGCGATATTATGATGCCGGAGATGGATGGCTTTGAGTTATGCCGCAAAGTAAAAAGTGAGATTGAGACATGCCATATACCGGTAATTCTGTTGACCGCGCGTAGTCTGGAAGAAGATCGCATTGAAGGATACCACACCGGTGCAGACGAATATCTGCCGAAGCCATTCAATATATATGTACTCAAGGCTCGTCTGAAAAATTTACTCGAATCGCGCCAGCGACTCAAAGATAAATTTATGGCCCGGGGCGGCATGGTGCCCGCACGCGAAGTTACCACCAATACACTCGATGAGATCTTCCTGGATAAAGTAACGAAGATCATCCTCGAGAACATCAGCAATCCTGATTTTGCTTTGGACGACCTGTTGAAGAACGTGGGCATAAGCCGCTCGCATTTTTTCAGGAAGATCAGTTCGCTTACCGGGCAAAATCCCAGCAACTTTATCCGCACCGTGCGACTCAAATACGCGGCTGAGTTACTCGTGCAACAGCAGCACTCTATTAAAGAGATAAGTTTTATGGCCGGCTTCAACTCGTCTGCCTACTTCAGCAAAACTTTTCGCGAACTCTTCGGCAAAACTCCGCAACAATACGTGGAGGAGCAGTGTGGTGCTAAATCGTAACAAACGATTTAAAAATTCAATCAATCGATTGAATTTGGTTCATGGTTTATCGTCAATGAGCCATAAGTAATCGCCTGTTTTTCAGTTCATAGGGATCTTTGGAGAAGCGTTACTGCACCTTTCAGGCCTTTCCAATACGAAGGCGGAATTGCTGTAACGAAAACAACCAAACCAAAATTCTAACCTATGAAATCAACATTCGGCAAGCACCCGATACTGTCTCAACAAGGGCAGCGCGTGCGCAACAGTCACGGCCCACCGATGCCCGCCAGCATCATGCTCCGGCATTTCCCCAGTAGTCCAAAGTTTAAAACAAACTGAACCAAGTCTATGAATAGATCATTACTTCTACAAAGAGTATCGGTGTGGACAAGAACGACAGGTTTACTGCTTGTCTTGTTATATATCTCCGGTATCGTGCAAACCGCTGCAGCACAGGACAGACGTATTTCCGGTGTGGTAAAAGATGACTCCGGTCTTCCTATACCCGGTGTAAACATTTTAATGAAAGGTACTTCGCTCGGAACCACCACCGATGGTGAGGGCAAATATATACTTGACGTAAAAGATGCCGATGCCGTGCTGGTATTTTCATTCATCGGCTTCAAGCCGCAGGAAGTGGCCATCGATAATCGCACGGCAATAGATGTAGCATTACAACCCGATGCACAGTCACTGCAGGAAGTTATTGTGGTGGGATATGGCGAACAGAAAAAAGAAACGTTAACCGGTTCAGTCGCCAGCGTGGATTCAAAATTATTTCAGGATCGCGGTGTAGTAGCCAATCCGTTGTCTACACTGCAGGGCCAGGTACCCGGTGTGGTTGTTACCAGGAGTTCCGCTGCACCCGGGCAGGAGGGATGGAATTTCCAGATACGAGGTGCTGCCTCAACAAATGGTGCTGATCCGTTGGTAATTGTAGATGGTATACCGCTCGTAAGTCTCAATGCACTCAACTCCATCAACCCGCAGGACATTGACAATATATCTTTCCTGAAAGATGCATCTGCGGCTATATATGGAGCGCGCGCTGCCGGTGGCGTTGTGCTCATCACCACCAAGAAAGCTAAATCCGGCAAGCCGATCATTCAATACAATGGTTCGGTTTCTCAAAAGCGCATGGGACTTCAGCCTTCCTTCATCAATGGCGATCAATATGGCCAGTATCTTTTGCAGGCTATATCCAATGCGTCCACGGGTGGGGTACCGGACGAAAACTGGATCTGGACAAAATATGCCAGAGCGTGGATCAACCGTCCGGCCAGTGGCTATATCGACAAGAACACACCTGAATACATAGCAGGTGGTGAGACCATTGGTTTCACCGATGTAAAAGACTATACATTCTTTGACACCAATCCCATCGATATATTATGGGGTAACGGTCGCGCGATGTCCAATCAACATGATCTCAGTCTTTCGGCACGCAACGACAATTTAGGATATCGTTTATCCTTCGGATATCTCAATGACGGTAGTATGTTAAAGTGGGGCGAGAACTATAGCAAGCGCTACAACACACGCCTCGCGGTTGACTATACATTTTCACCACGACTGAAAATTGAAACCAATATATCTCTGGAGAAAAATGATGTTGTGATGCCGACACGCCAGGACCAGATCAACTTTGGTTCGCAGCCCGGTTTCCCGGTAGCAACGATCAATGGTAAGCCGTATGCCTGGGGTACACAGCCCGCGCGTAACTGGCTGCTGGAACTTGGCGGAGAAAACAAAACATTCAACAACCGTATTTTCCTCAATACAAAAGTAGAGCTCAACCTGGCGAAAGATCTGAACCTGATCGCACAGGCAGGCTATAACTGGGCGCTTACCGATATGCAGACACAGTATAAATATATATCCGAAATATATAATTATACAGAAACCTACCAGTACCAGGCAAACCCGGCACAGTCGCAGTCATACTATGAACGGGCATCGCTGAAGGATGCGTACGTTAACACCAACGCATACCTGGAGTATAAGAAGACGTTGTTCAACGATCACAACGTGGCGGTAGTAGCTGGTACCAACTACGAACGTGAAGAGCTGGATTACTTCTCAACACGCACAACCTATATGGCCAGCAACGATGTGCCGGCATTAGGACTTGGTCTGGGAGACAACACAACACGCTCCAACAGTGAGACACGTTACCATTGGGCCATCGCGTCTTTCTTCGGTCGTTTGAATTATGCCTACAAGGAAAAATACCTGTTTGAAGCAAACGCGCGCTACGATGGTTCATCCAAGTTCGATCCGGATAACCGGTGGAAATTTTATTCCGGTGTTTCAGCAGGATGGCGTTTGTCTCAGGAGAACTTCATGCAAAACATTTCTTTCCTGGATGAACTCAAGATTCGTGGTTCATGGGGAAGCGTGGGTAACCAGGCAGGCATTGGCTTGTATGACTATATCCAGATGATCGATCTCAACAATACAGGTCCTATACTCGGAGGTTATACATCACGTACCGTTACTGCGTCACCATCGTCAACACTGGTAAGCGAGAATAGAACGTGGGAGAAGATCGAAAGCAAAAATATAGGTATAGATATAGGGGTGCTGAACAACCGCCTCACGGCAACATTCGATTACTTCTGGAAGACGAACAAGAACATGCTGTTACCACAGACCTACCCGGCAGTATTGGGAGCAACAGCACCGACAGCGAATATAGGTGTGCTGAAAGTATGGGGCTGGGAGATGTCGCTGGGATGGAGAGACCGCATCGGAAATGTAGCCTATCATTTGAGTGGTTCACTGACCGATAACAGTAACAAGCTCGTGAACTATGGTGGTGCCAATGTAGTGACTGCGGGTATGCAGACAATCGAGGGCTACGCGCTGAATTCCTATTTCGGAGTAAAGTATAACGGACGTATTCAAACCGACCAACAGGCAGCTGAATATGCTGCGCTGGTACCTGGTAGCAGTATAACCAACATGCCGGGGGCTACACAAATGATAAAAGGTATAAACATGTATCAGGATATAAATGGCGATGGTAAACTCACCAATGCCGGTGCCAATCAATATTTGCTCGGTAAAAAAGATGCCAATGGAAATCCGATTGCCGATGGAGATATAGTATATCTCGGCAGAAGTGACCCGCGCTATGTGTTTGCCATTAACATGGGATTCGAATGGAAGAATTTTGATTTCTCTGCCGTGTTCCAGGGTGTAGGGCAACGCAATATCTATAGACGTTCTGACTGGAGTACGCCATTTGGTACCATTTGGCAAGGACATGCCGACTGGTGGGTAGGGAAGACCTGGACACCGGAAAATCCGAATGCTGAACTTCCTATACTCACAACCGCCACGAACAAAGGCTTTGGTGGTTATGGTGGCTATAATTACCAGATATCCGACTGGTCGCTGCAGAATGGAGCGTACGTTCGCCTGAAAAATATAGTATTGGGCTATACTGTATCGCAGGACCTTACCCGGAAGATCCGCGTTGATAAACTCCGTGTATACGCCGCTGCCAATGATATATGGGAGTGGACGAAGATTAAAGATGCGTGGGACCCTGAGCAAACTGCCTTCGTAACCGGAGGTGCACAGCGATACCCGTTCTATCGCCTGCTGACGTTCGGAGTGAATGCTACATTTTAATTCTAAACAATCAAGAAGATGAAAACGCTATATTCAAAATATATCACCATCCTGATGATTGCTATAGGCATCGGTGTTCCGTTTGGTTGTAACGATGCTTTAGATCTGGAACCGCAGGACCGTGTATCGGATGCCACGTACTGGAACGATGCTACACAATTTAAACTTGCTGCCAACAATTTCTATAATTACCTGCGCACGTTTAACAATGGAAACGGTGATGGACACAATGGAAGTGATCTGGGTGCAGACCGCGGTGTATTTGCCCGCGGTACCAACACGATTGTGTCTAACGATGATAACTATAACAATGCTTACCGCTGGATCAGGAATATAAATTACCTGCTGGCGAAAGCACTGGAGTTTAAAGATCCGGATGCCATTAAAGTATATGTGGCAGAAGCGAAGTTTTTCAGAGCCTATGTTTACTTTGACAAACTGCTGACTTCATACGGAGGTGTAATTCTGATCAGAGATGTTCTGTCGACCGATTCACCTGAATTGACGGCAGCCCGCAGCACACGCGATGAGACGATTGATTTTATTATACAGGATCTCGAAGAAGCTATACCCGATCTTCCGGATGAGAGCGCGATAGCCGCAGGTGACAAAGGCCGCGTGAGCAAGCAGGCAGCACAGGCATTTTTAGGGCGCATTTGTCTCTACGAAGGAACCTGGCAGAAGTATAGAAGCGGCAATGCAACCCGCTATAACACGCTGCTCGATAAAGCCATCAGCAACAGCGATGCGGTTATAACGGCCGGGATACACGCACTGTTCAAACCGGTAAACCTGGGCGACTCGGCACTGAAATATATGTTCATACTGGAGAACCAGAAGTCGAACCCGGCAGGTATAACAAAATCTGCAAACCAGGAGTATATATTGGCGGTTCGCTATGAATCCAACAACCTGCTGAAGACTATACCGAACCAGATTTCATTCGGAGCACTGGGTGCAGATATGAGTCGCAAGATGGCCGATCTGTATTTGTGCAGCGATGGTTTGCCGATAGAGAAAACATCGGTAGCTTTTAGTCGCGCGACACTTAAATCTGAATATCAGAATCGTGATAATCGCATGCGCTACTATATGATGGTACCCGGTTATCCGTATTGGCAGAATGCTACGAACTGGCACATCAACTGGGATTGGAGTACAGCCGATCTCGCGAACGCACGTCCACCGCATAACCCGTGGAGCAACGATATTACCGGCTACAACAACCAGCAGTGGGCGGCCGAGCGGCAAGTACCCAACTCACAGGAAGGCTATGACTATCCGGTGATTCGCCTGGCAGAAGTATACCTTAACTATGCCGAAGCCCTATACGAACGCAACGATGTGATCAGCGATGCAGACCTGGACAAGTCACTGAACAAAGTACGCAACCGTGTAAACGCTTCCATGCCTAAACTCAGCAATGCCTTTGTATCCGACAACGGACTGGATATGCGCGAAGAGATCAGGCGGGAGCGGGCAATTGAATTGCAGGGCGAAGGCTTCCGCATGGACGATCTGAAACGGTGGTACATAGCACACATCGAGCTGGTAAAACCTTTACTGGGCGTACGCTGGAAGGGCACCGAGTTCGAAACGAAATATACCAATGCACCAACCCTCACAGCCGATGGCGATGTACTCGCAGACCCGGTAACAGAACGTAAATTTTCAGAAAAGAATTACCTCATACCCATTCCAACCAACCAGATTCAGCTCAATACAAACCTGAAGCAGAATCCGGGGTGGGAGTAATCCAACTTTAAAAATTCTCCGGTGCGCAGTTGCACCGGAGAACTTTTATAGCGTGATACAGGGAGCGTAACGCTATAGAAATTCAGCGAATGAATCATAATTGATAGTCTTTGAGTCATAATTATCCTCCCGATCTAACCTGCTTTCAGAATTTTGAAATGGCTTTAATCAATGCCAACGTAATGGCTACATGTTTCGATAACAAGATGACGCAGCTTCTATATTTACTATCAAGACTAACCAGTGTCTTCATTTTTATTTTAGTGATGGGGATGGGACAATGTGGTTTTGCCCAGGACGCAGCAGCAATCCGAACAGTATCTTCTCCGGATGGAAACCTGCATCTTGATTTCTGGCACACCGGCAAAAGCGGTAATAAGAAAATGTACTACCGGGTATCCTATAAGAGCAAACCGGTAATACTCGAATCTCAACTGAATATAAAACTCGATAACCATTTGTCGCAGCTTGCGCTGGCATTAAAGACCGATGCCGGAAGTTGGAGTGACGATATGGTGCTGGAGAAAGCAACCGAGTCTTCAAACGATATAACGTGGAATCCGCTATATGGAGAAAGAAGCGCGATAAGAGACCACTACAAAGAACTGACCCTTCACTTTTACAAGGAGAGCGATCCGCGCTATAAAATGAACCTGGTCTTGCGGGCGTATAACCAGGGCGTTGCATTCCGTTATTATTTCCCGGATAATCCCACCGGTGTATACTATCGCATTACTTCGGAAGAAACAGAATTTACTTTTCCTGCCAATACCACAGCGTGGTATGAGCAGTGGGCACAAGGCCCTTTGAAAGCCATGGCGTTAAAAGACTGGCCAGATGAAAGTGAGCGGCCGTTAACGCTGCAGTTGCCGGGGGGTATATATACTTCACTCGCAGAGGCGGCCATGGTAAATTATGTGCGTACAAAATTTACCCTGAAGGACAAACCGAACACAATCGCTACGGCCATGTATGAACCAGTTGATATGGTGCCATACTTTTACACACCGTGGCGTGTAATTATCGTGGCTGAAAAACCGGGCGACCTGATTGAAAATAATTTCCTGTTGCTGAATCTGAATCCGCCGTCTCAAGTTAAACACACCGGGTGGATCAAACCCGGAAAGATCATTCGCGAGATGACGCTTACCAACGAAGGTGCAAAAGCCTGCATTGATTTTGCCGCGGCTCACAACCTGCACTATATACTCTTCGACTGGAAATGGTATGGCCCTGCATTTACGTTCGATTCGGATGCACGCAAAGTAGCCATCGATCTCGACCTGGAAAATATTATTGCGTATGGAAATGAAAAAGGCATCGGTATATGGTTGTATGTAAATCAACAGGCGCTGGTAAAGCAAGATCATGAATTATTCCCCCTCTATAAAAGCTGGGGCGTTAAAGGTGTAAAGTATGGATTTGTTCAGGTAGGTTCGCACCGTTGGACAACGTGGTTGCACGAGTCTGTGCAGCGCGCTGCCGATAACCAGCTGATGGTAAATATACACGATGAGTTTCGCACGACCGGGGAGCAACGTACATTCCCCAATATACTCACAGCAGAAGGTATACGCGGCAACGAAGAAATGCCAGATGCAACGCACAATACGATACTGCCATTTACCCGCGGCATAGCAGGTGCAGGCGACTATACCATTTGCTATTATACAGATCGCATCAAGACAACGCATGCGCACCAGCTTGCGCTGGGTGTTGTAAATTATAGTCCGCTGCAAACCTTGTTCTGGTATGATAAACCTTCTGATTATACCGGTGAGCCGGAAGTGGAATTCTTTGAGAAGCTGCCGGTAACGTGGGATGAAACTCGCATATTACAGGGAGAAATAGGCGAGTATATTATCACGGCCCGAAGAAGTGGATCAGAATGGTTCATCGGGGGCATCACCAATAATCAGGCGCGTGAAGTCTCCATACCACTGAATTTTCTGACGGGTAATCAAAAATTTATAACCCATATATATACGGATGACGAGACCGTAAAAACCAAGACGCATGTGCGTACCGAGCAGCGCAAGGTAAAGCCGGGAGAAGTAGTAACCGTTAAACTGAAACCCTCCGGTGGTATAGCGTTTTGGATACATCCGGAGGCAGGTAAGACAAGCGGTAAAGATTCAGCCGGTAAATAAAGAATGATAAAGCGTGTAGTATGAGACGTGTGTGTTGGAATAAGGTAAGAACAATAGGAGTATATGCAAGTATATTTCTGGTGTTCATTACATGCGCATCAAAACCATCTGTTTCGCATAGCGATGAATATTCCACCTATAATTTTGGTGCCGTGGACGGCAAAATACAAAACTGGATAGACAGTGGCTATTACGATGGAGCATCGATACAGATTGTAAAAGACCGGCAGACGATTCACGAAAAATACTTCGGAAGCTATACTTCACAAACACAGGTATATATAGCATCGGCAGGCAAGTGGCTGGCGGCTGCAACCATCGGAGCTGTGGTGGATGAGCACAAACTTTCCTGGAATGATAAGGTTGTGAAATGGCTCCCCGAATTTAAGGATATAAAAGGACAGGCTACACTACAGCAATTACTCTCGCACACGGCAGGCTATCCCGATTATCAACCTGCAACCGAACATCGTGACGACTATCAGTCTCTGGAAGAAGCGGTGCGACACATTGTAAACCTGCCGGCAGATACAACACCCGGTACTATATTTCGATATGGAGGGCTGGCCATGCAGGTGGCCGGTCGTATGGCCGAAGTTGCTACCGGTAAAAGTTGGGAAGCCATCTTCCAGGAGAAAATAGCCATACCGTTGCAAATGAACAATACACATTTTACACCGGTAGATACAACAGGCGGTCATAACCCCATGATTGGTGGCGGAGCGCGCTGCACACTTCATGATTATATGAATTTCCTGGAAATGATTGCCGGTGAAGGAGTATATAAAGGAAAACGTATCCTCTCCGAAGAAACAATTGCCATGTTGCAAGCTGATCATGTGACGAGTGCGCATGTTCCTTCTGATCAATATGTGGAACATGCTCGAAACGCCAAACATACTGGTATATATGGACTGGGCGAATGGCGGGAACAAGTGAACGACCGGGGTGAAGCTATACTCATCAGCAGCCCGGGGTGGGCAGGTGCTTACCCGTGGATTGATAAAGAAAACCAGGTATACGGGTTCTTTCTTGCGCATGTAAATGTTGAACGGGCAAATCGCGATAAGTTTTCTTCTTTTTATACGAGTCCGATGTTGCCAATGATGGTACGGGACATTCTTGCTGTGCGCTAGGAAATTGAACCGTTAATCTATAGTGGATACGTGAAAATGAAAGTAGTGAAGTATTTATTTTGGACAAGTATATTTCTCGGACCAACAGCTTCGAAGGCACAGGAGCTGATAACCTATCCTGCTCCTAAAGCAGTTATATATTCCATGCACAGTGATGATTATACTGTGCGCGTTCGTAAGCCGGATGGCACGTGGCAGGATTTGTTTGAGTATAAAGTAAAGGTAGATATGGATCGTGTGCAGGATGCTTCCATGGTATATTTTGATTTTTCAGGAAGCGTTGAAGTGTCGGTACGCAGGAATAACGGTAATGTCCAATCCGTACGCGTACGTCCTGCCATCCATGGAATAACGCCTGTACAGAATGGAAATGTGATCAACTTCACCCTAACAAAGCCGGGAAAATTCTCGGTGGAGTTTGATGGTGATAAACTTCACAACCTGCATGTGTTTGCTAATCCGTTAGAGACGAACCGCCCCGATGCTGGTGATAGCCACGTTATCTACTTTGGTCCAGGTCTTCATACTCCGCCTGAGAACAGCAATGGTACATTCAAAGTCTCCAAAGGAAAAACAGTATATATAGCCGGTGGTGCGGTTGTAAGAGGAAAAATATTGTGCGACAGCGTTGAGAATGTTCGCATCCTGGGGCGTGGTATTGTCGATCAGCCGTCACGGGGCGTTGAGATTACACATAGTAAAAATGTTGCCGTAGAGGGCATCATCTTCATCAACCCTAAACATTATACTATATATGGAGGCGCTTCAAAGGATCTTACCTTCCGGAATATAAAATCATTCAGTTGTAACGGATGGAGTGATGGTATCGATCTGATGAGCTGCTCGGATGTTGTCATAGACGATGTCTTTATGCGCAACTCCGATGATTGCATTGCTATCTACGGACATCGGTGGGATTTTTATGGTAGCGCGCGAAACATCTCCATTACCAATTCAACGCTTTGGGCAGATATAGCGCATCCGTCCAACATTGGCATACATGGCAATACAAACACAGTCGGAGATACGATTGAAAACATTACGTTCAAAAATATAGATATACTCGAGCAGGATGAAGACGATCCGGAGTATCAGGGTTGTATGGCCATCAATGCCGGAGACTTTAACCTTGTACGCAACGTGCGCTATGAAAACATACGCATTGATGATTTTGAAGAAGGCCAGTTGCTAAACCTGCGCATCGTTTACAACAAGCAGTATAATACCGGTCCCGGGCGCGGCATCGAAAATATTTACTTTAAAGATATATACTATGCCGGGTTGAATCAGTTTACATCCCACATTGCCGGATTGGACAAAGAGCACAACGTAAAAGGTGTTACGTTCGAAAACCTGCGCATCAACGGTAAGCTTATGCTGGATGCAGCGTCTGCCAATATAGAAGCGGGAAACTTTGCCGGGCAAATCATATTCAAAAAGTAGAAACGATATCTGTAGATACGATGATAACGATCGATAGGGTAGCGAAGAAATATATAGCATCTGTGGTAATGATGCTTCTATTCACCATGAGTGCCTCAGCACAAAGCGGACTGGTGGATATGCTGGTAGCCGGAGAGCCTGTCTCGGAGAGGCAGCACAACGTACAGGGTATCCGAAGTGAAATTAAGCAAGACGCTTTACAGGAACCTAGTCGCATTCTGCTGGCTCCGGAGACAGCAAGTTGGGAAGGGGGAAAGCTTTCTTTTACAATGAAAGTTGATCCTGAAAAAGAAAACTATTTTACGGCACGATTCTGGGGATCGGAAGCAAATCCGAATACGCTGGTACTTTTTTGCGAAGGAAAACAGATCGGCTATCATCACCTCGGTGACTATGATATACTATACCTTGGCGATGAAGCACCTGCGTACAACGATCGTTTTTTCTACAACACAACACCCTTGCCGTTAGCGCTTACAAAGGGTAGAACAGAACTACATTTTGAAATTCGTAGTCGCGGTCCTGCCTGGCGCTATGGACAAAGCTTCGAGCAATATCAGAAAAATATGATAAAGCCTTCGTGCGGTATCTATCGACTCTATACGCATACCCAAAGTTGTTTTGTTCCGTCACCTCAGGAGAAGCAAGGTATAGTGCCCGATGGAAACACAATACGCAAAAGTCCCGGTTCAGAAGTGCTTCTTAAAGTAAAAGAGCGTGTTAATCTAGCGCTGGAAGCATTGATGCATACAGCCCAACCGTTGTCTCAGCAGGAAATGTTTTTCATGGCAAAGGCGTGGCATGTTCGCTGGACGGTCGCTTATCGTGCAGCCACGATACCTTCGCAGATCGCCAAGTCTATCGATGCATTCTATTGGAACCAGAAACGCAATCCCAAACTTGTAACGTACGATCCGCAGCAATACAATCCCGACTGGTTCGGTTTTGGAACGATCGGTAATGCTATACTCTTGCTGGAAAATGAATTTACACCCTTTTTGAAAGAAACAGTAACGGATAGTACGGGCTACACTGTAAACAGAAAACAGGCGTGGGCTGAGTTGATGTTGGCGAGTCGTGAATACTTGCGAACACACAGGCGCCAGTATACCAACCAGTCGATGATCATTGATATGAATATATACCTGAGCAACAAGGCGCTGGCAATACTGGCTCCGGAGAAAGCTTTCTCCGAACGGGAAGCGCTCCGGTATATATATGAAGCCGTGGGATTGCAGCCCTGGCTCGGAAGCGATACAGACCACGGTCCCGAGAAACCATTGGGAGAAAACTACTTCCAATTGACTGATAAAGGCCTTACGAAAGAGTTAGGGTATGTTGGATACTATGGAGAAGTGTTAGACTGGGTAACGCAAATATATACTGCCACCTGTCGGCCGCTTGACCCTTCCTCCGGTGACAAGAGGATACGAGAGCAGCTCGTGAAAATGGCCAATGCCCGTGTCGTGTTCCGCTATCCCACGGTAGATGCAGAAGGCTATAAAGCCATGCGGATCGAAACGATTACCGGCTGGCGGGACACGCATTATCCCGGTGATGTAACCTATACGGAGCGGCAGGGTTGGGACGCTTCTCCGTTTCTTTCAGTAGTCACTACGTTGGACAATCAGTCGGTTGGCTATGCACAACAGATGCTGGAAGAAAACCAGTTCTTTAAAACGGTTGAAGATAAAATGGCAACGAGTACAAACCTGCGTGTTACACAAAGTCTCTTGCCAATTCCCGATCAATACGAAACTATAAAATCACAACCACCGCGTAAATATAGGTTGCCGATGTACGCGAGTGAGCCTGACGGTATATGGTCGGATGAAGAGGATGGTGTAGTTGCTGTGAAACAGGGCGAAGATATACTGTATGTGTCTTTGTATTGGCGTGCGCGGCACGCAGTGAACTACCTGGCGCGTATCCATTATATAACACCCGGTTACGATCGTGTTGCCGTGGTGCGCCAGCATTGTGAATTTATACCCAGTGGACTGCAATATACTCGTCCTGATCATATCGACTTTGGTTTCGGTAACGGCGGACATCAGTATCCGGGAGATTTACATTCGGCACATGCAGGAGAGAATTTACCGATAGCCAAGATTCCGGCTGGTATAGCCTACAACGCTGGCGATGAGAACAGCTATGCCGGTAAAGCCGACTTTTATGTGTTGGTATATGGCCCATACCTCATTGCCATGAACACCACACGCGATCGAACCTATACACTTTCCATACCAGGTAACTTTAGCAATGCGCGTGACCTGTCATCCGGAAAGACGATAGGGTCTATACGATCTATACCGGTTTCATCACGCAAAACAATTGTATTATATAAAAAGACAACAGCAGGTAATCCCTGATATAGCATGATGAGTTTTATAAAATATTTTGAAGATATATCTAAAGTAGTGCGTGGCATGATGCTGGCTATGGCGTTTGTGTCAGGTATACTATATCCGGCCGTTTCGCAGAGTAATGGCGATGGAAAGCGACCGGGTTTATTTTTTACATCGGAACGCGTACAACATCTCCAGCAACAAATAAAGCGCGATACGGCAATGGCCCGTGCATGGAGCGACATGAAAGACAAAGCCGATCGCGCAATAGCAGAAGGAAAGAATGCGAGTATCGAAGGATTGAGTCTCGCGTGGTGTATGACGCGCGATAAAAAATATGCCGAAGCCGCGAAGAGTCAGCTGTTACAACTGATCAGTCGAAAGCAATGGGATGGTATGGACGATCGTACTCCCCGATGGAACTCCGGGTTGAATACAGCACATACTTGTTTTGCAACATCCCTCGCTTACGACTGCATCTATGATAACCTGCAAAAAGATGAGCGAGGAAAGATTGCTGAGGGGATTGTAAAGCTTGGTATAAAACCTTTGCTGGAAGACTGGCTCTCGGAAGATAAACGAATTCACTCGCTGAATTCCATGGGACATAACTGGTGGAGTGCCTGTGCGTATATGGCAGGCGTTGCGTCCATCGCGGTACGAAACGAGGTGCCGGAAGCTTCTACGTGGGCACGAGACATTATGGAGGCCAGTAAGGAGTGGTTCGCTTTTGACGGAAGTATACTCGAGAACAAGCCCGCTAATTTTGACGCGGCCGGAGGATTTTACGAAAGCATCAGCTATGCCGATTTCGGATTGTCTGAATATCTCTATTTCCGCATAGCCTACACAAATGCATTTGGGACAGTCGCTATGCCGTACGATGCTATGCTGGAAAAAACTGCCGACTGGTTTATCAACGGAAGTTATCCGAACACGAACCGGCTCATGTCGCTGAACTTCGGTGATTCAAATCCGTTTGCCAACGGTATCAAACCTGTTAAGCTTTTGCTCGCGCTCGGTTTTCGTAAAGACCGCTATTTCTGGTATCTGCAGCAAACCAGGAACAGTACATTCCGTGATATATACTCACCGGTTGGCCTGGTGTTTGAACCGGAGTATCCGGTAAAGATCAGCTCCCCCGACTTGCCGCCATCTGCTATATATAGCGATATGGGGTGGGCGATGCTGCGTTCATCATGGCACAAAAATGAGACATTACTGGGTGTCAAGTGTGGCTATACATGGAATCATGCGCATGCGGATGCAGGTTCCTTCGTGCTCTATCACAAAGGAAAGAACCTGTTGATCGATGGTGGCGATGTGAATTACGGTCTGCCGGAATATAGCAGTTACTTTGTGCGAAGTGAAGCTCATAACGTTATACTTTTTAATGGTAAAGCACAGGAAGCGCAGGATCAATACCATGCTGTTAAAAACCCAGGGCATCTTTATAACCTGATGGATGCAGGTGATCTCAAATATATATTGGCTGATGCAACGGGGCCTACATCGCATTTCTTTCTGCGCAACTATCGTAATTTTCTCTGGATCGGAAATGTGATTCTGGTGATTGATGATGTGAAGACATACGAGGCGGGTAAATTGGAATGGCTGCTGCATGGCGATAAAGAGATGAGGAAGAAAGGTCCTGACCTGGAAGTGATTGATGATTCTGCGGCCGTGCTGGTACGCCCGTTATTTCCCGAGACACTACCCATGGGCTATGCGCACGATTTTCCGGAGAAGATGCGGCTCGAAGAACGTACGGGTATAAAGGATCGTGACGCCAGCAAGAAGATTAACTACTATGCTATAATTCCGCCTGAACCGACACGCCAGACTAAATTTATTACCGCTATTCTTTTACTGGACGATGCCAATAAGAAAGTAGAAACTTTTACAGGCTCATCTGGAGCAAGTGGTGCATCGGGCAGAAGTAATCTCCCCGTGATTGAAAAGCTGGAAGGAAAAGATATGATCGGTGTAAAAATCACGCAACAAGGTACGGTAACCTATATATATGTGAACCTGCTGGCTGATGGACGGTTGATGCATCGTAACAGTATAAATACAATGGATGGCTGGGAAACGGATGCGTACCTGATGGCGGTGACCTATCCGGAGAAAAAAGAGAGTAATGAACCTTCACGTTACTTTATTGCAAATGGAAGTTATCTGCGGAAGAACAACGAGGTTATACTGCATTCACTCTCCAAAGTGTTTCTATGTGCTGAAAAGAAGGATAACCGGATGAATGTTCTGCTTCAGGGGCAACCGCTCATCCGCGTAAAGCTTAAAGCCGTTACGAAACCGGCTGTACTAACGGTTAACAACACATCGGTGCAGTCGGTATATACGCAAGGACATCTACGAATAGAAATAGACCATACGCGGAAGCCGGAGAAAAAATGAAAGTATATATAATGTGTTTTATGAAGTATAAATTTTGGATACGTGCAGTTGCTATCGGGATGATTGTAACGTTGGCGCAATGTGAAAAAACTGCCTCGGATGATGTGAAGACTTCGCTTACCTACTGCGCGGAGCAGGCAAGTAAAACGCTGGTAAATATTCCGCACAACGGAGTGATGCCCCGCAATATTGACAGCCGTGAAACAAACTGGCGCTATGTACCGGTAGAGGATTGGACAAGTGGTTTCTGGCCGGGCATTCTCTGGTATATATATGAAGCTACCGGTGACGCAAAATGGAAAACAGAAGCGGATAAATATACCCGTATGCTGACGCCTTTGTCGCAGCAGCCGGCACATGATCATGATTTGGGCTTCCAGATATTTTCAAGTTTCGGGAATGGATATCGCCTGACGCACGACAGTACCTATCGGGAGGTAATTCTGCGTACAGCCGATACGTTGGCAACATTGTATAACCCGAAGGCAGGCACTATACTTTCATGGCCGGGTATGGTAAGAGAAAAAGGCTGGCCGCACAATACGATCATCGATAACATGATCAACCTGGAGTTGCTATTCTGGGCAAGCCGGGAAGGAGGGAATAAAGCATTGTATGATATAGCAGTGCACCATGCGGAAACAACGATGAAGAATCATTTTCGCCCCGACTATACTTCGTACCACGTAGTGCTATACGATACGTTGACGGGTGCCAAAATAAAAGGCATTACGCACCAGGGGCTTGCCGATGAAAGCACATGGGCTCGCGGGCAGGCATGGGCTATTTATGGATTCACCATGGTATACCGTGAGACGAAAGATACACGCTTCCTGGATTTCGCACAGAAAGTAGCGGATGTATACCTGAAGGATTTACCGGACGACTATATTCCATACTGGGACTTCCACGCGGTAAATATAGCAGACGCTCCACGCGATGCTTCTGCGGCAGCCATTACAGCTTCGGCCTTGTTTGAGTTATCCGGATATGTACCCGCTGATAAAGGAGAGTATTACCGGAAGATGGCCGATGGTATGTTGCACACGTTGTCGTCAGATAAGTACCAAAGCCGCCAGCAAAATTCTTCGTTCCTGTTGCACTCTACAGGACATAAACCCAACGGCACCGAGATCGATGCGTCCATCATTTACGCGGATTATTATTACCTGGAAGCTTTGCTGCGAAAACAAAAAGGACAGAAGCGGAGTGATGCCTGATGATACATATATAGCATACCGCTATAAAGTAAAAAAGGGAGTACGCGTATCGCGATACTCCCTAACCCCGAGTAATCTGAATATATTATTTAAGATACTCCAATAGTTTTTCAGCAACCGCTTCGGATGATGCAGGGTTCTGACCGGTAATGAGTTGTCCATCGGTTACTACAAATGGCTTCCAGTCATCACCGCTTTGAAACTCGGCACCTCTTTGTTTCAGTACATCTTCCAGTAAGAATGGAACTACATCGGTAAGTTTCACGGCAGCTTCTTCTGTATTTTTGAAACCTGTAACTTTTTTACCTTTCACTAAATAAGCTCCGGTTTTATCTTTTACATCTTTAAGAACGCCTGGTGCGTGACATACAAAAGCGACTGGCTTGCTGTTGTTATAGAATGATTCGATCAGGCGAATGGAAACTTTGTCTTCGGCCAGATCCCACAGGGGACCATGTCCACCCGGATAAAACACAGCATCAAAATTTTTCTGATCTACATCTTTCAACGCCACGGTGTGAGCCAGTTTGTTTTGTGTTTGCGGATCACCGTTGAAGCGTTTGGTAGAAGGTGTGCTGAATTCCGGTTGGTTGCTTTTCGGATCAATAGGAGGTTGTCCTCCTTTTGGAGAAGCGATGGTTACGTCTATACCCTGATCTGTCAGTGTATAGTAAGGTGTTGCAAATTCTTCAATCCAGAAACCGGTCTTTTCGCCGGTGTTACCGAGTTGATCGTGCGATGTTAATACAAATAATACTTTCATTTTTTTAGATTTTGTTTTCTTTGCAGATGCATGTGCTGTTGATTGTGCGTACGCGGAGAATATCGATAACAGCAGCATGGCGGTCAGGAAAATTTTACGTCCCGTTTTCATAAGTTTTTTTGAATAATAACGCTGCAAAGATGGCGTGAGGTTACGCCTTTCATAAGGATGTACATCACATCTTTAAAGTGATCTACATCACACCGCTGCGGGCATGGAAACGGCTTAGTGTTTCGCGTGATACACCGAGATAGGCTGCAATCATTTTTTTAGGAACGCGTTGAAACAACTGCGGGTATTGGCTGAGCAACTGGTTATAGCGTTCTTCGGCCGTGTTTCGTAACAGCGACAGGATTCGTTTTTGTAAGGCCACATATCCGAACTTGGATTTCACCGCCCAGAAATGTTCCATGCTTCGTAGCTCGCGGCAGAGCTTGTCATAATTATCGACTGTGATCGCCAGCAGTTCCGAGTCTTCAATACAACTGATATATATATCCGATATACCCTTGCTATAGTATGCACTGTAGTCGCTGATCCACCAGTTCTCCATACCAAACTGAAGAATGTGTTCCTTGCCTGCATCATCCGTTACGTACGATCGCACACAACCTTTTACCACCCAGTAGCTATACTTTACTTCATCGCCCGCTTGTAGCACGAACTGGTGCTTCTGCCTTTTGATCGGTACAAAGTGACCCAGAATATAGTCAAAGTCTTCATCCGACAGATCGGTAATAATTTCCTGGATGTGATTTTTAAGAAGCAGGCTCATTCCGTTGAACAGGGTATGGAGCAAAGGTAACGCATTTCACCGTATCCTTTAACATACACTTAATATTGGAATAAGCATGGGTACATACTAATGCAGTAAACTTGACATGTTCTTTCACGGGTAGTCATTTCTGGTTAAAGCGTTATGTTCCACAAAAAGTTAGAGAAGAAAAGTGTATCCGATCTTGTAACCGCACTTCGCACCGGAAGCGAGCCGGCTTTCCGTGAGTTGTTCAACCGTTATGCAGGCAAAGTATTCCGCTATGTAATGCGCTTTGTACCTGCCGAGCCTGTTGCAGAAGAACTTATGCAGGATGTATTTATGAAGGTGTGGAACTACCGCGAGAATCTCGATGCATCGCAGTCGTTCAACAACTTCCTGTTTCGTATTACGAAGAATCATATTCTGAATCATCTGCGCGACATGCAACGCGATGTCGCTCTTAATAAAGAGTACAGGTTGTCGCTGTCGTCTTTTCACAATGCCGTAGAGGAGTCGTTAATTCATGAAGAGTATATCGCGCTTGCCAACAAAGCGATAGCATTGTTACCGGATAAGCGCAGGTCAATTTTTATTATGAGTCGTTTGGAAGGCATGAGCTACGAACAAATAGCCCAGGCGTTGGATATCAGTAAAGACACCGTGAGACTCCAGATGATCAAGTCCATCAAGTCCATTCGCGAGTACCTGCGGCTTCATGTTGATGTCCCTATTGGAATCGTCATTTCGGGTCTCTTGTACTTTTTATAAAAAAATATTTTTCTGAATAGACCTCGGCACCTGATGTTGTGTATTATAAGTAAAGTCAGGTTACATTGGAGCAAAAGGATAGCATATCGGAAGAACTCATCGCCAGGTTTCTGCGCAACGAAGTAAATGAGCAGGAGCGGACTGCGGTACTAGCATACTTGCAAAGCAGTGCCCCGGATGATGTTGTCGCTCAGACTATATTTGAAAAAAGCTGGGAGCGGGAAGAAGATGCTGCAGAGAACCTGTCTCCGTTGTTATACGAGCGTCTGCAATCCCGTTTGGACATTCCGACACAGAAGACCTATATATCCCGTCCAGTTGTATATCGTATGGCTGCTTCATTCTTGTTACTCGCAGCCTGTATATATGGCGTTACAACGTACTGGCAACACGTTCTGAACATTATTGACCCGGTGCATTATGTTACCCGTGAGACATACTCCGGGCAACGCATGGAATTTAAATTGCCGGATGGCTCTCATATTGTACTCAATGCGGGCAGCAAGCTTACGTATCCTGATAAATTCAGAAATGGCAAGCGCGATATTTCATTAGAGGGCGAAGCATTTTTTGAAGTTGTAAGAGACGAGCAAAAACCATTCATTGTTCGCACAGGACACATGCGTACACAGGTGCTGGGTACTTCCTTTAATATACAGGCGTATCCGAATGAACATACCATGCGGGTGAGTGTATTAACCGGGAAAGTTGCTGTATCACTCTATAAAGACTCCGTTGATGCCACACCGGAACAGCAGCAGTTGCTTACGGTAAATGAGCAGGTATATTTTGACCGGGTAACCGGGGCATTTGAAAAACAATATGTTTCGGCTGTACCGTTTGTAGCATGGACTGAGGGGAAACTCATCTTGCGTAATGCTTCTTTCCGGGAGATTGCGCACACGCTGGAGCGCTGGTATAATGTAAAGATAGAACTGCACCCGGCTGCAGGCGAGGGCTGTCGCTTTACGGCGAACTTTGGTGAAAATACGGCACTGCGTGATGTATTGGAGATGCTGCACATTACCAATCACATTCAATATTCGATCGAGGCCAATAGCGTAAAACTATATGAAGGAAAATGTAACCCCTAAACAAAATTAACTATGCAGTAAGGATATAATACCGAGCACTATATATAGGAGGAAGTAAAAGAGAACGGAGGTGGACCAACACCCCCGTTCTTGAATGAGTCTGTAAAGACTCATGCTTTCAGGAGTACCGATTAAGATTTAAACCCAAACGCAAGTCAAAAGTATGCAAAAACTTTTACGTGAAACACCTGTTTCTGTCAGGCGCTTCATTATAGTCATAGTATGTACTGGTTTTGTCGTCAGCCAGGCTTTCTCAAACTCTATCGTATTGGGACAGATACGGATTTCTTTGTCCCTTCAAAACGCTTCGGTAGAGCAGGCACTGGAAGCGGTGCGCGAACGAAGTGGCATCGGCATCACCTACAACAACAACGATCTGCCCGGTGATAAACGAATCACCTGCGATGTTAAAGACGTTACCATAACAGATGCCCTGAATCTCATTCTTCAAAAAACAAATCTTGGTTACAAAGAGTATAAATCCAACTTCGTTATTTATGTAAAACCTCCAGTAGTAAAGGCAGCAAAAACAACAGGCTCAATCAAGGGCACTATCGCAGATGCAGAGTCAGGTGAAATGCTCATCGGGGCCAGCGTACTGATTGTAGGTACATCCTGGGGAGCCTCTACCGATGCGGAAGGAAATTTCATGATCAAAGATGTTCCGGCAGGTGTATACCAGCTTGCTTTTTCATATCTCGGTTATGAGAGTACTATAGCAAGAGATATTAAAATTACAGCAGGGGAGACAACTGCATTGGATTATAAAATGAAGCCATCCAGTACACAACTCCAGGATATAGTCATCATCGGTGATAAAGCACTGTCGGGAAATGTTGTTGAGACGAATGAAGTGTCGCTGCTCAATTCCATTCGCAGTTCATCGCTTATTATTACCGGTATATCTGCGCAACAGATTTCGCGCAGTGTTGACCAGGATGCTGCCGATGTAGCAAGACGTTTACCGGGCGTTACCGTACTGAACAACTTTGTAAGTATACGCGGCATGCAGGAGCGCTATAATTTGACATTCCTCAACGGCATGATCGCTCCGAGTTCGGAAGCAGACCGCAGGGCGTTCTCCTATGATATGCTTCCCAGTAATATGATCGATAAGATGACAGTATACCGCAGCCCCGGGCCTGAACTTCTTTCAGACTTTGCAGGCGGTGTTATCAAAATCGAAACGAAGAATACATCAATAGCACGTCAGCTTGAAATAAATGCCTCGGCCTGGTACAGACCGGATTCACACTTCGAAAATTACTATACCTATGATGGCGGAAAGAAGGACTGGCTTGGGAAAGATGATGGCACGCGTGCACTCCCGAAAAATTTCCCGGCAACGGCTGCTATACCTGCGGGGGGATTAGGGTCACCGGCAACCACGCGCGATGTCTCCGGGTATACGGCTGATGAACTTGCTGCCAATGCAAACTGGGGGAAGCAATTATATAACAAGTGGAATTTACAAAAAGCAAATGCTGGTATGGATTATCGTGCCGGCATTAATTATTATAACGCGTGGCGACTTGGTGGTGTACGCCTCAGCAATCTTACCTCCATCAACACCACACAGGCAACGCAAATTATACGACAGGATTTCAAACCACTGCGAGGCGCAGGTAACGATGGCCGACAGCGTGATATAGAGTCGTATCGCGATACCATCAGCCAGGTAACGGCACGCTGGGGACTGTTGCAGAACCTGAGCCTCATCGTTAACCCAAGACACAGCTTTGAACTAAAGGGTATATATAATCGCCTGGGTATAGATGAGACCATTGTGCGTGATGGCCTCGATTTGTCTACAGACTATAATTCGTATCTGCGCAAAATTACGTATACCTATAGGAGTCGCGAAATACTGGCAACGCAATTGGCCGGTAGTCATACGTTGGGAGCAGAGAACAACAGTCATAAAATAACATGGTCAGGCAGCTATAGTTTTGCTAACGATGATGTGCCGGCTCAACGATCGTTACTCGCGTTGCCGGTAGGGGGCGGTAACAGTCAGAACCCGGATGCCAAACGGTATATAACCGGTACGGCTTCCAACCCGTTCACAACGGTTAATTCTTTTTTCTATTCGAATGGTGAGGAAACCAATACCACCTTTACACTTGACTACGAGAAGAAGTATGAGTCTGCATGGTTTTTCAGAACCGGCTTCTTCAATGAAAATAAGGAGAAAGATATAGATGCACGCCTGATCGCTGTCGGAGGACAGGACTTTCTTTACGAAGGTTCGCGGGTAAGTGAGTACGAAGCCGAGAAAGTATTCCGTCCTGAACTCTTTAAAGAAGACGGTACAGGTGCCTATATTTTCGATAATGAATACCTTTCCGGTGTATTCAATGTAAAGGGAAAAATATATGCAGGCTATGCTTCGGTAAATATACCACTCATTAAAAAAAAGCTGCAGATCTATGGAGGCGTTCGCTACGAAGGGCAGGATTTACATTTACGTATACCACCCAGTGAGTTTCTCGAGAACGCAGGTTATAAGGCAGACCTCATCAACCGGTATATATACTACTGGCTTCCCTCTGTTAATGTAACGTGGAGTTTCTCTGATAAAATGTTACTGCGGGCAGCATATGGTAAAACGCTCAATCGTCCGAACTACCGCGAACTTATTCCCATCACGGTTCTTGATCCGCGATTGGACAATATGTCTATCGGGAATGATACGCTGCAGGATGCACAGATCCACAACTTCGATCTGCGTTGGGAATTATACCCTTCGGAAAGTGAATTCGTTTCGGTGGGCGCTTTCTTCAAGCGGCTTAACAACGCTATAGAACCGTATGCCTATAATGAAGGCAGTCGCGAAATGATTCGCTATGATAATACACCGGAAGCACAGGTGTACGGTTTGGAAGTAGAAGTGCGCAAGAACCTGGGTTTCATTCCGGGTACATGGTCCAGACGATTTTCTGCGATCGCGAATCTCGCTTTGCTGAAGAGTGAAGTAAAATTCAAAGACGGTTTGTTTCCCGACCAGGGTAATGACTTTGATGACTTTCGTATCGGCACACGTCCCTTGGAAGGTACAGCATCATACGTGGTAAATATAGGACTATATTTTGACCAGGAAGACTGGGGCACCAAAGTATCTGCACTCTATAATGTGTTGGGACAACGCCTGGTGTATGCGGGTACTTCTTTCTTCCCGGAGACGTATGAACTTCCGCGCCACGTGGTAGACCTGGTTGTTCGCCAGCGTCTTACAAAATATCTCGAACTGAAAGCAGGTGTTCAGGATCTGCTCAATCAGCCACGCAGATTATACCGCGATTATGATCGTAATCAATATTGGGACGACCAGCGCAGAACGAAGTTGCCCAATAAAGATTGGATGTTTCAACAGTATCGTCCGGGCAGCTATTTCATGCTCGGTCTTAATCTGACGCTTTAAAGAATTAAAATCCAACAGACACCATATGGAGACCTGATCAAGAATGTTAACCCCATGTCTGTAGGAAGCAGAAAAAATGGCCCCGATGCAGTCGGGACCATTCACACAATGAAAAACCGGAATGCAGTCCAGTTTTAAATAATTATTAAAAGTAAATCAACTCACAATGAAAAACAACCTTAAAGTTTTAGTAACGCGCGTCATTGCAGGGGCCGCGTTTGCCGGTATGCTTTACGCATGTTCCGATCAACTCGCAACGGATGATTCAAATCTGAAGGATGGATCACTAAGAAGTGCTGATGTTAGTTTGCTGGCTACTCCGGTTGGTCCGTCAACGGCTACGGAGTGTACCATTACTACCATTACAGCAAACACTACCTGGTCACCATCTGGTAATCCTTATATACTATACGGAGATGTACGTGTTGCCAGTGGTGTAACACTTACGATTCAGGCGGGTACAGTAATTCGTGGTGACAAAGCTTCACGCGGAACACTGACTATATTACGCGGAGCAAGAATCATTGCGAATGGTACATCAACCAGTCCTATCGTATTTACTTCAAATCAACCTGCAGGATCACGCGCTTCAAAAGACTGGGGTGGCGTAAATATACTTGGATCGGCTCCAAACAACCAGGGCGCCAATGTTAATGCAGAAGGATATCCTTCATGCGTAACAGCACCACAGTACGGTGGTACAAACTGTGCTGACAACTCAGGGGTTCTCCGTTATGTTCGTATCGAGTACGGTGGAATTCCACAGGCAACTGTTCCGAACAGTGAGAAGAATGGTTTGACATTGTATAGTGTTGGTAGCGGAACAACAATCGATCACGTACAGGTTTCATTCGGTGGTGATGATGCATTCGAGTGGTTCGGAGGTTGTGTAAACGCCAAATACCTGATCTCGTATCGGAACCAGGATGATGACTTTGATACTGACTTCGGATACTCCGGTAAAGTTCAGTTCGGTATTGCCGTTCGCGATCCTGCTATCAACGACAATTCAGCTTCTAACGGTTTTGAATCTGACACAGATGCTGACGGTGTAAATGCTACTCGCACAACAGCACGTTTCAGCAACTTTACATTGGTTGGTCCTTACGATCCTGCGTGTGCCCGTACCGTTGTGGACAATGCTTCACCAAACCCTCGCTTCCTCGATGGTCTGCACCTGAGACGCAATACTGGTATAGATGTATATAACTCTATCATCACTGGCTGGAGAAATGCACAGGTATATGCTGAGCCAAGCTCAATCGTATCAGCTGCTTCCGGTGGTGTTGCTCTTTCTCACAACACGGCAGTGAAGCCTGCCAATGCATTGGTACCGGCTTCCGTTTGCTTCATCGAGCCTGCGGCTGCAAACAACGTATGGACGATCAGCGCTACAAACATCTGTGCTGATGCTACAGCTTGCGCAAATGGTGGTGTTGGAAGTATGGTAACCAATAGCGGTCTTGGCACTGCTGCCTGGACACTGACCAACCCAAGTGTAAGACCTTCTACTGCTACCGTTGCTATCCAGACAAACGGAACAAATGCGAATGCACTTGACAGCTTCTTTACCGTGAATGAGACAACAACCGGAGCTACTACGTACTACCGTGGTGCCCGCAGATTTGTTGATGACAACGGATGGGACTTCGGGGGATCATGGGTGAACTACGATCCGCAAAATGCTCCTTATCCTAACTAGGCTATAGGTACATATATAGTATAACTGGACTGACATTCTTTCAACTTCCGGCCCCGTAAGGCGGGAGGTTGTTTTTTCAAAAACATTTAACCTCATGATGCTTCGAAAAAATCTTTACCCATCCTTTTTTAAATTACCGGTTCGTGTGGCATTGGGATGCCTGGTATATATAGCATTGCTGTATACGGTCATTTCCTGTCAGGAAAAAGATGAGTTCGTGCCACTGAAAATTCATGCCATAGAACCATCGGAAGCGATCATTGGCGACACGATCACCATCATCGGAGAGGGATTTAGTCCCGGGTACGAGTATAATGAAATATCGTTCCAGGGAGTAAGCGATCCCATTGCTCCGTTGAGTATATCCAACACCGGTCGCCTGTATGTGCGTGTACCGGACGGAGCAGCATCCGGAAGTATACATATTAATATACTGGATGAAGAAACTGCGGATAGCCCACCCGTTACCATTCACGCTCCGGAGATCACTTCCATTACCCCTGACCATGCCTGGATCGGAGATACGGTTGTTATAAAGGGTAAAAATTTTCGAAGCGAGCGCGAGCATAATGCCGTAAAATTCAACCCGGCAACTAGTAATTTAACAGCTACCGTTATCAGCGCATCAGCAACTGAACTGAAGGCAATTGTACCTTCATCGGCCCGCACGGGTACCATGAGTGTACTCGGTTATGCCGGAGTAACATTTACATTAAACCCGGGAGAGATTGCAGTGATAGAACCGCTGCAGGGTGTTGTAGGCGACACCATTTCACTAAAAGGTAAAGGACTGAGTACGAGCCCGGCCGCAACCATAGTGTTCACCGGGAACAATGCAGTCATCACTTCATTAGAGCAAGAAAGTACTCCACGCCACCTTCGCGTTATTGTTCCACCCGGAGCAACCGATGGTGTTGTGAAGCTTGTGTACAACAATGTGGATATAATATCACCCGGTATATTTAAAGTATACCCGGTGATTAAAGATATATCTCCGCGCTCCGGTCTCGCAGGTTCCGTGATAAAAATCACAGGCCATAATTTCAGCACAGAAGCCGAAGAAAATGAAGTAAAATTCAATGGCACTACTGTACCGGTAACAGGCGTTTCCGAAACTACATTACAGGTAAAATTACCGTCCGGCATTTCATCGGGACCGGTAACCGTTACTGTAAATGGAAGAATAGCTACAGGACCGCCCTTTACACTCGCGGCCGAAGGCACACCCGTTATTACCGAGCTTCAACCTGACCACGGACCGGTAAACAGCATTGTAGTTTTGAAAGGAGAAAATTTCAGCACAACCACTTCGCAGAACGAAGTGAGGTTTGCAGGCAACGCAGTGGCTACTGTACAATCGGCTTCTGCCAAAGAGTTGATTGTGCGCGTTCCGCCGGGAGCTGTGTCTGGTCCGGTTACCGTTACAAAGGAAGGAAAGACAGGCACAAGTCCGGACTATACAATTTCATCCAAACCTGTGCCGGTAGTAATATCGCTTAGCCCACTTTCCATTAAACGCGGTGCTATACTCACGATAAACGGAGCAAACTTTAAAACAGTAAAAGAGGATGTCAATATAGGATTCACCGGAGTCGGCACCTTTAATTATACTCCCTTAAGTGCTTCCGAAAATCAACTTACCGTGCAGGTGCCAAATGATATCAGTCCGGGGAATTGGACGATCTATGTGGAGCAGGATGGTGAAAGCTCCAACAAGGATAAGACCGTTAAAGTAGAAGGACAACCTGTTATTGCTTCACTGGATCCGACACAGGGTATACCGGGCTCTGTTGTTACATTGACAGGTACTGATTTTGATCTTATTGAAAGTAATAACCAGGTAAAGTTTGGTAATACGGTAGCAACACTGGTAAATGCCGGAGATGTATTGCCGGATAAAGTATCGGTATATGTGCCCGACCTTGCTCCCGGCACCTATAGCATTACCTTAACGGCATTTGGGACAGCTTCTGCCGGAGTGTCATTCCAGGTAAAGCCCAAACCTGCCGTGGTTAGGAATGTATACTATATTTCGGCTGATGATATTGTTACCTCGCAGGCTCTTCTTATCAAGAAAGCAATATTTGATCCACCCTCTACACAAACTGTATATAAAAGTGTAAATGCCCCCATAATAGGAAGCATGCTGGTGGATCTGGCGGGAAGCAAGGTATATCTTGAAGAGAACGGAGCCATTATCCGAAGCAATCTGAATAACACCGGCAAGGTTGAACTATATGATCTGAATGAAGCAGGAGGGACCTATATCGGTGATTTGAGTCTTGATGCAGCCAACCAGAAATTATACTGGTCAGGTGCCGGAAGTCCAAATATATACAGCGGTAATACCGATGGATCGGGAACTCCGGAATTATTGTACGATGGAACCGATGGACTGGAGATTGCATTGGGCGTTACGTATGTTCCCGAGGATGGAAAGCTATATATAGCAGATCAAAACTATACCAATGGACATCGCATCTTACGCGCCAATGCAGATGGCTCCGGAACACCACAGGTATTATTTGATGGTGCGGATGGACTTGGCCTGGTACACGATGTAAAGATCGATGTTGCAGCCGGGAAAATATTTATTGAAGACATCGAAGAGTCTGCCTGGGCGTACAGGATACTCAGTGGCAACCTGGATGGCAGTGGTACACTCACGGTGCTGAAAGTATTAGGCTGGCCACAGGTTACCGGTATATCGCTGGATCCGCAGGAGAAGTATATATACTGGATGCAGGTCAATGAAGCTGATCCGCAGTTTGGAAGTATATACCGCGCGCAATACAATTTTGCTCCGATTCCCGGCACCGATCCGGCTTCCGCTGTACAAACCGTTTATTCGAATATCAAGTTGGCGGGTGTAACAGGCTTTGTTGGTGGTATAGCGGTTGAAAATACATCAGGGGCGGCACAACGCGCATCCATACGGTTGCCATTGAAACTCCGTGCCACCAAACATAAATAATGTATATATGCCAGGCTATAGATTATAAACACCTTAAATCACAATGAAAAACAAGAGATTTCTACAAACAAAACTTTCCAGACTAAATGCAGTGGTCTGGATGGTAGTACTTACCTTATTGGTACCCGCCCATAAAAGTATGGCGCAGGTAACGGCAAACGATTCAACCGCGCTGGTCGCCCTGTACAACGGTACGGCTGGAGCAAACTGGTTTTCGGCTACCAACTGGTTAACAGGTCCTGTAGGTACATGGCAGGGGGTAACCATTGCCAACAAACGCGTAACGGAGGTATATCTTCCATTTAATAACCTGTCGGGAGTGCTTCCTGACGAGGTTAAGAAACTTACCGAACTGAAATTTCTCGGCTTGCCCGGTAATCAGCTTTCCGGAGCAATCCCTTCATCCCTCAGCAACTTAAAGAAGCTCACAGCATTGGATCTGTCCGAGAATAAATTTACCGGCAGCATTCCTGCATCGCTTACCTTGTTAACGAAACTTACAAGCCTGAATCTTTCACGGAATACACTCTCCGGCAAAATACCGGCTACGATCGGACTGCTGTATAAACTGACTTACCTGAATCTTGCGCAAAACGGCCTTACTGGAAATATACCGGTAAGTATAGCACTGATGGCCGATTTGAAAGATCTTTTCCTTGAGAATAATCAACTCTCCGGAAATATTCCTTCTGTAATTGGTTTCCTCGAAAAAGCAGAGCAGGTATATCTGTATGGTAACAAGTTGTGTGGATCTATTCCGTCCTCCATCGGTTCAATGGATAGCCTGGTATACTTTAACGTATCAAGCAACCAATTGACAGGTGCTGTACCTTCATCGGTAGCATCGCTTACCAGACTATATCTCTTTAATATTGAAAGCAACCAGATCGCAGATCTTCCGAATCTTTCCGGTGTATCTTCACTGTTCCAGTTAATCGTAGGCAATAACCGCCTTACGTTTGCAGATCTGGAACCGAACATTACCAAAATGCTTCCGGGGAGTTATGCTCCACAAGACAGCGTTGGTACGAACAAGACGGTAACCGTTTGTGAAGGTGATTCACTCGTGCTTTCTGCTGATGTGCTGGAGTCATCACCAAATAATACTTTTGTTTGGTTCAAGACCGACTACTCCTATATCTCCGATGCATCATCCAGCCCTGTATTAGTGTTGCCGAACGCAACAGCAGCCGATGCAGGTATATATTCTGCCGAAATAACCAATAGCCATGTTCCGGACCTATACCTGTATAGAAAAGCAGTTTTTGTGACGGTAAATACATGTCCGGTGACAGAAGCCACTGCACGCAACGGAGCTACCAAAGTATTTCCGGCACCATTCGAGTATGAAGCTACAGTAGAGGTAACAACAGCGAAAGATGAAAATCTGACGCTCGTTCTGATCGACAAAAGTGGACAGGTAGTAACACAGCTTGCAAACCTGAAGACCAATGAAAGAATTTCCATTGGAGCAAGCCTTCCGCGTGGATTGTATTATCTGAAGTCGCAACATGGAGGAAGAAACGAAGTAGTGCGCATCATAAAAAAATAAATTAACCTAAGCCTGGCTGGAAGGGTGTTGTTACATCGCACCCTTCCTTCTTTTTAGGGCTTTCTAAACAATTGAATTATGAGAGTAGCAGGTTTGTGTTTTATATACGTAGTCATGTTCTTCGTGGCCGGTTGTTCTGATAGAAAAGAGCAACGGGAATATATATCGATTCCGGGTACACTTATAAAGATTATACCACCGGAAGAATTTACCCTTGCACCCGACATTGGTGGTTTCAAACATAACCGGCTTACAGCGTCCATTATGGTTCAGGAAAGTCCAAAGGATTTTAAGACCGTTTCGGATAGCTATACGGATTCAACTCTGATACGGCAGGGCGGTGAACTGTTAACCAGTTTTCCCATTGCGGTGGATAGTACGGAAGCGATGATGTATAAAACCTTCCGCGTATCACAAGGATTGAACTTTGTGCAGTGGTCGCTCGTCATGCAAATGGAAGATCATGTTGTTACCGTGATCAGTTCATACCTGAAACAAAACGACAGAGAGTTGTCTGGGAGAGTAAAGGAAGCACTTATGACAACGCGTATTGATCGGAATGCAGATCATAAAAAAAGTTTATTATCTTTTATAATTGAAGGCGAGCCATTAAAACAGGCGAAGTTGTTGCAGGGACCTTCGATTATGTTTACCGGGAATGGTGAGTGGAATGATCAATCTATATTTCAACTTTCTTTTTTTGCAGGTCCATCGCTGGAGAATGCCATGGTAGAACGCAGTCCGGATTTTGTTATGGGACAACTCCGGAATATATGTGCTGATTGCAAGGTTGAGAAGGGCGGCCTAAAGGAGATATCAATTGATAGTCTGGATGGCTATGAGATCGTTTCGTACCGGATAGATTCTGCTACCCATACACAAAGACTAAAATACCAGGTTGTGTTATTTGAAGATACGCGTTATTATTTACTGGCAGGCACTGCGAGCGAACATCACGAAGAGAATCTTTCTGCCTTCCGGACGATAGCGCACACGTTTAGGCGTAAGCGTTCGGTGTAGCGATTTTTTTAGCCCGCAGAGGTCGCGGATTTACGCAGATATACCACAGAAAATATTTAAATAGCATCAGGATACTTGAGCTACTGATGTACTTTGTATATATAGTATACAAGTACATGAGTACTTTTGTATTTATGCTGCGTAAATCTGCGTCTTCTGCGGGCTAATGCATTTTGGCTATCTATTCATCCTTGAGAACTTTCACCGGGTTGATGCGCGCAGCCTTCCACGATTGAAATCCGATGAAGCAGAACGCTATCAGCCACGCGGCTACTCCTGATAATATGATGAGTATAAAATCCACTTCTGTTTTATAGGCAAAGCGTTGCAGCCAATGACTCATACCATAATATATACCCGGTACAGCTATAATAAAGGCTATGGCAATGGGTATCGAGAACCCCCGTGTCAGCATAAACAGGATCTGCAATATAGAAGCGCCCAATACTTTGCGAATGCCGATTTCTTTTGAGCGTCTGTTTACCACGAAAGAAGATAGTCCCATAAGTCCCAGGCACGCAATCACTACAGCCATGAAAGAAAATACTTCGAATAGCAAAAGAAATTTTTCTTCCTGCTCGTATGTTCTGGCAAACTCGTCATCGATAAAATGATATTCAAAAGGACGGTCCTGTGTCAAGCCTTCCCACTTTTGTTTAAGCGCTGCGAGTGTTGCTGATAAATTCTGCGGAGATACTTTCAGCAACAGGTTATCGGAGCAGGCACGTGCAGGAGCAGGCACCGGGAAATAGGCTATAGGTTCTACTTTCTGATGCAGCGAGTAATGATGTATATCGTTTACAACACCAATAACTCTTCCGCGGGTGTTGCCTATGGTTACTTCTTTTCCGGTAGCTTCCGTTACACCTAACATCTTACGTGCTGTCTCATTGATGATAAATGCCGAAGAGTCATCTGTACCATACTGTTGAGAGAAGTTTCTTCCTTCGACAAAGGATGCTTTTAACAAGTTGAAGTATTCGAAGTCAACGGATACAATGAAGATTGTACCACCATCTTTCTCGGTACGTTCATCCCAGCGTATATCCCAGGCGTTGTTCATAGCAGCCGGAAAACTTTCACCGGTAGCAGAAGCTCCCGTTACTCCCAGAGTTGCCGCCATGAGATCGCGTATGGTAAGTACTTTCTTCTGTAACTCACGATCGTCAACCGGAATCGTGATCAGTTGATCGGTAACTACGCCCAGGTCTGCTTGCTTCAGATAACGGACCTGTTTGTTAATGATCAATGTACTGGCAATAAGCGCGATGGAGATGGTAAACTGAAATACCACCAATGCCTGACGCGAAGAGAAGCCGGAACCGGTAGGAGTAACTTTTGTTTTAAGGGCTTCCAGCGGTTTGAAAGCCGATAGAAATGTAGCCGGATATAGTCCTGCGAAAATACAAATCAGCGTAATAGCGGATAGAAATATAGCTGGCAAAGCTACTGCTGAAAACAGGATAGAAGTATCGGGTATATAATTACTGGCGAGTGGCTGTAAAGCTGAAACAGCAGCAAATGAAATGACCAATACAATAACAGATGTAAGAAGAGCTTCCACCATAAACTGTGTAAACAGCTGCTTCCGGAATGCACCGAGCGCCTTGCGTACACCGATCTCTTTTTTACGAAGTTCAGCCCGCGCAGTGGATATATTAACAAAGTTTACACATGCGAGCAGAAATATAAATCCACCGATAGCGGTAAATATATATACGTTGGTTATTCTGTCAGTAAGGTTTTTACCCACGTGCCCGGAGTATAAATGCAATTTGGGTAGCGGTTGAAATTCCAGTTCCTGATGGGCAAATCCTTTACCGGCATATTTTTCCAGGAAAGACGAAGCCTTTTTCTCCATATTGGGTACGGCATCCACATCGTTCACCAGGGCATACGTTGTAACCCAGCTTAGGTTCCAGAAGTTTTCGAACTGCGGGTATACCTGCATGGCTGTATGCATAGGTGCCAGAAACGTAAATTGAATGGAGGAATTGGTGGGTATATCTTTTACAACCCCGGTAACTGTAAAAGTAAATTTACGATCACCGTCATATATTTTCAGTTCAACAGTTTTGCCAATGGGATCAGCATCTTCAAAATACTTCTTCGCCATGGTCTCGGTCATCACCACGCTATAGGGATCTTTTAAGACGGTAGCGCGATCACCTTTTACAAGATCAAAGCTGAACACGTTGAAGAACGAAGAGTCAGCCCAGTAAAATCCATCCTCATAGAAGTAAGAATCCTTATCAGCACGAATGGAAACATTATCCTGTCCCAAGCGAACAATCTGTTGAATGGCTGAATATTCATTCTTCAATGAAGTTCCTAAAGGATAGGAAGTTGATAACGCTGCCCGATCTGTTTCCGGGAAGGTAAGGTTGACGCGAAATATATTCGCCTTTTGGAGATGAAATTCATCGGCCTGCAACTCAGACCACACAAACAGGGAAATAAAAATACAACACGTGATACCGGTGGCAAGACCTGCTATATTGATAATGGATGAGAACGGATGACGGAGAAGATTTCTCCAGGCGCTTTTCAGGTTCGTAAATAACATAGGCTTAGTCTGTAATCGGGCTACTATCCACCTCGAAGGCCAAATCAATGCCAAACCGAAAATATAGGTTTACGTGTTGTTTTGATAGCAGACTTGTGCGATAACGAATAATTATGTTCGCCAGCGGAACGTATAGGGTAAATGGTTAGCCTTCCATAAATACTGTATCATAAATTCTACACCCGGAATAAAACTAAGGAAAAGTCTGATTTTTAAAATCAGGACAGCCCTGATGGATTGAAGCAGTGCGGGGTTGATCTTTGTGGCAGAAATGCGATAAATGCCTTGCTTACTTTACCCGCAGTAACGCTTGAACGCACATATGCTGTCGATGAACAGAAGAGATATATCGAACGTAAATCCGGACGCAGGTTCGGATGAACCAAGTGAACCAGATGCAGAGTCGGGTAATACCAGCATTGGACTTCCCGATCAGATCCGTATACTTTTTATTGAAGACAATCCCGATGACCTGGAGCTGCTCACCTATGAGTTAAAGCGAAACGGCATCCGGTATACCGCCTGTACGGTACAGACAAAAATAGATTACGAACGTGAGCTGATAAGTTTCAATCCGCAGGTAATTTTATCCGACTACTCGCTGCCATCCTTTAATGGACTTTCAGCTTTTCAAATAAAACAAAATGTATTACCTGATGTTCCTTTCATTATTGTTTCAGGGACAATCGGTGATGAGAACGCTGTGGCCCTGATCCGGAATGGTATAACGGATTATGTATTGAAGGAAAATATGTACCAGGTTCCGCTGAAGATTTCACGAGCCCTGAAGGAAACTGCCGAGCGAAAAGAAAAAGCAATGGCTGAGACACTGCTGAGTCGAAGTCGTGAGCAGTTACAAAAAATACTGGATCAATCGCTGGACCTGATCTGTACCTTCGATGAAGCCGGAACATTTCTCAGTGCAAGTGCAGCATCTAAAAGTGTGTTAGGCTATACACCGCAGGAGCTCATTGGCAAGAGTGTATGGTCTATCATTCATCCGGATGATTTGCACCGATCGATAGACACCTCCGGAAAAGTGGTAAATGGTTTGGACGCAACCAACTTTGAAAACCGCTTTCGTACCAGTGAAGGTAAATATGTATGGCTGCACTGGTCTGCCAAATGGGATGCGCGTGAAAAGGTGTCCTATTGCGTAGCGCGTGATGTAACCGAGAAGAAACAGGCAGAGGCTTTGTTGCAGAATCGAGAGAAACGTTTCAAGGCCCTGCTGGAAAATAGTACCGATGGTTTGTCTATCTTTAGTGAAGATGGATTTTTACTGGAGGTAAGCCTATCAGGACAAAAGATACTCAACTATGATCCGGATACACTGGTAGGCAAATCTTTCCTGGACATTGTACACCAGGAGGATCGCGTTAAAGTAAATGACGCTTTCCGGTATATTATTGATCAACCGCAGCAGGTTAAATATATAGAGTATAGATCGTTGCTGCCGGATGGTTCCTATCGCTGGATCGAACTGAATTTTCAGAACCAGTTGCAGGAGCCCGCGGTGGGGGCGATCATCGCACACTATCGCGATATAACAGAACGTAAATTGTCGCAGTTACTTATCCACGAGAGTGAAGAAAAGTACAGGACTTTATTTGATATGAGTCCTTTTCCGATGTGGGTATTTGATGTGGAGACATTCCGGTTCCTGAAGGTAAACAATGCGGCCATTCGCCATTACGGATATAGTCGTGAAGAATTTTTGTCCATGTCGATCAAAGATATTCGTCCGCAGAACGATATAGGTAAAGTTGAACGCATTGTGAGTCGTACAAAAGTGACAGGTGCTTTTAGTCGCGGAGTTTTTACGCACATTCGCAAGAACGGTCAGCGTATATGTGTTGATATACAAAGTAACCTGATCGAACTGGACGGAAGAAAAGCCCGGCTCGTATTGGCGAAAGATATAACGGTGCAGATGCGCTACGTGAAAGATATAGAGGAGAAGAACAAGCGGCTGAATGAAATAGCGTGGGTACAATCGCATGTTGTGCGCGCACCGTTGGCGCGAATAAAAGGTCTTATTGAGTTCATCAAGTTTATGCCAGCACAAGAGCTGAATTTACAAGAAGTGCTCAACAATATCATGGCATCAGCAGATGAATTGGACAATGTTATACACGAGATTGTTCAAAAAACAGAACAACTTGAAAATTGAAAGAGGTCATGCGTTTTAAAGTATTGATTATAGACGATGACCCGATTATACTGGTGCTGCATAAAAGCATAGCGATACGGAGCGGCTTATGTACCGAAGAGCCGTTGAGCTTTCAGAATGGTAAAGCTGCCCTGGACTACCTTTGTGCCAATGGTAATGATAAAGAAAATTACCTGCTGCTGCTGGATATACACATGCCCCTGATGAATGGCTGGGAGTTTCTGGATTCGATCCGGAGCACACCCTTGTGGGAACAAATGAAAATTATACTGATCTCTTCGTCCATTGATGCACGCGATCATGAGAAGGCGAAAAAATATTCCCGGGTGATACGCTATATTGAAAAGCCGCTTCAGTTTGATATCTGCACCAAGCTGCCGGAAATGGTGCTTAATAATTCAAGTAGCATTTAGCTATATACGTTGGACTGATTTTTTGCAAAGACTTATTTCGAGTCGAAACATCTTATATATACGCGGATGCATCCGGAATGGATGGATACCGGCTTGATAGTTCTGTCTGCTTCATTTTCGTTTCGCAGGCTTCCATAGCAATACATTCCTTCTGATCTTCGTTCTTTATCGGAAGAAAATTTTAGTGATCATCAGTTAATGTATTGAGTTATGAGCCGAGTTATTCTTACAATCCCCATGTTGTGGATGCTGCTGCTGGTACCGGCCTGCAAAGATTCCACCGATGAAGAAAGGATATACCGGGTACAAGGCACCCTGACGGTGGATAACCGGGCACGCACCTATATGCTCAATCTCCCTCCGGATTATCATGACGATGACACAAAAACTTTTTCATTGGTAATAGCACTTCATGGTGCTGGTGGCAGTGCAAGCCAGTTTGAGACTGACTATCATTTTACAGAGAAAGCAGACGCTTCGAATTTTATAGTGGTATACCCGGAAGGTGTAGCACGTGAAAGTGTATTGGCCTTGCGAACCTGGAATGCCGGCACCTGCTGCGACTATGCTATGGCAAATAACATTGATGATGTAAAGTATATACGTGAACTCCTGGACGATCTGGTGAGACACTACAGGATCAATCCCGCCAGGGTATATGTTACGGGAATGTCCAATGGCGGCATGATGGCATACAGGCTCGCATGCGAATTGTCGGACAAGGTTGCGGCTATTGCAGTTGTAAGCGGTACTATGGTTATGGACGAGCCCTGTAATCCCGACAACGCAGTTCCTATATTACATATACATTCTGTGCTCGATACAACAGTTCCGTATGCGGGTGGAACAGGACTGCAGGGCTATCACTTTGCGCCCGTAGACTCTGTGTTGCTGGTTTGGAAAAGTATAAACAATTGCTCGGCTTCCCCTGATATACCGGTAAATAATGATCGCTATACATTAACTGTATGGAATGCATGCGCTGAAACCAGTGCGGTTGAAAGCTACCTCACGCAAGACGGTGGACATGCATGGCCCGGTGGTGAAAAGCCTGGTAACTGGGCAGATATACCTTCCACCGCTATTCGTGCAAATGATGTTATCTGGGAATTCTTTCAGCGTTATGAACGATAGTGCTCCGTTAAGTGCTGTACAATTTGCACTCTATAGTACATAGTATACTTTATTTTTCTGAATAGTTGATTTATAGTATATCATATACCTGTTCCAAATATAGGTTTGCTATACCCTTACAAGTTGCGGTGATGTAGCTCGATATATTTACGAAACCGGTTTCGTAAGTAAATAGGCGTTTGGGCTGGAAATTATCCGGGCGAATTGTCAAGTTCGTGAAGTGTTTACTTTACAGTTAATACTAAATCTTCACCAAACCAACCAAAGCCTATGAGAAAATTGTACACGTGGTTAATTCTTTTACCATTCTGTGTAACCGGATTTATACAGGGTGCAAATGCGCAAACTTCGTTGCAGGTAAAAGGAAAAGTAACATCAAGCGATGGTCCCTTGCCAGGGGTTTCTATTCAGATAAAAGGTTCAAGCACAGGAACTACTACCGATGCAAACGGTGCATACTCAGTTGTTGTTAATGACAATAATGCTGTGCTTGTATTTTCATTTATAGGTTTTCTTTCAGAGGAAGTACCTGTTAATGGACAGAGTACAATTGATGTAACACTGACAGAAGATGTTGAAACACTTTCAGAAGTAGTTGTGGTGGGTTACGGTACGGAATCGCGTAAGAATTTGACAAGTGCGATCAGTACTATAAAAACCGAAGAACTGAATCGCGGTGCAATCAGCGATGTAGGACAATTGCTACAAGGTAAAGTTCCGGGGTTGAACATCTCACGCAGCGGTGATCCCAACCGTGCTGCCGCTATCATTCTTCGCGGTGCATCTACCTTACGTGATGGTGCGCAATCTCCTTTGTTTGTGATTGATGGCGTGATCGGTGCCGATATATCGCTGATCGCTCCGGATGATATCACGGCTATAGATGTATTGAAAGATGCATCCGCCACGGCTATATATGGAAACCGCGGGGCCAACGGAGTAATTATAGTTACCACCAGGCGCCCCACCAAAGGCGAAGGTACAGTTTCCTATAGTGGCTATATTTCCCTGGATAAAGTATCGCATCAGTATGAAATGATGGATGCAAACCAGCTCCGCACCTTTGTACAGGACAATGGTTTGGTGTTTAACCCGGCTGATGATTTAGGTGCGAATACTAACTGGCAGAACGAAGTGCAACGTAGCTCGGCAGTGTCTCATAATCACAACCTTTCACTTACCGGGGGAGGAGAGAAGACAACCTATATAGCGAGCCTCAACTATTTTAATCAGGAAGGTATCATTCGCGAAAGCGGCTTGAAGAGAGTAGTAGCAAAATTAGGGGTGGAACAGAAAACATTGCGCGATAAATTGAAGTTAGGATTGTCTGTAACCAATTCATTCAGCGATGCCAGGCTGGTTCCATATCGCAATACCGTGTTATCGCAAATGGTAAGTTATTTGCCAACGGTGCCGGTGCGCAATGCCGATGGAACTTACTTTGCATTTACTACGAATAACCATAACACAGATTATAATCCTGTAGCCATGCAGGAGAGTGCAACGGAGCGTTCGAAGTATAATACTTTTCTGGGTTCACTCACCGCACAACTGGATTTGCCATTCAACCTGAAATATAATTTACAGGCATCCTATCAAAGCCTGACCACCAACTACGGTGCGTATTACAACAGTTACTTTACCAATACATTTGAAAGTGTACGCAACACGCCTGATCCTCCCAATAATCCTGCCTTTATTAATATTACAGGTAAAGATGGTCTTGCCGTACGCAACACCTACCAGTATACCAACGTGATTTTCGAAACATATTTCACATGGGACAAGTCTTTTGGTAATCATTCCGTAAATGCTGTGTTAGGATATTCATGGCAGGAGAATACCAACGGTGATGGCTTCCAGACATCCAGTACGAATTTCTCAACAGACGATGTAAGCTATAACAATCTTTCGCTCAGTAATCCGTATGGCGTTAGTGACTTCCGGGTAGACTTTGGATCGAGTATATATGATCAGATCCGGTTGATCTCTGACTTTTTGCGCGTGAAATATGATTATGACAGCCGCTATTTATTGCAGTTGTCTTTACGAAGAGACGGTTCATCTGCCTTCGGTGTGAATCACCGCTGGGGATATTTCCCTTCGGTGGGTGCCGCCTGGAGAATTTCCAAAGAGAGTTTTATGGATAACACGAGTTTCATAAGTGATCTGAAATTGCGTGCAAGTTATGGCGTTACCGGTAATTCGGCCGGGTTCAATGCCTATACTACAAAACTGCTTTATGGTTTTGTCGGTACAACGGTATACCAGGGCAATACGATCAACGCAATCAGTGCTATACAGAATGATAATCCGGATTTGCGCTGGGAGAAAACATCAACAGCAAATATAGGCCTTGACTTTTCCATTCTGTCGGACCGTATCAGTGGTTCATTTGAAGTATATGATAAGCGTACTACCGATGTTATATACCCATATCCTGTAAATACCAATCAGTACCTGTATTCACAATTGGTGGCCAACGTAGGTGAAGTATCCAACAGGGGTTATGAGATAGCATTGAACGCTAACGTGGTGGATCGCGGAAGCTTCAGCTGGAATACATCCCTGAACCTGGCACATAATAAAAATGAGATTGTTACCCTGTCGAATGATATATTCAAGGCAGACACCATTCGTTTATTTGCTCCTGAGGGTAGTCCGGGACAAACCGGGGCAACTGTCCAGGCATTGATGAGTGGTCAGCCTATCGGTACATTTTATACTTACCAATATGCCGGTAAGAATGAAAATGGCGTTTCGCAATATTTAAAGAGTGATGGTACGCTGACAACTACGGCCTCACAATTGACACTTGATGATTACCAGGTTGTAGGAAATGCACAACCCAAATTGTTATTGGGCTGGAGCAATAATTTGAAGTATAAGAATTTCGACCTGAACATTTTCTTTCGTGGAGTATTCGGCAGCAAGATCATGAATATAACACGGGCTGATTTGTTCAAACCGAGTATGGCAACGATTAACAACCTTCCGGTAGAAGCGGCTTCGGAATCTGTTAACGATGTTAACTCTTTCCGCTATTCGTCCCGCTTTGTAGAGAGCGGTAACTACGTGCGTCTCGACAATGCAACGCTCGGCTATAATTTCAAAAAATTAGGACAGGATATTAAACGCCTGCGACTGTATGTTTCCGTGAACAATTTATTTGTAATCACAAATTACAAAGGTATAGATCCGGAAATAAACCAGGGCGGTATTGCACCGGGTGTTGATTCGAAAAACTTCTACCCGAAGACGCGAACATTCCTGATAGGTGTAAACGCTTCATTCTGATAGCTTATGCTGACTCTAAAATTTAATCCAATGAAACGAATCAAATATATACTTATAATTCTTTTTGCCGGTATACTCAACTCGTGTCAAGATCTGGATGTTAATATATCGACCCAGCTCACGGCAGAAAACTTTCCATCAACGGAAGAGCATTTTGTAGCGGCAGCCGGTGCTGCATACAGCGCGTTCCGTGGTGACTATGCGCTGAAATACTGGTTTCTTCAAACCCTGAGTACCGATGAAGCCATCATGCCGGCACGCGGTGGTAACTGGTATGACCAGGCGCGTTACGAACAACTTCACAAACATACCTGGACGGCCGATCACCAATTTGTACTTGATGCCTGGAATTACCTGAGCAATGTGGTTGCCAACACCAACAAGTCGTTGCAGGTGATTGAACAGGGGGAAGGTGGAGATACAGCAGCAAAAGCTCAGGCGGTAGCAGAGTTGCGTGTACTCCGGGCGCTTACATACTTTATGATGATGGACCTGTGGGGAAATATACCGGTAGTGACAAAGTTTGGCGATACTACACCACCATCAACAACACCACGCGAAGAGGTTTTTACTTTTATTGAAAACGAGGTTATCGAGTCTCTTCCCAATTTAAGTCGCGCATCAGGTGTCTCAACTTACGGACGTCCGAATAAATATACGGCTTATGCGCTGCTTGCCAAGATGTACCTGAATGCCGGTGTATATAACAATACCAACCGGTTGAATGATGCCATTGTTGCATGCGACAGCGTGATCAACTCAGGTAACTATGCACTGGAGAGCAACTACAAGAAAATGTTCTTTATCGACAATGGTCCGGCTATAAAAGAATTCATCTTTGCAATACCGTACAGTTCGTCAACCGCCAACGGGTACATGTTTTATAACCGCTACTGGTTGCCGCGTTCGTTGCGTAAGAAGTATAGTCTCAATTACGATCCGAGCGCACCCATGAGTACCATACCTTCTTTTTACGCATACTTTAACGATGAGAATGATATACGTTCACGCCTCTGGCTCACCGGTAAACAATACCTGTACGATGGTACACCCGTTACGGTAAACACAACCAAGCTTGGATACGATGAACAGTATACGGGTTCAGATGCAAAAGACCCGATTGTATACCACGTTGAACTGACACCAGATATAATATTGCGCGGTACGCGACCTTTTGATTGTGGTAACGATGAAAAGTCATGGAACATGGGATACAGAAGTATAAAGTTCTATCCAGACAGTACATCTTCCACCCGTAACCAGAATACGGATGTGCCGGTGTTCCGGTATGCGGATATACTCCTCATGAAAGCGGAAGCTATTCTGCGGGGAGGTGCCGAAACAATGGGACACACTCCGTTGTCATTGGTAAATGAAGTACGCTCGCTGCGTACAACTTCGGCAGCACTGGGTAGTGTAGACCTGGAGTTTATCTATGCAGAACGTACCCGTGAGTTTGTCGGTGAGAACTGGCATCGTAACGACATGATTCGTTTCGGAAAATTTGAAAACCAATGGGGATTCAAAACGGATGCGGATCTTAATAAACGACTCTATCCCATCCCTACAACAGCGAGGCAGCTAAATCCTTTGCTGGAGCAGAACGATGGTTACTGATAGATGATTTGGGTAAATTGCAGAGCCTGGTATCAGATACCGGGCTTCTGTTTTTTATAATGAGACAGTTGTGAACTATAGATATACAGAAGAGGCCGTTGAAATACAGGCAGGCTACTTGCTTTCTCCGAAAAGATTAAAGTAATTACTGTGCAATTCCTGACCGTTCATGAAATCATCAGACTCTAGCCTGTTGCACAGAATCAAAAGTATCCTGCTTATCCGAAAACCGTGGTTCCGAAAGATCGTGAAGACGATCTGGACATTGTTTTTCATTTTCATGATAGGCACTCCGTTGTATGTATACCTGGTGATGGAAAATCCCTGGAACCTGTTTGGTCCGTTGCCCAGCCTGCGGGCCATTGAAAATCCCGAAAATGATTTTTCATCCGAAGTGATCTCAGCCGATGGTGCTTCGCTCGGGCGCTACTTCTGGTATCACCGGAGTCAGGTAACATACGAACAACTTCCGCCACTGCTGGTCAGGACACTGGTCATTTCTGAAGACCATCGTTTTTATGAACATGCCGGTATGGACTTTTGGTCGTACCTGCGTGTACTTAAAGGAGTAATTACGCTGAATGCACAGGGCGGTGGCAGTACGCTGACGCAACAAACGGCCAAGAATTTATTTCGCACGCGTGGCAAAGAGCTCCAGGGTAAGCTGGGTGCGTTGGGTGGTCCTGTGGAACTACTCATTAGCAAAACCAAAGAGTGGATCATTGCTTACGAGTTGGAAAAGACATTCACAAAGGAGGAGATCATCGCGCTATACCTCAATACAGTTCCATTCAACAATAACGCTTATGGAATTAAAGTTGCCGCAGAAACATACTTTGGCAAACAGCCGAAAGAACTCACTATACCGGAAGCCGCCCTATTGGTGGGCATGCTGCAAGGCACTACACGTTTCAACCCGATTGATTACCCGGAACGCGCACGCGATAAAAGAAACGATGTTCTCTTTAAACTATACCAGCACAGCTATATATCCGAAGCGCAATATGATTCACTAGCCGCATTGCCCTTGCAGCTCAACTTTAGCGTGCAAAATCAAAATCACGGTATCGCTACCTATTTCAGAAGAATACTGGAGGCTGAGATGCAAGCCTGGTGTAAAGAGCACGGCTATAATTTATACGAGTCGGGGTTGAAAATATATACTACGATTGATAGTCGCATGCAGCGGTTGGGAGAAGAAGCCATGGCCGAACACATGCGCAAACTGCAACGCGACTTCGACCAGGCCTGGGGTAAGCGCAACCCGTGGGTAAGTGAGCACGGTGTGGAAATGAAAGATTTTCTCGAACGAAAAGTAAAGCGCACCGATACCTATAAAGCATTGGTAAAACGATATGGCGAAAAATCAGATTCGGTAAAGATCGAACTGAATCGTAAGAAACACATGCGCATCTTTACCTGGCGAGGCGATCGTGATACGCTATTCAGCACGATGGATTCGGTACGATATTACTATCGCTTTTTGCAAACCGGTATGGTGTCGATGGACCCGCGTACCGGTGCCATCAAAGCATGGGTAGGAGGTATCAACCATGTATACTTCAAATACGATCATGTCCGCCAGGCGAAGCGTCAGCCAGGATCAACGTTCAAAGCATTTGTATATGGTAAAGCCATCGAAGACGGTTATTCTCCCTGTGATAAGTTTATGGATCTTTCGCCCTCCATCAAAGTAAACGGTACAGTATACCGCGTGCCGAATTCCAATGGTACTTTTGGCAGCGGTACGAAATATACTTTGAGACAGGCCCTGGCCCGTTCACTTAATACCGTTACCATGCAGTTGATGGAACAGGAGAAGCCTGAAAACGTAGTGGCCTTCGCCAGACGCATGGGTATAACCAGCGATCTCGACCCGGTATATTCATTAGGACTTGGTACCAGTGATGTATCACTGTATGAAATGGTAGGCGCGTATAGCAGCTTTGTAAATTTAGGTGTATATATCAAACCATATTATATAACCCGCATTGAAGACCGCTATGGTAACGTATTGGAGAATTTTTCAACAGAGAAGAAACAGGCAACCGATGAACGCACAGCCTATAAAATGATACACATGCTGCGTGGTGGTGTGGAAGAAGAAGGAGGAGGCTCGCGCGCACTAAGTCCTGCGGTGACGGAGCACAACGAAGTAGGAGGCAAGACCGGTACAACTGACAATGCTTCTGATGGCTGGTTTATCGGTATAACACCGAATCTTGTTACAGGCGTATGGGTTGGTGGTGATGAGCGCAGTATACATTTCCCTTCGTGGAGCTTTGGCTCGGGCGGACGATCTGCATTGCCAATCTTTGATAAATATATGTCACGTGTATACCGCCACTCCGAGTTAGGATACCCAAAAGGACAATTCATGCGTCCGGCCACCGGGTTGGGAGAAGGCGCTACGTTGGACTGTCCCGAAGAAACCGAAGAAGTAGAAGAGGAATTCAAGATCGTAGAGTAAATCTGTTTTTGTTGTTGTTAATGGGATTCGGATATAGCTGAAAGTTATCAGCGTAATTCGTTGATCGTAACTACAAGGTTGGAGATCGGGTGAAGTTACAGGTGCAATGCGTAAATTGTACGGTATAAATGAAAGTGCTATGGAAATTGTCAGATTAGGATCACAACCTTCCGGAAAAGGCCCGGCCGATTGGTTTACAGGATCAGTGCGCATCGATCCTTTGTTTCAACCCAATGGACACAGACGTGCCGCGGCTGCAAAAGTAACATTTGAACCGGGTGCAAGAACTGCGTGGCATACACATCCGTTGGGACAAACGCTGCTTGTTGTTTCCGGAATTGGCTGGGTGCAGCGCGCAGGCGGACCGATTGAAGAAATTCGCCCCGGTGATGTTGTCTGGTTTGAGCCCAACGAAAAACACTGGCACGGGGCTTCAGCAACCATGGCTATGACGCACATTGCTATCCAGGAAGAGCTAAATGGAAAAGTAGTTGATTGGATGGAACAGGTTACCGATGAACAGTATAAAAAGTAACGGTATAATGCCTTGAAGTTCTGAGACTATAAATTACAACGCTATATATACTTCATTACGTCAGGCTGAGTTTATCGGGCTCAACCCAGCTGGCGCGGGCCTTTACCGAGAACAGTAACTCGCGGGTATAGAATTGTAACGGAAGTTCTTTGGATGTCCATTGACTCTTGAAAAGTGTATCGCACAGATCAACCAACGTCAGGTCGCGATTCTTGTTGATGAACTCGCGAATGATCTTGCACCAGAAGATTGTAAGAGTCTCATGATAGCCCTTCTCCGGAGTATTCTGCCCTCCAGTCACTACGTTGTACGTAATGATACCGCTTCGTAAATAACAGATCGCTTCAAACTCATCATAGTTTTTGTTAAACCAGAGTGCTGTTACCAGGTGTGCTTCATGCGTCCATTCCTGCACAGGGAGCGTACCGTTACGGAAGTTGTTAACGAGATCTAAAATTTCTTTTTCAGTCGTATACAAGGGACGAGTGAGCGTTGACATATTTTTCGCTATGCGGTTAGCGTAATACTTACGGTTAAAAACACGTAAAGTTCAGGGATTATGATCTAATATAGATCACATGATCGGGTGATCTATACCGCGGCACCATCGAACCAGGTCTTGAAGTCCTGTACTTTCTCACGACTCACAATAATCTCCTTGTCAAATTCCTGTAGCAACGTAATTTTTAGTCGGCTGTTGGAGTATACCAGTACATCTTTAATCGCGTTGATGTTTACAATGAACGTACGGTTGATGCGAAAGAACGCGCGCGGGTCCAGTACATCTTCCAACGACTCGAGAGTATAATCGATAATGAATTTTTTCCCCCCCGTTGTCACCAGGTATACATCGCGGCCTTCGGCATAGAGCACTACAATCTGGTCAGTAGTAACAGAGCGTATATGTTCGCCCACCTTTACCATAAAGCGGTTCTTGTATACATGATGCTGCGAAGTACTGAAAGCTTGCTGCACACGTTGAGACTGATCGGTATGCAATGTGAATTGCTCACGCAGCACCTGCAGTTTATGAAGACTCGCAGAGAGATCTGTGAACGTAACCGGTTTCAACAGGTAATCGATACTGTTTACTTTAAAAGCATCCAGGGCAAACTCGTTATACGCTGTCGTGAAAATTACCGGCTTACGCACCTGCACCTGTTGAAAGATCTGGAAGCTTAGTCCATCCGTTAGCTGAATGTCCATAAAAATAAGATCGATCGTATCCTGATTTTGTTGTAGCCACGCTACAGAGCGTTGCACCGAGTCAAGGTGTGCCATTATCTGAATGGATGCATTGTATTTGTGCAGGTACCGCTCCAGCTTTTCCGCTGCCGGAATTTCATCTTCAATGATAACAACCTTCATGTTACTTATTTATAGCGATGGCTTCTTCTACTTTTAACACCGGCAGTTTGGTATAACTTTCCTGGTATGCCTTTACCTGTATCAACGGCAGGTCGCTGTACAAGGCATACGATTTTTGCAAGCGGTTAAAAGCAACTTTACCTCCTTCATACTGAATCAGGCGGTCGTTTAATTTATTCTGGATCACAAGGTAATCATCTTCGCGGTAGCAATGTATAATGAATGGTTCGAACCGGGTAATGATGCTGTTCCGGATAATACTTTCAAGAACAATAGGAAGCGAACCCGGAATGAGTCGCGCATCGGCATCTGTTTCTTCAAGTGATGTCTCAAAGCGAAGTTGTCCAAAGTATTTTTCATTCAGAATACGGATCAGGTTCTTACCTGCATCCAGTTCGGCTGTTACAGGCACTAACTCCTGGTGACGGTTGGCAAGCACATAGCGATAAGCACTGGCAAGCGAATCAATATAGTCTTCTGCTTTATCGACATCGCGATACATAATACCGATCAGGTTCTCCAGGCTTTCATAAAGTAAATCCGGGTTGATGTCTTGTTGAAACTCGGTCATCTCCATTTCCAGGATTTCACGTTGCTGTATTTCGGCCTGTATCTTCAGTGTGTTTTCTTTCTGCAAGTAATAATGGCTCAGGTATAGAATGTTGTACAGTATAACGGTAACCGTAAAGATGATGAGGAAGATGAACGCCTGCGTATCACTCATACTAAACCCGATCGCATACCGGAAGTAGAGGCTCAATGCGGTCATCACCAGGCCAACCGATACAATCGTAGTAGCAATTACCTGCACCGGTATATGGAGCCGTCCCTGGGCATACCGGGTATATTTACCCAGCAATTTGATAATGAGCCGCGAGCTCTCGAACGCTACAAAGGTGAGGACAATGAATACATATACCTCTTCACTGCGAAATAATTCATTTACCTGCGCTACAGTGTTGTTGATCATCAGCACGAGTAAATAGATCAGCACACCATACACCACCGGGGCCACAATGCGAAACACAGGATGGTTAACAAAGTATTGCTTGGTATAACGCTTGTTGTTCATACGCCTATGCCTGCTTTAAATAGAGATGCTCATTTTTTTCAGTAGTCAGGATAAGCGGCAATGATACACTGAACTTATCATCATCACGTACTTCGATTTTACGATCAGTAAACAATTGATACCGCTTCTGAATATTTTCGAGTCCCACGCGGAACGAAGTCACGTGATCGTATATACCGGTTTTGGTGTTCATTACACGCAGGTACGAATTATCATGTGCCGTGATATAGATAAAAAGTTTCTTGTCGTTCTGGATCGGGTTATGCTTCACGGCATTCTCAACCAGCATCTGTAATGTCAGCGGAGGAATTTTACTCTTCATGATACCCGAAGGCAGGTTTATCTCCACGTGCAATTGTTGCTGAAAGCGGATGCGCAGTAAATAATAATACGATTGTACAAAGTCCACTTCCTCCTGCAAGGTAACATAGCGTTTATGCTGGGTGTTGAGTATAAACTGGTATGTTTGCGCGAGTCTGCGAATGAACTGTTCTGCCGATGGAAGATCCTTGAAGAGGAGAGAGGAAATTGTATTCAGACTGTTGAATAAATAGTGTGGACTGATCTGACTCTTCAACGCTTCGAACTGCAATTCAAGTTGTCTCCGGTCGCGCTGTAAATTTTCAATCTGTGCCACGGCATAATGCTGGTATGAAAATAACAGTGCATATACAATGTTATAAATAAACATAACCGTTAGCAGCAGTATAATTGTTTTCAAAACGAGGTCGTCATCCTTGGCGGAAAACCCAAGCCATATACTGTCAGGACCTGCCAATGCCATCAGTACGTTGGCCATACCAAAAACGAGTATAGCAGCGAGTACAGCGTTGGAAATATAGCCTGTGAGCAACCGCGCAGCAAAGTGGTTGCTCCAGGGAATAACACGGTCCAGCTTCCGGTTGCTATAGAGCAGGCTCACTCCGGCTATACCTCCGGTAAATATACTGAAGAGTATACCCACGATGTCTGTATGTATATCCGGGAATTGAGCCGTTTCACTGAAGTGCAGGTAGCCATAGATCATGAACGAGGCAAAGGCGGGCAAAAGCATCACCACCAGCACCTGGCGCAGCACATCACGCATACGGGTATAATAAGCGGTTGAGTTCATGGTATTGCAACGCACCTGTAAAATAAGAATTGCGCATCAGTTTTGAAATGATTTATACTTCAGCGGTTCAGTCGATGGCACGAACTGCTCTGCCATAGTACGTTTCTGATTCTATAGATTTCGCTGCATCGCGGTAAGCATCCTTAAGAGGAGTGCCTCCGGCTTTTACCTTCGGGGCGACATTCGTTAACACGTCCGTTGCGTAATGATCGGACTCAATGCGCTTGGTAAGTTGGATAAGTTGTATGAGCTGGCTTTCGCTGAGCGAGGCCGAAGATGCTGCACGAATCAATACCTGAGATTTATAGTGATCACTTCCGATAGAGCCCACCAGGTTCAGCACACCGGTAAACTGGTTGTCATTAAGACCTTGCTTTTGCAGCAGGTTAATTAAAACGTCTGAGCGGTAATGATCAGATTCGATCGTGGAGATAATAGAGAATGTGGCCGTAAGAATTTCCGGTGTAAGCTTCGCGCGCATTAAATGATTGATCACTTGTGTGAGGTAATGGTCAGACTCTATATCTTTTACCGTTTCCACTAAACGTTGGTAAGAAGCTTTCGATATGCCAGGTTTATCCAAAGCCTTGGTAAGCACCTGGGTTTTGTAATGATCAGATTCTATGGAGCGCGTGGCGTTAATCAATTCTGCAAGTGTTGCATCCGTAAAGGAGGGTGCCTTTAGTAATGACAGCAATACTTCCGTTATATAGTGATCGGATTCCATGCGTGCTGCCGATTGCAGAATTACTCCTATATTTTCAGGAGTTGCAGATGATTCCTTTAGTGCTTCCTTGATCACATCTGTTTTATAGTGATCAGACTCTATGCCATTCGTTGCAGCAAATACAGCGGTAGTACTTTCTTTCGTCTGTAAAAACTTGGCGATGTTCGTTTTCAGAAATTCAGTTTTGTAATGATCGGAATCTACTTTGTCAGTGATGGATTTAAGAACCGTTACATACTCACCGGGCTGCAGTGTTTTTTTCATCAGTAGATTCGCATACTGAATGCGGACAGCATCATTCTCAAGTCTGTTAATTTCGGCTAATACAGCCGCCGTGCCACCTTGTTTATAGATACGGTTCAAACGACTTTCGGCAGATATACCGGTGGAGCGTACTACTTCCTGAAGAATTTCTCCGAGCCATGCCTTGCCGTTTTCCCATGAAGAAAGCGTACGTCCTTCATAGTATTCTTTTTTCATTTTCCCGCCACCCAGCGATTCAATTTTTACCGTGCGCTTGCTTCCGAAAACTGTTTTGCTGATCTCAAGATAACCATCGTCTGAAATGGATTTTATATCGCGGTCATCATCGGTAACTTCAATTTTTCCACGCAGTTCGATGTTGAACTCGGTTCCGTTGGAAGAAGTTGAATACCGGTAACGGGCCTTGTTGTTATTGATTTCAACAGATGTATTGGTTGATACTGATTCGTTCTGGCCCAATGCGGACTCCACGAGGATCAATATCAGGAAAGCAATGCTCATCAGGGTGCGTGCCGTGTATTTCATATCGAGTTTTGTTTTTTTATGCTATCAACGGTACAAGAATGGTGATAAGATTCACACATAAAAAGAGTATTGTAATGAAGTGTAGAACGGGTGTAGTGAACCGTATAAAACGGTTCGGTTGCCGATAGCATATAGACCTCGATAGTGAAATAATTGAAAACGATTCCGCTGATTCAGAGTGATTTATGCCGCTTTATAGAGGTATATTTTTTATCCCGGGAAAGGTACCGGTAGTAACTATTTTAGGTGACTTTGTCTATTAAATTCGTAGTCATCTTTCAGGTACTATATCTTGGATAAAAACATCTGAATAAACCTATGATTGGAAAATTGAAGAAGAGAATCGTGCTGATCGAAGAAGATGACAGGCTACGCGAGGGGTTGAGCTTTATGATTGAACACAGCGGTAATTACTCCATGGTAAATGCCTATAAATTTTATGGTGATGCGATCCGCCAGATCCACCGCGATTGTCCTAACCTGGTTATTATGGACATCACCATATCGGACATGCACGGAGTGGAAGGTATACGCACCCTGAAAAGTAAATACCCCGCAGAAATTGTCGTGTTCACCGATATAGATTCGGCACAGGTGATCAACGAAGTGCTCAGTCTCGGCATCAGCGGGTATATATTGAAAGATGTACCGCTTACGGATTTCATTCGTTCACTCGAATGTGTTGTAAACGGAGGTGCTGTGCTCAGCCCGGCTGTTGCCAAAACCGTGCTGGAGTTCTTTCATCTCAATCCGTATACACCCCTTTCTTCGAGGGAAACCGATGTGTTGAGACTGATCACGCGCGGCAAAACGTATTCGGAAATAGCGCTCGAATTGAACATCGCGATTGAGACATCCAAAACACACATCCGGAATATATATAAGAAACTCAATGTCAATTCAAAGTCAGAAGCTGTACGCAAGGCTTTGAATGATAAACTGGTTTCCGTTGGTGTTGATTAGTTAAGAGTATATATAGTTCCCCGTACGGCAGGTGTAAACATAGAGCGATTGGTTCATAGGCAACGAGTGTAACTCCCCCGACACTTCACCTGCTACTTTTTTTGAATGGTAGCTGTCATAAACAATATCTCCTTCTCCTCGTAAAGGTTAAATGATAAACTAAAACGATTACGGTTTTTGTGATCTATAGCACCGGTTTGTAGAGGCGGGAACGAATCGAACAGACCCATTATGCTGCCTGTAAGATGTTACAACACCAGGGCTACCGTAACAATACCGAGAAGTCGGTAGGCTCCCTCTCTTAAAATCGGTATATCAGGTTATTTACTGCGCAGGTATACTTCCGCACTTTTAGGGCATAACATTAACCTAAATCTAACAAGGATGAAGTATCTACTTTATGCATTCGTTATGGTGCTGCCTGCGATTGGTCTGGCGCAGAACAGGACTGTTTCAGGAAAAGTTACTTCGGCAGAAGACGGAAGCGCGCTGCCCGGAGTAAACGTTTTACTGAAGGGAACTACGGAAGGGACGGTAACAGACTCCGATGGAAACTTCTCGATTGAAGTGAAGGGACCAGCCGGTACACTGGTGTTTTCATTTATAGGATTGAAGACAGCGGAAGTTGAATTGGGAAACCAGGTATATGTCGATCTGAAAATGCAGACCGATATCAACCAGTTAACCGAAGTTATCATTACCGGTGCCGGTGAACGTGATAAGAACTCCTATACCGGATCGATCACCGCAGTGGGAGCGGATAAAATTGAAAATCGCCCGGTGGCTACGGTAGACCAGGTGTTGCAGGGAAGTGTTCCCGGCTTGCAGCTGAGTGCTTCATCCGGTACTCCGGGTTCGGTTCAGAATATACGTATTCGCGGAAGAAGCTCCATCACGGCTGGGAACGAACCACTCTATGTAATTGATGGTATACCGGTATATACCGGGGAGAACGATGTATCCACATCGACCAGCGGGTTGAGTGTATTGTCGTCACTGAATCCCAACGATATCGAAAGTATGTCAGTATTGAAAGATGCAACGGCCACGGCTATATATGGTGCGCGCGGTGCGAACGGTGTAATCATCATCACCACTAAAAAAGGTAAAGCCGGTAAACCGCTTGTCTCATTCTCGGCACAAACCGGTTTTGTTTCACGTGCGGTAGAAGGACCGAAGATGCTGAACGCGGCACAGCGTGATGAACTATATTATGAGTCATTGGTGAACGCAGGCTATGCCTCTTCAATTGACGAAGCGAAAACCGAGTATCCCAGCAGTTGGGATGGCGTAACAGATACCAATTGGGGAGATGTGCTGACAAATGATGACGCCAAGACAGCAAGCTATGATATATCGGTACGCGGAGGTAATGATCGTTCGAATTATTACTCATCCGTAGGATACTTCAAACAGGATGGTGTGAACGTAGGCAGTAACTATAAACGCATCACCGGTAAATTCAATGTAACGACAGCGCTCGGCAAGAAGATATCGCTGGAGAATGCCACCACCGGTGCTTACTCATTGCAGAATGGACAGCTTGAAGGTGCTGCATACTTCGGTAACTCCGAGCTCGGTAAACTCTTTTTGTCGCCGTGGGATAAAGCGTACAATGATGATGGTACGATCAACACTGATCTTTCCAGCTCCGTATTCAACCCGCTATATATAGCAGCAAACGACATTAACCGCAAGCGCCAGGTGCGCGCGATGAACAACACCGTGTTGAAGTTTGATATCACCGATCGTTTACGGTTTACATCATCGCTCGGTATAGACTATATCGTAACAGACGAATTATATTATGATAACCGTATACACGGTGATGGTGTAGATGTAGACGATGATGGCAATGATGGTGCTTCCTATGCTTATATGAACCGTAATTTCAACTGGGTATGGAAGAACATGCTCGACTATAGTATTGAGATCGGTTCGCAAAGTAAACTTGCTTTCAAGGCTATATATGAAGCACAAAAGAATAAATACTATACGATTGGCACCGGCGGTATAGCGATCGCTGCGGATGGTTTATACTATCCGTCATCCGTAGCAACACCCGATTTTGCTTCCGGTTATGAAAATGACTGGGCGATCAATTCCATTACCGGTATGGTAAACTATGCTTTCAGCGACAGGATATTTGTAGACGCTACGTTGCGTGGTGAAGGTAATTCACGTTTTGCTCCGGGCAATCGCTGGGGTACTTTCTATTCATTGGGTGCATCGTGGGTGTTATCGCGTGAAGTATTTCTTTCCGGTATAAGCTGGCTGAACCTCGCAAAGCTTCGCGGATCATACGGAAGAACGGGTAACGCAGCAATTGATCTGAACGAGTATCAATCATTTCTCACGTACGATGGTTCTTATGGTGGCTCGGCAGCGGTATACCCGGATCAGCTCGGTAACGATCAACTCTCCTGGGAGAAAAGTAATTCCTGGAATCTAGGTGTGGATGCAGAACTCTTCGGCAGAATTACAGCGACTGTAGAATATTTCAACCGCACCAGCTACGATCTCCTGTTAGACGTACCGTTGTCTCGCACAACCGGTTTTACAAGCCAGTACCAGAACGTAGGCGAGATGGTGAACAAAGGTATAGAAGCTTCCATCAATGTAGATGTGATCAAAACACAATCCTTCAAATGGACAGTAGGCGGTAACATTACCTCGCTGAACAATGAAGTAACCAAATTGCCGAAGACTTCCGATGGTGATGAGATTGGTATAGTGGGCACGACGCAGATCGTAACCGAAGGCGAAGCAGCCTATACCTGGAACCTGAAAACATGGGCTGGAGTAGACCCGACTACAGGTGCTCCGCTCTGGTATGTGAATGGTCACAGCGGTGAGACAACATCAACCTATAGCAAAGCTACAGCCGTTACACAAAACGCCAGTGCGCTGGCTACACTATACGGTGCGGTAAATACATACGTGGAGTATAAAGGTATATACCTGAGCGGTTCACTCTATTTCTCCGGGGGAAACAAAGTCTATGACCAGTGGGCAGGCTATACACAGTCTGACGGCCGCTATACATTTACGTACAACGCCTATGCCCGTCAGTACGATCGCTGGCAGCAGGCCGGAGATATATCCGAGAACCCGAAGAACGTATACGGCAATACATCCAACTCCAACGCAGCATCTACCAGACGTTTATACGATGGCGACTTCATGCGCCTGCGCGATGTTACGATCGGTTACAACTTTCCGAAGAGTCTCATTTCTGCATTTAAGCTGAGCAACCTCGGCATCTATGTACGTGGCACCAATCTCTGGACACACGTATCCGACAGCAATCTTGAGTTTGACCCGGAAGTGAAACCGGATGGTGAACTTGATCTGACAGCACCTCCGTTGAAATCTGTTGTACTCGGTATCAAGCTTGACTTTTAAACTATATCCCGTATGAAGACATTTAAATTTTCAATCTATATATTTCTTGGAATGACTTTGCTGGCTTCGTGTTCCAAGGATTTTCTGGAGCCCGAAGTAACTACGTCCAAAGATGTTGAGACCAACGTGAATACAGCCGAAGACCTGGATGGTATCATACTCGGTGCGTACGATCGGATGAACGCATCAACCTACCTGGGGAGAGACTATGTGGTGTATGCAGAAGTTCGTTCCGACAACGCCTTTAGCAATGGTAACTCCGGAAGGTTTGTTGGTCCGGGACAATTTTTCCTAAATGCCACCGATGCCTATCCGTCTGATACCTGGCTTCAGATTTACCGCGTTATTGCCAATGCCAATATTGTTATCAATACAGAAGTTGAAGATAATGAGAGTGCCGAAGTACAACACCTGAAAGGCGAAGCGTATGCTATACGCGCCCTGGCACACATGGATCTACTCCGCTTGTATGGTGAGCAGTATTCCGGGGGTACACTGGGGGTTCCCTATATCACCGTATATAACAGTGGAGAACTATATCCGACTCGTTTAACCATTGATGAAGTATGGACGAATATAGGAGCAGATCTCGAAGAGGCTGAGGCAAAAATGTCATCTGACTATGATAACGATTCGCCTACGCGTATTACAACGCTGGGGGTAGCTGCATTGCAGAGCCGGTATTACCTGTATACGAAAAACTATACGGCCGTGATTGAAGCGGCTGAGCGTGTCATAGAATCCGGTGCGTATAGCCTGGCCGATGTAGACAACTATACAACGGTGTGGAGCGGTTCCGGTGGCACTACATCAGTTTTCGAACTGGCCTTTACATCTACCGATAACCTGTCCAACGATGCGATCTACAATATATACCAGGGCGCGAACTATGGCGATATCGAAGTGACTACCGACCTGTACGATGCCTACGAGGAGACAGATGTTCGGAAAGAACTATATACATACAATGAAAGCACTGGTAAAATCCGCATGACGGGTAAATATCCGAACCTGACGGCCAACATCCGTGTGATCCGTTATGCAGAAGTTATTCTCAACTATGCCGAGGCGCTGGCACAGACCGGGGCAGGCAATGCACTGGAAGTGTTGAACATGATTCCGGCAAAACGCGGAGCATCGTTATACGAAGACGCAACCGTTGAAAACGTATTGACCGAGAGAAGAAAAGAACTGGCCCTCGAAGGTCATCGCTTTTTCGATCTGATGCGAAATGAGAAAGCTATACTCAAAGTAGATTCACGCCAGACATTCAGTGGTGATGAGATTGCTTACGGCTCATTGTTGTTGCCTTTCCCGATTCCACAATCAGAAGTCAACGCCAATCCCAACATGGAGCAGAACGATGGCTACTGACAGCAAGCTATCATTCTGATGTAGTATAAAAAACTTTCAACGCGGGAAGAAGTATATCTCTTCTTCCCGCCACGAAAGCCGAACCCGCAACACTCACTACTCGTAACTCACGGCTCAAAGCTCGCAGCTCTCAATAAAGGTAGCTCATCATCAATTCATCCAGGAAGATCTTCTCTTTCTTCAGATGCGTATACTTCCTCAGCACACCTTCCCGTTCAAAACCAACCTGTTCATACAGACGTATAGCCCTGGCGTTGTCTACAGCCGTGCTTAGTTCAATGCGCAGCAGATTTTTGGTTTTGCCTAGCGCTATAATTTCTTCCATCATTTTCAGGCCAAGTCCTTTGCCGCGATGGTCCGGGTGTATAGCCAGGCCACCGAGGTATGCGATATGATCGCTCCGGTGTGTATAGGGAATCAGCTTGAACATGCCTGCATCTTTTTGCTCATGCCCGAATATATAGAGGACATTTCGTTCCTGCAGCTGATTGAACTCCGGCACGAATGCCGATGCTTCCATGAACTCATATAACAGAAACGGATTTACCTCCGGGTGCATATATAGCGCATAGATGAAATCAAAATCTTCTTTCTGTACAACACGAATCATTTTCAATCTTTGTTAAGAATGCCAAGATACAAACGGTTCTGACGCGAACCCAATGCAGCCGCTGGACAAGATTGTATTAGAGGAGGGTAATTCAAGTCCTATCGCGCATACCGGCACGGTTAATTTTGTACAGATAGCCTTTACCGTAAACCTTTTTTCTTCCATGACTGACGAAACCAAGCAGGAATTCAAACCACATTTGGGATTGCTGGATGCTACCATGATTGTAGCCGGATCGATGATCGGTTCCGGTATATTTATCGTGAGTTCCGAGATTACACGCAGCGTGGGGGGTGCCGGATACCTGGTTGCCATGTGGGTGCTCGCAGGTGTCATTACCATTATAGCCGCGGTAAGTTATGGAGAACTTTCAGCCATGTATCCGAAGGCCGGTGGCATGTATGTATACCTGCGCGAAGCATTCGGACCGCTTACAGGTTTCTTATACGGCTGGACATTCTTTACCATTATACAAACCGGAACCATTGCAGCCGTAGGTGTGGCCTTTGCCAAATTTACTTCCTACCTGCTACCCGCGGTGGGCGAAGAAAATATACTCTTGTCTGTCGGGGAGTTTCAACTCAAGGCATCGCAGCTTATATCCATTGCCGTAATTGTGTTGCTCACTTATATCAACAGCAGAGGTGTAAAGAACGGTGCGTTCATTCAAACCTTTCTTACACTCATCAAGATTGCCTCCTTAACAGGACTGATTGTATTCGGTTTTCTCTGGGGCGCTTCATCGGAAACGTGGACGCTGAACTGGCAAAATGCCTGGACAGCTTCATCGCTTACCACCGGGAATGGCAACGTTGTGCCCGCTGCATTATCCGGACTTGCATTCTTCGGTGCCATCGCGATTGCTATGAAAGGATCGTTGTTCTCCAGCGACTCCTGGCATAACATCACATTTATTGCCGGTGAAGTGAAGAACCCAAAACGAAATATAGGGCTCAGCCTGGTGCTCGGCACTTTACTGGTAACTGTAATCTATGTGTTGACGAACATCATGTACTTAGCAGTGATACCCCTCGAAGGGATAGCGTTTGCTAAAAGCGATCGGGTAGGAGTAGTGGCGGCTGAGTATATATTTGGTCCGGCAGGTACCATCATCATTGCCGTTATGATCATGATCTCTACCTTTGGCTGCAACAACGGTCTCATTCTGGCCGGAGCCCGCGTGTACTATACCATGGCAAAAGATAATCTATTCTTTGCGCGTGCAGGTGTTCTGAATAAATACGAAGTGCCAGGCTATAGCTTGTGGTTGCAATGCATCTGGGCATCCGTACTGTGTCTCACCGGTAAGTATAACGATTTACTGGCGCTGGTAATTTTTGGCGTGCTGATTTTTTATGTGTTTACCATCATCGGTATATATGTACTCCGTAAAACCCGGCCAGACATTCCTCGTCCGTATAAAGCCTTCGGTTACCCGGTACTTCCCGCTATATATATCGTAGTCGCATCTGCACTGGCCATACTGCTGCTAATCTTCGAAACCAGGTATACCCTTCCGGGACTTGCCATTATCCTGTTGGGTATCCCCGTGTACTATTTCATTTTGAAGGGAAAGCGTGATGAATCCTTAGCGGTTAATGGTTAACCGTGAATCGTTAGCAGTTAATCGTTATTAGTGGGTGATGTATAGTTACGTTGTTCAATAACGAGTATATTTCCTTTTATCAAACTTTGTGATTTCTATGATTCTCCGTGGCCTTTGCGTCATGGATTTTATTTTACGGATAACCATTAACGATTAACGGATAACGATTGTCCTCATTCCGTAAGTGTAAAAAATACGTTTTTAATTGGATAATTGAATATATTGTCCGATGTTAATATAGTATTACTACCTGCTAATCGGAGCAAAAGGTTAGCTTCTGCATCCTGATAGATTTGTACCGTTGAAAACTAAACAGATTATCTTATGAAGATTACATGGGAAGGAGTTTTTCCAGCCGTTACGACAAAATTTAGCAAGAACGATACGCTTGACTTTGATGCATTTGGAAAAAATATAGACGTGCAACTTGCAGCAGGTGTGGACGGTATCATCATCGGGGGAACGCTGGGAGAATCAAGTGTACTTACCAATGAAGAGAAAACCGATTTACTGAAATATACCCTGCAGAAAGTAGAAGGTAAAGTGCCGGTGGTGCTGAATATAGCAGAAGGCTCCACACGTGAAGCTGTCAAGATTGCTGAGTCTGCCGCAAAAGCAGGACTGAGTGGTTTGATGATGTTGCCACCGATGCGCTATAAATCCGATCACCGCGAAACCGTTACGTACTTTAAGACAATCGCTGATGCAACTGATCTGCAGATCATGATCTATAACAACCCGGTAGACTATAAAGTAGAGGTAACGCTCGACATGTTTGAAGAGCTGACGGCTTGCAAAAATATAGATGCCGTAAAAGAATCGACACGCGATGTAGTAAATGTTACGCGTATGATCAGCCGCTTTGGTGATCGCTTCAGCATTATGAGTGGTGTTGATACACTGGCTATGGAAAGTTTGGTGATGGGCGCCAAAGGCTGGGTTGCCGGATTGGTGTGTGCTTTCCCGGCAGAGACCGTTGCTATATATCGTCTTGTAAAAGCCGGGCGCATCAAGGAAGCGATCGAGATCAACCGCTGGTTCATGCCACTGCTGGAATTGGACACCTTTGCGAAACTGGTGCAGTATATCAAACTGGCCGAAGCCGAAGCCGGTATAGGAACCGAAACCGTGCGGGCTCCGCGATTAACACTTGTTGGTAATGAACGCGAAGAAGTATTAAAGGTAATTCGCGATGGTATAAAGAACCGCCCTCTGCTTCCTGACTATCTTAATCTGAACAAAAAAGAAAAAGTTGTACAAGTATAAACGATATATAGAGTGTGATGACTGAAAGAAGTGATGAGGTATTGAAGCGGGCTGACAAAGCCTTCCAGGTATATAGAACCGTGTCGCCTCAGAAGCGCGCGGAGTTGTTGTATGCTATAGCCGAGCAGATCGATCAACGGGGCGATGAGTTGATTACCATCGCGGGAGAAGAGACCTGCCTGCCCGAAGCGCGACTCAAAAACGAAAGAGGACGAACCACGAATCAACTTCGTGCCTTTGCAAAATTACTCGAAGCCGGTGATTGGGTACAAGCTACCATTGATACGGGCGATCCCGAACGAAAGCCCGCCCCCAAACCGGATCTTCGGAAGATGTTATTCCCGGTAGGACCTGTTATTGTTTTTGGTGCGAGTAATTTTCCGCTGGCGTTCTCAACAGCCGGTGGTGATACGGCATCAGCGCTGGCGTCTGGCTGTACCGTTGTGGTGAAGAGTCACCCGGCTCATCCGAAAACATCAACAGTGGTTGCCGGTGCCATTCGCGCTGCCTTGAAACATTGTGGCTTGGGAGAAGATATATTTCAGGAAGTTACTGACACGAGTATAGAAGCCGGACAGCAACTGGTAAAACATCCGCTTACAAAAGCTGTAGCATTTACCGGGTCGTTTACCGGGGGTAAAGCGCTTTTTGACTTGGCGAATCAACGGGAAGAACCTATACCTGTTTTTGCCGAGATGGGAAGTATAAATCCCGTGGTGTTGTTACCGGGTGCTATACGCGATAACAAAAATTTACCGGCTACACTCGCTGCATCAGTCGTGTTGGGCGTAGGACAATTTTGTACCAACCCCGGCCTGCTAATCGCGGTGGACACCGAGGGCTTTGCTTCTTTCCTGCATAAACTTTCTGTAGAAGTGGCACAGGCAGTACCGGGCAATATGTTGCATACCGGTATAGCTGCAAACTATAAACACAAAAGAGCCGAGGCGCTGAAACAGAAAGGCGTTATGCGTCTGACGGAAGCAAAAGTTGAAGCAACGGAGAGGCTGGGGGCACCGGCACTGGCTTTGGTAAACGCACGTGATTTTATAGCCAGCACGGTTTTGAAAGAAGAAGTATTCGGCCCGTATTCACTGATTGTTAAATGTGAAGACGAAACGGAATTGAGACAGGTGATTGAATCGCTTCAAGGCCAGCTTACGGCTACTGTATTTGGATCGCCCGAAGAACTGCCGGAGTATAAAGCATGTATTGATTCGCTGCACGTACGTTGTGGCCGGTTGATATTCAATGGAGTGCCTACGGGTGTAGAAGTAACGAAAGCCATGCAGCATGGCGGACCTTTCCCGGCTTCAACCGACAGTCGCTTTACTTCGGTCGGTACGGATGCTATCTATAGGTTTGTGAGACCGGTATGCTACCAGGATTTTCCGGAGCAGTTTCTGCCGCCTCAACTGAAAAATAATAATGAACTGAATATTTTGCGTTGTGTAAACGGAACGTGGACACGCAACGCAGTGGAAACTTTTAATCTGCAACAAGCTTGAGGAAGACTTTTTTTTGCATCGATGCACACACCTGTGGTAATCCCGTGAGACTGGTAGCGGGTGGTGGTCCTATACTGGAAGGTAAAAACATGAGCGAGAAGCGTCAGCATTTCTTACGCGAGTATGACTGGATTCGTAAGGGGCTGATGTTCGAACCGCGCGGACACGATATGATGAGTGGAAGTATACTATATCCGCCATCCGATCCGCAAAATGATATGGGCGTATTGTTCATTGAAACGAGTGGATGTTTACCCATGTGTGGTCATGGTACCATCGGCACGGTAACCATCGCGATAGAAGAAGGACTGATAACCCCAAAGACACCCGGAACATTGCGACTCGAAGTACCAGCCGGTATTATTACCATCACGTATAAACAGGAAGGTAAAAAAGTAAAGTCTGTGAAGATCCGGAATGTGAAAGCATACCTGGCGGCAGAGAATATATCTGCGGAATGTCCTGATCTCGGTGAGCTCACATTAGACGTTTCCTATGGCGGTAATTTTTATGCGATCGTGGACGTTCAGAAAAACTTTCCGGGCCTTGAACATTTCAAGGCTGATCAACTGGTTGCCTGGAGTCGCACGTTGCGTAAGAACATTAATGCGAAATATACCTTTGTCCATCCGGATGATCCAACGATTAACGGATGCAGCCATATACTCTGGGCCGGTAAACCCATCGATCCTGCCTCAACGGCACGCAATGCAGTGTTCTATGGAGATAAAGCGATTGACCGCTCTCCATGCGGCACCGGAACTTCGGCACGCCTCGCGCAATGGCACGCCAAAGGAAAATTGAAACAAGGTGAACCCTTCGTACATGAAAGTATTATCGGTTCTAAATTTATAGGCCGTGTAGAAGAAGAAACACAGCTGCACGATAAAACGGCTATCATTCCCAGCATAGAAGGCTGGGCCGTAGTAACCGGCTATAACACTATCATCATAGACGATGAAGAAGATCCCTACGCACACGGCTTCCAGGTAATATAGTATATATCCACCAACATCAACACCTTAACACACCAACACGTCAACACATGAAAAACGTTGCCATCATAGGAGGCGGAATCATCGGACTCAGCACAGCCTACTATCTGCGGCAGGCAGGACACAACGTAACTATATTTGACCAGGGCGATCTCACGGACAATTGTTCTTCGGGTAACGCAGGCATGATCGTGCCCAGCCACATCATTCCGCTCGCGGCACCGGGAATGATATCGAAAGGCATTCGCTGGATGTTCAACGCACAAAGTCCGTTTTATGTGAAGCCTCGTCTCAACGGGAAACTTATACGATGGGGATGGCAGTTTTATAAACACGCCACGAACGAACATGTAGAACGCGCTATACCAGCGTTGAAGGATATAAGTCTGCTCAGTAAAGCGATGTACCAGCAAATGGTAAAAGACAACCCGTTTGATTTCGATTACCAGGAACGCGGTCTGATCATGCTATACCAAACCAAAGAAACGGAGCACGAAGAAGCAGAAACAGCATACATTGCCAATAAAAATGGTATTGAAGCACATATACTCTCACCGGCAGATGTACAGAAACTGGAACCCGATGTAAACGTTACCGTGCGGGGCGGAGTATATTTTCCGGGTGATGCGCACCTTACTCCGCAATTGCTGGTGAAAAATCTCATTGCATACCTGAAAAGAAATAACGTAACGTTTCATACCCATACACCGATAACAAACTTTTCACTGAATGGCACGGCCATTAAGAGTCTGCATACCGCACAGGAAGATAAAACGTTTGACGAGTATATTGTAGCAACCGGGGCGTGGTCAGGTATATTCAGTTCTGCATTAGGACTTGACCTGCCTTTGCAGGGAGGTAAGGGATATAGCTTTACATTGGACAATGTTGCGAAAAACATACGCATACCTTCTATTTTGCTGGAGGGTCGTGTAGCTGTTACCCCGATGGGTAAATCATTGCGCTTCGGTGGCACAATGGAGATCAACGGTATAGACCGCAGCATTAATATGAATCGTGTGAAAGGAATTGTTAACACGATACCTGCATACTATCCGGAGATGAATGTAGCCATGCCGCAGGAAGGAGCGATCTGGCGCGGCCTGCGTCCGTGCTCACCGGACGGTCTGCCCTATATCGGACGTTCAACGAAGTACAAAAACCTGATCATCGCCACAGGTCATTCCATGATGGGACTAAGCCTCGCGCCTGGCACCGGTAAACTTGTAGCCTCGCTTGTAAACAACGAATCCACGGATATACCGCTGGCGCCTTTTAATCCCGAAAGGTATCAGTAACGATATTAATGCAGAATGAAATATAGGCCGGATATCCGGCCTTTTTTTTATGGCCGTGTGTTTGTGACGAAGGATGTTGCTACAACCCATCAAAATAATATTACTTTCAGATAATATCGGATAAGTGTTTGAAGATGTCGTGTTTTATATTCGTTATACATATTTCTATTCTGTCATAAAATAATTTCCGGAGGGGTATAGGCTTGCATATATACCTTGCTTCTGAAAGTGCGCCCTGTTGTTCTCTTTACAGGGTATAGCCCATGTCTGTTTATATTTTTTTTAGAACGCTGATTAGTCGTTCTGTATATAGCCTGATACTCGATTTCGATATATACTATATATTCGTTTTGTAGTTGGATAATATCCTATTAGCATCAGTTAATATTCCGGAAAAGTGTGGGGTGTACATTTAATAATTTGGATATATAAAAATACTAACACTAAATATCATCCCCTATGAAGGAAACTTTTACGAAACAAGTATTCCGGTTGACACTATATATAGTGTTGCTGACAGCCGCGAATAATGTTTTTGCACAGCAAACAGTACGCGGTACTGTGCTGTCGGAAGCAGATGAAGGAATGCCCGGAGTCAACGTTGTTTTGAAGGGTACGACTACAGGAACGACTACTGATTCCAATGGTAGATTTTCAATTAGCGTTCCCGGGCCGGAGGCTGTACTGGTAGTAAGCTTTGTGGGCTATAACACCGAAGAGATTACGGTCGGGAGTCAGTCGCAGGTTGATGTAAAGCTGACACCGGATATAGCATCATTGCAGGAAGTTGTTGTTATCGGGTACGGAACGCAACGCAAGCAGGATGTAACAACCGCGGTGGCACAGGTAAAGCCCGATGAATTTGTTCCCGGTGCCGTGCGCAATGCTGGCGAATTGCTCCGCGGTAAAGTAGCCGGGCTTACCCTGAGTACATCGTCCGGAGATCCGGATGCCGGCACCGAGATATTGCTCCGTGGTATCACTTCGATATACGGATCGTCTTCTCCATTGGTACTCGTTGACGGATATCCAGGTGATATGAATTCCATTTCTCCCAACGATATCGAGAGTATAGATGTACTGAAAGATGCATCGGCTTCCGCTATATATGGTACACGCGGTAAGAATGGTGTTATCCTCATCACAACCAAAAAAGCAAAAGCCGGACTTCAACCTACGATAGAATACTCCGGTTATGTAGCAACAGAACGTTTTAACCGCAAGGCTAAATTCATGAATGCCTCGGACGTAAGAGCGCGCATAGGTGAGGGGCTGATCGATGGCGCTTATGATAAAGGTTCCTCAACGGACTGGCTGGACGAAATTTCACGAGCGCCTATAAATCATTTTCACAACATTTCGCTTCGCAGTGGAACCGAACGTACACAATACGCTGTGAATGCAAGTTACCAGCTTGCAGATGGTATGTTCCTCGCTTCTGATAACGAAGAGTTCAAACTTCGCATGGACGTTACGCAATATCTCATTGCCGATAAATTGAAAATGAATGTGAATGTATTGAAGGGCTTGCAGAAATATGGAGGTTTCAATGGTTGGACATACCGACAGGCCCTGATCCGTAATCCTACATCCAGTGTAAAGGAAGCTGATGGCAACTGGTCAGAAGAACCTGCACAGTTTCAGTATGAAAATCCGCTGGCACTTATTAAAGAGCAGATCTACGATAACAAATCACAGTGGACATGGTTAACCGGTTCCGTGAGTTATTTCCCGGTGGATAACCTTGAACTGAAAATAGTAGGTTCACAACACCAATGGAGTAATGAGACTGGCACGTATCAGACAAAGAAACATATATCCAACGTTCGCGATAGCAAGAATGGTGTTGCCTATATCGAGAATAGCGCTGTTGTCGAAAACTATCTCGATCTTACTGCCGACTATACGAAGACAATCGGTCTTCACCGTATTACCGGCTTGCTCGGCTATAGCTATATCGACTATGCCAATACAGCTTCATCCATTTCCAACTTTGATTTTCCTACCGATAACTTCTCGTATCATAGCATTGAACAAGGTCGTGCTTTGAGACAAGGTCTTTCAGGATCGGGTGTTGACAGCTATAAAGCCGATTGGAAGTTGATCGGGTTCTTTGGTCGTGTAGGATATGGATTCAACGACAAGTATAATTTACTTGCCAGCTTACGCTACGAGGGCTCATCACGCTTTGGTGCCGACAACAAATGGGGATTATTCCCATCTATATCCGCTGGCTGGACCATCAGCAATGAAGCTTTCCTGAGTGATGTTGCCGTGATCAACATGTTGAAGCTACGTGTAGGCTACGGACGCACCGGCTCTATATCCACAGATCCATACGCATCGCTGACACGTTATGCCTATAGTTCTTCTCAATTTTACTTTAATGGTAAAGACTGGGTAAGTATACTTCAGCCCGTAGCGAATCCAAACCCTGATCTCGGTTGGGAGACTAATATAGAGTATAACTTCGGTCTGGATTTCAGCTTATTGCAGAATCGTGTATCGGGTACCATTGATTATTACGATCGTACACTCGAAGACCTTGTATTCGATTACCCGGTACCCGTGCCTCCAAACCTCGTAGGCACAACACGTGCCAACGCAGCAACGATGACGAATCGAGGTGTTGAAATTGCTTTGAATATTATACCAGTACAGAGCGGCAAGTTTGAGTGGAGCACAAACTTCAACTACTCACTCAACAAAAATAAACTCACCTCTTTGTCGAATGATAAATTTAAAGTTGAGAACGATTTCTTCTATGCAGGCTATACCGGAGATCCGATCCAGTTATCTACTCACAAAATTCAGGAAGGCAAAGCTATAGGAAGCTTCTTCGGCTATAAAAGTGTAGGCCTGGAAGAAGACCCTGACAATGCCGGAGAAGGAAAGTGGCTGGTGGAAGGAGCGAACGGTGAGATCAAGTCCATTGAAGATGTAACGGAAGATGATCGGCAGATACTGGGTAACGGATTACCACAGTGGTATCTCGCCTGGAATAATTACCTGCGCTATGGAAACTTCGACATGAGTATAACGATGCGTGGTGCTTTTGATTACCAGATCCTAAATTTCCAACGCATGTTCTATGAGAATCCAACGATCGTATACAACAAACTGAACAGCGCATACGATAAGATCGATGGACTTACACTTGCAAGTCCGCAGTCGTACGTGAGTTACTATATCGAAGATGGCGACTTCTGGAAGATTGACAACGTAACGCTCGGGTATAACTTCAATCCTTCCAATAGCAAAGCGTTCCGCAAGGCAAGAGTATATATATCCGGTTCCAACCTGGCTACGATTACCGGCTACAAAGGCATTGATCCGGAAGTAACACGTTTGGGGCTTGCGCCCGGTAACGATGATCGTGATAAATATCCAACCACACGCACCTTTACACTCGGTGTTAACCTTACATTTTAATTATATAGTGTATGAAAGCAATCAATCGAAATATATATATAGCATCCTTTGTATTTCTGAGCATGGTTTGTTCCTGTACAGACCTGGATGAAACTCCGCACGATGTTCTGACACAGGATGATCTCGGCAATTCACCGGAAATACTCCAGGCACTTACAGCACCGGTATACACCAGTCTCACCAACGTGATGTTCGGATGGCATGGTTACTTTGATTTGCAGGAAGAATGCTCGGATGTTATTGTAACACCGGCACGCCCGAATGGCTGGGTGGATGGTGGCACATATCGCGCGTTGCACATGCACACCTGGAACTCATTTCAATCACAACCCGCATCGTTATGGAACCGGGTATATGGTGCACTGAACATTCTAAATACTTCCATCGGCACCTATAAAAATATGGCTAACGTAGAAGGGCTTGTGGCAGAGCTGCGCGCTTTACGTGCTTTCTATTATTACCTGTTGCTGGATAATTTTGGAAATGTACCGATCGTAACGGAAGACGATGTAACAAAAACAAACTTTGTACCGGAGCAGAGCACCCGTGCCGAAGTGTTTGATTTTGTTGAGACAGAGCTGCTGGAAGTGATGCCCATACTCAGTAAAGAAAAAGTTTATGGCAAAATGAATCACTGGGCGGCACGCATGGTACTGGCCAAAATATACCTCAATGCCGAAGTGTATATAGGTGAAACCATGTGGGATGAAGCGCTTGAACAGGTGGAAGATATCGAGGCAAACGGAGGTTTTACACTCGAGTCTAATTACCACTCTAACTTTGTTGTAGAAAATGAAAGCTCGGGAGAACAGATATTCTCCATTGTATTTGATGCTACACGTTCAGGTTGGTTCCATTATCCGTGGAAGACATTGCATCCGTCCAGCGGAGCTACCTACGAACTGGGTTCACAACCGTGGGGTGGAAGCTGTGCTATACCGCAGTTTATAGATACCTACGATGAAGACGACAGCCGCTTGAATATATGGATACGCGGACCGCAGTTTGCCAGTGATGGAAGTCCGATCTACAATATATTTGATCCTGCACTTGAGGATGTTCAGCTCAATTATACCAAACAGATTGGTCACATCGATGAGACACAGGAATATGAAGGATATCGCATCGGTAAATTTGAAATTGAACGTGGCGTTGCCGGCACGGCAATTAGTAACGATGTACCATTCTTCCGTTATGCAGATGCCCTGATGATCAAGGCGGAGTGTCTATTGCGAAAAGGTCAGGCCGATGCAGCAGCAGCCATTGTTACCGAGCTACGCGCACGCGCTTTTGTAGCAGCCCCCGACAAAGCAGAAGTAACCGGTTCGGAGTTGCAGCAAGGCAGTAAGTATAACTATGGCACTTACAAAAATGGCGTGATGCTTACAACCGAAGGCGGTGCCGATATACAGTATGGAAGATTCCTGGATGAATTGGGCTACGAGTTTGCTGCCGAATTTCATCGCCGGCAAGACCTGATTCGCTTCGGTGTATTTACAAGCAAGTCATGGCTTTCGCACATTCCGAACGGAGACCATCGGGCTATATTTGATATACCACAGTCAGCACTCGATGCCAACCCCAACCTCTCACACAACCCCGGATACTAATAAACTATAAAAAGATAAATGCCTGGCTTAAAAGTATATATACTCAAGCCAGGCATTTTATTTTTTTAGCGCATCTACTTACACACGTACCCACGTAAACACGCAAACACTTTAAACTCGCACTTTCCCGATAAACTCCTGCCGATACGATTCACTCAGCGTAAGCACCAACGGTTTCCCGGAAGGCTGCGGAATGCTGGTAGTGATTTCATCGTGCGAGAAGAAGTGAACAGACTTTATAGCAACCAGTTCTTTTTTATTAACGCGTGAAAACTGATCGGAGGGAAGTACTTCAAGTAGTTTCTCGAAAGATATATTCTTCAATGTAAGAATGGTTCCGTCCAGTAGCTGTACCGTTTTATCACGACTGTCGGAGTCGGAAGTTTTAATATAGCCTACCTGGTCGAAGAACAGCAATGCTTTACCTTTATCCGTATTCAGCTGAACAAAGTTTTTGGCAGACGAAGATTTACTGATGCGACTGACCGCCTTTTGTATAGCCTGTTGCAGACGTTCTTTCTTTACAGGCTTGCGTACATAGTCAATGGCATCCAGATCAAATGCCTCTGCGGCAAACTCTTTATAGGCTGTTACAAAAATTACAGGTTTACCTTGTAATAGATTAGCAACGTGCAAGCCATTCATCGCAGGCATTTCGATGTCGAGAATGCAGAGATCAAAATCAAGATTCGGAACTTCCTTCAGAAATATATCCGGGCTGTTAAATGCCTTTACTACTTCCAGCTCCGGCAATTGCTCACATAACATTTTCAGATAAGTGAGTCCCGGCAGTTCATCATCGAGCAGTAAGCATCTGAGCTTTGTGTTCAAGTAAATTGATCTTTAGGTGTGCAATAAAAACATCTTCTTCGGTAAACCGATCGAGCCGGTAATGATTTTTATAAATGAGTTTGAGTCGTTGCTCCAACGTTTCCGCACCAATACCGCTCTTCTCTTTTCGCAATGGAGCTTTACCTGATATCTTGTTGGAAACCGTTAATGAAAAAGTACTGTCTTTGAATTCAAAGACGATCGATATAAAAGCATCAGCACTTTGCAGGTCGGCATGTTTAAAAGCATTCTCGATCAGGTCGATGGAAATGAGCGGAGCCAGCAGGCGTTGTGTAAAGAGCGGGTCTTCTTCATCAATTTTCGATTTTACTTTCAGCTCAAACAGCGGACTTACTTTGATCTTGTTGATCTCGATCAGGTTCAATGCAAATTCAATTTCTTCCTGTGGCGTTACAAAGCGATTACGGGCTTCGTACAATATATAGTCCAGTACGTTCGCCAACTTGTCCAATGCAAAATAAGTCTGGTATGCGTGCGACTGAATCGAGTTGAGTACATTTTTAAACAGGTGCGGGTTAAGTCTCGATTCCAGCGATTCCAGTTGCAGACTGTCCACTTTATTCTCCAGTTCCGTGAACTTGGTTTGAATTATATTCTTGTTTTGCTCAGCGCTGCGAAAGCGCATCAGCAGGTACCCGATCACGGCAACAAGCACCGCGATAATAACGATCGCTACGATGAGCATGATAAACACAATGTCCTGCTTCATAATATTTCTCAAAGGTAACAGTTTCAGATCAAGCGATCATCATCCGTCACATTTCAGTTATGTGGAAAGAATTTTCGGAAAAGTTTTCATAGAAAAAATAGTTGTTAATTTTTCGGTTGTCTGGTGCGGCTGCCTCCGTTTTTCTTTGCATCATCATTCAGACGATTATGGATACATACGAAACGTTCAGACAACTTCATCAGCAGCAGGAAGCGCTGCTCCTCGGTAATGCATGGAATGTACATAGCGCCAGACTATTGGAACAAAACGGATTCAAAGCTATTGCTACTTCGAGTACAGCCTTGTCGTATGCGCTGGGCTATGACGATGGCGAAGGTATGTCTTTTGCCGAGCTGCTATATACCTTGAAGCGCATGGTTGCTTCCGTACGTGTTCCCGTATCTGCTGATATAGAATTCGGGTATAGCGCTACCGTTGCAGGTTTACTGGAGAACATCGACAAGCTTCACGATGCCGGTGTAGTCGGTATCAACATCGAAGACTCTGTTGTTACATCCGGAAGACAGTTGATAACCGCGGATGCTTTTTGCCGGAAACTCGATGCCATTCGGAATCATTGTATACAACATAACATTCAACTCTTTGTGAATGCGCGCACGGATACATTTTTACTCGATGTACCGGCACGCATGGATGAAACACTTTCGCGCCTGAAGGCGTATACCGATGCCGGTGCAGACGGAATTTTTGTACCCTGTGTAACGGCCACTGAAGACATTCGTCAGATTGTTGACGCTTGCGCATCGCCCGTCAACGTGTTGAGCATGCCCGGTCTTGCTCCTTTTACAATGCTGTCAGCTATAGGTGTAAAACGAATTAGTATGGGTAACTTTGCGTATGATAAAATGATGGAGAGTTTTGCTCAAAGCGTGACCCGCATTCAAAAAGAGCAGTCGTTTGAATCACTGTTTGTATAAATAAGTTGTTGTCAGGTATATAGGTATTATTATGAAAAGGGCGTTGACATTTGAGGAGAAGTATAAAGCGATGCTCAGCGAAGATGCTTCGTTTGAAGGTGTGTTTATTACCGCAGTAAAAACTACCGGTATATTTTGCAGACCTGCGTGCCGGGCGCGGAAACCCAAAGCTGAGAATGTAATCTTTTATGACTCACCACAGGAAGCTATACTCAACGGTTTCCGACCTTGCAAAATCTGCAAGCCGCTGGAGCAGGCGAGTACAACACCGGAACCTATTCAGCAACTGATTGATGAATTAAATAACAATCCCTATATACGGATAAAGGATCATGATTTACGAACCCGCGGCATTGAGCCCAGCCAGATACGCAGGTGGTTTAAGAAACATCACAACCTGAGCTTTCACGCCTATCAGCGAATGCTGCGCCTCAACGCTGCGTTTCATAAAATTACCGTAGGGGAGTCTGTTACCAGCACGGCATTTGACAGCGGTTATAATTCATTAAGTGGTTTTGCCGATGGCTATAGATCTATATTTGGCAAGGCACCATCCCGCTCAAAAGCGAAGACAGTAATAAATATAGTACGCTTCACAACACCATTGGGTCCTATGTTTGGATGTGCTACTGCACAAGGTGTTTGCCTGGCTGAGTTTACCAATCGCAGAATGCTTGAGACAGAATTTAAAAGTCTGTGCAAACGTCTTGATGCCGTTATACTTCCCGGCACGAATAAACACCTGGAGCAATTGGAGAAAGAGCTTGCAGAATACTTTTCGGGTAAACGAAAGCAATTTACAGTTCCGTTACATACACCGGGTACTGATTTTCAGCAGCAGGTATGGAATAATTTACAACAGCTTCCGTATGGAGAAACAATTTCGTATAAAAAACTTGCTACAGGCATGGGGATAACTTCAGCCGTGCGGGCCGTTGCATCGGCCAATGGCTATAATCGGATTGCGATCCTTATTCCATGTCACCGCGTGATTGGCGAGAACGGTGATCTGACAGGCTATGGCGGTGGACTCGCCCGAAAGAAATGGCTGCTGGATTTTGAGAAGAGTATAGCGGTAGCGAAATAATCTGTCCTGGAAGTGTATCGTCAACATTTGAATCAGGCATTACTATAACACCTTTTGACGTATAGGTAAAAACTTGAAAATCAAGTTTAATAGCAGGTTCTGGTAGTTGAATTAACTTTTTGCGCAGTTTTTTGGGTGATGGACATCTTTTTCACGTACCTTTATCACAAACCGTAGCGCCCGTCTCTTAACCCGATATCCGTGAAGTTGCTTGTTCACAGGCAGGGGAGAAGTGGACTCTGTCGGTACGTAGGTGCAACAACCTTAACCTGAAATCCCAATGAGCCCTAACCTGTGTGTGAAGAGATCAATAGTACTGGTCGGTCTTTTATTCCTTTCGTGGAGTGTTTTCTCACAATCGATCACAACATCAACCATTACTGGATCGCCTTTTTGTGCCGGAGCCGCGGTAAATGTTCCCTATACTATAAGCGGTACATTTACATCCGGAAATATATTTACGGCACAACTCTCGGATGCCACCGGAAGTTTTGCAAGTCCTGTAGCGATTGGTACACTCACTTCTATCAATGCCGGTACCATTAATGCCACCATTCCCTTTACCACGGCCAGTGGCACTGCGTATAGGGTTCGCGTTGTAAGTTCAAATCCGGTTACTACCGGTAGCAACAACGGGGCAAACCTTACCGTCAACGCACTGACTTTATCGGCCCCGGTTTTAACGGAGACATCATTTTGCCAGGGACAAACATTTTCCATTACCTATACCGTCAATTGTGATTTCTCCAATACACCTTCCAACAATATATTTACCGCACAACTCTCCGATGCTACCGGAAGTTTTGCGAGCCCGGTAACGATCGGTACCAATACATCGGTTGCTTCCGGAACGATCAGCGCATCTATACCAGGCGGTACACCTGCGGGAAGTGCCTATAGAATACGCATCGTGGCATCAAACCCTGCAATCACCAGCGCTACCAATGGTACGGATCTGAGTATAGCAGCTCCGGCCGGAGATCCCGCTATATTTGGAAACAACGTATGGAATGTGTATGCCTATATCGGCACATCGTATACAACCTATGCGGGATACTATACTGAAAACAACCTGTCGTTTAACACTACTAACCGATGGGCTAATAATACGAGTCCTTCCAATGCGAACAGCAGTGCGGGTACAGCTTACCAGGGATGTACGATTGCCAATACCAGTACATACTCCTTTATACACAAGCGTGCAGGCTTTGCCTGTGGTTATTATCAGATTGATATACCTGCGCATGATGACAACGTAACTTTGTTCATTGATGGTGTACAGGTATACCAGCACGTAGGTTGCTGCGATGCACATACCAATGTATGGACGGGTTTCCTGGGTACATCTTCTACCGTAGAGGCGCGGGTACAAAACTCAGGCGCTGGTAATTCATACCTCACATTGCAATTCAGTACATCTGCAGTACCCTTGACGATGTCGGCACCGGTTACGGTTTGTTCCGGTACACCGACTACATTGACCGTTTCATCACCCGTAACATTGTCCTATGCGTGGACACCGGCAGTAACACTCACACCGGCCACAGGCGCCAGTGTTGAAGCAAGACCTACAGCGACCACTACCTATACCGTTACAGGTACGGATGCAACTACAGGATGTACTGTGTCCAACAGTGTATTGGTTACTGTAGCGGCTACACCGACAACGACTATAGCTCCGGCACCTTCTACGATATGTTCGGGTATAACAACGATAACATTAACGGCAAGCGGTGCCAATACCTATACGTGGTCGCCGGCTACCGGTCTCAATACAACTACGGGTAATACCGTTATTGTAAATCCATCGGTATCGACAACCTATACTGTGACCGGTAGTAACAACTGTGCTACGTCAAATGCATCGCGTTTTATTACTGTGCAGAACCCACCGACTACACCAACACCAAGCGGATTTGGTGACGGTACGTGGAATGTATACTGCTTCAGCGGCACTGATTTCAGCAATTACTATGGTTACTATACCGAGAACAACCTGAACTTCAATACCACCAGCCGCTGGGCAGATGCGAGTGGCCCCTCCGTTGCAAACGCTTCTTCCGGTATAGGTTATACGGGATGTTCAGTAAATACAACGTTTTACTCCATGAGCTTTAAGCGCACCAATATACCCTGTGGCTATTACCAGCTTGATATACCGTATCATGACGACAACGTGACGCTATATATAGATGGCGCGCAGGTATTTCAACACAACGGCTGGGGCGATGTACATACCAACGTATGGACCGGATTTATAGGTCCAGCCAGCACAGTAGAATTACGCCTGATCAACAACTCAGGTCCCGGGAGATTGCAATTCTCCATGGTGCCATCAACCACCACACCGGTATCAGTCAACACACCGGTTACAATTTGTGCCGGCACGAGTACAACGCTCACAGCAACATCGGCCATTAGCGGAGCAACCTATAGCTGGGCACCGGGTGATGCAGCCAACACCGGAACCGTCGCGACACCAGCTAATGCCAGTACCAGTATATCACCGGTTGTGTCGGATAATTATATAGTAACATTGACCGATGCAGCCGAGACCGGATGTACGGCAACCAACTTCGTTCCGGTTACGATCGATCCGTTGGCGAATACATCGGTAACACCAACCGTAGGTTCAACATATTGTCCGGGTACATCCTTTACATTAACTGCGAGTGGCGCGAGTTCCTATACCTGGTCATCGAGTACAGGAGCTTCCGGAGGTTTGAGTGCTACATCCGGTTTCCAGGTAACAGCCAGTCCTACCGTAACAACAACCTATACGGTATCCGGCAGTAACAATTGTAATACACTTGATGCCTTCAGTACGATCACCATTAATCCGTTACCGGCTGTCAATACCTATCCAACCAACACGTGGAATGTATATGCGTTTAACTCCACAGTAGTGGGAACAAATTATTCCGGTTACTATACCGAGAACGGATCCGGTGCCAGCGGTTATGATTTCAATACAACTACACGCTGGGCTAATAACGCAGCGCCATCAACAGCGAATGCTACGAACGGAACAGCGTACCAGGGATGTGCGCTCGGTGTGTCCAATTATAGTCTCAGTTTCAAGCGATCCGGCTTTACCTGTGGTATATATCAGATCAGTATACCGGCACACGATGATAATTTTACATTGCTCATCAATGGAACACAAGTAGCACAACACAACGGTTGCTGCGATGCACACGGTACACTTTGGACGGGTATACTTGAAAGTACATCGCAGGTTGAACTGCGCCTGATACAAGGCGGAGGTACTGCATACCTTACGGTACAATTTACACCGGTAACGCATACAGCATCCGATGTTATATGGACCGGAGCGGTAAGCTCAGATTGGTTTGATGCCAGTAACTGGTGTGGATCTATACCAACGTCTGCAACGGATGTAACGATACCGGCTGCAGGCGTGCGTAACATGCCCGTTATAGCTGGTGCCGGTGCACAGTGCCGCAACCTTACCATTAACGGAGCGGTAGCTGCAGGCACCTATAACTCCGCTATAGCGGCTGCATCGCTGGCTACGAGTGGAACATTCAACCTGCAGGTATACGGCAGCTGGACGAACAGCGGAGGCTTTACGGCCAATAGTGGTACCGTTGAGTTTGTCGGAACCAACGCATCCAACACGATCAGCGGTGTTTCCGCTCAAACCTTTCACAATCTGGTGATCAACAAAACGAACAACATTACAATATCGTCTGGTACACAACAGGTGCGTAATCAACTCACGCTTACCAATGGTATAGTATATCAGAACGGTATATTGGAAATACTAAATGGCGCTACAGTTACCGGAGCGAGCAATGCAAGTCACATCGATGGTGATATACGCAAAGTTGGAAACACTGCATTTATATTCCCGGTAGGAGACAACGGTTATTATCGCCCGATCGGGATGTCGGCTCCGGCACAGGCTACCGATCATTTTACTGCGCAATATTTCCATAGCAACCCGACTGTGTTATACCCGAACGCACAACGCGATGCTTCGCTCGATCACGTGAGTGGTGCCGAGTATTGGACCTTGAATCGTACCGGTGGTACCTCGGGTGTAAACGTAACGTTAAGCTGGGATGGTAACAGCGGAACTGTAAATGATCTGGCTGCTTTGCGTGTAGCGCGCTGGGATATAGGTCTCGGCAGTTGGAAAGATCAAGGTAACGGTGGTACAACCGGAACTACCAGTGCCGGTACGGTAGTTACCAGTGGTGCTGTAACATCGTTCAGTCCGTTTGCATTGGCATCGGGTAACGGGAACAATCCATTACCGGTTACATTGCTGAGTTTTACCGGTAAGAAAAACAGTGAAAACCAGGTCGAGTTGCGTTGGGCAACAGCCAACGAACTGAACAGCGATTACTTCCTGATTGAGCGTTCAAAGAATGGGAAATACTTCGAATCAATTGGCAGTGTCAAGGCAGCCGGTACTTCTACACAACGGCATGACTACACGTATACAGATGCATTGCCGTTCGCAGGAAGCTCATATTACCGCCTGAGACAAGTTGATTTCGATGGAACCAGTATGTATTCCAAACTCTGCTACATTGGTGGTGTTGAGGATGCCCTGGTTGTTCATCCCAACCCCACCACAGATTTTGTAGAGATTGAATCGAACGGTCATGGTATAGCTTCGGTTACGGTTCGCAACGAAGTGGGATACCTGGTCAAAGTTCCGGTAAAAGAATCAGAACGTGGTGTTATTCTTAACATGACAGCACTACCATCGGGTATATATATACTCGAGGTTCAACAGGAAGCACGCCTGACTACGCACAAAGTTGTAGTTGAAAAATAACAGGTTGCAGATACAACGGATAGCACATCCGTTGTATCTTTGTCTTATTAAACGCTTTTCATAAATATTCGAAACCGCATCGTTCCACAGAAAAATCTTTCTGTTCGGTGCAGTATACTTTGCTTTCTCAGAGGCAAGGTTCTATTACCTATTCATTGAATTTTATGAAAAAGCATTATGAAACAGAATCAAACTATTGCCGTTCTTGGCGCTACCGGTAAATCCGGAAAATATCTTGTCGACCAGCTTCTTAAACAAGGATACGCTATTCGCGTGCTGGTTCGTGATCCTGCTAAATTCACAACGATTAATTCACGCATCGAAGTTATACAGGGCGATGCCCGCGACTATACCGCTATATACCGGCTGCTTGAAAAATGCGAAGCTGTTATCAGTACATTAGGACAACGTAAAGGAGAACCGCCCGTACTCAGCCAGGCAACAACGCACATCGTACAGGCTATGTGCGAACGGAATATAAACCGGTATATTGTTGTAACAGGTTTAAGTATTGATATACCCGGTGACCGGAAAAGTTTCCGGACAAAGTTTTGGTCGCGTATCATGAAGTGGTTCTTCGGTTCCGTTATTGCTGATAAACAAAAGGAGTTTTCGGTATTGGCCACCAGTTGGCTGCGATGGACACTGGTTCGTCTGCCGATGATTGAACGCACGGAAGAAACCGGGGCAATTGCCATCGATCTGTATGACTGTCCTGGAAAGAAGATACGGGCAACAGACCTTGCAGTCTTTTTGGTACAGCAGTTATCGGATAATCGCTTTATACAAAAGGCACCTTTTATAGCCAGTATATAATTGATCATACACACGTGAGCCGGCACTTCGCTGGCTCACATTTTTGTGTAGTGTTCCTGGCATTGTCTCATATTCAGCCGTTGTATAAAGGCACCGTGATTAAATCAGAGAAATGATTATCTTAAACCGGTATATTCACGGGTAACCGGAATAACCTTGGTCTCTTGTGCAGGCGTGATCTTTCCTGTCGGGGTTGGGCATAATTGTTTTGCGTGATGTAAGGATCTGCACGGCAGCTTCCCGGTAGAATAATGTTTGTGTAAAACTTTTGAGCGATGTATCGGAACATTACCATATTACTTGTAGAAGATAATTCGGATGATGTTGTACTTGTACAAAGTATTTTAAAAGATACCGAGTATGTCAGCGCGCGGATGATCCTGAAAAGTTCGTTGCAGGAAGCCGTTGATTTCTCAGCTGATAATCCCTGGGTAAATGTTATTTTATTCGGACTCGATATAGTCGGTGACGAAGGGATTGATATGTTGAGACAACTCAGTGCTGCATATCCCATCAGTCCCATGATCGTACTCACACAGGAAGATGATGACGAAATGGCGGTGCAGGTGCTGCGTGAAGGTGCCCAGAACTATATTAACAAGCAGCAGCTCAATCAACGTATATTAAGACGCGCTATCCTTCACTCCATTGAACGCAATGAAAACCTGTTGAAGTTGAAAAATGCCTATAGAGCGTTGCAACTTTCAGAGCAGCGTTTTGCCAGGCTGTTTCATTTTAACCCGGTGGCAGGGCTCGCACTTGCCACGTTCGATGGTGTATTTTCAGAGGTTAATGAAATCTTTCTGAAACTGCTCGGCTATACACGCGAAGAAGTTATCGGTAAGCATGTGCATGAATTAAGTATCTGGCGAGATCCCGATCTGCGCGAGCGCATGGTAGCGATGCTGAAGCAGGGTGAAGAAGTGCGCAATAAAGAAGTACAGTTATATACCAAGTCGCGCAGGATAATCGATGTGTTGTTCTCGATGGATATCGTGGAAATGGAAAATGGTCCTATGGTCATTTCAACCGCCAATGATATAACGGATCGGGTAGAGGCCGAGAAAAGATTGCGCGAAAGCGAGCAGAGCCTGGATATACTCATCAACAGTTCGCCAGACCAGATCTGGCTTATTGATTACGAACTGAAACTGGTAAAAGCAAATAAAGCTTTCTTCCTTGCTGTGAAAGACGCCTATAATATTGACCTGAAGGTAGGCGACTTTATACTTTTCTCGGGAGTGCCCGATGATAAGAAGCAACAGTGGATGCAATACTATAGTCGTGCATTGGCGGGTGAATATTTTACCGAAGAGTATGAAGAGCATGATCCTCGTTCGGAGCAAAATACCTGTTTTGAACTTACCATGAATCCGGTATATAATGAAAAAAGGCAAGTGATTGGTGCTGGCTGTTTTTCGCGTGAGATAACGCTTCGTAAACAGACGGAACGAAATATACAGGCGGTGAATGAGAAGTACGAAATACTATCGCGGGCTACAAACGATGCTGTGTGGGACTGGAGCCTGGTAGACGATAAAGTTACCTGGAACCAGGGGCTCGAAGTAATTTTTGGTTATGAAAAGCGAAGCGAACAATATACCGGTAACTGGTGGCTTGAAAATATACATGAAGATGATCGTCTGCGCGTGATTGATGAACTGTCTTCCGAAGTAACCCGCGGGGAGTCCAATACCAGTGCAACCTACCGGTTCCGGTGTGCGAATGGTACCTATAAATATGTTTTCAGCAGAGGCTATATTTTGTATGATGGCGGCCGGCCGGTGCGCATGATCGGTGCCATGCAGGATATAGATATACTCACGCGTGCGAACAATGAGATCAGGAGATTGTCACTGGTAGCCAGCGCTACCGATAGCCTTGTAACCATTCTCGATGAAGATGAATATATAGAGTGGGTAAATGAAAGTTTTGAAAAACTGACGGGGTACAGACTGTTTGAAATTCAGGACAAGAAATTAAAAGATATACTGAACGGTCCAGAAACCGATGGTGCCACACTTGAACGTATACGCAAGCAACTGGATGCCTGTGTGCCGGTAACAGAGGAGATATTAAACTACGCTAAAGACGGGCGCAAATTCTGGATGAAGATCAATATAAACCCGGTGTTCGATCAGCGTGGTAAACTGGCAAAGTTTATTGCTGTAGGAACCGACATCACGATTCTGAAAGAGTATGAACGAAATATAACAACCATTGCCAAGGAACTATCGGATCTGATTGAGAATGCCAATGCAGTAATTTTTGGTATAGATGCAACCGGGGGTGTGAATGAATGGAATACACTCGCGGTATCCGTTACAGGCTATAGCAAGGAATATGCTGCCGGAAAGAAGCTGCTGGAATTACTCGTGAGCAAGGAAGACTGGGAAGATACCGAGCTCATGATGCGATCCGTGTTGCAGGGATTTCCGGTGAGCCATTATGAATTCCCGATGGTAAACCGGGCCGGTAATAAAATTATTCTCCTGCTCAGTGCAACACCGAGGAGAAATGCTTCCGGAGAAATTACCGGTCTGCTTGCCGTAGGACAGGACATTACCGAACTCACGCATTACCGTCACTCACTGGAAGAAAAGGTAAAGGAGCGCACGCATAAATTGCAGGCGGCCTTGGAAAAAGAGAAGGAACTTGTTACATTAAAGAGCAGGTTCGCTTCCATGGTGTCGCATGAATTCAGAACCCCGCTCGCAACGATACGTCTATCCGTTAACCACATTAAAAAGTACAAGAGTCGTATGAGCCCCGATGCTATTGATAGTAAAATAAAAGTTGTCTCGGAACAGGTTGATCACATGACGCACATGCTCGAAGAAGTGCTTACGCTGGGCAAGGCAGAAGAAAGCAAAATTCAGATATCGAAACGCAAGGTAAATATTGAGACATTCTTCGCCGGTATACAGGAGGAGGTGGAGAATATATTCAAGCATTCTCATACAATTCATCGTACGCTGGACATGCAGCAGTATGAAATTGAGACAGACGTAGATTTACTGCGCAATGTATTTATCAACCTGCTGAGCAATGCTATAAAATTCTCACCGGGTAAAGCAGATATTTACCTGGAAGGACACCAGGAGGATAAAAAGCTGATCGTGCAGGTGCGCGATGAAGGATTGGGTATTCCCGAAGAAGAATTACCCAAGATCTTTGACCCGTTTCACCGCGGTACCAATGTCGCAACAATTCAGGGAACAGGACTAGGACTGTCCATTGTGAAGAAAGCAGTTGATTTGATCGGAGGGGAGGTTACAGTGTCGAGCAAACCCGGTGAAGGCACAGTTTTTACCGTTACTATCCCGGTTGGCTGATATGAAGTATATTTTAATCGTTGACGACACCAAACCATTGGCAGAAAGTATAGCCGATATATTGCAAATGGAAGGTTACGAAGTGCATATAGCGACAAATGGTATACACGCGCTGAATACAATGGCATCCCGGATTCCCGATATGGTGATTACCGATTTACTTATGCCTGAAATGGATGGTCTTTCGCTTATTCGGAAAATTCGTTCCAGCGAAAAATATAGTGCTGTGCCTGTGATTGTATTAACAGCCGATGCCAGTGAAGAGAGCGCACGCCTGGGAAAAGAAGCCGGAGCCGACCTGCTGCTGACAAAACCTTTTGATGATACATACCTGGTTGAATGGATACAAAGATTTTTAGCCGATGAATAGGACAGAACGCATAAAAGTATTGTTGGTTGACGATCATACGCTGGTTCGTGATGCACTCGCCATCATGTTGAAGCAGGTCGATGATATACAGGTGGTAGGAGCACTCTCCAGCGGAGAGGATGCTGTGAACAAAGTAAATATACTCATGCCCGATGTTATACTCATGGACATCATGCTGAAGGGCATGACGGGCATTGAAGCTACGCGCTGGATCAAAGAGCGGAACAGCAAGATTAAAATTATACTGCTGTCCATGGAGGTAAAGAAAGAGTTTGTAACAGCCGGCATTCAGTCGGGGATAGATGGATATTTACCGAAAGATGTTGAGCGGCACATTTTGCTCGATGCTATTCGCATGGCATACCAGGGTGGTAAATATTTTAATGAAGCGATTACAAGCCTGGTGTTTGAAGATTTCTATAAAAAAGAGAAGAGCACCCTGCAGACCGAAGAGCGTTTGAAAGTTACCGATCTCACCAAGCGTGAGCGTGAAGTACTGGCCCTTGTTGCCAATGGAAAAAGCAATAAAGAAGTTGCCGATCAGTTATTCATCAGTACCAAAACAGTTGATACACACAAGACGCATATACTCGATAAACTTGGATTGAAAAACACAGCCGAACTGGTGAAGTATGCTATTAAAAACAAACTGATCCCGATGGAGTAGCCGGCTGTGTTGTAATATATATACCGGCAGCGTGATGCCTATGAGTTTACAGCTGCCATTAATAATTCGTACAGAAGCTTTTCTTCTTTCGGTGGGGTTGAGTAGAACGATGTAGCCGGAGTCTGCACTGAATTTTCATAGTATTTGAAAAATACTGCTTTATCTTTATAGATCAGCGTAACTTTAAGAACCGATACATTGCCCATTTTCACCATCATGTCGCCCTGGTCGGGAAATGCGTGGATCAGCGTAATTATTTTTTTGATTGTCTCGGTGTCCGTGAGCACAGTTTCTTTTTGCGGAGCAATGTTATCACGCTCATCCGATAATTGGTTGTAATATTCCAGTAGAATTTTGTCGCATACATCAGCCTGAAAAGTTTCTATATAGTTCATCGTTTCGGGTTTAATGCTTTCAGAAGAATTCAAATTCCGGGATGAACGGTTGCAGCCGTACAACAACATCGTAGCTGTTAGTACAGACAGCATTACCGGGTTAAAATAAAATCGTTTTAGATGCATAGAGAATATTCAATACAGGATACAAATATACTCAGGGTGTATTATATTTAGTTATAAATACAGCGTAGCCGGGACTTTTTTGAGGAACGAAATCCCATCCTTCAGCAAGTGAAGCATTTGCAGGAAGACCAACAGCCCGGCATATATTTTTACGTATTTTCTGTGCGATCACCTTAATCCTGGTACTATGTCAGTTAACACATTGGAAGTGCGGCAATTTTTGTGCAATGCTCCGTGGGATGCAGTTGAAGAAGCCATACACGAGCAAGGTCTCGTGTTTAATACCAGGTCGCTTGTTGATATAGGATTTGATCCGTGCGATGAAATAGGTTCGGCAGTAGAGCGTGCCATGCAGGTATGTAATTACAACGGCCTGCGCCTGAATGATCATTTCAAACCTATTTACGTTTCCGATAATGATACGCATACCGTGCGAAAAGAGTGGAAGCTTTCGCGCCTGGCGTACATGCTGGTAATGCTGAACGGTGCATCAGACAACCCCATGGCTGGACGCCTGCAATACGAAGTGCTAAAAGTATATATGCAGAAGACGGACGAAGACTAAATCTGTGTCTCAAAATTATTCGCCCGTATTATTTTTATTTGGCTATTTCTGGAAATAGTTGTTGGTAATTCCCGCTATAAATCCCGTAGCTGCCCCGGTAAGAATTTCAATAGTCGTATGACGTTTCAGAATAAGACGCGAGGTCGCGATGACGATCGTAAAAATAAACATGGCGATGCTTCCCGTTATAGAAAACTGCCATAATACCGTTGCGAGATAAATGGATGCAGAAGTATGCAGTGAGCATTTGATGACGCGGTTAATGAGTGCCGATGCGATCAGCAATGCAAGTAGTATACACGTGCCTGTAAAAAATGAACCTGTACCTGGAGTGAAATATAGCAACGTGGTTACAAGCGTTGTCAGTGCGATGACGAACGGATAGAACGATTGCCGCTGCTGCCGATCCGATATGTCGAAGTTGGTATACTCATTTCGTTTTGTCTTGATGTAATTTCGTATCGTTACAGGCACCACGATAAAACCAATAATCAGGAGCGATACCCAGGCAGCTTTGTAGGGGGCAAAAAGATTAAAGGCCAGCAACGTGGTAAATACCGGCAAGGTTAGCAGCGGATGCCCCAGCACGGAAGCGAAGCGTGCCGTTTTGTAAAGTACAGATGTGTTTTCTTTATCCATTTCCTGGTAGGAGGAAGCAAGGAGCAAATTAGGCAATACAGATAGTAAAGTAAATACCGGTGCAAGGGAAGTGAAAATAACAGGAGCGGTAATTTTCTACGATATATTGTCAAGCCGCTGTTCACGAATACAAAAATGCGAATGATGTGCTAGCTATGAGACGCGAACAGTGTATTTTGAATGATAATATTTTACCAGCAAAAGATAAGATCAACAAAAAAAACGTTTGGGTATTGGTGTAGGTTTGTGAAGCGTGAATGCTGACTATACCTGCGGCACGCCATAGACTACAAACGATATGAATAAACCTGCCATTCTAAGTCTGCTTTTTCTGTTGAGCCTGTGGACGACTCCGCGCGCCTTACAAGCCCAGCATGGAGACTACCCGATCCATCCTATACTTTTCACATCGGTAAAACTCTCCGATAACTTTTGGGCTCCACGCATTAAAACCAATCACGATGTAACCATTCCTTTTACGCTGGCGAAATGCCAGGAGACCGGACGCATTAAAAACTTTGAGATTGCAGCCGGATTAAAGACCGGAAACTTCTGCACGGAATTTACCTTCGATGATACGGATGTTTACAAGATCATTGAAGGAGCGTGTTATTCCTTTCAGATATTTCGCGATCCGGCCCTGGAGAAGAAAGTAGATTCACTGATTGACCTGATCGGTAAAGCGCAGGAACCGGACGGCTATATTTATACCAACCGCACCATTATGGGCGATCACGCGCACGAGTGGGCCGGTTCAAAACGCTGGGAGAAAGAAGAAGACCTTAGTCACGAACTATATAATATAGGCCACCTCATTGAAGCGGCAGTCGCACATTACCATGCTACGGGTAAACGGAATTTTCTGGATATAGCCATTCGTGCTGCTGATCGTGTATGTGCTGACTTTGGTCCGGATAAATTACATATATACCCTGGCCACCAGATCATCGAACTGGCCATGGCAAAATTATACCAGGTAACCGGTGACAAGAAATACCTCGACACCGGTAAGTTCTTTCTCGATGTGCGCGGTCCGGGAAAAGATGAATACAACCAGGCACATTTGCGTGTGGTTGATCAGCACGAAGCGGTAGGCCATGCCGTACGCGCTACCTATATGTATGCAGGCATGGCTGATATAGCAGCGCTTACACAGGATCCTTCTTATATAAAAGCCATTGATGATATATGGGAGGATGTAGTCTCTAAAAAGATATATCTCACAGGCGGGATCGGCGCCACCGGCCACGGTGAAGCATTCGGTAAACCGTATGAGCTTCCCAACATGTCTGCCTATAATGAGACATGCGCCTCTATCGCCAATGTATACTGGAATTACCGCTTGTTCCTCATGCACGGTGATGCTAAATATTACGATGTACTGGAGCGCACCCTGTACAACGCATTTCTCTCGGGCGTGGCACTAACCGGTGATAAATTCTTTTACCCGAACCCATTGGAGTCACGTGGACAACATGCGCGGAGTCCCTGGTTCAGTTGTGCCTGCTGCCCGGGAAATGTAGCGCGCTTTGTACCTTCTGTAGGCGGATATTTTTATGCGCAGAAAGACAAATCGTTATATGTAAATCTGTTTGCTGCAGGCAGTGCGCAATTCAAGCTGACCGATAACACAGTGACACTCGAGCAGAAAACAAACTATCCGTGGGATGGCGATATACAGATTACCGTACAGCCGGAAAAGACAACAGCTTTTGAAGTGCGCGTACGTATACCAGGATGGGCTGTAAACAAACCAATGCCAAGCGATCTGTATACCTTCAAAGACGCTTATACCGAACAGCCCAAAGTATTTCTGAATGACAAACCGGTAGCCCTTACGTTGCAGCAGGGTTATTTGGTGCTGAATCGTAAATGGAAAAAAGGCGATCGCATCCATGTACAACTGCCGATGCCGATTCGCAGAATAGCTGCCAACCCGAAAGTAGAGGCCGACCGCGACAAGCTTGCTATACAACGCGGTCCGCTGGTATATTGTGCCGAGTGGCCCGATAACAAAGATAATCGCGTACTTAACCTCGTGCTTGCTTCAGCAACTCCGCTTAAAGGTAATTTTGATGCGAACCTGTTAAAAGGTCTGTATGAAATTGAGGGAGCTGGTAAATCTGCGGCACGCGTTAACGCGAAAGAGATCACGATGGCAGATGCAGAAGTGAAATTGATTCCGTATTACGCCTGGGCACACCGTGGTGCGGGTGAGATGATGGTGTGGATTCCCGAGAAGCCTGATGCATCCCAGCCGTTGCCCGCCCCAACCGTTGCGTCACGTAGTAAGATAACAGCATCACACCGCACAAGAACATTGATGTCGTTGAATGATCAGATGGAACCGAAGAACTCCAACGATCAGTCTGTCATATTTTATCACTGGTGGCCGATGAAAGACACGGTGCAATGGGTGCAGTATGATTTCGAGAAACCGGCAGCTGTCACTTCCTCCAAAGTATACTGGTTTGATGACGGTCCTTTCGGAGGATGCCGTATACCGGCCGGCTGGCGACTGCTCTACAAAGATGGCGAGTCGTGGAAACCAGTGAAGAATAAAACATCCTATGAAGTAAATAAAGATGCATACTCTTCGGTATCCTTCGAGCCGGTAACGACACAGGCCCTGCGTTTAGAGGTAACATTACCGAAAGATCATTCCGGAGGTATTATGGAATGGATTGTAGAATAAAACTGTTAAATCAAGATACTATATATCCCAACCCTATATGAATTTAAAACGACTATATATATACCTGTTACTGGTAGTGCTGGCCCATGTTTCCGTGGCACAGTCGTATGTGCCCGAAGTCAATAACGATCGTGTTAAAGTCAAACCGATTGTGGATGTTAAAGCCTATACCTTTCACCTGAGCGAAGTACACATATTGGCGAGCCCGTTCAGGCAGGCGATGGATGCAGACCTGAAGTATTTGCTAATGATCGAACCGGATCGTTTACTCGCACAGTTCCGATCGCATTCCGGATTGCAACCGAAGGGAAAGAAGTATGGCGGATGGGAAGACTCCGGGCTGGCCGGGCATACATTAGGACATTACCTCTCCGCATGCGCTATGCATTACGGTGTCTCAAAAGATCCCGAGTATCTCAAGCGCGTTAATTATATAGTGGATGAACTCGAAGAATGCCAGAAGGCACGGAAGACCGGCTATGTAGGTGCCATACCAAAAGAAGACACCGTGTTTCTCGAAGTATCGCAGGGAAATATACGGTCGCGTGGATTTGATCTGAACGGAGCGTGGTCTCCCTGGTATACCGTGCACAAAGTAATGGCCGGTCTGCTGGATGCATACCTTTACTGCAACAATGATAAGGCGCTGAAGGTAGAGCAAGGTATAGCCGATTGGACAGGAGAGATACTAAAGAATCTGAACGATGAACAGCTTCAGAAAATGTTACTGTGTGAGTATGGCGGTATGAATGAAGTGCTGGTAAATACATACGCCTTTACACAGAATAAAAAATATCTGGACTTGTCCTATAAATTTCATGACAAGCGTATACTTGATTCACTCGCGATGGGTGTCGATGTATTGCCGGGTAAACATTCTAATACACAAATTCCAAAAGCCATTGGTACCGTGAGGCGTTATCAGCTCACCGGTGAGAAGAAAGATTTTGCCATTGCGGATTTTTTCTGGACAACGGTGGTAAAGCATCACACCTTTGCGCCCGGTGGTAACAGTAATTACGAATATTTGAGCAAGCCCGATGTACTCAACGACAAGCTCACCGATAACACCATGGAGACTTGCAATACCTATAACATGCTGAAGCTTACGCGACACTTGTTTGCGTTGCAACCCTCGGCATCCTATATGGATTTTTATGAGCGTGCACTATACAATCATATACTCGCATCCCAAAATCATAGTGACGGTATGATGTGTTACTTTGTGCCGCTGCGCATGGGTACACGCAAGGAATTCAGCGATCAGTTCCATACGTTTACATGCTGTGTCGGGTCTGGTATAGAGAACCATGTGAAGTATGGCGAGAGTATATATTTCAAAGGAAAGGATGGAAGCCTGTATGTAAACCTGTTCATTCCTTCCAAACTGAACTGGCAGGATAAAGGATTGCAGGTTACCCTGAATGCAAACCTTCCGGCTGACCCAACGGTGAAGCTCACGATCAACACAGCAAAGCCTCAGGCTATACCGGTACACATACGCAAACCTTATTGGCTGCAGGCAGTACCGGTTATCAAAGTCAACGGTAAGGCTACACAAACTATAGCAGTTGACAAGGAAGGTTACTGGGTATTGACCAACACCTGGAAAAACGGTGATGTGATCGAGCTGACGCTGCCTTCTTCATTATATAGCGTGGCGATGCCCGATAATGCTTCGCGCAAAGCATACTTCTATGGTCCGGTGTTGCTGGCCGGAAATCTCGGAACGAAAGAACCCGATCCGATGAATGGTATACCGGTACTGGTAACGGGCGAGCCCGATGTAAAACAATGGCTGAAGCAGGACGCATCTGATCCGCTTACCTTCAAGACTCAAAAGACTGGCTTCCCCGGTGATGTAACACTGCAGCCTTTCTATCTGCTGGACGATGAGCATTACAATGTATACTGGGACGTATTCACACCGCAAAACTGGAAAGAGCAACAGAAGCTATACGAAGAAAAAAAGAAACAGGAGTATGCCCTCGAGCAGCGCACAACGGACTACCTACGCGTAGGCGAGATGCAGCCGGAACGAGATCATAATTTTACCGGTGAGAAAACAGAAGCCGGAGAATCACACACACGCAAGTTCAGAGTAGCAAACGATGGTGGCAACCTGGTGTTCACCATGAAAGTAGATGCCAGCGCTACGCACAACCTGACAGCAACGTACTGGGGCATGGATAACCGCGGCCGTAATTTCGATATACTGGTAGATGGAACGAAGGTGGCCAGCGAAGACCTCAACAAGTATAAGGACAGTAAGTTCTACGATATAGTATATGCAGTGCCGGCAACGCTTACCAAAGGGAAGAAGACCGTAACGGTAACGTTTCAGGCCAGGCCGCAGCAACAGGCCGGTCCACTCTATGGCGTGCGTATGGTAAAGCAATAAACATAAAGCTTTTCAGGTATATACTTTTAACTTCAGGCTTTCTCATTAACTTTAGCATACAAGAACCCCATTTGTGCATGCGTCTGCGTAAATCTTTCTTCCAGGTAGTATTCTTTTGCTGCGTTAGTATTCCATCTGTTTATGGCAATGAGCTGTATGAAATGATCAGTCAGTTTGAGGCCGATAAATATGCCTTGATGCGTAAATATACTATACGCGAATCTGCCGAGTATTACGATCGTTTTGTAAAGTTCTATGGTGACTGGAACGATGCGCTGAAGAAGGTTGCATTCGATAAGTTATCGCAGGAAGGAAAGGCAGACTATATCCTGCTCAGAAATCAAATTGATAAAGAGCTATACTTTCTCAGGATCAAACAAAAAGATTTTGAAGAAGTGGCGTATGTAACGGAGTTCGCTTCACCCATCTATACATTTATCCGCGAACGCAGACGCGGTACAACACCCAACGCGATGACACTTGCCAAAAGCTTTGACGACATGCTGGGGGCTATAAAAACATCGCAGGAAAAAATCAGCAAAGCCACGCCATATTCAAGCTGGCAAAAGGCAGATAAAGCTTCGGAGGTAGTTAAGTCGTTGCGTGAAAATCTGAAAGAGTCGTATGAGTTTTATAATGCCTACGATCCGCAGTTTACCTGGTGGATACAAAAGCCGTATGATACATTGTGGCATACTCTGAAACGTTACGAAGAGTTTCTCAAGAAGCACTATGTGAATACTTCCATTAAAGATGATGGCAGCGGTATTATAGGCAGACCTATAGGACGTGATGCACTCATCAAGAGCCTGCAGACAGAATTTATATCGTATACACCGGAAGAGATCATCGCGATTGCACAGAAACAGTTTGCCTGGTGTGATGCTGAAATGTTGAAGGCTTCACAAGCCATGGGCTTCGGTAACAATTGGAAAGCTGCGATGGAGAAGGTAAAGAATACGTATGTCCCCGCAGGACAGCAGCCGGCACTGGTAGACTCACTTGCCGAAGAAGCGATACGCTTTATAGAGCAACGCAATCTCGTAACAATACCGGCATTGGCAAAAGAAACGTGGCGCATGCGCATGATGTCTCCTGAAGCACAAAAGGTCAATCCATTCTTTTTAGGAGGAGAGGAGATCATTATTTCGTATCCTACCTATACCATGGAACACCGTGAGAAGATGATGAGTATGCGTGGCAATAACCCGCACTTCTCACGTGCCACCGTTCAGCATGAATTAATACCAGGACATCATTTACAGATGTATATGAATGAACGGTATAAACCGTATCGCAATGTTTTTGATACACCGTTCTGGATCGAAGGATGGGCGCTATACTGGGAGTTTAATTTATGGGACAAGAATTTTCCGCGCACTCCGGAAGATCGTATTGGTATGTTGTTCTGGCGAATGCACCGTTGTGCGCGCATTATCTTCTCCCTTAATTATCATCTCGGTAAAATGACTCCCCAGCAATGTATAGACTTCCTGGTGGAACGTGTCGGACATGAATATGCCAACGCAGCTGCTGAAGTGAGACGTTCGTTCATGGGAAGCTACGGCCCGCTATACCAGATCGCCTATATGGTAGGCGGACTACAATTCTACGGTCTCAAAAAAGAACTCGTAGACTCCGGTAAGATGACCGAGAAAGATTTTCACGATCGCATCCTGCAGGAAGGAAACATTCCTGTGGAGATCGTGCGCGCTATACTGACGAACCAGCCTCTTAAAGAAGACTATAAATCTACCTGGAAGTTTGCACCCTGAAAAAATCCAGAAACACAAAGAAATCACAGAGAAGATACAAAAGTTACACAGAGAAAAATCCTTTGTGAGACTTTTTGTCTTCTCCGTGCCCTCTGTGCCGTTGGATTTGATAATAGCTATATATAGCGCTCTTCTTATTTTACTCCTCACTTCTTACTTCTAAAAAATCACGCCCCTTGCGACCTCCTGAATTCCGTAGGCGTAATCTCGCACAGCTCACGGAATTTACGATTGAAGTTAGAGAGATTGTTGAAGCCTACCTCAAAACATATCTGTGATATACTCAGATCATTCTGCTGAAGCAACTTCCGCGCCTGTCCAATACGAATCTCGGTAAGGAAATCTATATAGGATTTGCGTGTACGCTTCTTGAAGTAACGGCAGAATGAATTGGTGGTCATGTTGGCGATGTCGGCAACTTCATCGAGGTGGATTTTACGATGATACTCGTTCATGGTAAAGCGATATACATCGGCGAGCTTCTTGCCATCAATCTCGTCAAACTCATTATATATACCTGACGAAGCCAGCGGGTCTATACTATCAGCATTCGAAAGTATATTCAGGATCTTGAGCAACACGATCAGGCGGTCCATCTCGCTGGTGCGAAACAGTTGCTTCATCAGTTGTGATATGCGGCTGCGCACCGGGTCTTTAATATATAATCCGCGTTCGGATATTTTTGTGAATTCCTGCAGCCTCTTCAATTCCGGTAACGACAGGAACTTTTCTCCGAACGATTGCCACTCAAAGAATACAGTATAGGAATGCGCGATGGATATATCAGCCTGCTCGTAGTAGCGTGAATCATTCCGGAATACATGGGGCAGGTTCGGACCGATCAGAAATATATCACCAGGTTTAAACGCTCCTATATAATCACCGGCTATAACTTTTCCTTCGCTGCTAAGAATCAACGTAAGTTGAACCTCCGGGTGCTGATGCAGGTAGTCGTAAAAGTGTGGTTCGCGATCCTCCTGCAAGCGGAAAGACTCTTGGGAAGTCTTGGGAATTTTGAACGGTAGAATTTTCATGGGTGGGTAAAATTCAATCAGTACAAAATATTCATAATTATTTAATGAAATTCAAGAGTAGGGATAAAATAGTATCAATGAAGGCTAAAATCAGCTTAATTTTGCCGTTCTCCTCCCCAGTGCAGCGTTAGGAATTTCAGGTTCCAACATGACTGTTTTTATATGCGTTACTGGAAAATATTGAAGGAAGAAGGTATGTCACATCGTACCCGGGTTCTTCAAAAACTTCCAATGATCACGACCTGGTGAACGAGATAAAATAATATTAACACCTGTCAATATCAGTAAAACAGACGGCTGCTTTTAAAACGTACTTTATAGGATCAACAGATTGGGTAGAATTTATTGGTTTGGTTTAATTGAAGAATGGATTGGCAGCCGCTCGTGCGGCTGCTATATCTACAGATAGTATACATGTATAGCATATCGGTATTGCAATCCTCTCTCTTTATCCCCGGCTATATATTCAAAATCAGTATGCACATTTACAATCAGGATTTATGAAGCATTCCGTGCTGTGTTTTAGGTTGATGATACACTTTGTTGGTCTGATGTTGCCCCTATATGCTATTGCACAGGATGCAACGCTGGTGATTGATACCCAGCATCCCGGGGCAAAAGTATCTTCGAGGTTACATGGTATATTTTTCGAAGAGATAAGTCACGGGGGAGAAGGCGGGTTGTATGCTGAACTTATTCAGAACAGAGGTTTTGAAGAAAGCACTATACCCCCTGGTTGTACACTTGATTCCGGTTGGCTTGTACCACCCCGCACATCACACTTTGCTTCGAATAAGGTAAGCGACTGGAAGATGCCGTGGGAACCAAAGTCACCGTGGCCTGCGTGGTCTTTACGAACAGCAGCTAACGCCCGGGCATCGCTGTCATTATCCACGAAAGTGCCCCTTCATGCTGCTACACCGCATGCTTTACAAGTTGACATTCACTCAGCCGGAAAAGCGGATAGCGTATCCGTTGTGAACGAAGGGTTCTGGGGAATCAGAGTCGATAAGGGCGAATCGTATAATCTTACGACATATATACGAGCTCCTAAATTTAAAGGGGCGGTTACGGCATCACTTCGTGCGTCCGATGGTCGTATACTGGCATCCTATACCTTCAACAATGTAAAGCAGTCTTCGTGGAGGAAATATACCTGTACCGTAAAGGCAACCGCTTCCGATGCGAAAGCGAAATTTTATCTCACGATGAGTTCACCCGGCACGATCTGGTTTGATCTTGTTTCGCTGTTTCCGGCCAGGACATTCAAGAACAGACCCAACGGCATGCGACCTGATCTGGCCAATTACCTTGCTGATCTGAAACCAGCTTTTGTACGGTGGCCCGGTGGATGTTTTGTAGAAGGCATCAGTACGGAAAGTGCGCCCGAATGGAAACGATCACTTGGTCCGATAGAAGAGCGCCCCGGTACATATAGTCCGTGGGGATATTGGTCTTCCGATGGTATAGGCTATCATGAGTTTTTGCAGTTCTGTGAAGATATAGGCGCCGATGCCATGTATGTATTTAACTGCGGTGTATCGTGCGAGATGCGATCCGGTGTATTTCTTCCGGACGATAAAATTCCTGCACTCGTACAAAATATACTGGATGGCATTGAATATGCAATCGGACCTGCGGATTCGAAGTGGGGAGCTGTGCGCGCCAGGAATGGACATCCACAACCATTCCCGTTGCGATATGTAGAAGTAGGAAACGAACAGGTAGGTACGCGCTATGCTACGCGGTTCAATATATTTTACAAGGCTATCAAAGAAAAATATCCGCAGTTGGAAGTAATCACCAGCACCGGTATAGCACATGTACACAAACCCACGATCGATGCAGTAACCAAAACCGATATAGTTGATGAGCATGCCTATAAAGCCGTATACTGGCCCATGATCTATCACGACTGGTATGATAAATATCCGCGCAAAGACTGGAAACTATATGTAGGTGAGTATGCATGCAACAGTGGTGTAGGCAGTGGCAACATGCTGGCCGCGCTGAACGATGCCGTGTTCATCATGGGAATGGAGCGCAATGGAGATCTTGTCGCGATGAGCAGCTATGCACCTTTGCTGGAAAATATTAATGATACGGATTGGCCGGTAAATCTTATTCGTTTTGATAATGCTTCGAGCTTTGCGCGCACATCGTACTATACTATAAAAATGATGAACGATCACAAGGCTTCTGAGAATGTAGCGGTTTCACTAACATTTCATTCGTCAACGTCAACCCCGGTGGCCCGGTATAGCGGAAATATAGGTTTGAGCACGTGGGATACCTATGCCGAGTTTAAGAATATACAGATACTCGACAAAAATAATAAAGTACTTTATGCGGCCGATCTTATCAATCACAAGAACGATTGGAAAACAGAAGGCGGAAAGTGGACAATAGGCGATAGCGTAATAGCACAAACTGCAGACGGTGCGTGGCCTATGGCTATCCTTCAAAACAAAATTCCCGATGTATATACTTTAAGGTTGAAAGCACGAAAGACAGGAGGTCCGAATGCTTTTATGATTCCGATTGCTGTCAAAGACAATGATAATTACCTGCGTGCGCACATCGGTGCCTGGTGGAATCGGGTCAGTGCATTTGAAATGGTAACGAACGGTGCTGATGCAATGGTAACACAACCCGTTACACTTGAGACACCTGTTGAGACCAACCGTTGGTATACCGTTGAACTTCGCGTAAGCTATACTTCGATCGAATGCTACCTGGACGGTAAATTACTGATGACCTATAAAGAGCCGCGTACATTTTTTAGTATAGCCGGTACCGATGAACGAACCGGTGAAATTATAGTTAAGGTGGTCAATGCCGGCAAAGAGCCAGTTCGCTCGGCTGTCGAGGTAAAGACAGCGAAAGCTATAGCGGGAGTAGGGAAGACGTTAACACTTTCTGCTGATGCTCCTCAGGCTGAGAACTCGCTGGAACATCCGTTGCAGTATATTCCTGTAGAACGAAATTTCACCGGGTTTAAGAACAGCTTTGAATATGTGTTTAAACCGTGGTCGGTAACCATATTGCGTATCCGGCAGGAGTAAGGAAAATTTTTGGATATGAGCACGATGGATTTGGGGTGGACGTTTAAACAATCATCGATGCGAAGCAGCTTCTAAAAAATCAGGCCGACCCTCGGTAATGAAGTATAACGAAAAAACTTTCATAGCGCATAGTCGGGTGTGTGGTAAATAGAATATTTACCACTAAATTAGTTCTCCCTGCTGAAGACGTTGCTTGTCAATGAACCGAGGAGATAAAAGTTGTTGAGCGTTTTATTGGAAAAGCAATAAGTGGATCACAGGTAATTTAATTCCTTCACATCTGCTTTGTATCTATGCTACAGAATTTTTCATCCGAAAATCCGGTTCGTAAAAGCTCGGTTCGTATTGTACTCATGCTCGGCTTGCTGGTGGGTACATTAGACATTACCGGTGCCATCATCAATTACGTGGTTGCTACCGGAAAAAATCCCATTGCTATCTTTCGGTATATAGCCAGTGCTTTATTTGATACATCAATGCCTGCGTTGTTCCTGGCGGTGATGGGTCTCATCATGCACTATTGCATTGCCATGGGGTGGACGGTGTTATTCTTTTTTATATATCCTCGTCTCCGTTTTCTTCGTCAAAGCCAGGTTGCAACGGGGATGCTATACGGCATTTTCATCTGGATCATGATGACCCTGGTATTTTTACCACTTACCAGAATTCCACCGCTGCCGGTACGCCCCATGCAGGCAGCAATCGGTATTGGTATTCTGATTGTCGCTATTGGTTTACCGCTGTCGTTCTTCACGCACCATTATTATTTCGGTAAGTCAAACGCATACCGTCAGCAGGTATGACGTAACAACTTCCTCTAACAGGCATTACCGGTTTATGTGATTTCAAAATTCACATAAACCATTACCTTCGCGGGTAGATTTACAGGCTGATGGAAATATAGCCTGATCGTTTTACTTTACCCGAAGCCTTGGCATGTTTACACAGTTGCGCGTTTTTCTAACGTACCTTCCCAAAGCACTCTGGCTCTATGCACCCGGATTGATATCCGTTATGGCCGCATATTTCCTGCTGATGAAATTGCCGCAGGGACAAGACCTGATCATTCAGCTTGGAGAATACCCGGGACCTTTTGTGTTTTCAACGGTAGGGGTACTGGTCTGGTCGTTCTTCGTGTGGTATAGTTCCAAGCTGGTGAGCTATATGAAAGTGAATAAAGGCGTTACGATACCGGCAATTTTTTACCGGCATGTGCCGCGCCTGCTCGGTTACAATGCACTGGTTATGCTGCAGATGGGTATACTGGCGTTGCCAACCATGCTCGATCTTTCTGCAGGCTATATTCTTTGCTTCATGCTGCTGCACAATACGCTATATTTTTTGCTGAGTCACTTCTGGACGGAAGGGTATACTTACCCGGTAACCAAGTGGCTGATCATACTTATCGTGTTGAGTAAAATTGTTTTGATGTTCTGGCTATGCTGGGCACACCGTGACGTTGAACCATTTTTGAGACACCAGTTTTACTTACCCATCATCGGTCTCGGACTTTTTCTATTGGAGATACTCCTCGTGCGGTTCTATATTCTTCGCAGAAGGTATATCAATGAGAAAGAAAAGAATGATCGCATTGATGATCAGGAGTGTGATTACGTTCGGTTCATGGGACGCGAAGTATTGAAAGTACCCAAATCATCACATCGTATTGAACAGCTATATTTCACAACGTTTAACATCGTTGCATTGATTGGTGGACTGGTTTTTACCTGTACTATATTCTTTGTCGGAGTGGCTGATCGTATCGGCCCTCTTGCGTTTGCGTTACTTACGTTTGGTGTACTGGTGGGGTTGGCAAACCTCGTAGGCTATCAATCCGTAAGACGAAATTTCAATTTTCATTTTCTCATCGTTCTCTGGATCATCATCATTGGCTGGTTTGATTTTGCCGAGCTATACCGCGTGCGCCTGGTGAAGACACGTAAGGAGAATATATATGGTGAACGCCCTGACCTCAAAACGTATTTCAACCGGTGGATACAAGACCGTCAGGTAGACATAGCGCAGTCAACAGAGTTCCCGGTATACATTATTCTGTCCGATGGAGGTGCATCACGGTCGGGCTACTGGGTGGCTTCTGTACTGGCTTCGTGGGAAGATCTTCCCGGCAGAGATACTACGCAGGTCTTTTCCAATCACCTGCTTTGTTTGTCTGGTACATCCGGAGGGAGTGTAGGCAATGTTACGTTCTATGCGTTGCTGAAAAATAAACAGCATAACCGTGAGCTAAAACTTACCAAACGTGCTCAGGAATTCTTAAGTACAGATTTTCTCACGTACTGTATTGCCCATTACTTTGGTTCTGACCTGATGCGCCATGTTGTGCCGATACATTTTACCGATCGTGCTGCTGCATTGGAGAAAGTCATGGAGCATGCGTCAGATTCGTGTCTCGAAGGTGCGTTCCGAAAACCGCTGAGCGAAGTGATAGATGTTTCTGGTAAATTACCGATTCTCTTTTTGAACACTACCGAGGTGCAAGGCGGTAGCCCGGCCGTTGTAAGCTCTGTAAAATTGACAAGTTTCAGTAATCGTATGGATGTGTTAACGGAGATAGACTCAACGGGCAAAGATGGTTACGGAGACATCCGGTTAAGCACGGCCACTATATTGAGTGCACGCTTTCCCTATATCTCACCGGCAGGAAGTATACGGAATTATTACTTTGTTGATGGCGGCTACTTTGATAATTCGGGAGCCGGTGTAGTACACGAAATGCTACAGGAACTTCAACGCGTGATGGAGGAGGACACAGTATATAAACCGCTCTACGATAAACTGAAATTTCATTTGGTACATGTTACCAACACACCGTTGGATTCTGCTGAGCTGAAAACGATTCACCCGCTCACCAATGATATAGGGGCGCCTTTGCTTACCGTATTGAATACCTATAGCTCGCAGACAACCGTAAACGATCAGCGCCTCATCAACTACTTCCGCGAACGCGATAACATGGTGATCGATCCGGATATAAATCTGTATAAAGATTATAAGAGCAATGGTATAAAACGCGACAGTGTTCATTACCCGATGAACTGGGTTATCTCCGATTACAATCTTCAGCGTATGAACAAGCGACTCCGCCAGGAGTTTAATGGAAGGTAACGATATAATGATAGCGTTTTAAGTATATATACGGATGTATATATACCTTTTTTTTATGTACAGGTCTGTGTAAATCTCCTCTTGATATAGGCACTTCGCGCCACCTAGCTTTGGTATAACACAGCCGGAAGTATAGGTGTTGATTGCGCGTACGAGGTATAGAAAGGTGTACTTCCGTTGTCCCTGGCAAATATACCACTTTAACGTTACATCTGTTTAAACATTATTAACCTTTATCTATACCCTATGAGAAAGCATTTAGCCTTTGCGCTCCTCATGCTCTTTTTGTTGAGTGCATCCTGTGATGACGAGACACCTGTTTCCAATGATGCGGAACCGAAGATCACCATGACCGACATCCACCACGAAACGGGCGTGCAGGAATTATTATCAAAAATAAAAACAGGTTCTGCCAACGGACGAGTGAGCAGTCTTGAGATCAGTGGAGCCTTCTTCAAATACGAAGAACCCGACAGCGGCATCCTCAACTATACCTTTCTGTTGCCCGATGATTCTCCTGCTTATTATGAAAACCTGATTCTCTCCAAACAGGCGGAAGGCTTTTACGGTTATATATACCGCTATATTCCGGATAGTACGCAGGAAGCTGATGGATCTTTTCAAGGTACTATCAAACAGTTTGATCTTGATGGGAAACAAATTGGTAAATTCTCCATTCCATTTACCCGCGATACTATATATTCAGGAGGAAGAACGCAGCTCATCAATCAATGTATACAAAGCATTGATCAGGTATGTGTTACGGAATATGAAGTCAGAGTTGTTACAGACTATCCATGTCATTGTCAGTACGAGCGTAAAACAGCGGTTGGTCAAGTCTGTACCTTCTCTTTTAACAGGGGCTGGTGCGATGATATGACGGGCGTGCCACCTGCCGGAGGTGGAACTTATGTTGGTATAGGAGACGGACCAGCCCCGCGCAGTGGCTCCGGCAGCAACAGCGGTACAGTAAAGCCCGTCAAGAAAAATCCGGTTGTAGTAGTTCCAGGCAATGATCTTTATGCAGGCGATAAATGTGTAGCCTGTATTGAAAATTACCTCAAGGATCCCTGTTTGAAGATGGTGGCCAAAAAAGTATTAGACCCAGCGATAGCGAGTAGTTATAATAAGCTGATACAGGATATATTTAATAAGAACGACAAGGTAAATCTGATCATTCGGGAGGGAGATGCAGAGGATATGAAAAATGACGATAAGAAGAGTGCAAACGGTTGGACAGAACCTGTTGAGTCACATAATGGCATAGTGGACATCATTATAGAATTAAATACAGAAAAGCTCAATAGCAATGTTTCTCAGGAGTATATTGCCTCCACTATATACCATGAGGCCTTTCATGCCATAGTGCATTACTTCGATAAGGATAAATGGTTTTTTGTAAACACCCCTACAGATGACCATATCTCTATTTTTTACACTTATCTCGATTTAATAGCTTCAGGGCTTCAAAAGGCATATCCTAATTTAACTTTGCGCGAAGCTCAAGGACTTATTTTAAAGGGGATGATGGATTATAAAAAAGAATGGGGAGTCTTATATGATAAGATCCTACAGAAAAAAAATATTACAGAAGATCAACTTCGTGACATCGTCAGACGGCATAGTAGTAAAATATCAGGAACATCTTGCAACTAATCATTATGAAGAGTTATCACTTCCTTATCCTATTAATATTAAGCTTTTCGTCATGCAATTCCTCGAAAGTGGATGGAGAAAACCCTCAGTTTGATTCAAATGCAACCATTGCAGACGTAGATAGAAGTATTCAATACATTGTATCACGCTATCAATTTAGTGTCACTTTTTTTAAAAGGGGCAATAATAACCATGGATGGTATAAAATGTTCGCACGTCATGGGAGCCACTGGGAGAAAATTGAAATAAGAGAAGGCATATTTGATGAGTTACAAATCAAGAAAGACCCTGACTACTATATATCCAGGGACATCACAACGAGAAAACTCTGCAAACCAGAAGAAGCTGAATTTTTTTTAACCAAATTGAAAGCTATGCATGTATTCGAACTGCCGGAAGAAAGTGTGCTCTTTAAAGATTGTAAAGATAGTGGCGTAACAGATTTAGGGAGTACTTATATAGAGATAGTCGCTGGTGATAAAGTAAGAACTCTTAAATATTCTGGCGTTTATGAATGCTCTAATGGAGAGTGGGAGAATCTTCACAAGATAGAAGAACTATTTGAAATGGAGTGGTTTGAAAATGAAAAAGGCAGATGATTGGGCATATATATACTAACTCGCTTCTTCACCAAACATCCACTATTTTTTAGGGATATAGTGCCTCAACTATATACCATGAGGCCTTTACGCTATTGTTCCTTATTTTGATAAGGACAAATGGTTCTTTTAAAAACACTCCAACCGATGATCATATTGCCATATTTTATAATTACCTGGACCTGATTGCATCCGAACTTCAGAAGGCATATCCGAATTTGACATTGCGGGAAGCTCAGGCGCCTTATAAGCAATATGAAAATTGTCCGGAGGTAATGGAGTGGTATTATGTGGATAGAATACAAAATCTCCTTGAATACCGATGGCAATAAGTGATTCAGTGAACTATGAAATAACTGTGGGGTCTTCTTCTACAATTATAGCAAGAGGTCTCAGTGTGGTTACTTTTAAAAAGTTTGATGCGAAGTCTGGAAATCCGGGTGTCTCCCATACACTCATTTACTATACACAGGTGGATAGCAGATACACGCTATCCACTACCTTCTAACCTGTAGAGGGTATATACCTGTCACTGGGTAAGGGTATTCTTCTGAAGAGTAAGGCAAAATCTTTGTTTTCGTTGCGGAGCGAGTGAATATTTGCGGCTGTTAATTAGAAACCTACTATCAAGCAGTCGTAACCTCATGAAATATCTTTACTCCCTTTTATTTATACAAGTGCTTTTTTTTGCCGGCACATCAGCCTATGCGCAGAGCGGTAAGATTAAAGGTACCGTGAAAGATGCACAAGGCCAGGTGTTGCCGGGTGCCACGATACTCGTGGAAGACAACCGAACGGGTACATCATCCGATGCATCCGGAAATTTTGAAATCACGATCAAGCCAGGTCAATACAGACTCGCTGTGAGTATGGTTGGCTTCGAGACTATATATAGCGATGTTACGGTAACAGATGGTGAAGTAACGGTTGTTGATGCTCCGCTCACAGAGAGCAAGAATGTATTGCAACAGGTTGAGATCATCGGAAGAAAAGAGCAATCGTATAAGAATACGTCTTCTTTTGTAGGCTCGAAGACTGAGTTGAATTCGAAAGACCTTCCGCAATCTGTATCGTTTATTACCAAAGAACTTATCAGCGATCAGGGACAGATGCGTGTAGGGGAGGTGGTGAAGAATATGAGTGGGGTAAACCAGTTCACGTTCTATGATGACATCACGATCCGTGGTTTTCGTATCAACGGTCAGAGCAACACACAACTTCTGAACGGTCTGCGTACATCTTCCGGTTTCTGGAAGCAGCCGTTGGCGAACTATCTCGAGCGTGTTGAAGTATTGAAAGGTCCTTCATCAGCACTTTTCGGAAATGCTTCTCCGGGCGGTGTATTAAATCGCGTTACTAAAAAGCCGCTGGACTACAATCGTAAGTCTCTTGATTTTTCATTTGGCAGTTTCAATACGTTCCGTGCCCTCGCAGACTTTACTGGTCCGATGAACACCGAGCGTACCTTACTATACCGATTAAATATAGGCTATGAAGATGCAAACTCATTCCGTGAGTTACAGTTTGACAAGAACCTGGTAATTGCTCCGTCCGTGTCATTTTTACCAACGGAAAAGACACGTCTGAACTTCGACATCATCTACAATCAATCCAACAGCAGGCTCGATCGCGGACAGGCTGTAAATACCAACGATCTATACTCAACACCTACATCCCGTGCATTGAGTTCAGCAAATGATTATCTCAACGAGAATACCTATAACATTTCGGCTTCACTCAATCATTATTTCACAGAGAAGTTATCGGTTACGCTGGCGTATCTGAAGACAGGTTATAACGAAGATCTGCTCGAGCACCGCAGTGCCAATGGGTATGCTGTGGATGGCGACAGTGCTATTATTGAAGACAAAGTGGCGATGCAGGTTTTCCAGCGAAAACGCAGACGCTATATTGATAACGTATCGGTATTCTTTAACTATGCCGCTACAACGGGTGCCCTGGAGCACAAAATGCTGGTCGGCTATGATTACTCACAAGACCAGGTTCCTACAGGCGGTTCGCAGCTAACAGCGAGTGGCTACCGCAATGCTGCCAATAATGGATTTATAGCGACCTACAACCCTGCGAAGAAATCGAATTACCTGTTGGATAAAGATGGTAATCCGGTACCGAATGCAGCGCACTTTAATTTATCAGATCCTATCGGTTCACAATTATTAAAAGACATCAGCAAGTATTTCTTTACACCGCGTTCGTTCGATCCTACATTCTATGAATTGCATGGTATATATGCGCAGGACCTGATCAAGCTCGGTAAATTTCAGGCATTGCTGGGCTTCCGTTATGAGAAGTATATAGACAAAGAAAATTACCTGAAGGCCACCGAGAAGAAAGTAAGACAGGAAGCATTCCTGCCGCGTGTCGGACTGGTATACGAGTTACTGCCACAGATCAACCTGTATGGAACTTATGTGGAAGGTTACAATCCACAAACGGCTTCGTCTATTTCGAATCCCAATGCAGGTGGTCCGTTTGATCCACTCATGAGCAACATGTTTGAAGCCGGGGCGAAGAGCGAATGGTTCAATAAGCAATTGGCGGTGACGGTAGGTGTATATCGCATCGAGCAGAAGAATACACTATATAATGCAAGCGATGCTACCAACCCGGACCTCTTGAGACAAGTTGGTAAAGAATTATCAAAAGGTATTGAGTTTGATGCCGTGGGTCACATCACACCAAACTGGAGCATACTGGCTACCTATTCTCACAACGTAGCACATATTACAGAGAGTCCTGTGGAAGCAGAAGTTGGTCGTCAGAAACCGAACGCACCTAAAAACACGGCGAGCATCTGGACACGTTATTCGATTTCACACGGTGCATTTGAAGGACTCGGCTTTGGTCTCGGTTCTAACTATATAGACGAGCGTGTGCTGAGTATTAACGCCAATCAAACTGTACCAAGCTATATATTGGTTGATGCCGGACTTTACTACACGGTAAATAAAGTTCGCGTACAATTCAATATGAATAATATCTTTGACAAAACGTACTGGGTGGGCGGATATGATTACGTTCGTCTGTTCCCCGGTAAACCAAGAAACTTTCTTGTAACAATAGGCTATACATTCTGATTTTATAGATATAGACATGGTAAAAGCAGTTCTTCTTTTTCTTCATCGGTGGCTTGGTATTATCAGCGGGCTTGTTGTATTCGTGGTTAGTATAACCGGTGCCATCTTTGTTTTTGAAGAAGAACTGTTCCGTGTATTTCACCCGGATATAGTGTATGTTACTCCGGGCAAAACGTTGCGTGATATTAACGATCTTAAGGCTATTGCACAGAACACAATTGGTGCGGATAAAAATGTTAATGTTGTATTTATACCAGGTTCATCCGATCGCGCGTATTGCTTCTCTGCATTCGAACGGGATGCCAAGAGCAAAAGCATCTGGGACAAGGATGAGATTGCATACTACTACCAGGTTTTTGTAGATCCTTATACCGGTGCTGTAACCGGTGTAGTAAATAAGGAGACCGAATTCTTTTATGCTACAAGACGCATTCACCAGAACCTGATGCTGAGACGCGACATCGGTAATATGATTGTCGGTACATCTACGCTTATCTTCCTCTTCATTCTCATCAGCGGTATTGTATTGTGGTGGCCACAACGCATTGCTCAATGGAAACAGCGTTTCGTAGTAAAATGGAAGGCGCGCTGGAAAAGGGTAAATTATGACTTGCACAGTGTAGTTGGTTTCTATGTATTTCTGATCGCGATGCTGATTGCCACCACAGGTTTGGTGTGGTCGTTCGACTGGTGGGAGAATGGTATCTATGCCATGCTGGGTTCATCCAAGAAAGACGCTGCCTTCCTTACGCAGCGCGACACTACGTATACCGCTACCAACCAGGGTATAACACGCGCCTGGAAAGATGCACTGAAGCGATACGAGAAAGGCTTTGAACGCATCACACTAAACTTTCCGACCAAAAAGAATAACCGGGTAGGAGCGTTTGTACACTATGACGGTTCTTCTGCCTGGACTGACAGTGACTATATATATTACAACGGAGCTACCGGTAACGTTCAGCAAGCTATACTACAGGATGACAAGAGCACCGGTATGAAGTGGCGAAACACAAATTATTATATACATACCGGTAAACTATACGGCTGGCCAACCCAGATATTGGCGGTGATTGTAAGCCTGGTGTGTGCGTCATTACCCGTTACCGGAGTAATTCTATGGGTGGGAAGAAAGAATAAAAAGCAGGTGCCGGCATCGCCTCAGCCGGTTTCTGTAAAAACAAAACCGAGACCGCGTATAGCTTCGCGACAACTCACATGAACCTTTCAACAGGTTTTATATCCATCGTTCCCGTTTTATATCCTTTAGGCCCCAACTCACTATTGTTCATTTCGTACTGCCGGCAGGCAATAACCCCCGTCATGCTTTTTTCTCCTGCCATACTGCGTGCAAATATCTATTTGAATTTTATAATTTTGCAGCATGCAGAGAAGCGAGACTTTGGCAGACTTTTACAAGCGCTATCCGGCCATCTATCAAACACAACCCGGGGCAGTGCCTCATCAGGCTTTGGGGGCGTTTAATGTAAACTCGCGCGATTCATGCAATCGCTATGCTCCGTATAACCGGAGAGACTATTATAAGATATCGCTGATCATCGGGCAGGGTAATCTATACTATGCCGATAAAACGATTGAGATCGATCGTACGGCATTGGTGTTCTTTAATCCGCAGGTGCCCTATGCCTGGGAGGCAACATCCGAAAAACAAGGCGGATACTTTTGTCTGTTCACGGCAGACTTTATTCATGCCCAGGGAAATGTAAGCATCCTGGAGTCTCCGTTGTTCCAGATCGGGGGAAGCCCGGTATTCTTTATCGACAAGAAACAAGAGGTAGAACTGTGCGCAATCTTTGAAAAAATGCTCGCAGAGCGCGATTCAGAGTATATATATAAGTATGACTTGCTGCGTACCTATGTGAACCTCGTTATCCACGAAGCGATGAAGTTCCGTCCGATGGATACACAGCATCATCATCCGAGTGCGTCTTCACGCATTGCGTCACTCTTTATTGAATTACTCGAGCGCCAGTTTCCGGTTGATTCCATCGAGCATTCACTGAAACTGCGCACGGCAAATGACTACGCCAGCCACCTTTCTATTCATCCGAATCACTTGAACCGTGCCGTACGCGATGTTACCGGAAAGACAACCACCGAGCACATCACCGGCAGAATTGTGAAGGAAGCCAAGGCATTATTGATGCATACAGACTGGAGTGTTGCCGAGATTGCCTATTGTCTGGGCTTTGAATATCCGGCCTACTTCAACAATTTTTTCAAGAAACAGACAACGCTAACGCCACGTTCGTTCCGGAAGTAATGTTTGAATTTTATAATTTTTAGTTTGAAATCCATAAGCCTGAGCGCCTAGCCGGCACATACCTTTGCACAGGAGCAATCTCTGAAAGACCCTGTCACCTAAATCTCCTGGAATTAAACTACGGATTACCGATGCTGTAAAATCTGAGGGTGACATTGCGCGCTATATATAATTTTTGCAACAGCCCGTTACCTATCAGCAGCAGCATTGAATTTTACGAGACTTTATTTGGTTATAGTATTTTGTTATAGAACAAACGAATGGTTAAGACAATTCTTGATAGTCAAGTTACAAATGCCTCCATTCATACCAATCCAACGAGCAGAAAACGTTTGCTGCAACGTACTGGGTATACGCCAAATCTTTTTCATATACTTTCTGATTTATATATACCAATGCAAAATGAAAAGCGCGCGGTCATGACCGCTCCACCGGCCTTCGTTGTAGGTGCACGAAGAATGGTGATCGTTATGGTAAGTTGTTTTTTACTGACGGACATTCGTGCACAGGAAGTGCAGCAGCCGCTGTCGCTGGGGCAGGCGCTTGAAACAGGCGTGCAGAATTTTCAGCGTATACAGGCCAAGCGAAACTACGTGCAGTCATCGGAAGCACTGACACGCAATACCCGTAACGAATATCTTCCCAACGTTATCGCTTCTGTACAACAGAACTATGGAACGGTTAATGGACAGTTCGGCCCGCTGGGAGCAGTCGGTGTACTAGGTGTTGCTTCGGCAGGTCCGGTATACCAGGAGCAAAACTGGAACGCAGCGTTTGGCGCGCTATATATAGTCAACATGAACTGGGAGGTATTTACATTCGGTCGTGTACACTCGCGCATTGAGGCTGCGAAAGCACAAGTATCGCGCGACTCGGCTGACCTTGCGCAGGAAGAGTTCGTACACAAAATAAAAATATCCGGTGCATACCTGAATTTACTCATCGCACAACAACTGGTGCGCAGTGCGCAGTCTAATCTCATCCGTGCTGAAATTGTACAGCGAACGGTACGAGCGCGTGCGCTCTCCGGATTAAATCCCGGTGTAGATTCAGCGCTTGCCAATGCAGAAGTATCGCGTGCTAAATTATCGCTTATCGATCTGCGTAACAACGAACAACAGGTACGCAATCAACTGGCACAACTCCTCGCACTCAACGGACTGCAGGCTGTACTCGATACATCTTTCTTTACGCGTGAGCCGACTATATTTACTACCGATGCTGTGATCGCGCAAAACCCGCAGGTAAAATTTTACCAGGCGCGTATCAACCAGGCCGAGAAGACTACATCGCTGGTGAAGAAAAGTATAATGCCAGGTGTAACGCTCTTCGGTATATATCAGGCGCGTGCCTCAGGGTTTGACTATAATTATACTCCGCAGTATTCGGATCGTTACTCACAACGTTACTCCGATGGCGTGGATCCATCACGCTTCAATTATGTAGCCGGTGTAAGCTTGTCGTGGAACCTGATGAGCCCGCTAAAGGTAAAACAACAAACGCGCTCCCAGCGTTTTATCAGTGAAGCCTACAGGAATGAATACGATCAGATCTCCGTACAACTTCAGAACGAGTTGATACTGGCCGATCAACGTATCGAGAATAGTTTACAAAGCATTCGTGAAGTACCGCTGCAATACCAGGCAGCATCCGATGCTTATACACAGAAAAGTGTACTCTATAAAAACGGACTTACCACGCTTGTTGATTTGCAACAGGCTATATATGCGCTGAACCGTGCTGAAATAGACAGAAGTGTAGCGTACCTCAACGTATGGCAGGCACTTTTACAGAAAGCTGCGGCTTCAGGCGATTTTAATTTATTCAGTAACCAGGCTCAACCTCAATGAACTTAATACGATCAGCACTTCGTAAACCTATTACCATATTGGTATTGGTAGCCGGTATGTTGTTCTTCGGGATCAACGCTGTGCGTACCATCAAGGTAGATATATTCCCCGCGATGAATCTGCCGGTAATTTACTTGTCTCACCCCTTCGGAGGATTTACACCTTCGCAGATGGAAGCGTTCTTCGGTAAACAGTATATCAACATCATGCTGTTTGTGAACGGTATAAAAACCATCGAGACACGAAATATACAGGGACTTACCCTCATGAAAATTACGTTCTATCCGGGTACCAACATGGCGCAGGCGGCTGCCGAGTTAAGTGCCTTTGCCAACCGGATACAAGCTATATTTCCACCAGGGTCGCAACCACCGTTCATTATACGATTTGATGCATCAACACTGCCGGTAGGACAGTTGGTGTTGAGTAGCCCTATACGATCCAACAACGAGTTGATGGATCTTGCCAACGTATATGTGCGGGCCTCCTTTACTTCTATACCCGGACTCGTTGCTGCGCCTCCTTTCGGGGGAAATTTACGTACCATCGTTATCAAAGCTGATCCTGATCTGATGCGTTCGCACAATCTTACACCCGATCAGCTGGTGGAGGCACTGCGGTTAAACAACCAGACTACACCTTCGGGGAACGTACGCATAGGAGACTATAACTATATGACGCCAACCAACACCACGATCAAAACGGTTAAGGATTTTGAAAAGATACCGTTGTTCAAAGGTGGCGTGCAGAATCTTTACCTGGGCGATGTTGCTACGGTGGAAGATGCGGCCGATATAACCGTGGGCTATGCGCAGGTAAATGGTAAGCGTTCGGTATATTTGAATATAGCGAAGTCTGCCGATGCCTCTACCTGGGAAGTGGTGCAGAACCTGAAGAAAAATCTTCCGCGCTTCCAGGCGCAACTTCCTGAAGATGTAAAACTCTCGTATGAGTTCGATCAGTCTACATACGTTATCAATGCCGTAAAGAGTTTGATGAGCGAAGGTATCATCGGTGCTATATTAACCGGATTGATGGTAGTGTTGTTTCTCGGAGATTTACGCGGAGCCCTGATTGTAATTCTCACCATACCAACGTCAATTATTTCCGGTGTCTTGTTCCTGCAACTCTTTGGGCAAACCATTAACATCATGACGTTGAGCGGTCTCTCACTCGCCATCGGTATATTGGTGGATGAGTCCACCGTAACCATCGAAAATATACACCAGCACATGGGCATGGGTAAACCGAAGGCGCTGGCTATATGGGATGCCTGTAAAGAAATAGCATTCCCGAAACTGCTCATCCTCTTTTGTATACTCGCTGTGTTTGCTCCGGCTTTCTCGATGAAAGGTATACCTGGCTCCTTGTTCCTGCCATTGGCATTGGCCATCGGGTTCTCGATGATAACATCGTATTTACTGTCTCAGACTTTTGTGCCGGTAATGGCGAACTGGTTAATGAAGGATCATGCGAAGGAACATCCGGAAATAAAATACGATCCTACACTCGATGCAGGCCAGCAGAAGATACACATGCTGGAACATGCGGAAGGCGGAAAGGTGTCACGCTTTGAGCGCATCAGAAATCGCTTTGTGTCATTCCTGCAGCGGTTGTTTCCCTTCCGTAAACCGATTGTTATAGTATATGCTATTGTAGTAATTGGTATAACTGCACTGTTGCTTTCCACGATCGGACGTGATGTTTTACCAAAAGTAAATTCACGTCAGTTCCAGGTGAGATTACGTGCACCTGATGGCTTGCGTATTGAACGCACCGAAGAGCGATTACTCAGCGCAGTATCGATACTCGAGTCGATGGTGGGTAAAGATAAAGTTGCTATCAGCTCCGCCTATATAGGTCAGCATCCCGGACAGTTCTCCATCAGCCCTATATATCTATTCACCAGCGGACCGCACGAAGCTGTATGGCAGGTGAGTTTGCAGGAAGACTTTGGCGGCACCATGGATGAGCTGAAAGAAAAATTCCGTGCTGAAATGGAAAAGAAAATGCCGGATGTAAAAATATCGTTCGAGCCGATTGAACTCACGGATAAAATTTTGAGTCAGGGTTCACCAACGCCAATCGAAGTAAGGATCGGCAGTCGTAACAAAAAGCAGAATGAAGCTTATGCCAAAAAGGTTGTAGAGAAACTCAAAGCCATACCGTACCTGCGCGATGTGCAGATTGCTCAACCTATTAATTACCCGGCATTGAACATCAATATAGATCGTGTTCGGGCAGCGCAGTTGGGCATCGATATGAATGATATATCTCGCTCGCTGATCGCTTCAACATCATCATCACGCTATACCGAGAAAAATGTATGGCTTGATGAAAGAGCAGGTCTCAGTTATAGTGTACAGGTGCAGGTTCCTGAAAACAAAATGACATCGGTAAGTGATATATCACAGATACCGGTGTTGCGAAATACAACACGTCCGGTGCTAGGTGATGTTGCCACGATTGAGAATGATACTATATATGGCGAGAACGATAACCTCGGTGCCATGCCTATACTTTCTGTTACGGCGAACTTGCAGAACAAAGATCTCGGCACAGCAACAACGGATGTACAGGAAGCACTAAGCTCATTAGGCGAACTACCACGCGGACTTACCATTGAGACTATTGGTCTCAGCCAGGTGCTTACTGAAACATTGGACAGTCTTCAATCTGGTTTGCTGGTGGCGATCGTGGTGATCTTTCTGATGCTGGCAGCAAATTTCCAGTCGTTCAAAGTATCGTTAGTCGTATTAACAACAGCACCGGCTGTGATTTTAGGAGCGCTTTTGGTGTTATTGATAACGGGATCAACGCTTAACCTGCAGTCCTATATGGGTATCATTATGTCGGTAGGTGTATCCATTGCCAATGCGGTGTTGTTGATCACCAATGCAGAACAGCTTCGTCTTACGAATGCCAACGCGTGGGAGTCTGCAAAAGAAGCCGCAGCCCTTCGCATGCGTCCGATCGTTATGACGAGTATAGCGATGATTGCCGGTATGATACCGATGGCCATTGGACACGGTGAAGGTGGAGACCAGGTGGCTCCGCTGGCGCGTGCCGTAATCGGTGGACTATTTGCCTCTACACTCGCGGCACTATTTATACTGCCACTCGTGTTTGCCTGGTTACAGGAAAAAACAACTACACAATCAGTATCACTTGATCCGGAAGATAAAGACAGTAAATATTATATACCTTCAGCGTATGAAACGAAATAACCAATCGATACAATTTTTTAAAACAACTTTAGGTGTAGCCCTGCTGATAACTCTATTCAGTCGTTGCAACTCCTCTGAAGGAAATGCTTCCGGTCAAAAGGCAGCATCGCCATCGGTACCAACCGTAGAAACATTTTCCCTCGAGAAAGGATTACTGTCTACCGAGATACAAATACCGGGAGAGTTATTCTCGTTTCAACAAGTTGATCTCTATGCACACGAAACGAGCTTTGTAAAGAAGCTATATGTTGACGTAGGATCAGAAGTAAAGGAAGGACAATTGCTGGTATCACTCGATGCACCGGAGATCCGTTCGCGCCTGGCAGGAGCAGAGTCTCGCTGGAAATCACAGGAGTCTGTTTACAAAGCGAGTAAAGCAAGTTACGATCGCCTGCTCGAGACCAGTAAAACACCCGGCACTATATCTCCGAATGATCTTGATCAGGCACATGCGCGCATGAGTTCGGACTACGATCAATTGCAGGCAGCGAAAGCAAGCTATCGCGAAGTAACCAATAGTCTTGATTACCTCGAAGTGCGCGCACCGTTCAGTGGTGTGATCACTGCGCGTAACATCAACCCGGGTGCGTATGTTGGTCCTTCCGGGAGAGGATCTGAGCATCCGTTATTTACATTGCAGGAACAGAAACATTTGCGCCTGGTGGTATCCGTGCCGGAAGCCTATACATCGTACCTGTTGCAGAATGATGAAGTGCAGTTCCGTGTAAAGGCATTGCCACAAAGTACATTCAAAGCTACTGTAAAACGTCAGGCGAGAGCACTCGATGTACGCCTGCGTGCAGAACGTGTGGAGATGGATGTATATAACAACGATAAGAAATTAATGCCGGGTATGGTTGCCGATGTTACGATACCACTGCCGGCTCGTGACAGTACGTTTATTGTTCCGAAATCAGCTGTGATCAATACAGCAGAAGGCGTTTTTGTAATTCGCATCACCGATGGAAAAGCAGAACGTGTAGCAATAAAACCGGGCCGGTCGGCAGAAGGAAAAACAGAGATATTCGGAGCGTTGAACGTGAACGATAAAATTGTTACAACGGGTTCTGAGGAGATCAGGGATGGGGCTGCGGTGGCGGCTGCTAAGAATTAGAGGTAAGAAGTAAGAATAGGAAGTAAGATTCTTTTTAAGGGCACTCGTTGTTTTTGGGACAGCGGGTGCTTTTGTTTTTTTAGGGCGGTATGGTTTTTTATGGGAATGTAGTACTGGTGATGTTGGAATTGCCGGGTATAAAATGTTCCATTAACGCTGTTTATTATGCAAACTATAGATGTCCCGATTGTAGATGAAATATCTTTTCGCGATCTGAAAGAAGGAAATTCCATTCAGGTGCGTGTTACGGTGTTGAACGATGAGCAGACACGTTTTGAAAAGGGAAATACAGTGCGTGTAACGTGCAAGAATAAAAGCGCAGTAGCGAAGATCGTTTCTGATCCGATTATTATTGATGAAAAGACCGATGCCGACCATAAAGTATTGTCGCTGATCGTGGAAGAAGAATGAGACTACACTATATATAGCACGTAGCAAGTATGATCTTATAACCTTTACGATCCCTTTAATGTCTGATAATCTTTGGTACCGGTACGTCACCATTTACTCCTTGGATGTGGAGACGTTTTTTGATTCGAACGATGATGGTATAGGAGACTTCCAGGGGCTTATTCAAAAGCTTCCGTATCTGAAACAACTGGGTATAGATTGCCTTTGGTTGCTCCCGTTTTATCCGAGTCCTAACCGTGATGACGGATACGACATTGCTGACTTCACCGCAGTTGATCCGCGCCTCGGCACGCTCGATGATTTCCGGCAATTTCTGATGGCAGCCAAACAACTTGGTATATATGTGCTGATTGATCTGGTAGTGAATCATACGTCTGATCAGCATCCGTGGTTTAAGAGTGCGTGCAGTGATCGTAATTCTCCGTATCGCGAATACTATATATGGTCAGACTATATCCCGCAAGGACAGCATAAGACTATATTTCCGGGCGAGGAGGACAATACATGGACCTGGAGCGAACAGACGGGTCAATATTATCACCATCGTTTTTACCGCGAGCAGCCGGATCTGAATATATATAATCCGAAAGTAAAGGAAGAGGTACGCAAGATCATAAAGTTCTGGCTTGATGAAGGTGTATCCGGGTTTCGTGTGGATGCTGTTCATATCCTGATTCAGTTCGCGCGTCCTGATCATGTTAATGGTCAGGATCACGAAGCTATCCTCGATGACATGAGGCGCTGGCTCGATGAGTGTAATTCCTCTGCCGTGATGCTGGCGGAAGCAAATGACGATATTGATAAATTACCGCGGTACTTCGGTAATAGCGATCGCATGCACCTGATGTTCGACTTCATTACCAATCAGCATTTGTTTCTGGCGCTGGCGCGTAATACAGCCCAGCCGTTGCGCGAGGCGATTGATATTCTTTTGAAAGTACCTATACCAGCCGGTTGTGGCTACGTAAATTTTATACGCAAGCACGATGAGCTCAATCTCGGCAAACTGAAAGAAGATGAACGTAACGAAGTATTTGAAGCATTTGCTCCCGAAGAGTATATGCGCATCTACGGACGTGGCATACGCAGGCGACTGGCGCCAATGCTGAATAATGATCGTGCACGTATGGAGATGGTATATAGCATTATGTTTTGTTTGCCGGGTACATCCATGATCCGGTATGGCGATGAACTGGGCATGGGCGAAGATCTCCAGTTAAAGGGCCGTGAAAGTATACGCACGGTTATGCAATGGTCTTCCGGGAATAATGCAGGATTTTCAAAGGCATCAGCCGAAGCATTGCCATACCCCGCAATCGACAAAGGTACGTTCAGCTATAAGAATATAAATGTGGCGGAGCAACTGCGGGAGGAATCGTTTCTGCAGTGGATGACCAGTGCTATACAATGCCGCCAGCAACTCGGTGCTACTACCATCGATAAATTTAAAATGCTGGAGTCCGGGAACGAATCGGTTATTGTATTTCGATATGACGAAGGTTCAAAGCGATTTATACTCGTTCACAACCTGAATGATATGCCTGCTTCATACGCGTTAACCGAAGATATAGGCGCTGTGATGTGTTTTTTCGGTCCGGGTATACTGGGCAATAATCGCGAGTTACAGCTGGGACGTTACGGCTATGCCTGGCTAAAGAATATATAGCTAATATATAGTATAAAGATGAAGCCGGTAAAGATTGGATATCACGCATCGCATGAACAGTTTCTTCCCAGTGAATTGCTGCGATGGGTGGTTGCTGCGGAAGGCGCGGGGTTTCAAGCGGCACTCTCCTCGGATCATTTTTACCCGTGGAGTGAACAGCAGGGGCAAAGTGGTTTTGCATGGTCATGGTTGGGCGCTGCGTTGCAGGCTACGTCCAGAATTGATTTCGGTATAGTCAATGCACCGGGGCAACGGTATCATCCTGCGATTATAGCACAGGCATGCGCTACGTTAGCAGAGATGTTCCCGGAACGATTCTGGATTGCTATCGGCAGTGGACAAAATCTGAACGAACATATTACTGGTGATCGCTGGCCCGGCAAACCCGAACGCAATGCGCGATTGTTCGAGAGTGCAACCATTATACGCAGGCTTTGGGCGGGTGAGACAGTTACAACGGATGGGCTGGTGGTTACGGATGAAGCGCGGCTATATACTTTGCCTGCCAGGCAACCATTATTGCTTGGAGCAGCCGTAACGGAAGCAACAGCACGCTGGATCGGAAGCTGGGCTGATGGCCTGATTACAACATCACGACCGACAGAAGAATTGAAACACATGCGCGATGCATTTATACAGGGTGGAGGAGAAGGTAAACCGATCTACGTGAAAGTACAACTTTCGTATGGCCGCTCAGAAAAAGAAACACGTGGCGAAGCATTACTCCAATGGCGCAATAACATTTTCGATAACGTTGTTATGACCGACTTGCGAACTCCTGCGCAATTCGATGCCATTGGTAAAAACGGTTGACGTAAAAGAGCTGAAAGAGAAAGTATTTGTCAGCTCATCACTACAACAACATATGGATTGGTTAAGTGAATATATAGATGCAGGCTTCACAAACCTGATGCTTCACAACGTAAACCGTCATCAACAAACCTTCATCGAAGATTTCGGTGACAAAGTATTACCGGTACTGAAGGGTTTATAGTTCATCTTGTTCGAACCGAAACGGCGTGCATACGTTATATATTGGAGCACCGTAATCATTTCGGCAAGCGGGAATTGACAATTCATGACCGGGCTCTGAAATAATGAATAATATATTCAGTTGTCAATTATTATCCATACCTTTAGCATGCTTTATCAGCCATTCCTCCAATTGTAGAACGCTCTTATCTAATGTCCGCACTTGAGGATAAGTCATTTTGAAGAAACGTAATAAAGCAGTCGTCTTTACGAAAGAATAATACTTCAGGCGAGTATTGCAAACGAGGTAAACCACTCTCTAGTCATTGTTGTAGATTACTAATTAGTGTTATCAGGCAAATTGCATAATGAATTGTTCAAAACGTTATGCGAGATGTATCTCTTCCATTAAGGATCAAAGACAGATTCATCTTTATAAAAGATCTGTGTAGAAATTAAATATCAATAAAAATAGCCTATGAATGGAACATTCAGCAAAAGAGAAAAAGAAAAAAAGAAAGAACAAAAGCGAAAAGAAAAGGAAGAGCGCAAGGCCGAAAGGAGGGCGAATGTAAAAACGGGACAATCGCTGGAAGATATGCTGGCTTATGTGGATGAGAACGGTAATATTACTTCTACACCGCCAGATCCCAATAAAAAATATACTACCAGGACAAATGATATTATTATAGGAGCCCGCAACATTGACAGCGCTTCTGTAAAACCGGTTCGTAAAGGTCGTGTAACTTATTTTAACGTTCCAAAAGGATACGGTTTTATCAAAGATCTGAATACGCAGGAAAGCATTTTTGTGCACGCCAATGCTCTGAAAATTGCCATAAAGGAAAATGATATGGTATCATTTGAAACGGAGCGTACGCCCCGGGGGTTCAATGCAGTAGAAGTGAAGAAAATATAATATTTCAGAATGGATCCGGGTGTTGAAGTGCTTATTCGCAAGGGGTATGACTCTGATCGTAAAGACCTATATTACCTTACACTCTTTACAAAGCTTGAAGATATGAATGAACTCTTCATGCATCCGGATATAATCGATATCATTGGAAAAAACGTGGTTCGTTTGGAGAAGATCGACAATTACCGCTTTAAGCTATTTGTCTCGAAATAAACTTAATTGAATATAGCGAACGCTATAGCAGTGGTATACTTTAAAAATACGAATGGAAGTTCTGCTTCCACCAGAAACTGAAACTGGAGTGGGGATGGTCAAGAGAAATCCGGGAGGCCAGATGCGTTACAGCTTCTTCAATCGTAGTTCCCTGCAGGGGCGTTCGCTTTTCATGTTGATCCACCATATAGAAGTAACCACTTTGTGTCTGCAGTACAATTTCGATATGTAGATCGCTGCTATAGATGTGTTGCAGTACTTCGCCTACATAACTTCGGTCAATTATTCGCTGTGTCATAAGTATAGGTATTGTCCTAGAAAAAAAACCTGCCCCAATGCAACAGGTTTTTTGAAATTATACTATGCTACTTCTACCGGTTTTACACCTAACTGTTTTAGCAATCTGGCGTGGCCTCCCAATGCTGCTATAAATGTGTGGGCGCTTTTATAGGGTAAACCAAATTCGGCTGCTGTTTCCTTTACGATGCTTGCTATCTTTCTATAATGGACATGGCATACATTGGGGAATAAATGGTGCTCAATCTGGAAATTCAAACCACCCACATACCAGGAAAACCAACGGCTTTTGTTGCCAAAGTTTGTTGTGGTGTGTAGTTGATGAACAGCCCAGTTATTTTCAAGCGTGTTATGTTCATCCGGAAGCGGAAACTCGGTGCCTTCAATAACGTGTGCCGGTTGAAAGATAATAGCCAGTATAAAACCAGCGATATAGTGCATAACAACAATACCAATAAAAATTGTCCACCAAGGTAAATTTGTAAAGAGCAGGGGAATTAAGAATATATAGCCGAGGTATACAACTTTGGTAGCCACGAGTATAAACCACTCTTTCACGATATTGGCGTTGTTCTTTTTGGCCATTCCGTTTTTATGATAGCGCACAATGCGAACAAAATCCTTTACAAATAACCAGACCAGCGTCATTAGTCCGTAGAGAAACCATGCATATATATGTTGGTAACGATGAAAGCGCTTCCAGGCAGAGTGCGGTGTGAGGCGCAGTACACCGCGTGGACTTATATCTTCATCCTCTTCATGCACATTGGTAAAAGAGTGATGAAGTACATTATGCTGCATTTTCCAGTTAAATGAATTGGCGCCAACGAGATTGAGGGAATATCCCATGGCTGTATTCAGCCACTTCTTGTTTGAATATGCGCCATGATTGGCATCGTGCATTACGGATAATCCTATACCTGCCAGCCCGAGACTCATAATTATTGTCAATAATAATAGTAACCAGCTGTTGGTAATGCCCAATGCTATGATACAGGCATACGGTATAAAATACAGCGAAAACATAAACACCGTCTTTATCAGCATTTCTTTGTTGCCATGTCTGGAAATACCCGTTGTCTTAAAATAGTCGTTTACTCTTTTGTTGAGCGTGTTCGAAAAGTCGCGCCTTGTGGTGGAAAACGTTACGGTTTTGTTACTTGTCATTCTTTATAGTCAGGTGTATATATAGTTTGTTCTTCTAAAATCCGGGAGATTAGAATATAGTTGTTTGTGGTCTTGCTTTTGAAACACGGAGTTTGCTGCCAAAGAAGCTGGCATTTGAAAGCTTCCGAACGGCTTCCATAGCTTCACGATCATCGGGCATATCAACAAAGCCAAAACCTTTTGAAATGCCTGTAGATTTGTCAATCATAATTTTAACGGAAGCAACTTTACCAAATTCAATAAACAAGGCTTTTAAGGCATCATCAGTAACAGCACGATTAATGTTGGTCACAAACAGATTCATAATAAAAAAGTTGAATGGATAATAGGAAAACTGAGACCTGCGTCTCTTTCAATTGATAAAATCTAAGGAGGAATAATCTGTTGGTGAGAATTACCTTCGGCGGATTCGAGGAATTGAATAACAAAACTACATAAAATTATCCGATAAAGTTCAATCACTGTTTGGAGATGCGGTGAAGATGAGTGTGAACACGCGTTGTCATCGGGCTGAAAGCAACAGCTATACATGTTTACGCATACAGTTCATTGTTTTAACGATATAATTTTATATGTGCGTATAATCTTCATCAATTATATTTATATAAAGTAAAAGCAGGAGTTTTGTTGCTGTGTAAATTTGAATTTTATAGGTTTACCGGTTTATTTAACTATCTTTGTGACATCAATTGCGGATTCTTTTAATTCACCCCATATTCTTCTCGAATTCGGAGTCTCTTAATCCTCTCCACAATTACTGGTTTTTTATAGCAGTTATAGCCGTTCGTAAGGTCTGTAAAATCTTATAGAGACTTGTGAAGATCATAAGGACCTTCACCATTTAGTGAATATGCATTCCAGGGATTAACAGAATTTGTAAGGGCTCTGTACGAAAGAACATATATTCTTATGTATATAATCCGAAGGAACGAAAATAAACTCAAAACATTAAGTAGCGTATTGCTGATAGCCGGAAGGAGTGCATTCTTAATTATGCCAGGGCTATGTAATTCAGCTTCGTTATCCTCAAAAAAGAAATTACATTTTAATTTTTATAATCATGAACATCTATGTTTCAAACATCGCATTCAAAGCAACCGACACTGACTTACGCGAGTTATTTGAACAGCACGGTGAAGTATCATCGGCAAAAATCATTTTAGACAAAATGACGCAACGCAGTCGCGGCTTTGGTTTTGTCGAAATGCCAGACAATGCATCTGCTCAACAGGCTATATCTGAACTGAATAACTATAATTTTCTGGGTAAAGATATATCTGTAAATGAGGCGAGACCAAAGACTGACGCACCACGAAGCGGTGGTTACGGTAACCGCAGCGGTGGTGGTAACGAAGGTAACAGTTTCAGAAAACGCTGGTAATTTGTTGATTACGATCTGCCGGCAAGCTATATTTGAATAGCTTGCCGGTTGATTGTGTCTATACTTTTTAGGGGCATGGCTTCATGCCGCTTCACGTTGGCTATAATTTTATACACCTGAAGATATAGAGGGAGTGTACTATAGATGCGATAGTTGCCACATAGGTATATATTCGGCAACATCATTAAACGTAAGGTGTTAAATGGTATTGAAAACTAATCCGCTGGAAACGCCATCGTGCTTAACAAAGCATTTTCCGCCTGGCGACTGTCCAACCGCGTATGCTGTACTACAATCGGAATGTCAGATTCAATGATACAGGCGTAATCTGTTCCGGTGGGAACGGACTGCGGATCTTTCAGGTCGTTAAAGCGAACATGTTTGGTTCTTCGTGCTGCAACATCTATTTTGTATGGACCTACCGGATCGCGGTCTGAAAAGTAAATGGTAAACGTTACGTGCGCATCTTCATCGTTGGCATTGAGAATGCAGGCTGTTTCATGACTCTCCATTTCAGGAGCAGGTCCTGTGCTATAGGTGGGTATATACCCTTCGGCTATCGCCCATATTTTATGTCCGATGGTTTTCATCCGTGATCGTTTACAAAATATACCGGTAAAAAGAAATGCCAATGCAGGTCGTGTGCGAATCTGTGAAAAGCATCCGTTCGGAAGAAAAAATGACGCTTTCGGAAACATACTTTGCACACCGGGGAGAAAGCTTCTATACTTCGGCTTTACGATTTATAGATGCATCACAATTATTCGTACGACCTTTTTATATCGCATGCGGTAGAAGACAAGATTCTACTGGTGAACGAACTTGCTGCACGACTCGAAGCACAAGGTATAAAAGTGTGGTATACCGGGCAGGAACTTAGTATTGGCGATGTGGTATGCGATACACTGGTAGAAGGTATGCGTCACTGCCGCTATGGTATTGTTGTTTTCAGTCCAAGCTATATATCAAAAATGAAGCCCTCGGCTGAATTCAGTACACTGATCAATTATAAACGCCAGGGCGAAAAAGTAATTATACCGGTACTGTTCGAAGTTACACCGGGTGAATTGGCGATCAGGAATATATTACTACACAATGTCATGGCTATATATAGTAGTAATGGATTGGATGATATCGTAACCCGTTTATTACAGCAAATCAACTTACCGCACAAACTTTCTCCCGCTAAAAGTACATCCGTATTTAAATCCCGGAAGGGTAAACTATATGCCGCCCTGTTACTGGCTGCCGGGGTGGTGTTGCTTCTTTACGGCTTTAGTATGTTGCTGATGTAACGTGATAAAAGGTATATATGTAGCATAGAATGCGAGGTCCGCGATCGGTTGTATAGGTTTATTTATACCGGTCGGTAAATCGTTTCGGAAAGAAAAATGATACCTTCGGAAAAAATCTGCTGCATCCCGGAGAAAACTTTTTACCGGCAGCGATTCCGTGGCGTATTTCATTCTATGAACGAAGTGATATGCGGTTTAACAATTACATAGTCCGCACAACGGTGCTGTTTCTATTCCTGGTTCTGCTGCAGGGATGTGCCTTCAGCCAGGCCGATGATCAAACGGTATACATTACCCGCACAGGCAACAAATATCACAAGAGTACATGCCAATACCTGAAGCATAGTCGCATCGGTATAGAGATTTCGGTGGCAAAGGAGCAAGGCTATACTCCCTGCAGCGCGTGTCACCCAGGTTCTACCAAGAACCCCGTAGCGCCTGCCAAACCACAACAGCAAACTAAACAGCAGATACAGCAGGTACGCGGTTCTTCCGAAAAAGTAACAGCATCTGAGAAGACAGTTACAGCATCACGACAGTGCACAGCCAAAACAAAATCAGGCAGTCGCTGCAAGCGCATCACGCAAAATGCCAATGGAAAATGCTGGCAGCATCAGTAGCAGTGAAAGATTATAATGAAAGATTATAAGATTGGAGATTATAAAATTAAAAAGGAGTTAGTGTTTATCGCTTTTGTTACCACTATGTTTTACAAACAGAAAATTATAATGTTTCAATTTTCCAATTTTAAAATCCATGTATGAATTTCTATTGTGTCGATACTGATGCAGGGCAGAAGGGTGAGCATATCGTACACCGTGTCAAATGTCAATATTTACCTTCGGACAAGATCGAGCTTGGGCCGTTTCCTTCCTGTTACGAAGCCATTCAGGCAGCTCGTAAATATTACCGGCATATAAATGGATGCCAGCATTGCTGCATCGAATGTTATCGCGTGCAAACAGTTTAGGCGAGGTTAACAGATTTGTTTGTCGTGTTGGCAACTCCGGCTTCCTGCGGCTTCACCAGCGTTTCTGTTAACTGTCGCGAACTGATCTCAAAATTTTCAAGGTGTTGGTGAATTTCGCGAAGTGTAGCCTGCGAAAGTGTGGAATCTTTCATCACCGCCAGGTATTCTTTCTGCGTCATGGCTTCTACAGTCGTGCAGCAGTCAGATAGTGATCTTCGTTTGTAGGAGACTTCGAACTTCATCCAGCGCAAGGCTTTTCGATATATGGTATCTTTCGTAAGATCCAGCGCCTGGGCTGAGCCATACGCGATGAGCCAGCGCGAAAGATGATCTTTATTTACCTGCGATTGATATGCAAATTCATGAAAGAGGTCATGCAGCATAGCATTTTTGGAGATGAGTGCGGCATGCTTGTAAAACTCTTCACGCTCATGGTTGGCCATAATAAGTCTGACCAGGTCTTCTACATTCTTCACTACATTTTCCATTGGGATAAGTATAATATTGTGATTTATAAAATACCGTGCCAGGTGTTTAGCGTCCTCCTTTACCGACATAGACAAATTTATACTGTTACCGAAGCCAGTGATTAACATGGTGTATCACGTTCGGAAACATAAAGGCAGCGTTGGGAAACAAAATATAGTGCTTGGGAAAGATCGTCATGTTAATAGGAGGTGGGTGATTAGCTTGATGGATAAACGTTAATTCACGAACCCTATGGACTTTAAAGATCAGATCAAACAACTTGGTGATCGCGTAGCCAAGATGCTGCCTCAGATTCAGACGGAGGAAGCTACCAAAACCTCGCTTACGTTGCCCTTTATTCAGATTCTTGGTTATGATATATTCAATCCGGCTGAAGTAAATCCTGAATTTGTAGCAGACCTCGGCATTAAGAAAGGCGAGAAGGTTGATTATGCCATTATGAAAAATGGTGAACCGATTCTGCTGATCGAATGCAAGCACTATCAGGAAAAACTCGATCCACACAACTCACAGTTGTTCCGGTATTTCCATACTACCAAAGCTAAATTCGGATTGCTCACTAACGGCTTGCATTACCGCTTCTATACCGACCTGGTGGAAGCAAACAAGATGGACGAAAAACCGTTCTTCGAATTTATGCTTACCGATATCAAAGAAGCTGAAGTAGATGAACTGAAGAAATTTCACAAATCGTACTTCGATCTCGAAAGTATATTTACTACAGCCAGTGAATTGAAATATTCCAACGAGATAAAAATAGTGTTGACTTCGGAGTTTAAAGAACCAAGCGAAGACTTCGTACGGTTCTTCATCAGTAAAGTATACGATGGCAAGGCTATGCCCAAAGTAGTATCACAGTTTACCGGTATAGTGAAGAAATCGGTTAACCAGTTGATCAGCGATATGATCAACGACCGATTGAAATCAGCTTTGGCAAAAGAAGCTGAATCAGAAAAAGCACGCGTGACAGAAGAAGCCGCAGCACGCCCGGAAGAAGATAAAGCCATTGAGACAACGGCACAGGAAATGGAAGGCTTTATGATTGTGAAGTCGATTATACGAAAGAAGATCGATGCCAATCGAATTGTTGCCCGCGATACCAAAACGTACTACGGCATTCTGCTGGATGACAACAATCGTAAACCGCTATGCAGACTCTGGTTTAACGGTACGAAAAAATACCTCGGCTTGTTTGATGAAACTAAAAACGAGACACGTCATGAGCTGCAAAAGCTGGATGATATCTTTAATTATACCGAGCAGCTTTTGAAGAGTGTTGATCTGTACGAAAAAGAAGAAAAAGTAGCAAACCCTATATAGCTACTTTCGGCCCGAAGAAAATTACCCAGGTAGAAAAGTCATCGGTAAAATTCTGAAAGCGGTGTACAACACCGGCCGGCACAAACAGAAAGTCGCCCGCTTTGAAAGGTATAATTTCCTGCTCGTAGAGAAAGTCACCGGAGCCGGCTATAATGATATAAAGTTCATCCTGGTCGTGTGGATTCTGAAGATCAACACGATCAGGTTTATATACCTCGACAGACAGTGTATCACGTCTGAAAAATTCTGCAAAAAGTTTGTTTGAATTCTTTAATGAACGCAAGGCGTCTTCGGGGGAGATCTTCATATCCGGGATTGAGACATCAAGATATTATATGCAGTATAAAAATGCAAAATACCCTGCAATAGAATAGTTGATATAGCTTATCATATTCTGCTCGGTCGTGAGATCAGGATATAGCAGGATGAGAAATTACTCCGTTTTCTCAGCCGGAAGCGTAAAGAAAAATGTAGCCCCTTCGTTTACTTTGGCTTCGGCCCATACGCGTCCTCCGTGGCGGGCGACAATACGTTGTACAATGGCGAGTCCGACACCGGTGCCTTCGAAATCACTGGGTTTGTGCAGCCGCTGAAATACACCAAACAGCTTTTCGGCATACTCCATGTTGAAGCCGGCTCCGTTGTCTTTTACGTAGTATACTATATATCCATTGTCGCGATACGACCCGATTTCGATAGCCGGATTTTCTTTTTTAGCAGAATACTTATAGGCATTCGAGATGAGGTTAATCCATACCTGCGTGAGCAGCGCACGGTCTGCGTATGCCGGTAGTAGTTCGTTAACGGTAACTTTTGCGTGATAGTCACTGGCATCGGTAACATCGCTGATCACATCCTTCACCAGGTCCGCTATATTTATCGCTGACTTCTTGACTTCTTTTCGACCCATCTTGGAGAACTCCAGCAGGTCATCAATGAGCGAACCCATTTTGATAGCATTTTTGTGGATTACGCCCAGCATACGTTTCGCCTCATCATCCAGTGTATCGTTATAGCTTTCTTCCAGCATTTTTGAGAAGCCTACCAGCGCACGGACAGGCGCGCGAAGGTCGTGCGAAACAGAGTATGAAAACGATTCGAGTTCTTTATTTACTTCTTCCAGTTGGAAAAGGTTCTTCTGCAGATCAGCGTTCAATTGTTTGATCTGCGCATCGGCTTTTTCAAGCGACTGATTTTTTTCGATCAGTTCTTTTTTCTGCAATTGTATCTTTAGCAGAACCGATACCTTGGCCGTGGTAAGTTCCGGGTCGAGAGGTTTGGAGAGATAGTCAACAGCACCTTCTTCAAAACCTTTCATCACCGATTGCCGCTCTTTCTTTTCGGCTGAGGCAAAGATGATGGGTATATCTTTTGTTTTTTTATTGAGCTTTAATATCTGCGCTACCTCGAAGCCATCCATCTCCGGCATTTGTACATCGAGAATGATCAGGTCAATATCATTGTTCAGGGCAAGCTTCAGCGCATCATTTCCATTGGTCGCATTCAGAAAAGTACGATCGGGTTTATCGAGTAACGTTTCCAGCGCATATATATTGGCTGGTTTGTCGTCAACGATCAATATAGTTACACGTTCCTGCATAGCTACTTCATCTTCATGAATATCTTTTCTTTCTTGTCCGTTTCTTCAAAGCAATCTTTTTTATCAGCAAACAAAAGCGATTCTTTGTCACCGAGTCCTAAAAAGCCAAACGAGCATAAACTCTCATGAAAAAGATTGACAACCCGGTTCTGAAGGTCCTGGTTAAAATACATGAGAACATTTCTGCAAATGATAAACTGAAACTCATTGAAGGATTTATCGGCTACCAGGTTGTGCGGAGAGAACACCACATTTTCACGCAGCGACTTATCAAACAAAACGGAATTATACTTTGCTATATAGTATTCGGAGAAAGCTCTTTTCCCTCCGGCTTCCATATAGTTGCTTGTATATAGTTTCATGCTGCCGAGCGGATATACTCCTTCGCGCGCAATCTTCAGCGACTTCTGGTTTATATCCGTGGCATAAATGATGGAACGATCCAGCAGGTTTTCTTCTTTCAGTAAAATCGCAATCGAGTATATTTCCTGCCCCGTAGCGCAGCCGGCTATCCAGATACGAAGCACCGGGTACGTGGCCAATCGTTTCACTACTCTTTCGCGTATACTTTTGTAAAAGGTCGGGTCTCGAAACATTTCCGTTACGGTAACGGAAAGCTCCTGTACAAACTCTTCGAACAAGTGCTCGTCCTTCAACAGCATTTTTCCGAGCTTGTCGAGTGCATATATATCCCGGTTCTTCATGAAGTGCACGATTCTCCGCTTTACGGATAGTTCAGCATACTCTGTAAAATCGTACCCGTATATAAAGCGGATCGATTCCAGTAGTTCTTTGAATTCAATATCGTCAATCGTGATCGTCATGCATAACTCAACGGTATAGCCATACGCGCATCAGCGAAAGCAGTTGTTCTAGGTTCACCGGTTTGGATATATAGTCTGACATGCCTACGGCGAAACATTTCTCTTTATCTTCCTTCATAGCCTTGGCTGTGAGTGCAATGATGGGCAGTGTCTTCAGCGACTCGATCTTGCGAATCTCCTGCGTGGCTTCATAGCCATCCATCTCCGGCATCATTACATCCATCAACACCAGGTCGATCGACTTGTCTTCTTTGACAACGTCAAGGGCAACTTTTCCATTCTCGGCCGTTACCACCTCCAGTCCTTCGCTCTCCAGTGCGTTGGTGAGCGAGTATATATTTCGCATATCATCATCTACCAGCAATACTTTTTTGTTTTGCAAGACTTCATCAGACTTGTGCAGATTGCGAATGATGCGTTGTTTCTCCTTCGGCAATTTGGATTCTACGCGGTGCAGGAATAAAATCGTTTCATCCAGCAGGCGTTCATGCGAGTCGGCAGTTTTTAGTACCACCGTATTGGCAAGTTTGCTCAGCTGGCTGCTCTCTTCTTTCTTCAGATCTCTGCCGGTATATACGATGATGGGAATCTGGTTGATGTTGCCGTCCGATTTTATTTTCTCAAGCAATTCAAAGCCCGTCATGTCGGGCAGGCCGAGATCAACAATGATACAATCAAACGATCTTTCCTGAAGTATTTCAAACGCTTCTTCACCGCTATAGGCTGAAGAACATTTCACATCACTGTCAGCAATCAGTTCACGAATCGCACCGTTCTGTTGCTCGTTGTCTTCTACGATCAGCAACTTCTTGAGTTTTTTATTCGAGAAACGCTCGATCTTTTCAAAAGCGCCCTGCAAGTCCTGCGTAGATACAGGCTTCATAATATAGTCGAAGGCACCCAATTCAAGACCTTCTTTTTTCTGATCGTAAGCTGAAATGATTTGAACCGGTATATGGCGAAGATCGGGATTGCTCTTGAGCTGTTTGAGTATTTCAGTACCGTCCAGCCCCGGTAATTTCATGTCGAGTAATATAGCAACAGGTTTATAATGGCGCGCATAGCTGATCGCGGCATTACCCTGTGTAGCGATAACACCTTTGTACCTCCGATCGTGTATGAAGTCGAGCAGTATCTTGCTGAACTTCTCATCGTCTTCAACGATCAGTATCACACGATCGCTTTCGATAATATCATTGCGATCATCGTGGGAAGGAGTAGAGGTCGGCACTTCGGCTGAGATGGGGAGGTGTTTATATTCTATTTTGAGAGGTTCCTTTTCCTTGATTTCAACTTTCTTATCTATAGAGGAACTATATGAACTATCGAAGTGGAGGGGTAGATATAGTGTAAATGTACTGCCTTGTCCTTCTTCACTTTCCAAATGTATTTCACCTCCGAGTGCATAGGCAAGTTCGCGACTGATGGACAGTCCCAATCCTGTACCGCCATATTTACGTTTGGTTGACCCATCGGCTTGTTGAAATGCTTCAAAGATTATATCACGTTTAGCCTTGGGTATACCAATGCCCGTGTCGGAAACAGCAAAGGCAACCATGTTGGGTATATTGTTTAGATCTTTCTTGCGGAAGGGTATAAATGCATCGGGCTTGTAAATCTTCAATTGCACCTGGCCGCCTTCGTAGGTAAATTTGAACGCATTGGACAACAGGTTACGAATGATCTGCTCTACGCGTTGCCGGTCTGTTGTAAAAGCAGGAGGAAGTGAATCTTCTTCATAGTCGATTTTGAATGTAACAGACTTGTTGTGGGCAAGCTCTGTGAACATAGATGATATATGCGTAATGATATCATGAAACGGAACGTTCTCGATCTCCAGCTGCATTTTGCCAGCTTCGATTTTTGAAAGGTCCAGGATTTCGTTAATCAGGTTGAGCAGATCGGTACCGGAGTTATATATATTCTTCGAGTATTCAATTTCCTTATCGCCAAGCCGGTTGGTTTTATTTTCCGATAGCAACTGTGCAAGGATCAGGATGCTATTGAGTGGTGTTCGCAGTTCGTGCGACATGTTTGCCAGAAACTCGGATTTGTACTTACTGGTAACTTCAACTTCGCGCGCTTTTGTTTCCAGGCTAACTTTGGCGTCTTCCAGTTTTTCGTTTTGTTCTTCCAGCAGGTTTGATTTTTCTTCGAGCTCGGTATTGATCTGCTGCAATTCCTGTTGCTGCATTTTTAATTCTGTTTCCGATCGGGACAGCAATTCTGTTTTTACATGAAGTTCTTCATTGGCCTGTCTCAATTCTTCCTGCTGCGCTTCGAGTTCCTCGGCCTGTGTTTGTGTTTCAGTCAGAAGCAATGCTGTTTTTTCGCGCGCCCGTGCCGATACCAAAGCAATCGCTATACTATCAGACACCAGTTGCAGATATTGCTGCTGTATATCCGTGAAGTCATATATACTCCCCAGCTCGATCACACCGATTACTTCATTTTCAAAAATAAACGGAACGACAATTATATTCTTCGGACGCAGTTGTCCAAATCCCGTTGCAACATTAAAATAGTGCTCCGGTATATCCCGCAACAGTATAGATCGCTTGTCGTTCGCGGCTTGTCCGGCAGCGCCTTGTCCAAAACGCAGCGACTCAATGGAAGTATTATTTTTATCAACTGAATAAGTAGCGATCGGGTAAAGGGTACGTTGCTCCGGGTCTGTAAGGTATATTACTCCGGCCTGTGCATTTAAATACGTTACCAGTTGGTTGATGGTGATCTCGGCCAGATCGTTCAGTGGTTTGTTTCCCTGTATACTTCGAATAAGGTTTCGGTTTCCCTCCAGGTTCCAGTTTTTAATTTCGGCTTCTTTCTCGGCACGTTTCAACGCACGCAGGTTCGTGGTGATCAATATGTATACCACCACCAGCGTAAATCCAATTACGAGGAGTAAGATAATGAAGAGAATGTTGAAATTGCGTGAATCGGTCTCGCTGGCAAGTTTACGCTGATCAAGTAATTTTTGCTCTACACCTTTTGCCTTGGCTACCATGTTTCTGATTTGTTGCAGTATTTGCCTGCTTTTACCAGTAGAGAACTCGGCTATAGCTTCATCATAGTTGGTCTTTCGTAACCCGATAAATTGTTCCAGTTGTTGTATATGCCGGATTGTTAAACTATCTAACTTCCTGGCGTTGTTTTGTTGTCCCGGATTGTCAACCGTTAGTTGAAGGATTTTGTTGGTGTGATCGGACAAACTGAGTTTCGAATTATAGAATGGCTGCAGAAAATCTTCTTTACCCATGATGACAAAACCGCGAGCGGCATTTTCTGCATCGATGGAATATACCAGCACCTGCTCAAGTTCATAAAGAACCTCTTGCGTGTGGGTTACCCATTGATTCGTGATAACAAGTTTCTCGCTGTTGTTATACGAGATAACAACCACAAATAACAGCACAACCGAACAGATAGAAAATCCGAGGAGTATTTTTTTATCCAACGTTAACTTCATAGTATACGAGAATCGGTTAATAAAAAATCAATCCAACAGGCACACCGATCGGGCAGTGCCATACGGGCGATCCAGGTAATCGACCCGATACTTTTTAATAAATCATGCAAAAATCCCTAACCCTTGACTGCGGGCTATTCTCAACGACCTTCTATAAATATAAATGAAAGCTCCTAATCTTCAAAAAATAAAATACATCAATACACAAAGAATCATCATGTTGTTTATGCATGGATTTCTTATGCCGGGGCACATACACTATAACGATGAGGCTACACGCATTTGCAAATACTCGTTGTGAGACATTGGACAATTGGAAATTGTACTTTTTGCACACTGATGGTAGTATACATAGTAACTCTCATCTGTGTTGAAATGACATTTTAATATCCCGTAAAAGGAAGGATGAAAACCACCTTGATAGAAAATAGCGGTACGCGCGGATATGCTGCAATTCATAGGAAAAAATGCTCTATAGTAGCTTATTTAAGCTGCTATCACCGAAGAAAAGCACGCGTTCACCTCATTTTACCCGCGGGCGCAAAGAAAAGCACTTACATAATCGTTATAGATATAATAAACCCACGGGCATAGGCATTAGCTTGGACAAACGAGGGAGATGCGTGCCGCCCAAGTCTGGTTGTAACGATAACCTAATTTATATACCGCTATGGAACGCAAACAATTTTTGAAACGTCTGGGTATGGGAAGTCTCATCGTACCCTTGTTGCAGGCTTGCAGCAGCGATGATGATGATGCAACATCAGGCGCATGCAGCACAACGCCTTCTGAGACTGCGGGACCTTTCCCGACGAAAAATCCTTCATCCCTGGAGATGGTAGATATACGTTCTGACCGGACGGGATTGCCGCTCACGGTGAAGATTACGATCCAGAATAAAAATAACAATTGCGCTGTGCTGGCAGATGCTATTGTAGATATATGGCATTGCGATAAAGATGGTTATTACTCCGAGTATGGCGGCACGTCCATGCAGACGGTTGATTTTACTTCGGTGCACTTCCTGCGCGGAAGACAGGTTACTGACAGCAATGGACTTGTTGGATTTACCTCTATATTTCCCGGCTGGTATTCATCGCGTGCGCCCCATATACATGTGCATATTTACAACGCCAGCGGAGTGTCATTACTGGTTACGCAGATCGCTTTTCCAAGTGAAGTAACGGACGCAGTATATACTACGGCTACACAATATTATACCAAAGGCAAGCAGGATACATACAATTCATCCGACAACATTTTTGCTGATTCGGTTGCGAGCGAGCTGGCTACGTTAACCGGTAATACAACGGATGGCTATGAGCTTACCCATACCATTGTGGTAAATGCCTGATCAATGTATATAATGTAGTATATTCAGAATATAATTATGGCAAAAGGTCTCATACGGCTGTGTTACGCCAAGGTAATAGATGCTTCGGCATCGGGTACGTGGGAGAAGTATGTATTTGATGATACATACCGTGAGTTTTTTATGCAGGCGCAATACTATAATCAGCAGCAGAAGTTTTCAAGCTTTCGCGAGATTCTTGAGAACGATCCGAAGGCTGACCGGTTGCATGCCCTGGTGAGTACGGCAGCTATAGGCTACCTGCGCCAGTTGAACGAACGTATACCGGATGTTACCAATGTTTCAGGCAAGGTGTTTATTCCGTTCAAAAATTTCAGATTTGAAATTATGCAGTCGCATGTGAAGGATAAATACCAGCATAAGATTGCCATTCACTTTTATAGCGAGGTATTAACGTGGATTGATACGGTGCAGAATATGTTTCTGCTGGCTATTGGTGATCAGCGCGATGCCTTACGTAACGGGCAGATGATCGATACGGAGATGGTTGCCTGGCGCCCGAACCTGGGCATCAGTGCATTTCAACTGGCTGCGGCGGTACAGACTATAGATGCACACGTGCAGGAGGGAAGTGATCTTAAACTATAGCCTTATGCTGTCGAAAACAAAAGCGATGATATACCTGGCCGACCAGCGCGGGTGTTCACAGGAAGACTGGTTCCGGAGTTTCCATATTTTCAATGCCGGTAAATATTTTCATGAAAGCAGAAGGCCGTTCGGCAACCTGAAGGCATTCAATGATACAACGCTGAAAAGTGAACATACGCTGGTGCGATATGCCAGGGAAGACACGGTAATTATGCTGTTGCCGATGGTAGGTGCACTGAATGTTCGCATTGACGCTGGTGAATATATACTTGCCGATGTAGGGGAGGCATTTACCGCGGCAGTTCCGAAAGACTCGGTAGTAGAGATCGCCAATCCGTACGAAGATGAACTCATCAATTTCCTGGAGATATGGTATACAGTGCCTTCCGGAAATATAGCGGCTTCCGGTAAAGTTCTGTTTGATCTGGACAATCGCAAAGATATACTTGTTCCACTGGCATTGGATGCTCAACTCAGTTCAGGTGCATCGCCCTGTATCGGCAAATTTAACGGCAGGGGAGAAGGTATATTTACTCCGGCCGACAGCAACAGTGGTGTTTTTGTTTTTGTACTGGAAGGTGCTTTTGAAGTCGCCAACCGGTTGCTACATGCACGCGATGGCCTGGCGCTGTGGGAAGTGGAAGAAGTGGATTTCGAAGCGCTGTCTAATAACGCGATTATTCTGTTTGTAGAGGTAAAACTCACCTGAAGTATAAAAGGCATCCCGCAGTATATATAGCAGGATGCCTTTAGTTTTTTAAGTATTGATGATGTTTATGTATTGATAACCGAGCCGCCATTCGGGTGTAGTACCTGGCCGGTAAAGAACGATCCTTCCCGCGAAGCGAGAAATACATATGATGGTGCAATCTCTACCGGTTGAGCCGGCCTGCCGAGAGGTGTATCCTTACCAAACTTTTCAACTTTCTCTTCATCGAACGAAGCCGGGATCAGCGGTGTCCAAACCGGGCCGGGAGCTACAGCGTTTACGCGTATACCTTTCTCGACCAGTGATTGGGACAAGCTCCTGGTAAACGCAATGATAGCGCCTTTGGTAGACGAGTAATCCATCAGCGTCTGATTACCCTTATACGCGGTTACCGAAGCCGTGTTAATGATACTGCTTCCTTCCTGCAAATGCGGTACAGTATATTTGATCATATAGAAGTATGCAAAGATGTTTACACGAAATGTATACTCCCATTGCTCCGCACTGATCGATTGTACATCTTTCTGCTCGTACTGCACGGCTGCGTTGTTTATCAGTATATCTACGCGCTTGAAGCGTTGCAGGGTCTGATCCACGATATTCTTGCAGTTTACTTCCTGCGATATATCCGTAGGTATCAGCAGTGCTTCCTTTCCATATTTACGAATGGCCTGAGCGGTTTCTTTTGCATCCTCGTGTTCATCGAGGTAAGCAATGGCAACATCAGCTCCTTCCTTTGCAAATTGTATAGCTACTGCGCGACCTATACCAGAATCACCACCCGTAATGATGGCTACTTTACCTTCCAGTCGTCCATAGCCCGGATCGTCTGTATCGTAGATCGGACGTGGCGTCATTTCCTTTTCTATACCCGGCTGCCGGTCCTGGTGCTGCGGTTTTATATCAGCCGGTTTATTGATCATTACTGTTTCCATATAATATATAGTTTAGTACCGTAACAGCGCAGCTATTTTACCCGAGCCTGGCATTTTTTCTTTTTCAAGAATGTGAATGTCTCCACCGGTGAGTATCGTTTTGATAACTGCTGTGTTCAGCAGGCATTCGTCTCCGCTTTGCTGCGCCTCATGTATTTCGAGTTTGTTGGCCACCTCATCAAACGTTCCCCAGATGCGTTCGCCTTTTTGCACGAACAGGTGCGATACTCTGCCGTAGTAGGCCGCCGGTATAACATCGGCTGGTACGGATGATGTGCGTTCGGTAGCAGACTGGTTCCCGTAATTATCGAGTGCTTTCTTGTGGCGCTCTTCAAAGTAGGGAGCCATTACGTCCATTGCTTTCTGATGAAGTTTGTTTACATCTTCATGTTCGTAGCTTCCGGTAAGCGCTTCGTTCCAGATATAGTTATAACCTGTAACCGATTTGAAGATCGGAATCAGGTAATCTACACCCGCCAGCAGCAGCGGTACATTTTCATTGTGTAGTAATTCTTCCCACAGTGTCTCATCCACCTCTTCCAGGTATAGCGCTATATTTTCTTTTTCGTCCGGTTTACCGGCTCCTATACCATGATAGTTAGCACCGCCACCAGCACCGCTGCTTCCGGTTCGCCAAAGTTTTTGGTCGTCTTTTTCTTCGAAGTGGACAACATCATCTATACCATTCGGCATTTCCGGAATGGGTATATGTTGTATACCGAAGGCATCAACTTTGAAAACTTTGGATTGTTTTTTACTCATCACCAGCAAATAGAAATATTCTCGGTTGGTCATCATCGGGATGAGTTGTTTCAGGAAGAATGAACCGCCCGTGAGCACGCCTTCCTCCACCGGTGCTTCCGGCATTTTGATGTACTTGAATATTTTGTCGGATATAAATATAGCGAGACCTGCCTGCTGGCTTCTCCAGAATGTATCATCTTTCAGAAGATCATAGCCCGGAGCCAGCATGCGTACTACGGTTGTCTCATCCACACCATTTTGACGGAGCTGCGATGAAACCTGCTGCAATATATTCTTGAATACTACGAGATCCTGCTTCTCATTGACTTCTACACCGGCCTGGTGTGTAGCCATGAATGCAGTTATATAGTGACTGGCGTTGTGATTGAAGAGTTCTTCCAATAAAGGCTTGGTGAGAACGCCCGGAAGTTCCAGCCCCTCCGTTGTATCGCGTCTGCCATTCTGCGCAAGTCCGTTTTCAGAAATTGAAGACGAACGCGATGCCTTGGACGCTGTTTTCCTATACCACTTATTCGGTTTGCCGTCTGCGGCATATTCGGTTTGCTTATCTGCATTACGATTGGGATGCCGCACTTTTACATTAGCCGGCATTTCTTCCTGACCATCGGTATACTTCTCGGCTGTTTCGAGGTATAAATCCAAGGCACCCTCTTCTTTCAGATGCAGCTCAATGTTATTGTCTTTGCCCTGTCCGGTTGGTTTTCCTTTGAATTTCCCTTCTCTGTCCTTTCCCATAATCAAACGTGTTTAAATTCAACAGAAATGGGTAAATTATTATACCGCGACTCTGCCTTCAGACACGTTTCAACACAGGTTCCTCACCTTCATTTTCGAAATGAGGGCTGCTTTTCTACACTTCTCCGAAAGTGAAGAATTTTATAACCGAAGCGATGCAATTATAGGACAATATAGATTGCGTCAGATTGCATCAGGGGACGCTGGCAAGTTTTCCTTCCAGGTATTTCAAATGATACACGGTCATGGCATCTTTCGTTTTGGGGATTGCTTTCTTCAGCCGCGCTTTGATCTCCGTGAGTTTATTTTTGATGATTGCATCAGCATCTGAAAATGCAGATGTATTCTTGGAGAGATCCAGCAACTTGTCGACATAATATCGCTGCAGGTTTCTCCTGTAGATACCAATGGTGCTATAGTTAGCCAGCTCTGTCCACATGTATTGATCGAGATCGTCCATATAGTTTATCAGCCGGTATGCCCGTGTCTCATTCAGCGCTTCGGCCTCGGCAATGCGTGTAAGCGTAGTATAGCTCAATAAAGAATTCAATACACGCTCCTGCGATTGGGCTATAATTTGTGTAGCGTTCTGCCCGATGCGCGCTAGTATTACGGTGTCCAATAACCACACGGGTGGTTGAAAGATATGTTTGTTCAGAAAGCTAAGTGCATCCTTTTGCAACGAAGCAGGAACTACACTATATACCGGACCGATTTGCTCAGATGATTTTATAGTCTCATAGGTACCACCGATATAGGTTGTTACGTGATTGAGGTAATAATCATATTGGTTGGTGACACCGTTGTAAAGCTGGTTGAGGTTTTTATAGCCTTCATTGGGAACGTACGTCCACGCGTTAAGTCGCGGTATAATGCGTTTCAGATTTTTTATACCGTATTCACCGGCCTTCATCGCATTGTCGCCTATATCTTCGGTTTGTACACGCGGATCGTCTGTTGAAAATTCAGAGGCAAACCAGAACTGCTGATCTTTCATTTTCTCGATGATGGCTCCATTTAAAAACGGAATTTCTTTTTCAGAAGAAGGTATATCCGGGTAGTATCGATATCCATACTCAATTGCCCACAGATCATATTTACCAATCCGTGCAATCAGTCCGCGTTCGCTTATACTGTCTTCGGGTTGTGCTACATAATTAAAACGGGCATAGTCCATTATAGAAGGTGTGTGTCCGTTTGCTTCCAGCCAGGCACGGTCGCGCAATTTTTCAACGGGAACAGTGGAGCTTGCTCCAAAATTATGAGTGAGTCCAAGGGAGTGCCCCACTTCGTGCGCAGCAACCGAGCGAATGAGTTCGCCCATGAGGTCATCATCAAATTTCATTTTCTGTGCACGCGGATCACTCGCGCCACATTGCACCATATACCAGTCGTGCAATATCGACATGAGGTTGTGATACCAATTGATGTGACTCTCCAGAATTTCTCCGCTGCGTGGATCGGTAATGATCGGCCCTGCAGCGTTGGCGATAGACGATGGTTTATATACGATGGCAGAGTGTCGTGAATCTTCCAGGCTCCAGTCCGGGTATACTTCCGGATCGGGAGCTTCGCGTGCCTGTATGGCATTTTTAAATCCGGCTCTTTCAAACGCTACCTGCCAGTCTTCTATACCTTGCTTCAGGTAGGGCACCCACTTTTTAGGAGTTGCCGGATCGATATAGTATATAATAGGTTTCTGCGGTTCCACCAGTTCGCCATTCCGATAGCGCGCCATATCTTCCGGCTTGGGTTCGAGTCGCCAGCGCTTGATATAGCTTACAACTTTTACACCCTGTGGGTTCACATCATAATCGGTATAGCGTTCCGTAAAATAGCCTACACGCCTGTCTGCAAAACGTTTTCGCATAGGTGTCTTTGGCAGCAATACAATGGATGTGTTCAACTCCAATGTAAATGTATTATCACTTGAAGATTCATCGTAGGTTTTGATGGTGCGTATCTCCAGGTTTAGCGGATAGGATTTCACATCTTTAATATAGCTCATGTTGGGAATGATGCCCCCGATGTGCATTGTTTTCCGTGACGATGCACTGAAGAAGAGTACATCGTTGGTACCATTGATATAGTCGGTGATATCGATGACACTTCCTTTACCCCGGGGTGAGTATGCGCCAATTCCAAATGCTGCCACCAAGGGTTGCAAGTTTGAACGAACAACAGCATTGTACATAGCCGTTGTACTGTCGCCAGCATTATCCTGGTAAGAAATTCTGCGGAGGAAAATTTTATGAGAGGGGCCTTTTTCAAATCGGACAATCGTATTGCCGATCTGGTCGCCTGCATACCCTATATATTCCTGTCGCACACCGGCAGCACCTTGTGCTATACGGCTTACAATGAGCAGATCGCGGCCCAGTAAACTATCGGGTATTTCGAAGTAATACTGATCGTCTACTTTATGCACCGTGAAAAGCCCTTTGCGTGTAATGGCATTGGGTTTAATGAGACTATAATATTTACTCGGTGCGGTAAGCTGTGCATTACCGGCAGGAACTGATGACGGAGTCTCGGTTGTGTCGCGCCTGATCGTGTCCTGCAGCAGTTGGTTAAAAATAAGAGCGGTAGTGTCAGGAGGCGTTGTTACAATCGGGTTCTGACCATGCGATTGCTGCCATGCCGTAAAAACAAGTATAAGAATAATAATACTTCGCATACGTACTCACATTTTCAAAGTAAAGTTAACTGCTTCCCGGGTAAAGAGGTTCGTGCGGTCATCCGCTTTATACGTGCTATATCGAAAATAATATGAACTGTCCGTTTTTACCACAGTCAAGTCTGTAACATGTCCACACCATTCCTCAACAACTTTGCCTTTTTAAATGCTTTTATCGCGCTGTATTGCCGGGCATAGTTTTGTTAACAACAGACTGTATAAAAGTTAATTATTCTTAAAACAAAAATCATTACAGTGCTATGAAAAAGCTTATGTTATTATTTGCCGGAATGCTTATGTTAGGCATTGTGGCAGTGAATGCGCAACAGGTTGATACAACAGGTGTAACACCATCACCACAACAGGAACAACCTTCTGCAACTCAGCAGCCTTCTGATCAATACATTCAGAAAGATTATGATGTAGTAAAATCAGCAGATGTACCAGCATCCCTGAGAACTACATTAAAAGGTTCTGAATATACGGGTTGGGAAAGCGGCTCAGTATACCGTAACAAAACTACAAATGGTTACATGGTTCGCATCGGTTCCGGCGATCAGACTAAAAACTATTATTTCGATAAAGGCGGTAAACGCATACAGGACCCAGGTTCAAGCAGCAGACCATAAGTTCTGAACGCGTAGGTTTTCTGATAAATGAAAAAACCGGCTGATAGTGCCGGTTTTTTATTGACTATATATTTCTGCTTATGAACCTATGCCTGTTTATAGGGTAATGGTTTTCTTCTGAAAAATTTCAGGTATATAACAATAGATCCGGCAGCGATCAGTATGGGCCATATATATACCAATGCTATGACAAGAGTAATTAGTCCTTCCCAGCCGGTTTTCATGGCATCGGTAAATTTGTCTTTCGAGGTTGTGGCATCTGCAGCGGCTACTTCCTGTGATATAGTCTGGTAGAATTCCAGATTGATCGTGCTATAGCTGATCTGCTCTTTCAGATAATTCATGCGGCTGATGGTGGCTTCAATCTCCTCGTGAAGCGCTCCGATCTGTTTTTCAGCTTCTAAAAGTTCTTCTATACTGCCCGCTTTTTTCCGCAATATATCCATGTAACGCTCTTCCACTTCACGTTTGGTTTTAAGGCGTGACTCCAGGTCTACAAATTCTTTCGATGCATCGGTGGTGTTCACATCACGGAAATTTACGAAGCGCGCTTCCTTATCGATATCTTTCAACAGGTCATAAAAGAATTCACTTTGTACACGAATGCTGAGTTTGTTTTCGAGGATAGGATTGTCAAGACGCAGGTTGGATCCAGAAATATAGGCCGGATATTTCTTTATAGCGGCCTCTATATTTTCGGTAGCACGTTTTACATTCTCCACCTCAAAACGATAGTTAACCGTTTTGATGAGTTTTGTTTTGCCATCGGAGTAGAGATCGCGCTGTGGCTGAGGTGTAGCTGCCAGTTGATTTTGCGTGAGCTTGTTTTCGGCAGTAACCAGTTGTTCGTCCGTAATGGTATCTGCGGTCGATAGTTCTGCTTCCTGTTTAGCAGCACAGGCAGAAAAAAGACAAAGCGATACCAGGAAAATATACCATGTATTTTTCATAAGTGTTGTTGTTAAAATGGTAGAGAGAAAGAAATCAGTGTGGGCAATATCCTATCGGCAACACATCGTGTTGTTCAGGTATATTGGCAGCATGTGAAATTTGAAGGAAGTGTGCGCGTTGTAGAAAGAAACGCAAGTAATGGAAAATTTTCCCTGTGGCCGGTCGGGAAAATAGCGAAAAGAAAAAAGCTGACCGTATTTTTCAACGATCAGCTCTTATGGATTAATGAGGTGTTGTTGCAGTAGTATCTGCAGGAGCTTCTACCTGGGTAGTGTCTGGAGCAGCAACCTCAGTTGAAGTTGTGTCAGCAGCAGGAGTAGTTTCTTGCTCAGATGCAGTTTTTTTAGGTTCGCAAGATGCGAGAACAACCAGGCAAAGTATGCCGAAAGCGAATTTCAATGTGTTTTTCATGACTTATTGGTTTAAAAATTTCCTTTCATACCAAAACCTTTGAAAGGTCACCCAACACAAAAGATATTTTTCTTTGGGTTACCTTCGCAGCACTTTTGTATAAAATCGACTTCATTGAACGTGTATTACTTTGACGAGCTGATTGTTTCAGAGATCAAGAAGAAAAATGAGGTAGCGCTCCGGGAGCTCTACAAAACGCATTATCCGATGATTGTGAACCTGATTCGTTCCAACAATGGCACGGAGGAGGAGGCTAAGGATATTTACCAGGAGGCTGTAATTGCTTTTTATGAAAAAGTGCAGCAGCCTGAATTTATACTTACCTGCAAAATTAAAACATACCTCTATGCTGTGTGCCGCAGGCTGTGGTTAAAACGCCTCGCCGAGAAAAAGCGTTATCATGGTAATATACAGGAAACGGAAACTTTTCTGGGTATTGAAGAAGAGATGAATGCCATCGAAGACAACGAGCAACGATTTATCCGGATGCGCGAATCGCTGGCGAGCCTGGGTGAACCTTGCCGGGGAATCCTCGAAGATTTTTATATGCATGATCTTTCGATGGAAGCAATTCGCGACAAGTTTGGCTATACCAATGCAGACAACGCCAAGAACCAGAAGTATAAATGTCTGCAACGACTGAAGAAATTATTTTTTGCAACGTATAAAGAAGACCTTCCATGAACGCTGACCAGGCACTCTACGAATTACTGGACGATTACTTTTCCGGAAAGCTTACTGCCGAAGAAGCTGAGGCCGTAGAGAATAAATTAAAAAGTGATCCGGCTCTTAACGCCAAGGCACAGCAGCATAAAACCATGCGCGATGCCATGAAGTTCTACAACAACCGTGTAGAGCTTAAACACATGCTGGACAGTGCACACCTTGAAGTGGAAGAAACAAAACCGGTTGTGCTGCTTCCGGCCACGATAGGAGGATGGAAAAAATACTGGCCCATGACAGCTGTAGCTGCTTCGGTAGCGATGGTAAGTATACTGGGTACACTGTGGATGACGCAATCGCTTGAGACCAAACAGACTGCTATTTATAAGGAGTTGCGCAGAAATGTAGATCAGATCAAGCATTCACAGAAAATGCTGATGAAAGATATAGCGCAGTCCATGGACAAAGGCAAACAGCCGATACCGAGTAAATATGCAGGTTCAGGTTTTCTCATTTCATCCAACGGTTATGTGGCCACCAGCTACCACGTTGTAAAAGAAGCAGACTCTGTATTTATTGAGAACGAAAAATTCGGCAGGCAGAAAGTAACGATCGTACTGCGCGATCCGGCCAATGATATAGCCGTGTTGAAACTGATGAACGATTCCATTGCCTATACAACACGTTCATTACCGTATGCTATAGCAAAAGATGAAGCGAGTTTAGGTGAACATGTTTTTACCCTGGGCTTTCCACGTGAGGATATAGTTTTTGGTGAAGGCTCCATCAGTGCTTCTACAGGCTTTAGCCAGAATCCGAATTCATACCAGGTATCGGTTCCGGTAAATCCGGGTAACAGTGGCGGACCACTTTTCAACGAAAGTGGTGACCTTGTAGGTATCATCAGCGGTATACAAACAGAGACATTGGGTGCTGCATTCGCGATCAAATCAACTGTTATCATGGATGCCATCTCCAAAGCATCACTAGATACACTAGCCAGACCGTTGGTTCTACCTAAATATAGCACCCTGAAAAACTCTAGCCGCGTACAGCAAGTAAAACGCTGGAAAGACTACGTGTTTGTGGTGCAGGTCTATAAAAACTAGCCGTGAGCTTCGGGCTGCGAGAAAGGAAGAGGACGCTTGGAGCAAAAGGCGGCTGCCTTCTGGCTTGTTTTCGTTCGGTATAGGATTAATCTTTATAGCTATATATAGTAAGTATATAGCAATCCTGTATTTTCCAGTAGCTTGAAGCCAGCAGCCACTCAAGCTCGCAGCTAATTCATTCTTTCCAGTCTTTGTAGATAAATCGCAGCGCATCGTAATAGCCGACCATCAGGGATTTTTGTATTGGTAATACCAACAACAATCATTTTAGGTATAACATTTACATCCCAGCGGCTCAGGTAATCGGTATATTGAGAGAGCATCTCAAAGTGACTTTCACCGTCCAGTAAATATAGCACCGGGAACCTTCTGTCCAGGTGAGCCGAATCCAATGCCGGGTAATGAATATAGATCTTGCGATATTCTTTTAATACTTTCGAATAAAGCGTTATAGCCACACTCGAAACTGGCTTATACGACTCAACCTGCTGTGCCCTCACTTGAAAAACACAAAACAACAACATGATGAACAACTTGCAGCATTTCATAGTGTAGGGTTAAAGAGTCTGGTAATTAGCACAATATAGCTAAATAGCTGCGAGCTTCTAGCTATATAGCGAGACCTGAAATTTTCCAGCAACAACTTGAAGCTAATTGTATTATTTGTAGTTAGTAGCCGTTCCTCATTCATATTACCGCTCACAGGGCCCGCAATGGAAAGCTAGGAGTCAGCAGCTAATTGTATTCTTCATAGTTAATACCTGTTTCCATTCACATCACCGTTCACAAGCTCGCAGCCAGCAGCTCCCAACAGATTACGTTGCCTTACTACGAGTTGCTCGTTTTGCAATAATGCTCACTACGATAAGTTGCAGCGCGTGGTACATCATGAGTGGAAGGAGCAGTAATCCAGTCGCGGTGTTGTTGGTGAAGAGTACGCGCGACATGACGGTGCCGTGGACAAGGGATTTTTTTGATCCACAGAAAACAACGGTAATTCTGTCTTTTCGATTGAAGTGAAGTATACTGCAGAGCATGTTTGTTATTCCGTATACAATAAAAAATAGCAGGAGCATGGCAACACCGAGTAATAGTAACTCGGGCAGCGTGAGGTTGTCGAACATCTTTTTTTCGAACGATTCGCAGAAGGCAGTATATACAATAATAAGAATGATGGTCTGATCAAAATACTTCAGCTGTTTTTTATACTTCTCTGCGATATGTCCCCACTTCGGGTTCAGTAAAATCCCTACTACTACCGGCAGCAATACCTGCAATACAAGTTTCCCCATAATACTACCGAGCTCTATATTTTGTGATGAGCCTGAGAGTATAAGTTCCATCCACAACGGAGTAATAAACACACCGATGATGCTGGATATACTGGCATTAAATATAGCAGCCGGTATATTTCCTTCTGCCATCGACACCATCACTACCGATGATGATACCGTTGATGGTAAACTGGCCAGGAAAAAAGTACCGATCCACAACACGTGCCATTGTTCATCGGGCACCAACATCTGCAACGGAAAAACAAGTAACGGAAAGAGTATAAATGTACTGGCCTGCACGAGTATGTGAAGCTTCCAGTTACCAAGTCCTTGCTGCAGTTTTTGTTTGCTCAGGCGTAAGCCGTAGAAAAAGAAAATGAGTGAGACACCATAATTCGCGAGCGATGATAACGAGAATGTTCCTTCTGTTATGCCGCCTTGTGGCCACAGGTATGCCAGCAGAATCATACCCAGCAGTGCCAGCACAAAACCATCAAGTCCGAATCGTTGTAGCAGTCGCAGCGGATTGAATCGTAAGGACGTTTCGTTTTTTATCTCGTGATCGTTCATGAACGCAATAAATAGCGAAGAAAATATTTTTCAAAAATCACACCGATAAAAGAAAAGTTTGCCGGTCTGTTTTATCTTCACGGCCCGAGTTACCCGGATTTTGTAATAATTTATAGTTAATATTCTTCCCTTTATGAAAAAAAATGATTACGCCTGGTATAGTGTTGTGCTGATGGTAAGCATGTTGGTGTGCCTGCCGGCTGTTGCACAGCAAGATACTTCCCTCAAACTTTGGTATGATAAACCTGCTGTTAAGTGGGAGGAGGCATTGCCACTTGGTAACGGACGTTTGGGCACCATGCTCTACGGTAATCCTCAAAAAGAAGAGCTGCAGTTAAATGAAGGTACAATATGGGCGGGCGGTCCTAACAACAACATCAACCCGGCTATAGGGCAATATATACCACAGATACGCCAGTTACTGGCCGAGGGTAAATATGCCGAAGCACAGGCACTGGCCGATAAGAATGTAAAATCACTGAACGAAGGTATGCCGTATCAACCGGCCGGCAGTTTGTTCATGGAGTTCGCTCCTTATAAAAATATATCCGAGTACTACCGCGATCTGAACATTGAGGATGCCGTAGCTACGGTATCGTATCGTGCGGATGGTGTAAAATATAAGCGTGAAGTGTTTGCTTCCTTTACCGACCAGGTAATTATAGTTCGCCTTACAGCCGATAAACCTGGAAGCATTACGTGCAAACTTTCATTGAAGAGTCCGCAGAAGCATGCCGTGAGTTACGAGAAGAATACACTGCTGTTAACCGGTGTTACCAGCGATCACGAAGGTGTAAAAGGTGCTGTTGAATTTGAAGGACAGTTTCATGTGTTGAACGAGGGTGGTAAAGTTACCGTTGATACATCGGGTATCGTCCTTACCAAAGCCAACTCAGCCACGGTATATATATCCATCGCCACGAACTTTAAAAACTACCACGACATCAGTGCAGATGAACACGCACGTGCCTCCCAGTATTTGCAACCTGCTCTGCGCAAGAAATATGTAAACGCGTTAACGGACCACAAGAACTTCTATAAAAAATATTTTAACCGCGTAACACTGAACCTGGGCACTACGGCATCGGTACAGAAAACAACCGATCAGCGACTCGCTGCATTTGCAACGTCTAATGACCCACATATGGCAGCGCTATATTTTCAATATGGACGTTACCTGCTGATATGCGGTTCACAACCCGGTGGACAACCTACGACATTGCAAGGTATATGGAATCACCACATGATGCCTCCGTGGGACAGTAAATATACCATCAACATTAACACCGAGATGAACTACTGGCCAGCGGAAGTAACCAACCTCAGCGAACTGCATGATCCGTTGTTCAAGATGCTCGATGATCTTTCGCATACCGGGCAGGAAAGTGCCACCAAAACGTATGGCGCACGCGGCTGGGTATGTCACCATAATACAGACCTGTGGCGTGTAACCGATCCGGTGGATGGTGCACATTCATGGGGTATGTGGCCGATGGGCGGTGCATGGTTATCGCAGCATCTGTGGGAACACTATATGTTTACCGGTGATGCTGATTTCCTGGAGCAATATTACCACGTGTTAAAAGGCGCGAGTCGTTTCTTTGCCGATGTGCTGCAGGAAGATAAAGAACACCATTGGTTGATTGTGAGTCCTTCCGTATCACCGGAGAATACGTATCACTATAGCAGTACACAAGAGGCATCGATCACGGCTGGTGCTACAATGGATAATCAGTTACTCTTCGATCTGTTTGGTCGTACTATAAAAGCAGCAGATATACTCAAGGTTGATAAAGCTTTTGCTGATTCACTGAGGGAGATTCGCTCGAAGCTAGCACCGATGCAGATCGGTAAGCACGGTCAGCTGCAGGAGTGGCTTCACGATTGGGACAATCCGGAAGACAAGCATCGTCACGTGTCACACCTCTACGGACTTTATCCAAGCAACCAGATATCACCGTATAGAAATCCTGAATTATTCCGTGCGGCTAAAAATACATTGATACAACGCGGAGATGTTTCTACCGGATGGTCGATGGGCTGGAAAGTAAATTTCTGGGCGCGTCTGCAAGATGGTAATCATGCTTTCAAACTGATTACTGATCAGCTTAAACCGGTCGGTACCAATCCCGGTGGTGGTGGTACATATCCGAACTTGTTCGATGCGCATCCTCCGTTCCAGATCGATGGTAACTATGGATGTACTTCCGGTATAGCAGAAATGTTTGTGCAGTCGCACGATGGTGCATTGCATATACTGCCGGCATTGCCTGATGAATGGAGGGATGGTGAAGTGAAGGGCCTTGTGGCGCGCGGTGGTTTTGAAGTGGACATTGTATGGAAAGAGAAGCAAATCACCAGTTTAAAAGTGCGCTCAAAGCTCGGTGGTGTTTGCAGAATTCGCGTGCATCAACCTTTAAAGGCCAATGGTAATTTTACCCTGAAGGAAGCAACCGGAGAGAATGTCAATCCTTTCTATGCTGTAGAAAGTGTAAAAACTCCGATTGTGTCGCCACAGGCGCAAGCACAACTTGGCAAAATAGAATTGCAGGCAAGTCTTCTGTATGATGTTGCAACAGAAGCTGGTACGGTGTATACCTTTATTCCGTTCTAGAAACGGGAATTTTCTTTCCGTATTTTTGATTTACTATTTTATCAAAACGAATTGAGACAACCATGACAGCGATATCAATACCCACACGACCACAACGTAATTTTTTACCCGAATCATTTACGGTTACAACCTGGGAAGCATTAAAACCTTATTTTGATGCTTTGCTGGACCGTAACCTGAATTCACAAGGCGATCTCAAACAATGGTTCCGCGATCGCAGTGAACTGGAGTCGGTGATATCGGAAGATCTCGCGTGGCGCTATATCCGCATGACGTGCTATACGGAGAACGAAGACTATAACAAAGCTTACCAGGATTTCATTCAGAACATTCAGCCGCAGGTTGCACCTGTGGCAGACCAACTGAACAAGAAAGCGGCTGCATCATCGTACCTCGATACACTCGCGAAGGAAGAAGGGTATGATATCATGATCCGTACATTGAAAAAAGAGATCGAAATTTTTCGCGAAGAGAACGTACCACTATATACCGAGATCAGCACCGAAGCACAAAAGTATGCACAGTTGTCCGGTGCCATGACGATCGAGTGGGAGGGAAAAGAAGTTACGCTTCAACAGGCTTCGGTTGTGTTGATGGATACCGATCGTAAGAAACGTGAAGAAGTATATAGAAAGATTAACAGCCGCAGGTTACAGGATAAAGATACACTCGATGCGTTGTTCTCAAAGTTGATAACGTTGCGTCACCAGGTATCGGTAAATGCAGGCTTCGCGAACTTCAGAGACTATATGTTCAAGTCGCTTGGACGATTTGACTATACTCCGCAGGACTGCTTCAACTTTCACAATGCTATACAAGGTGAAGTGGTGCCGTTGTTAAACGACTTTGCTCGCGAGCGTCAAAATGCCATGAAGGTTGATACGCTACGTCCGTGGGACAAAGCGGTTGATCCGGAAGGACGTGCTGCATTAAAACCATTTACCAACGGACGGGAGCTGACGGAAAAAACAATCGAGGTATTCAAGCGACTTGATCCGTTCTTAGGGCAATGCCTCTCTATCATGAAAGAGATGGGACATCTTGATCTAGAATCGCGAAAAGGTAAAGCACCGGGTGGTTATAATTATCCATTGTCGGAGATTGGTGTGCCGTTCATTTTTATGAATGCTACATCAACATTGCGCGATATGGTAACGATCATGCACGAAGGAGGACATGCTATTCATAACTTTTTGACGCGCGATCTTGAGTTGAATGACTTCAAGTCAACACCATCGGAAGTAGCGGAACTTGCTTCCATGTCTATGGAATTGATCTCGATGGATCACTGGGATGTATTCTTTACTAACCCGGAAGAATTGAAGCGCGCGAAACGCGATCACCTCGAAGACCTGATTGAGACACTGCCGTGGGTTGCTACCATTGATAAGTATCAGCATTGGCTATACGAAAATGCAAATCACTCCACTGCCGATCGCAAGCGTGAGTGGAATAAAATATTCGATCAGTTTGCCGACACCATTACCGACTGGAATGGCCTGGAAGAAGCGAAAGATTACCTGTGGCAAAAACAGCTACACCTCTTTGAAGTGCCATTCTACTACATCGAATATGGTATGGCACAACTTGGGGCAATTGCTGTATGGAGAAATTTCCGGAATGATCCGGTGAAAGGCCTGCAGGGATATCAGAATGCATTGAAGCTTGGCTACCTGCGTTCTATACCGGAGATATACAAGGCGGCCGGTATAAAATTTGATTTCAGCAAAGCCTATATAAAAGAGCTGATGGACTTTGTAAAAGCAGAGCTGGCGAAGATATAGTCAGCTCCTTGCTTTATCGAGCAACTCACTCAGCAGGGCAGCATCTTCATCTGAAAGTGCGAGTATAGCATCGAACTCTTCCTGTCGGGTATCGAGTTCGGCCAGCATATCCAGGCCGCTTTGTGATATAAATATATTGGTCGCACGCTTGTCTTGCGGACTGGGTCTTTTTTCGATCAGGTTCTTCAGTTCAAGCCGGTCGAGCAGACGCGATACATCCGAATTTTTGTCCATCATACGGGCTTTAATGGTAGTGCCTGATATACCATTCGGATACTGTCCTTTCAGGATGCGCAGTATATTAAACTGCTGCAGGGTAATTCCATACGGTTTGAAAAAATTCTGGTATCGATCTACGATCCAGTGCGATGTAAAGATCACGTTGATAATCGCGCGTTGCATCGCATTACGGAATTTGGGTTGACTGATTTCTTCCTCGATTTTCATAGTACTGCTGATTTACTTTTTTGAAGAATGCCTTTTGCGTTACTGCGTTTTGTTTAACTCAATTTTACAGTTGATAGTTACTTCATTGCCAACCACGAGTCCGCCAGACTCAACTGTTTTGCTCCACTTCAAACCATAATCCTGCCGGTTAATTTTACCACTTAGTTTGAAGCCTGCCTTTTCGGTGCCGAATGCTTTTACGGTGCCGCCATATACTACCTGAAATGTTACGGGCTGGGTAACATCGCGCAAGGTGAGGTTGCCCTTCAGCATATAGTGCGTTCCTTCTTTTACCAGGTCGCCTTTAAATTTTATCTCGGGGAATTTCTCTGCATCGAAGAACTCATCGCCCTTTAAATGCATGTCACGTTTTTCATCACCGGTATACACCGAGGCGCTGCGCGCAGTGAATTCCACGTTGGCCCCGTTGAAGTCGGCAGCCTTGCTCGTTACTTTTCCATCAAAGTCTGTAAAATTACCTTCGGTTTCAGAAACAACCATGTGCGCCACACTAAAGCCAATGCGCGTGTGAGGTTTGTCGATCGTCCACACGGTTTGTGCCAAAGCAACTGCCGGCAATACCAGCAGGGCCAGTAAAATATGTATACTTCTCATAGAGGGTCTTCTATAGTACGTATATAAATGAAAACGGATACTGTTTTGTCTTAAACGATGAAACAGTATGGTAAGATAAAGAAAAAAAATCGGGCCCTGTGCCGGCTACATATTCAGGTAAAAATCGCGCGTCAGGTTTGTGTATGAATCATCCCACACGGTATTATGGCTGTATAAGAGAACTTCACCAGTGTCGCGGTCAGTGGCCGGTATACGGGAAAATGCAAGCAGCCAGCGTTCAATGGGTTTGGTGGCACGTGTGCGAAAACTCCATTGGCGGGTGCAATGTAAACCGTGTTGCGAAGCCAGTTCAATAAACTGCAGGCCCTCGGTATAGGGCAGTATAACCTGGAACGTTCCGTCCGGTTTGAGCAGACGCGTTACAGCGCCCAGTAATTCTGCAAAGCTCAGCATCACGGTATGCCGGGTTTGCAGTCGCCTTTTATCCGGAGGTTCCTGGCTGTTGATGAAGTAAGGCGGGTTTGATACGATGAGATCATAGCGGGCTTCACCGGCAAATTGCTGAATGGCTGAAGGAAATATCTTTACTTTATCAGACCACGGTGAGTGCGCTACATTTTCATGCGCCTGCTGTGCATCGTTTTGTTCGAGTTCAACGGCATGGATAAGCGCATCGGGTGGTGTACGCTGTGCGAGCATCAACGCGATAACACCGGAACCTGTGCCGATGTCAAGAATAGTTTTGGCATTGCCGATAGCAGCCCAGGCTCCGAGCAGAACACCATCGGTGCCTACTTTCATTGTGCATCGATCATGTGCTACCGAGAATTGTTTGAAGTGAAAATGCGTACCGCTTTTTGCCATGCGCCAATATTCTTAATTTACCACGAACAACAAATTTACAGGTAAATATATGTCTCAAATAATCCGGTGGGGAATTCTGGGCTGCGGAAAGATCGCGAACAAATTTGCCAATGATCTGAAACTGGTTGAAGATGCTACGCTGACTGCTGTTGCTTCGCGCGATGAAGCGAAAGCCCGCGCGTTTGCCGAACAATATAAAGCCGCTCGGTTTCATACTACATACGAAGCACTGGTGAATGACAGCGAAGTAGATGTGATCTATATCGCTACACCGCACGGCATGCATCACGAGCATGCGTTGCTTTGCCTGAAACATGGTAAAGCCGTGCTATGCGAAAAAGCATTTGCACTTAATAGCAGACAAACTGCCGAGATGATCGACCTGGCGCGAAAGCAAAAGATATTTATCATGGAAGCCTTCTGGACTAAATTTCTACCGCAGTATAAAAAGGTAACAGAGATTATACGATCCGGTATACTCGGACCTATACGCTGGATACAGGCAGACTTTGGTTTTAATCCCGGAGAGCCGATGCCTCAACGGTTGATCGATCCTGCACTGGGCGGAGGCTCGCTATTGGACATCGGTATATATCCTGTATTTTTAGCGCAATCATTGTTAGGTAAACCGACAGATATACAGGCCACCATCACCCAAGGTGTAACCGGTGTAGATGAACAGTGCGGCATGCTGATGAAATTTTCCAACGGTGCTATAGCAGCGCTATCATCAACACTACAGGCACATACACCTGTGGAGGCGGTAATTGCCGGTAGCGAAGGACGTATACTGATGAAGAACCGTTTTCATAACGCTATAGGTATATTGGAGGTAGCCATGGGTAAAGATGCTCCAACACCTGTAGAAGTACATCGCGAAGAAGGTTACGGCTATCAATTCGAAGCGCGCCATGTAGGTGAATGCCTTCGTAACGGACTCACCGAAAGTCCGGTGATGACGCACCAGGATACGCTGGAGTTGATGGAGACGCTTGATCGTGTGAGGAGGATTGTCGGGGTTAAATATAGTGTGGATTGATGGTTAGTTATCCTGAGTCTCCTCGGTGTACGGTAGCATTACTGTTCTGTAAACTGTGTCAGCATAAATGAGCGCAGAATCATTCTTCAATATAATCCTGGCTTTTTCAAAATCAACTCCATCCGGAATATGTACTCTCCCTTTAATCTGTTCGAATACATATAGCTTGTCTTGTGAAACATGATAGCGGCAGCATGGCACAAGAAAACCTTTGGAGTCAGAATAAACCTTTATGTTACCGTCATTGTAATCCGGCAGGATAGGCATAACGGGTGTTAATAATACATAAGACAAAACGCCAAATAATACACTCTGCGTAAAATAGAATATGACCCAAACTGTTGGGGTCAGTACGTAGAGAGAATAGTATGTCGCCATTATCTTAAATGGTCTGAGATTCATAAAGAATAGAACAATTCCTGTCAGGTAAAGGATACTCTTCAGTAGATCGATCAGATAAATATTAAGTCCGAATCCTGTTACTTGTACAAGTACATAATTAAAAATTAATATAACGAGCAGGATAAAATGGATTCGTATAATTTGGGGAAGCTTTAGCATACTGTCGGTTGATTTAACTCACATCTTTGAACGGTGTTCTATCTTTGAAATATTGGTTAACTATTCATGAGGGAATGTAATTCCTAAAAGTCCGATATCAACCGGTAGTGTTAAGGTGTCTTGAGGCTTAAGTTCAGGACGATATAATTTTTCTCTCAGTTTATCATCAGAAGCTGCGGCCTGGTTTTCCAGATCAAAAAGGAAAAGGCCGCTTTGTTCTTCTCTAGTAACTTGAATTACCGTGTATTTTTTTTGGGTACTGTCTCGTTTGTATAATTTGTTAATGAATAGTATACCACCCAGAAGTACATCTTTGAATATAAAAAGAAGACATGCCGTGATAAATGAAACATATAATAATGATACAAATGAGGTTTTAATTGATTTCGTGTTTATGCATAACATAATAAGCCATAGCACACAGATAACACCCCAAATCCAAAATAAAGCTGATATAAAGTATTCATCTTTGAATTTATGGATGTCGGCTTCCAGGTAATCAGCCCGTTGCATGGGGGCAAAGATTAGAAGTATACTGGTAACGACTAACCAATAGATGATAGTATACTTGTATTTAATGATAAATGCTTTCATCGGTGTCAGTAATCTAATACACACAAGGTTTATATATATTCAACGAACCAACAGGCGCAACAACAAGGCCATGGTGGGCATTCGACTTAACTATATCTCGTTAAAAATACCCTCGTATTCTGTTGGGTATACAATTTCGTAGTTCCACTCATTTTTTGCTGTCGCGATTCGTTTTGTAATCAGTACATGGTCCAGGAGGTTTTCTTCTCTTAAAACTTCCATTACTATTTCCATTGCTGGGGTCCAGTCGTCAACAAAGAAAAGCATATTTGCACCTGCACCCATGTCACCGGCAAACCATTCTCCGAGATTGTTGGTTTTGAGTCTTGCGTCAATTTCCTCTTCGATATTGTGTCGTAGGTTTATGAATCCCGAAGCATCCTCTTCATCCATAGCTGAATCAGGGACAATCTGTACAAACATCACATCTCTGTCATCAAATAATTTTTCAGCAAACCCATCGGCTTTAAACTGAGTTTTCAGCGAGTCGAAAATATTGGCATTGGTTAGTTGTTGAACGGAACTGAACTTTTGATGTGTTAAAGTATTATCATCAAGAAAAATATAACCTGATTGAATTTTTGAAGTTGCCCCATCCGTGAGAATTCTTTTAAACTCAATGGTATCATTCGTCTTCTTGTAGAATGATTCAAGAATCTGGCTGTGTTCATTTTTGAACTTGGTCAGTCGTTTTTCTTTTGGTCGGTACGTGCAGTCGGTCAGCAAGCCGAGTAATAATAATGGTAGAAGTAAATTTTTCATTTTTAGAATGAGTATAACGTGATTGTCTAATATATGCCAACTTCAAATTGTCTATATAGGTATTGCTGTACCAATTTACTGAAATCACGGAAGCGCCTCAATCACCCCGTTCACCAAATTAGCCAGACTGAAATTTTTATTATGCGTTACGCCAAGACGCACCACCACAAGTTTCTTCGAAGGAACAATCACAACGAAATTCCGCTCGAAGCCATCGAATACTATAGCTTCGTTGGGTAAGCCTGGATATTCTACCAATGTCGGGTTATCAATGGCTCCAAGATTCAACCAGATCTGCGCTCCGTACTGACGCATAGGAGCCGCTGGGGCAGGTGTCGTTGAATACTTCACCCAACCTTGAGGCAGTATACGTTCGCCATTCCATGTACCATCATTCAGATATAGCATACCGAAACGTGCCCAGTCGCGGGCGGAAGCAAAGGAGTACGAACTGGCTACAAATGTACCCGATGCGTCCGGCTCTATAATCGCGGTGTTCATACCGATTTTATGAAAGAGCTCTTTATAAGGAAACTGATAGTAATCACGATCACCAACAGTTTGCCGGATCATGCGCGAAAGTATATTCGTTGTTCCGCTGGAATATTGAAAGTGTGTGCCGGGCTCATGTTTCAGTTTTTGAGAGGCGGCAAACGCAGCTTTATCATCGCTCTTGATAAACATCTGGTGGAATGATCCGGTAGGAGAGAAGTATGATTCAGACCAGTCGAGTCCGCTGCTGGCCTGGAGTAAATTGTTCAGTGTGATTTTACTGCGCTCGTCATTTTTCCATTCGGGTACAGACGCAGGTTCTTCAACGTTCAGTTTGTCTTCTTTTACCAGTATACCGATGAGTGCGTTGGTTATGCTCTTTGTCATCGACCAACCCATCATGCGGCTGGTATAGGTATATCCGTCAGCATACTGCTCGGCCAGGATATGTCCGTCATAGACAACCACAACACCGTGGGTATATATAGGGTTCTCGGGATCAACATCATTAAAGGCAGCTTGTACAGTCTCTTTTACTTTCGCGTAATCAACGCCGCTAAACGTTGTGTCTTGTATAGCATTACCCATCGGCCACGCGAGTGAATCCTGGTTAAGCGTTGGCACAGGAGGCCGCACGATTGCCTGACTTCTCACAACATCAACATCCTGTTCCGCGATAAGCGTGCATCCTAACCGCTCACGATATATAGCCTTACTCGTCTTCCATAACATCGATACCGAGACAGAAGAATCGTTACGATCTACGGTATAAGGCAGGGAAGGCATACCGGGAAATACCTGGAACTCTTCGTGGACGACACTCTCCGGTGTGCGCCCGGTAACATACACGCACGAGCACATGGTTTTAGCCGCCATGCCTGTCATGATCGGGGGAAAGAAAATTAATATATAGGAGACTGCCAGGATGATGATAACCAGCAAGCTGATACCGAGGTACCGGAAGAATTTTTTCATGTGCAATAGTTACAACGTTAACAAAGCTACTATACCTTTTGAAATCACCTCATGTGTTTCGGTCTAAATCTAGTATTCTTGATAAAAAATTAAAGACGTTGAAAAGAAGTAAACTGAGTATAGCCGAGTTGAAGGATTTTCTGGACGAAAAGGTAGTGCTGTATAATCAGCCGGGCTTTATCGAGAACGATCCGGTTTCTATTCCACATGCGTTCAGCAAAAAGCAGGACATAGAAATAGCAGGTCTGTTTGCAGCCGTGCTCGCCTGGGGACAGCGCAAAACCATCATCAATAAATGTAAACAGCTGATGGGGATGATGGACAACGACCCGCATCGGTTTATACTGCAGCATCGCGAGAAGGATCTGAAGCCGCTGCTCGCGTTTAAACATCGCACCTTTAACGCAACCGATACGTTATACTTTGTAGAGGCGCTGAAATGGTTTTACCAGAACCACACTTCGCTGGAAGATGCCTTTTATGCCGGGGCCGATCATGAAACAGTAGAGCAGGGGTTGGATCAGTTTCAGAAAATATTCTTCAGCCTCGAACACGCGCCACACCGAACACGCAAACACATTCCATCGCCTGCGCGCAAGTCAACGTGCAAGCGCTTGGTGATGTACCTGCGGTGGATGGTGCGCGATGATGATAGAGGTGTAGACTTCGGCATCTGGAAAAAGGTAAAGCCAGCCCAACTGGTTTGCCCCTGCGACCTGCACGTAGATCGTGTGGCCCGCAGGCTCAAGTTGATCAAACGAAAGCAGACCGACTGGCAGACTGCGCTTGAACTGACGGCACGCCTGCGTGCCCTGGATCCGGTAGATCCGGTGAAATATGATTTTGCTTTGTTCGGTTTGGGAATCGAAGAGGGATGGTCGAAACGTTCTGCATAATCTTAGTAATTTCCGAACAAGAATGGTTACCTTTCGTCCCTTGACATAAAGCTTTAATCGAACAGATTCACTGCTGAAATAAAGGAAGTGGTAAAAAAGTAGTGAGATATCGTAGTTTGTAAAACTATCAACCAAAGACCGCTTATGAAGATGATGAAAAACTTTGCTGCACTGTGGGTATGTTTGTTGACGTTTCAGTTTTCATTTGCTCAGCAAGCTGCAGACCAGACGATTCAAACACCACCGGAAAATTACACGTTGCGCGAACGCTATAGTATTATGAAGGCGAAGTCACAGTCCTTCAAAGAATATAAAGTGGTTAAGGAAAGCGTGATGGATGGAGTGTGGAAGATTACACGCGACTCGCTGATGGCCAAAGATGTTGCCATTCGCGAAGCCCAGAAAAATATCAGTCAGCTGAAGAACCAGGTAGCCAGTGTGGAAGCCAACCTGAAAAAGAAAGAAGAGTCGATGGCAGCTACCCTGCACGACAGCACACACATATCCGTACTTGGTATCGACATCGAGAAGGGTGCATTCCTCACGATCGTAACCATCCTGGTAGCCGCGCTTGCTTTTGTTATTGTAACGCTGGCCGGTCGCATGAAAATGCTTACCAAAACACTTCAGGAAAAGAAACTTACTATTAACATGCTCACCAACGAGTATGAAGAATACAAGCGCAGAGCGATGGAGAAACAGACCAAGCTTTCGCGTGAGCTGCAGGATGAACGCAACAAACTCTCGTCCATCCGCAATACATAGTCTGGAGCGAACAGGTTTTAAAATAGTAAAAGTATATATAGCTCGGCTGTATATACTTTTTTTATGCGCTTTCGAAAAGCGGGAGCTCAACGGAAAATATAGTGCCTTTGTTCACTTCACTGGTCACCGATATCTTTCCGTTGAGTGCGGTTACGAGTTCTTTTACAATAGATAGTCCCAGTCCCGATGATCCTTCGCCACCGGTAGGCCGTGTACTCAGTTTCTGAAATTTGCGGAACAATAGATTTATTTCATTGGGCTGTATACCCAGTCCATGATCCTGCACTTCCATTTTTAAATGATGATCCGTCTGCTCAAGGCGTATGATCACGCGGGTATGCGGAGGCGAGAACTTCAGTGCGTTGGATATAAGATTTTCAGCGATACGCTGAAGTGCAGAGCGATCGGTGATAATGCAGCGGTTTGGTGTATGATCTTCCAGTATCAGCGATATATGTTTGGTGGCCGCATGATCTTTGAAGTCATCGAGATGCTCTTTCATAAATTCACTCATATTTACCGGCTCCGGTTTAAACTCCATAATACCTCCCTCAATTTTACCGATGTCCAGCAAGTTGCCGATCAGGTTCTGCATATTACTGCAGAGATGCTGAATGTGCAGTATATATTCTGCCTGCTCGGGCGATATATTTCCTTTCTGCATATTAATGAGACTGATGAGGCCGAGTATATTATTTACCGGGCTCTTCAGATCGTGTGCTGCTACATTCAGAAAATTATCTTTATCTGTATTGAAGCGTGTCAGCTTCTTGTTTACTTCCATTAGTTGATGTTCATATACTTTTCGCTCGGTGATATCGATCACGGTGCCACGGCTCATCATGTACTCGCCCAATTCATTATATATAGCGGTGGCATTGAGCAGCACTGGAAACGTGCTGCCGTCTTTACGCAGAAATGTATGCTCCTTGTTATGAATGAAGCCTTCACGTTTGAAGGCTTCAAAATCATTATAATATGAAGTATGTTCTTCTGGTACGAGGATGGAAGTAACGTGCATCTTGCTCAGCACCTCATCCAGGGTATATCCCAGCCACTTCAATTCAGTTTGATTCATTCTTATAATAGTACCATCAGAAGCAAGCGAATGATAGCCACAGGGGGCGTTGTTATACAGATCTTCAATCTCCTGCAAGGCGCTTTCAGTTTTAATGCTTTTCACTTGCAGTGTCTCATAAAACATCTCAAGCTCTTCCATATTTTCCTGTAGTTTTTGATTCAGTTCTTCGGCTACATCCGATTGTCGTTTAAGTTCCACGGTACGTTGTTCCACCTTTTTTTCCAACGATGTGTTGACCAGGTTCAGTTCTTTAATGAGCTCTTCATTTCGTTCCTGCTTCTGTACAATGGTAAACAGAGCGAGTATCGAAACAAAAGCGATCAGTATAAAACTTCCATAACGTATAATGATCTGGCGATTGTGCGTGATGGCCACCTGTTCCAACTGGTTGGTGAGCAATTCTTTTTCGTGTTTGCTGAATGCAGCAGTATATAGTTGAATGCTATCCATCAGTATTTTTCCCGGTCCCCTCCTGATAAGGGCAAAAGCACTGTCTTTGCCATTGATATTATACTTGCTGATGGCAGCCTCTATATATGCCAGCTTCCGGGCAACGGTAGGCAATAGTTTAGTCTGAACCAACGAAGTTTGTGTTGTATTATCCGATACCAGCTTCGAAATGGAATCGCCCGTGGCTAACACCATCTCACGGTTTGCCTTGAAATTCTGCAGATAGCTTGAATCACCTGTAATAAGATAGCCTCGCTGACTGGATTCGGTATCTTTCAAATGCGTTAGTAGTGTAGCAGAGTGGTCAATAACCTCGTAAGTATGAAAAACCCATTCAACACGATTCCGGCTGTCACGAATCGCATAGTGCGTTATGGCAGCACTGATCCCGGTAAGTATAACAGAACTTACCAGCAGCGTAATGATGCTGTTTGTTTTCATTGGATGGGCCAGAGAAGATAGTAAAAAAAAATGTAAGACCGTATAGCATCAAACGGTTTTATGACTGTAGATATTACAATTATCACGGTTGAGACAGTCCCCTTGGCTTTGGTCGTACTGAATTTTTAAGAAACTTTACAGAAGCCGTGTAACCAAATTGAAATCCTTAAGTTACCCTTTTTGAAAACTTCACCTTCTGAATTGGACGCACTAACAGACAACGCCCTGATGCTGAAAGTCAGGGATGGCGATCTCGACAAGATGAGCCTGCTCTTCGAGCGGTACAAGAAACCTTTGTTCGGTTTTTTCTACCACATGAATAAGGATGCAGAATTGAGCGAAGACCTGGTGCAGAATGTTTTCTTACGGATACTGAAGTATCGTTACCTCTTCCGCGGAGATGGTGACTTCAGAACGTGGATGTTTCACATCGCGCGCAATGTGAGCCACGATCACTTCCGCAAGAATAAAATAGCAGCAAAAGATTCGCTCGAGACCTGGCAAGACCGGCTTGGCAGCGATGAGAATCGCTCTTCCGGTATACAACGCGAAGAAGAAATGCACTTGCTCTCCATGGCCATGGACAGGCTGCCCGAAGACAAACGCGAAATTTTAGTGCTCAGTAAATTTCAGGACAAGAAGTATAAAGAGATCGGTGAGATACTCGGCTGCACCGAAGGTGCCGTAAAAGTAAAAGTTTTCAGAGCGCTTCAGGAACTAAAAGAAATGTATCAAAAACTCGAAACGCGATATTAAAAAAACTCACAGCTCATAGCTCGCAGCTAAAAGCAAAAGGTATGGAACGAAATGAAATAAAAGCATTGCTGGTAAAGTATAACGCAGGGCAGGCCAGTGCAGAAGAAGTAAATATACTCGAAAAGTATATCGAAGCAGGTGTAATCGATTTGTCGGAACTGCAGGAACTACAGGTGATAGGAGAGCAGATTATGCAACTCGAAGTGCCGGCCCCTTCGCTGCAACTGGACGACAACTTCTACCAGATGCTGGCGCAGGAAAAGAAAAGTCAGTTGAATTCATTTTCATGGAAGAAGTTTTTCGCCTGGCCTGAAATGCTACCACGCCTGGCCTTTGCTTCGGTTACGTTACTCGCAGGACTCGCGATAGGATATTGGGTTCGTCCGCAGACTTCAGAAGGTACTGCTAACAACGGACAGATCGCAGAGCTCAGTCAGCAGGTAACGGATCTGAAAGAGATGATGATGCTTTCGTTGCTGGAGAAAGAATCTGCAACGGACAGGCTGAAGGCCGTAAGCCTTACACAGGAAATGGATCAGGTGAGTACCAAAGTTACGCGTGCCCTGTTTGAGACACTGAATAACGACAGCAACGTAAATGTGCGACTCGCTGCCCTCGATGCATTGAAACCCTATGCCAGGGAAAGCTCGGTGCGCGAAGAGTTGATACGTTCTATCGCCAAACAGGAGTCACCGCTCGTGCAGGTAGAGCTTGCCGAGATGATGGCTGCTTTGCAGGAGAAATCTTCCGTGAAAGAACTTGAAAAATTACTCCAACAGCAAAACACTGCGAAGGAAGTAAAGCAGAAGATACGCGAAACCATACAAGTTCTCATTTAGAAAAATTGCAGAAGGTTTAGAGGTTGAAATACGACAGAATACTAGAGTTGGTTTTAAACACAAGAACTTATGAAAACGACATTACTAAGTATAGGTATAGCGCTGTGTATGGTAAATGTATATGCACAGCTCACGCATACCGAGAAGTCAACAAAGGAATTTACATTCGAAAAGAAAGATGTTAATAACACATTGCTCATTGAAAACATCAATGGAAGTGTAGCGGTAACGGGCTATAGCGGTGACAAGATTGTGGTGGAAGTTACCAGGACCGTTCGAGCCAAAACGCAGGCGCGGTTTGATAAAGCGAAAGAAGAAGTAAAGATGGGGGTGATCGACCTCGCAGATTCCATTATACTCTATAGCAGCGATGGCTGTACCCGGTTCGGCAGAGGTACGCCCAACAACAGAGGCCGGAATGGCTGGAGTTATAACTGGAACCAACGCGATGGCTGTCGCACGGAGTATGAATTTGAGTTGGACTTTGTCGTGAAAGTGCCAGCCGGTATAAATATAGATGTAAGCACAATCAACAATGGTGATGTTGCCGTGCAGGGTGTAACCGGCATCGTGATCGCGAATAACATCAACGGAAGTATAAAATTACAGAACATGGTGCGCGAAGCCGAAGCGAGTACGATCAACGGAAACCTGGATGTAGAGTATACTACCAATCCGAAAAAGAAATGCCGCTTCTATACACTCAATGGAGACATCAACGCACTGTTTCAAAAGGGACTCGCGGCCGACCTAAGCTTCGAAAGTTTCAATGGTAGTTTTTATACCAACATTGAAAAGATAGAAGCACTTCCTGCCAAGATCGAGAAGAGCGACAAAGGCAACGGCATACGCTATAAAGTAATGGACAACCTGTTTAAAACCGGACAAGGCGGAGTGATGCTCGACTTTGAGACATTCAATGGAAATGTATACCTGAAGGAGAAGAATTGAAGAGCCGTTATCCGTTAATGGTTATTCGTTAACCGTGATCTGAACTTTCATAACGACTGCAAAGATCTATACTACGAATGACCAGCAAATATATACCACACGGATAACGAGCCACAAAAAAACAGTAAACTACTAATAACGATTAACTGATAACGAATAACGACTACGGAAATGAAAAATCAAATACTAACAATAGCCCTCGCACTGATCACCTTCGGGTTGATACTCATCTCATCATCGATCGCGAATGCTCAGAGCAACAGTGAATTTACCGTGCCCCTGAGTGATCCGGCAAAGCGAGGTAAACTCAAAGCACATCTTAATTTCGGTTCGATCACAGTGAAAGGAACTGCGCGTAAGGATGTACTGGTAAAGTATAAATCTGGTGAGGATAATGATTGTGACGGCTGCGATGATGACGGTGAAGAGAAAGACAAAGATCATTCGCACAACAAAAATCGTAATAACAATAAGGAGAATAACAGTAGCTCAAAATCCGAGGGGCTTCGCAAGATTGGCGGTGGCGGTATGGATCTTGAAGTTACCGAGAACAACAACTTTGTAAAAGTGCAGTCTGATTCATGGAATCATAAAGTTGACCTGGAGATTGAAGTGCCTTCCGGTTTCGATATGGAAGTGCACACCTATAACGATGGCGATCTGATGGTTACCAACGTGCAGGGCGATCTCGAGCTTACCAACTATAACGGGGAGATAACGGCCCTCAACATTTCCGGAGCGATCGTAGCTACAACATTTAATGGTGAAGTAAAGATAACGTTCGATAAAGTAAAAGAAGGAGCACCAATGTCGTTTACAACATTTAATGGTGATATAGATCTTACGTTCCCGGCATCGCTGAAGGCTTCGTTCAAAATGAAAACCGAGCAAGGCGAGATCTTTACCGGCTTTGATATGAAGATGACCAGTGCCGGTCCGGTGCAGAAGAAAGATGCAAAATCAGGAGTATACCGTGTTACAGTAGACGACTACAAACGAGGTGACGTGAATGGAGGAGGAGCGGAGATCATGCTGAAGAATCACAACGGTGATATTTACGTTCGCAAGAAATAACTACGCACACACAACCATAATGTGAAACAGGGTTGATTGGTTTATTGAAAGCGGTATGACTGTAGTCTGCCGCTTTTTTAATGCATTGTATAGCGAGGAGGTTCTGCAAAGTATATTCCGGGTAACCGGTAGTTTTTCGGAATTGTTTTTTCGACTTTTGGGTTTCAGGAAGTAAATCAGAATAATATGCCATTACCGGTTGGAACGAAGGCGCCCGATTTTACATTAGGCTCAACGAGTGGGAGAGATTTTTCGCTGTATCGCGACATGAAGAACAAGCCTTGTATTTTATACTTCTATCCCAAAGATTTTTCAGTAGGTTGTACCAATGAAGCTTGTAGTTTCAGAGATACCTTCGAAGTGTTTAAGGAATTGAATATTACAATCATCGGGATCAGCCGTGATTCATTGGAAAGTCACGCCAAGTTCAAGAAGACACTCGCGCTTCCGTTTGATTTACTTGCTGATGTGGAGGGAAAAGTTTGTCAACTGTACGATACGCAATTGCCGTTTGTACCTTTATTTACCAAGCGCACTACGTATCTGCTGGATAAAGACCAGACTATATTAGCGATGTACCAGAATATATTCTCATCGAAGCGGCACATCAAGGCCATGGTAGAGAATGTTACGGCGCCCACGCGGAGGCAAGCCGTTTAGACTTCCCACCACGGTAACGGAAATTTGATCTCGGTTACAGATGTAACAACCATATCCGGTTTGAAAGCATATTTGATCAGGTCTTCCTTCTTGGTGATACCGCTGAGAGTAAGTATAGTTTTATAGCCCATCTGAACACCGCCTTGTATATCGGTATCCATGGTATCACCGATCACGGTAGTGTCGGCAGTTTCAAGTCCTAAGGCTTTACGGGCAGAGCGCATCATTACCGGACCAGGTTTTCCAATCACAAACGCTTTTATACCGGAAGCCTCTTCGATCATTGCAGTAGTAGCGGCTATACCGAGGTTAGCCCATCCTGCTTTTTTAGGAGAAGGATCGCGGTTGGTAGTAATAAATTTGGCACCGGCCAGAATCATATCTACAGCACGCTGCACCATTTCCAGTGTAAAGTTTCTGCCTTCACCCAACACAACAAAATCAGGATCAGTTTCTACCAGCGATATACCGTTTTCATGCAAGCTGGTGAGTAAGCCTCCTTCACCGAGTACATAGGCAGAACCGTTTGGAATTTGACCGGCCAGAAATTTACCCGTAGCCATCGCACTGGTATAAATATGTTTTTCATCCACGTTTATACCCAGCTTCTTCAGCTTGCGCACAGCCTCTGTACGTGTACGCTGACTGTTGTTTGTCATAAACATGAAGGGTATATCTTTTTTAAGTAACATGGCTATAAATTCGTCAGCCCCCGGTATAAGTATATCGCCACCGTATACAACACCATCCATGTCAATGAGTAAGCCTTTTGCCATTTTAGTAGAGTAAGTTATAGTCAAATATAGTTAACGGTTAATAGTTATCCGTCATTCGTTAACAGTTATCCGAAAAAAAACAATTACACAACGCACACGAAGAAATTATAGTATACTCCGCTAACATCAACACCTGAACACACCAACACCTCAACACAACAAACACACGTACTTACGTAAACACCTAAACACGTCTCGTGCTGTTTCGCACAATCAACTCCGTAGGCAAGATCTTTGTAATCGGCTTAAACTCCTGTTTGTTCTCCACTTGCTGGATAAAGAGTTTGGCAGCGGTTTGTCCCATCTGGTAAGCGGGTTGTGCCACCGTGGTAAGTGAAGGTTCGATGAACTGCGATACCGGTTCGTTGGTAAATCCTACGAGCGATATTTCATCGGGTATACGAACGCCTTTTTCTTTTAGCACCTGCATGGCAAGTATGGCGACCGGATCATTCATGCAAAATATAGCATCGGGTCGCTGCGGTAAATCCAGGAGCTTGTGTGTAGCTGCGGTAGGATCGGTATGCAGATCTTTACAATGAATGATCAGCTCTTCATCAAGTTCTACATTGTAGTTACGTATAGCATCGCGGTAGCCACGTAAGCGCTGATCACTTACATAAAGTGTTTCAGGTCCGCCAATGAAAGCGATGCGTTTACAGCCTGTGCGTATCAAATGTTCAGCAGCTTTAAAGCCACCGTTATAATCATCTACTACAACTTTAGAAACATCGAGCTCGCTGGTGATACGGTCGAACAACACTATCGGTATTTGCTTGGCCAGTAAATGTTCGAGGTGCTCTACATTTTTAGTCTGACTTGACAGCGATATCAGTAATCCGTCCACGCGGTTCGATACCAGCATGTGTATATTTGATTTCTCCGTTCGCAGCGATTCCATCGACTGACAGATCATAATGCTATAGTCGTGCTTCGCTGCATACTCCTGTATACCACTGATGGTAGAGGAGAAGAAATGCATGGCAATCTCCGGTACAACCACACCAATGGTGTTTGTCTTTTTAATGCGGAGACTTTGTGCTACACGATTAGGTTCATAGTGTAATTGTTTGGCAAGTTCGAGTACAGCTTTTTTGGTTTCAGGATTTACATCCGGAGCATTGCGAAGAGCGCGCGAAACAGTTGAGATGGAAATGTTGAGTTTGATAGCAAGGTCGCGGATGGTAGCCTGAGGGTTCTTCATTTCAGAAAATCACGGAAATAGCTCAATAGTACAAGGTCGGTCGATAATATCAAAACGATTTATCGCCCTGAAGTAACAAACGATTTCTGAAATATTATTCTGAAAATAAATATAATTTCAGTGTTGAGATCGTTTCCGGAATCGTTATTTTTAAAATAATATTTCGTGAAGGGATGGCAATTGAAACATTTCGATTACTTCGCCTGTGATAAAAGTTTGTGCAGATATCGAACCCAAACCCTTTGCTGCCACCAAACTATGCATGCGGAAAAAGACGATCAGGTACTTTTTGACTTAATATGCCAGGGCGATCAGCGCGCTTTCTCCGTCTTGTTCGATCGGCATTGGAAGCGATTATACCACGCTGCCTATCGCGTGCTGGAAGATGAAACCGTTGCTAAAGATGTAGTACAAGACGTACTCATCTCGCTGTGGGAGAAAGGTCGCGACCGAAATATACTCAACATACAGGCGTATCTATACCAGGCTGTAAAGCTTCAATGCTTTATGCACCTGCGCTCCGGGGCTATATCTAAAAAGCACCTCGAACACATTAACCTTGTAGCAACAACCAACGACACGGAAGAAGCACTTCACGCTGCTGAACTGCAGTCCGTGCTCGAAGAAGGCATGGCTACACTTCCCGAAAAGTGTCGTGAGATTTTTTACCTGAGTCGGTTTGAGTTACTGCCCAATAAAAAAATTGCCGAGCAACTTCACATCTCGCCCAAGACGGTCGAGAATCAAATCACCAAAGCCTTGCGTACGCTTCGTCTTTCCATCGACAAGCTGGTGATGCTCACAGCCTTCATACTCGACAACTTCTGATTTTTCATTGTCCGAAAATTTTTTCTGATCGCACGTAGGGGATCACACAATCGTGTGCAACTACCGTTTAGATCATGAAAATAGACGAACACCAATTCCGGAAACTACTCGATGCCTACATCAACGGCACGGCATCGCCCGCGGACAAACAACTGCTGGACGAATTCTTTGAATCGTATCCGGAAGCTGAGCAACGCGTGTCTCAACGAGATGAAAGCATCAAGCACGAATTGTGGATGCAGCTTTCCGAAAAACTGCAGGAGCCGCAACGGGCAAGTGCGAAACGCTATACCTTGTCACCCTGGTATTCAGTGGCAGCGGCACTGGCGTTGTTCATGGCGACTTTCTATTTCCTGATCTACAAAAAACAGGATGATGTGGTGAAACCTGAAGTGATTGCCGTGAAGCAGCAGACGGTGCAGACATCACGTGGACAAAAGTTAAAGATCGATCTGCTGGACGGCACACAGGTAATTCTCAACGCCAACAGTACACTTACCTTCCCGGAACAATTTACCGCAGCAACCCGCGAAGTATATCTTGAAGGCGAAGCATACTTCCAGGTAGCACATGATACATCCAAACCATTTATAGTTCACACAGCTTCTGCGAACACAACTGTACTCGGCACATCGTTCAATGTGCGTACATCGCCTGATAAAATTACTGAGATAACATTGGTGGAAGGTAAAGTAAATGTAGGCTCGCGCCTGCATACCGCGCAGGTAAAAGATGTTATACTTGAACCGTATCAACAAGCTATTGTTACCAGTGGCAACAAAGCCATCAGCAAGAAGAAAGTAGATGTACAGGCTTTTGTAGACTGGAAAGACAACGTTCTGCACTTCGAGAACATTACACTGGCAGAAGCCGTGGAGCAACTGGAGTCATGGTACAAAGTTGATATAACCTTTCAGAATCCTGCGCTTGGCAACTGCATCATTAATGCTACCTACAAGCAAGAGTCCTTGCCGAATATCCTGAAAAGTTTAGAGTATATGCTCAAGATAACCTGCACGCAGAAAGGTAACAGCGTGATCATGCAGGGCAAAGGATGCGACATCAAACCCAAACAAAGCAATATATGACTGAAACAATACGATTGAATCCTCCTTAGGGATACGGACTCTCAATCAACTTGAGAGAAAAGATAGTCCGGGTACTAACATTTTGGCCGATGCTTCCCCGGACTACAGCCTGAGAATTAGTTGATAAAACTCAAACCTTAACAAACCTATGAAATTTTTACGTAAGCTGTTCATGCTTATATCGAAGTACACATTGCGCCTTTTTATCATACAGGTAATTTGTATGAACCTTGGCTTTGCAGCGTCTACCAACAGCCAGAGCCTGGATAAGATCAAAGTTTCGCTTTCGCTGGAAGATGCCTCGCTATCGACCATATTCCAGGAGCTGGAAGCGAAAACAAAATTCGTATTTGCTTATTCAGCACAACTGGAGTTAGACAAGTCGTTCGACCTGCACTATAAAGACGCATCGCTGCGCCAGGTGCTGGAAGATCTTTCCGGTAAAGCATCCATCGAATTCAAACGCATCAACAAAACTATTTCCGTTACTGCCAAGGCAGAACGCAAGCCTCAACCAGTCGCGGTAGCGATACAGGTTTCCGGTTCGGTGAAAGATGAAGGAGGTGAAGCGCTGCCAGGGGTAAACGTGATGGAGAAAGGGACATCCAACGGTACGTCTACTGATTCCAACGGAAGCTTTTCGCTTCAGGTAGCAGGCGAGAACAGCGTGCTCGTCTTTTCATTCATCGGGTATAAATCACAGGAAGTCCGCGTAGGTACACAAACAAATATACCGGTGCAATTGCTGCAAGATGTAACAACCATGCAGGAGATTGTGGTGATCGGCTATGGTGAGCAGGAGAAGAAAGATCTTACCGGTGCGGTGTCTGTTATTGATAACAAAGACATGGCGAAAGTTCAGGCAACAACGGTTGCTGAAGCCATGCAAGGACTTGCTGCCGGGGTAAATATACGCAACAGCGGTCGTGCCGGAAGTGAATCAACAATCGAGATACGCGGTCTCGGAAACTTTTCGAACAACCAGCCGCTCTATGTTATTGACGGAGTGCCTACCATTGCCACACGTGATTTCAACGCGGCCGATGTAGAGTCTATCCAGATTCTGAAAGATGCATCCGCTGCTGCTATATATGGATCACGTGCCGCGAACGGTGTGATTATCATCACGACCAAGAAAGGAAAACCAGGACCACTGAAAGTTGATTTCTCCGGACGTTACGGAGTGCAGACTTTGCCGAAGTATGAATTTATGAGTGCGGCAGATTTCAAGAAATATAACACGATGGCTTATCGCGAAGCCATTGAAGTAGAAAAATTTCCGTGGGTGATCGACCAGGGCTATCAGCAATTTCCCGAAGGTATAGATACCGATTGGCAGAGTGAGACCTTCCGCACAGCACAAACGCACGACTATAACTTGACTTTCTCCGGAGGTAATGAATTCGGTACATATTTAGTATCCGGAAATTACTTTGGTAACACCGGTACAAGTATAGGGTCATCGTTCGATCGCTATAGCTTCCGCGTGAACACCGAAGGCAAGCGTGGTATATTTAAGATCGGAGAGAACCTTTCTATTTCGCATGGTCAGTCAGATGATCTGATCACCAATCCGTTCTGGGACATGTTACGCATGTTACCAACCATACCGGTGCATGACCCCACACACCCGGGAGGTTTCGGTTACGGTGATGAAGCCGCTGCACGTACGTTCGGAGTAAACCCGATTGCACGTGAATCGCTGGAAGAAACAACCAACCAGAACCTGCGCCTGCGCGGAAATGCTTACGCAGAACTTAGCTTTCTGAAAGGTGTGTTGAAATATAGGGTTAACGCAGGTCTTGAAGCCAGCAACGAAAACTATAAATATATCCGCAAGGTCGGTAACTGGACATTGAACCAGCCATTCGATCCATCGGCTGTAAATGAATATCGGGGAGAATATGTATCAACCTTGATAGAGAATACAGTTCACCTGAACAAAGATATAGGGAAGCATCACATCGATGCCGTAGCCGGTACAACCTTCCAGCGCCAGAAGTATGATCGCATCTCCGGCACGAAACGCAACCTGGTTGAAGTCGGTGGCAGGTATTATGATGTACTCGATGCAGGAACAACCAATCCGGAAGCAGGTGGTTTTAATAATGAAGATGCACTCATCTCATACCTCGGCCGGTTTAACTATTCGTACGATGAAAAATATTACCTGACCGGTACCGTGCGCAGAGATGGATCGTCACGTTTCGCGAAGAATAATCGCTGGGGGAATTTCCCTTCGGTAAGTGCTGCATGGCGTATCAGCGGAGAAGACTTTTTCAATGTTCCGTTTATAGATGATCTGAAGATTCGCGCAAACTATGGCGAGCTGGGTAACTCCAGTATAGGACGTACGGTTGGATACGGAGGAAGCTTCTACGGTTCTTCAATCTATAACATCGGTAACTGGGATTACCTGGCACTGCTCAATTCTTCCGTTATCGCTACACTAGGTCGCGATCAGCACATTGTGAATGGCGCTACACAGGTAAAACTGGCAAACGCAGATCTTCGCTGGGAAACCAAAGAAGTTGTAAACATCGGAACAGATATAGCGCTCTTCAACAACAAGCTAGCTTTTACGATGGAGTATTTTGTAGCAACCACGAGAGATGTACTGACGGCAATGCCTATATTATTATCTACCGGTAATGATGGCGGTGACCCGTTCGTTAACGCAGCCAGTATACGCAACAAAGGTATAGAGATCTCTACCACCTGGAAAGAACAACGTGCAAGCGGACTCCGCTATAGTGTAACCGCTAATTTTTCTACCGTGCGAAACGAAGTGCTGGAGTTAGGGTATGGTAACGAGGAGATACTAAGTGGTATAACAAAAACGGAGATCGGTGAACCGATCGGTATGTTCTACCTGCGCAAGACCGATGGTATATTTCGCAGTGAAGAAGAAGTACTCGCACACGTAAACTCAACTGGTAAAGTTATTCAGCCGAATGCCAAGCCTGGTGATATTCGTTATGTAGACTTTGATGACAACGGAGAGATCAACGATGCCGATCGCCAGATCGTAGGCAACCCGTGGCCTAAATTTGATCTGGGCCTTGTATTGAATGTAGAGTATAAAAACTTCGATCTGTCAACCTTATGGTACGGATCATTCGGACAGAAAGTATATAACGGTTCACGCGCTGCGGTAGAACGCTTCGATGATAACTCAAACTACTTCGTATTTGAAGAAGGCAGCGAGCCATTCCAGGAAAATCCAAACAGCGATTTCCCAAGATTACTCTACGGTGATGATCGTAACTCGCGCGGAGACACAGACCGCTGGCTGGAGAACGGTTCATACTTCCGACTGCGCAATGTTACACTCGGCTATAATTTCCCGAAAGCACTAACGGAGCGCGTTAAACTCAACAGTGCACGCATCTATGTTACAGGACAAAACCTGTTAACGTTCACAAAATATACCGGTCTTGATCCTGACTTTACGGCACCAGATATATGGCGCAGAGGTCACGATGAAGTGCGTTACCCGAATGCAAAAACTTTCCTGGTAGGTCTCCAATTTAATTTCTGATTCTAAAGACAATCTGCTATGAAAAGCTTAAAACTATATATACTTCTGATACTGTTCGTATCCATTACTTTCAGTTGCAGCGAAGATCTGCTGGATATTGACAACCCGAATACACCAACCGTTGAACAAGGCTGGAAAACGGAGAAGGATGCCGAGATGGGTATCAATGCCGTATACAACATGTTCTATAAACCTTCTACCTGGACACGCTGGATATACTTCCGGTATGATCTCGCTTCCGATGAAGGTCACAGTACAAGTCCATGGGTAGAGCTTGCCGATTGGACACGCTTCCGCTATAACAACTATAATTTCTGGGATGGTAACAATTGGCACTGGCGCGATTTCTACAAAGCTATATTTCGTGCGAATCAGGTGCTGGCGTATGTACCCGAAATAGAGTTTGCCAACGAAGCGAACAAAGACAGAATACTGGCGCAGGCAAGATTTATCCGTGCCCTGTATTATTACCAGATCGCTCTACTGTGGGAGAATGCACCGATTGTACTCGAACCATCCAAACCACAGGACGAACCGCTTCAACGCACCGAAGCTGAAATATGGGCGCAGGTAGAAGAAGATCTCAACTGGGCTAAAGATAAATTACCGGATCAGTGGGACGATGCCAATGTAGGTCGCGCTACCAAAGGTGCTGCCAAAGCGTTGCTTGCACGCGCACTGATGCAGCAAGGTAAACTGCCACAGGCAAAGACAGAATTGGACTGGCTCGTTACCGGAGATGGTAAAGGATATTATGGTCTTGTAGATAATTACCGCGATAACTTTACACACACCAACGAGAACAATAAAGAATCTGTTTTCGAAATTCAGTTCAGTGATGTGAACAAAGGTGGTGATGGCGATGATCTGACGGCTTCGATGGGCTTTCAGCGCACACAGTTTTTCGCGCCTGGTGGTATAGGCTGGCAGGATGGTAAAGCACGTGCCTGGCTTATCGATGAGTATAAGAAAGAGTTGACAAAAGATGGTGAGTACGATTCACGCTTGCTCTACAACATCTTTTACAAGCAGGCCTATAAAGATTTCCCGGATGCAGCTAACAACGATACACTGGTATATAACAGACCGTGGAATAACAATGCGTGGGGTAATGAAACGTTTATCAAGAAATACTCAACGTACTACTATCGCGATCGTGAAGATTACCACGCACCGAACAACTTCCGCTTCATTCGCTATGCCGATGTATTGCTGATGTATGCCGAGTGTCTCAACGCAGCGGGACAAACTGCTGAAGCTTATACGTATGTGAACATGGTGCGTGAACGGCCAAGCACAAATCTTGAAAAGCTGGAAGTTGCTCATCCGGAGATCGGTATGGATCAGGCTCTCTTCGCGAAGCGTTTGCAAATGGAGCGTTCACTTGAGCTTTGCTTCGAAGCAGTTCGTTGGGGAGACCTGAAACGTTGGGGTTTGCTGACATCACAAGCTGGTATAGATGAATTGAAAACACGCGATATAGACTTTAATAACTTTGTATTGCAACGCAATCATCGTTTACCACTTCCTCAGATCGAAGTTGATAACAACACGAACCTTATTCAAAATACTCCTTACTAAGTAAAGGACCCCTTGTGACGGGAAGCACTATAACTAGTGCTTCCTTCTTTAATCAGTTATTTTTTAATGATACGCGTGTGATCGGATATCATAGCCTTGCTATTTTATTTTTTCTGAACAGCATAGCATCCGGGTATATAGATTCGGATGTTGCCATGCAGCAGGACAGGAAGCCTGTCGATGGAATCCGCATTGCCTGGGATTTTAGTACCCGGAAGCAGCTGTCTCCTGTGGAGGCAAACTATGCCGGGTATGCCCGCATGATCAGATTACACAATGGAAAATTGTTTTGCGTGTACGAAAGCGATGGATCAGTATACGCTATAAAAAGTGATGAACGCAGGCAACAATGGAGTGCCCCGGTATTGATCGCAGCGAAGCAGAATGATATAGCGCGTGCGGTGCCGGAAGTATTGCAACTGCATGATCAAAGTATACTGGTGTCCTATAATCTTCGTCCACGAGGTAACAATACAGATTCCACCAAACGATTTGCCATTGAAATGAAACGAACCAATGATGATGGTATACATTGGACGGATGCTGTGGAGGTATACCGCGCAGGACACGAATTTAAGAATGGATGCTGGGAGCCTGCACAGATACAACTGCCATCAGGAGAGATACAATTGTATGTCGCCAACGAAGGCCCCTATACAAAATCAAATGAGCAGGAGATAACACTCTTTCGCTCTATGGACAATGGTGCAACGTGGACAAAAGGAGAACAGGTGGGTTTCAGAAGTGGCTACCGTGATGGTATGCCTGTGCCGGTACTGCTGCAAAACAAACGTGAAGTAATTTTTGCCATTGAAGATAACGGTATTGATGGTAAGGAGTTCAAACCCGCTATCATTCGCTCATCCAGTCAATGGAAGAATGCGCCCGTACTGGCCGCAAGTACTGATCGTGAATATGCGATGGACAATGATGCACAAATACCCGCCAACAAGTATGCAGGTGCTCCCTATATCCGCCAGTTGCCATCCGGAGAAATTATACTCTCATACCAAAGCAACGAGTATAGAAAAGATTTTCAGTGGGACAGGAGCGATATGGTGGTAGCGATAGGCTCACCGGAAGGACGAAACTTTAATCGCAAGAGTATACCGTTTTATACTGCTGATTCAACCCAAACTACACTCTGGAATTCACTGTGCGTGGAAAACGATAGCACTGTGATTGCGCTTGGCTCTACCAATATTTATGGTAAAACAGCGGTATGGATGATAAAAGGATATATACTTCACGGAATTAAATCGCATCAAACCACGCTAACACCGGATGGTGAAAGTAAAGAGCCACTGTGGCGAACTGAAGCTCCTGTATTTATAGGCGGCTACGGACCAACACAAGCGAAAATTCGAACAGGTTGGAATATGGATAAACTATTCTTCGCTGTTCAAGTAAAAGACAAGGATATAGTCACCGCTCCAAATGATCTGCAGAAAGGTGATGGTGTGCGTTTGTTACTGGATGTTGGTAATCTTTCAGCAGTAAAGAGTGGTGAGGGCGTTTACGTCATGCTTGTTACTTCGGCAGGCAAAGCATTTTTCCAACAGCGCGCGAATGATCAATGGACAACATGGAGTCCAAACGGTATCGCTGTAAAATCAAAAAAGCTCGCTGACGGATATCAAGTTGAGGTAAGTATACCGTGGAGGACACTATCAGCTTCTCCTCTGAAAAATAAACGCATAGGCTTTCATGCCGAAGTGAACGAAAGCAGTAACGGCATGCATTGCTATACTGAACCTCTTTCCGGAAATGTTACGGAGCAACCCTTTACATGGTTGCCATTAGTATTAACCGATTAGCAGCAAATGAAAATGAAGAACATACGATATATAGCTTTTGTAGTATGGATGACCGGCATAGGGATAGGCAAGGATCTTCATGCACAGACATTCTCGAACCCGATCAGCGAGATGGCCGATCCGCACATTACATACTATAACAACACCTATTACCTCACCGGTACAACCGGCAATAACATTACACTTCGAAAGGCAACTGCATTGAACGCACTTAAATATGCTCCGGGTATTGTGGTGTTTACAGCTCCTTCAGGTGGACCTTGCTGCAACTTCTGGGCTCCCGAGCTTCATCGAATCAACAATGCATGGTATATATACTATACCGCAGGCACAAGCAGTGATTTGAGTGGACAGCGTACCTGGGTGATCGAGAATACAGCGAATGATCCAACCACCGGCACATGGACAAACCGCGGCCAGATTTACCATCCGACTGAAAATTTCTGGGCAATAGATGGATCTATACTTTCATTGGGTAACAAGAATTACTTTTTATGGTCGGGCTATAGCAGTGGCTCGAATACCGTGCAACGTATTTATATAGCCGAGATGTCCAATCCGTGGACGTTGACTGGTCCGAGAGTTTTGTTGTCGAGTCCTGAATATAGTTGGGAACGAAACGGAGAAGTAAATGAAGGACCAATCATCCTAAAGAAGAACGGGAAAATATTCCTGGTATACTCCGCCAGCGGCTGTTGGACCCCGGACTATGCTTTGGGAATGCTGACGATGAGCGAAAGTGCTGATCCGTTGGTAGCCGCATCATGGACAAAATCACAGCAACCCATTTTTGTTTCGAACAGCGCAGCGAATGTATATGGTCCCGGGCATAACGGTTTCTTTACCTCGCCCGATGGAACTGAACTTTGGAATGTATACCATGCCACAACGGTAGCGGCAGGCGCATGCGACCACACACGTACCACCCGTGCACAAAAAGTAGAATGGAAAGCTGATGGCACTCCGGATTTTGGTATACCAGTAGCAGCAGGGGATACACTCGTTGCTCCGGCCGGGGAGGTAGCATTGCCAGCATCCACTACGTTGCAGAATGGAGTCTATAAACTTACTGCGCGCCATAGTGGTAAAGCGCTCGCGTTGAAAGGATGTTCACCCGCATTAGGTGCCGATGTTATTCAGAATAGTTGGCAAGGCACAGCGTGTCAGCGCTGGAATATACAGTTTACAGGTGATGGCTATTTCGTGCTGACCGCTGCTCGCGGGGGACTCGCGCTGGATGTTGCCGGATGTTCAAATGATAATTACGCGAATGTACAAACGTGGGCCCCGAATGGCGCACCGTGCCAGCAATGGAAAATTGAAGATGCAGGCAACGGGTATTACCGTTTACTCGCACGCAATAGTAACAAGGCACTTACAGTTATACTTAATTCTGGTGATGAAGGCGCTGACGTAGTTCAACAGGATTGGACAGGTGCCGAAGGACAACAATGGCAGATTGAAGTTTCGGAAGAAGTAATCACGGGCAATGAGTCCGGTATAGCTAAACAGTTCACTGTATTTCCCAATCCTGCTAAAGAGAACATCACGATAGCAAGTACTGCCTCAGCTTCGATAAAACTGGTTGTGCTAACGGATATATATGCAAGACCTGTTCGCGATGTAAACGCTGTTCAGCGAGGCGACCAGTGGACGCTATATACAGGCAACATGGCATCAGGGCTTTACCTGTTACGCGTGCAGCACGATCAGAAAGAGACAATTGTAAAAGTCGTACTAGAAAAATGAAGTATCTGAGTATATATATAGCGATGCTGATTAGTTGGGCAGCACACGCACAAGAAACGTTCATCAATCCAATATTGCCTTCAGGGGCCGATCCGTGGGTAACCTGGAAAGATGGTTATTACTATTATACCAATACCGTTGGCAATCGAATCATTCTCTATAAAACCGAGAAGCTTCACGAGTTAAAGAACGTAACACCTAAAACGGTTTGGACGCCACCTGCAACGGGTCCGAATTCAAAAGCGATCTGGGCGCCCGAATTGCATTACCTCGATGGCAAATGGTATCTATACTATACCGCCACAGATGTAAACAATGATGGTGATGCCTCCCGGTATATATTCGTGCTTGAGAATATAGCAGCCGATCCGTTGCAAGGCACCTGGACCGATAAGGGTAAGGTAAATATGAAACATTCTGGTCTGGATGGTTCTGTGTTTGAGCATAAAGGCAAGCACTATTTTGTATATTCTGCATATATAGGCCCGCAAAGTGTACTGGTAATTTCCCTGATGAAGAACCCATGGACATTGGCGGATAAGCAAGTCGTAATTGCCAGTCCGGATAAAGTATGGGAAAAATTTGGCGGAAGAGAAATCCTGGAAGGTCCGCAGTTCCTTATGAACAATACCGGCAAAGTATTTATTATATACTCGGCCAGTGCGTGCTGGGCAGATGAGTATTCGCTGGGTATGCTTACGGCAAATGACAAAGCTGATTTGCTGAATCCCGCATCGTGGATAAAATCAGTTGAGCCGGTGTTCAAACAATCTGCCGTTCATCATGTATATGCGCCCGGTCATAATTCATTCTTCACCTCACCGGATGGAAAAGAGCATTGGATTTTGTATCATGCCAATACAGGTGCCGGTCAGGGATGCGATCATCGCAGATCACCGCGCATGCAGCCATTTCATTGGAAGAAAGATGGGACACCTGATTTCGGTGAGCCTGTACGTGCTGACTCCGTGCTGCGTGCACCTTCTACGGTCAAGTAACTAAACAACCATGGTCATGAAGCATATAGTTTTTCTTTTTGCGTTGCTAATCGTATCACGGTATGCCTATGCGCAGAGCCCGGCCAAATTCAATGGATTGGACTCTAACCTCGGAAATTTATACCGCTTGTCGGATGCAAAGACACGCTCCATCAGCCCCGAGAATTTTACAGGTGAACCCGGTAAAGGCGGGATGGCCACACCCGATAAAGGAAATGCCGGTCGCGAGGCACGCGAGTTAGGACAAGGATGGAAGGTAAATCCGTTCATCATCATTGAACCCGGTCAGACATTTACACTCGCAGAGATAACAGGTTCCGGAGCGATCCAACACATCTGGATGACACCTACCGGTAACTGGCGTTATTCTATACTTCGTTTTTATTGGGACGATGAAAAGGAACCTTCTGTTGAAGTTCCGGTAGGAGATTTCTTCGGCATGGGCTGGGGCGAATTTGCTCCGCTCAATTCACTTGCAGTAACGGTTAACCCTGGCAGTGCTTTCAATTGCTATTGGACAATGCCCTTCCGTAAGAAATGCAGAATTACCATGGAAAATATAGCAACTGAGAAAATGCGTCTGTATTACCAGGTAGACTATACATTGACCGATGTTCCGGGTGATGCTGCTTACTTCCATGCACAGTTCCGAAGAAGCAATCCTACCAAAGGTTCTTTATATACATTGATCGATGATATAAAAGGCAAAGGACATTATGTAGGTACCTATATAGCATGGGGTGTAAACAACAACGGCTGGTGGGGCGAAGGTGAGATCAAATTCTATATGGATGGTGACTCCAAATTTCCAACCATCAACGGTACCGGAACGGAAGATTACTTCTGCGGCTCCTATAATTTCGAGAATAAGAAGACACATCAATACCAGGAGTTCTCCACTGCGTACGCAGGGTTGCACCAGGTAATTCGTCCGGATGGAGTATATACATCACAGCAACGTTTTGGCATGTATCGCTGGCACATAGCAGACCCAATCCGCTTCGACAAAGAACTAAAAATTACCATCCAGGATTTAGGATGGCGCAGCGAAGGACGTTACCTGCCCCAGCAGTCTGACATCAGCTCGGTAGTATACTGGTATCAGGCCGAGCCGCACGCATCTTTCCCGAAACTCCCTGTTAAAAATGATCTTGAAGTAAACTAATCGTAATAAGTAAGAATGAAAAGAGTATATATAACCCTTTGTTTGTTCATTGCGAGTATCTCCGCGTTTTCGCAGGCAACGTTTACCAATCCATTGTTACCATCTGGTGCTGACCCGTGGAGTATATATAAAGATGGTTACTATTATTATACCCATACACTTGGCAATCGCATCGACATCTGGAAAACAAAGAACCTGGCCGATCTGAAAACAGCCGAACGTAAAACCATCTGGATACCTCCGTCCAATACAAAATATTCCAAAGAGATCTGGGCGCCTGAAATTCATTTTCTGCAAGGCAAGTGGTATGTATACTTTGCGGCCGATGATGGCAAGAATGATAACCACAGACTATATGTATTAGAGAACGCCTCAGCTGATCCATTTGCAGATACATGGGTATTCAAAGGAAAAATTTCTGATCCTTCTGATAAGTGGGCGATAGATGGTTCCGTATTCGAATTCAAAAAACAACTATATATGGTTTGGTCAGGATGGGAAGGCGATACCAACGGCCGGCAGGATATATACATAGCCAAGCTGAAAAATCCCTGGACGATCGAGGGTAACCGTGTAAAGATTTCGCATCCCGAACATGAATGGGAGCGTCATGGTGATCTCAATGACCCGGGCAATCCACCGCATGTAGACGTCAATGAAGGTCCGCAGGTGCTGGTATATAAAGATAAAGTGCATATTATATACTCGGCCAGCGGTTGCTGGACAGATTTCTATGCGCTGGGTATGTTAAGTACATCTGCCAAAAGCGATTTGATGGATGCATCGGCCTGGAAGAAATCGGCAAAGCCTGTATTTCAAAAGTCGGAAGCGAATAAAGTATTTGCTCCGGGACACAATTCATTCTTTAAATCACCTGATGGAAAAGAAGACTGGATACTATACCACGCCAATGCCGAACCAGGACAAGGTTGTGGTGGACATCGTTCGCCACGTGCACAGAAATTTACCTGGAATGCTGATGGAGCGCCATTGTTTGGGGAACCGGTGAAGGAGGGGGATGCTCTGGCGATACCGGCTGTTAAGAAGTAAGGAGTAAGAAATAAATGATGCGGTATAGTATAGTGATTGTTGTGATGCTGGGGGTAATGATAAGGCTGTCGGCACAGGTGACTTTTACGAACCCGGTATATACTTCTGATTTTGCTGATCCGACTATAATTCGCGGTCATGATGGTTGGTTTTATGCCTATGGGACGAACACAGAAATCAACAATATACTGTATCATATACAGGTGGCGAAATCGCAAGACCTGGTTCATTGGGAAATTGCAGGGGATGTATTGCCGATAAAACCAACCTGGGCTGATAAAGACTTTTGGGCACCGCATGTGCTGTATGATGCAGTGCGAAATCAATACTATTTATACTACTCAGGCGAATCGCCTGATGATAAGATTGGTAAGTGTATAGGCGTTGCTGTCTCAAAGAATCCTGCGGGGCCTTTTGTAGATATAGGTCAGCCGTTGGTTTGTGGTGAGGAGTTTATAAACATCGACCCGATGGCGTTTGATGATCCGGTTACGGGTAAGAAATATTTATACTGGGGCTCGGGTTTCAAGCCGATCAAGGTACAGGAACTCAATGATGATCGCGTATCATTCAAAGTGGGAACATCGCCTGTAGGTATAGTGTCGCCCGGTAAAGATGTTGATTATAGCAGACTCATCGAAGGTGCATGGGTTCATCATCACGATGGATATTATTACTTATTATACTCCGGTGATAATTGCTGTGGTGATAAAGCCAACTATGCGGTAATGGTGGCGCGATCGAAAAAAGCAACCGGTCCTTTTGAACGTTTGGGTGCGGTAAAGAAAGACAACAACAGTGCTATACTGGTAAAGAACGATGCATGGCTTGCACCCGGACATAACTCGGTTGTTACCGATGATGCCGGTCAGGACTGGATCATATACCATGCTATAGCACGCGATGCCGCGTTGAAAGACAAAGGCAGAGTTATGCTGATCGATAAACTGCAGTATAAAAATGGCTGGCCCTTTATTAAGACAGGAACTCCCGGTATCAAACCTCAGCCGATTCCAACAATCAGGAAATTAATTAATAATCCTAAATAAATCTATGAAACAAATCAGTAAACAACTGCTCGCTGTGATTCTTTTGATATCGCTGTTCACAGCTTGTCAGAAGAAAGAAACGGCGCAGGAGCAACCAACGGTACAGGTACCCGCAGCACGCGATATCTGGACGAAGGAGCAAGCCAACGAATGGTATAAACAATGGGGCTGGCTGCGCGGCAGTGATTTTATACCGAGCTCTGCTATCAATCAATTGGAAATGTGGCAGGCTGAGACATTTGATACGGCCACTATCAATCGTGAGCTGGGTTGGGCTGAAGATATAGGCATGAACTCGATGCGCGTATACTTGCATCACCTCGCGTGGGAGATTGACTCTGTCGGTTTCAAGAACCGCGTAAATGAATATCTCAACATCGCTGACAAGCATGGTATATCTACGTTGTTTGTGTTGTTCGATGACTGCTGGAATCCAACGTACCAGGCCGGTAAGCAACCCGATCCAAAGCCGGGCATCCACAACTCGGGTTGGATACGCGACCCAGGCGATAAGCTTCATGAAGACTCAACACTCTATATTGTACTGGAGCGCTATACCAAGGACGTGCTCTCACACTTTGGAAAAGACAAGCGCATTGTTCTGTGGGATCTGTACAACGAACCCGGTAACTCTGGCTATGGAAACAAATCTATGCCATTGCTGAAGAAAGTATTTCAGTGGGGGAGAGAGGTAAATCCATCACAGCCATTATCAGTAGGTGTATGGAACAAAGATCTTGTTGATCTGAACCACTATCAATTGGACAACTCCGATGTTACCACCTATCACAACTATATGGAGCCGGACGTTCACAAGCAGTGGATCGATAGTCTGCGTTCAACCGGTCGCCCGCTGATCTGTACCGAGTATATGGCCCGTACACGCAACAGCCGTTTCGACAACGTAATGCCTATGCTGAAACAGGAAAATATAGGAGCCTATAACTGGGGATTAGTAGCCGGTAAAACCAACACTATATATGCCTGGGATACACCAATGCCCGATGGCAAAGAACCCAAAGTATGGTTCCACGATATCTTCCGCAAAGACGGCACTCCGTATAGCAAGGAGGAAGTAGCGTTGATTAAGAAGCTGACGGGGAAATAGCTGTGCGCTTTGAGTAAGAAGTGAGAAGTAGGAAGAAGTCGGGAAGCCGGGAAGACAGGGAAGCGTAAAAGTTTTTTGGTTTTACTTCTTAGTCCTGACTTCTTACTTCCGCATTACGATCTGTGCACCAACTTACATTATGCCTCAAACTCCACTTCCGGACTTCCCGACTTTCGGACTTCTGCCACTTAAGAACGTTACCGGAATCGTTATTTCACGCTGGAAACAGCGCTTTTATTCCTAATGTCAACACGATTCGTGTACTTCGTATCGTCATTAACATTTTGGGTTAATTGATTGGTTAAGTACCGGAGATCGAAAGGAGTTTGATCTCCGGTTACTATTTTATAGAGGACACCTAAACTTATTTTAAATAGTGGAACTGACCGCGCAGGATGTACTGAGCAAGTACAGAGAATTGTATCATGACGAGCCGATGCTCGTTCGCTCACCGGGCCGAATTAATCTCATTGGTGAGCACACTGACTATAATGACGGGTTCGTAATGCCCGCAGCGATTGACCGCGAAACGGTTTTTGCTATAGCAGCTTCACCTGATCAGAAAACAGAAATATACTCTGTCAAGTATGACGAATACTATACCGTTGATTTAAAAAATCCGCAGCGCACACAGGCTCCGGCATGGGCTAATTACCTGCTCGGTGTTATCCGCCAGTTTGTTGATAAAGGATATAGTCTGAAACCTTTCAAATGTGTATTCGGTGGAAATATACCGATGGGCGCGGGGCTCTCTTCTTCTGCTTCTGTTGAATGTGGTTTTGCGTATGCACTCAGTGTACTGAACAATCATAACATTGACAAGATTGAACTTATAAAAATAGCACAGTGGTCGGAGCACAACTTCGTTGGCGTGAAGTGTGGCATCATGGATCAGTTTGCCAGCATGATGGGCTCTGAGAACAACGTGATCTTACTCGACTGCCGCTCGCTGGAGTATCGCTACTCACCGCTCGAACTGAAAGACTTTACCATTGTATTGTGCGACTCCAAAGTAAAGCACTCGCTGGTAGACTCTGAGTATAACACACGCAGAAATGAATGTGAGCAGGGAGTTGCTATTCTCAAGAAATATTATCCTTCTATCAACAGCCTTCGTGATGTAACCGAAGCGATGGTGCGTAAACATCAGGATGAACTGAAAGGTAAAGTATTCGATCGTTGCCTTTACGTAGTGCAGGAGATTGCACGCGTGCAGGAAGCGAGTCAGGACCTCGAGCGTCATGACCTGAAAGCTTTTGGTAAGAAAATGTTTGAGACACACGAAGGTTTGTCCAGGCTATATGAAGTAAGCTGTCCCGAGCTTGACTTCCTGGTAGATCAGGCAAAAGCCTCTTCGGGCGTATGGGGTGCTCGTGTTATGGGCGGAGGGTTTGGTGGCTGTACCATCAACCTGGTGAAGAAGGAAGATGTAGGTACGTTTCTGGCCGCGGTTAAGCAGGCGTATGCCGAGCGATTCGGCATTGCCATGGAAACCTATATCGTGAATATAAAAGATGGTACCAGCGTGAGTAAGTCAATCGAGAAAATTACTTTACATTAGGGCATGAAAAAAAAAGTATTAGTGACCGGTGGAACCGGCTACATTGGCTCTCACACCGCAGTAGAACTCATCAAGGAAGGTTTTGAAGTTATTATCATCGATGACCTTTCCAACTCACAGGCAGAAGTATTGAACGGTATCGAAAAGATATCCGGAGTGCGCCCTGAGTTTGTACAATTCAATCTTTGTGAAGAAGACAAGCTTACCGCTTTCTTCGAAAAACATCGTGACATTGATTCGATCATTCACTTTGCAGCAAGCAAGGCTGTAGGAGAATCGGTAGAGAAACCGTTGCTCTACTATAAGAACAATGTACTCTCGCTTGTGCTGTTACTCGAAGCGATGAAGAAGTATAACATTTCAAACATCGTATTCTCATCGTCATGTACAGTATACGGCCAGCCGGATAAACTGCCGGTAACCGAAGCAACACCGTTCAAACCCGCTGAATCTCCTTATGGAAATACCAAGCAGATAGGCGAGGAGATCCTTCGCGATACCTGTAAAGTAAACAAAGATATACAGGCTATATCCTTGCGTTACTTCAACCCGGTAGGGGCGCATGACTCTGCCTTGATCGGAGAATTGCCGAATGGAGTACCTGCCAACCTCGTTCCGTTCATCACACAAACAGCAGCTGGTATACGCCAGCAACTCATGGTGTTTGGCAATGACTATAGCACACCGGATGGTTCGGCTATGCGCGACTATATACACGTGGTAGACCTTGCTGTTGCTCACGTGATTGCCTTGAAGAGACTGATCGACAAAAAGCAAAAGAACAACTACGAGTTCTTCAACCTCGGCACCGGCAAAGGTTTAACGGTATTGCAACTGATACAGGTATTTGAAAAAGTAAACAACCTGAAGCTGAACTATAAAGTTGTAGACCGCAGAGCAGGCGATGTTGAAAAGATATATGCCGATACAACCTTGGCGAATAAAGAATTAGGCTGGGAAACCAAGTTAGGCGTAGAAGAAATGATGCGCTCTGCCTGGAAATGGCAACAACAACTTGCTACCAAAAAAGTATAATTTACGCAATGACACTTTGTGCCTCCTTCGTGCCCTTGGTGTAATGGATTTCTGAAGTATATATATGACGCAGTTCGATTTAAAAGATCACTCCCACAGACGATATAACCCGCTCACCGGAGAGTGGATACAGGTATCACCACACCGCTCCAAGCGCCCGTGGCAGGGACAGGTTGAGAAAACCGGTGCACAAACTTTATTGTCATTCGATCCTACCTGTTACTTATGTCCGGGGAATGTGCGCGCCAATGGAGAAGTAAATCCGAAATATACTTCTACCTATGCGTTCACCAACGACTTTGCAGCGCTGGTAGATGATGTACCGGCAGGGGAGTTCCGCGACAGCGATCTGCTCATCGCCAAAAGCGAAGCCGGTATATGCCGCGTGATCTGTTTCTCACCGCGTCATGATCTTACCGTTGCCGAGATGGATGTGGCGGGTATCCGTAGCGTTGTAGACCTGTGGGTAAACGAATATACCGAGCTCGGCAAGAATAAGAACATACAGTATATACAGATATTCGAGAACAAAGGTGCAGTGATGGGTTGCTCCAACCCGCATCCGCACGGACAGATCTGGGCACAGCAATCCGTTCCCGTAGAGCCTGCAAAGAAGCAACAACACCAGTTAGATTACTTCAATCGTAAAGGTGCTACGTTACTTTCGGATTACTGGAAGCTTGAACAAAAACACCAGGAGCGCATTGTGTTTGAGAACGATCACTTTGCCGTAGTAGTACCGTTCTGGGCAACATGGCCTTTCGAAACCATGATCATTCCCAAGCGACCGATGGCGCGCATCACCGAAATGACGGATGTTGAGCGTAATGCTTTCGCGGATGCCTATCGCAGAATGGCTGCGCGCTATGATAATCTTTTCGAAGTATCTTTCCCGTATTCAGCTGGTATACACCAGGCACCAAGCGATGGTGAAGCGCATGCCGAGTGGCACTGGCACATGGTGTTCTATCCACCGTTGCTGCGTTCAGCTACCGTGAAGAAATTTATGGTAGGGTATGAGATGCTGGCTAATCCACAACGCGATATTACACCTGAATTCAGCGCGGACCGTCTGCGTTCGCTTTCCGATATTCATTTCAAAAATCGAGTAGTTTCTGAAATACCAAACCCCTAAGTTTATGCGAAAGCTTATTGTTTATATCTTATTCGTAAGTGTAATTATGTCACAAGCCTGCAAGAAAAAAGAAGAAGAAACACAACAGCCTGCTGCGGATACAGTAGCCGTTGCAAAAGCGTCTGTTACAAAAGCTCCTTTCGGAAAATTGCCTGACGGGCAGGAAGTGAGCGTATATACCTTGAAAAATAAAAACGGTGTAGAACTGCAGGTGATCAACTACGGAGCCATCGTTACATCACTCAAAACTCCGGATAAAAACGGAGTACTTGAAGACATCGTACTCGGGTTCGATTCGCTTCAGGGCTACCTTACACCGGCACCATACTTCGGAGCCATTGTAGGTCGCTACGGAAACCGTATCGGTAAAGGTAAATTCAAGCTTGATGGTAAAGAATATACTTTAGCACAGAACAACAACGGACAGCACCTGCACGGTGGTTTAAAAGGATTCGACAAAGTATTCTGGAATATAGAAGAAGTTCCTGCATCCGAAGGTGTAGCGCTAAAACTTACCTATCAGAGTAAAGATATGGAAGAAGGCTATCCGGGTAACCTGAGCGTTGAAGCCATATATACTCTTACTGACAACAACGAGTGGAAGATCGATTACAAAGCAACCACAGACAAGAAGACGATCGTGAATGTTACACAGCATTCGTACTTCAATTTGACTGGTAATGTAAAGCGTGATATACTCGATCATCAACTGGTACTGCAGTCTGATAAACTTGTGCCGGTTGATAAAGTGTTGATCCCTACCGGTGAACTGAAAGATGTTACCAACACTCCGTTTGATTTCAGAAATGCTGCCGCGATTGGTGCGCGCATCAACGATAAAGATCAGCAGATACAATTGGGCGGAGGGTATGATCACTGCTGGGTGCTTTCATCGAAAGACAGCGTGAAGCTCGCTGCGAGTGTTTATGAGCCCGTGTCAGGCCGCTATATGGAAGTATATACTACCGAACCGGGTATTCAGTTCTACAGTGGAAACTTCCTGGACGGCTCGCTTACTGGCAAAGGTGGTGTGGTGTACAAGCATCGTTACGGACTTTGCCTCGAAACAGAACATTTCCCGGATTCACCCAATAAACCGGAGTTCCCAAGCGTGGTGTTGAACCCGGGGGAGACGTATTCAACGCAGACTACCTATAAATTCACGACCAAGTAGTTGATTGTGTATAGCATACCAGAAGAAGCTGTTTCTGAGATATACTTTGGAAACAGCTTCTTTTTTTTGACCATACATTAAAAAATTTGCAAGAAGTGGAATACGACAAAGAAATATTTTGTCGTTTCAAAAAGAACATTCATTTTTATCGATTGAACGAACGTGTGAAGTTGTGACTTTACCTATTAATTATTTGCAAAACCAAACCGAATCAAACCTGAACCATGCGACAATTACAAGCTGTTGACTACGTAGTCTTCCTGATTTACTTCGTCATCGTGGCCGGCTATGGCTACTGGATTTACCACCGAAAGAAAAAACAGTCAACTGACTCGAAAGATTTCTTCCTCGCGGAAGGATCGCTCACATGGTGGGCTATCGGTGCATCGCTCATCGCTTCTAACATTTCTGCCGAGCAATTCATCGGTATGTCAGGTTCAGGCTTCAAGATGGGCCTCGCGATTGCAACCTACGAGTGGATGGCAGCCGCTACACTCATGATCGTAGCGATCTTCTTCATGCCGATCTACCTTAAGAATAAGATCTATACCATGCCGCAGTTCCTTACGCAGCGTTATGGTCCAACGGTAAGTACCATCATGGCAATCTTCTGGTTGCTGTTATACGTAGTGGTAAACCTTACCTCAATACTATACCTCGGTGCACTGGCCGTTACAACGGTGTCTGGTATACCTTTCTGGACGTGTATGATTGGTCTCGCGGTGTTTGCAATCTTCATCACGCTGGGCGGTATGAAAGTGATCGGATATACCGATGTTATCCAGGTGTTCTTCCTGATACTCGGTGGTCTTGCCACAACATACCTGGCGATGGATCTCGTATCACAACACTTCAACACAGCCGGTGTAGGAGAGGGCTTCAACCTGATGATGTCGAAAGCAGATGATCACTTTCACATGGTGTTCGACAAGAGTAATCCTAATTACCTCGATCTCCCCGGACTTACCATTCTCATTGGTGGTATGTGGATTGTGAACCTGAACTATTGGGGATGTAACCAGTATATCACGCAACGTGCACTCGGTGCTGATCTTCCTACAGCGCGCAACGGTATATTGTTCGCAGCGTTCCTGAAGTTGTTGATGCCGATCATCGTTGTACTTCCGGGTATAGCAGCGTATGTGTTGTACCAGGATGGTATGTTCCAGCAGGACATGCTTGCCAATGGTGAGCTGAATCCTGACCGCGCTTATCCTGTATTGTTGAACCTGCTCCCGGTAGGATTGAAAGGACTTGCCTTCGCAGCGCTTACGGCTGCTATCGTAGCATCACTTGCCGGTAAAGCCAACAGTATATCAACGATCTTTACGCTGGATATCTATAAGAAATTCTTCAACACCAACGCTTCTGAAAAACAACTGGTATATATCGGTCGCGTAGCGGTTGTGGTGTCGATGGTGATTGCGATCATTATATCGCCATTCCTTGGTATCGATAAGAAAGGTGGTTTCCAGTATATACAGGAATATACCGGCTTCGTGTCGCCTGGTATCTTCGCTATATTTATTTTAGGCTTTTTCTGGAAGCGCACCAACTCTGCTGCTGCTATGGCTGCAGCGTTGATCACCTTCCCGCTGTCAATCCTGTTGAAGTTCTTACCGAAGATGACGGACCTGTCTTCGCTCAGCGGTATGGGCTTCTCTGCACTGAACAAAGAAACAGGTTTGTATGAAATTCCATTCCTCGATCGTATGGGCTTCGTGTTCATCATCTGCGTACTGGTAATGGTGATATTAACTGTAATGGATCCTAACAGCAAGAAGAACCCGAAAGGTCTCGAAGTAGATGCCAACATGTTCAAACCTAAAGGTGCATTTGCCGTAGGTGCATTGATCGTGCTGGGTATATTGGCTATGCTGTATACGATCTTCTGGTAGCCGTATCGTTGTGGAGCCGTTAATCGTTATCCGTTAATCGTTAGACGGATAACCGACAACAGTCAAACAACATTTAGATAAATGACAAGGGTCTGATACGCAAGTGTCAGACCTTTTTCTTTGTGTACCTCTGCGTATTCTTTGTGCCTTCGTGCAATGGATTTTAATTTCACCGTGAAGCGCAACCCTGCGATAACGAATAACGATTAACCGATAACGATTATCGCCCAAATCCGTATCTTCACCCTATGAACCGCATCGACCGCCTCACCGCTATACTCATCCACCTTCAAACCAAACGCGTAGTAAAGGCAGAAGAAATGGCTGAGCGATTCGAGATCAGTCTGCGCACTGTATACCGCGATGTAAAGGCGCTCATGGAAGCAGGAGTACCGATCGGTTCAGAAGCAGGCAAAGGATATTTCATCGTAGATGGTTTTCATCTCCCACCGGTGATGTTTACACAGGAAGAAGCAAGCGCCATGCTGGTAGCCTCCAAACTTGTGGAGCGCATGACCGATAAGTCGATTCAGAAGACCTTTGAGTCCGCACTGATGAAGATCAAGGCGGTATTGAATGATAACGAGAAAGATCACCTGGAGAATTTGCAGACCTATATACAGGTATATAAATCGTCACAGACTACGCACGATGATTTTCCGGATAACTTCATGACCGATATTCAGAAGGCGATTGTAACCAAGCACGCACTGCGTATTGACTATAAAAACAATCTCGGTGAAGTAAGCGAACGCATCATTGAACCCATCGGATTGTTTTACTATAGCTTCGCGTGGCACCTCATTGCGTGGTGTACATTACGAAACGGCTATCGCGATTTCAGAACCGATCGCATCATGAGTCTGAAGAACACCGGTGCATCATTCGATGATCGGAACCGTTATACCTTGCAAGAGTACCTGCAAAGTCTCAGGCACTCGAACCACGACATGCAGGAAGTAAAACTACTGTTGGATAAACCTGTAACCGGCTATATGTCGTACGCGAAACACTACCATGGTTTGGTAACAGAAGAAGACCTGGGCGACAAAGTACGCATGACATTCCTGGTAGGCAACCTCCGACACTTCTGCAAAGGCGTGTTCCAGCAAGGTAATACCGTAGAGATAGAATCTCCCGAAGAAGTCAAGACCGTAGCACAGGAACTCGCGGAGGAGCTATATATGCATTATTCAAAGGTTACAGAGAGTATGTAGCTGCTATACCGTCACCTCGCTATGCTATGTACATATCTTCACGCTCTCCGCGAGAGGCCCCGAATTCGAAGCAACGTTACGAGTTATGAGGATGTTTTTTCTAGTAGCATCAACGGTGCATCACTTTGACGATAAGAGTGGCCTTGGGGTTTCCCGCGGCATAAGCGCATTTTATAGCAAAAGCAGCACACTCGAAATGACGGGCTCAGTTCTCCAAAATTATATTCATCCTTCGTATATCTTCTCTATAGAAGGGCGAGCCTTCTTCCGCCAATATTAATCGGTAACGACCACCAATGCGTTGAGACTTCTTATGAATCAACATCATCGGTAAACCAACGGCTGCCATCGCGATCGATGCCCTTGTTACATCCTGGTTCAGTGACGGATCACCCTGTATTACAGAAACATTTAGCTGGTCCACCAGGAAATACCCGACACCTCCAATCACCAGCAAACCCCCGACTACATTTCGGAAATTCCGTTGTTCGAAATATATACGTTCAATAGAATGAAACGGCACTACCTCGGTATGTGCCAGCACAGCCGTGTCATATACATTACTTACATAGCTCCGCCTGCGCGTATCGCTTCCCTTTACTTTGAAAAGAATCTCATCACCGATATAAAGCCGGAGCAGCACTTTCTCTCCCTTTAGCAAGACAAGTTGTTTTTGTGCTACACACGCAGGCGCTATCAACAGCAACCCCAGCGCCATACCAATAACCAATCGTTTCAAATGTGTAATTATTTTAGCACCTAAAGATATTGAATACAGATGAAGTAACCCTACAAAAAGTTCTAACCCACAGTAAAATCCCCAACATCAACACCGAACACATCAACACCTCAACACACCGGGGCTGTTTGAATTTTATAGTGAATAGTTTGAATATCGTAATCGCACGCGCAGTAGGATGCGATACATTTGTACCGGGGCTGATTCCATTGATTTCTATTCAACGCTGTTCTGCAGAGCGTTATAGAGGAACAGATTTTTTATCACCAGTTCCGGTGAATGTTAAACGTTAAAACCAATTTGTATGAAGTACAGAAAATTAGGCAAGACAAACGAAAAACTTTCGGCTATAGGACTCGGTTGTATGGGGATGAGCTTTGCATACGGCTCGACTGATGACAAGGAGTCTATCGCAACACTACATCGTGCACTCGACCTCGGTATAAATTTCTGGGACACGGCTGATATATATGGTCCCTATACCAATGAAGAACTGATCTCGCAGGTACTGGTGCCGAATCGTGATAAAGTATTTATTGCTACGAAATTCGGATTCCGCATGCGTGAAGATCGCTCTACATATTTTGACGGATCGCCTGCACATATGCGTTCGGCTATTGAAGGAAGCTTGAAGCGATTGAAGATTGATGTGATCGATCTGTACTATGCACATCGTATTGATGCATCTATACCGGTAGAAGAAATGGTAGGAGCGATGGCTGAACTGGTAAAGGAAGGTAAAGTTCGTTACCTCGGTTTGTCAGAAGCATCGGCTGCATCGATACGCAAGGCCAATGCGGTACATCCCATAGCAGCATTGCAAAGTGAATATTCGCTGTTGACACGCGATGTTGAAAAAGAAAATCTTCCGGTGTGTCGCGAGTTGGGTATAACCTTGGTGCCGTATAGTCCGCTGGCCCGCGGACTCATGACGAATACAGTGGATAAAGATTCATTGTCGTCAACAGATTTCCGCAGATCATTGCCTCGCTTTGACGAGCAGCATTGGGACAACAATCAAAAACTCGCGGATCGTTTTTCCGCTATAGCTGCCGATAAGCAATGTACTCCGGCACAACTTGCTCTCGCGTGGGTGCTGGCGAAAGGAGATGATATTGTACCAATCCCCGGAACGAAGAAGAGAAAGTATCTTGAAGAAAATGCAAAGGCAACCGAGGTTGTGTTAACTCCGTCTGATATAGAAACACTGGAAGGATTGGTAGATGAATATCCCAACGTAGGCAACCGGTATAGCGAAGGATCGTTGAAACTCGTGAATCGCTAACTATATATTTTAAATCTTTTAATTTTTTTAAAGCATGAGCACAACCGTAGCATGCATCGGACTCGGCAACATGGGCTACCCGATTGCAAAGAATATTATCACCAGCGATAAAGGTTTTAAGGTTAAACTATATAACCGATCGCCTGAGAAAATAAAAGACCTTGTTGAATTGGGAGGAGAGGCTGTCTCCACCATCGCTGATGCCGTGAAATCAGCCGACATCATTGTGACAATGTTAAGCGATGATACAGCATTGAACCAGGTAACAGAAGAGATACTACCGGCATTGAAGAACGGAAGTATACATCTGTCGATGAGCACCATCAAGGCAGAAACTTCACAGCAGCTGGCGGAGAAACATGCACAGCGCGGTGCTATATATCTGGCATCACCAGTGATGGGCCGCCCGCCCGCAGCAGCAGCGAGACAGTTATTTATACTTCTTTCCGGAGATGAATCTGCGAAAGAAAAAGTTAAGCCTGTACTGGAAGCGGTTAGTCAACGTACATTCGATTTTGGCCGTGATGCTTCCATTGCCCATACGGTAAAAGTGATCATGAACTTCATGATCTTTACCACGGTGGAATTACTCAGCGAAGTAATGCTGATGGCCGAGAAGACCGGCATCGATAAAAATATACTCCTCGATACCATGCTCAATACCATTTACGGAGCTCCGGTGTTCAAGATATACGGTGCGCTGGTGGCAAAAGAAGAAGACAATCCGAATGGTTTTGCTATACAGCTTGCCAACAAAGATCTTCGTCTTGCACAGGAGACTGCAGCAGCAGCAGGCGCATCTTTACCGTTGGCAGAATTGATACGCACGCATTTTGAAAGTATGATTGCTGCCGGTGGCGGTAAGAAAGATTTACCAATGCTGGTTTCGCATTTACGCGAGCAGGTGGAGGCAAATCCCGTTCATTAATATTTAATATTATTAGCACAGGGATTAATCCCCGTGCTAATAATGCCGGAATGATATAGGTATACGTTTCACCATTCAATGAAAAAGGAACGTTTGCATTGAATGCCTCAGCTTAAAGAGGGTATATATTGATTTTTAAATTACCACAGTAGCGCGATTTATCCTTGACGATTGCTTCATCAATTTTAATGCTTCATCCTAAACATTAAAATATGAAGAAGTCTCTACTGTTTCTTCTTGTCCTGCTCGGGGCAAGTCTGGACATTTTTGCGCAGGGAAAAACGGTTTCCGGTAAGGTGACTGCAGCAGAGGATAATTCTCCTTTGCCGGGAGTAAATGTTATTGTGAAAGGAACCATGCTCGGAACAGCTACCGATGCCGATGGTAACTTTGCGCTATCAGTGCCGGAAGGAAGTACACTTGTATTCACCTTTATAGGTTTGCAGACACAGGAAATTGCTGTGGGCAGTAATACGGTGGTAGATGTAAAGATGAATCACGATGCGAAGCAACTTACTGAAGTCGTGGTTACAGCATTGGGCATCGAGCGCGATCAGAAAACACTGACCTATGCTACACAACAGGTAGGGGGCGATAAACTTCGTGTAACGCGCGATACTGATCTTAACAATACACTGGCGGGTAAATTTGCCGGTGTACAAGTGGCGGGTCAGGCCGGTTCCAAGTTGGGTTCAACCGCAGCCATCCGCATTCGCGGTGCCGCTTCGTTAAGCGATCGCGGACCGCTATATGTACTGGATGGTACAGCGATCGATCCCAGCCTGATCAACATGGATAATGTTGAATCAATTTCTATACTGAAAGGCCCTAATGCTACAGCGCTCTACGGTCAGCGTGGTGATGGGGGAGTCGTGATGATCACCAGCAAGAAGGGTAAGAAATCAAATGGTATAGGGGTAAGCATCGGAAGTACAACAACGTTCGAGAAAGTAAATATACTGCCGAAGTATCAGAATGTATACGGAGGAGGAGGCAGCTCTGATTTCCTCACGTTTGAGTATAAACCTGGTGTACATCCTGCAGACTGGGCTGTGTTCGATGGCAAGCAATATCCGGATTATGCAGACGATGCATCCTGGGGACCCAAGATGGATGGCTCCGAATATATACCGTGGTATGCCTGGTATCCCGGGTCAAAGTATTCGTTCAAGACGGCTAAATTTACTCCGCAGAAAAACAACGTCAGGGATTTTTATGAGACCGGTGTAACGCTCAACAACAACGTTGCGTTGTCCAAAGCGGGCGATGGCTATAATGTTAACCTTTCCTATACCGATCTTCACCGTACGGGTATCATTCCGAACTCATCGCTAACGCGCAGATATTTATCGGTAAACAGCTCGGTAGATCTGGGTAAACATTTTGTAGTGGGATTAAACCTTAACTACTCGCACGAAGATCTGAAAGGCAGCTTTAACGATGGTTATGGAAACTATGGCGGGGCCGGATCCTTTCAGCAATGGTTTCACCGCGACCTCGATATGAGTATACTACGTGAGCTGCGCGACTTCAGAACGCCTACCGGTGCACTGGCGAGCTGGAACCACACCAATCCTACAGCCACTACAGACTATAGCGATGCAGGTTTCAATAAGGGTAATTACTGGTATAATTTCTATTCTTACCTAGACAAGGTGAGTAACGATAATGTGAAGGATCAGCTATTCGGTGATTTGAACCTGACGTATAAGATCAACGACCATTTGAAAGTTCAGGGCTTTGCACGCAGAGATCAGTTGCATACACACTATGAATATAAAGTTCCTACCATACTGGAGTTGAGCGGACGCCAAACCAGTACCAAGGCAGGATATGCAACCGGTTTGACGGAAACACTTGAAGAGAACTACGAAGGCGTTGTTACCTATCAGAATCAATTTAAGGATTGGGACATAAGCGCAAATATAGGCGGTAACATCCGCAGAAATACCTATAACGAAGCGCTGATGTCAACTACCACGGGGTTGGTAGTGCCTGATCTGTTTACCATCTCAAACTCGAAGGGTACTCCCAGTTATTCAAACTTCCGATCGCTCAAAATTGTACGCAGTGTATATGCACGCACATCGTTCGGGTATAAAGATCTCCTGTATGTGGACCTCACAGCCCGTAACGACTGGAGCTCGGCATTGCCAGCCAATAACAACTCGTACTTTTATCCGTCAGTCGGAACATCGTTTATCTTCAGTGAACTGCTTACCGGTCAATCTATACTTTCACTGGGGAAGTTACGTGCCAACTGGGCGCAGATCGGATCAGACCTCGATCCCTATAGACTCGTACAAACCTATGGTGTAAATACGGCCCAGTACAGTGGAAATATACTCACCGGTGTATCAGACGTATTAACAAACCCGGCTATAATACCAGCCAAGTCAACATCGTATGAAGGTGGCTTTGACCTGAAGTTTTTTGATAACCGTGTGGGGCTGAGCGCTACGTACTATAAAGAAATAAGAAAGAACGAGATTATTACTGTAAGTGTATCCAGCACCAGTGGTTATGCTTCCAATGTAATTAATGCCGGTCAAGTTGAACGCAGTGGTATCGAGTTGCAATTGAATGTGGTTCCTATACGAACCGACAACTTTACATGGGATGTAACCTTCAACGCTGCACGCAACAGATCGCGCGTTATCAAGTTAACCGATGGAGTAAATGCTATAGAGGCGGAGAGCAGCGGCTTTAATAACGCTGACGACTTTGGCTATATACGCGTATACAATAAAACAAATGCAGATGGGGGAAGCAATGCATGGGGACAGCTTCGCGGTAACGGTATCCGCTATAAAGATGGCCAGCCCGTATTGAATGAAGATGGTACGTATGCATACGATGAGAACGTATACTTCGGATCAGCACTTCCTGATTTTACCGGTGGTATATTCAACAGTCTTACCTATAAAAATTTCCAGTTGAATATATCGATTGATTTTCAAAAGGGTGGTAAATATTTCTCGCTGTCCAATTTCTGGGGTGAATACTCTGGTCTGTACTCTGAAACAGCGGCCACCAACGACAAAGGCATGAACGTACGCGATGATGTAGCCAACGGAGGAGGCGTACATGTAAAAGGTGTAGACGAGAATGGTAATCCGGTAGATAAATATGTAAGTGCGTATGATTACTACCACCAGTTTGGTAATAACTCGATCGTAAACAATTCTTTGTTTGATGCATCGTATGTGAAGCTTCGTGAAATAAGTCTGGGCTATAACATCCCGTTGAAGAACAAGAGCATTGTACAAAGTCTGAGTGTCTCGTTGGTAGCACGAAACCCGTGGTTGATATACCTGGCTAACCGGAACTTCGATGTGTCTGAACTTTCGCAGCGATTTACAGAAAGTGGTCAGCAGCCGGGAACCCGTTCAATAGGTTTAGGTCTTAAAGCATCTTTTTAGTACGTAAAGAAATTGAATCATGAAATATATACGAATCAATATAGAGAAAGTCGTGCAGGCCGTAGTACTCGTAATGATAGCTACCAGTTGCAGTGATTTTGGCGATACGAATATCAATCCCAACGCCAGTACTACTCCCGTTACAGCAGCGTTATTAACAAGCGCACTGACCGATGTAGCCAGTAGTATAGGAGCATACCAGTCAGAGTCAACGTTGTTTGTTCAATACCTGTCGCAGAGTCAGTATCCGGAAGCATCGCTATATTCTACCACATCGGCATCGTGGAGTGATTACTATCTCGGTCCATTGGAGAACCTGCAAACGATCATCCAGTATAATACCGATGAGACAACAAAAGCTACCATGGCTCAATATGGTTCCAACAACAACCAGATCGCAGTAGCTCGCATTCTGAAAGTATATTATTACAGACTGGTAACCGACCAGTGGGGTGATATTCCCTATTCACAGGCGTTGGTAAAAAATCTGCAGCCGGTATACGATACACAGGAGAGTATATATACCGATTTCTTTAAAGAACTGAAGGAAGCCAGCGCGCAGTTTGACGATGGTAAAGCCGTGCAGGGTGATATTCTCTTTGGCGGAGATGCAAGTCGCTGGAAAATGTTTGCCAACTCACTTCGGATGTTAATCGCATTACGACTATCAAAAGTAGCACCTGAGACGGCTCAAACGGAATTTGTAGCAGCGTACAATGATGCTGCCGGACATATCCGAACAAATGCCGATAATGCTGTATATGTATTTCTGAATGATAACAATTTCAGAAATCCGTGGAGTGCTAACTTTGACGGACGCGATGACTATGGTGTCAGCAATGTACTGATCGATCAGTTGAAAGCGCTGGATGATCCGCGCATCAGCGGCTTTGCAGCCGAGACGTCAGACGGTGAATATATAGGTTTACCGTACGGACTTACCCGCGATTCTTTGATCAACTGGACCGCGGCCAGCGACTATTCACGTCCCAGTGCTAAGATGCTAGCCAAAACATTTCCGGGATACGTTATTACCGCATCACAGATGTTACTGGCAGAAGCAGAAGCTGTTGCAAACAATTGGATATCAGGCGATGCGTCATCGCTGTATAACGATGCGATCAAAGCTTCCTTCGAACAGTGGGAAGTATATAGTGATGCAACGTACCAGGCCTATATATCAAACACGGAAATTTCAATCGCCTCTTCTGACACGGATGAAACGCTGGAACGTATCGGTACACAACGCTGGCTTGCACTCTTCCCGAATGGTTTAGAGGCGTGGGCCGAATGGCGTAGAACAGAGTACCCAGCATTGGTACCAACTCCATATGCCGTAAGTGAAAGCAAGCAGATACCGGTACGGTATGGCTACCCGAACTCGGAGAACAATCTTAACAAGACAAACTATGATGCCGCAGTAGCCCGGATTGGTGGCGATACCCACGATATAAAAGTATGGTGGGATAAATAAAATCTTTCAGTTATTTATAAACTAAGCATGAAAGGCTGGCCTCAGTAATACGGCCAGCCTTTTTTTATTTGAAAAAAACGTGTGCGCTGCTGCCTTGGAGATAAAACAGGTATAGATGTTTGCGATAAATTACCGCATCACAGGGATTTACTTTGGATGAATTCATCGTCAATTTTATGACGTTAATCCCGTGTAAAGTAATTTTTCGGATCCTCTGTCTGGTAATGTTGTGTCCTGAAAGATGTAGTGAGTTTGTTGGCAGGGATTCCTGGCTTCGTCTGTAATTCTCTTGCCGTACAGACCTGTTAATGTAACTAAAGCAAAAATTATATGGTTGATTTTATCAGAAGCTACGTGACAGCCGTTCACAACGCAGAGGCTGCATGTTTGCAAGTAACGTTTAAAGGGTTTATCAATTACGATGAACTGGTAGAGGTAATCGCGTATGAGTTTGAGATGATCCGCCATTACAAAATCAAAAAGTGCCTGGTAAACCTGCGTGAGATCAGTGTATACCCGGATGGAGGGCAGGATTATATCAAGGAAGTATGGTTTCCGCAGGTAATTAAGGATGGAATGCTGATAGCTGCTTTCGTTGTACCCGATGACACATTTGGTAAGATGTCCATGCAGGAAGCCCACAACTATCCGCAGAGCAATTTACTCATGAAGCATTTCAACGATGCAGATCAAGCCCTGGCATGGCTTGTGTCGCAGCAGGTATAACTGGTATATCTGTCACTCGGACGAAGTACATTCAAATTGTGTCGTTTGGGTTTTGAGGTGTGGTATATTTTAAGAACTTGCAATACCAAATCTTTTAACCCAAACTATACATGCGAACCCTCCACTGCTTTATCTTTTCCGGTATTTTTTTAATCTCATTTTCGCTACAGGTTGCCGCCCAGAACAAGTCACTTCGTGCTGATCTCGAACAGATCATTAAATCTGCCGATGCGCGGGTAGGCATAGCGTTGCTTCACCTGGAGAATCGCGATACATTGAGCATACACGGTAAACAACACTTCCCGATGCAGAGTGTTTACAAATTTCCGCTTGCCATGGCCGTATTAAGCGAAGTGGACAAAGGGAAACTATCGCTCGATCAAAAAATACATATTCGTAAAGAAGACATGCTCCCGAACACGTGGAGTCCCATGGCAAAAAAATATCCGCAGGGAAATGCAGATGTGCCGCTAAGCGAACTGGTTATGAACACCGTATCACTAAGTGACAACAACACCTGCGACATGTTGTTCAGAATGCTGGGCGGCCCAAAAAGTATAGAGCGCTATATACACGGACTCGGTGTTAAAAATATAGCCATCGTTGCCACTGAAGAAGAAATGCACCGCGACTGGAACGTACAATTCACCAACTGGTGCGAACCAATCGCCATGGTACAACTGCTGGATATATTCTATAAACAGAAAGCGTTGTCCAAAGTAAACAACGAACTCTTGTGGAAATGGATGGTAGAAACCCCAACCGGCATGCATCGCTTAAAAGGACTTTTACCTGCCGGTACAGTCGTAGCCCACAAGACTGGCACCGATGGCCCGAATGCCGAAGGAGTGGTCGGTGCCATTAATGATGTCGGTATCATAACACTACCCAATGGCAGTCATATAGCCCTCGTTGTATACGTCTCCATGCTAAAAGACGAAAAGAAAGCCGAAGACACCATCGCACGAATAGCCAAAACGTGTTACGACTACTATAGTGGTAGTCGTTGAGGTGGCCCTAATCGCTATACTTTTGGCAGCTGTTAGCTACTAGTAGCCAGAAGATTTTCCTTCGGCAACGTTGGTCTTTGTATGACTGATATATTTTTAGTGTCACGATCTTCACGGTTCGACCCTGTTAGTGTTAATCTTTATAATGAAAGATGTACTTACTAGCAGCTGGAAGCTAGTGGCTTTCAAGTTTGAACGCGAATAAATAGGACATGTCTGATGCCAAAATCAGGTAGTTGCTGATTTTTATATGTGCGATATTCTTTTATTTTACTTCTATATCAGCAAGGAATTGTTTTACTGAGCTGTTGGTACGTTTGCTGAATGATAATCGATGTGTGAATGATATATGCTTCTGTGCGTGGTTGTCACTGGTACTGACACCGTACTTGTACTTCATTCTATTCGCTAAGCCTTGTTTGTTAGTGTAGTTTCCCCCGTTGAGTTGTTCTAACCATTCTATACTATATATGAAATTTACCATCCGACAGCAAATCCTTTCTTTGATCGGTGTTAACTCCGTATTAATTATACTGGTGTTGTGTATCAGCTACTACGGTATCATCAACCTGAACCGTGCACAGGATAATTTCAGTTACAAGGCGCGACAGCTTAATTATCTGCTCGTGGCGCAGAATATGCGCGATAATATACGGGGGTTGATATACCGGGGCTTTTCGGTTGATCGCTCCAATGAAAATGAAGTTAAAGATGTAAAGCAGGAATTTAAAACTCAGATCAATGCTTTTATATCCAACATTGAGCAACTCGTAAAAGTGAATGAGACAGACTCGCTTGTCCGGAATATATATGCGCGATCAAAAGAATATGCCGTGTTCTCTACCGGACTTTTTGCCAAAGAGATGGATGGTGATGCCGAGTCGTTTATTATGATCGCTGATTTCCAGGAACTCTATAGCGGGCTGGTGCTTCCCATGAATATTGTAAATGAAAATATTCAGCAAAGCTATGCAGCGCTGGAAGAAGAAGGCAACGCTACTGCGAAGGAATCGCTTTCAGGTATATCCATAATATCACTCTTGTCCATTATAGGATCGATCGCGATCAGTATACTAATTTCCAATCGTATTGCCAGACGCATTAACCAGGCGCGTGATACGCTTTCACAGGTAAGCATTGGAAAATTACCAGAGCGGAATGACAATACCGGTGACGATGAAGTAGGAGAGATGCTGAAGTCGCTTAACAATTACCTCGACTCTGTTAACAAAACGGTGCAGTTCGCTATGGAAGTGGGCAAAGGAAATCTGAATGCAGAGTATAAAGCATTAAGCGAATACGACCAGCTCGGCCGATCGCTTCTCGATATGCGTGACAACCTGAAGCGTGTTGCCGTAGAAGATGAAAAACGCAACTGGGTGCTGAATGGTATGGCAGGCTATGTTGATATCAGCCGGAAAGAATCATCTAACATTGAAAGTTTTGCAGAACATGTATTGTCCTATCTGGTGAAATACCTGCATGCCAACCAGGCTTTCTTTTATACAATAGAGGAACGTGAAGACCGCGAAGAAAATGAAGTGCTGGTGTTGAAGGCTGCGTATGCCTGGGACAAAAAGCGATTCCGCGAAAATGAAATTATGAAAGGTGATGGCCTTGCGGGGCAGGCATGGCTGGAAGGCTCGATGCTATATATGAAAGATCTTCCGAGCGACTATATTAAAATTACTTCGGGGTTAGGTGCTGCCATTCCGCGTAATCTGGTGATACTGCCGCTGAAGTCCAACGATGTTATTTACGGCTTGATCGAGATCGCATCCTTTGAATACATGGAGAAGCATGTGTTGAACTTCCTTGAGAAGATAGCAGAAAATATAGCATCCACGCTGGCCAATGTACAAACCGCAGACCGTACAAGACGATTGCTGTATCAGTCACAGGAGCAGGCCGAAATGTTGCATGCCCAGGAAGAAGAAATGCGCCAGAGCATGGAGGAGATGCAGGCTACGCAAGAGGAAATGATTCGCAAGGAACGCGAATATACTTTGCAGATCAGCAAGCTGAGAGAAGACCTGAAATCGCACACGCGAGCCCTGGAAAGGAAAGAGGAGCAGACCGAAGAACTGGAATTGAAAGATATGATGGAGCATGCTTTACGCAAACAAGGCGAACGATCATCTACAGTATATATTGACCGGTCTCCGTTAGCGTGATGCCTGTGATATAAATTTTGTTAACGATGCATTGATAAAGTGATGTGGAAGAAAGATATTCGTTGTGTTAATGATTCAACTAATTTCTTTCTTCTATGTTAGGACTTCGCACGGCTATCTATAAAGTATCGGATGTTAAAAAAGCCACGGCATGGTATACCAGTGTGTTTAATATCAAGCCTTACTTTGATGAACCGTTTTATGTGGGCTTCAACATCGGGGGCTATGAATTAGGATTGCAGCCCGAGGAGACTCCGGTTACTACCAAGAACGAAAGTGTGCTGGTATACTGGGGTGTTGATAATGTGAACGCAGAGTATCAGCGTCTGCTGGCAGCAGGAGCAACCGAACATGAGGCACCCCAGAATGTAGGTGGTGAGATTGTAGTGGCTACCGTAAAAGATCCGTGGGGAAATATACTCGGCATAATCTACAACCCCGAATTCAAGGTTGCGTAACGTCAGCACTGCTACGGGCGTGTAGCATTTTAATAATGGCATCGTGAATCAGTTCCGGATTACTCCACGGAACGAAGTGATTCATATCTTCTACCAATACAATTTCAACGGGAGCGTTGACCAGCATTTTTTTGGCGAAGTCGGCATTGGCGGGAGAGACAAGTACATCTTTCTTACCTTGTATTACAATTACCGGACACGTTATATTCTTCCACAACGGAAGCATGTCTTCCAACTCAGGCTTGAGGTGGTATATTTCTTCATTCGATGCGCGGAACGATCGCGGCAGTATCCAGCTTAGAAAAGGAGTTGCCAGCGGTGCGCGAAACCATGTCTCATTTGGTTCAAGCACTGGATCGATTGAACCTGCTACGATTATCAATCCATCCACCAGCTGCGGATAATCAATCGCCATGCGTGCAATGAGCGGTCCGCCAAGCGAATGTCCTACGAGTATAAGGGGGCGGTTATGTTTATACTTTTCCAGGAGCGGCTTGAGTATAGCGGCTTGTTTTTGCAACGAACCTTCACCATTGCCAAAATTAGAATGACCGAACCCTGGCCTGTCCGTTGTAATGAGCAAGGCTTGTTGCAGCAATGAGGAGTCTTTCAGAAAATGAATGAAGGCACTAAGCGAGCCGGGTGAACCATGAATAAACAGCACAAGAGGTTTGGTGGAATCACCAGCCACAGCATAATGTATATCACGAAAGCCTGTGCTATAGGCGTGCTGCGAACCATGCACATGATTTTCCTTAAAGAACGCATCCACTTCTTTTGAACTCATGCGAAAAGTCATGCACGCATGCATGATCGTCATCACCAGCAGAAAGAGTATGGGAATGATGAACTTGATGTATCGCATGGTTGTCGCTATCCGTGAATCGTTAACAGTTAATACAGTATTTCTTTGCGAAACTCTGCGCCTCCTTTGAATTCTTTGTGCTCCTGGATTTATAATTGTACTCTACAGATATCTCTTCAGCAGCAGAAATTATCCCTACAGAACGATTAACTGTAACGGATAACGATTAATGACTAAAGATTGAGCAGCTTCTTATACTTCGGACTATCGTGCAGTATCTCAATCGCTTTCTTTACATCATCATCATACTTGAAACCTGCTTCGATGCTTCCTTTCTCAAGGTGATAGCGAGCTACGATATCTTCTTCCAGCAAAAGTTTGATCTCGTCTTTATACAATATCAACTCATTCTTCTTGCTCTCGGCAATGCGGTTGGTGATCTGGTCGAGTTGTCCTTTTAACTCGCTATAGTATTTTTCTTTCTTTGCTTCTTCGGTAAACTCCTGTAGTTCAAATTCAAGGTAAGACTTGTATTTATAGTTCTTGTCTTTCATCCACACTACGAACTGCTGGTAGTCTTCATCGCTTAATGTAAACGTACGCGGACTAACCGGCTCGGGATGTTTGGAAACATATTGCGTAGCGAAGTCAAACAGGAAACCTTTTTCAAACAATACCTGTGTGAGTAGGTGCGCTTCTCTCGCTTCTGTTTTTATATCCGGGTCGATACCGCCACCATCATATACCGTGCGGCCGTTGGATGTTTTGAAAGCGCGCTTCAGTGAATCCGGTATAGAACCCACGCTGCCGTCATCTCTGCGGTGCGTATAGTCGAGCACCTGGATACAGCGCCCGGTAGGAGTATAATATTTTGCTGTTGTAACTTTCAACTGGGAGTTATAGGAGAGTGGTCGGCTTACCTGCACAAGACCTTTACCGTAAGATTTCTCACCAATGATCACACCGCGATCATAGTCTTGTAAAGTACCTGCTACGATCTCCGATGCAGAAGCACTTCCGCGGTTGATGAGCACCGTTACCGGGATTTCCGTATCCACAGGAGTGTTCAATGTCTCATAGTTCAGGTTATTCTCGGGTATTTTTCCTTTGGTACTTACTACCAGTTTACCTTTTGGGAGGAAGATGTTGGTGATGTTTACCGCTTCGATCAGGAGCCCGCCCGGATTACCGCGCAGGTCGAGTATAACGCTCTTGGCACCTTTCTCGCGCAATGCAGTAAGCGCATTCTTTACTTCCTTGGCAGCATCGGGTGTAAAGTCTGAAAGCTGGATATAGGCAACATCATTGCCTACCATACCATAATACGGAACGTTGTTTACTTTGATCTTTTCGCGTTTAAACTCGATACGCAACGGTTGGTCTACACCTTTTCGCTTAATCGTTAACGCTACGGGAGTGCCCACCTGGCCTTTCATCAGGTGTCCTGATTCTTCGCGTGTAAGTTTTGCGAGTTCAATATCATCGATCTTTACAATCTCGTCACCGATTTTCAGTCCGCCTTTTTGCGCGCCATATCCTTCCATGATCATCGTTACAACGGTACGGTTATCGATTTCGCGCGTTATTGCACCAATGCCACCATACTGGCCTGTATTTACCGTGCGAAAATCTTCTACCTCGTCTTCCGGTATATAGTTCGTATACGGGTCAAGGGAATTCAGCATGGCATCAATGCCTGTGCGGATCAGTTTATTCGGATTCACATCATCTACATATAGGGCGTTCACCTCTTTGAAGAGTGTAGCGAATATGTCGAGGTTCTTGGCTATTTCGAAATAACGCTCAGCCGGTCTTGTAAACGACAAGGCAACCAGGGTGATCAGAACCAGGGAGAGGACCAGTAATCTTTTTTTGGTAATCATAGTAAATTCAGTTCTACGCAAAAGTCTACGCTCACGAATGATTTTATTCAGTACTCGAAAATTCATCATTTTATAGCTAAAAATTGTAAGGATGTATGGTATTCTTCGTTATTTTAAGTCGAAACCCAAATTTCTTTCCACATGATCAAAACCTATTGGCAGACCTTTGTAGTTGCCCTGCTCTTTTTATGTGCCTGTGAAAGCAAAAACAGCAAGTATGAACTTCAAACAGGCGAAAGCAACGGCTACTCGTTCGAGTATGTCACCAACGACCCACTTAAGGTAAGGATTTATACGTTAAAGAACGGATTAAAGGTGTACCTGAGCCAGTATAGCGCCGAGCCGCGCATTCAAACGCAGATCGCTGTAAAGGCAGGTGGTAAAAACGATCCTGCCACCAACACGGGCCTCGCACATTACCTCGAACACATCATGTTCAAAGGCACTGCGGATTTTGGTACACTGGATTGGCAAAAAGAATCCGTATACCTCGACAGTATTGAGCACATGTTTACACATTACGGGACATTGAAAGATTCCACAGAACGTGCAAAGTACTACAAGCTTATCGACCAGGTATCTAACGAAGCTTCCAAGTATGCTATTGCGAACGAGTATGATAAAATGGTGAGCGAGCTCGGTGCCCGCGGAACAAACGCTTATACTTCCGAAGATCGCACAGTATATATCAACGATATACCGGCTAACCAGCTCGAGAACTGGTTGCAGGTAGAAGGTAATCGCTTTCAGCGCATTGTGCCGCGCCTGTTCCACACCGAACTCGAAGCGGTATATGAAGAAAAGAACCGAAGCCTCGATAACGACTACTGGAAAACTTTTGAGACACTCTACAGCGGTATATTTACCAAGCACCCCTACGGTACGCAAACCGTAATTGGTACGATCGATCACTTGAAGAATCCCTCCATCACCGAAATCAAAAAATACTTTGAGACATACTATCGTCCGAATAACGTGGCGATCTGTTTGAGCGGTGATCTGGATTATGACAAAACGATCGCGATGATCGAAAAATACTTTGGCAACTGGAAACCAAACGAGCAGTTGCCAACATGGAATAAGGTGGAAGAAGCACCTATTGCAGCTCCGGTAGTACGCGAAGTATACGGCCCGGATGCTGAATGGGTAAATATAGGTTTCCGTTTTAACGGACGTAACAGCGAAGACTATAAATTGTTGACGTTAACAGATATGATCCTGTCCAATTCGCAGGCTGGTCTTATTGATATAAACCTGAAGCAGCAACAGAAAGTGATCGAGCCTGCGAGTTATGTAGATCAGTTAGGCGATTATAGTATACATACATTCTCGGGGCGTCCGCGTGAAGGACAGAGCCTGGAAGATGTAAAGAAATTATTGCTGGAGCAGATCGAACTGGTAAAGAAAGGTGAATTTGAAGACTGGCTGATCGAAGCTACGATCAACGATCTGAAGAAATCAAAAATACAGGGATCCGAACGCAACTGGTCTCGCTCGAATGACCTCGTGTTGTCGTTCACCAATAATATACCTTGGAATCAGTATATCTCCGAAACGGATGATATGAAGAAGATCACCAAGGAAGACATCGTGAAGTTTGCCAACGAACACTATAAAGACAATTATGTAGTGGTGTTTAAACGTTCGGGCAAAGATCCGAATGCACTGAAAGTAGATAAGCCTGCTATTACAAAGGTAACGTTGAACAAGGAGAATAAATCTCCGTTCCACGAAGCTGTTCTGAAAAACAAAACCGAAAAACTTCAGCCTGTATTCCTGGATTATGAAAAAGATATTCAGAAGCTGAAGATGAATAAAGATGTAGCGGTATTGTATACACCGAATACAGAAAATGACCTGTTCTCGCTATACTACCTGTCGGATGTAGGCAGCAACAACAATCCGAAAATGAATGTAGCGGTAGAGTACCTGCAGTATCTCGGCACGGAAGAAATGTCGGCTGAGGATTTCAAGAAAGAGTTTTACAAACTCGGCTGTAACTTCGGTGTGTCGGCAGGAGAGGATCAAACCTATATATACCTCACGGGATTGTCGGAGAATATGGACAAGGCTATGCAACTCTTTGAGAAGCTGTTGGCCAATCCGAAAGCCGATGATGAAGCGCTGAAGAAAATGGTAGATGGTATATTCAAGAAGCGCGATGACAGCAAGAAAGATAAAGGTACGATCATGTTCGAAGGGTTGATCAACTATGGTTTATACGGTGCCAATTCTCCGTTTACCAATGTACTGAGCAATAAGGAACTTCGCGAAGTAAAAGCGGATGAGCTGATCACGATCATCAAAGACTTTACGAAGACCGAACACCGTGTACTGTATTACGGACCGAAGAAAGGTGAGGAGGTTGTAGCATCACTCAATCAGAATCACGTGTTGCCTGATCAGTTAAAACCTGTACCGACTCCGGTTGAATTCAAGATGCAGGATGTAAGCAAGCCAATGGTATATTGGGCGGACTATGACATGGTGCAGGAAGAGATCATGTTCCTCTCCAAAGGACAGGGTTTTGACAAGACACGTATACCGATGAGCCGTATGTTTAATGAATACTTTGGCGGTAACATGAGCTCGCCTGTATTCCAGGAATTACGCGAAGCACAAGGACTCGCATATTCTGCTTTTGCTTACTACGGATCGGCTGATAAACCTACCAGCAATGATCTCTTCTATGCCTACATCGGTACGCAGGCTGATAAACAACCTGAGGCGATGAAAGCGATGAAGGGGCTGCTGACCGACTTTCCGAAATCAGAAGGTGGTTTTGAGGTGGCACGCAATGCTATCCTGAACCAGATCGAAAGCGAGCGCATTACCAAAGCCCGTATACTCTTCGATTATGAGACAGCCCGCAAGCGCGGCCTCGACTACGATATACGCAAGGATATATATGAGCAGACGCAGAAATTTACCCTGGCAGATGTTCAGAAGTTCCAGGAAGAGTATATCAAAGGAAAGAACTATAACATTGTGCTGATCGGCAATAAGAACAAGATTAACTTCAAGGAACTGAAGCAATACGGAGAAGTAAAAGAGCTTACGCTCGATGAGATCTTCGGGTATGAAAAAGTACAGAAGATCGATCTGGAAAAACCGAATCAGTAGTGTACAACGTACTGCCTATACAAAAAAGCCCCGGTAAATTTTCCGGGGCCTTTTTATTTTAATATAGCTTTACTTTATAGCGGTAACGACCGCGATAGTATTCTTTCATCTTTAGTACTTCTCTTGATTTGTCCGCAATCCAGAAAGTAGCATATGAACCTCTGCCGTAGTTGATCTTCAACAACCAACAGGAAACTTTTGCGCTGTTGTTCAGCTGTAATTCTTCTTTACCCGTAACGGTTAAGAGGTAATAATCGGATTTGGGAGTGCCCGGTTCATAGAACGCTATCGCAAATTGTTGTCCTGTTTTCTTAAAGGGCAGCAAGGGGAATATCTCAAGATCCATCGGGAATTCAAATGCCGGTGGATTCATCACTACGCTAAAGGTGCTGTCCCGTTTGGTGTGCCTGGACGAATCCGGAACTGTTACCGTGTTGTTGGTAAATATATAGCTAAATTTTCCGCGCTTCTTGTAGTTGGCATAATGAGACAGTGGTTTCAACGAAGGTAATTCGCCGGTAGCTTCTACGTGTGCTAACAAAGAATCTTTTTGATACCAATCCCACGCGAAGTGGTATATTTTCTTTCCGGCAGCGTCTTTGGAAAAGCGAATCGTTCGGTCCCATAGAGCAGCCGAACTTAACCGGTGCCCGAGACTGTCTTCAAAATATACGGCGTAAGAACTTTTTCCTTCTTTTAACGCAGCGATGTTCAATTTCAGCTTGCCAGTATTCAGCGTGTCCACCTGGGCAAATGTAGTGAATGCTGTAAGGCACAGGGCCAACAGCGCAAATACAACTTTCATATTTCCTGTAGCGATTTAAGGGTGAATATATATCGCAGGCATTAGTCGCAGCGGCTGCGCAAATGCTACAGGAAATCAACAAAAAATGATGAAAGGCAAAAAGAGACTATAAATCCGTGTGTTTTATACTTAGGCCCAGGCTTTGCGTAAGAAGCGCAGCCAGTTACCATGCAATACATTGTTGATGTCGTCAGGAGTATAGCCACGCTTGGCTAACAGCTCCGGAAGTTTTTGCAGGTCAGCAATTGTCTCAATATCGTACGGACTTTGTTCTTTACCGAAAGCACCATCCAGATCAGAACCGATGGCTATATGAAGTGAGTTACCGGCGATCTGACAAATATGATCCATGTGATCAATCAGTTTTTCAAGACCACAATCCATACTCAACGGAGTAGAAACTTTCTTGATCCACTCGGGCACCATCATCCATGCATCCATCACACCACCGATCACAGCCCCGCGACTGATCAGTTCTTTGATCTGTTCATCACTAAACTGGCGGTTGTGATTAACCAGGGCACGAACGTTATTATGACTGGCCCATACATGACCATGAAAGTGATCCATCGCTTCCCAGAAACTGTCGTCACAAAGATGAGTTGCATCGAGAATGATGTTGAGTCGCTCCATTTCCCGCAGCAGCGCACGACCGGGTTGTCCTATACCGCCCGTAGCGTTAGTACCCTGCGCATATCTTCCAGGACCGTAATGACCAGGACCAACTGCGCGCAGGCCGTAGTTATAGGCACGCTCCAGGTAATCTACCGTAACAATAGAATCTGCTCCTTCAAGACTTAATATATACCCGATAGGCTTTTTATCAGTAGCCACTCCGTTGTTCCACCGCTCGAGGTGTTGCTCCAGTTGCTGCAGGTTAGTGATCTGCACCATTTCACCGGCTTCTTCCATGGCTTTATACCACGCAAGCTGTGCCTGTGTCTGTGCCCACGCCTGTTCAGACGAATGCCAGCCGGGTAAATTATTATCAGGCGCTACATAGCGTGCTATTTGTGTAGCCACTACGAGTCCTATATTTCCTTTTCGCAACTCTTCAAAGCACACCACACCGTTACCACGATCCGGTTTATCATTCATATCTTTTTCACGTTCGCGGATCTCGTGTATCGACTTACGATAATCACGATTCCATTCCATGGCATTCATAGCCAAATCAAGATGTGCATCGAAGATGAGCGGAAAAGACATATGTGGTGCTATAGTTTGGTTGTAATTTGTTCAGATGTACTCTTTAGTTTAAAGCTGCTAGCAGCGAGTTACCGGCTTCCAGCTGTTTGCGTTTATTCGTTGTTTGGCGTTGCTATATTTCACTTATCCATAGGCTTTATAGCTTCAGCTGTTGGTGCCAAGGACTCGCTATACTATATATGTGCGAGTTTCCTGGTGTTACGTTTAGCCTAGGGTTCTTCTTACTTCTGGCTTTTTACTTCTAAACCGTAATCACTCTATTCCTTGCTACCGTATTCCAATATTCCGTTACTTCTCCATTCGTAATTACCGCTGCGCGATCGTGTAGTGCTACTGTGGGGCATACATGATACGGTACTCCGTATAGAACATCGCCTACGTGGAACATGTTGGGTTTGTTCGTGCGGAAGATCATGTGTTCTTCGCTGTGTCCGACAGGTTCGAGGTCGGGTGCGTTGAGGAATGTTACGCGATTCTGGATCGGGTTTTCGGATGCTATAGCTTTATGGCCGAGGTCTACGCAAATAGTATCAGCAGTCGGTAATGATATAACACGGCTTACTACCAGTGCTGCGAAGAGGAACGGTTGTTCCAAGAGTATATTTTTATAGCCGCTGTCCCAATATATAAATGTTCCGGGACTGCATTCTACATGTTGGCGTTTGGCGTGTATGGGGAACGTTGGTGTGCCTCCGGCTACTACCGTTACCGTGTTGCCGGTTTGTGTACGAATATCTTCGCGAAGTTTTTCCACGGCTGCAAAGGCTTCATTGCATTTCCGGGTGCGCAATTCGAAATCAACATCGCGTAAATGTCCATCGTAAGCGTGGAGTCCTTTGGCAACTATACCGGGTATTGTGAGTAATTGTTTATAGAGGGCAAGCGCTTCAGCCGGTACAATGCCCGTTCGGTTCATGCCTACATTCAGATCTATGAATACATTCAGTGTCAGACTCGCGGCACGGAATATAGTGCCGATGTGTTGCGCTGTCCCAATATTGTCTGTCAAACAACCGAAGATTACTTGAGGGAATCGCTTGACGAGCTCTGCCAGGCGCACTGCTTTAGGGCCAATAGGTTGGTAGGCGAGGAGTATATCGGCAGCGCCCGCTTCGGCCAGCATCTCGGCTTCAGCGATGGTAGCGCACTTGAATTTCTTTATGCCTTCTGCAATCAGCATGCGTGCTACTTCTGCTGACTTGTTCGTCTTCATGTGCGGACGAAGTCTTGTAACATCCGGAACAAATGTTTTTACGATGCGGATGTTCTCGCGTACACGTTCCGGGTAAACCGCCAGGGCAGGAGTGTCAAGTATATCTATATTTTCAATAGTATACCATGCTGAGTTCGTCATGCTGAAGTTGTTTAGTGAAGTTCAAATTGTGCTTCGATCTCAACCGGTATATTATCAGGCAGCGAACCCATACCTACCGCGCTGCGTACACCGATACCGTTTTCTTCACCCCACACACTTGCAAATAATTCGCTGCAGCCGTTGATAACGAAAGGATGACGTTCGAAGTCAGAAACCGCGTTCACCATCCCCAACACTTTTACAACACGTTTGATCTTGTTGAGACTTCCTAGATTCGCCTTGAGTGTAGCCAGTATAGCGAGTCCTACCTGGCGTGCCGCAAGCTTGCCTTCATCGATGGTGAGATCTTTACCGATGCGACCGATGATGAGTGAGCCATCTTCCTTTACAGTTCCATGGCCGGATACATACGCGATATTACCAACAATCAGAAATGGTTTATACACTCCGATTGGTTTCGGAGCAGGCGGTAATGTTAGTTTCAGCTCTTCAAAGCGTTGGTCGGGGGAAAGTGTTGACATAGCAATGTTTGATTTGAGCTGAAAAGATAATCATTGAATGATTACCCGAGCAACCCAATCACAGAAAAGAAATGCGCGGTACTTCCTGCAAGTACAAACAAATGCCAGATGCTGTGAAAGTATTTGATTTTATCTTTGATAAAGAAGAATGTGCCCGCTGTGTAAAACACACCACCCAACACAAGGAACACAAAACTTGTTGCTGGAATACTCGCATACAGTGGTTTAAAGATCAGTACACCCAACCAGCCCATCACTACATACAGAATGGTGGAGAGTAATTCTTTCTTCCCGGTAAAGAATGCTTTCAGTACAATGCCGGTGATAGCACACGCCCAGATCAATCCGAACATCGTCCAGCCAACCCAGCTTTGCAGGTATAAACAGAAAGGAGTATACGTTCCGGCAATAAGCAGGAAGATAGACATGTGATCAACCTTGCGGAAAAACAGTTTTGCTCTTTCGTTTGATATGCTGTGATACAAGGTTGAGGCGAGGTATAGCATGACGAGTGTGCCGCCAAACACAGAGAAACTTACTACGTGCCATGCGTTACCATTAATAACGGCAATAATTACGAGTAATACCAGGGCCGCAATGGCCAAAAGGGCGCCTAGCCCATGCGTGATGGCGTTTGCCAATTTTTCTTTTCTTGAAACTGCAATACTTTTCATAATCGTCAATCCCGATACTGATTTTTGTGGTAAACGAAATTACGGCTGTAAAAATTTCACCACGCGTTATTAATGTTGCAAGTAATGAATGATCATCACACCAATCAAGCCACACACAGACACAATGGTTTCCATTAGTGACCATGATTGTATAGTTTGTCGTATACTCAGGTTAAAGTACTCTTTGTAGAGCCAGAAGCCGGTGTCGTTCACGTGCGAGAACATGAGACTTCCTGCACCGATGGAGAGTACCATCAGGTTGGGGTCTACATTCATTCCGGGTAGCAAAGGTGCAATGATACCAGCGGCCGTTAGTCCGGCTACCGTGGCAGAACCCACACACACACGGATGAGACACGCAATGGCCCAGCCCAGCACAAGCGGATGTATATCAAGGCCGCTGAGAAGAACCGCTATATTTTGGCTTACACCGCTGTCGATCAGAATTTGTTTCAACGCTCCGGCACCTCCCATAATGAGCAGGATCATAGCTATATCTTTCACAGACTCGCTATAGATGTCCATTACTTTTTTCATACTCATGCCTTGGCGAAGTCCTAAGGTAAACGTTGCAACCAGTAAGGATATGATCATTACCATAGCCGGATCACCGGTGAAGGCAATGGCAGTCTTTACCGATGGCTCTGTTATGTACGAGAGTGAAATGGTTGTAAAGGCAAGCAGGATAACCGGAAGGAGTGAAGAAAATATACTGATGCTGAGGCTGGGTAATTTTTCAGGAGCAACATCGGCAGCGTTCTCAAATATTTTAGGTGCAGGTGGATTGATCTTTTTTAATGCACGTGAGAATACAGGACCTGCGATGATAACGGTGGGTAATCCGATAAAAATACCGTAGAGTAAAGTCATTCCCAGGTCAGCATGAAATTGCGCCACGAGTGCCGTAGGCGAGGGGTGTGGTGGAAGAAAGCCATGCGTTACTGAGAGCGATGCAAGCATCGGAAGCCCTATATATACTGCCGGCATTTTATACTTCAGTGCGACTGAAAAGATCAACGGAACAACCAATACAAAACCAACATTATAGAAGAGCGGTATACCGATGATGAACCCCGTGAACATCAATGCCCATTGAATATAGCGCTTGCCGAAAAGTCTCACCATATACGATGCAATCTGCTGCGCAGCACCGCTGTCAGCTACGAGTTTACCGAGCATGGCACCACAGACGATCACAATCACGAGCGACCCCAGCATGTCTCCAATTCCCTTTTGAACCGACTGTGTGATCTTCGTTACTTCTATACCCAGAAGTCCTCCGGCCAGAATGGATATAACCAGGAATGCCAGAAATGCGTTGACCTTGAATACCGAGATGAGAATAATGAGAAGTGTAATACTATACACAATAATAACCAGCGACATGATCTCCGGACTCAGCTCAGCGCTCAACGCTTTAAGCGCCCTATAGCTTATATAGATTGCCGCGGGAATGGATAGAACGAGATGTGATAAAGATGAACTGGTTTTGAATCGGAAGATCTGCGTCATCAACACAAGAACGCATATTACAATAAGGATCAGCGACATGGTTGGCCGTTATGGGTTTATTGAATGATTGGTTTGCCAACGTAAGCTAATGAAAAATGTGGAAAAATGTGTTGAGGTGTTGATGTGGTTGTTGGTGTGTTATGAGATGTGTTGAGGTGTTGGTGTGTTAAAGTGTTGATGTGATTATTAGTCGGAGAGTGGTTTCAGGTCTGTTTGAAGAAATGATTGATAGGTTAGCATCGTTGCGATCATTATAAATGTAATAGGTAATGTTATTGCTGTCGGATTACCATCGAAGGGATTGTGATAATTTCCGGATGTTGCTTCGCCATTGATGGTGTAGAGTGTTCTGACGAGGTGTAGTGGCAGCCACTTCAATTCGATGCTCCATATACCTGCTGCAACTCTAAAGAGTATACCTTCGGAGAAATTCCATGCGAGGTATATGATGAATCCTATAGCGGGCGACCGCACAATAAACACCAGGCTCATCAAAAGCATTGCGTATGACAATGTGGAGAGGGCAAGTTGGCAAAATAGTTTCATGCATTGAAATATAGTTATATCCGATAGTACAGATGCGGTATATGCCGATGCTATAAATGAAATAATGCCGAGTACTGAAAAGTATGAAGCTATTGAGGCGCAGTACAATAATTTGGATAGAAAGTAATCCTTCCTTGATCTGGCAAAAACGAATCTGTTGATATATCCGTTGGACAATTCTTGTCCAATAAAAAGAATAATCCAGATAGGAAGAAATATATAGGATTGTATATAAGAGATAATGGCGAAGGACAGATTGGCGATGAACTCTGCTTCTGTGAGCGCTTCGTCCTGTGTACTCATATCAGAGATAATGATTAAGGCGAGTGGAAGCACGATCGTAGTCACGATCAGCAACCAGCGTGAAAATTTTCTGTGCAGGATTTTGTCAACTTCTATTTTTATAAGTCTCATATCGTTTACCGGAGAATATTGATGTAGGCTTGTTCAAGATCACCGTATGTCTTAAGAAGGTCATCGGTCAGTGCGTTCTGTACCAGTACACCATGCTTTAGAAACAGGATACGGTCACATACTTTTTCAATATCGGATAGCGCATGACTGGTGATCAGAAAAGATGTTCGGGCAGCTTTCTCTTTCAGAATCAGGTTTCTCAGATTCAGGATAGAATCTATATCCAGATGGTTTGTGGGTTCATCCAGGAAAATAAGATCGTTGTGCCGGGCAAATGCAAGCAGGAGAGAAACCCGCTGCTTCATTCCGGAGGATAGCTTGCTATAGGGAGCATCCAGGTAATCAATCGAAAAGACAGACAGGCATTCATCAATGCGCTTTTGATCGAGCCCGAGTAAGGTTGCATAATGCTGTATATTTCGGATAACAGTCATGTCATCGAAAAAACCTTTTCGCGCTATAGCCATACCAATCTTCAAATCGGTATGGGTTATAAATGAACCCGATGTTGGTTGCATCATACCCAGCAGGATGTTTAGCAGCGTAGTTTTACCAGAGCCGTTGGGCCCGATCAAACCTATAATTTCACCTTGTCCAATGGAGAATTCTATACATGAAAGTACTTGCTTCTGTGCAAAATTTTTGGACAGGTTTTGTGAGAGAAGTAACATGATGTTGATAAGATTTACTGTAAAGAATATACAGTACCCATCTACCACAGGTACTGTATAAAAAATGATTAATCTACCGTACAGCCATCAATGGCACAGGATATTACCTCTTCCGCGAAGCAGTATCCGAAATTTATATAGCATATAGATTTATCAAACCAGTTCAGTTTTTGTATGCGGGCACCAGCACAATCATAAGCGCCACCTTTCTTGGTGATGTCGTTACACTTAGGTTCTTTTCTCGCATTGGCTGACCTTGTTGTTCGACTTCCGGTAATCACTGAATTTTCAAGTGAAACCTGTAAGCTTCCCGTTTCGGTAGTAAAGATGAAATCACCGCTGAATTTGCCGGTTTCAATTTCAGATGGAATCTGATCGGTTGGTGTACTTGTTTGTGTTTCGATGATCGCTATATATATCAGATCATATTGATCATTGAACAAAGCAAGAATCCCTTTCTTGTCTTCTTGTCCGCTGAAAGGAATTACCAGGCTTTTCTTCTTTGAGGTTGTGAATTGTGAATTCGCTGCATTCAACGATGTTAGCGGCACGTCCAGTTTTTTAAATTGATCGGAGGCAATGACAGAATTTGTCAGAGATTCGGTCTCATTAACCGGTGCTATATCATCCTGCTGTTCACATGAAATAAAAAGACTGATCATTATAATCGAGCACATTGTAATAATGGATCTCATTAGTATATATATTATAGTCTCCAGAAATCTGTCTGGAACAGTATACAAATCTGGTCGACCTTAGATTGCATGCCGAAATGTATAGTTGGTCCGTGAAATGAAATTGCACGGAAACAATATTGTAGAATATATATATAGTTTAGAAGGTCACCTCCGATATAGGTGTGATCGAAAAGTCAATAATGAGATCAAAGTCCTTCTCTGTATAATAGAACGTTTCGCGGGTTCTGCTGTATTTTATAGTGGCTCCGTAGTTTTTAAAGAATCCGAATATATTGTACAGCTGTCTTGTACTTACGCCCAGTCTTGCAGCGAATTTTCTCGGACTTCCTGTGCATTCTTTTTTAATAAGCATGTTGGCGGTTTTGATTCTTTCAATTGCTTTGATTACATCCATAATGCATTAGTGTTAGAATTTATAGCCGGGTGTTTGTTTAAGCATTCGAAAATGTTCTATCTCACGCACGCGTTCTGATAGGTATATATCGATAATGATCTGCTCTAAAAATGCTATTAAAAAATATAGTCAGCAGCGAGAAGGTTGGTTAAGGCATCCCGCATTTGCGGTAATAAAATGTTGGCAAGCTGCACCGATAATGCAAGCTTCACCGGCTTTAGGGTATAGCTTTATTGAGTAGTAAGACTGCAAATGAATGAAATTTTATTTCTTTATTTTTGAAATAAAATTTCAATTTAATAGTACTTTTGTACTATGGATGGGATGTATCAGGCTGTTTTTCTGAAGGCAAAATGCAATGCTAACGCACGAGCTGCGACAGTATAGATGAAGAAGATAGTATACAATTACAGGAAAGAGGTGCCCTTTAGAACTTATCCGGCACCTGTACAATACGAAGTACGATTTCGTGTGGATCGCCATCTTTGTCGAGAAGGCTGAAGCGTACCATGGGGTTGTCTCTGCGGATGTTGGTTTCTACATGGATCACCTGGTTATTCTGCAGATGTTTTTCAATTTCCTTTTGAAGGACATATAGTGCATTTGCAAAATCAACTTCAATGGGACTCGGATTATAAGAGGACGTCTTCATCTTGGGGGTGTTTGTTTTACAGTTATCCGTTAATTGTTACAGGTTATTCGTATCCGTTACAGGTTGTTCGTCATTGCTGAGTAACATGAATAACCTGTAATGGATAAAATAGCTTTACCACCGGATCAGAGCAGAGGCCCAGGTAAACCCACTGCCGAAGGCGGCTAAACAAATTAAATCATTTTCTTTGATTTTACCTTCAGCCCAGGCTTCACTCAATGCAATTGGAATGGAAGCGGCTGTTGTATTCCCGTAGCGCATAATGTTATTATATACCTGGTCGCCCGAGAGCGCCAGCTTTTCCTGAATATACTGGCTGATGCGCAGGTTAGCCTGGTGTGGAACCAGCAGGTTAATATCTTCTTTGGTAAGTTTGTTTGCATCAAGAGCCTCCTGAATTACTTCCATGAAGCGCACCACGGCATGCTTGAATACCTGGTTGCCGTTCATAACAACTTTAAAGGTAGAGGTATCCGTGATCTGCTCAGGCTGTCGTTCTTTGTGTGGACGACTGCTGCCCGGATCTTTTACATATAGCTCTTCTGCGAATGTTCCATCGGAGTGGAGGTGTGTTGAAAGAATGCCTGGCTTATCCGAAGGTTGAAGTATAACGGCACCGGCACCATCACCAAAAATCACAGCAGTATTGCGTCCGCGGGTTGTAATGTCGAGCGCGGTGGATTGAATCTCTGCACCTACTACCAGGATCGTTTTATACATGCCGGTCTTGATAAACTGGTCGGCAACCGAGAGTGCATATATAAATCCGGAGCACGCATTCCGAATATCGAGCGCTGCGATTTTTCCATCCAGACCTAATTCGCGTTGCAACAATACACCGGATCCGGGAAAAAAGTAGTCGGGCGTGATGGTGGCAAATACAATAAAGTCTATATCTGTAGCCTGAAGTTTAGCACGTTCCAGCGCCATGCGTGTAGCCTTGGCAGCCATGTTGGCAACGGTATCCGTCTCCGGATTCATCCATCTTCGTTCATGTATACCGGTGCGCTCAACGATCCACTCGTTGTTCGTATCCATGATCGTTGACAGATATTCATTGGTGATAATGTTATCCGGAACATGATGCCCGAGTCCTACAATTTTGGAATGACGCATTCGATTGAATTTTAAAAACGACAAAGGTAGCGAATTGTCGGCAATGAAGCGTTAGTGCGCGGAACGTAGCGCCTTAGCGATTTTTTAGAGACTGTGTGTTTAAACTCTTATTGGCTTCTGGCTGCAGCCGCTGGCTACAGGGAAGAGTATATTCAATTGTATTATCCAGTGGCCAGAAGCCAGTAGCCAGAGGCCCTTACTTCAATAGTCCCTGTATCTTCTCGATTGATACCTGTGTGGTTGGATTGAAGTCTCGGCCCCCTATATATTTCAATAGACTGTGGCGCAGCTGTCGTGCTTCCGCGCGGGCGCTCATGTTGGAGGTCAGGTCGATAGAAGAGACCAATAGTTTTCCTTTACCGACTTTACATTCGAATACAAGGCCGAGCGGCCGGGCGGTGACCCAATCATCGATTACGCGAACAATGGGTTTTATATTTGGATCAACAGCATCCAGTCGGATCGCGGTGGAATGACTCATGGCATCCCACCATTGCCAGTTGCTGTGATACTGTGTCGGGAACAAGTCCAGTGCCGGGTGCTTCGGGTTGCATAGTATACCCAATGTATGCGGAGCTTGCCGGCTTGTCCAGGCGGTATTCCAGAATATACTGGAGAAACCTATCGCTATATCTCCGCCAGCTTCCGGCTTTATACTTCCTTTTTTGAGCGACAGCAGTACGGTACCACCCCGATTCAATTGATCAATAGTTTTCTTATCCAACTGATCAACAATCAATATGCGACTGGTATCTATACGCGATAATTCTGCAGGGTAAACAAAAAAGTCCCACTGGTTGGTATATTTCCCAACAGAGATTTGCAACGTGAGCATCGATTCACGTTTGATGTCAGCAAGGGACTGCTTGATCCTGCCAACAACAATACCATTGCCAACAGGTAAAGCCGTAGAAGGTAAATTTCCGGTATATATAGTTTTCCCTGCACGATCTTTTATCTGCCATGATACGATAGTATTCGCGATGGACTGGCCGGAAAAGTTCGCTACCTCAACCGGTATAGTCAATGTCTCATGATTGAGGTAAATCATTTTCTCAAATCTTGCCAATGGAACAACCCGATTACAGAAGCGACTGAACTCTTCTGCGGTTACATAACCTTTCTCTTTCCAGAAGGGATTAAGCACACCAACCAACGCAGTACCTTGTCCTGGGAAGTCGTGAAGATCTAGAAGTTGAAAGCCGGCAAAGTTCTTAGTTCGAAGTGCAGCCTCTATATCTGCTTTATAGCAGAGCGTTTGTAGTTTTCCAGATGCAAGTAGAAAACTATCAGCCAGCATCTGCATGCCGTTGCGTGTTAGTTTCTCCTGGAAGATCTCGAAGTTCCTGGGTTTCAATACACCATCATATTGAGAAATCTCTTTGAAGTCAGGGTATACACACCACTGACCAATTTCGTGACTAACTGTTGGTTTTGTCCATTTGGAAATTTCGTTGCTCCAGTCGTAGGAGAAACGCGGAGATAATTTATTGATGATACTGTTCAGGCCTTCATCCCAATGTTGAATACGCGGGTCAGGCAGGTTGTGATAATCACTTGCTTCCAGGGCAGGCCAGCCTGCGCCAGCGGTATATAGTCTTCGCGCATCTTTAGCTTTCCAATAGGTTACGAACTTGTCCAGATATACGGTATGTTTTCTGCCACTGGGTTCGTTTCCATAGGCCATGAAACAAAACGATGGATGGTTTCCGTAGGTATCTACAATTCGTTTACTCTCATCATATATATACTGATCGATCGGGGCACCGTCACCAAGTTCGGTTCCCTGGTTTGCCCACGATGAACATTCTATTTGTAAATATACTCCTAAACTATCGGCAACATTGAACGCTGCTTCCGGTGGACACCACGAATGAAAACGCACGTGATTAAGTCCAAATGATTTTACGGTGTTGAATATATGAATCCATTCACGTGGTGTTGTTGGCGGATAACCTGTTTTCGGAAAGATGGCGCACTCAAGTGTGCCGCGTAAAAATATAGGCGTATCGTTTATCGTAAATTGTGTTCCCTGCCGCGATACATTTCGCATTCCAAACTGAACAACTTTGGATTCTGATTTCTTTCCGGATGACAAACTCACCTGAAGTTTATAGAGGTTAGGCATAAACTCACTCCACGGTAAAATTTTTTCAGTGATCGGGTATTCAATCTGAATTTCATTTTTGCCAGGTACCAATGCTATACTCTTCGAAATTGCAGGGTATGATTTACCCGAAGCTGAGACAAATGCATGCAGCGTTGATTTTATCTTTTTTGCAGATGTACTGGTAACAACAGCCGTGATTGATACTTTGTTAGTTGCCAGGTCAGGGTATATTTTGATATCAGAAAGATAAGTTGCCGGCCTTGCGCGCACTTCCAGTTTTCCTATGATACCGTTCCAGTTTGATTGTGTGTGATCGGAAATGCTGTGAGAGTTTTGTCCTACACTGATTTCTTTTATGCGATTATCTACGCGAATGGTTATGGTATGGCGGCCCGGTTTCAGCGGAGTGCGGAGGAAGTATTGATGCGGAGCTCCGAGACTGTTTTGCATACCAATCTTCATGGTATCGACCCAGAGTATAGTTTCCCAATGTGCCCGTTCGATAAAAACTTCAATAACGCTTTGATTCCAATCAACCGGAACATCGATCGTTTTTTGATACCAAGCTGCCCCGTTATAGTATTTCACGGGCTGTAACCAGAACGGCACTTTTACATTTCCGGGTTCGCGATACGGTTTATACTCGTCCGTTTTGAAATACGATGAATCAACAATGGAACCTATCCAGGGGGTATTGGGTGTAATATCATCACCTATAACATTGGTGGTCAGTGATCCGGGCAGTTGAAGAGTTCCTTCCAGCCGTTGACTGAACCATTTTTGTTTAATGCCCACATCATCGCGGTCAAGACGATAATTCCATTCTCCGGATAAATCTATATAGCTGACCGTGTTGTTGGGTAATTTTTGCGCGAATGCATTTGTAAGTATAGTAATGAGTAAAGTGATAACGAGAAATCTGATCATATAGGTTGATGGTATATTAATCGAAGCTTCGAAAAAATCGCGGATGGCGAAATGGAGGATATGATGAAAAGAATGGATTTTCTTATGATGCTGTTACCACGGTTGTCCTTAAAACGCTTTTTTGAAAGGTAAAAGGCGAATTCAATGGATTTCGCGCGTGGAGGAATGACCGCTAGACTGCTATACTATATATAGGCAAGCTATACGGAGAAATCATTCATTTGATTCTGTGGCCATGTTCAGCGCCCCATGAACTCAATCAGAATGGGATTAAAGTGTGTGTTTACAGTACAGTACCGTAGGCATATAGCATATTATATATATAGGTACATTTTTACTTTGTAAAATAATGAATGCACTCATCGTTGATCCTTCACTTTTTTAACTAACATTGATTCTTGTTATAAGTATTGTTCAATAAAAACGTTAAGAGTAAGATGAAAAAAAGTACACTAAATTTGAGAACGGAAAAAGGTAGAGCGCAATCGAACCATCGTGTTCCTATACTTTCAGGTGTTGTTATGATGGCTATTATATAAAATTGACTTTCAAATTTACTTCAGCAAGTCGATGTGAGTGATATTTACTTTACTGTGGCTTCGAACCCAGCAGAATCGGATTTACATCAACCAACGTCAGTGTCTTGATCATATTTTTTGACTCGGTTTTGTATTTAATAAAATGCGATGTTTTTACATGGTTCTCGTACGCAGCCGCGTTAGCATACACTTCCAGAATGCTGATATGTGCGGGCTTGTTCTTCTCGGCTACGGCATACATCACCAGCACTCCCGGCTCTTTCTTTAGTCCGGGCAACATCACGTTGTTTGCCAGCTTATGAAAGCTGTCTATGCTGTTGGTAGCTATTTCCATTTTGATAAGTCGTATAAAGAGATCTCCGCTGCGAGCCTTTGCTAGTTCGGGTTTACGGGTATAGAGTATAGGTTGTGTCTCGATCAACTCAAGGTGCTTTACCATTTGCAGCGTTCCCTGTTTGTATTTTTGAAAATGAGGCGTTGTCAAATGCGCTTTGTATTGCGCTGAGTCTGCATACGTTTCAAAAAGTGTGACACGTTCCGGATTTTCTTTTTCAGCAACGCCATACAATGTGATCACGCCCGGTTCCTTTTGTATGGAAGCTTCGATCTCTTCTCTTAAAAAATCATTATAGCGATCGAGTTGTGTACTATCCACTTCGATTATCGCGAGGCGAACCAGTTGTTTCTGAGGTTGAGCCATTGCTGTACAGGAGGAAAGTAATATAGTAATGAATGTGGATAAAAGAATCAGGCGATCAGTCTTCATCATTATCAGGTTCATAACTTTCACTATATTAAAATTTGTTGCTATACTATCGGTTTGTCACCTTGTCCAGGTATATATAGCGATCGCGATTCTTTTCAACTTCCAGCGTGGTGTTTACATCAATGTTGATGTACTGTACTTTTGCTCCCTCGGTCACTGTTGGCCACTTTGGAAGACCGGCTTCATTCGGATTTCCTGTTTTGATGAAATTCGCGAAATACTCCTGCATCAGGTTGGAAACTTTATAATCATCCGCAGTCCAGTCGTATACTTTGTTGGTGGCCAGATTACCCATGGCATATTCTATCTCGGCCGAATGTACAGCGCGTTTGGCTGCTTGTTTTTTAACAGGTGCCGCATTGGTGGAATCTTTTATTATACCTCCCGCGAGTCCTGCAGCAGCGTTTCCTATAGCAGCGGCCATTGGCGGACGCGGACGAGCGTATAAATAACGGTAAACAGATTTCCCGGTTTTAGTTTGTACATCAATCAACTTCCAGGTGCTGAAGCCAATAAATTTATCACCGGCAAGATCAGTAGCTACCTGTTCTACCTCTGCATCTGAATTGGGTTTATATACTTTCAGAAGTTCACTGGCCTGTTCAGGATACGCACGTTGAACAGCTTTGGTATAATTCTCTATCGTTAATTCCTGTTCGCCCAGCAGTACGCGATAGGTCATCTCTTCCGAGTTCCATCCTGCTAACAACGGTACTTGAGCCTGTTCACCTTTCTCGAAAATTTCGAGCGGATGTTTAGGAAGGAAGTATCCATCCATCGTGATGATCTGAAACCGGAACGGATTACCTTCGGTGGATGATATCAATAATTTTTCGGCAGGAATAGAACGAAGTGCTTCAAGCGAATTTGCGCCAATCTTGTTAGCAAACTCCAAACCTGCCTGTTCAGATTTCGCAAGAGGCGTAGAGGGTATGGATCCGAGCAGGGAGCCGCTTTCGCCTATAGCTTGTGCGAATAAATTCTTCGAGAGGGGAGAAGCCATTAATGCGCTTACCGAAATTGATCCTGCAGATTCGCCAGCGATCGTTACCCGTTTCGGGTCACCACCAAAGGCTGCTATATTTTCCTGAACCCATTTCAATGCGGCAACCTGATCCAACATCCCATAATTTCCGGAAGCATGATGAGGTGACTCCTTTGTTAGTTCCGGATGCGCCATGTGCCCGAATATACCCAACCTGTAATTTACCGTAAGGGAAACAATTCCTTTGGCCGCCATACTGGCTCCATCGTATCGTGCTTCCGAGCCATCGCCTGCAACAAACCCACCACCATAGAAATATACCAGCACCGGTAGATTCTTTTTCTTTGTATCGGGTGTCCATACATTCAGATATAGACAGTCTTCACTCATGCTGGAAGCACGAAATGCCATGTCTCCAAAAACATTCGTCTGCAGAACAGTCGGGCCGAATTGTTGGGCATCGCGAACGCCTTTCCAATTGGCAACGGGCTGTGGTTCTTTCCATCGGAGTTTACCGACAGGAGGCGCTGCAAATGGAATTCCTTTGAAAGATTGTACTCCATTTTCGATGCTTCCCTGTAACTGTCCATTCCTGATTTTTACAACAGGAGAATTTGTCTGTGCGTAGGTTGAAGAAAGCATAAGAAGTAATACTATACTAAAGATGAAATATATTCTCATAAGAAATACGAGTTGTATGATCGGATAGATTTATACGAGTTGATCGCTATAGGCGTCATTCATGAAGTTGCCGTAGCATCATGCTAATGTACAACGTCAGGAGCATTCTTAATAATGGTAATTCTCATTTCTCGGACACGAGTGTGCCCACGCGATAAACCGAAGTATGCACGAGTTTACCTTCTGCATCGTACTCCTTCCACTCTTTGTTCTTTTTGTCAGATGCGTACTCGCCTTGTTCTTTTACTTTTCCGTTTTCATGGTAGGCGGTATATAATCCGTGCTTGCGACTGTTACGATATTCTGTTGTTGATTGCAGCGTGCCGCTTTCATAGTATGTCTTCGCAGGACCGGCCAGCAGATCGAACTTCCAGGTTTCTTCACGCTGAACTTTACCGGAAGGGTAGTAGCTATAGCGGATGCCACTCAGCTTACCGGCTTCGTAGGTTTCTTTTTGTTTTATAGTTTTTCCGTTTTCGTAATATATAGTCCAGAGACCATGAGGTTTTTCATTTCTGAATTTTTTCACAGACTGCGTTGCTCCGTTCTCGGCCAGTACCTCTACCGTTGCGTCTATACCATTGGAGGCAACCTGTTCTTTTACCTTTACTTTTCCGGAAGGATAGTATTCATAGTTGGTACCGATCTTCTTTCCTTCTTTATACTTGAAGCGATGGCGAATAGAACCATCTTCGAAGTAGCCGATGTTATCACCGTGAAGTTTACCGGCAAGGAAGCTGCCGTCTGTGATTAAGTGCCCATCGCGATCATACGTTTTAAACTCACCGTTGCGCGAACCTTCTTTCATGGTTGAAACCGTTTCAAGCTGGCCGTTGGGATAGTAATTTTTATAAAAGCCTGAAAGTATACCTTCTTTATAGTTGGCTTCTGTTTCTACTTTTCCATCTTCATAAAACGTGCGTGTTATACCGTTGGGCTTTCCGTCTTTATAGCCAATCTCTTTCTTTATTTTACCGGTGGTATAAAACTCTTTTACCATGCCTTCCGGTTTGCCTTTTACAAAGTAGGTTTCGCTTTTCAGGTTTCCGTTATCAAAATAGTACTGAATGCTGTCGGCAAGTTTATCGTTCTGATAATAGGCTTTCTGTACAGGTTTACCTTCCTCATTATATACTTCTACTGTGCCATGACGCAATCCGTTAACGAAATGAAGTTTACGAGCGAGCTTTCCGTTTTCATGATACTCGGTAAAGAGCCCGGATTTTATACCGTCATCAAAATTACCTTCTACCATCACGTTTCCGTTCTCGTAATAGCGCAGGTATTTTCCCACGATCTTCTGATCGTCTTCTTGGGCAGTGGTATATATTTCCTGTATATGTTTTTTCTGTTGGTCGTAATACGTCTTTACTTCTTTCTGGGAAAAGACGTGAAGTGGTATCAATATAAATAGCCAGACGAGTCTCATGATCTTACATTATTGAGCACTGAAAAATATGGAATTTAACGTTCATGCAGGCAGGTTATTTTGTATTCGCGCTGCGATGTAAGAAGGAATGAGAAAATAACGGAAAGGAGTGATTTGTAAAAAGAAAAGTCCCGGTTTCCCCGGGACTTTGTGTTACAGATTTTCAATGACAATGGCAGAAGCACCGCCTCCACCGTTACAGATGCCGGCAACTCCAATGCCTGCGTTATTCTGCTTCAGTACGTTGAGAAGTGTTGTGGTAATGCGTGCACCCGATGCACCGAGCGGGTGTCCTAATGCAACAGCACCTCCGTTGATATTTACCTTTTCAGGATCGAGTCCTAACTTGATGTTATTCGCGATAGCAACTGCAGAGAATGCTTCGTTGATCTCGTAGTATGCAATATCTTTCTTATCGATACCGGCATGTTTGATTGCTTTCGGTATAGCGAGCGATGGGGTGGTGGTGAACCACTTGGGCTCCTGTGCTGCATCGCCAAAGCCCCTGATCCTGGCGAGCGGTTTTATACCAAGCTCCTGTGCTTTCTCCTTGCTGATTAATAGCAATGCCGAAGCACCATCATTCAACGTTGATGCATTGGCAGCCGTAACAGTTCCTTCTTTTGTAAAGGCAGGTTTAAGACCCGGTATCTTTTCGAAATTTACACTTTTATACTCTTCATCTTCAGCAAAGAGTGTTGTATTACCCTTGCGATCTTTTATCTCAACCGGTATAATTTCATCTTTAAACTTACCGGCACTCCATGAAGCAGCCGAACGCTTATATGAGTTGATCGCATAGTTGTCCTGATCCTGGCGCGATATATTCATCTCCTTCGCAGTATTGTCGGCACAAACTCCCATCGCACAATGATCGTACGCATCGGTGAGACCATCGTGTTGCAAGCCATCAATCAGTTCGCTGTTTCCATATTTATACCCGTAGCGTGCTTTCATCAGGTAGTAGGGTATATTACTCATGCTCTCGGTGCCACCGGCAACAACAATATCATTTTGCCCTAGCATGATAGACTGTGCTCCGAGCATGATCGCTTTCATACCGGAAGCACAAACTTTATTTACGAGTGTGCATGGAATTTCAAAACCTAAACCGGCACCGGCAGCAATTTGTGTAGCCGGGGCTTGTCCTAAACCGGCAGCGATTACATTGCCTATATATAGTTCCTGTATCAGCTTAGGATCGATTCCTGCTTTTTCAACAGCGCCTTTTACAGCGATGGATCCTAATGCTGTAGCGCTTAACGATGCCAGGCTCCCTCCGAAACTTCCGATCGGAGTACGCACTGCCGAAATGATATATACTTCTTTCATGGGTTAATGAGTTAATTAAGTCTTGGTTGTAGTCTGTAGCGGATTGTATGATATAAATGTATATACTAAAGAATAACGATATATATAGTCATGGCAGAGAACGTTTCTCTGCCATGATGAAAATCTGAATATTACCAGTCAGGTTTCCCTTTGTCTTTGGGTTTTGAAGCTTTGCGTTTGTTCTGTTGCAGGTATTGAATTTCCTGGTTCTTCATAGCTTCGAGGATCATGCGGGCTTTTTGTTCGCTGATCTTCATCTGTTCTAATTTTTCAGAGAGCTCAGGATTAGGCTTCTTCTTTTCCTGATCTTGTTTTTGCTCAGGGTTCTGCTGATCCTTTTGTTGCTGATCTTTCTTTTCCTGCTCTTTCTGTTGTTGTTCCTTTTGCTGCTGTTCTTTTTGTTGTTGCTCTTTTTGCTGTTGTTCTTTCTGCTGCTGCTCTTTGCTCTTCTGATCTTTATTTTGCTGATCTTTCTTTTCCTGCTCTTTTTGTTGTTGATCTTTCTGCTGCTGATCCTTTTGTTGCTGATCTTTATTTTGCTGCTGATCCTTCTGCTGGTCTTTCTTCTGTTGATCTTTTTTCTGTTCCTCTTCTTCCTTTTTCTTCTTCTCGTCTAATTTCTTTTTCAACAGCTCATAATTATAGCGGGCATCCATGTTATCCGGATCTGCCTTGATCGCCTGCTTGAAATTGTTAAGGGCTTGTTCGTTTTTTTGCTTGCGATAGTTCATGATACCTAACTGCTGCTGTGCCTTCGAGCGTACTGCATTTACTTTACTGCCCGCGAGCGATTCGTAGTTCGTCAGCGCATTGGCGGTATCGTTCATCATGAAATACGCATTGGCGAGGTTCAGCTTCAGTTCATCTTCCATTACCTTCATAGAGTCGATGAGGTAATGATACTTTTGAACCGCTGTTTTATAGTCACCGGAAGTATAGGCTTCACGCGCCTCCGATTTTGCACGATTGATTTTGCCAATCCGAAACGGGTCGGTAACAAAAGCAACTACAAATAAGGAAACCAATATATACTTCATGTCTGCCTGGTTTAAACGTTAAAGCTATATTCGTAAGGTTGGTATGTTGATCAGTACATCGAGCAGCAACAATATAGCTGCTGCAGCGAGAAAGTAAAAATACTTGTTGGCTGTTACATCTACATACCGCGCATCCCGCAGTTCTCCCTCGATCTTGTCGATTGTATTAATTAAGCGGGAAACATCGTTTTTAGTTTCATTGATCTCAAAATACTGGCCATCGGTTTTACCGGCCAGCGTGCGAAGCGATTTTGAGTTGAGTCGTGTCAGCACAGGTCTGCCGTTCTTATCTGTTTTCAATCCTCGACCGGCATATATATTTCCGCCCGACTCGGTACCGACACCTAACGTAAACAATTTGATGTCTTTATTCTCTACCTCGCGCGCAACCTCTTCGGTGTCTTCTCCAAAATCTTCGCCATCGCTGATGAGTATAATTACTTTTGATTTGGATTGTGTGGGAGGTCCGGTCTTTTCATCTTCTTCAAGTTTCTTCAAAGCCATGCGCAGGGGAGGACCGAAGTCTGTACCCGAGCTAGGCACCAGTGACGAGTTCATCGTTTCAATGAACAGGTTCAGCGCGTTCTGATCGTACGTCAACGGGCATTGCATAAATGCCTCGGAGCTAAAAATAATAATGCCGATGCGATCGGAGTTGAATGCTGATACAAGACGTTTCATTTCGAATTTGATCTTCTCCAGTCGCGTAGGTTGAATGTCGAAAGCATCCATGGACTTGGAGAGGTCGATGCAGATCATGATATCCTTACCCACCGACTTCACTTCCTTCTTCGAGCCACCAAACGATGGCCCGAGCAAAGCGATCATGAATAATGCAAAATATAGGGTGCGGATTCCGAGTTTAATAAATATAGTATAATAAGGCGTGTTTAAACCTCTGCCAATCTTAACCACCCGTACAATATAGGCTGCATACAATATCGCGAACAGGGCGATAAAGATGATTTCCGTTAATCCAAAGTCACGATACCAAAGCACGTTTTAAGCAATTTACAATCAGCAAGTAACGATTCCTGGCGTGTTTATGCAAGTCATTTTTGCCTGAGGAACGGTGAGCGATCCGGAAAAACGATGGTCGATGATTTTCAGCCGGAGCCTCCGGGACTTGTTGCGTTTTCTCCTCGCGATGAGTCGTCTCTATGTAAAATTCCGGATGCTCTTGCGGATTTTTCTAGACCCCGTAAAATCACCCGGCTATTAAATGGACTACTGACGGCCGTATTTTTCAGGAAGTTGAACGGGTTGATGGTGCTAACACCAGTAATGATCGCCATTCCTATAGTATAACAGATGAAGCTCCACTTGCCGGATTGTCTTACTATAGGTTGAAGCAAACAGATCTGGATGGTAATTATAAATATCTTGGCGTTCGATCGATCGAGCTTGAGAGGGCAGATGAGGTTGTCGTGTCTCCAAATCCGTTGAAGAACTCAAATTTAAATATACTGGTAAATTCTTCCAGTGACAGTCCGTTGGAGGTGAGAGTTACTAGCTTGTCTGGCGAAGAATTATACTCAGGACGATACACGGCTGATGCGATACAAGGAAATCATCTGACGATTAATCTTCCTTCCGGGATGGGGCAGGTGTATATATTGTGCAGGTGTTTTTGAATGACCGGGTCTATTGTAGTAAGGTCTTTGTTGAGTAGACTAGTACCCGTTGTGTGTTTCGGGCTTGTGTTATAACAGGTTATTTGTTTGAACAGTCTGTAGACTGCTGATAGGGGGCACAAGCCGTAAGACTTGCGCCAGTGCATTGTTTTGTAAATGCAAGGGGAAAGTGATCCGGGACGGGAACTATAATTCCTCGCCTTTGATTAACAACGTATGGGGATAAAAGATCTTCCCATAGTACTTTTACTTCTTGGAACAAGTCTCGACTGGACTGGTAGTGAATTAAACTGCCAACAATTCAAGACCGGTAAATTTACACTGACTGAAAGGGAGAAGGCCGGTACATATATAGTGGAACGCGATCTTTCCTTTCAAACTGAAACCGATGTTGCAAGGGGCGTTACTATCAGGTTTAAAGTTACGTGGATCAACGATTGTACCTATCAACTAAACCTTGTAGAAGGGCAGGATGAAACCATGAACTCGTATCGTGGTAAAACACTCACCATACGGATTCTCGAAACATACCCGGACGGGTATAAATTTGAAGTTCGCATGGAAGGATCTGATTACCGACTGGTGGAAGTGTTGAAGCGAATGAAGTAAATCCTGGTCTATCTATGCGCTCTTTAATCTTCTTCTCTTAAATTTCTTTTCTCATCACAAAGTCATTCATCCAGTAAGGTCCAATGGCTATATCTTCTTCGCGGATTACTGTGAAGCCCATCTTCTCGTAAAATGAAATAGCAGGGTTATAACGATTCACATTGAGATCGAGTGCGTGGTGATTCTCTTTTTTTATGCGTTGAATGATTTCATTGATAAGAACTTTACCATAGCCTTTGCCCTGGTTGTCGGGGAGTACATATATCTTGTGAAGCTTCGTTACGAGTTTCTCTTCTTTGCGCGGACCGTATGCTGCGAAGGCCTGATCTCCGCGTTCATCGGAAAGTAACATGAATTGTTGTGAACCATCTTTCATCACGCGGGTCAATGCTTCTGTGGAGTAGATCAGGTTCAGCATGTAGCGGATTTGTTCGTTGGTGAGGATTGGTGCGTAGGTTGGCCACCAGGTTTTTTCAGCGAGGTCCTGGATGATGGTTATATCGGTTGGGGTGGCGTTTCGGATGGTCATGGGTGGGTTGAATCGAAGTGAAAAATGGGAATGAGAAATAAAGAATGAAATAACGGGATAAAAAAATGTTGACAGTCTGGAGACTGTCAACATGGGTGGCACAAGTCGGAAGACTTGCGCCAGTTATTTGATCTCTTTGAAGAGTGTGTCGATCTTTTTCTTTAATGCAGCTGATGCGGGAGCGTGTGGCAGGCGTACGTGGGGTTCGATGATTCCCAATAAAGAGAGAACATACTTCACACCGATCGGGTTGCCTTCTTCATACATCGCTCCGTTAATATCCAGAAGTTTGAATAACTCCTGCGATGCTTTGGTATAGTTACCGGCAAACACATACTCTTTTACCTTTTTGAAAGTTACCGGGAACGGGTTGGCCAGAACAGAGATCACACCTTTACCTCCGATGGAATATATCGGCAGCGATAACATATCATCACCGGATACCAACAGAAAATCTTTCGGCATATACTTCGCGATCTTCATGCACTGCTCCAGGTTACCGGATGATTCTTTTATACCGATAATGTTCTTGTGTGTTGCCAGTCGCAGCGTTGTTTCTGCGGCCATGTTCGAACCAGTTCTTCCCGGAATATTATAGAGAAGCACAGGCACCGGAGATGCATCTGCAATTTTTTTGAAGTGAAGGTATATACCTTCCTGAGATGGTTTGTTATAGTAGGGGCTTACTGAAAGTAAAGCATCAACACCTTTCAGGTCGGTTTCATGTATAGCTTCGAGCACTTCATCGGTGTTGTTGCCACCAATACCGTACACGATCGGCAGGTTCTTGCTATTGTTGTCCTTTACGAATTGCAGTATCTTTTTCTTCTCTTCGCTGGTAACGGTAGGAGACTCACCTGTTGTGCCAAGCACTACATAGTAATCTGCACCCTTTGCCGTGTGACTCAGTAATTTTTTAAGGGCTCTGTAATCTACTTCCAGCGATTCCGTGAACGGAGTAACCAGGGCTACACCGGTTCCATATAACTTTTTCATAAAGGGTTGATATTGAAATTCGTAAAATGTTTCTACTTCAGCTGGGTTGCATACTTGTACATGTTGTCGACCAGTGCCTGTGTGTTGGCTACCGACTCGATCATGAGTTCCAGGTATTGCTCGCCCTTGTCAAAAAACTTTCCTACCCGACACTTCGCTTTACTCTTGGCCAGCAAATGTAATATGAGGTCGTTAGGAGTTAAGTCGATGTAGAATAAAAAATCAAAAGGTGCCTGGGCAAATTGCAATGCGTTTGACGATGTTATGTTGCCCCAGAACGACAGGTCTTTCTCAGTAAAGAAATCGAATTTGAATTCATAGTTATCGTGGCGGGCGGGGAGGTACTCCAACACCTGGATATTTTTTTCGTCCTGCTCCAGCTTTTTAATGAATTCCTTAACGATATAGTGTTTCTGTTTGTCTTCAACTGTAAAGATCAAACCTACTGTTTTAGCTTCTTTATAACCTACAGCAGCACGTAAAGCTTTGTTCTTCTTAAGGAGTGCATTTGTTTTGAATTTCAAAAAGTTAAGCTTCATTGCTAAAGTTATAATGTATGTCCGGTCAATAGTTTTTCAAAGTCTTGTTCAGAGATGATCTTTACACCCAGTTTCTCTGCCTTCTCGCGCTTTGAGGGCCCCATATTATCACCTGCCAGTAAATAATCCAACTTTCCGGAAACAGAAGAGACAACACGGCCTCCATTCTGAACGATGATCTCCTGCAATTGTTCGCGTTCGTACCGTTCAAATACTCCGGAGATCACGAATGATTTGTTGCCGAGTACATCACTCAGTTTCTCAGGCTCTTTGGCTGTACTTTCAAATTGCAATCCAGCCGCTTTAAGCCTCGAAATTTCCAACTGGCTATCTTCATTGCGGAAGAACTGATAGACGCTCTGGGCGATCTTCTCGCCAACTTCCGGGGCTTTTAAAAGATCTTCAAGCGATGCTTCGGCAATTTTATCGATCGACTTGAAGTAACGCGCCAGTTTTTCAGCTACCGTTTTACCGACATAACGTATACCGATCGCAAAGAGAACACTCTCAAAAGGAGTTTCTTTTGACTTTGAGATACCATCCAGTAAGTTCTTGGCAGACTTGTCTTTAAATCCTTCCAGACGAAGTACATCTTCGCGTGTTAACGAGTATAAATCTGCCGGACTTTTTACAAGTCCGAGCTCGTAGAGTTGCTTGATGGTTTGCTCACCCAGTGAATCTATATCCATGGCCTTGCGCTGAATGAAGTGTTCAACACGACCTCGTATCTGCGGAGCACAACCTGTGATGTTAGGACAGTAGAATGCGGCTTCACCTTCGAACCGGATGAGTGGCGTGTTGCACACCGGGCAGTTCGCTATATATTGAATCGGCTGAACATCCTCTTTTCTTTTTTCAAGATCAACCCCGGTAACTTTCGGAATGATCTCGCCACCTTTTTCAACAAACACATAATCACCGATGCGAAGGTCAAGCTGTGCAATCTGATTTGCGTTGTGAAGTGAGGCGCGTTTCACCGTGGTGCCCGCGAGGAACACCGGTTCAAGTTCGGCCACAGGGGTAACAGCTCCGGTTCTTCCAACTTGGTAGGTCACTCCGTTGAGCCGCGTGCTGATGCTTTGTGCTTTGTATTTATAGGCGATGGCCCATCGCGGACTTTTTGCCGTGAAGCCCAAACGTTCCTGTTGTTCGAGACTGTTAACTTTGATCACCACTCCGTCTGTCTCCAGCGGAAGATCCTGTCGCTTGGTGTCCCACTCGGTAATGTACTTTATTACCTCCTGGATGTTTTTGCATTTGCGATATGTTGGCGATACGTTGAAACCCCAGGCCTCCAGTTTTTGAATAGACTCTTCATGCGTGTCTGCTACATCTTCACCGAGCAGGGAGTAAGCGTAGCAATCCAGTTTTCGTCTGGCTACTTCGGTAGAGTCTTGCATCTTCACGGTACCCGAAGCTGTATTGCGCGCATTCGCATAACGCTCTTCACCGATGTCTTCACGCTCTTTGTTAAGTTGCAGAAAAACATCTTTCGGCAGAAACACTTCACCGCGCACTTCAAAAGATGCAGGTGCGTTGGTGCCTTTTACCTTCAACGGTATAGAACGTATGGTGCGAATGTTGTTGGTTACGTCATCGCCACGCACACCATCGCCCCGGGTAACACCGCGCACGAGCAGACCATTTTCGTATGTGAGGCTCATCGATACACCATCGAACTTCAGTTCGCAGAAATATTCATAAGCATCACCTTCCAACCCTTTTGCTACACGCGCATCCCAATCTTCGAGTTCTTCCTGGCTATAGGTGTTGCCAAGCGAAAGCATCGGGTACTTGTGGTATACGTTGGCAAATTCTTTGGTGATGGTTCCGCCCACACGTTGTGAAGGGGAGTCGGGCTGTTTCAGCTCCGGAAATTCTTTTTCAAGATGTTCGAGTTTTTTCAGCAACAGGTCAAATTCCTGATCGCTGATCTCCGTTGTATTTTTCTGATAATAGAGATCGTTGTGATAATTTATCTTGCTGGTGAGTTCCTGAATTTCTTTTAGCGCTTGTGCCGGGGTCATACCTGAAAAATTAAGCGCTTAAAGTTATAGCAAAAAATGAAATCGCCACGGTTCAATCGATATTCGACTGCCCTATGGCGATTCACTGGCTATGATCAAAATTTTTAAAGGTCACGCCAACTTTTTTTGAAATATCTTTGGATGCTCAACGGAGGTTCTTTCTCAGGATCAGACGCCTTTTGGAGTTGGCAACTCGATGGTAGCTGCACTGATCTTCAACATCATGAGGAGAAAGGCAAGAGTACATGTCTATCGAATAAAAAACTATTCCTTGTTAAGCCAACGTATCCTACGGGATCAGGAGTAAAAATGGGACAACGACTGTCCCTTCACAAGAATGTGGAAGTGTCGCGGAAGCACTATACAGGCTAGAGTGTTATAGCTTGTAAGCATGCAGCGTATATACCGGGTTTATTGTTGTTATAACTCTTCTTCCGAATGTTCACGATCACGTTCTTTTTCTTTCATTTGGTTAAGACGATATGTAAATGTGAGGAGGAACTGACGCGATTGCCACTGGAAGCGCGTGTTGGAATAATATCCTTCGGTGTCTACTATATTTTTACGAATGCGGGAGTTAAAGAGATCGCGTACCGAAGCTGCCAGTGTTCCTTTACCTTTCAGTATATCGCGTGATAAACCCAGATCAACCGAATAGATCGCGAGATTTTTACCCTGAGTCGTAATGCGTGGTCCGCGGTAATTGAACGTAGCCTGGAAATCAAGATTCTTGAAAAATGTCATGCGTGATGTAGCGCGGGCAGTCCAGGTATAGGTGTCGCTCTTCAACAGTTCATCTTCATACGAACCTTCTGTTATAGCACGATAAAAATTAGCGCTGCTGTTTATCCGCCACCAGTCATGTATACTCAGCGAGAAATTCATTTCAACACCGTATGCATTTTCTTCGGCCAGGTTGGTGGGTATTACACGTGTTCTTCCGGTAGAGTCCACTCCGGTAACAATGCGTTGAATAACATCGGTGCGGTGTCTGTAATATACACTGGAGAGTATAGATCCGTTTTCCCAGTCAAGCAAATAGCCGGCCTCATACGCATGAGTATATTCCGGTTTCAGATTCGGATTACCAATGAAAAACACACGCGAGTCGCGGAAGTCAGAGAACGGAAGCAGGTCACGGAAGTCCGGGCGACTGATGCGATAACTATAGCTGAGTTGCAGGGTGTTATTCTCTTTTAGTTTGTACGACAAGTTCGCACTCGGAAATAAATTAAAATAGGAGCGAGGATTCTCCTCGTTTGTTACGGTAAGCTCTGTGGTAATATCAGAATACTCACCGCGCAAACCGCCCTGCAGCGAAACTTTATTGAATGTATTACTCGCCATCATATATACGGCATGGATGCGCTCGGTATAGATCATGTTGTTGGTGAAAGCAGGGAGAGCAAACCAGTTCTCGGCTTCGCCATCAAATTGCTCCAATGAATATTCATTGCGAATAATACGCGATGCTGTTTTTATACCGGCCTCCACTTTACCTGTGGGAGAGAACGGATGAATATAGTCTGCCTGCACCAGCCAGTTGGTTTCATTGGCATTGTTCACTGCGCGTTGTAAAGTGAGCGGACCACCGGGTTCGCCTTCGGTATAATCGGTAGCTTCGTCATCAACACCTTTTATCCATTTAAAGTCTGCTGTGAATGTGCGACCTTTTCGCTCGTAATCTTTTTTATAGCTTAAAGTTCCTTCAATGGTTTCCTCATCTTCTTCTTCGCGCTCGGTGCGCACTACTTTTTTTATGAGCGTGCCGCTTTCATCGTAGTCGAGATATTCATTGGTAGATTTGTTTACACCGAAGGATGGATTTAAAAGGAATGAAGCCGTGATGGTACTTTTGTCGGTAACAAAGTAATCAACACCGGCCATGATGTTGTGGGCAAGTCCTCCGCGTGAGCGATCATTTTTTTGTTCGTATATAAAACTGGTATCGCTGCTGCTATAGCGTTGAAAGGAAGAGCCGAAGCCGGGCGTTCTGCGATCATCTATACCATAGCTTGAAAACAGGTTTACTTTGTTTCTGCGGAAGTTTATACTATACGAACCTCCCAGCAAATACGGATGACCGCCATTGGCCGTAAATGTACCGTTGATCCCTTTCTGCTGATCTTTCTTCAGGATGATGTTAATGATACCGACTTCACCCGCAGCATCGTATCGTGACGATGGGTTGGTAATTACTTCTACACGTTCCACCATGTTGCCCTGCAGTTTACGCAAGGCATCAGGATCGCGACTTGTTAACCCGGACGGGCGACCATCAATCAGTATACGAACATTTTCACTTCCGCGAAGACTTACGGTGCCATCAACATCTACGTTGATGGATGGAAGGTTGCCGAGTATATCGGCTGCGTTCAAACCTACGTTACTTAAATCCTGGCTCACGTTGAATACACGTTTGTCCAATTGCAATTCCATCTGCGCTTTCTCTCCCTGTATCACAACTTCTTTCAGCATACTCGCTTCGGCTTTCATCACAACCGTGCCGATGTTCATATTTGCCTGACTGATCACAATGTTGGGAAGTATAGTTTCCTGGTAGGAGAGGAAGGTTACTTTGATAAAATAGTTACCCGGTTTTGCGTTGATGACAAATTCACCTTTATCATCTGAAACAGTTCCCGTCACCAGCGTTGAGTCAGTGGCAGCGTGTATCGCTATACTTGCGAAGGGCACAGGCTGTTGTTGCTCATCGGTAACTTTTCCTGAAATAGTAAAGCTGTCTTGTGCAGAAACTGTCAAGGTATACAGGAGGAATACTATCGCGGGTAAAAATTTCATTACATAGAACCGTGTACGGAATTACAAAGTAGATACCCCTTCTTGAAACGACAATGCGTTTAGGAGCAAAGGTCTTTTATCAGTGTGGAAGACAGTACTGGTAATTTAAAAAAGTATGCCTCTCCGATACGCGTGTATTCTTACTTTCGATATGAAATATGATGCACAAAGTTCGAACCGCGTGGTGTACCGTATGAAATGCAGTTTGTGATCGATAAAAGGAGAATATTTTACAATTGAGACAACGGGCTGGATGGGTATATAAAAAAGTGAGGCTCCGAAGCGCCTCACTTTTTTAGTTGATGTGTATTTTCTAGCGGGTAGCGTTCTGATACGCTTTCAATCCTTGTGAAATATCAACGATGTTATTCTTGCGATCTACATCTGCCAAACGCATGCTTGGATCAATTTCGATAGTAGCAATCTCGCTGGCAGTACGTGTAATCTGTGCCGTATACTGCGGATTTACCCACGGCCATGCCGTAAGATCGGTGCGCTTCACACTCTTGTCTTCTACAGGTTTGCTGCCGAGTGTCTCATTCAACGGAATATAGTATAACTCCTTGGAGCCATCTTTATACGTAACAACGAGATCTACCGGCATCGGAAATTCCCCGAGGCGTTCGAGGGTCACAAATGTATTGTTGTCTTTTTCAATTACCGTCTTAATGGTATAGTCAATCTTCTTGGTAGTGTTTACCCAGTAACTCATATACCACTTTAATTGCATGCCGGAAACTTTTTCCATCACGCGGATGAAATCGTTCGGCTCCGGATGTTTGAACTTCCACGTGTTATAGTAGAGACGCATGCCTTTGTAAAAATGATCTTCACCAATGATATATTTCAACTGGTGCAGAAATATAGTACCCATCGCATACGCAGAAGTGCTATAGGCGTTGTTGGTATTGTAATGATCGGAATGCTGACTGATCGGTTCCTGCAACCCGCGCTTGATCAGGTTGAAGTATGCATTGTAACTGCTGGCATGTGATTCGGCAACCGGTGTATTGAAGAGTATAGCTTCTGATTCCTGGCTTGCAAAATCAGTAAAGCCTTCATCAATCCACGGATATAGCGATTCGTTGGAGGCAAGTACACCCTGGTACCAGCTGTGCGCAGCTTCGTGCGACATCACTCCGATAAGACCTTCGAGGCTACCATCACCGAGAATCAGTGTACACATCGGGTATTCCATACCACCATCGCCACCCTGAATGATCGAGTAGCTTTCGTATGGATATTTACCGAATGTCTTATTCATAAATTCAAAATGCTTCACAGCATAGTCTTCCATCTTCTTCCAGTTGGTGATGGTCTTCTCGCTTTTCTGGTAGAAGAAGTGAAGCTCCGGACCATTCGGCACATGTGCACGATCGTGCATATAGTCAGGATCTGCAGCCCATGCAAAGTCAATTACATTCTTCGCTACAAAATTCCAGGTAAGTTCACCTTCAGCACGCTTTACCGCTGCGCCTTCTTTTTCATAGCCATAGCCGATCTTGTCAGCGTTCACCAGTTTACCGGTACCACCAATAATGAAGGAAGGATCAATCGTGATCTTTACATCGAAGTCGCCCCACACACCGTGGAACTCACGTGCTACATATTGATAGGCATGCCATCCGCGGAAATCATACTCGGCCATCTTCGGATACCACTGTGTCATGGAGTAGGCTATACCTTCGCGGTTGTTACGTCCGCTTCTTCTGATCTGCACCGGTACCTGTGATTCGAATTTCATATCGAATACTGTTTTTGCCCCGGGAAGAATAGCTTTCGGCAGTGTTACTTCCAGTATCGTACCGTCTACTTTATAGCGGGTATCTTTACCATCCTGCTTCAGTGAAAGTATATGCTGATAGCCGATCTCGTCATCTTTCAGTTTTGATATACGGTCTTTCACGCGCTGGTCAGGATCAGCGATGTTGCGCGAACGAACATCCATCATACTGCCCGGTTGAAAGGCGTTGAAATATAAATGATAGTATACTTTGGTGAGGGTATCTTTTGAGTTGTTATAGTAGGTTAGCTTTTGCGAGCCTGTAACTTTATGCGTTTTTACATCGAGGCGCACATCCATGATATACTCCGCACGTTGCTGCCAGCGGTAGTCCTGCGCATGTGCATACAGGCAGCTCATCACAGCAAAAGCAATGAAAACAATTTTTTTGAATTGAACCATGTTGGTTGGTTTGGTTAATAAGTTCTGACAATAATATTCAAAGACTTGAATATTACAAACCTGATTTATGTTGCCTGAGGGCTATAAAGTAAGAAAGGCTGCCTGAAAGAAAGCTGCTTTCCGAATAGGTGAGGGTTTCACCGGGGAGTGCTTTCGGTATGTTATAGTTATAAGTTAAGGTAAGATTCCAGTTTTTATAGCTCACACTAATGGGTGCACTCAGGGTATAATTCATAATACCGAATTCATTCCGTTCGGTAATTTCATACCATGGCAAACCCTGCCGTACCCTGCGTATCAACTCGCGTACAGTCTCCGGGTAACGTACTTCGGTGATGATGTCGTTACCGAACAACGCAAAGAATGCCGGTGAGAATGCGATCCGGTCAATGCCTTTCCAGTTACGCTTCTGAAAGGTCAGGTTGATGCCGGGAGCTATACGGTGCACATGCGCATCGCCAAAGTAGTAGGCGTAATTTACCGATATAGTTACCGGATGTAGTTCCAGTATAGGTGTTATGGATACAGTATTCTGGTAGGGTATATAACTGTCATCGTCCTGCTCGGTATAGAAGTAATGATCGTAACCCGCCATAGCCGAAAACTTTTTGGAGAAGGTGTGGAGGTACCCGACAGAAGCAACGGTGAGATAGTAAGATGGAACAAAGTCTTTACTCCAGAAGCCGGTAACATCAGCATATAGTCCCGAAGAATGATAGTAGGATATACCCGGAGCAAGACCGAAGTTATCAATACCCAGTGTGCGACCCGCAGATTGCACATTGCTGTTATAGCCTACACGCAGTGCAAGTTGTGAGCCGCTGACATCTTCCAGTTGAAGCAAACTGTCAATGAGACTAAATATATTCAGTGAGTCCTGAAACGTAAGAGCAGAATCGGCATCTGGCAGATCCGATAAAAAAGAATCTTCGTCCTGTGCCACAAGTCGTGAACAGGAGAACAGCAAGACAAGGAAGATGTTCCTTCGTATCGAATTCATCATGAGGCCAATCAACTGATATAGTATCAGTGGTAGAGGATTGGCGGCTGGTTACGTGATCAATTATTTCGTTGCTGAAGTTTTTGCTGTTGCCGGTCGCGCATATTATCAAGCCGGTCGCGTTGCCCTTGCCTGCGTTGTATCTGGTCAAGAATCATTTGCCTGAATTTTCGTTCGGCTTCCGGTAACGTACGAAGCTTCTGTGCCGAAATAACTTTCAGCAATTTGCCAGAGTAATCTTTTTCAAGATCAACCTCCTGCTGTTTTAATTTCAGACTGAGGTCCACCAGGTCTTTATCGTTTTGCTCGGCTGTTTTATTCGGATCGGGGTTTCGCTTGGCCTGCCGGTATTCTTTCAGCAAGTGCTGACGCTTCTCCGAGAACTCACGATATATAGGCCAGAACTTTTCGGCCTCTTCGGGTGTAAGGGCAAGCTGATCCGTAATATAGGCTACGCGTGCCGCCTGTATCTTTTGTTTTACCTTCGGATCCTGCTCTTGCTGCTGAAGTTCTTCGTCCTGCGCAAACAGCCTGACAGAAAGCAACAGCATTACAATTATGTTGGTTAGTATCTTCATCACAAACTGTTTAATTCCATTTCATCGGTTAGTATATCCAGTGTTTCATTGTCAAGGTCAAGCCCGTATACTTCCTGCTCAATCTCTTCCACATCCGCAGCATTCAATGATGCATGCTCCAGTAATTCATCCGTACTCATGTCGGTATCATCGAGGTACGTGATCAGGTCTTCGGTTTGTATTTCTGCCAGAAGTGTTTCGGTTGAAGACGGGTTTGAAGATGATTTTTCAAACCAGATGAGACCGATCGTGATGATCATGACCAATGGCAAGGCATATTGAAACGCATAGCGAAGCACCGGGCGCGATGTTGTTTGCTGCTTGCGCTCCGCGATGCGTGCCTGAATCGTACCCGGCAACTTCTCAAAGTAGCCTTCGGGCACATCGAATATCTCTTTTTTGGGCAGGTCTTCGAGCTTCATGGTATATCTTCGACTTCTAATTTTCCAAAAAGTTTAATTATGCTGTAAGGAATTCTTCAATTTTCTTTACTGCGTGATGATAGCTCGCTTTCAATGCGCCTACACTGGTGTCAGTGACGGCTGCTATTTCTTCGTACGACATATCATCAAAATATTTCATGTTGAAAACCAGGCGCTGTTTATCCGGCAACTTCAGCAATGCTTTCTGAAGTTTCAACTGGATTTCATCACCTGATACGTGCGTTGCGTGATCGAGTTTGGCGCTGAGTTCTCTGGCAACATCAGCGATCGGTAAAAAGAATCTGCGCTTCTTGCGCTGCAGAAAACTTAAGCATTCGTTGGTAGCGATCCGGTAGATCCAGGTATACAGCTGAGAATCTTCTCGGAAGTTTTCAATGTGCTTGTGGATTTTGATAAAGACCTCCTGTGTGATGTCATCGGCATCGTCATGATCAATAACCATTTTACGGATGTGCCAATAAACCCGTTGCTGATACATGCGTACCAGCAGGTTAAAGCCATAGTTCCGCGTGTCAGCGTTCCTGATCTTTTCTAAAAGCTCTTTATCTTCCAAAGGAAAACGAGGTGGATTCCAGAAAATTAGACAAAAGAACGGTGCGTTGGTTTAACGCACCGTCATAATTTTTTCTCTTTTTTTTATCCGCGTGAAGCCGCGAGTGTATCCACCAGCAACTCATATTGTTCTTTGGAGTGCGTAGGGAAGTTGGCAAAACGAAGTTGTGTTTTCTTGAACGAGCCGTAGCCATCTCCGGGCTGCATGCCATTTTGCTGAAGTAGTTTGGTGATGCTTTCGGTTTGCTCTCCGCAGTCTGCAACAATAACGGTTTGGGAGCGAAACGTTTTATCTTTCACAAATGGTTTTATCGCTCCGTGACTTTCCAGTGCCTGGTATAGTATAGCTGCTTTATACTCGGTCTCTTTGCGAATGGCGGTAATGCCTCTGCGCACCATATCGTCTACCACCTGTGCGAGTAAATATATACCCAGTACGTTCGGTGTTTCAGGATTCTGATTTTTGATAGCGTGAGAATATAGCGATGGTATGCTGTGGAAAGATCCGATGGAAATTCCTTTTGACAGCAGTTGTTCTGCTTTGGCAATGCACCGGTCGTTGATCAGCCATACACCTAATCCTGCCGGTAAACCAAATCCTTTCTGCACAGAGAAGAATACCGAGTCAACTTTTGTATAATCAAAATCGGGAAAGGGTAGGGAAGACACAGCATCCACTGCGATCAATGTATCGGGATGTTGCTTGCGTAAGTTGTATATAAATTCAAGCGGCAATGAAACGCCTGAACTTGTTTCGTTGTGCGTTACTCCAAGAAGTTCGATTCCTGCCGGGACTACGACACTGGAATCAAAACCCAACCCCATCGCCACTTCAATCTTCTCTGGTTTCTTATTCAGCAACTGTGCGATCTCGAAGAAGCGTTTGGAGAAAGAACCGTTTACAAAGTGTAGCGATTTTTCTTCAACAAGATTCTGAACGATACGCTCCCAGATTTCATTGGCAGAACCTGTGAACAACACATGATAGTTGGATGGAAGTCCTAACAGTGAACGCAGTCCATCAACCGCTTTTTTATAGATCGCTTCATATTGCTTACTGCGATGGGATATAGATGGAATGCCTTCGCGGAAAGCTGTGCGCACATGATCTTCTACCGTGAAATAAAGTTGAGAAGGGCCGGGAGTAAAGTTGGTCTTGAGATTCATAGTCGGGCGCAAAAATAACGCTTGTGCATTTATCCATTACCGCAGTGTGGTTAAAAGTTCCCTAAAAATGGAAAGCTTTTTTTACAACAAATTGAAGATTTCATAATCGCGTAGAAAGCTTGTCAGCCAATGCTTAGCGCGTTTAGAAAAAAAATACTTTTAAATCAATCTTGGCCAAAAAAAGTGTTTTGCCTATGTTCGCACTGCCCTTGGATTTGGGACACGTTTGCTGAACCTAACAATTTAAACAATACCGAGTGAAGCTTTCGATCAAAATCAGGCCTCATCCCGATACTTATCGGGACCTCGCCCAAAAAGCAGGTTAACAGAAGAAGGTTGCGATTGACGGCAGCTCAAAACTTGTCTTTTATGGGGTTCAGAAACACCTCACCAAATCCATTGGGTTTTTTATATTCTCTTCTCGACTTCTTCATTCAACGTTCCTCCGCAGTATTTACAGAACACCGCATCATGGTCATGACCTTCGCGCATGCAATGCGGACAAACTTGTGTGGTTAGTTTTTCCTGCGTTTTCAGTTGTATCATCTCCGCAGAAACTATACCGGTGGGTACTGCTATAATACCATAACCGAGAATCATAATACACGAAGCGAGCGCCTGGCCGAGCGTTGTCTGCGGTGCTATATCTCCGTAGCCAACAGTAGTCATGGTTACAATCGCCCAATATATACTGCGCGGTATACTGGTAAACCCGTGCTCCGGACCTTCCACTAAAAACATCATGGTACCGGTAATGATTACCGAAGTAATGACAGTGACAAGGAACACGGTTATTTTATGCTTGCTCGCCCGTAACGCGCGCATCAGGTTTTGACTTTCACCTATATATCTTGACAGCTTGAAGATTCTGAAAATGCGCAGCAACCGTATACTGCGAATAACCATGAGCGATTGTGCCCCGGGAAAGAACAGTGCGAGGTAGCTGGGAAGAATAGAAAGCAGATCAATAATGCCGAAGAAGCTGAATATATACTTACTGCGTTTCGATACTACCATACGCGTGCTATATATTCCACGGTAAATATAGCGGTGAAGAACCACTCCAGCAGAAAGAACCATTGGCCATACGCTACACGAAATGATTGAACACTTTCTGCAATGATAATGAAGACGCTGGCTACGATGCAGCACAACAATACAATGTCGAATGTCTTGCCTGCTTTGTATCAGCTTCGAAAATTATTTCATAGAGACGAAGTCGCAGGAGAGGCCGCAGATTTTGCCGATAGAAAATGCAGAGAAGTTTTTACTGGTATTCTTCTGCGATTTCTATGATTCATGCATTTTCGCAGACAACAAAAAAAAACGCAGCGGTAACACCCCTGCGTTTTCATGAATAAATGCGTATAAAGTTATCAATACAACACTCTGAACTTGATCGTGTTTTCGATCGCGCGGAGTTTGGCAATGACATCTTTGTCATATTGCTTGTTGATATCCGTGATCACGTAACCTACAGATTCGTTCGTCTTCAAATATTGTCCTACGATGTTGATGCCGTGATCTGCTAACAGCTGGTTGATCTTGGCCAGTATACCCGGCACGTTGTTGTGAATGTGAATGAGGCGATGTGCATCTTTCAGAATCGGCAACGTAAGGTTCGGGAAGTTTACACTGTTGGATGTGCTACCGGTGTTGATATAGTCCATCATTTTGCCCGGAACAAAGTTACCGATGTTCTCCTGTGCTTCGAGTGTACTTCCTCCGATGTGCGGACTCAGAATTGTGTTAGGCAAGCCACGCAGCTCGCTCATAAATTCTTCATCGTTGCTTACTGGTTCGTATGGGAACACATCGATCGCGCAGCCTGCTACTTTACCACTGAGTATATTTTCGCGCAGCGCCTGTATATCTACTACGTGTCCGCGGCTCAGGTTGATGAAGATAACACCTTTCTTCATGAGACTGAATTCTTTCGGCCCGATGAGGTTCGCGTTAGCCTTACGACCATCCACGTGCAGGGAGATAACATCAGCCTGCTCGAGTACTTCCGTCATCGTCTTGCACTTCACGGCATTTCCGAGTGACAGTTTTTCCTCTGTATCATAGTATAGCACTTTCATACCGAGTGATTCGGCAATGACTGAAAGTTGCGTGCCTATATTTCCATAACCGATAAGTCCGAGTTTTTTACCGCGCACTTCAAAGCTTCCCTTCGCAGATTTGTCCCAAACGCCTTTGTGCATTTTGTTAGACTTGTCTACGATGTTACGCATCAGGATGATCATTTCAGCAACAGCGAGTTCCACAACGGAACGGGTATTGCTAAACGGTGCGTTGAAAACAGCTATACCTTTTTTTGTAGCTTCCTTCAGATCGATCTGGTTCGTACCGATACAGAATGCACCGATCACCATCAGGCGATTGGCATGCTCCAGGACCTTAGCCGTAACCTGTGTCTTGGAACGTATACCGAGTACCGATACATTTTTGATTTTCTGTATCAGTTCTTCTTCCGTCATCGCAGCGTGGTAGGTCTCTACGTTGAAACCTTCTGCGCGAAGCAACTCTACGGCTACCGGGTGAACGTTCTCCAACAGCAATACATTGATCCGGTTTTTCGGATAGGATATAGCGGTGTTGAGTTTGTTCAGGTATAGGAACTCATCAAGACTTGGTGTGATGTGGTCTGCTTTGCTTTTCACATTTTCGCGTTCTACGTTCTCTGTAAATGCAAAGAATTTATTTGCTAAACCGGCATGCTTTATTTCATAGTCGGTATAGCCATCGCCAATAACATAAATATCTCCGGGCAGATTGAGCTTTTTAAGTTGCTCTACTTTTCCGCCATTGGCTGATAGCGGGTTCTCCGTATCAAAGCCAACCACTTTACCTTCTGTATCAAAACGAAATTCATTCGCGAGTATATTTTCTGCCTTGATACCAAACTCGGTAACGATAGGCTCTATAAACTCACGGAAGCCGTTAGAGATGATATAGATGTTATCAGAGTATTGTTGAAAGAACTCTTTATTGCGTTTAAAAGATTCTGATACGCTGCCCTTGAGTTTGGTGATAAGTGCAGGTAAGTGATGCTGACTGGGTGCGAGCAGGTTTAATCTTTTCTCCAACGATTCGCGGAACGAAATGGAACCATCCATTCCCTGGTTTGTAATCTCAATGATCTTTTTTTTGCGCTCTTCTCTTTCAGGATGATCCTGTAAAGAAATGTCGGCCAGAACATCAAAGGCTTCTACTTTAGTAAAAGTGCTGTCGAAATCGATAACAAAATATTTATTCAACTTCATACGGGTTGGAAAAATGAAGCGCAAATGTAGTCTATCATTTACGAATTATGATTTAGGATGTGTGTTTTTTATTATCCTAACGGATGCTCGTTCCTTTCTGCGGTTGTATAAAGCTGAAAGCACTATGCTATCAGACATATTTACTTTCAGCTTTACGATTGCTCTTTAATTATAATGGAAGGTGCATGACTACTGCCGAGGCAGGACATACATGCGAGAATTCAGAAGATGCGTGAAGTTCCTGAGGCACTGCATCGCGCGTAGTATCGAGAAAGCCTTTCTTCAGAAAGAAGCCGCGCGCTTTTTCAGTGAGGAGGTAAATGCCTTTGAGCTTACGGCCGCGTGCTTCGTCAATCAGGTAATCGGTAATTGTAGTGCCTACCGATTTTCCGCGTATACCCAGTTTAACCGAGAGGGAACGCAGTAAGGCATAGTCGCCATATACTTCAAGTGCACCGGTGCCTACAAGTTGATCGGCTTCGTAGTATCCCACCAGCAGATCGCGTTGAAAGTTGAGGTCATCAGCAGGTAAACCGGAAGCTTTCAGCAGCGTGCGAAATTTTTCGAAGCCTTCTATATCGGTAATTGGTTTATAGGTCAGTGTCATACGTTCATACTTTTGGGTTCAGGAAATCGATTCAATGTATTGGCAGGATCGCAATTTTCAAAAAGATAACCAAGCGCCCGCTTCGCGCGGCTCCAGATTTTTTCATCAATGGAATAATGTACACTCGGGCCATCAACATCTCCCTTGATGAGGCCTGCATTTCGAAGTTCTTTAAGATGCTGCGAGATTGTAGATTGTGAGAGAGGTATAGCATTGACGATCTCGCCACACAAGCTCCCCTGATGCTGCGCCAGGTACTGAACAATAGCAATGCGTGCCGGATGTCCTAATGCTTTTGCATACATCGCCAGGTGAATCTGTGCGGGTGTAAAGTTATCGATCTTGGAGGCTCCCATAGCGTGTTAAATGTTACTCGAGTGATTCCTGTTGACTACATATATACTTATACTTTTTATAATTGAAATTGACACATCGTGTTGTTACTACTGGCGCGAGTGAAGTGCGAGAAAGTTACCTTCGGTATCGTTAAATAAAGCAAAGTATCCGTGCTCTTCCGCGATCAGCGTCTTGGGTAAAATTACTTTGCCTCCGGCTCTCTCTACGCGGTTCAGGACTATGGCAAGGTCAGAACCACCGTTGAGGTAAATGCGCGCACCTTGCTTGGTGGGTATATATCCTTCGCCATAACATATCGCTCCGCCTACACGCTGTTCCTTTTGCTCGTAGAGCAGAAAGCCCATGCGTGTTTTACCAACCATAGCTTCAGGCATGGTATAGTCGTAAATGGTGGAATAGAATTTTTTGGCGCGTTCAAAATCTGCTACCGGTATCTCAAACCAATTGACAGCATTATCCAGCATTTCCATCGTGGAAGTAATTTAGAGTAACAAGTACGTGAAAGTGCCCGTGAAAAAAAATACCCCGCGGGTTGGCGGGGCATTTTCTATGGAGTTGTTTTTATTTTTTGCGCTTCAGTACTTTTTCAACTGCGGCTACGATGTTCTCAGGGCCGAGTCCGTATTTCTTGAGGAGCTGCGTTGGTGTACCGCTTTCTCCGAATGAATCATTCACCGCTACCATTTCAATAGGAGTAGGACGGAAGCGGCTCAGCACTTGTGCCACACTGTCGCCTAGCCCACCGTTGATCTGGTGCTCTTCGCAGGTAACAACACATCCTGTTTTTTCAACCGATGCTAATATAGCTTCAACGTCCAGCGGCTTGATGGTGTGAATGTTGATCAGCTCAACGCTGATACCTTTTTCCGCCAGTGCAGCTTCAGCTTCAACAGCCTGCCATACCATGTGGCCACACGCAAAGATGGTTACATCTTTACCATCGATAAGTTTATCAGCTTTACCAATTTTGAAAGGTCTGTCAGCCGCCATAAAAATTGGCCAGCTCGGACGGCCAAAGCGCAGGTATGCCGGGCCGTGATGATCGCCCAAGGCAATAGTAGCCGCTTTGGTTTGATTATAGTCGCAGGGAACAATAACAGTCATGCCCGGAAGCATCTTCATCATCCCTATATCTTCCAGTATCTGGTGCGTTGCACCGTCTTCACCCAGGGTTAAACCCGCGTGTGATGCGCATATCTTTACATTCTTGTCAGAGTACGCTACCGACTGGCGGATCTGATCGTATACACGACCTGTTGAAAAGTTAGCGAATGTACCGGTAAAAGGAATTTTCCCTCCGATAGTCATACCGGCAGCAAGGCCGATCATGTTTGCTTCTGCTATACCAACCTGGTAGAAGCGTTCCGGAAAATCTTTCTTGAAAGCATCCATCTTGAGCGATCCCGTTAGGTCAGCGCACAATGCTACTACATTTGAGTTGCTTTTGCCAAGCTCATGCAAGCCCACGCCAAAACCTGAGCGTGTATCTTTCTTTTCAGTAAAGGTAAATTTGGTCATATTAAAATTACGAGTGCGAATTACAATACTTAACGCGTGCCACTATATCAACGCTTCCTACATTTAATACCCCTCGGGCACGGGCGCTGCGAAAGTCGTAAATAATTTCCGTTCTTCCATCACAGAATGGCATAAACTGTTAATGATTTGTTAATCACCCACATCCTTCAGAACATTCGTTCGATAAGCCTCGTAAAGACAGCCAAGTTAACCACCGCTTATGCACCACCAATCTGCCTCATCGTCAGCCGAAAAGAAATCCAATCGTAAACTCATCATCTGGTTTATCATTGCCTTGCTGCTGGCGTTGCTGCCCTGGCTTATTCTCGCAGATCTTTAGTTGAATACATTGATCATCTTGGTTTCACCGGAGGCCAGCTCAAAATTTTTGAAGCCGGTAAATTTACTGCCCGCAGAATTACGTACGCGGAAAACTATTTTATACCGGCCGGGCAACAACGTTAAGGTAAAATTAGCTTTCTGGTTATTGAGGTTGCAAACCCATTGCTGCGTTCCATCGGCCGCTACTTCATATAGACTGCCATAGCCGGTAGATATAGTGTTGAAGTTTACAATGCCGGGCGAGGGCAGGTAAATATTCTGTGTCTTGTTGAATTGGACATCAACGGTAAATTTTCTCCGCGGCAGCGTGAGGGTTTCTACTTCATATTTACCGGTAAGGTAACGGAACGTTTCATTGCTGCGCTGAACATTGATTACTTCAGTCTTGTCTTTTTCGCGAACAATCGCTTCGAGGCTGTTGTCTTTTCTGCCTTCCTGCTGTATAGCTATATTTCCCTGCGGCACCGGTATACGAATTACATTGTGCTTACCGATCTCAATGGTAACGTTACGTTTTGTTACCGGAGGTGTAGTGTTAACAACCAGGTCATAGTCAATTACCGGGTCAACCTGTACCGAATCCGGATTACCCTGCACATCACGATAGTGAACAAAGTCATACATCGACATCCCCGTAAGGGAATTCATAAAACTTACGTTGACATTTGTTTCGGTAGGTTGATTGCGCGCATCCAGTAACTCTATACTTACCGTTGTTTTTGAGAAGGTAGATTGAATGGCTTTGTTTAACTCTTCATGAAACTCCTGCGGTGTTTCAGCACTTATATATTTACCGGCACAATCCAGCGTCTTCTCCGCGCGAAGTCCCAAGCCTATAATATAGGGGCGGAGGAATACACCTTTCTTCTGCAACTCACGCGAAGTAGCACAGAGATCGCCACCGCATGATTCTATACCATCGGTAATCAGGATCACTATATTTCGATAACCCGCGTTGGGAGGGAAGTCTTTCGCGGCTTGCTCCAGCGAGTACGTTATAGGTGTTACGCCCTTCGGTTTGATCTCGTTGATCTTGTCGATGATAAGTTTGTGATTCTTCGGTTTGAACGGAACCTCCAGCCAGGTGTCTTTACAGTTGTTGGCTTCACGCGGAGAGCGGTGTCCGTAAATACGGAGCGCGAGTTCAAGATTATTGTTCTGCTGAAGCGAATCTACAATTTGCGTGAGTATAGATTTAGCGATGTTGATCTTGTTTTGATTCGGTCGGCCCCAGGGTTCCAGCATACTGCCCGAACCATCGAACAGAAAAAGTATACGCGTCTTCTCCGGCACCTTCTGTTGAAGTTTGCGCTGCGCAATGGAGGCCGTGGTAATAAGTATACAGAAGAGTACAAAAATGTTACGGATAATCACGATGTTCTTAAAAGCCATGCTCATGTATAAAACGTAAAACGTTGCAAGGTTAGTGAAGATTGTAAAAGAAGCAACATTGAATTTCGGTAACGGCAAGGTATATATCAGCCGCACGCGTGCTGTATAATTAAAGAGTATATTAAAAGAGTATACCGGCAGTTCTCGTTACAACAAGCGTTGCATCGCAATATTTATTCCTGAGAAATAAAATGCCGTTATTTTAAACGCATTCACCCTTTTTTAATTTTTTACTTGAAAGCGCTCTAATTTATAGTTTCAAACGCTTGCATTAGTCTGGTGAAAAGTGTTATCTTCAATTACTTCAATCAAGCAGACACTCGTATGGGAAAAGTTAGAAACATCCTTCAGGGCAAGGGAAATGTTGTCTTTTCCGTTGCACCCACTGTAACTGTATACAAGGCTATCGAGTTAATGTCCTTAAAGAATATCGGTGGACTTCTCATCACCGATGACCAGGGACACCTGCTCGGTATATTTACCGAACGTGATTATGCACGCAGGCTTATCCTGAAAGGTAAATCTTCAAAAGATACATTGATCGGTGAGATCATGACGGAAAATCCTGTAACGGTTTCTCCGGATAACAGCATTGAAGATTGTATGAAGACTATGACCAACCGTTTCATCCGCCATTTACCGGTTGTAGATGATGGGGAGTTGGTAGGAATGATTTCGATTGGTGACGTTGTTCGCTATATCATCGAAGAACAACGTGGCATCATCGAAGACCTGGAATTTTATATCACAGGTCATCATCAGTAAGATTGACGTGACGCGGGCTACAAACAGCTCGCGTTTTCTTTTGCACTTCTCTCTGCAACGATACCCGCACGGAGAAAAAGTATTCGGTATATAGGTTCTCTAAAGCCACTACGTTGGATACGCCAACAGAATATAGTGTTCCGCTTTGGCCTTTATTCCTGTACGGAATAATCGTACTGAGTCTGGTCGGTGCCATGCTCGGGCTCTCGTACGTGTTAGGACAACGTCATAACGACCGCGCCACCGGTGATCCATACGAAGGTGGTATACTCAGCACAGGCTCTGCACGCATTCGTTTCTCTTCACAGTTTTACCTCGTAGCCATGCTCTTCGTCATTTTTGACGTGGAGACAGTATTCATTTTCGCATGGGCTATAGCTTTTCGCGAGCTCGGCTGGTATGGCTATGCCGGTGTAACGGTATTTCTGATACTGTTGGTTGTTGTGTTGATCTATGAATGGCGTGCCGGTGCGCTGGATTTTGGTCCGGATGGTAAAAAAATACTCAAAGCCTATAAACGCATAACCAAACAAACAACATGAACTGGTGGCTCTCACATCCCAACGGTAATGGTAAAGCACATGTAAACGGTGTGCAGAGTACAAGCTCCATGGAAGAAGCGATGCAACAAAGTGTAATGCTTACCAGTGTGCAGAGTCTGCTGGCGTGGGGACGAAGAAATTCCATGTGGCCGTTTCACTTTGGCCTGTCGTGTTGCTTCGTTGAAATGGCAACCAGTATGACGCCTAAATATGACGTAGCACGTTTTGGTGCCGAAGTAATTCGCGGTACACCGCGCGAAGCTGATGTAATGATCATTGCCGGCACTGTATTTATAAAAATGGCTCCTATCATTAAAAGACTATATGAACAAATGATGGAGCCACGCTGGGTAATTTCCATGGGCTCCTGCGCCAACTCCGGGGGCATGTATGATATATATAGTGTGGTGCAGGGTGTAGATAAATTCATGCCCGTAGATGTATATGTACCGGGATGTCCGCCACGCCCGGATGCTTTTATGGAAGGACTGGTGTTGTTGTCTCAAAGCGTAGGCAAGGAACTGCGTCCGCTGAGTTGGGTAATTGGCGACCAGGGCGTAATACGGCCTGAGAAAATTTCATTGAAAGAAACCAAACGGGAATTGCGCAGGGAGATGGTAACATTCCGCACGCCCGATGAAATATAGGTATATATGGAAGCGACACTTGATCCAACAGAAAAATTAAAGCAAAGGTTTGGCAACGAAACCTTTACTTCGCAACGTGCCAAAGATGATATAGTTACCCTGTGGCTTCCGCTGGAGAAAATAAAAGAAGTGTTGTGGTATTTAAAGAATGAGATAGACCGCCCCTATATATTACTTTTCGATTTGTCAGCCATTGACGAACGAAGCCGGAATCGTGAGTACGGCTACCCCTCTGATAATTTTACCATACTCTACCATTTGTTTTCCTTCGATCGCAATAGCTTTATTCGTCTTAAAGTAGCATTGAAAGGAGAATTCCCAACCGTGCCGAGTATAACCAATCTCTGGGCGAATGCCAACTGGTATGAACGGGAAGTGTTTGATATGTTCGGCATTCGTTTCGAAGGACATCCGCACCTGAAAAGGTTATTGATGCCTGAGTCGTGGCAAGGTAATCCGTTACGGAAAGAACATCCTGCACGTGCTACAGAAATGGGACCGTTCCGTTTGTTTGATGAAAAACAGGATCGTGAACAAAGTGCACTGCAATTCCGCCCGGAAGAATGGGGACTTCAGACATCCAGTGATGATTCTGATTTTATGTTTCTCAACATCGGTCCGCAGCATCCCGGCACACATGGTGTTTTGCGCATTATACTCCAGCTCGATGGTGAAGATATCGTAGATGCTGTACCGGATATAGGTTTCCACCACCGTGGTGCTGAGAAGATGGCCGAGCGACAATCCTGGCATACGTATATACCCTATACCGATCGCGTGGATTATCTCGGAGGCGTCAATAACAACCTTGCCTATTTACTCGCAGTAGAAAAACTGGCGGGTATAGAATTACCCGAGCGCGCCAATGTGATTCGCGTAATGATGTGCGAGTTCTTTCGTATAGCCAGTCACCTGGTGTGGTACGGAACCTTTGCGCAGGATATAGGACAACTCTCACCGGTGTTCTATATGTTCAATGATCGGGAAAAGATATTTGATATAGTAGCCGCAGTTTGTGGAGGACGCATGCACCCGAACTGGTTCCGTATAGGCGGTGTTGCCCAGGATCTACCACGCGGGTGGGACAAGCTCGTTAAAGATTTCATCGACTATTTTCCCAAACGACTGAAAGAGTACGATGCCATGGTGATGAAGAACAGTATCTTTAAGGCACGCACAGTCGGTATAGGTATATTTACCAAAGCCGAAGCAATCGAGTGGGGTGTTACCGGTCCGGGGTTACGTGCCTGCGGTTATGATTGGGACTTCCGCAAAAAACAACCATACTCTGGTTACGACAAGTTTGATTTTGATATACCCATCGCACACAACGGTGATTGCTACGACCGCGCTGTAGTGCGTGTGGAAGAAATGAGACAAAGTCTGCGCATTATAGAACAATGCTGGAAGTATATGCCGGAGGGTAATTATAAAGCTGATCATCCACTCACCACACCTCCGGTGAAAAAACATACGATGCAGGACATTGAGACACTCATCACGCACTTCCTCGGTGTAAGCTGGGGACCTGTAATTCCTGCCGGTGAAGCCATGAGTTGCATTGAAGCAACCAAAGGAGCCAACAGTTATTACGCGATCAGCGATGGCAACACATCACCGTATCGTGTAAGAGTCCGCACCCCATCCTTCCCCCACATGCAAATGCTACCCTACATAAGCAAAGGCTACACCGTAGCCGACATGCTCAGCATTCTGGGAGCGATGGATTACGTGCTTGCTGATATTGATCGATAAGTTGTGTTGAAGTGTTGACGTGTTGGTGTGTTGATGTTTAAGGAACATCATATATATACTAACGCGAAGCTCCACCAACATGAACACCTCAACACATGAACACTTCAACACAAAGAAAAGCTATGCTTTCCCTTGAAGAAACTCACGAAATAGACGAAGCCATCAGGATCGTTCCCTACAAAAAGGCTGCTTGCATTGAGGCGTTGAAGGTGGTGCAGGAGCATAGACGGTGGATCTCGGATGAGAGTTTGCGCGAAGTGGCTGATTACCTGCAGATGTCGGCAGAGGAGTTGGACTCGGTGGCTACATTTTATAATATGATTCATCGTAAACCCGTGGGTCGACATGTTATACTCTTGTGCGATAGTATATCATGCTGGGTAATGGGCTATGAAAATATTCGTGCAGCGGTAATGGAACGCCTGGGTATACAATACGGACAGACAACTGGAGACAATCGCTTTACACTTTTACCGAATCCATGCCTCGGCACCTGCGACCACGCACCTGCACTTATGATCGACAACGATCTATACCGCGATGTAACTCCGGCTATGCTGGGAGATATACTGGATAAATATTCTTAGAAGTGTAAGTAAGAAAAACTGTACCATATAGAGATTAACGGATAACGACAATGGAACGCCCGCTCACCGAACATATACGCAAGGATCTCCGGCCGCTTACGCTGAAGGAATACGAACAGGTTGGCGGATACCAGTCTGTGCGGAAGGCATTGAAAGATATGGCTCCGAAAGATATCCAGTCCGTTGTGAAAGATTCGAACCTGCGTGGTAGAGGAGGAGCAGGGTTTCTCACCGGACTAAAATGGAGTTTTGTTCCGATGGACAGTTCTATTGATACAAAGTATCTCATCGTTAATGCGGATGAGATGGAGCCCGGCACATTTAAAGATCGTCTGTTGCTTGAGAGTGCTCCGCATCAGTTGATTGAGGGAATGATCGTATCTGCGTATGGCATACAGGCTAATATATCTTTCGTCTTTTTACGCTGGGCCTATAAGGAAGCTGCTAATAATATACGCTTCGCGATACAGGAAGCTTACGATGCCGGGTATTTAGGACATAATATACTGGGATCAGGCTTTAATCTGGAGATGCATTTGCATACCGGTGTAGGCCGCTATATATGTGGAGAAGAAACTGCGTTACTCAATTCACTCGAAGGTAAACGTGCTACACCGCGCGCGAAACCTCCATTTCCACAAGTAAGTGGTTTGTTTGGTAAACCTACGATTGTAAATAATGTAGAGACACTAAGCTGTATACCTCATATTGTGAATAAAGGTGCAGACTGGTTTCAGAAGTTGAGTCTTACGAACGATGCCGGCACAAAACTGTTTGGTGTAAGTGGTAAAGTAAGAACTCCCGGGCTATGGGAATTACCAATGGGCATAACCATGCGAGAGCTGCTGGAAGAACATGCCGGTGGTATGCAGGACGGATTGAAATTCAGAGGTGCATTACCCGGTGGTGCATCCACTGATTTTTTAGTAGAGCAACACCTGGATGTTAAGATGGATTATGTGTCCATTGCAGCGGCAGGAAGTCGTTTGGGTACAGGCACCATGATTGTGCTCGATGATAAAACTTCTGTGGTAGGATTTGTGCGAAACCTGATGCACTTCTTTGCACAGGAGTCCTGCGGCTTTTGTACACCGTGTCGTGAAGGTATACCCTGGATTGAAAAGATACTCACATCTCTCGAAGCTGGTAAAGGTGAAGGACATGATCTCAACTTGCTCGACTTCCACACTAAATATTTAGGTCCCGGCAATACATTTTGTGCGTTAGCACCCGGAGCGATGGAACCCCTGCAAAGCGCACTCCGATATTTCCGAAAGGATTTTGAACAATATATAGCCGAAGAACTGCCCCACACAACGGACCCTCTACCCGTAAAACGCAATCGTCTCATAACCGACATCTCTAAATTCTAGAACATCATAGTATATATGCTCACACACCCACCAACCTACACACCTAAACACATAAAAACGTAAACACGTTAATCATGGTGCTTTTCATCGACAACAAACCGTATGAAGTTCCTGCCGGTAAAAATCTGCTGGAGACCTGCCTCTCGCTCGGGCTGGATGTACCATACTTCTGCTGGCATCCGGCTATGGGTTCTGTAGGAGCTTGCAGGCAATGCGCCGTGAAGGTATATAAAGATGAAAACGACCAGAAAGGCAGACTTGTCATGTCGTGTATGGAGCCCGTTGTAAACAACCAGCGTATATCCGTTGAAGATCATGAAGCCAAAGAGTTTCGAGGACATGTAATCGAATGGCTGATGACTAACCACCCGCACGATTGCGCAGTATGCGATGAAGGCGGTTCCTGTCATTTGCAAGACATGACGGTAATGACCGGACATAACTATCGTAACTTCCGCTATAAAAAACGCACCTATACCAATCAGTATTTAGGTCCCTTTCTCAATCATGAAATGAACCGTTGCATCCAGTGCTACCGTTGTGTGCGCTTTTATAAAGACTATGCAGGTGGTAAAGATCTGGATGTATTTGCGTCAAAGAACAATGTATACTTTGGCCGGGCAGAAGATGGTGTGCTGGAAAATGAGTTCAGTGGTAACCTGGCCGAAGTATGTCCTACGGGAGTGTTTACCGATAAGACACTCAAGCAACATTATACGCGCAAGTGGGATCTTACCATGGCACCTTCTGTTTGCCAGCATTGCAGCATTGGCTGTAATACCATTGCCGGTGAACGATACGGTTCGCTGCGCATGATTGCCAACCGGTATAACGGTGATGTAAACGGATATTTTCTCTGCGATCGCGGCCGGTATGGATATGAATTTGTCAATGCTGCCGATCGTATTCGTAATCCACATATACAACAACGCGAGACCGATCGTGGGACCTTGCTTTCAACCTTATCCGGATTGCTCAATAAACCAGGCGTGATTGGTATAGGTTCTCCGCGTGCGTCACTTCAATCCAATTTTGTTTTGAAAGCATTGGTAGGCGAGCATAATTTTTACCACGGTGTATCCGATACAGAACATGATCTGGCCGAACTCGCCGTTAAGATTTTGCGTGAAGGTCCTGTGCGTACACCGTCTACTAAAGAAGTCGAAGAAGCCGATGCTGTTTTTATACTCGGTGAAGACATAACCAATACAGCTCCTATACTGGCACTGGCCGTTCGTCAATCTGTACAACAACAACCGGCAGCACTTGCTGAGAAAGCAAATATACCCTTGTGGAATGATGCTGCCGTGAAAGGTATTGTACAGGATAAAAAAGGCCCCTTGTTCATCGCGACTTTAACTACAACTAAACTGGATGAACTGGCCACTGCCACGTATCGGGCAACCCCGGAATGTATAGCGCGACTTGGTTTTGCCGTAGCACATGCATTGGACAATACGTCTCCGGCCGTTACGGATCTCTCAGAAAATATGGTGGTCCTTGCCGGACAGATAGCCCAGGCGTTGCGTGCTGCCAAAAAGCCGGTAATCATTTCAGGAGCAGGTTGCGAAAGTGATGCCGTGATGAAAGCTGCCGCCAACGTGGCCTATGCTTTGAATAAAGAAAACAGTAACACAGGCCTGGTATATACCATGCTCGAATGTAACTCCATCGGACTCGCCATGATGGGAGGACACCGGCTGCATGCAGCATTCAACGCAGTTGTGAACGGACATGCTGATACGGTAATTGTACTGGAGAACGATCTATACCGTCATGGAAGAAAATCAGATGTAGAAGCATTCCTGAAAGCCTGCCGGAATATAATTGTACTCGATCATTCTGTTCATGCCACTACGCAACAGGCCGATGTAGTTATACCGGCCGGTACATTTGCAGAATCGGATGGCATAGTGGTGAACAACGAAGGGCGCGCACAGCGGTTCTTCCAGGTATATGAATCCAAGGATATGGTTTGTGAAAGCTGGCGATGGTTACTGGATATAGGAGCTGCCGCCAATCATGCACGACTAAGCCATTGGAAAAACTTTGAAGAAATCACTCACGCTATAGCAACCGATGAGCCTTTATTGAAGCGTATAGATGCTGTAACACCGCCATCGCAGTTCAGAGTTGCCGGCCAGCGTATACCACGTGAGCCACATCGCTATAGCGGTCGCACTTCAATGCACGCCAATATCAATGTAAGCGAACCTAAACCACCGGAAGATGCGGATTCACCATTGTCCTATACCATGGAAGGGTATCGTGGCATGCCGCCATCATCGATGATTCCATTCTTCTGGTCTCCGGGTTGGAACTCGGTACAATCCGTAAATAAATATCAGCAGGAGATAGGGGGTGAACTGAAAGGTGGCGATCCCGGCATACGATTACTCGAACCCGTTGCCGATAAAACAATAAAATACTTTGAAGGTATACCGGAAGCGTTCAAACCGTTGGAAGATCATTTGCTCATTATGCCGATGCATCACATTTTCGGTTCAGATGAGCTGAGTGCACGATCTCCTTCAGTAGCACAACGTATACCGAAGCCCTATATATTACTCAGCATGGACGATGCCGTTGCTTTGAGCCTTCTCGAAAATTACATGCTTACTTTTTATATAGGTCGCTACGAATATAGTTTACCCGTAAAAGTAAGCAACGCCCTTCCCAACGGAGTAGCTGCTGTACCGTACGGTCTTCCCGAAATACCCTACACCGAACTCCCCGAATGGGCCACCACACGCTCCCCTAAATACTTACACACCTTAACCCCAACCTACACACCTAAACACCTAAACACTTAAACACGAGAAAAATGTCACCAGTAATAATCGTCATTTGCGTCTTGGGAGGTTTGTTGCTCATAGCACCGGGGTTGATCTGGCTTGAGCGAAGATTGCTTGCAGTGTGGCAGGATCGTTACGGTCCTAATCGCGCGGGTCCGTTAGGGGTATTGGTTGTACTCGCTGACACATTGAAACTTTTTTTCAAGGAAGACTGGATACCACCCTTCGCAGATAAGAAAGTATTTGTGCTGGCGCCTGCTATAGTTGTGATCACAGTGCTGATGAGTTTTGTCATTGTTCCGTTCTCACCGGGATTTATAGTGGTTGATCTGAATATAGGATTGCTCTTCTTCCTCGCCATGTCATCCATGGGCGCATATAGTATAATTCTCGGTGGCTGGGCTTCCAATAATAAATACTCATTACTGGGAGCGATGCGCGGTGCAGCGCAGATGATCTCTTACGAAGTGTTCATGGGACTTTCGCTGATGGGCGTAGTGTTGATTACCGGTTCATTTAGTCTGCACGATATAGTCGAAGCACAACGCAACATGTGGTTTGTGGTGCCGCAGTTTTTAGGATTTGTAATTTTCTTAATAGCCGGTATAGCGGAAACACATCGTTTGCCTTTTGATATACCCGAAGCCGAGAGTGAATTGATTGCCGGGTTTCACTCCGAATATTCCGGAATGAAATTCGGAATGTTCTTCGTAGGAGAGTATATAGGCATCATGCTCATTTCGTGCATGGTTACATGTTTGTTCTTCGGTGGCTGGCTCGGCCCAGCGTTTCTGCCACCCATCGTGTGGTTTGTCTTGAAGATGTTCGCGTTTATTGCGTTGTTCATCCTGTTGCGTGCTTCATTGCCACGTCCGCGGTACGACCAGCTGATGGAATTCGGTTGGAAAATATTGTTGCCGTTGTCGTTACTCAATGTGATGATAACAGCCGGAATTATATTGTGGAACGAGAATCCGCTATGAAAGTATATATAGTTTGGTAAGTATAGTTCACTAAAAATAAAACGCCATGTTCAGCATTATCCGTACCATGTGGCTCACGTTTTTGCACATGTTTCACAAACGTGCCACCATTCAATACCCGGAAGAGAAGCCGCAGTTACCGGCACGCTGGCGAGGGCGTATCGTATTAACACGCGATCCGGACATGGAGGAGCGCTGCGTAGGATGTTATCTCTGCGCAGCGGCTTGTCCGGTAGACTGTATATCGCTTCAGGCGACAGAAGATGAACATGGCCGCAGATACCCGGCATTCTTCCGGATAAACTTCTCGCGGTGTATATTCTGCGGTTACTGCGAAGAAGCATGTCCTACATACGCCATACAACTTATACCGGATTTTGAAATGGGCGAATACGTTCGGCAGAACTTAGTATACGAGAAAGAAGATCTGCTCATTAACAGTCAGGGTAAATATCCTGGCTATAATTACTATAGAGTAGCAGGACTGGCGATCAAGGGCAAGTCGAAGGGAGAAGGCGATAACGAGCTTGAGCCGGTGGACGTACACAGCTTGCTGCCGTAGAAGCTACTAGCTTCTAGGTGTTTTGTCCTGAGGCCAGGAGCCTGCAACCGGAAGCGATCTTTAGATCCAATTGCACAGAGAACACGAAGAAGACGCAAAGGATCACAAAGTTTTTGATGCATTTCACTATTAACCGGCTGTTTGTCCTGAAGCCAGCCAGAAGCCGGCAGCCAAACCAATAACGGATAACGAACTATGGCCTTCTACATCGCATCCATCATCGCTATACTCGCCACTGTCATGGTGATTACGCGCTATAATATGATCCATGCATTGCTATACTTGGTGGTTTCCTTCCTGGCGGTAGCAGTAATTTTCTTTATGCTGGGAGCTCCGTTTGTCGCGGCTCTCGAAGTAATTATATATGCCGGTGCCATTGTGGTGCTCATCATCTTCGTAATTATGATGCTCAACATGAAAGAAGAATCGGTTGAGCAGGAGCGAAAGTGGTTTAGCAAGAATATATGGATTGGTCCCGGAATATTAGCATTGGTGTTGCTGGGCGAGCTGGTATATATACTGGTAACGTCCGAGCGGGTGTTGTTGAATAATGCTGTGGTGGATTCAAAGGCAGTAGGCATGTCGTTGTATGGTCCATACATTATCGGTGTGGAGTTATGCGGTTTGTTGTTGATGGCCGGTATAGTGGGTGCCTATCATTTGGGCAGACAGCGTAGAAAAGTGATTCATCGTTTCCTTGAAAAGACAGAAGAATGAATGCATTGCCAATTGATATGGGGTTGTTGCTGGCAGGAGTGTTATTTACTCTTGGGTTGATCAGCGTGCTGATCAGGCGCAACATTATATTCATGCTGATCTCGGTAGAGATCATGCTGAATGCTGCAGGTCTTGCTTTTATCGTAGCAGGTTCGCGCTGGGCGCAGGCTGACGGACAAGTGATGTTCATCTTTATACTCACCATGGCCGCAGCCGAGGTTTCTGTAGGACTCGCCTTAATCCTGCAGATATACCACCAGTTGAAGACGCTGGACAGTGATGCTGCCGATAAGATGAACGGATAAATATATTCTAAACATCGTGTAATGATCAAATTGCTTTGGCTTATACCAACCTTGCCTTTCCTGGGCGCACTGATCCTGATATTAACCGGTTCGCGACTATCATGGCGTATCGCGGCATGTATTGGCGCGGGCAGTATAGGACTTGCTGCTATACTTACAATACTGGTTGGCTATGATTTTCTTGCATCCGGAAAAGAAGCTTACCTGCATGTTGCGTGGAACTGGTTTCAGGCAGGAGACCTTTCTACAACTTTTTCGTTCTACCTCGATTCACTCTCCATGGTGTTTATATTCGTGATCACTTTCGTAGGTTTTCTCATTCATATATACTCCATCGAGTTCATGCAGGAGGACGAAGGCTTCTCACGATTCTTCGCGTACCTGAATTTGTTTGTATGCTCTATGCTTATCCTGGTACTGGCCGATAATCTCGTGCTACTATACTTAGGTTGGGAAGGTGTAGGGCTCTGTAGTTATTTATTGATCGGCTTCTGGTATACCGAAGAAAAGAATGGTTATGCAGCACGTAAAGCTTTTATCATTACACGTGTAGGCGATACAGCCATGGCTGTTGGTTTGTTCCTGCTGTTCACCGTCTTTCATACATTGAATATACAGGATATACTTACACAGGCGCCACTGCTATGGACAACCGGAGCATCGATGGCTGTTGTGATAGGATTTTCACTGTTAGGTGGAGCGGTAGGTAAATCTGCACAACTCCCGTTGCAGACATGGTTACCCGATGCCATGGCCGGTCCTTCTCCGGTCAGTGCACTCATTCATGCCGCTACGATGGTAACAGCGGGAGTATATTTGATCACACGCATGCATATCGTATATGAACTTGCACCGCTGGCACAACTGTGGGTTGGTATAATTGGTGCGATCACGTTGTTGATTGCCGGCTTCAGTGCGTTAACGCAGTTTGATCTTAAACGTGTGTTGGCATACTCTACCATCAGTCAGATCGGCTATATGTTTCTGGCGATGGGCGTAGGAGCGTGGTCTGCCGCTATATTTCATTTTATGATACATGCTTTCTTCAAAGCCCTGTTATTTCTTGCAGCAGGAGCAATCATTATGGCGTTGCATCATGAACATGATATGTTCCGCATGGGCGGACTCAAAAATAAATTACCGGTTATCTATTGGACATTCCTCATCGGTGCGGCATCGCTGGCGGCATTGCCTTTTGTAACAGCAGGTTTCTATAGTAAAGATCAGATCCTGTGGCTGGCGTGGGCCGGAGAGGAAGGTAATCTCTGGTTTTTTCTGGCAGCTTTAACGGGTGCGGTAGTGACTGCAGTCTATACATTCCGTATGGTGTTCATTACGTTTTTCGGGGAGGCCAAAACTAAGATCAGTCACGTACCAGGAATGCGCATAACCGTACCGTTGATGGTACTGGCAGCGCTGTCGTTCGCGGGTGGTTTCATTGAACTTCCGCATACATTAGGACACTTTACATTGTTTTCGGATTACCTGTCACCGTTGTTACCGGCAGTTACGTTGAAAGAAGGGATTGAAACCACCGAATGGACTATTCAACTTGTAACGGCTGTACTGGCACTTGGCGGTGTATACCTCACGTATATACTCTATGTGAAACAACCACAGCTCTCCAACGAGATTAAAAGTTCAACGTTTGAGTTGCACCAGTTCTGGTTTCGTGGCTGGGACTTCGATGCACTCTATAACTTTGTATTTGTACGACCTTTTGTATTCCTGTCGCGCATCAATAAGAATGATGTGATCGATCAATTTTATACCGGGCTGGTGCAGATCACCGAGTACTTCAACAGCGCCTTTGTCAAAACTCAGAATGGTGTACTGCGCTGGTATGTTATGAGTATCGTGGTAGGAGCAATCCTGATTTTAACCATTAGTCTGTTTGTTCAACCCTAAAAGCTCTGCGTATGCTGCTCGCGTTATTAATACTATTACTCATGGCCGGTGGTATAGCTTCTGGTTTCCTCGCAAGAGTAAGTCACGCAGCGTGTCGCTGGCTGGCATTGATTACCGTTACCATTGCATTTGCTATCATCGTCTCAGTATGGATTGATGAAGGTCTATCGATGACACAGACAGATTCGTGGCTTCGCGATCTATATATACCCTGGATACCAAGTTTTGGTATCGCATTTCATTTGGCGATGGATGGTTTAAGCCTGTTAATGCTTGCCTTAACATTCTTCCTTGGTATACTCGCTGTGCTTGTCTCATGGAAAGAAATTCAATATCGCGTAGGATTTTTTCATTTCAATCTGTTGTGGGTGGTGGCCGGCATCACAGGTGTATTCTTAACCATGGATCTGTTCCTATTCTATTTCTTCTGGGAAGTGATGTTGATCCCGATGTACTTTCTCATCGGCATCTGGGGACATGAGAATAAACAATACGCGGCCTATAAATTTTTCATCTTTACTCAGGCGAGCGGATTGCTGATGTTGCTTTCCATACTTGCCCTATATTTCATTCATGGCGAACAAACCGGGATCTATAGCTTTGATTACTTCTCGATACTGGGTACAACGCTATCGCCTGAGACAGGGCGGTGGTTAATGTTCGGATTCCTGATCGCCTTCATTGTTAAATTACCCGTTGTGCCTTTGCACACGTGGTTGCCCGATGCTCATACGGAAGCACCAACAGCCGGAAGTTTGTTGCTGGCGGGTTTACTACTCAAAACAGGTGCGTATGGTTTGATACGTTTTGTGCTGCCTATATTTCCGGAGGCATCGGCCAGTATAGCACCCGTTGCTATGTTACTGGGCGTTGTCGGTATACTTTATGGCGCCATGCAGGCATACTCACAAACAGATTTTAAACGACTCGTGGCCTATACCAGTGTTAGTCACATGGGCTTTATTATGCTCGGTGTATTTGCCTTCAATGAGCTGGCCATGCAAGGTGTGGTAATGCAAATGATCACCCACGGAATTAGTACGGGTGCGTTGTTCGTTATAGCCGGTGTACTTTACGAACGCATCCATACCCGTGATATACTTCGCATGGGGGGAATGTGGAAGAAGGTTCCGTTCATGGGCACTGTGGCTATGATATTTGTTATGGCTTCGCTGGGTTTACCCGGACTCGGAAATTTTGTTGCTGAATTCATGACGCTGATCGGTGCCTGGCAGGCGAACAAGTTATTCACAATCATTGCAACGGCCGGGCTGGTGTTCGCGACTGCTTACTCACTTCGCATTATGCAGAAAGTATTTTTAGGGAAGAATATAGAAGGACACAGCATGACCGACCTGTCGCTTCGTGAAAAATTTATACTGGTACCGCTGTGTGTGGTGATCATCTGGCTCGGATTATTCCCGCAGCAGGTGATCAATGCCGCCAGGCCTACCGTTGCCAATAGTATGCATGCGAAGAACCACACGGCTATCCATCAAGAGGCACAAACAAATCACGTAAAGTATACATCGGCATTTACTTTAGAGAAAGGAGGAAGCCATGAACATGAATGATATTATGAGTCTTATCCCGCTGTGGATACTATCCAGTGCCGCAATCCTGATCTTTTTTTCGATCTCGATAAAACGGAATCACAAAGTAATTTTTGTGATCACGGTAGTATCCCTGCTGGTTGATTTCTTTTTCCTGACAAGCTATAGCATCAAACACCTTCAGCCGGTAGAACCGCTGTTGATTATAGACGGCTTTGGTGTTTTTAATATAGGGCTGATCCTGCTCACAACGCTGGTTGTTGTATTGATATCGTATGCCTATTTCGAACAACGTGAAGAACGAAAGGAAGAATATTATATATTGATTATACTGGCAGCGCTGGGTGCTGCTATACTCGTGATCAGTAAACACTTTGCATCGCTTTTCCTCGGTCTGGAAATACTCAGTGTTTCTCTCTATGCGTTGATTGCGTATCTGCGCAAGCGCGAGCGTTCCGATGAAGCCGGTATAAAGTATCTTATACTCGCAGCATTCTCCTCTGCCTTTCTGTTATTTGGTATGGCGCTGGTATATGCGGCTACCGGATCCATGGAGTTTGCCGGAATTGCTGCATGGATCACACAAGCCCACGAGATGCCCACGATTGTTGTTGCCGGTTTCGGTATGATGATCGTTGGTGTTGGGTTTAAACTCGGCATAGTACCATTTCATATGTGGACCCCGGATGTATACGAAGGTTCGCCTGCTCCGGTAACGGCCTTCATCGCCACTGTCTCAAAGGGTGGGATGGTAGCATTGCTGGTACGTTTCTTCAATACATTGAACGGTTATCAGTATACTACATTTATGCTGGTGTTTACCATACTGGCTATAGCATCGATGTTCATCGGAAATATACTCGCGCTTCGGCAGAACAATGTGAAGCGACTACTCGCGTATTCATCTATAGCGCACCTCGGATATTTACTCGTGGCATTTCTGGCCGGAGAGAAGCTTGGCATGGAAGCTGTGATCTTTTACCTCGTAGCATATTTTATTACAACGTTAGGCGCCTTCGGTATACTGGCTACACTTTCTGATAAAGAACGCGATGCCGAGTTACTCGAAGATTACCGCGGCCTTCTCTGGAAGCGCCCCCTGACCGCGATTGTATTTAGCGCCATGCTGCTATCACTGGCTGGTATACCACTTACGGCAGGCTTTGTCGGTAAGTTTTATGTACTGGCAGCAGGTATTCAAACACATCGATGGTTGTTGGTAATTATACTCGTCATCAACAGCGTCATCGGACTATATTACTATATCAAACTGATCGCCATCATGTTCGATCAGAAGCAGGCAGCGCGCACCTCGCAGGAGTTACATCCGCTGGTATATATAGTCAGCAGCGTTACCATGGCGATACTGGTATTGTCTCTTTTTTGGATTGGTGTAAATCCGGAAGGGATGATGACTCTTATTAGAGACGTTGTCCGGTGAGTCGTTATCCGTTATTAAGGGGTAATACATTGATGAGATTCGTAGCTATAGCTGAGTTGATATAGCGTACTCGTAAAAATCCAATTGCACAGAGGGCGCGGAGGAGACACAAAGAGATCACAAAGTTATATTTAGCTGCATCTATATTGACAATAGCGTTTAGCCTATTTCTGATAACGATCAACGATGTAGCATAAAAAAATGCCGGGCAGTTTGTCCGGCATTTTTTATAAGCTATGGGGATATCGATTAATAATCGCCCAGTGTTTCTTCGAGTTGAGCCAGGGCTTTCGCGAGCTCATCATCGTTCGGAGCAACTCCGTGCCACTTGTGTGAGCCCACCATGTAATCAACACCAAAGCCCATTTCGGTCTTCATCAGGTTCATTACAGGTTTACCTTGTTTGGCAAGCTTTTGTGCGTTTTCCAAACCGGCAACAACTTCTTCCATTACGTTACCATTGAACTCCTGTACAATCCATCCGAAAGATTCCCACTTCGCACGGAGGTTGAGTAATGATAATATTTTATCTACGGGACCATCGATCTGCTGACCGTTATAGTCAACTGTAGCAATCAGGTTATCAACTTTATTATGGCCTGCATACATAGCAGCTTCCCATACTTGCCCTTCCTGTAATTCGCCATCGCCCATCAACACATATACAAAGCGATCATCTTTGTTCAGCTTCTTGGCTTGCGCAGCACCGGAAGCAACAGAAAGTCCTTGTCCAAGTGAACCTGAAGCAATGCGGATACCCGGCAGATGCTCATGTGTAGCAGGGTGGCCTTGTAAACGTGAATCGAGCTTACGGAATGTAGCGAGTTCCTTAACATCAAAGTATCCGGACCTTGCCAAAGCAGCGTAGAACACCGGAGAAATGTGACCATTGGATAAGAAGAAAAGATCCTCACCGGCAGCGTTCATGTTGAACTTTGGATCATGCTTCATTAATTTGAAATACAGCGCAACGAAAAAATCGGTGCAGCCTAATGAACCGCCCGGGTGGCCCGACTGGCAGCTATGTACCATGCGCACAATATCTCTGCGGATCTGTGAACTTATCTTTTTAAGGGATGCGATGTCTGTTGCTTGGCTCATGAAGGTAAAAATTGTGTCGCGAAGATGCTGTAATTTTTTATACTGTAAAAGAAAAATGCCGTGTGATTTCGTGGACCAGCTCGTTTACTTTGATTCTACCACGCGAATTGTAAACGGAATTTTACGTAAAGGCTGATCGGTGTTGAAAACTTTCTCGCTGGCGATCTTGTCAACAATGTCAAGACCTTCGGTAACTTCACCAAACACCGTATAGCGCCCGTCCAGCGTCATATAGCCACCTACCGTTCGATAGGCTTCACGTTGTTCAGGCGTTACCTGTATACCCAGGTTACGTGCCTCTATATCGATGTCTTCATCGGCATAGCGCGTACCATGCACGATGAAAAACTCAGCAGCAGATGATTCAAGGTTTGGATTATTTTCATCAACCCGCGCCATCGAGAGCGCACCTTTTTTATGATAGTACTTCGGGTTGAACTCGGAAGGTATACGGTAATTCAGTTTCTTTTTAAGATCACCACCTTGAATCATAAACTCATAACCGATGCGATAAAAATCGGAGTCATCATAATATCCTTCTTTGATAAGCTTGACAAAGTTAGCGCGATGTAGCGGAGTATCTTCAAACAAACGAAGCTTGATTGTGCCCATCTTCGTCTCAATGATCACTTCGTTCTCTGGATTCTCTTTACCGTATAGAGTCAACACTTCACGAATGTTGTCGGGTGTTATAACGACTGATTCTTTCTTCTGCGTGCAAGACACGAGCAGGAGAGTGGTTAATAATAGTATCGAATACCGAACCATATAGGCAGCGAGTAAGTTTTTAATTATGATTTTTTAAATGTAAAAACGTTTGCAATAATGTACAACGATAAAGCTTTTTTAGCGTTTACTTTAATCTCTATCTTCGCCCCTTATGGATAACAGGAAGCATTACTTGGCGGCCATCAGTGCATTTATCATCTGGGGATTCTTCTCAATTCCGTTACGGGCGTTGAAGGATTACTCGGCTGGTGAGATACTGTATTTCCGGATATTGTTCTCAACGTTAATATTGCTTGTGATTATATTCGGATTCAAGCGTAAAGATATACGTAAAGACCTCACATTCTTTCGTTCGTTTACTGCTGAAAAGAAACGCAATGTTATTCTGCTTACGCTGGTTGGCGGTGTGTTACTCACGGTGAACTGGCTAACGTTTATTTATATAGTGAACCACATTAACATTAAGACCGCGTCATTCTCATACCTGATCTGCCCGGTAATAACAGCTGTGCTGGGATATGTATTGATACAAGAGAAGATGTCGAGTCTGCAGTGGATAGCCGTTGCGTTGTGTACGCTGAGTTGTGTGGTAATGGGATTAAACTCTGCGCTTGAATTAGGCTATAGCTTCCTGACAGCCGCTACATACGCACTATATCTGATTTCCCAACGCAAGAACCAGGGTTTCGATCGCATTATTGTACTGGGCATACAAGTGCTATTCTCATTTATCATTCTGAATCTATTCTATAATCAGCTCATCCATGCGATACCGACATCATTTATGTTTTATGGATTAATTACCGGTATAGCTATACTCTTCACGGTGCTGCCTTTGTTCCTGAATTTATTTGCATTGAACCGGATCAACTCAGCCACCATCGGTATACTGATGTATGTAAACCCCCTGATAAATTTCTCTGTTGCCTTTATCGTATTCGGAGAAACCGTAAACGCCATTCAACTGACAGGATACTTTCTCATTGTAGTTGCCCTCGTCATCTTCAACTACCCTGCGATGCGGTTTGTGATGGGGAATCGTTAATGAGGGGGCTAGCTACGGGCCTCAGGACAGAGCATTATTCGTTAATCGTTATCTGTTAATGGCTGGGAAAAGCTATACGTTGATCAAAAAAAAGGAGCACAGCATATTACAAGATATATACTTTGTAATATGCTGTGCTTTTTTTTCGTACTATACCAGGACGTGTATCCTTTAGCAGCGGAGTTATACATTGAAACGGATAACTGTTAACCATTGGCGATTAACGAATAACGCTTCTGTCCTGAAGCCAGCCACCAACTATCCCCCCAGATTCTCCAGGTTCTGCAAATCGTTCGAGGTGCTATCGTTCGGCTGACTTGCCTGTAACTTTCTCACCTTGCGTTTATAGAGTTTTTCCATAAACGATTCTTTCAATGTAGAAAGCGTATCGGCTTGTCGTATGGAGTCCTGTTTGGATACCATGATCTTCAACTCGGCAAGCAATGCATCATCAAGTTCATACAGATCACAGCTTAGTCTGCGTTGCAGATCATAGGGTAAATTTGGAAAAGTAGCTTTCGATATATTTTCGAAACGTTTATCATCGTTTACCTGTCTCATAAAGTAACCAAACATTGGTAACGCTGTGCTTGAACCCTGCCCAAGTTCTGTACTTCTGAAATGTATACGCGGATCGTCAGCACCTGCCCATGTTCCTACAACAAGATTTGGAGTCATTGCCATGAACCATCCGTCAGCGTTCGCTTGTGTTGTTCCTGTTTTGCCTGCGACATCATTTAACACGCCATACTTCCAGCGTAGACGCGATGCTGTACCTTCGTGTACAACGGTCTGTAACATTTGTCTTACCAGCAATGCAGCTTCTTTTGAGACAGCGCGTATACCTTTTGTATTCGGTTTGAAGTTGTCGTATACATTACCGTATAAATCTTTTATAGCCGTGATATGATAGGGGAGAACTGTAACACCTTCGTTCGCGAGACAAGCATAGGCTGTTGTCATTTCCGTAAGCGACACCGAAGAAGATCCCAATGCAACGGAAGGTACATGTTTCATCTCACTGATCACACCCATCTTTCTGGATAATGCAATGGTGCTGTCAACACCAGCCATCTCAATCAGTTTTACTGATACTGTATTCACTGAGTACGCGAGTGCGCCACGCATTGAATATTTTACCTGGTAATCGTTTTGTGTATTGCGCGGTGTCCACTTATCGCCTTCCTCATCAATATAGGTTTTACGTTCGGCTGATATAAAATCACAGGGTTCAAATCCTTTCTCAATCGCCATCGCATATACGATAGGTTTGAAAGTAGAACCCACCTGGCGCTTGGTAGAAACCTTTACGTGATCATATTGAAAGAAGTCGTGATCAATACCACCCACCCAGGCTTTGATCTGTCCTGTCTTCGGATCCATAGCCAGGAGACCGGCATTGAGAAATTGAATGTGATGTTTGATGGAATCGATCGGACTCATCTTTACCGCCTTTTCACCTTCCCATGAGAACACGCGCATCGGTACAGGTTTCTGTAACTCGTTGAGTATTTCTTCTTCCGACATACCGCGTTCTTTCATGCGCTGGTAGCGATCACAACGATGAATAGCATCTTGGATCACTTCCTCATTTTTTTGCCATGGATTTTCTTTTCTCCAGTGATCGAAGAATTGTTTTTGTACGTCTGTCATGTGCTGGGCAACAGCTTTTTCAGCATATTCTTGCAGTCGGGAATCTATTGTGGTATATATTTTCAAGCCATCGGTATATATATTGTATGGAGAACCATCCGGTTTGGAGTTGTTCTTACACCACGTCATGAGTTCTGCTTTTACATACTCGCGGAAATAGGGGGCAAGTCCCTGGTGGTGAGATATACTGTTATACTTCAGCCCGAGTGCTTCCTTCTTCAATGAATCTAGTTCTTCTTTTGATATATAGTTATACTTGTTCATTTGCGAGAGCACTACATTTCTGCGTGTAAGCGATCGCTCCGGAAAGAGACGCGGGTTATAGGAGTTGGTTGCCTTGAGCATCCCCACCAATACAGCGGCCTGATTAACCGTGAGATCCTTCGCTGTACAAGAGAAGAAACGTTTCGCAGCAGCTTCGATACCAAAGGTCTGGTCAGCAAATGGAATGGTGTTGAGATATAGCGTGATGAGATCTTTTTTAGAGTATAGATCTTCGAGTCGCTGTGCCGTTACCAACTCACGAGACTTGTTGATGAGCATAGAGAAAACCCAATATCGCTTTCGCGGATACAGGTTCTTGGCAAGCTGTTGTGTAATGGTACTACCTCCACCAGCAGATTCTTCCTGCATCAGGATGGACTTGATAAATACACGTCCTAAACTTTCGAAGTCAACACCACTGTGTTCGTAGAACCGTACATCTTCAGTAGCGATGAGCGCATCAATTACATCGGGAGAGATGTCTTCGAATTTGATTTCAGTGCGGTCTTGTATATAGTAACGGCCTAGCAGCACACTGTCAGCACTATAAATTTCGGAAGCAACCTGGTTTTGGATTTTTCGCAGCGTGCGTTTGCTCGGAATTTGAATCCACACAAAGATCATCAGAATGAGCGGTGGACCTAAAATAATAGAACCGAAGATCGACCATCTGCGGGCTTTCGGGTGTGTTCGGTAATACTCACGGATTTTACCGTATCGGGTTTTGATGAACTGAATAGCAGGCTCTGCTTTCTGCAGCAGGAGCGAGTAGAAGTCACGAAGTTTACCAACCAGATTTTTAAAAAATTCTTGCATACTATTCACGTCAACAAAAAACGAAGGAGGTAAGATAATTACCAGCACATTATATAACAATCAGGAAGCGATATACATTGGGTTCATTTATCGCCTGATGTTATGGTAGGAGAGTTTATTAAACTTAAAAGCCTTCAAATCTATAGATTCGAAGGCTTTATTTTGCGCAAATATAAGATTAAACATTGAAGTCCAGAATTTCATGTCGGATTTTGTTACAAAACAGTCTGTCGCTGTCTTGCAAGGTGATGATTTTTCAGGTACATCTTGATTAAGTAGTAGTTCCGTAATTCTTTAGTCCGGCCTCTGTTTCTTAGAAAGCTGTAACAGATCATTTTCTTTAGATTTACCTCATAAACTGTCATGAGTTAGGTGCAATTAAAAAATGATGCACCGAAAGTATGATTAATTGAACGGCATAATTGATATTTGCACGATTTCCATTTTGAATCCTAACCCCAGTTCTGAAGGAGAGCACTTAAATTTATTAAGAGTGATTATCAATCGTTTGAAATAATACATAATACAGTTAACTGTTTGAATTGAAATGAATAGGTTTAAGAAAGTAAAAGCTTTTACTCTCACTGAAGTGCTTGTTGTATTAGTTATAATAGGAATTCTTGTTCTACTCGCACTGCCGAACTTGTTGCCGTTAATAACGCGAGCCAAAAGTACCGAGGCAAAAATTCAATTGGAACATCTTTTCACGTTGGAGAAGACTTTCTTCTATGAAAAGTCTAAGTTTTCTAATGACCCGGCAGCCATTGGTTTTATTCAGGAGGAACTTGTAACCGAATCTGAAAACGGAAAGGCTAACTATAAAATTGATATAGTTGAGGCCGGGTCAGCAACATTTTTGGCCAGAGCAACCGCTGTTGTTGATTTTGACGCTGATGGCGTTTTCAATGTTTGGGAAATAGATCAGAATAAAAATCTGCGCGAAGTCGTACAAGACTAATGTCACTGGTATTTTCTCTGCCAACCCTGCTCATATTGGGTTTTATTATTTACGAAGACTTTAAGTTCCGGGCAGTGACTTGGTATCTCTTCCCTTTATTAGCAGTAATAATTCTCATCGAGAACGTTGTAGTATATACTTCAGCAATGCCTCTGCAAATTTTTATTATTAACTTCTTATTCATCGCTATTCAACTGATGGCAGTTACACTTTACCTGTCGATAAAGAATAAAAAGTGGATATGGATATGGGAACAGTACCTTGGGCTTGGTGATATTTTGTTTTTGCTGGTTTTATGTTTGTTTTTTTCACCTCTTAATTTGATTGTATTTTATATAGGCAGTTTAGTATTGACAGTTGTTGCAGTTCTATTACTTCGAGGAGCATATCCATCCTTCGCGATTATACCTCTTGCAGGATTACAGTCAGCCTTCCTTGCAGCATTAATAATTTTTAATCTTCTGATTAGTCCAACGAATTATAAAGTTGATCCTGATATTACTTTTTTATTTTGACACCCGAGATAGACTATATTTTCCTAACCACAGACCAAATGCAAATGCTTACTCCAGAGCAAGCATGGCATTATAGGATAGTTCCTAAATCCACAGGGAATGACAGTCTAAGCTTTTATATTGACGAAACTGTATTTGACTTAGGTACGATAAACGAGTTAGAGGTAATTTTTGGAAAGACCATTTACCTTGAAAAGGTCGAGTGGACGAGGATTAATAAGACACTAAGCAAATATTATAGGATTGAGCATAACAAGAATGCCACAATAACAGCAAAGGGCACCCATGATGATTTTCTATTAAATCTAATCGCTGAGGCAAAAGGGTTGGGGAGTAGTGATATACATATTGAAATATATGAAGGGAAGTGCCGCATAAGGATTAGGATGGATGGCATGATGGTAGAACGATATGTTATACGAAAAGAGGAATATCCTTCATTAATAAATAAGATAAAGATCAAAGCCAATCTTGATATAGCGGAGAAGCGTTTGCCGCAAGACGGTCGCATTTTTTTTGTGGTTGGCGAGGATAAGAAATTTGACATCAGGGTGTCTGTACTACCGACACTACACGGTGAAAAGGTTGTACTGCGATTGCTATCTAATGACGCTACTAACATTGATATCTATAAAGTTGGGTTTACCGAATTTGATTTGGAAAATTATCTCGAAGGTGTAAAAAGGCCAAACGGCATCATGTTGATAAGTGGTCCTACGGGGTCTGGAAAAACGACAACCCTATATGCGACCTTAAAGCTTTTAAATAAAGAGACGCGGAATATCCTAACTATTGAAGACCCGATTGAATATACCCTAGACGGAATAAACCAGGTACAGCTAAAGGAGAGCATCGGACTAAATTTTGGAAGTGCTCTGAGGACATTTTTAAGGCAAGATCCCGATGTTATTATGGTTGGGGAGATCAGAGATCCGGATACTGCTTCAATGGCTATACGTGCGGCATTGACAGGACATTTGGTTCTATCAACGATACATACAAATTCCGCTTGGGGAACAATTTCTCGTCTCGTTGATATGGGTATTCCTCCATTTTTGATTGCTAATACTTTGAATACAACCGTTGCCCAACGCTTGGTAAGATTGCTGTGCCCGGATTGCAAAAAAGAGGAAGTATTCACTTCCTTTCTTTATCCAAAGCAGTTTGTTCCTTTTCGTGTGGTGAGCAGGCATTGTGTAGCACAGGGTTGTGAGAAATGTTTTTACACCGGATATAAAGGGAGAAAGGCTGTGTACGAGGTAATTCCTATCGATGCGACTTTATCTAAACAAATAAAAGAAGGTCAATATGAAATTTCTGAATTATTGAAAGAGCGCAAAATCAAGAGTTTATCCGAAAACGTATTTGAGCTCTTTGAAAGTGGTAAGACATCATTAGAAGAGATTTATCCATTACTATTTAATTTTTAAGATTTTGAAATATATAGTTTCATTTCTCCTGTTTTTCCCGTTTTTAGTTTTTGCCCAGGAAAATCGATTTGCTGTACTCGAGCAGAAGTTTAATGAGCTGTCGTCCGTAAATCCTGGGTTAAATGAAAAAGTGGATTTTTCGGTCTCTGGAGTTTCAATACAGGAATTTCTTCGCGGGCTTGCAGAATCCAACAATCTCAACGTTAGTATCGACCCTAATTTAAATTTTCGTATTTACAATAATTTTACGAATGAGAAGGTGTCCAATATACTTTTGTTTTTGGCGCGTGAATATGAGCTTGACATTAGCTTTGTAGGTTCAATCATGTCATTCAGAAAATTTGTGAAGCCGTCACAAGTTGTTCTGTATACTCCCAAGGATATTGGAGTAAAGTATAACACATACAAAGACGAATTGAGTTTAGACCTCCAGCGTGATACGTTAGAAAATGTAGTAAAGAAAATTACTCGGACTTCTAGAAAGAATGTCATATTCGCTGCCGGCCTTGCGGATAAAATTGTCAATGTATATATAGAGGACTTACCGTTTGAAAAAGCATTAGAAAAGTTTACATTGGTGAACGGACTTAAGTTGATAAAGACTGACGATAATGTATACTTTATACAGAAACGAAACGAGTTAGAAGAAGCAGATATCAGTAAAGTCAATACGCAGCCAAATTCAGGTTCCAGAAACTCTCAGAAACAGAAAATAAAAGGACGCGATGGCATCTCTATATCAGTTATGGATACACTTGGAAATAAATTTGTTAGTCTAACTGCATTTAATCTTCCTATAGCCGACATTATTCAAAGTGTAAGCGAGGAGTTGGGAGTTAATTACTTTATGTACTCTTCAATACAAGGAAACACTACTATCAATTTCTCAAAGCTTTTATATAGTGACTTCCTTACGCACGTTCTAAAAGGCACCAACTATACTTATAAAGTAGATCATGATATATACTTGATTGGTGATCGAAAATTGGAGGGGTTACGAGCGAATCGCGTTTTTCAGTTTAAATTCAGATCATTAGATGCTATAATCGATATTATTCCTGCCGAGCTAAAGGCTGGTGTCGAAATAAAAGAATTTAAAGAGTTGAATAGTATCCTGCTGTCAGGTTCACTACCTCAGATTAATGAAATAGAGCTGTACATAAAAGAGTTGGATAGGGTTGTACCTCTCGTTTTAATTGAGGTAATACTTATTGATGTGCGAAAAGGTAAGACAGTAAGTACAGGTATAAGGGCTGGTCTTTCTGATTCCGTTACAACAACAAGCGGTACCCTGCTCCCCGGAATTGATTTTACTTTAAGCTCAAAGTCGATTAATGATTTCCTAACAAGAATCGGAGGTAATGCTGTTAATATAGGCAAAGTAACTCCTAATTTTTATATGGGACTTAGCGCTCTCGAAGAGAATAGTAACGTTGAGGTTAGGTCAATGCCGAAGCTATCCACGCTTAACGGACATGAAGCCAGCTTGAGTATAGGAAGTAAACGTTACTATAGTATAAAAACTCAAAATGTTCTTGGTTCACTAAACCCGCAGACGGTAGTGACGGAGCAGTTTCAATCGGTGGAGGCAAATTTAGGGATCAATATAAAACCGGTGGTTTCCGGAGATGATCAGGTCACACTAAATATAGATGTCAATATTTCGGACTTCCTCGGTGAGCCGACAACAAATGCCCCGCCACCAACGTCAACGAGCCAGTTTAAATCTATAATTCGTGTTCGAAACGAAGAGATGATCGTGCTAGGTGGAATTGAGCGAAATGAGAAAAGTGAGAGTGGCAGCGGAGTACCATTACTATCTAGAATTCCGGTTATAAAATGGCTATTTAGTAGTAGAACTAAATCCAGAAATAAAACAGTGTCCGTTGTTTTCATTAAGCCAACTATAATTTATTAGGAAATGCTTGGTAAGATAACTGACAAATTGTTCAAGATCCAATCTGTAGTGGGGGTGGAGGTTCTCCTTTTGCCCGATGGACAGATTGAGTACAGTAGTGTGCGGCTATCTCGGAAGAAGAGATTAATAGTGACAGAGAGTAAGAATTCACATATCCGTGGTTTAGCTGACCTTCAAGGTGTTGTTGATCATAATACTCCGGTTTGTTTGTCGCTTAGTGGAAGAGGTATTCTTCATAAGAAAGTGAAACAAGCATCTGGAGAGTCTGGTAAAAGTCTGTTAAGTGTATTCCCCAACGTTAACCTTGATGAGTTTTATATTCAACAGTATACTGCTGGTCAAGATGTTATTTTTTCGATGATAAGGCGAAAAAATTTTCGTGATATTCTGGATTCATTTACGCAAGCCAGCCTTGCAGTTGTAAGTGTTTGTCTTGGTCCCTTTTCTATTGAAAAATTACTTCCAGTCATGGAATTGGAGTCCAATAGCGTAGTTATAAGTAACCATCAGATCGCGTTCGAAAATGGTCATATAGTTGAATATAGTTTTGTGAATCAAGGGAATCAAAATCGCTCCTTCAGAATTGACAAAGATGATATTCATGAAACAATGCTTGTGGCCTACGCTACGGCATTACAAAATCTGATTACTAAAAGCCCGATCGCTTTAGATGTGGATGAATTGAATCAATCCAAGGAGGAGTTGATCAACCAAAAAGTATTTAAAGTATTTGGTATTACGTCATTAGCTATATTTTTTTTAGTACTGCTCGTCAACTTCGTGTTGTTTAACTATTACAATAAGCGATACATAGAATTGTCCGGTAATTATTCAGAGTATTCAGCTTTTAAAATTGAGTTTGATTCGATTAACAAGAAAATCACAGAGAGAGAGTTCTTCTTGCAAGAAGCAGGTTGGATGAGGCCTTCCCAAATTTCTTTTTATGCCGACCAAATTGCAGAATCCGTCCCGCCTTCAGTTGTGCTAAAAGAAATGTCTGTTAACCCATTAGATAATGGATTGACTCGGACGGAGAAAAAACATGTTTTCTCTTTCAATAGAATTATTCTGTCTGGAGTATGTAATAAGCCGACAGATCTTAATTCATGGATACGCAGTATTAAATTGATGAGTTGGATACGTGAAGTAGAGATACGAAATTATACTTATGACGATAAAATTCAAAGGGGAATTTTCTTGCTTGAGATAACTGTAAAGTAATGGGATTTATCGATAAAATATCTTATAGAAAACGCAATATATACCTAGTAATTATTGTGCTTGTGCTTGCCATTGTTGCATATTTTATAGCCATTAAAAAGACGATAGTTCTCTATAAAAAGAATAAAAATTTGGTTGAGAATATTGGTGCAGATCGCTTTGCCAGAGATAAATTGAATAACGCGCAAAATAGACTACAAGACTTGAATAATTATTTTGATGCTTACACACTAGATTCACTAAAGAAGACTCATGATATAATGAGTGAGTTTAGTAGTTTGTGTAGAACTTTGGGGGTGACCTTAAAAAGCTTTCCTCAATCGGTTCTGTCGGTTGAGAGTAATCTTCAGATTGAAACTCTGGTAATTGAGACAGAAGGAAATTTTATCAACCAGCTGCAGTTATTGTATGCACTCGAAACAAAAAACAGATTGGGAAGGGTCGCATCTGTTACCTATAAATCCTATACAGATAATAGGCGAAAGAAAACCATTCTATCATTAACAATATATTTACAAAACATAAGAAGTAATGCAGAAGCAATGCAGATTTAATAAAGGACTGTTTGCAGTGATTTTGATTTTAGGAGTTTTAGCATGTAGTGATTTAATCGAAGAGTCGATTGAAGACAAGGTCGTGGTTATTGTAACTCCAACAGACAGGACTATTTCTACTAATTATACGCAGACGTTTTGGTGGGAAGAACTAAAGTATGCATTGAATTATAGACTTCAAATTGTTTATAACAAGTTCGATTCTGCCGCGGAATTTAGGTTGGATACACTTTTATCAACTAACAAATTTAGCATTACGCTAAAGCCTGCTAAGTATCAATGGAGAGTCGAGGCTATAAATGGAAGCAGTAAAACGGCAATTGAAACAATCCAGAGTCTTAGAATCGATAGTGCAAGCATTGAAGGCCAAGATATACTTTTAACATCGCCGGGAAACGGGGCTATAACGAAAGATACAGATTTTAATTTTCAATGGGAAGCTCTGCCTGGCGCCACAGACTATCGATTCCAATTATATTACTCGTCGAATAATACGATCGTACTTGATAGCACTGTGCGAACGGAAACGTCTTTTAATTATGTCATTGAACGTGATTCTGTATATTACTGGACGGTTACAGCTAAAAGAAAGGACGTTTATTCTAATCCATCAGAAGCATGGAAGTTTACTTTGGACCGCGAGTCGCCAGATTCGGTTAAGTTGGTTTCGCCTTTAAGTGGTGCAAATGTCTCTTCTCCGGTCACGCTAAGCTGGAGCGGCCCGAGCGATCCTGGGCTGGCTTACTATGAAATATATATATTCAAGGGATCTACAGGCACTCCTTTTAGTGATAAGTACAACCCCTACAAAACGGCTAACGATGCATCTTCATTAAAGAAGTCGTTCACTTTTACCGAAGGAAGTTTGAATGATAGAATACTTTGGAAAGTAAGAGCTGTGGATAAGGCTGGAAATAAAAGTAGCGGTGAGAAAACCAGAACGTTTATAATTAACTGAGTGAAGAACAAAGCAATAACATATTTCTTGCTAGGAACGGTATTGCTCATCTGGGGCGGTATATTTCTAAAGGTATTCGCGACTTTTTTTTCGCAGGATAAAAATACTCACAGCAGCATACCAATACCTAAGTCGCGGGAAAATCGTGTGGAGTATGAAGCAACTATATATAGCATCAAGACTAACTATAGAGATCCGTTCCTGGGCAATTCTGCTAGTATTGAAAATGAATCTTTACCTCCTGGTGAAAGAGTTGAAAGAAAAGAACCGGCAAGGAAAGTGGTGCCCAAAATCGTGGAAGCTCCTGTAGATTGGAGTTTTGTTAAATATTTAGGATCAATTAGGAATTCAGGAAGCGGAAAGAAGATTGCATTGGTCAGCATAAGAAATCAGGAAGTGATGATTGAAGAGGGGATGGAGCATGATGGCCTAAAGTGTTTGAAGTATTATAGGGATTCAATTATTGTCATATATCAAGGGAAACGTGCATGTATAAAAAAATAGTTATTCCAGTTATTTTGGGTATACGCTTCATGTCATTAGCATGCCTGCTACTCATGTCGATGGGAGTGTTAGCACAAAAGTATACAGACGTGGCTGTTAACAACCGAGTAATCCTTAATAAAGGTGAATACATAGTATATGCGGAGCTAGTGCAAAGTCATTCATCCAGGGAGGTAAGTGACGATATTTTTTACTATTGGTATAGTGCTAATGAAGTGAAAAGAACACAAGGCGGCTATGATGGTAAGTTACTACATGGAAAATATACCGAGTTTTATTCCGATAAGGATCTGAAAGTGCAAGGGAAATTTTCACAGGGAGTAAAAACAGGGCAATGGAAGATGTGGCATGCCAATGGCAATCTCAGTGAAATTCAGGTTTGGCGTTCGAGTGGAAGGCGCGCAAAGTTTGAATCGTTTGATGAGAATGGAAATTTGATCAGAAGAGGATCTTATAGATATGAAAAACTTCACGGGATAATTAAAGAAATAGGCCCACAGAATACTGTAAAAAGAAAGTACAGAGATGGTATTGAAGTGATCAAAGCGAAAAAGGCTAAGCCGGATACTACACTTAATAGGAAAGTGGATAAGAAAAGGAAATTTGCCCTTTTTAAAATTAGACGACATAAGAAAGATACGGTGAGCAATGGTGTGAAAGAGGATAGGAAAATTAAGGCTAAAAAGAATAGCGAAGTAAAGAATAGTGGAGCTCAAGAAAAGAACAGAAAATCGAATAAAGACATTGCTAAGCCTGCTGTTAAAAGCAAAGACGAGTTACCCTCGGAATCACATACAGCCGATTCAAAAAAGAAGAAAAGGCGTAAGAAAAAAAAGTCCGATACAACAAATTCGTCCGTTGATTGATACTCTGAAATTTTAATTGTAAGTAAATGCTTAAAGGAAGTACTTTATTTATGGTGACAGTAATAGCGTTAATTATTGCTGTATTTAGTGCTTGTCTGATTTTAGTTGCCTTTAACTATAAGTTATATATACTTCGAAATCAACGCGAGCAGATTGTTGAATTAAATTGTACCTCTGGAGTTAATTTATTATTGTCTACATTTTCGGATTTGTTATATAACGAAAGAAGGGCGATTGATCTGTACGGAGAAGGCAATGACTCTGTTTTCGTTGAGAAAGATACATGGGGTATATTTGATATAGGAATCGTGAAAGCCGTCCGTGGCGATATCGAAGCGATGAAAATCTTTCAAATTGGTAGCAGACCAGCTGGTATGACAAAATCGGCTATATACCTGGTTGACGATGGGAATTCGTTGGCTGTTGCAGGGAATACAATTGTAAATGGAACTTGTTTTTTGCCTGAACGAGGAGTCAGATCAACCCAAATTTCTGGTTTAAATTATACAGGCATTAGACTTATAAATGGTGTGGTTAAGCGGAGTTCTCGCAAGCTTCCTGAAATAAGTAAGGATCCGGTGGATGGCATTATTCAATTGTTTAAATCTGATACGGCTACAATTGGCAAAAAATATAGCGCCACATACACAGAAGGATTAGACAGTGTTTTTCAATCCTTCCTAAAACCCGGGCTAGTCGTTTATAAGGCAGGCCCGTTAGTAATTGATAAGACTTTCAAAGGTCATGTTCTTATAAAGTCTGATACAATAGTTATTGTTGAACGTGAGGCACATCTGCAGGATGTCGTAATAGTTGCACCAGATATAATCATCTCTTCTGGCTTTCGAGGAAATTTACAAGCCTATGCTACTGATACTATAGCGTTAGGAGAAAGTTGTATACTGGAGTATCCTTCTTCGTTAGGAATAATCAAAAGCGAATTCGGTGAAGAACAGCCTTCTATTACGGTCGGTAAAGGCACCGTTTTTAGCGGATTCATTTTTAGTTATCAACCCAGTGATGATATACGGAAGACCTTAATCAGAATGGATACGGATACAAAAATGTTAGGGCAGATATACTCCGATGGATATCTTGAATTGAAAGGTAATGTGATTGGAGGTGTGATGTGCAAAAAAATTATCTTGAATACAGCTTCGAGCTTTTATGAGAATCATTTATTGAATGTAAGGATTGATAATTCTTCACTGTCATCAGAATATTTAATGCCTGCTATGTTGGAGACTTCCGAAAAAAAGGGAGTTATGAAATGGCTTTACTGAACTCACGGAAGATAACGTCAGCTACTTTGATAGAGGTAGTAGTGTCTCTTGTTATTATTATGATTGTATTTGGTATAGCAATGACTATCTATGTAAATGTTCTTGGCTCGTCCAGTTCAGAACGAGTTTTAGATATCAGCTTGTTATTGAAAGAATTGAGTGAAGAGACAATTGACACAAATCGACTTTTTGATGAACGAATAGAGCGAGATGGGATTAGGATCATTAAATCTGTTGAAGAGTATAATGGTGTAAAGGGATTAGTACACTTGCATTTTGAGGTTGTTGATGGAGGAAAATTAATAACGAGAGATCAGCTTTTAATAGTTAAAAGTGATGAAGAGAATTAGGGCTTTTACATTAATGGAAGTAATCATTGTCATGATCATTAGCATGATCGTAGTGAGTCTGACATATAAAACGTTGGATATTGTTACTATGCAATACCGTCAGTTTAGCAAGAATAGAAAACATATTTATGAGCTTTCTCTAATAGAAACGTTACTAACCAGAGATTTTATGAACAGTGAATATCTCAAGCGTATGAATGACGGAGTGATGTGTAAGTATAGAGATAAGAACGTGATATATATATTTAATGATCAATTTATTGTGCGAAGCGAGGGCACTATGGCTGATACTTTCAATATTATGCCACGCGATATAAAGTACTATTTCTCCGATAAAGAAGTTAATGACATTAATAATTATATCGATAAGGTTGCTTTTGTGTATGTTCAGGAAAGTTCCAAGCTATTTATTCATAAAAAAGTGTATGCGGCTGATTTCTTTCTAAATACGAGGGCTATACAATTAAATTGAATGATGCAATGAGCGGTTTGAACTTAGATAGATTGACTGATACTCCTGACTTGGGGCACAAGCGTCAAGGTAGCAAGATCATTGATTTTCTGAATAAAGATATTTCATTCTCTCGTGTTAAAGTATCTGATAGGAAAAAAGAAGAATTTTATCTGGAATTATACGTGTTATGTACAGCAGGAGTTGATATAAAGTCTGCATTGGAATTGATAGCAGAAGAGCAGGCCAAGAAGAAAGATAAAGCACTTATAGAAGATATTAAGAATAAAGTAATTAACGGAAGCACGTTATCTAATGCGATTAAGGACACAGGCTATTTTACTTCTTATGAGTATTATAGTTTGCAGATAGGCGAAGAGAGCGGTAAAATTACGCTGGTATTGAAAGAGCTGGCCGGATTCTACCAAAAGAAGATAAAACAAAGAAGGCAGATTGTAAGCGCTTTGACTTATCCCTCGATAGTTCTTTTAGCGTCTTGTGGTGCAATTTTTTTTATGATGAACTTCATAGTTCCAATGTTTGCGGACGTTTTTAAAAGATTTGGTGGTGACTTACCGGTTCTAACTAAAATTATACTAAACATATCTGAAGGTATTAGCAGGTATTTTTTAGTGATATTTTTTTTCTGTTCAGCAATAGTGTATTTACTGTACAGACAAAGGAAGAAGGATTGGTTTAGGCGCGTAGGTACTAATGTTTTATTAAGAGTACCACTGTTTGGAGAGATGATCAGGAAAATTTACCTGGCGAGATTTTGTCACTCGATGACTCTACTGCTCGGATCGAAAATTCCCTTATTGAGATCAATATCGCTTATAAGACAAATGATAGGCTTTTATCCGATCGAGTCTTCGCTGACAACGATTGAAAGCTATATTTTGAAAGGTGATCCGCTTCACTCGGCTTTGTCGCATTTTCCGATATATCACCGGAAGATGGTTTCTTTGGTGAAAGTGGGCGAGGAGGTTAATCAATTGGATGGCTTTTTTGATAAGATAGCTAAGCAATATACTGAAGATGTGGAGTATAAAACATCAATGATAAGTAGCCTAATTGAGCCGTTTATGATTATTTTTCTAGGGCTAATTGTTGGAACTATATTGATTGCTATGTACTTACCTTTATTTAATTTAAGTAACACAATATAGGAGGTACATTTATAATATATATCTATAATTTTTGTTAAAAAAAAGTATATAGATTCAGTAAACTGAATTTGTATTTTAGTTACATTTACGCAGTAAATAATTTATATCCTAACTTGCCGGTCACATGAAAAAGGTTTACCCTGCAATACTCCCGTGTTGCGTTGTTGAAAGTTTATTTTCTGAATTTCGAAATCTTATAGCCACAATTTAACACTCGGTCTAACATTGGATTAGCTGAAGTACTCAGCAGTGTTTTTGATGTTGACTAGCCAATTATGTTATGCTTAACAGAATCTTAATCTATATACTGGTTGCTTTTGCTCTTTTGGGGCTTAGCCTTGGTGTTTACAATTTTTTCAATACTCCTGAAATAGTATATATCCGATCTTACGATTTGGTCGATAAATACGAGGGCACAAAGGAGGCGCGACAAAAATTTGATGCTAAGAAAAATACTTGGCAATCTAATATAGATACCTTATCCTATAATTTGAAGAATGCGATTGAGAAGTATAACATGGAACGAGTAAGAATGTCTGTGGCGCAGCGGGTAGATATGGAGAAGTATCTGGATAACAAAGACAAAGAGCTGGCAAGTTATACTCAGTCGGTTGAGGCAAAAGCCCGCGAAGAAGAGGAACAAATGATGCAAGCCATTTTGAATCAAGTGAATAGTTATGTCGAGAAGTATGGACAGGATAATGGTTACGATGTGATTCTAGGTACATCTACGTCAGGAAACGTAATGTTTGGTAATAAAGAATTGGATGTTACGGAGGATGTCCTGGCCGGGCTTAACAAAAGTTATCAGGGTAAGGAGTAATTATAGCCAGTAAAAATATATAGATAGTTCAAATGATATTTGATGTGATAATATATAGTAAATATTTCCGATCAGTAGCTTTCGCTTTAATCCTGTTGTACCCAGGATATGTGTCTGCAACTGATTATACTTGGGTGGGTACAACTTCTGCGTGGACAACATCAACAAACTGGTCTCCAGTATCTCCGGCTGGTGGCCCCACCGCCTCAGATAATGTTATTATAGCAAGTGTTGTATCGCCTAAGGTAGCACCGGTGGTCAGCTCCAGTGTTATTGTTAGCGGTCTTATAATGAATTCTGGTCGGTTGACCATTAATAAGAATATTATTCTTACGGTTACTACTAACTTAACTGTAACAGGAGCAACTACAAAAGTATTGGGTTCAGGTAGGCTCGCAGTGGGTTCTTCTTCAACTTCTGCCGCTCAGGTAACTTTTGGAAATGAGAGTGCAGGAACGACTGTAGATCCCACACTCGTTGTTTACTCAAATGTAGTAGCAATGACTGAAGCTTTGTTTAAGACTGTGTCACTTACTGTGACTGACTTGACTATAAATGGTTGTACGTTTGGTGGTACATTCGCACTTACAAAAAATGGAGATCCATCAGGTGTCATTAACGGTACTGTACAATTCTCAACAATTGCAAACATTACTAATCAGGGTAATGGAGCATTGCTTCTTGGAAATACAGATGGAGATAATTTGACATTCAATGGGGCGACTACGTTCATAAATACAGGTAGTGGTTCAATACTGTTTGGAAATACAGATAATGATGTGTTTTCCTTTAAGTCTACGGCTGTATTCACGAAGTCATCTACAGGGCCAATTGAAGTTGCTCGGTTTGGTAATACAGATTTTTACAATACCATTACAGTTAATTTACCTTCTGGGGAAACGAGTACGCTCGGAAATGTAGGTGGTGGTTGGTGTAATTTCAAAGGAACAGTATCGCAGGTAATAAAGGGTACAGCTAGTGGTTTAAATATCAATAAAATTTCAATTGATAAAACCGCAGGAACCTTAACCATTCAGGTGCCTGTAAATTTAGTATCTATAGTAGGTGCAACACAACCTAATCCGGAATTGAGTTTGTTAAATGGTATCGTGGTAACAACCACAGCGAAACTTATAACTATACCGGATGCTACTTCGATCACTTTGAATCAGGATCCAAACAAGAGTTTTATTAATGGGCCTGTGAGGAAAGTAGGTAATGCTGCCTTTACTTTTCCTATTGGTAAAGGAGCAGTTTACCGACCAGTGTCTATCGCGGCTCCTACACCGGAAGGATCATCTACTTTCGTTGCTGAATATTTCAATGCAGTACCAACTTCCAGCACAAGTCTAAATACGGATGTATCTTCAGTGAGTTCTTGTGAGTACTGGAAGCTTACAAAAGAAGCTGGTACTTCTAATGTGAAAGTTACATTGGGGTGGTCATCTTCAAATTGTGAGACGGTACAACCGATAGGTATTAAACTCTGTAGATTTAATGCAAGTAATAAATGGGAGTCTGTTTCTGCGAACACCGAAACTAGTACTATAACATCTAGCGAAGTATTAGAGACCTATGGGAATCTTACGTTAGGCTATTCTTCAAAGAGAATTTACATAGACACGCGTTTGTTGGAACCTGTTAACTTTTCAATAAGTGGAGCACAACTTCCTGAGGGTATAGTATATACCAGTGCAGAGTCTGGTCCTGGTAAAGACGGACTAATTCCGATTCTTCCGGTACCACTTTCGAGTGGCGTAACACCGATAACGATCGATATCGCAGCGGGTAGCGAGAACACTGCAATGAAAATTACCTTTGACATTGATAATCTGTATACTATATCTAACGTAAATGCGAGTACTGATAACGGTACGATATTTCGCCCCATGATAGGTGATTTTTATGCTATAAATAATGCACCGGCAAATGGAAAAACTATTAAATTCTTAAGGGGCGATGAGAAGGCTGCGGCTTCTTTTACTACGAACCTGGTTGATGGTACTACAATGATGAATTCAACGGGTAGCAATTTTCAGATTTTAGGACTAACAGGATATATTATTAAGTCTTTCAAGATCCTTTCTTTGGATAATACGCTTGTAAAAGGACCGTTAACCACAACCATATGGGATGGTACTAACGTGAATAGTCAAGAGGTAACAAATGGAGTTTATAAGTTTGAGTTAGTTATCACGAACAGCTCAAACAACTACACATATACGGGGCAAATAATTGTAAAGTAATGCGGAATCATATTTTAATATTGCTCTTGTCGTGTGTAACATTTGCCTGCAGCAATGATCCAAAAGACCTGAAGTCTTTTTATAAATGGATTAATGATCCCGATAATGGACTGGTTAAATCGAGAGATGTTGAAGGTATAAAAATCTCGGTTAAATATTTACCTGCTGAATTTCTGGCACTTAAGGAATCAAATGAAAGTAATTTGAAAGGAAGCTATGATAGTCTGTATACTTTATATAAACAGAATCATACTTTTCTCTTATCAGTCTCATATACTGACAACAAAGATATAAATGACCCGATGTATAAAAACTTGCGGGATTATCCGGAATATAAAGCCCGTGCTCAGGCAATGAATTTTGATATGAATGAATACGTTTCAATAAAGACTTCTTCGAATGAATACAGACCTGTTCTGACTTCTATGGAAAATACATATAGTCTTAAAGGACAACGAAATATTTATTTGGTCTTTGCAGACGAATCTTTAAAGAAAGAGCTGCAAAATGAAAAAGAACTGGATTTTGTTTTTGATGACGTTATTTTTCAAACAGGTGTAAATCATTTCGTTTTTCAACGAAGTGATTTAGCTCCGTTTAAGCAATAAGAATTTTTGACAGATAAACTAAATAGATGTTATGAAGTATTTAAGAGGGAAGATATTGAGAGTTATTGCTCTTTTTATGGCCTTCAACATTTTGACGGGAGTAGTGGCTCCAAGTGTTGCTTATGCATTAACAGCAGGACCAACATCACCTGAGTTTTCAAGCTTTGAGCCAGTGGCTACTACAGACATGGTTAATGTGTTTACAGGTGACTTTACCTATAATTTGCCTGTATTGGATATTCCGGGACCGGACGGGGCAGGCTATTCGATGTCATTGGCTTACCATAGCGGGGTCTCCTCCGAAGAGGAGGCGTCATGGGTCGGATTTGGCTGGACATTAAATCCAGGAGCAATTAACAGAAACACCCGTGGATTCCCTGACGACTATAACAATGCGCATATTGATTACTATAACAAAACACGACCAAATTGGACTGCAGGGACTACCAATGATATTGGTATTGAGTTCTTTAGCAAGGATACTAAGACTACGTTTGGTATGAATGCCAGTGCCTCTCTGCGCTTCAATAATTATCAAGGTTATCAACGTAGCTATGGATTGGGTGTAGATTTTTTGGGTATGGTAAATCTGGGGCTCAATTATAGTGCACAGGGTGTGACGTATTCGGCACACATAAGCCCAATGGGTGTTTTAAACCGATTCAGGAATCTTCCTGATGCTGAGAAGCCAGAGAATCAAAAAGGGAGAGTAACCGATGAAAAGTTAGTTCGAGAAGAGGCTGCTAAATATAAATCTCGTATTGCGGGCATAATTAGATCTAAAGCCACTCAAGGCCTGGGTAGTGGTTATGGCTTATATTCATTCAATGAATCTTCAAAAGCGGTAAGCTTAACAAAATATGATGGCTATTCATTCAACTTTAGTACTTCAGTCCAGGTAAATGCTTATCCTCCGGTTGGTCTACAAGTTGGGTTTGCAGGTAACTTTAACATGCAACATAATGAGCCTGTCACTCCTAAGGCTGCATTTGGCTTTATGAACAATATAGCAGAAGTGGGCGAAAATCAAATGTCAGATTATTATGTAGAAAAGGGAAGTTCATATAGTAAACGAGATTACTTCTTGGGGATACCTTTTAATAACGCAGACAATTTTAATGTGACAGGAGAGGGACTTGGAGGCGGCTTCCGATTTTATCCTCAGAAAAACGGACATTTCTATGCTGACAAAGTGAAGAGTAGCACCAAATTCAACCAGCTTGGTATTGAGTTTATGGTGGGCCAAAACTTAGGTATCGGTGTTGATATCGGTACCGGTGTTGAGAAGCTTAGTATGGATAATTGGCCAAGTGTCAACGGAAGTGTTGGTAATACATCCAGTTATAGATATGATTCACCTGCAGGTGTATTTAGATTTTTTAATGACCTGGGGGGAGAGGTAGAATATAGTGCCAGTAACGAAGCCGAGACAGCAAGTGTATCACAACTAGGCAATATTCCCGGTTTTAAACGTGCAGATATAGCTATACCAACTTCCATTTATACTCATCTTAATGGGAATACAACAAACTTGCCAGCGGGAAGATCTTCTTATATAGCATATCATACCAATGAACAGTTGTCAAATTCCGTGGAGCCATTTAATAGGACTTCCAATGTCAGCGACCTGATTTATCGCAATTTGCCTCCTGATAACATGAAGAGTGGAATAGCTGAAATTGCCGTTCATAACGAAGATGGCAATCAGTATGTATATGGACTCCCTACCTATATTAAAAATGATGCGAGTTTACAATTTGATATCAAAAGAGGTTCGGCCTCAATCTTTGATAATTATATAGCTTATCAGGACGTAGGAGTTACAGCTGATGCATATACTCCTGATCTATCAAAACACACTACAGTTGTAGGAGAGGTAAAGAAAGTTCCTTATGCTACTAATTATTTGCTAACACAAATTCTTACTTCAGACTACGTTGATGTTGATGGAAACGGTGTAAGCGATAAAGATTTTGGTGGTTGGACTCAGTTTAATTATCATAAAGCATTGGGGACTGTCAATGATAACTGGTATAGATTCAGAACACCTTATACAGGGCTGTTATATCAACGAAATAGTATATCAGACGTCAAAGACGATGTTGGTAGTGTAATGAGTGGTGAAAAAGAGGTTTACTACTTAAAGACAATTGAAACAAAAACACACATCGCCTTCTTTGTAACGAACAAGTCCATAGCATCACGATTTCCGTCCGGGTATAATTCAACATACTTGTCGGGAAGTGGTAACGCGAGATTAGACGGTAGGGGAGCAAGTAAAGACGTTGCGGGTGGACTTGAAACGGCATCAAAGGCACAGGGGGGGAATGCAGCAAGAGGAAGCGAAGAGCTGGAATACTTGGAGAAGATTGTTCTATTTTCTAAGGCGAGAAAGGACAAACCTATTAAAGTAACTCGCTTTGATTATAGCTACGATTTGGTTGGAAACCTGCCGAATAGTAGTAATGGTAATTTTCCCAATAGTAAGATTAATAAGAATAGCGGCAAGCTAACATTGGAGAAAGTGTGGTTTGAATACGAAGGTATAGTAAATGCAAAAATCAGTCCTTATGTATTCAAGTATGAGTATAAAGATAAAGATGAATTGACAACGAATAACGAGGGACATCTAACTGCGAAGTATTCTGTATTCAATGAACTGCTAAGTCGCTACACAAAAGAGTCTCAAAATCCTGACTATAATCCTCACCTCTTAGACCCTTGGGGAAATATACAGCGATTAGGTCGTGAGCAACAACTCAAGGATCGGTCGTGGCTATATCAGGGACCGGATGGAGCTGTTGGCGCTAAAAGTTTTGACCCTGCTGCCTGGCAGTTAAAGCAGATCAAACTTCCCTCGGGTGGGGAAATACTGGTGGAGTACGAGCAGAAGGATTACAGATACGTGCAAGACCGGGAAGTTATGGCTATGGCAAGTCTAATGCCTGAGACAGAAAACTATATAACAGATGAATATACAAACCCTTCTTACATCGTAAATGTAAAGGATCTCAATATCACTACACAAGCAGAGCGTGATAAGTTAATTGAGATGATTCAAGAGCATTATAGTAATGGAAAGGATAAAGTCTTTTTTAAATTTTTGTATGCACTAACTGGCACGATCGCAAGTCTCGATTTCTGTAAGTCTGACTACATTGATGGCTATGCAAATTTTCTTTCTGTTGAAGCAGTAGAACCTCAATCGACTACCAATCTCAATGTTAAGATTACACTTGAAGGAAAAACTGTATCGGGAACAACCGGCTTGCGTCATAATTCGCCACGTCAGGGATGTTACGATCTGGTGGCTAACCAACGCATTGGTAAAGTCGATGACGCATTAGGTAGTGGTTGTTCTTCTGTTCTCGAAGAGCAATTTGATGATGACATTGCGAAGAGAGCGGATGGTTCAGACTTCAGTAATAAAAGTCTTAAGCTAGGCCTTATTCCTTCGTTGTTAGCGATTATACAAGGAGAATTAATGATTGGTTCTCGCCATGCTATACCTGGAAAAGAGCGCGTGTGTATGCGAATGAACCCCGAGCTTTCATATTTGAAATTGCCAATGGTTGGCGCAAAAAAAGGTGGCGGAGTAAGAGTGAAGAGACTATATATGCTGGATCATGGACTCGAATCAGGTGATGCCGCTTTATATGGTACTGAATATCTATATGAAAATGAAGACGGAACAAGCAGTGGTGTAGCTACGAATGAACCTTCTTCAATTCGGGCAGAGAATCCATTAGTTAAATTTTTACCTAAGAGGGAGCAAAGTTGGTTTAGCAGGATCACAACCGGAGAAGAGAAAGACCAGACCGAAGGTCCATTAGGCGAGAGTTTATTACCATCTGCCTCTGTAGGACACTCTCGAATAGTGGTGAAGAATATCCATGAAGGACCTACAGGAACCGGATTTGTTGTTCACGAATACTTAACAGCAAAGGATTATCCGTTCGATAAAGTATATGGTAGAAATGCTGGCAGTGAGGTTCAACGCAAGAGTATTGTGCAAACGAATCTGGATGACAACACAGTAACGGATCGATTAAAATTACCTGCCGGATTTTTTAGTTACTCGGTTGATAAGGTATGGGCAGCGCAAGGTTTTCGTTTTGTTGTCAATAACATGCACGGCCAACTTAAAAAGTTAGCCACATATGGAGGAGACTATAAAGATTTTAAGACAGACAAAGTATACATATCATCTTCGCAAGAGTATACTTATTTTGAACCGGGTGAGAAGATAAAAATTCTGAAACCAGACGGAACGTACTCACTTGAAACACCAGGTAAAGAAATGGATGTAGCGATGGAAATAAAATCGCTGCGTGATAATACGATGGACTTCAGTATTGAAATGGACATCAGTATTACGATTTCAGTATGGCCACCGGTTTTCTTTTCGCTATGGCCGAGCTTCCAGCTTAGTGATTCCAGAGTCAGTACTCACGTTACTTCGAAAGTGCTACGTTATCCGGCGATTGTGAAGAGCGTTAGAAGCACGAAGGATGGTGTAGCAGCATACTCTGAAAACCTTGCATTTAATGGTTCGAATGGTAAGCCTATATTGGTGAAAACATTGGATGGATTTGATGGTGTCAAGATTGGCGATGAAGTGCATGATGGATCAATATATTCATTGACTGTTCCTGCTTCCTGGAAGTATTCTGCCATGGGGCAAAAAGCGGTTGACTCCAATAATACCAATCAGCTGAGTACATCAACGGGTACATTTGTTACCTATGGAACGGCTGGTAATCTGATTAATACAAACAACTCTACATGGACGTCCAACATTACTAGTGCGAATAATGTCCTTTCTGCCGAAGTACAAACGTATAGCAATAGCGCCCTGGTTGATGGTTGGTTTGGTGCCGATGTGCAGGCTAATTATCCAGGAATTACCGATGCCAAAACTAAACTCAATAAGATATGGCGTCCTTATGAGACCTATGCATATAAGACAGATGCTGCATCTTCTAATCTTGCGACAGGTGAAGACAAGGTTTATAAGGGAGGATTCTTCAAGAACTTTTCCATGTTTAACTGGACAAGTACCAGCCAAGCTGATGCTAACTGGCTCAAACTAAACGAAGTAACAAAGTATTCTCCACACGGAAGTGCTTTGGAAGAGAAGAACATACTCGGTATATATAGTTCTGCAAAGTATGATTATTCGTTTGGCAATAGCAGTAATCTGTTACCAGTTATGATTACATCAAATGGAGCGTATACATCCATTGCGTTCGACAGCTATGAGACTTCGGGTAATGCGCAGATTGGTCACTCCGGAAGTAAATCAAAGCAATACTCAGGAACTTCTCTCGCTTTGCTAAGCGGATTGTCAGTAACAGAACAACTAAATACCAAGGGCGGTATTCTGAAGTTATGGTTAAAATCTGATTATGGGACAGAGCCTCAGCAACCTGAAGCTATAGTTAATGGAGCCAGGGTAAAAATGGAGCGCGTTGCTAAAACGGGAGCATGGACATTATATAGCACGAACGTTAATAAAAGTATATTCCCCACAAAAGGTGCAGCGTTCTCGGTGAGTGTGTCGTATCCTTTGCGCGCTGGAGAGAACGTATATATAGATGATGTTCGGTTCCAGCCGATTGATGCACAATCGAAGTGTTATGTATATGATGTGTCTACGTTCAGATTGCTCACACAGTTTGATGATCAGCACTTCGGTTTATACTACCAATATAACAGCGAAGGTAAGTTGATAAGAAAGCAGATAGAAACAGAAAAAGGACTGAAGACAATTCAGGAAACACAATACAATACACCTAAAACACAAAATCTGCAATGAGCAAACTTAAAATAATGATACAGCTTGCGCTGTTGTTGCTTATCACAGCAGGGTTTTCTCCGAAAGATGATTTCTCTGCTTGTAAAGAGGAATTGAAGAAATACGTGAATGAACTTGGAAAGATAGGTGTACCGTCTGGTAAGCGTGTGTACTATATGAACATGACGATAACTACGGATATGAGTTCGAAATCACGTATACCAGACTCTGATGTAACGGTTCGTGTATATATGAGTGCTACTAAGTTGCATTATGTTAGTGACGTATTAAGTACATATCAGGATGAAGAGAATGCTTTTGCAGTATTGCCACAACGTAAGGTAATTGTATGGTCAAATGGGGGCAAGCTTCCTGACGCTAAGAGTAACATGGAGATGGTGACTCAGTTGCAGGATACACTTGTATCGCTTTCAAATGTAGTAAGCTGTAATGAATCTGTTGAAAATGGCAGAGCAATGAAAGTATTAACCATGACGCCATACAAGAAGGCAATGGATATATTCAAGGTGAATAAAATAGAATACTCTATTGATCCAAATGCGAAACGGATCGAGCGTGTAAAAACGTACTATCAGCCAGGTGAAGATATTGTTATGAGAAGTATAACCTATCATGAGCTTGATCTGAATTATAATAAGACGAACCTTGCCAAATCTGTTTATCATGAGATCTTCAATGCATCAGGTAAACTTCTTGACAAGTATAAAGGGTATCAGGTAATCGATAATAGAAATTAATCAACTGCGTTTAGTATGAACATTTTTAAATGGTCTGGCTGTCTTTTTGCACTGTTTGTTTCGCATTTGAGTATATATGCGCAGGTAGTTCAGACTCCCGTTTACGAGAACTCGCATTTTCGCTATAGCTTGAAAACAGAGCCATTAACAACTTCAATAACGGCAAATAATGTAACCTCGGGAAGCGCCATTGCTACTGATTTCACATCAGACGTAACAATGCCAGCAGAGCTTAACATTTCCAAGCGAAACATTGTTAGCGCGTTGTTTAATATGAAGGTCAACCTGGGTGATGATTATGCATTTGGCCCTGCCGGTACAACGCTGGATTTCAAGTATAAAATTACCTTCACCATAAAAGGTTTCAATGGTTCTGCGGAGGTACCGAATGTATTTGATGCCGCTGCGTATGAACTTATTATCGAGAACGGTAAACCCGAAGCTGTCTTTGCAAAAGACTTTACGCAGTTTACTGATCTCACAACAAACAGCGTAGACGCTTCTGATTTTCTATTTCAGAGATTCTCTATTGAAAATGTAACTATTACTCCGCTGGTAACTGCGGCATCAGCTTCTTCAACGCAGGCTGAAATGTTGGCGATGATCGCAAACAAAATTCGTTTTGAATTGTCTTATGATATAGTATATGGACTTGATGTTACATCAACTTCAGTAAAGCCTGTATTGACTTCACTGAAGGCAATGAAACAGATTTTCAAGCAAGTTACGTTTGATTGGGATAACAGCGGTTACGAATTTCCAAATTACGAATTCCAGTTGCTCCGTTTGTATAATAATCAAGAAGCCACAGCAGCTTCAGAAAAAGATATAACTGCAGATGTTGATTGGAGTAAGGCTTTGAGAATTGAAACGCAGAGCAGTGCAACGTCACTAACACTTACAATGCCGGAGGGGACGGGCTTCTATGTGTGGCGTGTCAGGCCGATTGGCACTTTTTATGATGGAGGTATAGCCAACGATCTAAACTATTCGGACAACAATTGGAGTGTAAATCCGGGTAATGTATCTGGAATACACATTCAATTTTCCGACACAGAAGGTATACTTTACAATGGTGGTGACAGCGATGCTTACTTTTATTACGAAGATAGCGAAGCTGATAAAAACTGGATATACTCCAGAACATTTACAGAAGAAAATAAGGTAAGTGAGAATGTTGTTTTTGCGACACCACTTCAACAGGTAAGACAGACACAATCTTATCGCGCATCGAAGGACAATACATTGATTACGCAAACTATTCCTGATAATACCGGCCGCCCTGCACTCACAACGATGGGAGTACCGGTACCCGGAAAGCTTGGAGAGTATAAAGAGAACCTGGTGCAAAGGCCCAGTGATAATAAGGTATATACGGCAGATGATTATGACAATGCCTCAAACTATAGAAATCCATCCAAGGTGGAGCAAACAAATTCTCCGCTGAATTATTACTCCAATCAAAACCCGGATTTGAATATACCGGATGCCGAAGGATACCCGTTTCAGCGTACGCTTTTTCATAATGATGGAACTACGCGCGTGCTGGAGCAATCAGGTGTTGGTAAAAAACATATGATAAGCGATGCTAATGATAGTGGTAAAACTATAAAGACTCTTTATGGAACGGCATCAGAAGAAGAATTGATTGCACTATTTGGTGACGAAGCGCCTGATGCAGAAAGCGTATTGACTACCTATACGATAGATCAAAATAACACCGCTTCTATTAGCTATATGTCAAAAGAGGGGAAAGTTATTGCAACGGGGCTTTCTTTTCAGGATGGTGAAGGAAATATACTCGATCCACTAAAAGATGAAGGAAACGCTTCGTCCAAGAAAACTGTCAGCGATGTAATCACTCAGAACATCACTACGCAGAGTGGTTTTGTGAGCAGCAAACGAATTGCTTTGCTGCAGTCTAGTCCTTTGAATATTAATTATAAAGTAAAGTGCCAGGACCTGGAGAATAACTGTCTTGACCTCTCGCTCGATTGCAAGTATAAGGTAAAGGTAATTATACATAATGTGGAAAACCCCAATGCTACCATTGTTCTACCTGAGCAGGATCTGGGAGCATCCGTAGCGTGTACGCCAGACGCAAATGGTGTTGAATATAAAATGGTATCATGGTCGCAACAAACTTTAAGTCCTGGTACATATGTAATAGAGAAGATACTACAAGCCGGTGAACCTACTATTGCTATTGAATCTAAAACGAAGGCAGAGAAACAGATCATGCCTCTGATCAATAAAATCACAGGATGGCTCGAGGGGGTAGATTGCGAAGCAGAGCTTCAGGATTTTTATACAAAACTGTCGGATATAAAAAACGATGTTAACAATGCGTTTGCGGGCGGAAGCTCTTGTGATGCTGCTTGTGTTGTAAGTAAATACAGTTTGGGTGATTTTATACTAACTCCTGAGCATAAGATTGATATATATAACAATACAGCCGGCAATCCGATGCGATTAGAGATTAGCAGTCCATGCTGTGGTGTGATGTCGGTTTCGGTGGCTTATGTTCCTCCATTCAGATGTCCTGCCGTTGTGGAACAAGTTGATGCTAATCACAATGGTGTGTTTGACGTAAACCCTGACTTTATTGATAATCCAGGTGCTACAGAATACTTTCCGGATTTTGAAGGTTATGCCTGGTCTCTTTTGAAAGAGTGCGTAAGCTCCGATTTTAGCCGTGACATTTTTTACCAGAAGTATATGTTAGGCTGGAGTACACCGGGTGACTTCAACAAAATGATATACCATATGCTTACCGATAAGTATAATGCACAAGGTGTGGAATCGGTGGAAGGAACGCAAAATGCAAGTGGAGCACCTCCTGTAGCAAGTAAAGATGATTGTGGTAATCCGATCGTGAATACCGGTATTCTTTGTGATGCTAATACTAATAATTGTACACAGTATACCTGTTCTCAGTTAATTGATTGCTGGACGCAACAGATCGTACTGCTTCGAAGCTCCATGTGTGGTGACGGTACGCTTTCGGGAAAAGCTAATGTTTCTAACAGTACAGATGATGCAGCGGGCGAGACAGTTGGTGAAGGGAAAACACATGACAACCATTTTAATGACAATTTTAGCGATGTGAAATTGTCCCGTAGAAAGAAGCGAAAACTTAAAAAGAAGATTGCAAAAGCAATGCGAGACTTATCGGCATCGCAGGCTGATGTAGAATATACCGGTTTTCTTGTTAAAGATTTCCTGGAATGTACAGGGTATAAGTTTGCTAAAATATTAACTGCCGATGATCCTCAGCCACTTCCTGGAGATGTAAGCGGTGCTACATCGTATAATGTTCCGTTTACTGGAGCAGGAACTTCAACACCGTCTTGTCCGTCAGGCGGCTGTAAAAAATGGCCGTACAATCCTACGGTAGTTAACGGAGTTGCTACGTGGCCTGAAATAATTGTAGTGCCAGCGGCCGGCGGGATACCTGCTAAAAGAATGAAAGATTATTTCCCGCATATCAAAGATCCATTGTATGCCTTTAAATATTTTGAATATCCGGAAACTGAACGCATCCGTGAGATAGAGGTGCTTACTTGCTATAGCGACCCGAATGATTGCTTTGAGATAGTGAACGGAGTAAAAACGAAGATTCCATGCTGCTTTGTAAAAAACTCTGATGGAACTTTTAACCGGGATTTCTGCGAAACCGGAGTTTCGGTAGGTAATGGTAATGGGAACTACTCATCTGCAAATGGTACATATGATTTGAAGTTTTATGCAAAAGAGTTCTGTGACTTAGGTAAGGTTGTTTGCCCCTATACGGCTACTGGCTGGAGTGCTGGGCAACGCTATACATTCTATAACATGCTTAATACATACAGGCCTCAGGATTTTGAAGGAGAAGATAATGATCAGGTAATTGAAACTGAGGCAGACTATACAATTAACCCAATGGGTATCTACAATGAGGATACTAACCCTATAGGCTTGGAGCCGCAGGAAATTGCAGATTGGAAAGAGTGGAACGGTATCACAACCGAGCTACCAGCGAATCAGTATCCAACGGTTGTAAAATTTGATATGATGAAGATGACCAAGAGCTGTGAAGGTAAATGTGATGAAAGACGAAGTGAATTCAGAAATAAACTTTTACTCTCATTTACACAAAACGGTTATGTTATAGGGGGATGTAAGGGCGCAGATACTGATAATGTAGTACCTGAAGAAGATATAGACCTATTGGTAGATGAGATTATAGCACAATGCAAATCACAATGTATGATCTCAACATATCAACTGGATACAAGATCGTGCCGAAAAATTAATACAGATGCCATTACACTTGGTCCGACAAATACAAATATAGAAGTTGAGTACGGAGTAGGAGGTTGTACGGGTAACTGTCCCGGGAATGTTCCTGGTTGTCAGGATGCTTCGTGCGATCCTTCATCAGGTAAGTGTCCTGCAACATCAACTACATTAAGCCGTTGCGAACAGAAAAAATGGAAGCAGGTGATGACCTGGGATTTTGAAATTGATATGCCTAGTAAACTGGATGCAGATGGCAATGCTACGCCAGACGGCAGCCGAAAATTCAATTGTATAGCTAACCCGAACATGGCAGACTATACTGAATTGCCAAACTCCATTAATACAGGAGTACCGGATATAAATAATTTTAAAACAGCGAAGACTGTATCTCCGGCAGTTGAAATAAATCTTAGCCTCCCTGCAAAAAACTAGTGTATGACATTTGATAGTGTGAATGTTTTGAAAAAATTACTTCTAACTATAGCCGGTGTGATGTTGCATACCGTGCTCTTGTTAGCGCAGCCTGTAAATGATAGTCGAGTAAATGCGCTCCCGCTAAACTTAAACTCATGGGCCAGTGCCGATGCTGCCTATACCAATGTAGGAGCTACGGGGAATGGCTTTAATGAAGTTGCCGGCCAGGGATTTCATAACGTGTGGTTTAAGTTTCAGGCTACTACCAACGAGATCAGTTTTCACGTATATACCGGGGGATCGAAAGGTACGCTGGCAGGAATCTCGTTGAAGCTTTTCAACGAATTGGGTACGCAATTGTTTAGTAATACATATTGGAGTGGTCCAGGCTATATTCAATATTCTAACTTGACACCAGGTTCGGTGTACTATATCTCCGTAGATGATCCCAATAGTACACCGGGTACATTTACAATTTATTCAAGTAGTGTTATTAACAATGATAACCGAACAAAGGCAATCTTAATACCAAGCACGCATCAGTGGTCGAGTGCTGACGGTGAGTTTAACAACTTTAACAGTACAGGGGAATCGTACGGTCCTGGTTCAGAAGATGCAGGCAATACCCATAATGTGTGGTTTAAGTTTATAGCAGAGACAAATGAAATAGATATACGCGTACTAACCGGTGGTACGAAAGGAACGATGAATCAGATCCGGTTGAAGTTTTTTGATGAAGCAGGCAAGATTATCGGAGGGTTCGGGTCGTCATCGGCAGCTACGATTGGTACCCAGGAGCGTACGTACACTCAAAATTTGTCGTTAACCCCGGGACATGTATACTACTTTTCAATTGACGATGATAATTATACCCAAGGCACTTTCAGTTTGTATGTTAATGACGATATAGGGTATGATCATAGACTTAATGCGGAGGTTATAACGAACACTACGGCATTTAGAAGTGGAAGTGCTGCGTATAATAACATTGGGGCAACGGGTGCAGGCTTCAACACTATATGGGGCGTAAATCCGAATGTTTGGTTTACATTCATGGCTACTACCAATCTTATCAAGATAAATGTACTAACGGGAGGTGCCAGCGGGACAATTTCTATGCCGTTCATCTATTTATATGATGATGCAGGTACTGTGATTACTTCTAATTATGGTAATGTTCAAAGTACTTCATTGGTGCCAGGTAAGATATACTACTTTTCAGTTCACGGGGAGGCGCCAGTACGGCAAGGTACATTTACATTGAGTGTTAGCAATCAATCATGCAGCGCAACACTCGAAGATGAGTACAGTGCTCTTATGGCGCTATATGCAGCTACAGCAGGACCTGGATGGACAAATAAAAACGGATGGAAAGACGCTAATCCCTCTGTCAGACAAAGTGTAACGGGCTGGTCAGGTATAACTACAAACTCATCAGGCTATGTTACCGGACTTGTACTGAGTGGTAATAAATTGAGTGGCACTATACCAGCACAGATCGGTAATTTGTGTCAGTTGCAACAATTGACCCTGAGTGAAAATACACTTACGGGTGAAGTTCCTGTGCAGATTTCGAATCTTCAGAGCTTAAGCTACCTGGCGCTTCAAAACAACCAGCTTTCAGGTTCTATCCTGGATAAAGTTTCGAATATACCTTCCATGGTGACTTTGTATTTGCAGGGTAATCAATTCTCAGGAAGTATACCTTCCAGCATAAAGAATCTTAAACAGCTTCAACTTTTTCATATAGGTAATAACAAGCTTTCGGGAGTAATTCCTCCGGAGGTTGGTCAGTTAAGCAGCCTGAAGGTTTGGGAAATATATGGGAATCAGCTTACCGGTTCATTACCTGCAGAGCTTGGAAATTTACCTAATATTACAGCTCTATATTTTAATCGTAATCAACTAAGCGGTGAGATTCCAGCAGGGTTGAGTAAATCGAGTACATTAGGCACGCTCAATGTCGAGTTTAACAATCTTAGTGGTACTATCCCTGCGGAGTTAGGTAATATGCCTAACCTGAAGTACTTGATTGTTAACGACAACAAGCTAACGGGTTCTATATCTACTGACTTCAATGACTTTACATATTTACGATTTTATAATAACCGGTTTACATTTTCAGACTTTCTGCCGCTGAAGCAGAGTTTTGGAGGCACGTCATCAAATTTTATATACTATCCGCAAGACTTAGTTGATGAAGCGAAGAACATCCGCGCTATAGTCGGCCAATCGTTTACGTTAACTGCTGCTGTTGATATTGATACGAACCCACAGAGTATATTTCAATGGTTTAAATTGTCGAATGGCTACTTAACGAGTTATCCATCCAAAGTCAATGGGTATACCTTTGAGATTCCGGAAGCAGAGATGACTGACGCAGGTCAGTATTACTATAAGATCACAAACCCGGATGCATCGGCCCTTACGTTGACAAGTCGCATGCAGACGGTAGTGGTGTTGAACTATGATTTCAAAGAAGCCGCAGAGCTTGTTTCCAATCCTACATCCTATATAACGGAATCAGGTTTTTATAGCAACGAAGGTGCTACACCAGATGGCAGTGGCTGCGATGCTACACATGCAGCCTCTAAAAACGTATGGTTTAAATTCCAGGCGCTTACTGCGAACGTGGATTTAAAATTACTCACCGGTGGCACGTATGGTACCCTTCAAAATGGTTTCTTAGGACTTCACGATGCATCGGGTAACAGCTTGGCATGTACCAGTGCTACGGGTAGTGCCTCTGCTATCATTCATTACAATGGTTTAACGCCTGGTCAATGGTATTATGTTACGGTTGATGCCGTTACAGCAGGTACATTTACGTTGCAGTTCGGTAATTGTCTTCAGCCCTTACCGGTAAGTGCTACAGCAGATGCAGCAGCGGTGTGTAAAGGCAATGCCACTACACTTCGTGCTATCGTATCAAAATCGGGTAACTATAGCTATCAATGGTCACCGGCTACGGGTTTGAGCAATACTTCATCGGCTGCACCAACGGCCACCTTGCAATCCACAACTACGTATACTGTTACGGTAACCGATCTTGAAGATAATTGCAGCGCCTCGGCAGCAGTAACCGTATCTGTTAACGCTCTTCCTGTTATTAGTAACATCACCAAACAAGGTGTTACGTGTTTAACCGCCACGGATGGCGAACTTGCTTTCCAGGTATCCGGTGGTACCTCTCCATATACCACGACACTGGTAGGTGGCAACTTGCCAGCGGAAGGCGTTGTACTATCGTCCTATATGCGCACGGATTTATCTACGGGTGTATATAGTATATCCGTTCGCGATGCCAATAGCTGCAGTGCTACCAGCAATGTAACAATCGGCTATGGCGGAGCAGTGTTCACTTCCTATTGTGATGGTAACGTAGGCAGCCCCGGTACGGCCTGTACATTGAACGGAACAACGATCACATCAACCTCAGCCGGCTTTACGGTAAGTAAATCAAACCCCCGTGGTGGTAACAACTATACGTACCATGTATATACTTCATCAGGAGTACGCGTATCTCCAGCGGAAGGTTATCCGGGGATATTTGGCACACGCTCTACAATAAGCAACCTGGGAGCTGACACCTATAAGATCGATGTAATCTATAATAACAACAGCTGTACGATCTCGACCAGCGATGCCGGCAATCGGTCTCTGCAAGTAGAACCGCTGTCGATGCTTTTTACAGCAAAACTCAATTCCAACCAGGAAAGCTTTACCATAGTAGACGGACAGAAGTTTGATTACTGTACGTTACAGGCTTGTGACAATGTTATCACGGTAACGCCTACACTTGGTTTTAAAAACCAATTGAGCTGTACCGACCTGTCAGGAAAGGCACGTACGTTCAAATTGTTAAAGCAAAATGCTTCAGGTAGTTATGATGTAGTTACCACGATCACCAATGGAAGCTTCCCGATGTCGGTAGGTACCCTGATCGGTAAGTATAAAATAGAAGCAAGCCTTGCGAACTACGGTTGTGCAGATCCAATCTTCTTTGAGATCGAAGAGCAAACCCCTCCGCAGGTTACACTGCTGGTAAGTCCGGAGACATGTGCGGGTGCTCATGATGGTGCTGTCGAGATCAACGCTTCGGCTCACCTGATCTCACCGGTACGCTATGAACTATACGAGGTAAATGGTGCTGATATTTGTGACCGCTCGTTGATATCTGACAAGAGCAGTGCTGTGATGACGGGCCTGGAACCCGGTAAATATTGTGTGAAGATTAAGGATGCACGCGAAGATGCAGTATCCTGTAAATGTCACGAGTTCGAGATCTATAGTGGCGACTACCAGGCAAGTCCTATACTGTTGCCCGGGGAGAAGCGTCAGTGGCCTTACGCAGCGACAACGAAGTCATCATTGACAACGGATCATACATTACTCACGTGTGCCGCAGATGTAACAGCCACCGGCGGAACACCTCCCTATAAATTTGTATGGAAGCGCGAAGTTCAGGAGAAGCGTGCCGTATTTAACAGCACAACGGGTCTGTACGACCAGGTGTTACAAACCGTAGAGTATGAGATCATGCAGGAGAGTAACACAACCGGTATATCGAAGAACATGGAGCTTCAGTCGGGTAAGTATAATGTATATATATCAGACCACTGCAGTGAAACACCTTTACTAGAGACTTTTGTCGTACCGGTTCCTGCGCGCAGCTATAGTCTATGCTTCCGCTGGAAGACGGGCGATGCAGAAGATGATCTTGCTCCTAAAGAAGCACCGAAGGTTACTACATTATCAGCGATAGCTGCCAGCAGCATCAGCCGCCAGATCACAGACAAAGCAGCTGAGTGTATCACGGCTCAACTGGAAGCCGCCACAGAAGAGCAGCGTCAAAAATGTTTATCCTTGGAATACCTGGAAGACCAGGTTGATATGACCTATGATATCAACTACTTCCACTATACTTTATATTATTACGATCGTGCCGGTCAACTGGTACGAACGGTTGCCCCGAACGGAGTTAAAGCTGTAGCAACCGACAGGACCGTTGCACCTATACAACATACTTTTGTAACGAGCTATAACTATAACACATTAGGCCAGCTGTCAAGTCAACACACCCCTGATGCGGGACAAAGTAACTTTATATACAATGCCATCGGGCAATTAAGGTTCTCACAATCCGCGAAGCAGCGCGATGCTTCAGAGAACGAATCGGGTACCGAACGCTATAGCTATACCAAGTACGATGAGATCGGCCGGGTGATTGAAGTAGGGGAGACGACTCTTACGAATGCTGCGTTTGCTTCACTGGCAGCCAGTGCCGATGTTGCTACGTTCCCTGCCACCAATGCGCTTGAAAAGATCAACACCTATTATAGCCAGCCGGCCAACGTTACCTACCAGGGTAATGCACAGCGCAACCTGCTGAACCGTGTGAGCTATAGTGTGGTGCAGAACAAGAATGGCAAAATATCAACTACCTATTATAGCTACGATCCGCATGGTAACGTAGAGTGGTTGCTTCAGGATGTACCGGGACTAGGACAACTGGCTACGGCATACGAGTATGATCTGATCAGTAACAAAGTTCTGAAAGTAAAATTCAATGAACACCGCCCGGATCAGTTCTTCCAGCGCTATAAGTATGATGAAGACAATGTATTGTTAACGGTAGAGACTTCACGCGATGGCTATATCTGGGATACCGATGCCCGCTATGAATACTATGCCCATGGCCCGCTGCGCTCGGTTGGTATAGGGGAAGACCATATCCAGAAACTGGATTATGTATATACCCTGCAGGGCTGGCTCAAAGGTATCAATACACCAGACCTGACTGCCAATACATCGGAAGGCACAGACAAGCTCTATGCAAAGGATGAGTTCGGTATGGGACTTGGTTATTATGAAGGCGACTTCTCCCGCCAGTATAACAATGTAAACTCGGTGTTTAACTGGAAGACCGGTAGCACATTCTACTTATCCAGTGGTAATAAAGATCTGTATAACGGTAACATCAGCACCTGGATCAGCAAGATGGGACAGAGCCCTAATCCATCGAACATGGAACTTGATAACACCTTAACAGGACATGTCTATACCTACGATCGTCTGAACCGGATCAAGTCAAGCAAGCTGAATGTATATAGTGGCACAAGCTATACAGCCACGAATAATTATGGTACAGCTTATACCTATGATGCGAACGGAAATATCCTGAGCCTGAAACGCAATGGTAATGTAAGCTCAACGCCTACACTGGATGCGATGGACGACCTGACCTATATCTACAACCTGACCGATAACAAACTAAAACAGGTAGTAGAGAACTCCAGCTATAATGAAGCTGGCAGCGAAGACATGAAGCCCGGCCAGGTAGCTGATAACTATGTGTATGATAAGATCGGTAACCTGATCGAAGACAAGCAGCAGCAGATCTATATCCACTGGAATATATCGGGTAAGGTAAGTGAAGTGAAGCCGTATGCATCGACCTCACAAAAGCCACACGTGATCTTTACTTATGATGCACAAGGCAATCGTATAGCCAAAGAAGTGAACAAGCTTCCGTATGTATCAGGCGTATACCAACGCAAGCCGGATAATATTTATACAACCTATTACGTTCGCGATGCCTCGGGTAATTTGCTGGGCGTTTATGAGCGAAAAAATATAGCGTTGGGTGGAGATACCTACCGTGCAGAGTTCACCTTAAAAGAACTTCCAATCTATGGCAGTGACCGCTTGGGACAGTTGAACGCCAAGCAGCTTTTGGCAACAAAAGTATTTACAGCGTCACAAGTGGATGAAGTAACGCTGTCGATTAGCGATGTTGATAAGAAAACAGCCAACGTAAACTGGTTAACACTGAGCAAGAAGACGGATGCCTTGAAAGTAAGTTCAAGCACCCGGTATATAAACACGGTGCAGGCGCACCTGGCGAGCTATAGCAGCAACACCCAAAAGTATGCAGCGGTAAACAATGTAAGTTTTGTAGGAGCCGCTTCCGGCAATATAGCCCTGGCAGAAGATGAAGAAGGTAATCTGGAGGTATATGCGATAACAACAGAAGACTACTGGGGTAAAGCAGGTGTCTGCCTGGTATACGACCGGTTCGGTAATCTGATGCCGAATACAAATGGTATATATGCAGAACCTAAATCGAAAGCGGTTATCGTTAAGCAACCGGGTACGAAGAACTATATATTGTTTACGGTAAGCACAGCCGGTAAACTCAATTACCATGTCATCGACATGAGCCAGGCAGGTAACGGAACAGGCGGAGCCCTGCTGGGCGATATCGTGGTTAAGAACCAGGAACTGGATGCAGAGAAGAAATCTACTTACGGCAGAGAGTTACTGGCAATAGAAGATAACATCAAAGGCAATACTATACTCTATGCCACCCGCTATGAAGCGCCCGCAACGGGCAGTGGTATCGGTAAAAAAGAGATCGTACGTTTTACGATAACGGATGGCCCGCTGGTGCAGCAGGCTGCCGTACAAACTACCCTGACGAGTCTTGACAAGTTGGGAGAAGGTGACCTTCAACTTGATCCTACAGGTAAACGCCTGCTGGCCGTGAACTATAACAAGCCTGCGGGTTGGACGATCCAGCGCGAAGCTACCCTGAACTTGTTTGCCGTAACACCGGATTTTGATCTGGCCAGCACCAATGATGCAGTACAACCAGAGAAGACTGTTGACGTTACCAATGGATCGTTACCACTGAGTGCCGACTTTACATCCGACAGTCGCCAGCTGGTATACAGCCAGCGTACAGTCACTCCGTTGTTACCATCGACAACAGCCGAAGCGTTGTGGAGCATCAGTACAATAAGTGCAGCGACTCCAACTATTATGCAGAGTGGTATCTCGGGAGAAGTTCGCCGGGGCCGGGATAACAATATCCACATCGCCCAACGCAACAGCACCAATGTACTGGCGTATGGCGGAGCTACATTGGATGCTCTGACGAGTACACCTGCGAGTGATTTTCAGTTAAGTATAGCAGGCAGTGGCCACCTGGTAAACCAGGTATATAAAGTATATGCCAGCGAGAACCCGTATGAGAACACGTATGTGCGTGGTGTTGGTGATAAGGATTATGAGTTGAAAGATCACTTGGGTAACGTATCCGCTGTGGTAACGGATGTGAAGTATGCTACATTATCCGGTCTGCTGTTAAGTACACATGCAACTATAAAGGCATACTATAACTATTATCCATTTGGTATGCAGATGCCGAAGAGATACTATCCTCAGAATGATGTAGCGGATGGCGGATATCGCTATGGATTTAATGGTAAAGAGAAAGATGATAGTGGCGAGTTTGGAGGGACTGTGTATGACTATGGGTTTAGGATATATAATCCAAATATTGCTAAGTTCTTAAGTGTGGATCCGTTGAAGGAAAGTTATCCAATGCTTACACCTTATCAATTTGCTAGTAACTCGCCCATTGCCTCTGTTGACTTAGATGGCGCTGAAGCTACCTTAGGTTTGAAAATACTTGAGAAATTGATATTTGGTACAAATCATCTACAAAAAATGGAAGAGGGGGCAGTTAAAAGAGCCATTGAAGGAGCTAAAGGGACTATCACTGGAGTTATTGCTGCGGCGAATGTAGCCCATTTTCTCTCTAATACTTATTCGCCAACTAAGCTAGCCACCGGAGCTGACTATTCTGAAACACAGTATTTTATTGAAATATTAACTGCATTGGGTACAGAGTCTGCTCAAAATATGATCGATGATTACGAAGATCTAATTACGAGAGCGGCAGAAGGAGACGATGAAGCTATAGGAGCTCTTGTGTTTGAGTTGGGAATGCTGGCTCAGGAGCTTGATGAGCTGAGGCACTTAAAGGCTCTGAAAAACCTTAGAAAGCTTATAGATAACTGGGAAATAGACCCTGAAGTACTCAATTCGGGTTTTCCAAAACTAAGAAAAGTCAATAGCGATGTTGCGAAATTAAAAGAGCTTGGGTTAGAAAATGTTTCGTTGAGAGGAAAGTCTTACAATGCGGGTAAAAAGAAGTTAGAAGAAGCGGGATTTAAGTATGTTGAGACGACTGAGACAGGTCGGCGAAAGTTCATACATCCCGAAAAGAAAACTGAAGTATTTTATGATGGAACGTCTAAATCTTTGGTAGGACGGCAAGACCCTCATTGGCACATTAAAGACAAGCACGGTCGTAAATACGGAGCAACGGGACTACCTGCCGAAAGAGATAAATTTGGGGGCCACATTCCATCGGACAAAGGAAATGGACAATTTTAGAATGAATTAGATATGAAATTAGACACGAGGACATATGATCTTTTAAAACAAATATTGGGAGATGCACACCTGATCGATATAGATCTTTCGATGTGGGATAAATATTTATCCATTATTGTTATAGCCGATCATTTTGAATCTAGATATTCAAGTAAAAGACGTGCTTTATTCAAGTTGAAGTTTGATCTTGTAAGTCATTTTAGCTGTAATTTTTTTCATTTAAAAGAGAAGTCAGATGAACAGGATAGGTATATACACTATCAATGGTTAATAGATAAGAGCTCGATTAAGCAAAATGGAAATGAACTTGAAATAATCATGGAATGTACTTCTGAACTTCTTCCATCGTTATTAATAATTTGTGAGAACATTGAGATTGAAGAGATAGATCCTAAAATTTTAGATACGATTAATCCTAAATGGACGGATCCATCTGGCCCTCTGGTAAGACTTGACGTTAATTCCATCTATAGTATGATGAAAAGGAAATAAATTGTACAGCAGCCAAAGCAAAGAACCATGCATTGTTAATAAAGGTAGCGCTTAGCCTTTGTTGGTGTTGTGCGTTGGACTAGTGGAGAGGTCACCAACAAACGAGAGCTATAGCATAACACCTAAAGTGAATAACTATACATTTATAATAAACAGAGATATTTATCTTCATTTTTAAATAGACCATTAGCCTAGCCACCTGAAGCTTACGAAGAGCATTGTCAGCCTTTGTTGGTGTTGTGCGTGGGATTAGTGGAGAGGCTGACCAACAAACGTGAGCTATAGCATAACACCTAAAGTGAATAACAATATATTTTATAATAAACGGAGGTATTTATCTTCATTTTTAAATAGACCATTAGCCTAGCCACCTGAACCTGAATATGATAACCTGTAGTGAAAATGCTTTGAGAAGAGCGTTGTTTTTAGTAGTCGTGTTGTTGTGTAATGCCGTGCTGCTGTTAGCCCAACCTGTAAATGATAGCAGAGTAAATATCCTTTGTTTTTGAGTCTAATCGTTGTTGGCGTATGGATTAGTGGAGAGGCACCAACAATCCAATTGGTTGTTAGCGTAACGTTGCTGCTGTTATACCTTAACTGGTACCTTATTAGCGCAGATATTTCAACTTCAATTTTTTGTTTTGCTTCTAATTTTTAACTTGGTTGTTTTGCAGGCTGCTTAACTCACCAAGGATTTTAACATGAATTTGCAAGAGTACACAACCGGGCTTATTGAGCGAAAAGGCATTTATTATTCTAAAGAGCAGAGTAAAATATCATATCCAGCAAGTGGCAACGATAATTACTTTCAAATAGAAGAAAATAGCTTCTGGTTTAAGCATAGAAACAATTGTATCATCGAGGGAGTTATGAAGTATAGTGCCAATAGCACATTCTTTGATGTAGGTGGAGGAAATGGATTTGTTGCAAAAGGCCTGGAAGAAAAAGGGATATCAACGGTGTTGGTTGAACCTGGTATTCAAGGATGTGTTAATGCAAAAAAGAGAAGTTTAAAAAACGTAGTTTGCTCAACGCTTGAGAATGCTTCGTTCGTAAAAGGCAAAATTCCTGCTATTGGACTATTTGATGTTGTAGAACATATAGAGCATGACGTTGATTTTCTGAAAAGTATTTATTCCTATTTAACGGATGGTGGCTTTGTTTTTATAACCGTCCCAGCATTTAATGTGTTATGGTCTAACGAAGATGTTGATGCCGGTCATTTCAGAAGATATACCACAAAAGAACTAAAAAGGAAGTTGCAGTCGGTTGGCTTTCATATTGAGTACTCCTCGTATATATTTTCGATTCTGCCTATAGCGGTATTTTTGTTTCGTACATTACCTAGCAGACTCGGGCTGCACAAGAACTCCGGTAATTTGGATAAGCATAAGAAGGAACACAAAAGTGGCGGCTTGATCGGTATAATACTAAACTATATTTGGGACTTCGAAATATCCAGAATAAGAAATGGTAAGGTGATTCGCGTGGGAGGAAGTTGTCTGGTCATTGGCAGAAAAGGTATTCGTGTATAATTATTTTATTGAGATAACTAAAGAAGATTGTAGATTGAATTCGGAAAGAAATGATGATTGAGCTGATCTTAAAAAATTTACTTTATGTAATCCTTTTCTTATCGATAAGTATGTCGGTTGGTTTTGGTGTTTTGCGGTTTTTGCGGTTCAAAGTCGAAAAGAGTTATGGCGGAGCATTTAAGATCTTTTTAATAGGCTTCTTCTTAATAGTGACACTTTTTGCCCTGGTAAAATCCCGCGGTGCTACTGTTCTCCTGGGTTTCGTACTAATTGGAGTATTCCTGTGGTGGGACAATCGGGTTAGTCGCCAAACGGTATTCGCAGAGCGGACACAAGGAGATATGACAACCTTTTTTCTTTTGAAGCGACTGCTGGAGTTGTCCATTGTGTCACTTGCTGTTATTGTATACCGAACAGCATTTATGGATACCGGCGGTTATTTTATTGAGCATGTTTACAACGACTATATTTTTTACGGAAAGCTTTCAAAGTATTTACTGGAAACAGGTATAGAGAATGCGGAGTTTGATTATATATTTTTTGATCATAACGTGGTGCCTTATCACTACGTGGATATTTGGATAAACTCGTTGTTGATTTACGTGACACGCCAAAATGCAGTGGAGCTGATGATTCTGAGTTCATATACAATAGGTATAGTTGGTATTTGGCTGGGGCTAATTGCATTACTTGAAACCTGGTTTGGTGTTACTTATTATAGTAAAATTATTGCATTGTTCTTACTATTCGCAACCGGCATTTTTTGGGGAGCTATTATCAGTATTCCGTTTCTGCAATCAGCAGATGTCTTTGCAAAGCATAGTGTAAATTATTCGAAGCTATTTCCTATATATTGGATGGTCATACTTGTGATTCTGCTCTACAGGGAATCCAATACTTTTCGAAGTAAATTCATTGTATCGATTTTACTCGCGTTGCCTATCATTAATGTGTCATCGGCACCGGGCGTTTTTCTTGTTCTTTTTCTCTTCTTCGTAAACGAGCTATTCAGAAAAGGCTTTTTAAAATGGGAAATTGCTTTAAAAGCAATAATAATAGTCTTGTTCATCGCGATTTTCTACAAAACGGGTCAGTCAGATGCCGGAGGTGATTGGTCTTTTGATTATCACGAGTATACATCAGCAACATATATAAAAACATTTATCAACGTAGTAGGCGGCACAGTTATTCAGGTATTTCTTTTATATCTGCCAATATTTTTGGTATTGTTATTTACTGCCAGACAATATGGTTTTAAGAAGGTACGTGATGTACTGCTTACACTGGGAGTCACTTTTTTTGCATTCGTTATACCGTGGGGTCTTTTTCATAGAAATGCAAACAGCGTTCAACTATTCTCAAATACAATGATTCCGTTTATAACGTGCTTTCTTATTGCTATAGGATGTGATATAGTTAAGAGCGTAAATAATAAAATGTATAGGAACAGCATATTAGCCGCTATGTTGTTGCTACCTGTTATTGGTTTGCTTAAGGATGTCACGGAGCGAAAAGCTCTGGCAAATTCAGTATCTGTTACGGAAAGCTCCGTTCAGGAATGTGTAGAGTTCTTTTCGGCAAAAGTGAAAAAACCAGTTGGCGTTTTCTTTTCTTCAGATACAAACTGGGCAACCAAAGCATTGCCGTTCGGAGCGTTGGATATGAAACTACAGCAGTTTGTCAATAGAGATAGTTTTCATACTATATCCTTGTCGATTTTGGATATTCCTCTTGATAGCAGCAGTATTCATTTTGCAAATGAAAAAGAACAAATAAAAAATGCATTGTTCTATCGCTATCTTGAAAAGCAGCCAAGTTACAGCCCTGAAAATATAGCTACTCTTCAGCAAAAGTTTATCAAGGACTTCAATATCGAGTATGTTCTAACGAACTATAACTATTCGTTACCAGATGATAAGAAGCGCTATTTAGAACCTTTGTATGATGCGCCTGCTATTAATCTGAAAGTTTATTCAGTTATTCGAGGCAAACTGTGAAATAGCCTAGTTAAAGAACTCTTGTATCGTGTTTATTATTTTTTCCTGATCGTCAGGAGATAGTTCAAAATAGAAGGGGAGTCGCAAAAGTCGATCGCTATAGAAGTCACTCCAAGACAGTTCACGTCCATCATGACGAGATGCGTAAAACGGAGATTTGTGAAGTGACAAGTAATGAAAAACAGAAAGTATATCTTGCTTTTTCAGATGCGCTATTAATTTGTCACGTGTATCTATATCCTTACAAATGATATAGAACATGTGTGCATTGTTAGTCGCATACTCCGGTATTAGGGGAAGTTTGATATGTCCTTGTTCTTTTAGTGGGAGAAGGTTTTCGAAGTATGTATCCCAGATCAGTTTCCTTTTGGACTGAATTACATCCATCTTCTCAAGTTGAGCATATAGGAAAGCCGCAATCAGATCGGACGGTAAAAAAGAACTGCCAACATCAACCCATCCGTACTTGTCTACTTCGCCTTTAAAGAATGCAGTTCTATTGGTACCTTTCTCCCAGAGTATCTCAGCCCGCTTTTCAAACTGCTTATCATTGATAACCAGTAATCCGCCCTCACCCGAAATTACATTTTTTGTCTCGTGAAAAGAAAAGGCAGCAAGATGTCCAATGGTTCCTAGAGGCTTACCTTTATAGTAACTGTCAATTGCCTGGGCTGCATCTTCCACAACAAACAGGCTATAGCGTTGGGCAAGCTCCATAATTTTATCCATGTCACAAGCAATACCAGCGTAGTGTACAACAACAATGGCTCGTGTGCGTGGCGTGATTAGCTGTTCGAGTGATTCGGCATCCATATTGGGATGGTCGGACTGGCTATCCGCAAATACTATTTTTGCTCCACGAAGGACAAAGGCATTGGCAGTTGATACAAACGTATAGGAGGGAATTATCACTTCGTCTCCAGGCTGTATATTTAATAGGAGGGAGCACATTTCCAGTGCATCTGTGCAGGAAGTTGTTAAAAGGCACTTGCTCGAGAATTTCTCTTCAAAAAAATGGTGACACTTTTTGGTAAAGTGACCGTTGCCCGATATCTGACCAATGTATATGGCCTGCTTAATATACTCCAGTTCATTGCCAACAAAGGCAGGCTTGTTAAAAGGTATTTTCATTTGAATCTAAGTCTGAATTTGTTAAGCGGAAATATACTGACGCCCGTATCATCGAATTGTGCATCCAATATCTTGATTAGCCCTGTGCTACAAACTACAACTGGTCTGTCGTTATCGAAAAAAATAATTTTGCCAGAATCCCTGTTCATTATGTGTACATCTGGATACAATTCAGCATCGTATATCCTGATTTTCTTCCCTTCAAGACGGGTAGACGCACCTAAATAAGGATAACCAACAGCATGTATAAATCGGACAATGTCGGATGAGTCTTGAGTCCAATCGATCCGGTAATCGTCCTCGTCTCTCCATAAGCTGTAGGTTGCTTGCGTCTCATCCTGAGGTATGAAAATAAGTTTACTTTCGTTCGCTACTGCTCTAAATATATCAGCGGTTACAGATGAATATAAATCGGAAATGATTTCAATCGCATCTTTGATTTTAATAGGATATTGAATGTTTACAGATTGCTGCGTTATAATTGGCCCGCGATCGTATTGATCTGATGCCTTTATTGCAGTTAACCCAATTGTTTTCTCGCCGTTGATTAATTGATTTACCAAAGGAGCAAAGCCTCTGTATTTGGGAAGAAGAGAATCGTGTAATACAATGAGTTCTGTATTTTCAGTTGGTATTAACCAACGCCAGGAGATTGCCAGGCTATATTTACTTGTAATTGTATAGTTTTCCTTTTTTCTGAAAAATTTGATCGTATTTTTTTCGCAGAGTGCAATGATCTCGCCCGAATAGTCGTTCTCAGTAGCCTTGTCTTCGCCAACAATAACAGAATCAAGAATACGGTGTAGATCCTTTTCTATAAGGTGTTCTAAAACCTTATACCCTTTATAGGTCATCAATAAAAGGGTAATCATTTACTGAATGTTAATGGTGTCTTTAACGATAAACAAAGGTCTGTCTTTGATTTTATCAAACGACTTTCCCAGGTAAAGTCCCAGCATGCCCAGAATCATAATGATCAAGCCACAAAGAAACCATATCGATATAATTAAGCTTGTATATCCAACCACGGTTATTCCTCCTGCTATATAGTTCACAAGTACATAACCCCCCATCATAGCGGAAATAAGTGAAATAAGAAAGCCAAGTTTTATAGTAAGTCGCAGAGGTTTATCTGAAAAAGATATAATAGTGTTCATCGCAAGTTTGATCAGCTTATTCCAGGAGTAGCTGGTTTGACCGTATTTGCGCTCGCTGTGTTCAACCCGTATTGCCTTTTTTGAAAAGCCCACCCATTGTATCATGGCAGGGAAGTAGCGGATTTGATCTTTCATGTCCAAGACAGCTTGTATAGCCTTGCGATGATATATACCAAAATTAGCAATAGAGCTGTCTTGTTTTGTTTCGGTAAGATATCCGAAGCAAGAATAGAAGAGCTTAGATGATAGTCTCTTGAAGAACGTATCCCTTCTCTCTTCTCTTTGTGCAAAGATGATTTGGTAGTCACCTTTTTTGACTTCGTCATATAGTCTTGCGATCTCTTCAGGCTGATCTTGCAGGTCACAGTCCATTACAACGACCCATTCACCTCTACATGAGCTAAGTCCGGCGGTAATGGCATAGTGTTGTCCAAAATTTCGGGACAGGTTAATTCCCTTAACTCTTTTATCCTGTAAAGCGATTTTATTGATCAGCTCCCACGAGTTCTGTGGGCACTGATCATTAACCAGGATAATTTCAAAATCAACAGAGATTTTCTCTAGTGTGTCAACTAAACGTTGATGCAATTCAATCACAAAATCTCTTCCCATATACACGGGAATAACAACTGAAATCATTTGATTCGAATTTTCTGAAAAGTAGATATAATTCCCGTTACTTTAAATTACTCTCGATTGAAGGTTTATAAGTTGCTGAGTTGTAAAGTCTTTTTGTTCCCGTGGGGGAAGATATAGTCATGAAAAAAAGTTTGAACTCTAAAGCTAGAATAGTCTGGAAAGGAGTAGACATAAAAAAAGTGAACACGAATTGCTTCAATGTTCACTTTTATGTGTCGGGGTGGCAGGATTCGAACCTACGACCTCTTGGTCCCAAACCAAGCGCGATACCGGGCTACGCTACACCCCGAGATGGTATCTTTCGTTTATCGAGGCGCAAAGATATACTTTTTATTGTTACCTCAATCAATTGAATCCAAAATGATTTGAATTCTTTTTTATTTTTTGTGATCCCGGCTGGAATCGAACCAGCAACCTACTGCTTAGAAGGCAGTTGCTCTATCCAATTGAGCTACGAGACCTTTTACTTTTTCTCTCTCGAACATCAACCTTCCCGAATGAGATCAGGATGTTCTATCCAATTGAGTTACGAAAAACCCTTCTATTTTTCGTGAGCTTTCCTTTCGGTAACTCTTTATCTTTTTCTCTTTCGAACATTAACCTTCCCGATTTTTCCGAGAAGCCTTTTGAAGTGCTTTGGTTATTCTGAATGACTGCGGTACATGCCCAGCAGCATTTTCGAAACCTTCTCATAGCGATCGTATAGATCCTGAGCCTGCGACAGTGGTATCGAGTTTAATTCTCCCAATACCTGTAAGATCGCCACACACTCAAATACAGCACTTCTTGCTATCGTGATGTAGTGCTTTTTATCAGCACTCGTCATACGGCCGGTTCCTTCCGCAAGATTTAACAAGATGTCCATGCAAGCTTTCTTCCACTGATCCTTGATATAGGGATCAAGCTTCTCGTTTGAGAAGATGATTTTCAGGGAATCCGTTACCAGATTTTTTGCGATCTGGTATACTTCTAGTTTTTCAAAATCAAACATGGTGCTGTTTTAGTCACATCACAACCGCGTTAGCGGAGAGGGGGGGATTCGAACCCCCGGTACCGGTTGCCCAGTACCGCAGTTTAGCAAACTGCTGGTTTAAGCCACTCACCCACCTCTCCAGGATTCAGCTTATCATCGGCCTTCAGGCTTAATCTTTTTTCAAAAGAAGCACATTTTGATTAAAAATGGCCCTTTTTCAAAAAGGAAGTGCAAATATATAAGTTGCCCGTAAACTATCGCAACGTGATCGAAAATTGTTTTTCAAAACCTGCTAATGTTATGAACTTTTTTAAGCTCAGCATTGGTGTGTCAATCTTGCTCTTGTCGCTATACCTCACGCTGACTTAACGTTATAACATTAAGAATGTATACATAAACTGATTTGTACAAGATAGCGATTATGGAGTGTTAATCTGTTGACTGCCAAGAAATTTCCTGCTCGTGACAATCAATAATAAACTCTCTTCTTTTCAGTTTTCAAGAGGGAACCAGTCAAGGTTGCAAAGCCTCCTACAAGTGCTCCGATAAATGCTGTCGCGAGCATGAGCCAGATTTTTTCTTTCACGGGAAAAATCAGCGCTACTTTTTGTGCGAGGTCTGCTGAAGCATTTACATCGATCACCCAGGCTTTGGTGAACCAGAGAAGTCCGATAGCGAGGAAGCCCGCCAGGAAATTCGCTTTCGATTTTAAAAGATATCCCATGATAAAGGCCGCAATGGCCAGGCTATACCACGGAAGAAATAACTCCGCTATATAGGCCAGGATAAATATAGCGATGACTTGAAGAATGAATTTCATTTCGCTGCAGGATTGAGATTAACTGTAATTGTTTTTTCTGCTTTGTTGTTCGCTGGTGATTGCAGAAAAAGCAGATTGTGATATTTACCAGAGCACCACGCATCGACCATATCTATATAGTGTGCACTTCCCGGGTTGCCCGATTGTCCGCCGGGATATACTCCCCATGCTTTAGCACCGGTCTTCTCCAGGCTCACTATCATTCTCCACGAAGGTCCATGTGTCTTGGAATGTGCATTAACGATGTCGTGGTTACCACCGGTGAGTACGTGCGCACTCAACGGTTCGAGTCGCAGTAAATGACCTATATAACTGTCTTTATACATCGACCACTTCACGGGTTCTTCTGCGTTACTTTTTGCAGCAGTGGTATCTTTTGATGCATGTTCCTGCTTCCACTTGTCGATGTCTTCAACACTTAGTGCAAAAGCTTTTCGGAGTACATCCCTTGCCGTCTCTTTTTCGGGCGTGCCTTGTATATCAAAGAACGTAAGGTCCGGTTTCTCCCTGATAAGCCGAATGGTGTTATAGGTTGTCGGGCGCGTGAGTGTGATTTTGTTCTTCTCCAGTTCATCCCAGATCAATGGCATCAATACATCCCACCAGGCTTCGTAGTATGAAGCTCCTTCGGAATCTTTATCATTGATATAGTTCCACGACTTTAAGATTTGAAATGCTTTTGCCTGTTTGGGGGAAAGGTTTGCTGAGTCCAATTGACTTAAAAACACCGGGAGACTTTCAGCTGCTTTCAAATTATAATTATCGTTTTGCAGCTTCATCATGTCTTCTATCGTGATACCTTTTGATTCATTCAATACCGTATTGATCCTTCGATTACGATACGCTTCATAATGCGAAGCCGTTATATAGTAAGGATACGTTGCATCCACCGGGTATTGATTTGCCGAACTCACAAAACCGCGCACCGGATTTTTATACTGTACATTCTGATCATTCGGAATATAAGCCTGCCATCCGTTGGAGGTTTTGCTGCCATCGAGTATAAATTTACCTTCGAAGATTCTGCGTACCGGAAATTTACCCTGAACACGCATTGCTATATCTCCGGCAGCGGATGCAAAGACAAAGTTCTGCGGAGGTGTTGAGAAATGATTCAACGCATCCAGATAATCGTTGTGATTTTTAGCACGATTCAATTTATAGAACGTCATCAGTTCTTCCGACTCATCGTGCGCCATCCACCGGAAAGCGTGTTGTACAAGATTATTCTCGGCATGGAAATCTTCATCGTACGTAATAGGCCCCCAATGAGTATATATTACCGTATCATAAAATATTTCTTTATCGCGGATCTTGATGGCTTCAACAACTTTTTTAGTATCAGTCCATTTGCCATCCAGCAAATACTTATCCTTCTTGTCATTCTCAAACTCAATAGCAAACCAATCCACGAGATCACGTTGAGCATTGGTAACACTCCATGCCACTGAATCAGTAAAACCGATAATGATAGCAGGGGAGCCCGGTAATGACGCGCCCATGGCATTGGTACCCGGTGCGTGTAACTGAACAATATACCAGAGCGAAGGCAGCGATAAATTAAGATGTGGATCACCACAGACAATAGGAGCACCCGTAGCAGTCTTGCGGCCACTCACAGCCCAGTTGTTACTACCCGTGGTAGGGTCGGAGGCAGGTAGTTTTTTAACATTGATATATTCATCCGGAACACTGTGTGGTATAGTATCAAACGCGATCGGTTTAAACTTCCACCCATTGACATTATCAACGATCGGATCGCCAATCGGTTCGCGGTCCGGGTATAGCAGCTCGACTACATCTTTGCCATATAGTTTTAACGCATTGCTCATCTCGATATCTTTATCGCCCATGCAAAGTGTTTTTGCCATGTTCTTGAGTAACAGTGCGCACTTTAAAGTAGTCCATGGCTCGGGTTTATAGTCGAGGAGTTTATACTCGAACGGCATTGTCTTATCCGTAAGTGAAGCAATGTATGCATTAACCCCCTCGGTATATTTCTCGATCATGGTTCGGGTAGTCGGGTTCTTCATCATGCCCGCCAAAGCTTTTTCAGCACCGTATACCATGCCGAGTCTTCGGTTGGAGCGATCACTCTCCAGCGCCACTTCTCCTACAATCTCCGATACTCTTCCTGCAGCAGCGTGCGTCTGAATTTCCATTTGCCACAGGCGATGCATTGCAGTGATATAGCCTTGGGCGAGGTAAAGATCAGCATCGTTTTCAGCGAAGATGTGTGGGATCATCAAACTATCGAATACAACGGTAACCTTACCCGTCAGACCGGGAATAGCAGGTTGTTCGGGTATACTATCGCCTTTTGCTTCGATGTTCTGCCAGAAGCCGTGAAAAGGATCGAGGAACCTGCCGAGTGGAGGAAGTCGATTTCCCTTCACAATATGGCTGTTATCCAAGAGGTAAATGAGTCCCGCAGTGATCAGAAAGCAGAGAAGGAACTTAAAAACTTTCATGTACAGTTTAGGTTTGAGTGCTTGAAAGTAAAAACCTTTTTCTAATTTTCGGAGCACAATTCCGTGAAAACTCAACAGTAAATCGTTTGAAACAGATTCTTGCAAGATATACCAAGGAACAGGTAAAGAAGGCTGGCACTATAAAAGCCATATTTTTTGATGTGGATGGCGTTTTGTCGGAAGGAAAGATCATCTATGACGAGACCGGCAAGGAGATCAAGAATTTTAATGTGAAGGATGGTCAGATCATCAGTCATCTGCGCAAAGCAGGCATCATTACAGGGGCTATTTCAGGACGAGAATCCGGAGCAACTACAAAACGTTGTGCTGAATTGAAGATTGACTTTTGTCACCAGGGTATTCTTGACAAAGCCTCAACATTCGAAAAACTGGTGAAGCATTATAAACTCAATGCAAAGGAAGTTGCCTTCATCGGGGATGATATTAACGATCTTGTTGTTTTCAGACTGGCAGGTTTCAGTGTTTGTCCGGCAGATACATTTCAGTATATAAAAGATGAAGTTGACCTGGTAACATTTGCCAAAGGCGGTAAAGGAGTATTGCGCGAAGTAGCAGACCTCGTGTTGTCGGCACGTGGTGAGTTTGAGAAGATTATTAAAGGGTAAATTATCAACATGGAAATATTCAAGGATAAAGTTCAGATCGCAGATAAAGTTATACTTGGTGGTAACAAGATGGTATTGTTTGCCGGCCCTTGTGCTGCCGAGAGTTACGAGATCTGTATCGGGACAGGAAGTAAAGTAAAAGAGCTCTGTGAGAAGCTCGACATTCAATATGTATTTAAGTCGTCATTCGATAAAGCGAATCGTACGTCATCAGGTTCGTATCGCGGACCATCGAAAGAAGACGGACTTGAAATTCTCGCGCGTGTAAAGAAAGAATTAGGTGTACCGATTGTAACTGATGTTCATGAATCGTATCAATGTGCAGAGGTTGCTGAAGTAGCCGATGTATTGCAGATACCAGCGTTCTTGTGCCGCCAGACAGATTTACTGAAAGCAGCTGCGCGTACCGGCAAAGCAGTAAAGATCAAGAAAGGTCAGTTCATGGCTCCAGAAGACATGAAGTATGCAGTTGATAAAGTGAGAGGCGAGAACAACAACAATGTATTTCTGACCGAACGGGGAGCAAGCTTCGGCTATCATACTTTGATTGTAGATATACGTTCACTCCCCATCATGCGTCAATATACTCCGGTAATTTTCGATGTTACACACTCGGTACAACAACCCGGTGGTAAAGGCGGATCATCCGGAGGACAACGTGAGTTCGCGCCCTTCCTCGCGCGTGCTGCAGCCGCAGCGGGTGTAGATGGTTTCTTCATCGAAACACACCCGAACCCGGAAGTAGCATTAAGCGATGGACCTAACATGATACCGCTTCACGAGATGGAAGAATTCCTGAAGATGCTGAAGCGTTATTGGGAGCTTGGGAAAGTTTGACGTTAGTCCATTATCAGTTAATCGTTTTCTTGAGGTTGAGACTTCGTTGAATGGGAAGTATATATTTCCTTTCATAATAAAGCTAAAATCCAGGAGCACAAAGGACGCGAAGAAGACACCGAGTAACACAAAGGAAATCCCTTCGTGCAGCTTTGTGCCTTCTTTGTGATTTCTCTGTGTTTCTGGATTTTTTCTGCGTCCATCCGCGAAATCTGCGGGCCCCTTCACTAACTGCTGTTTGTAAATCAGAAAAATTTCCACTTCATCTCCGAATATCCTTGTAGACTCGGCCATTCGTTCTACCTTTGCCAATACTCTACAAAGTTAGTGGTTTATGTGTCGATCAGATTCAGGTAATACTTTTTTTTACGCGCATCTTACTGCATGTCAGATAATTGACTGTTCATTCGAACACAATTGTAGCGCTTGTAAACACAGTTGTTGCGGGCAATAAAACCTGCCGCTGAATCATCTCCACCAAGTAACGATCACAAAAGCATTAATATCCTTGAATCACATTTATCCCATAAAAACAAAAGTAAGCAGACATCAGCGCGAACAATTGCTGCAACAGCGTCCGCTGCTGATCTGGTTTACAGGTTTATCAGGTTCCGGAAAATCAACACTCGCGGTTCAACTCGAAGCGCAACTGCACGATGCAGGATTCAAAACATACCTGCTCGATGGCGATAACATTCGTGCGGGACTGAACAAAGACCTGACGTTTACGGATGAAGGTCGCGTAGAAAACATTCGCAGAATAGGAGAGGTGTCCAAGCTGATGCTTGATGCCGGTATCATTGTACTGTCGGCATTTATATCTCCGTTTCATGCCGATCGCGAACAGGTAAAGAATATAGTAGGAAGTGAAAACTACCTGGAAGTATTTGTCGATACGCCCATTGAGATTTGTGAGCAGCGCGATGTGAAAGGACTATACAAAAAAGCACGAGCAGGTGAAGTAAAGAATTTCACCGGTATAGATTCGCCTTACGAGGCGCCTCAGAACCCTGATATAGCTATACCAACCCATCGCTATAGTGTTGAAGAATCGGTCGATCAGTTGATGAACCGTATTTTGCCGAGAGTTACCGCAGAATCGTAAAAGAGAGATATATAGTATAGAGATAATAGTAAACAACGAGATGAGCCACCAATATTATTTAAGTCACCTGAAAGAACTGGAAGCCGAGGCGATCTTTGTGATCCGTGAAGTAGTAGCCCAGTTTGAAAAACCTGCCCTGTTATTTTCAGGAGGGAAAGACTCCATCGTGCTGGCATACCTGTCACGTAAAGCTTTTGCTCCTGCGCGTATACCCTTCCCGTTGGTACACATTGATACCGGACACAACTTCCCGGAGACCATGGAGTATCGCGACTGGCTCGTAAACGAGTTGGGAGTTAAACTGATTGTAGGTTCCGTACAGGAAAGTATAGATAAAGGTCGTGCAAAAGAAGAGACCGGCTATAACGCAAGCCGTAACTCGCTGCAGACGGTAACGCTGCTGGATACCATCGAGCAACATAAATTTGATGCTGCTATGGGTGGTGCCAGACGCGATGAGGAAAAGGCACGCGCGAAAGAACGCTTCTTTTCACACCGCGATGAATTTGGACAATGGGATCCGAAGAATCAGCGCCCGGAGTTATGGAATCTCTTTAACGGACGTAAACATATAGGCGAACACTTCCGTGTATTCCCAATTTCCAACTGGACAGAAATGGATGTATGGCAATATATACACCTTGAAAATATACCCATCCCGAAATTATACTATTCACACGAACGTGAAGTGATCATCCGCGATGGTGCTATACTTTCAACATCACCGTGGTTAAAACTGAAACCGGATGAAGTACCGATGAAGATGACGGTGCGCTTCCGTACCTGTGGCGATATGCCGATAACAGGTGCTGTTGTATCGGATGCCGATACAGTAGAAAAAATTATTGCTGAAGTAGCAGCGTCACGCAAAACAGAACGCGGCACGCGCGCAGATGACAAACGCTCTGAAACAGCCATGGAAGACCGTAAGAAGTCAGGTTACTTTTAATCACTCAAATCATCTGAAGAAAAATGAATTCGTATTTAAATAATCAGCTGCTCCGATTTACAACTGCAGGTAGTGTAGACGATGGAAAGAGTACATTGATCGGACGTTTGCTATACGACAGTAAATCTATATTTGAAGATCAACTGGAAGCCGTGGAGGCATCAAGCGCACGCAAAGGGTTTGACTATGTAGATCTCTCATTACTCACAGACGGTTTGAAGTCCGAGCGTGAGCAGGGTATAACCATCGATGTAGCGTATCGTTATTTCGCTACACCCAAACGTAAATTTATTATTGCCGATACACCGGGCCATATACAATATACCCGTAACATGGTAACGGGCGCGTCTACGGCAAACCTTGCACTCATTCTCATAGATGCACGCAAAGGATTGGTAGAGCAAACGTATCGTCACTCCTTCATAGCATCGTTGCTGAAAATTCCGCACATCATTGTTTGTGTAAACAAGATGGACCTGGTGAATTATAGCGAAGATGTATTCGACAAGATTGTGGAAGAGTATAAAGCGTTCTCATCTAAACTCGAAGTATCCGATATACAGTTCGTGCCGATCAGCGCACTCGCAGGCGACAATGTTGTGAATCGCTCCGAGAACATGGCGTGGTACCAAGGTGCTACATTATTGCACATGCTGGAGACAGCACATATCGAAAGCGATCATAATCATATCGACAGCCGCTTCCCGGTGCAGTATGTAATTCGCCCGCAGTCTAAAGAGTATCATGATTTCAGAGGATATGCTGGACGTGTGGCCGGTGGTATATTCAGACCAGGCGATGATGTAGTGGTGTTGCCTTCCGGGTTTCAATCGAAGATCAAGGAAATATATACCGGTAGCGAAGTGTTGGAAGAAGCATTTGCACCGATGTCAGTAACCATCACGCTGCAGGATGAAATTGACATCAGCCGCGGTGATATTATAGCGAAGCCTAACAATCATCCGCAATCCGAACAGGATATAGACCTGATGCTTTGCTGGATGAACCAGAAACCGATCAATCTCAATACGAAATTCTATGTACGCCACACCACGCGCGATGTAAAAGGTGTGTTGAAGGAGATTCAGTATAAACTTGATATCAACAACCTGCACCGCGTAGAGAACGTTGATCAACTGGTAATGAACGACATTGCCCGTGTGAAAATACGCACAGCGCAACCGTTGTTTTTCGACAGCTACCGTAAGAACCGCATTACAGGAAGTGTTATCCTGGTAGATGAAGGAACGAATGAGACAGTAGCTGCGGGAATGATTGTATAAATTGTAAATTTCCGGATGGATATTCATAATTCGCTGCTGACATTAGCCATTCGCGCATCAGAAGAAGCCTGCAGGGAAATCTTGCAGGTATATCATTCCGGAGATTTTCAAGCTGAATCGAAAGGCGATAACTCTCCGCTAACGCGTGCCGATAAACAGGCACATCATGTTATTGCATCTATACTCGAAACGTCCGGGTTGCCTGTGCTGAGCGAAGAAGGTAAAGCTATACCATACGCGGAACGCAAAGACTGGCAATACTTCTGGATGGTTGATCCGCTGGACGGCACCAAAGAATTTCTGAAACGCAACGGTGAATTTACAGTAAACATTGCGCTCATTCATGAAGGTATAGCCGTGTTGGGAGTTGTTGCTATACCCGTTACCGGTGAAGTGTTTTATGCTACACAAGGTAAAGGTGCGTTTGTAAAACGTGCAAACGGAGTTATGCCACTGGCCAAACGTTTGCCGGTTGATCTGAAACAACCTCATTTACGGGTGGTAGCATCGCGTTCGCATATGAACGATGAGACAAGAACATTCATTGAAGCACTTCAGGAACCCACACTCGTATCGCAAGGCAGCAGTTTAAAATTCTTATTGCTGGCCGAAAACAAGGCCGATGTATACCCGCGCTATGCACCTACCATGGAATGGGACACCGCAGCAGCGCATATCATTATGAACGAAATCGGACTCAAAGTTCTTCAACTCCACGAACGGGAAGAACTCGTATATAATAAAGAGAACCTGTTGAATCCGCACTTCCTGGTGCGATAGGCACACCGTTGTATCCATAGCGCAAGCCTTCTGGCTTGCCGTTGATAAAAAAAATGTTGTTAAGAACTCGTCCTTCCTCGTAATGTTGACATAATAACCTGAACACCGCATCTTTATAGTACGCCTCGCGTTTGGAAGAGCACGGGCATGCCGAACAGGCTATGAGACAATAGTCAGCAAAAATCACACGTATAAAGGTGAAAGCATATTCTGAAGAGGACTTGATCAAATACCTGAAAGAAGGTCACGAAAGTGCTTTCCGGATTGTGTTTGACCAATACTACCGTCCGCTGACACTTTTTGCGATGAAGTATATTGGTGATGTGGAGGAATCGAAAGAGATCGTCCAGGAATTTTTTATCCGCTTCTGGACCAAACACGATGCCATCAACATTCGCTTTTCACTTAAAACATATTTATACCACGGAGTACGCAATGCGTGTCTCAATTTTATAGAGTCCAATAAAGTTGTGCAGCGCCACATGCGCGACTATAATAAAGCCGATCTCTCCAGTGATAATCCGCTTGAGCGCATACTGGTTGCCGAGCAGGAGGAACTTTTCATGCAGGCCATCGATCGCCTGCCTGAAAAATGTCGTGAAATATTTTTCCTCAGCCGTATGGAGAAACTATCCAATCAGGCTATAGCCGATCAGTTGCAACTTTCTGTTAAAACGGTGGAAGGCCAGATATCCATAGCATTAAAACGATTACGCGATCTTCTCATCTCTGTTTTTATGCTGCTGTTTTCGTAGGCGGAAAAATATTTTTATAATTTTTTCTATCGCGTTTAAGGGTTGCTGTAAAATTTCCTGTCTATAGGGCGATTTAATTTTTACCCAAGCCTTAACCCTATGCATCAATTTTACTCCGGACAAAAGTATTTCAGGTGTAGTAAGCAGTTTACGTGTAGCCTCCTGGTTGGCCTGGCGTTTTTGTTCTGTGCTACCGTGCAGGTATATGCACAGCAGGTAACGTTCTACGAAAGCTTCGATGAGACCGATGTAGGTGAGTTACCCGAAGGCTGGACGACCTGGCAAAACGGAGGAGGAGCGCAGATATACTGGGCTGTTTTCAAGTATAATCCGTTTGGTGTTGAAAAATATGTGATCTCTAATATAGAGCCCGGTCGCGATGGTATGACCGATGAAGACTGGCTGATCACGCCACAGATCACACCGGCAGAAGGTGATTACCTGATGTTCGACAGCCGCAGATCTTTTTTTGATACAGGTGATAATTTCGAAATACGAATATCAACCACTACCAACAAAGCCCCGGAGGCATTTACCGAAACACTCGCAACCTATACGGAAGCCGAGATGCCTTTTTACGTAGAAAAGCTCCGCGTTGATCTTTCAGAATATAAAGGTATACCGATACATATAGCATTCGTTCATATCTCAAATGTAGGCTCCGAAGCTGAGTCTGGTATATGGTTTATGGATGATGTGGAGGTACGCCCCATTCAGGCGGCCTATATTGATGATACGTATTTTCGTCAGGCTACATCTCCGCCACAACCTCCGGTAAAGCTTGGTGATGTTGCTTTTCCCGGCATTGTAGAATTTGCCGTGAATGGCGATTACGACAATGTTGATCTTACGTCCATCACCTTTACAACCGAGGGAACAACTGACGTTTCCCTCATTAAGGAAGTAAAGGTATACTATACTACCGATGAGTTTGTGTCTATTGACGATCTCATCGCAGGACTGGTGCCGATGTTCGGTTCACTCGAAAATCCAACCGAAACATTTGAAGTGACAGGGAATGTATCGATGGAATTGGAAAATCTCCATTTCTTTTGGATAGTATATACGCTGGATGATACGCGTGAACTCACCTTCCCGTATCCTCAGATCGATATTACCTTCGAAAAATATATAGCGAACGGGCAGGAATATATACCTTCTGTGCGAACGTATTTCGGAGCCATTGATGTAGTACCGCCAACAGTAGTGAACGATAATTTTGTTGACGCCATTGAGATTACACCGGATGTTGAACGCTATGGCTCTTCAACGTATCCCGCTACATACGAACCCGAGCACGATGTTATAGCCTACTGTCACAACAACGGTTATGAAATGATCCACTCCGTGTGGTGGCACTTTACTGCTCCCGGCAACGGACTGGTTACTGCTGACCTGGCTGAATCGCGATTCAATACCATCGTAGCATTCTTCGATGAGAACATGAATCAGGTAGCGTGTAACGATGACATTAACAGCAACCAGCAACAATCGCGCATCACCGATTATGCGATGAGGAAGGGACAGAAGATATATATCCGCGTAAGCGACATAGGTGGATTTGGCGGTACATCGTATCATGAGTCTGGTGTTGTCATTATGGATTTTACATTTTCGGCACCGGTTGGCACGGAAGACGATTATCGATCAATCGCTCTATCAGCACCGTATCCCAACCCGGCATCAACTACCGCTTCGTTTGACCTTGAGGTACAAAAGCCGGGCGATATCACCATCGATATACAGGACATGCTAGGAAAGCGCGTGATGGAGCAGCAGACGAAATATAGTGCCGGTAAACACACGGTTACGTTCGATGCTTCCGCGTTGCGTCCGGGTACGTATGTAGTTCGTGTGGAAGGACATGGTACGCATCAAACCCGGAAACTGATTATTACCCGATAGAATATATACTATAACGAAAAGCTAAATCTGTTACCCTAACCGTATTGTATGCAAGTGAACAACGATGATGAACGCAAATGGTACCTGGCCACCAAAGTATTAACGAGTGGACTGGATGCAACTGAACAAGCTGAATGGGAGACATTGAAAAACGATCTCACTTTTCAGCAGGAATTTACGTTGATTGAAAAGTACTGGAGTAAACTGGATACCCTGCCGTATCAGCAGATCGATCCGGAAAAAGACTGGAAGATTGTTCGTGATCGAGTTCAGCAACAAGTGCCGTTGCAGCGCCAGCGTGTAGCCATGCCGTGGCTTCGCTATGCTGCCATCATTGTAGTATGCATGGCCGTTTCGTTCTTCGTGGGATCTCGTATGAGGAATGGCTTGTTTTCAAGTGGAAGTCAACAACTCACTACGATTGAAGCACCAGCCGGTTCGAAAACCTATATAACATTGCCCGATAGCTCCCGAGTGTGGTTAAATGCCAAGAGTAAAATTTCATTTGATGAGAACTTTGGTATAGATAACCGATACCTGAAACTGGAGGGTGAGGCTTTCTTTGATGTTGTGAAGAAGAAAACTCCCTTTCGTGTAGAGACACCGTTGTATACAGTAGCCGTATTGGGAACCGCCTTCAATATTAAAGCCTATAGTGATGATGACCATGTGAGTACAACGCTTGTACGTGGACTGGTAAACATTGAGTACACAACTCCGTTTGGCGCAACGCAGATCATGCAACTGAAGCCTAATGAAAAGATAATTGCCTCCCGTACAGATTCGGGCGATGCTTCTGCTAAAAACTATATATTCAATCACGAGCGTGGTATAGATGCCGAGAATGAGACATCATGGAAAGACGGCTGGCTCTCTGTGAAGGGAGAATCGTTGCGTGAACTTGCCCGTAAGATCGAGCGCCTGTATGATGTAAAGATAAATTTTGAGAACGAAGAACTTAAAACGTATCGCTATACCGGTCGCCTGCGCCAGTTGAGTCTTGAGCAGGTGTTAAAAGCGTTGTCGCTGACTTCGCCGGTAGAATTTACGATTGATGAAAAAAATGTTACCCTGCGGGAGAATCAATCCACCAAATCAAAATACCGCTCGCTGCAAGCCCCCTGACTATATATATACTAAATGAACCTAAACCCAATGGACATGAGCATTTTATACTACCATTGTACCTGACAGGTACCACCATAAAATAAAAGGGGACCAAAAGATGCTGTCACATCTTCTGATCCTGAAGGACTGGTAAACAGTCTGCCGCGCTTTTTCAAGCGAAGGCAATACTCCTTTTTGTTAACCAAATCCCATTTAATTCTATGAAAAAAAATAGATACGGCCAAGTCTGTGTCCGGTCGGTATTGAATAAAATAACGGTGGTTATGAAAATCTGGCTTTTTATATTGATTCCTGTTGGTGTAGCAATCGCCTCCAATGTCCATTCGCAGGATCTGAGCATCGAGCTGAAAGATGTAACACTGCGCGAAGCATTTCGCGCCATTGAGAAGGAGTGTGATTACTCGTTCTTCTTCAACGATTCGTTTGCAGACCTGAACAAAAAAGTTTCTGTCTCAGCACGCAATGAATCGCTTCAAAGCATACTTGTGAAGTTACTCGCATCAACCAACCTTACCTATAAAATTATGGAGGGCAACCTGATTGTGATTGCTCCGAAGAATGCACCGGAGCCAATCGTAATCAGGGGAAGGGTTACCTCTGCTACAGACAAGCAACCTTTGCCCGGTGTAAATGTAACGGTGAAGGGTACACCTCGCGGAACCATTACCAACGCCAACGGTGAATATAGTATAGAAATCGAGAAAGGCGCTACGCTTACATTCTCGTTTATAGGCTATGCCCCGGTAGATATAGTGGTGGGTAATCAAAATACAGTAGACGTAGCGTTGAATGAAGACATCACAACACTGAAAGAAGTTTCAGTCGTATCAACCGGCTATCAAGTGGTAGATGAAAGATTGTTTACCGGTTCTGTAGTAAGTCTCTCGGCACAGGATATCAAGACAGAAGGTACTGTTGATCTGAGCCGTATGTTGCAGGGACGCGCGGCTGGTGTATCGGTGCAAAACGTATCGGGTACATTTGGTGCAGCGCCCAAGATTCGCGTTCGCGGTGCTACTTCGATTACCGGTGATAACAAACCACTGTGGGTGATCGATGGTGTTGTATTGGAAGATGTAGTAAATGTATCGGCAGAGCAGTTAACGACAGGTGATCCGAGTACACTGATTGGTTCTTCAGTAGCAGGACTCAATGCCGATGATATAGCGAACATCACTATTCTGAAAGATGCATCTGCCACCGCGTTGTATGGTGCGCGTGCAAAAGATGGTGTGATTGTGATCACCACGAAGAAAGGCCGTGTGGGTAAACCGCAGATAACCTATAGCGGTAATTTTTCAACATACTTGCGTCCAACCTACAATGACTATAACATTCTTAACTCGGTCGATCAGATGTCGGTATATGCGGAAATGGAACGTAAGGGATTACTGAACCATGCAGACGTTGCTAATCTTCCGAACGGTGGTGTATATACCAAGATGTATAACGTCATCAACGATTCGTATAACAACGGCTCAGACGAATTTGATGTCCCAAACGAAGATGCTGCCAGACGTGCCTTCCTACAACGGTATGCCCAGGCAAACACAGACTGGTTCGATATACTTTTTGATAACTCGTTCGTACAGGAACATTCGCTTGGTGTATCCGCAGGTTCGGAAGCTTCGCAGCTATATTTCTCCACCAGTTACTATAATGATAATGGATGGTCGGTTGCTGACAATGTAAAACGCTATACTGCGAATGCTCGTGGTAATTTTAAGATATCGGACAAAATGAGCTTGGGAATTATAGCTACCGGTTCTGTACGCGATCAGCGCGCACCCGGAACTGTATCACGACAGACCAACGTTGTATCCGGTGGCTATGATCGCGACTTCGATATAAATCCGTTCAGCTATGCTTTGAATACAAGTCGCGTGTTAACAGCTTATGATGAGAACGGAAATCTCGAATACTTTACACGCAACTACGCACCGTTCAATATTTTGAATGAAGTACAGAAGAACTATATCGATCTTAATCAGCTTGACTTTAAACTACAGGGTGAATTCAGTTACCAGGTGTTGAAAGAATTGAAGTATGATTTTATAGGTTCAGCCCGTTCGGTAACAACAGTTACAGAACATAAAGTAGAAGAAGGTTCTAATATGGCGGAAGCGTATCGTGCCGATGGATCACAACTTATTCGCCTCGGAAATAAATTTCTGTATGTCAATCCCGATTATCCGAATGTAGATCCGGTAGTGGTGTTGCCGCAAGGAGGTTTCTATAATCGTACCGATGATAAAATGGCGAGTTACTACTTCAAGAATCAACTCACCTGGAATCATACCTTCAACAGTATACATAGTGCCAACCTCGTGGTAGGACAGGAGATACGACAAGTGGATCGTCAGACTTCCTATAGCAATGGGTATGGCTATCAATATAGCAGAGGTGGTGTTCCCTATACCGACTATCTCATTCTTAAGCAGCAGCTCGAAGGTAACTTCAATTACTTCGGCATGGGCAATGGCTTTGAACGATACGCGAGTTTCTATGGAGGCGCTACGTATTCTTATAATAGTAAATATGTACTCAATGCAACGGTGCGTATGGATGGCTCAAATCGTTTGGGCGAATCGCGTACAGCGCGGTGGTTGCCTACCTGGAATGTGAGTGCTGCATGGAACGTAGATACCGAGCGCTTCATGGAAGGCATGCAGAGTATAGATTTCCTCACGGTGAAAGCTGGTTATGGTTTAACAGCAAATACTGGAAATGCAAATAACGCCTCCGTTGTATTTCGCAGTGCTACTACACGCAGACCCTATCTCAATGAAGGTGAATCACTCATTGGTATAGAAAGTCTCGAGAACTCAGATCTCACCTGGGAGAAGCAATATGAACTGAACGTTGGTTTCAATACAGGACTCTTCAACAGGTTTGTGATCACGGCTGACTTTTATAAACGCAATCAATTTGATCTTATCAGCATCATCAAGACATCCGGTATAGGTGGCGAGCCCTACAAAGCGATCAACTATGCCGATATGAAATCACGCGGTGTTGATCTTACGATTGGTGCCACTATTTTTAATCGCACTGACTGGGGGTGGAACACAAATTATGTATTCAGCTATAACAAGAGTGAGATCACTAACCTGCGAAATGAGCCGCGTATTTTCAACCTTGTATTCCCCGAAGGTGGTGCGATGGAAGGATACCCGGTACGCGGATTATTCTCTGTAAAATATGAAGGACTCGATCCGGAGTCGGGGATGCCGTTGTTCATTAATCATGATGGCAACCTGAGTTCGGATGTTTTTCTGCAAAGCTCCAATATACAGCATCTGCAATATGAAGGCTCTGTTGATCCAACGGTAACAGGTGGTCTGTCCAATATATTCCGGTATAAAAATCTGTCGTTAAATATATTTCTTACCTATCAGGCCGGTAACAAGATTCGTTTGAATCCTGCTTTCAAAACACGTTACTCAGATCTCGATGCCATGCCGCGTGAGTTCCTTGATCGCTGGGTATTACCGGGAGATGAACAGCATACCAGCGTTCCATCTATACTGGACTATACTTCACTTAGCAGACTCGGGGCTATATATCCGTATAATAGCTATAACTATTCAACAGCACGCGTTGTAGACGGTGGCTTTGTTCGCATGCGTACCATATCCCTTACGTATACACTTCCTTCGAAATTATTTGCCAATACCGGACTGAACAATGCATCACTTACATTGACCGGAACCAATCTGCTTTTGCTCTACGCAGACAAGCGACTCTACGGACAGGATCCTGAATTCTATTCATCAGGTGGTGTAGCCATGCCGGTGCCGAAGCAGATCACGGCAACTATAAAGATCAACCTCTAACCGAATGAATATAGCTATGAAGAAATATATATACAGTTTGATGGTGGTTGGCATCGCGGTAAGCGGATGTGAAGATTTTCTGTCCAAAGTACCGGACAACCGTACGATACTTGATTCGAAAGAAAAGATTGCCGAGCTTCTTGTTACCGCATATCCGGAAGGAAATTATATACCCTTCTGCGAAGCAATGTCGGATAACGTAGAGGATAACCCCACGCAATCGCAGGATGCCCGTAACACAGATCCATACTTCTGGCGCAACGTGAACGCTACTGCTCAGGATACACCGGAGAATTACTGGAGCTCCTGCTATACTGCCATTGCCGCAGCCAACCATGCGCTGCGTGCCATTGCACAGGCCGGTGATTTACCGGAATACAACGCACAGAAAGGCGAGGCGCTGGTAGCACGTGCCTATGCACACTTTATGCTGGTAACGCTGTTTTCAAAAACATACGAGCCTGGTACGGCTGCGTTCTATCCCGGTATACCATATGTAACCGAACCGGAAACAGAGTCCTTGAAAAAGTATGAACGACACACCGTGGAGTATGTATATAACATGGTTGAGAAAGACCTCACCGAAGGTTTACCGCTCATTGATGATGAGAGCTATGTAACGGACGATGCAGATGCCAACGGTGTACCGCGCTATCACTTTACCCGCGCTGCTACACATGCATTTGCTTCGCGATTCTATTTGTTCAAAAAAGATTACGCTAAAGTAATTGAACACGCCAGCCAGGTTTTTCCGAATGGTGACTTTGCTTCGAACCTGCGTCCGTGGAATACAACGTACCGGACATACGCCATGAATGAGCTGATCACAGCCTATACACGATCATCAGAAAAGACAAACCTGTTGCTCTGCGAGACATTGTCCGATTGGGCTTTCTCCTATAATACACTGAAATATACCACTGGTGTAAATACCAAGGCCGCTATATTGGATAACAACCCCATGCAAGGGAATTATGCTTATTGGGTATACTATAGCTCGTCCACACAGGTATACTTTGTGCCCAAGTTTAAAGATCACTTTGTGCGTACAGGAACGAATGCAAACACCGGTTTCACCTATACCATCGTTCCGCTCTTTACCGCAGAGGAAGTATTGCTGAACCGGGCCGAAGCCTATACTATGCAAAATAACCTGCAGGCTGCACTGGATGATATGAATATACTCGTGAGCAAGCGTATTACCGACTATGTGCCGCAGTATCATAACCTCAACGCCAACAAGATTTATAATTTTTATAAGGAGAGTATAAATCAGAAAGCAACGCTGCTGGCTGTGCTGGATCTGCGCAGGGCAGAGTTCATTCACGAAGGATTGCGCTGGTTTGATATACTTCGTCACGATTTAACCGTGACACATCGCATTCGCGATGGCGAAAGTATACAGCTTACTGCAGGCGATCCGCGGAGAGTATTGCAGTTACCGGCAGAAGCCATCTCGCTGGGTGGACTTGAACCTAATCCACGATAAGTAGTCTTAAAATCCCAAAAGAATTATGGCCTATAAAAATATACTTACACTCTTTATACTGCTGGTGCTTACCGGTTCAGCTTGTAACGATCCGTACAACGATATCGATGGGAAAAATCCAGACTATGTTACCAACGATAACGAACGCCAACCTACCGAATTGGACAATTGGCTGCGCAGTAATTTTACCGTGCCCTATAATATACAGGTAAAGTATCGCTGGGACAATTCTGAACTTGATCCCTATAAAAACCTGACGCCTCCTGCCGTGAACAAGGTGCAAGGTGTAATGGATGTGGTGAAGAAAGTGTGGATCGAAACCTACAACCAGGTTGCCGAGTCCAACTTCATCAAAGAGTATTGTCCTAAACAGTTTGTGCTGGTGGGCAGTGCCAACTATAATTATGATGGATCGATGACGATTGGTACAGCCGAAGGCGGCCGCAAGGTTGTATTGTTTGTTGTAAATGATTTCAACCCGGCCGACAACGGTAATATCAAGCAGTTGATCCACACCGTGCAGCACGAGTTCGGACATATACTCAACCAAAATATAGCCTATCAACCCGAGTTTAAAGAAGTAACAGCCGGTAATTATACAGCGAACTGGAGCTCGGTATCACTCGCTGAAGCGCGGGCACGTGGCTTCATCACCAGCTATGCCATGGCCAGTACAGACGAAGACTTTGTAGAGATGATTGCCACCATGTTGGTAGAAGGTAAAGAAGGGTATGAACGAATTCTTGCCTGCGAAACTAATGCAACCTCGCGCGCATTGCTGAAACGCAAAGAACAATATGTAGTGGAGTATTTCCAGGAAAAGTATAAAATTGATTTTTATGCCTTGCAAACCAAAGTGCAGGAGTCGATCAATGCCATTGCACCGGGTGATCCTGTGGAGGAACCAACACCGCTTTTTGATATATGGGGATACGATAAAGACTCTACCGCTATACGTTTTGATTTTAACTTCTATAGTTATCCTTCCGGATTTGCTACAGCGTTCTTTACAGACTTCAATTTACTGGCACGGAAAGGATATGGATTGGACACATACTTCCGGTTGTTCTACTCCGCTGAAAATCAAATGACGTTGCAGTTGCATTACCATACCAACGGCCCCGGTGAACGCATATACTATGTAGCAAACTATTACTTTGAAGTATACCATGGAGAGAACGATGTATTTGGTTTTGCCTACGTAGGAAATGATGAGAACGGACGGATGCTGGCGGAAGACTACGGTGTCTATAATGTCCTGGATTTCTTTGCAGGGTATACTTACAAGATCGAGTGGGAGCGGACCTCATGTCCGGGCAGCAACCTGGTAGGCTTCTATCCTGCGAGCACTCCGAACGAAGGGTATACGTACGGTATACTGGGTAATTAATAACAACGATCACAACGTGTATGAAAATGACAAAACGATCACTCAATATACTGCTGGCAACTGCAATTACACTGCTTACAGCTGCCTGTGATAATGGCTATGAAACAATCTTCAATGAGTCTCCTGATGAGCGTGTAGAGCAGGCGTTGAATGAGTACAGTGCGTTGATCAACAGTGCGCCTTACGGCTGGAAAGCTTCTCTGTATACCGAAGCCGGTGCCGGATACTTTTATTACCTGGACTTCCAGGAAGATGGTAATGTAAACATGATATCCGATTTCAATACCACAACTGCCGGCAATAGCATGGCTGGTACATGGGTATTGAAAGCCCTGCAGAAGCCTACACTGACGTTTGATACATATTCCTATATACACATGCCGGCTGATCCGGATGGTAATGTGAACGGAGGCACCACGGGCGAAGGATTGCTTTCGGATTTTGAATTCACGTTTGTGCGGTCAGCAGGTGATAGCGTTATCATGAAAGGATTGAAGCACAAGACGGAGCTATATCTGGTTAAAGCAACGGAAGACGAAACAACGGCTATTCTCGGCGATGATATACTCCATATTCTGCAAAGTACCAACGGCTATATAGCAGACAATGCCGGGTTGAAACTCCAGTTGCCCGGAAATATAGTGGTGCCGGTAGCAATTGATGTGGCCCATAAGTTATTTGCTGTGCAGTACCTGTCAACAGACGGAACGAAGATCGAGACATTTATAGCACCGTTCACATTTTCGCTGCAGGGCATTGTATTGAAGACTCCCGCATCCGTTAATGGAAATACATTCCGTGAACTTTATTGGAATGACGATGAGCAAGTATATGTAGCACAACTTGCAGCACCAACAGAACTTTTCAACGATACTGAGCCATTCCTTTTTCATCCATCCGTGCCGCTGCACAGCGTAATAGGACAACGCTATAAGAAAGTATATCTGCCGGAAAACCCGGAAGAAAACAGGTTGCCCGGACAGTCGGATGCTTTTGTGCAGGCTTATAACGAAGCTGCGGAAGGCATGTTGATCGGTCCGTATCAACTTACGTTACACGATATGGCCTTCAGCTTTGATGCGATTAATAAACTGATGTATTACGATGTGATCATCGCGCAGACCCGCGATGGCGTAACAAGCCGGTTTCTTGCGCAGTTCGTATACTCGTATACGATTGATGAGACAGGACACGTAAAGTTCACAGCCATTGGCGGGAACAACAATGCCCAGGTAATTGCTTTCGATCTTCGCGTTATCCTGCAGCACTTTGAAGATGATACCTTCAAGTTGGAATATATAGCCGGAGGATTCGAACTCATCAGCGGCTTTTATAGTCAGGAGAAACCGGAATATTCTTTCGCGGGATATCTCGGTAATTAATATACAATTGACTCAATACACTATTTATAAGATACTTACCAATTCCGGTAGGTTTAGGTTAATGGGAGTCTGTCTGGTGTAAAGCCGGGCAGACTTACTTGAAAAACAATTCTATGAAATCAAGATATATACTTATGATTCTGCTGTCCGGCATGCTGATTTATACCGGGTGCAGCAGCGATGATGAACCAGAAGCATCCATCACAGAACAACAAATCGAAAAGCTGAAAGGCTCCTGGAGGGCCACAACGGTAACCCTTGACGAAGTTCAGCAAGACGATTACGATGCATTTACACTCGCTATCACGGTCAACACGGCTACCAGTGTACACTATGCCATAACAGGTAATCCCGACTACAGTCCATGGGTATCTGAATTCGGGGGACGCTTTTCATTTGACGAACGCGATCCTACAGCATACCTCATTCGCGAAGATGATGTAAGCATACAGTATAGTGTAACGGGAACGACCCTGGTGATGGAATTTACTTACGAAGATGAATCAGCAGGTGGGAGACAGTCCTCTGTATCCGGTAATTGGAAGTTTACGTTTTCCAAAGTCCAATAGTAAAAAAATAAGTATATATATCAGAACTGTCGCTTGAGCGATGACTTGCGAACGATCAGCGTTGTCTTCAGAATTTTAGTCTCGGGTATAAAACAATCCGAAGTATCGTTCATTTGTTTGAATAAAAGATTAACAGCGGTTTTGCCAATTTCTGCCATCGGTTGAGCCAGGGTCGTGAGGCCAGGTTCAACCAGTGCAGAGGTGGGTTCATTGCTGAAACCTACAACCGCGAGCTCGTCCGGTATACGAATGCCTTTTTCTTTCGCTACCTGCATCGTAGCAATCGCAGCCGGATCATTCAGGGCAAACAATCCATCCGGACGATCCGGTACATCCAGCAGATGCTGCGCACAATGCAACGCACTTTCCGGATTCAGATCATGGTATATAATGAGCGATTCATTCAACTCCATATCATGATGCAGTAGTGCGTCTTTATACCCTTGCAGCCTGTCGCGGCAAATCTGTAAATTCTGTGGTCCTGCTATATGGGCAATGCGTTTACAGCCGTTTTGAATCAGGTGCGTTACGCCCTGATAAGCACCATCATAATCGTCCACAATAACTTTGGATGCACAGACATCCGTAGTAACGCGATTGAAATATACTATAGGAATGCCGGCACGTTCAAATTTCTTGAAGTGATCAACGTTCGGAGTCTTTCCCGTGAGAGATGCCAATATACCATCCACCCGGCTCGACATGAGCACATTGGTATTGTCGATCTCCGTTTGATACGATTCGTTTGACTGGCAGATCAGCACATGGTAGCCAGCAGGGTTTGCTATCTCTTGTGCGCCAATAATTACATACGGAAAAAAACTGTTGATGAACTCCGGCACGATGATACCAATCGTGAGACTTTTACTTTTGGCAAGTCCGTACGCAAGCAGGTTCGGTTGATAGTCGAGTTTCTTGGCTACATCAAGTACGGCCTTGCGTGTTTCCTCATTAATGTCAGCGTGTCCATGAAGGGCACGCGATACAGTTGATTTTGAGATCTGAAGCTCGCGCGCTATATCTACAATCGTAGGTTGATGTTTCCGGGAAGAATTGGTAGCAATAGAGATCTCTGCAGCGGGAAGTGTAAAATAATAATCACACCGGGCGCAGTAATAGCGCTGCTTTCCGCGTATAATTCCCGCCTTCGCAATGGCGTCAACTTCGCTGCATTTAACACATTTGATCATCGCCGGAACTGAATATTTCTGAAAAAATAGTCATCTCGAAACATACTTGCAAACCGTTGCAAAGTCAGTCATCCCGTACTCAAAAAATATCGTGACCGGTTGCGAAAGCGTTCCCGGTACTTCCTGTTTCCATATTTCAATCGTTTGATATTGCGCGGAAGGGTGCAACTGGTATTTTTCCGACACCAAATCAAATGCCTATGAAAAAATTGTTTACCCGGTCCACTTACTTCATGGTAACGATGACCATGCTGTTGAGCTGGTCAGATCTATGCGCACAAACCTTTGCCGTAAAAGGAAAGATAATGTCAGAGACAGGCGATCCGCTGCCTGGTGTGAACGTGCTTGTAAAAGGTACTTCAAAAGGAAGTGTTACTGATTCAGACGGTCAGTATGCATTAGACAACGTAACGGCTACAGATATACTCGTCATCTCCTTCATAGGGTATAACACTGAAGAGATTGTAGTCGGAGGAAGGACTTCAATTGATGTTAATCTCACGCCTGATGTACAAACCCTGAGTGAAGTTGTGGTTGTCGGATACGGTACCCAACGCAAAGTGGAAACAACGGGGGCCATTGCTTCTGTAAAAGCCGAAGATATAATTCAGACTCCGGTAACAAACGTAGCACAAGGCTTGCAGGCGCGGATGGCCGGAGTACAGATTACACAAAATTCATCCGCTCCCGGTGGTAACATCAGCGTACGCGTACGCGGTACAAATTCGATCAACGGAACATCCGAACCGCTATATATAGTGGATGGTATACAGATCTCCAACAGCGGAGGCGTTAACGAAGTGAGTCCGCTGTCGACTATAAATCCGAGCGATATTGAATCGGTAGAAGTATTGAAAGATGCATCGGCCACGGCTATATATGGATCGCGTGGTGCGAATGGTGTTGTGCTCATTACCACCAAGCGCGGTCAAAGCGGATCTACGCGTGTTATGTACGATGGTTACTACGGAGTGCAGGAAGTAACGAAGACAATTGATGTGCTGAGTGCATCCGAGTTTGCACAGCTTGAAAACGAAATATATAAGAGTGCTATATATGCTGATCCGGCTGCGGAAGGGCAAGGCGTAAATTACCAGGACCTCATTTTCCGCAAGGCACCTATTCAGAATCACCAGCTTTCGATCAGCGGTGGAAATGATAAAACACAACTCGCGCTATCTACCAATTACTTCAACCAGGATGGTATTATCATCAACTCAAACTTTACGCGCTACTCGTTGCGATTGAATCTCGATCACCGCATCAGTGATCGTATAAAATTCGGAACCAGTATACTGGGCAGTTACTCCATTAACAAAGGTATCACTACAGGTTCTACTGATATAGATGCAGGTGCAATTCTTAACAGCATTGTCGGTGCAGCTATAGGAGCACCACCAACCCTGCAACCGTATCGTGCAGACGGAACGATATATCCGTTCGGAGAGCAGCGCGATGGACGTTACCGCGAAGTAACCAACCCGTTGGGACTTGCAGAAATATTGAATCGCACAGCCGTGAAACGCACCCTGGTAAATCTATACGGTGAAGCCAAGCTACTGGAAGGACTGACGTATCGCGCTTCCTTTAACGTTGACTTGCAAAGTAACCTGAACGATTATTACTCGCCACTCTATATCATTTCTAAAAATGACTTGAATGCCAATTCAGGTACAGCGTCCAAAATGAATTCGAATAATACGGTATTGCTGCATGAAAGTATACTAACATACTCGAAGACATTCTCAGAACAGCATTCATTGAAATTCACAGGTGTATTTGCTACACAAAGCAACCTGTATAACATGAACCGCATCAACGCCAATGGTTTCCCGAATGATGCTACCAAAAACGAAGCGTTGCAATTGGCGGCTAACCGTACCGTTAGCAGCAGCCGCTCTTCCGAACGTCTGGACTCTTATATGGGACGTGTGAATTATGGTTTTAAAGACAAGTACTTCGTAGACTTCACAGCACGGGTTGATGGTTCAAGTAAATTCGGTGCGAATCATAAATATGGTTTCTTCCCGGCCGTAGCAGCCGGATGGCGCATCATTGAAGAGAGCTTCATGCAGAAGGTGAGCGTGTTCAGTGATCTGAAACTCCGCGGTAGCTATGGATTAACAGGTAACTCAGGAGCACTCAGCGCGTACCAATCACTGGCGACAGTTTCTTCATCTGGTAGCGATTATCAATTTGATCACGTATATACTACCGGTATAAATCCGGATCGTATTGCCAACCCCGATCTGCGGTGGGAGAAATCAACACAGCTTAACATTGGTCTTGATATAAGTGTGCTGGAGAACCGACTGAATTTCACAGCCGATGTTTATAAGAAGAATACCAAAGACCTGCTCTATGTAAAATCCCTGCCATTGTCGTCCGGGTATAGCAGTATTACCGGTAACTATGCAGAGCTTGAAAATAAAGGATTGGAACTGGCCGTGAATGCCCGCGTACTGGACGCTGCCGTGCAATGGAACGTATCGGCCAATGCTACATTCAACCGGAACAAAGTACTCGACCTCGATGGCGGAACAACAACGGAACGTTTCGTTACCAACTACACCATTCTGCGCGTAGGCTCTCCGTTGGGATTGTTTAAAACGTACCTGTATGATGGCGTATACCAGACAGGCGAAGCATTTCTGCCAGGATCAGACGGACGCACCGGTGGTCCGAAAGTAAAAGACTTCAGTGGCGATGGTACCATTACCGCTGCCGACCAGGTATTAACAGGTAATCCAAATCCTGATTTCATTTTCGGGTTCTCGTCCAACCTGCGCTATAAGAATTTTGACTTCAGCATTTTTCTCTCCGGTAGTTATGGCAATGATATCTATAACCTGAGCCGCTATTCATTCGAGAATCCATTGGGACAGCGCAACCTGTTAAAGGAAACAGCCGACCATTGGACAGCCGATAATCCGAACAACGAATATGTAGGTGGTTACCCCGGTGGACGTTTGCCGATCAGCGATCGCTTTGTAGAAGATGGTTCATACCTGCGCTGCAAGAATATATCGCTTGGCTATACATTGCCCGAGATCAAAGGCATCAACCGTGCAAGAATATATATCAGTGCCAACAACCTGTTCACCGTTACCAACTATAGCGGTTTCGATCCGGAAGTAAACTCCTTTGGAGGATCCAATACGGCCATCGGTGTGGACAACCTGGTATATCCCGCAGCTAAAACATTTCTGGGTGGTGTTCAGATTACTTTCTAGGCAGGGCTATCTATCATAATCGAACGAACATGAAAAAAAATATTTATACTCCCATCATCGTTCTGCTTGCTACACTTACTTCCTGCGAGCTTAACGAAACTGTATACTCTTCGATCTTTACAGAGAACTTCTATAAAACTGCTCAGGATGCTGAAGCCGCCATGACTGCGGCTTACGATCCGATTGGTGATATGTATAGCGGCCCGGCAGCCGTACTCATATCCGATTTCAGTGCCGATCAAACCTATCCGCGTGCCGTGGTGGGCAGAAATACATTGACATTGTTCTCGTACGATGCAAACTATACAACGCAGAAAAGTTTCAGCAGAACATTTGAATCGCCTCAACAGGTTTGGTCATCCAGCTATGATGGCATTGAAAAAGCAAACTGGATCATTGCGAAAGTTCCGGCCACCACGATGGATGAGACACGCAAAAGTCAGATATTGGGAGAAGCTTACTTCCTCCGCGCGTTTTACCACTGGATGCTTACCAAGAATTTTGGTGATGTGATTGTGAAGACAGAACCGAGCACGACTGAGAAAGAAGCATACGCTGAAAAGAAAACGCAGGCCGAAGTATACGAACAGATCTATGCTGATCTCGACCAGGCACTGGCCACATCATTGCCTTCGTATCCGAATGTTACCAAGGGCAGACCTTCAAAAGAGGTAGCCTCTGCGTTGTATGCCAAGGCTGCCTTATACAACGGTGATTGGGACATTGCTCTTCAAAAGGCGAAAGACGTGATCACGTCCGGTAAATATACTTTGATGGAGGATGTGCGCGATGTATACAGACCGGAAAAGGAAGATATAGCACGTGCCGAAAACATGTGGGCGTTTGAAGCGGAGACAACTACACCCGGGCGGTCACACCAGTTGCTGGGACTCTACGGCCCTCCCGGAAGTGCTGCTCCGGCCTATGGTAAAACTACATTTGGTTCACTCTTCGCGTACCAGGCTTTCTTTAATTCTTTTGATCCGTTGGATGAACGAAGACTTCTGCTGGACACAACCTATGTTGATAAGACTGGCAAGACCGTGCCACAGAAAAGTGTAACACCCATAACACAAAAAGCTGTGCTTGTGAAAAAATACCAGGAAGCCAATAATGTAGGCAGTAACACTTCGTGCAACATTGCTATTTTTCGTCTTGCTGATATATACCTGATTGCAGCCGAAGCCGAGGCACGGGTTAACGGAGCAACCACCGATGCTTATGATTTTATACAGGCTGTACGCGATCGTGCCGGACTCGATGATCTGCCATCGGGGTTAACGCAAGATCAATTCATTGAAGCAGTGTTACAGGAACGGTCGTGGGAACTCTTCGGAGAAGGCGACCGCTGGTATGATCTTACACGCACGGATAAATTTCTGACGGTGATACCGACTGCTGTGAATGATGTATTCCCAACCAGACCGGTACAAGCGAAAAATAAATACTTCCCGATTCCGCAGGACGAGATCAATGCGAATCCACTCATTCAACAGAATGATCCCTGGAAATAGTTTGACATATATAGGTTGATATAAATGAAGCAGCAAGGTAAAGGCATGGTAACAGGAAATATAGTAGGGATGGCTGAACGTTCAGGCTTCCTGCTTACCATGTTGCTGCTTATTGTCATGGTTACACAAGCGCAACAGCAACAACTGTTTTTAATTGCCGGGCAGAGTAACGCAGTAGGGCAGGGCGATGCAAATACATCCATACGATGTAAGCCCGGCACCGCGTATGAGTACAGTGTAACAGCAGATTCTCTTTTCTCGCTGCAAGACCCCACCGGTTATAGCGAACTGAACTTTGAAAGAGCGCGAACCGGAAGTATAGTACCTGCCTTCGCCTCGGTATATAATCAACTTACGGGGAGTAAAGTTATTATTATATCCGCAGCACGTGGAGGGAGTTCCTGTCATGCGAAAGCAGAGCTCGAGAATTATGGGACATGGTCAGCTACTGGTAGATTACCCTTGTTCAACGGAACGCTCGAAAAAGTGAATGGTGCATGTAAAAAGACAAAGCTTCCGTTAAGCGGAATAATCTGGTTGCAGGGTGAGCGCGATGCCAACGCGATCAATACGCAGCAACTTACACCGGAGGAGTATAAGCAGGCACTACAGGATGTGATTATACGGTTCAGAAAAGCATTGTCCTGGCAAGTACCTTTCTATATTGTGCTGACAGGCTATTATAAAGATCACGCCAATTATGGTTTTGATTGCGTGCGTGCTCAGCAGGAACGAGTAGCTACTGAAATTCCAGACACTTATATAGTATACCGTGATACCAACGTATTTATAGAAAAGGGATGGATGAAAGATGCAATCCACTATAACCAGGAAGGACTGAACGCGATCGGCAGTGCCATTGCCACGGTAATCAGTAAACAAGTAGACAAACAGATTAAGTATAACAAATGATGAGATTGAGGATATATAGTTTAGTAGCAGGTATCGTGTGGTGGTTCAATGCAAGTACCACGTTAGGGCAAGGTATAGTACGCGAAACACCACTACACGGTGAATGGTCTTTTGCGCTGGATCCGGTAGATATAGGGGAGAAGCACAAGTGGTTTGCTGCCGACTTCAAACCGAGCCGGTGGGATAAAGTTACCGTGCCGCATTGCTATACCATCGACAAGCGTTATCACTATTATACCGGTACCGCATGGTATAATAAAAAGATCAGTAAGGTAGATGTGCCGGAAGGTTATCGCGCTTTCATTCGGTTTGAAGCTGTCTTCTATAAGGCACACCTTTGGCTCAATGGCAATAGCGTAGGTGAGCACGAGGGCGGATATACTCCGTTCGAATTTGATATCACCGAATTACTCGCCAATGAAAATATTTTTGCACTGCGTGTAAACAATGCGTGGGACACAACAACTATACCGGGGGCCAAGACAAGGCCTGATCCTGAATCTACCAGTACAGGTCAACTATTCCCGTGGATCAACTATGGCGGTATAAATCGTGTGGTCAAATTGATTATACGGCCCGCGGCTTATCAACAGAACGTACGTATTGTTGCTACACCTGATCTCGTGAAGAAAACAGCCTCTGTTAAACTCGATATATACCTTCACAACGCAGCGTCAAAAAATATAGCGAAGGGTGAAGTAAAGGTTAATATCTATCAGGAAGGTAAGCGTATTCCTGCCAAGTTTAAAGTTGCAGGCCAGGACGTGGCAGGTGGAGCAAAGGGTGTCATTACGCTGGATGGTACACTCGCGGCAAAAGATGTAAAGCTGTGGAACCAGGATGAACCGAATATATACCAGGCAGAATCCATTGTTGGAAACGACACCGTTCGCACAACATTCGGTATACGCAAAATCGAAATCAAAGGTACCAGTCTGTTGCTCAACGGAGAGCCTATCCGCATGGGAGGTTGTAATCGTCCGCTGGATTTTCCCGGACATGGTTCGATGGATCCCGAGGCTGTTCTGGAGAAAGATCTTACACTCATCAAGAACGGAAGCATGGAGCTGTCACGCATCAGTCACTATCCCGTGTCTCCCGCTTTACTTGACTGGGCCGATCGTCATGGACTGCTGATCATTGGTGAAGCTGGTAACTGGCAAATGACTCCGCAGCAGATGTCTGACCCGACAATGCAAAAAAAATTCCAGGCACAGATGCGTGAGATGGTAGAGCGCGATTGGAATCATCCTTCTGTTATCGCGTGGAGCGTTGGAAATGAATACCCTTCAAATACCGATGCAGGTAAAGCATGGACAAAAGATATGTATGCCTATACCAAGTCCATTGACCCTACACGCCTCGTTACGTTCGCCAGCATGTTTGTCTTCCGCGACATCATTAAGAAACCGGAGGACGAAGCATCGCAGTATGTAGATTTTGTAAGCGCCAATATATATGGTGGACACCTCAAGCTCTTGCAGCATGTGCATGAACTATATCCGGACAAACCGATATATATAAGTGAATTTGGTTTGCGAACAGACGGTGTAAAAAGCGAAGAGGAGCGTGTAGAGCATTTGAAAAAAGCCGTTGAAGATTTCAGGAAGTGTGATTACCTGATCGGTGCATCCGTCTGGACATTCAATGACTACGAGAGTTCCTTTCCGGGCACAAATGCCAATGGCTATCGTCCGTGGGGGCTTGTTTCTCCCGAGCGCGAATTGCGTGGTATGTATCTCACCTGGCAGGAAGAGTTTTCTCCGGCAGTAGTAACTGCGTCTCGTAAGGGTAACAACATCACTGTTCAGGTAACGGCACGAAAGGATTTTCCGAGCTATACCTTGCGAAAGTATAAATTGATTGTAAGCGGTAAAGAGTATGGCATCGATATATTAAAACCGGGCGAGCAAAAGTCATTTGATATACCCGTATCATCTGCAAACGAGGCCGTCATGCTGGAGCTTCAGAAGCCCGGAGGTTTTGTAATTTTTAAGAAGTCCGTAAATCCATAAGAAGATGCTCAGGATAATCGTCATATTATCTTTTCTGATCATCGTTACAACGGGTGGTACATACGCACAGCGCATTACCATGCCTGCATTCTTCAGCAGCAACATGGTATTGCAGCGACAGAAGCCTGTTGCATTCTGGGGATCAGCACCGGCAAAAGCCTCCTTCGCGGTGACGTTCAACGGCAGGAAGCAAAAAGTAAAAGCTGATGCCAATGGACAATGGCGCGTGCTATATCCGGCCATGGAAGCGGGCGGGCCCTATACATTTACGGTACATGCCGATAGTTCATTTACATTTACAAATATACTCCTGGGAGATGTGTGGATATGCTCCGGACAATCAAACATGGAATGGCCGATGCTGAAGACATTCAATGCATCGTATGAGTTACGCCATGCGAGCTACCCGGAGATACGTTCGTTTACAGTGGAGAGAAACGTAGCGTCTTCACCGTTGCGTGACACTGCACCGGCTTCGTGGCAGGTATGCACGCCACAGCAAGCAGCAGCATTTACAGCCGTAGGATACTTTTTTGCCCGGGAGTTATACCAGCAATTAAATGTACCGATCGGTATAATTCATAGCTCCTGGGGAGGTACCTCCATCGAGGCGTGGACAAGCGGTGACGCTTTGTCCAAACACCCGGACTTTCGTGGCAAGGTAGATACCTTCCGCCTGGCCGTGAAGCAGCAACGATCTGTAGAAACGCTTGAAAAGAGAAACACGCATGTAAATACACAATATTGGCAAGACCTGCAAAAACGTGATCGTGGCTTTACCGAGGCCTGGTATAGTATAAAAGATGCCGATAGTCAATGGACAGAATTCATAGCTCCCGATTTCGGAGGAGATCATGTATTTGTTCATTACTCCGGATCGATCTGGCTTCGAAAGACTTTCCGGCTTACGAAAGATATAGTCTCGCGCGACCTCGTGCTGAATCTCGAAACGCTAAATGATTATGACATAACATACTGCAACGGCATCGAGATCGGAAGAAATATTACGTGGGCACCGGCACGAAGAATATATATAGTGCCGAAGGTGATTTTAAAGCCGGGTGAAAATACGATTGTGATGCGTCTTGATCATCAGCCGGGTAACGGTCTTTTCCGCACACATGATCCTGCTGATCTGAGGTTGTATGAATTGATCCAGTCGGATGATGCGATAGCCATACCGTTGGAAGGCGCGTGGGCGTACAGATTCGGATTGCCTTTAAAAGAATATCCTGCCAAGCCAGTACTGTCTCCGGTAGCATCACAGGTAAGTGTACTCTACAACGGAATGATCGCACCGTTTACCGGCCTTGGTATAAAAGGGTTTACCTGGTATCAGGGCGAGAGCAATGCAGGACGAGCCTACCAATACAGGAGTTTATTACCGCTGATGATAACGGACTGGCGCGCGCAGTTTCAGCAAGGCGATGTTCCTTTCCTCATTGTGCAAACATCCGCGCATGGTAAACTTACCGAGCAACCTGTTGACAACACGTGGGCAGAGTTACGCGAGGCACAGGCTATGGCACTGACACTTCCCAATACAGCAATGGCGGTTAGCCATGACGTTGGCGACCCGTATGATGTACACCCTACACAAAAGCAGGTTGTTGGAAAACGGTTAGCACTGGAAGCGTTGAAAGTTGCCTACGGAAGAAGCGATCTATATACTTCGCCACGCTATCAATCCTGCGAAATAAAGGGAGACACAGTCATTATATACTTTACCAACACCAACGGTTTACAGGTTCGTGGTACGCAGTTGAAAGGATTTTCCATCGCGGGTACTGATCAAAAATTTGTATGGGCTGATGCCGTTATTCGTGGTGATAACACAGTATATGTATATAGTAAAGAAGTACAAGATCCCGTGGCCGTTCGTTACGGCTGGGCAGGCAGTCCGGTGGAAAGCAACGGAGCTAACTTATATAGTATAGATGGATTTCCGGCAATGTCCTTTCGAACGGATGTGTGGGATGGTATAACGTTAAATAAAAAATAGAATGCTAAAATCTGAACAAGCTTTATCGCGGTCGTTTCTCCGCAAAGATATACAGGCTGACCTGGTGGTGATCGGTGGAGGCTTATCCGGTACATGTTGTGCTATAACGGCAGCACGTGCAGGATTGAAAGTTGTACTCGTGCAAGACAGGCCGGTGCTCGGGGGTAATTCTTCTAGTGAAGTGCGGCTTTGGGTGTTGGGAGCGACTTCGCACATGGGGAACAATAATCGCTGGGCGCGCGAAGGTGGCGTGGTGGATGAGCTCCTGGTGGAGAATATGTATCGTAACAAGGAAGGCAACGCTGTTATTTTTGATACCGTGTTACTCGACAAAGTAGTCAGCGAGCCGAACATCACATTGTTGCTCAATACTACGGTAATGGAAGTACACAAGAAAGATGCAGACACCATTGCATCGGTACGCGCCTACTGTAGTCAGAATGCAACGGATTATAGTATAGCCGCACCGTTGTTCTGCGATGCATCTGGTGATGGCGTGGTTGGTTTTTTGTCAGGTGCAGCTTTCCGAATGGGAGCGGAGTCAAAGGAGGAGTTTGGTGAGTTGTTCGCACCTTCAGCCGAGTATGGCGAGTTGTTGGGACACTCGATATATTTTTATACGAAAGACATAGGGACGCCTGTTTCGTTTGTGCCGCCCTCGTATGCGCTGGACGATATCACTAAAATACCGAAGTATAAAAAGTTTTCCGCGAAAGAACAGGGCTGCCAGCTGTGGTGGATTGAATATGGCGGACGTCTCGATACGGTGCATGACACTGAAATGATCAAATGGGAACTTTGGAAAGTTGTATATGGCGTCTGGAACTATATCAAGAACTCCGGTAAATTTCCGGAGGCGCGGAACCTGACGCTCGAGTGGGTTGGGACAATTCCGGGTAAACGGGAGAGCCGCAGATTCGAGGGCGACTATATATTGCACCAGCAGGACATTGTTTCACAGCGTGCGCATAGTGATGCAGTTGCTTTTGGAGGATGGTCGATTGACCTTCACCCGGCTGATGGTGTCTTCAGCGAAAAGCCGGGCTGTAACCAATGGCACAGTAAAGGTATATACCCGATACCGTACCGCTGCTACTATAGCAGGAATATCAACAATCTTTTTCTGGCAGGGCGCATCATCAGCGTGAGCCACGTAGCGTTTGGCTCCACGCGTGTGATGGGAACAAGCGCGTATGGCGGACAAGCGATCGGAATGGCTGCTGCGCTTTGCATCGAAAAAAACGTACAGCCGCGTGAGATTATAAAGCAGAACTATATTCCAGAACTACAGCAACGACTGGCTTCTATAGGGCACTATATTCCCGGTGTACAATTTTCAAATACGAAGGACCTGGTTCGTACTGCATCGATTCGGGCATCCAGTGAATTAACATTAACAGAGTTGCCGGAGGCAGGGATGTTGAAAAAACTTGATCCGGCCGTAGCCCAGCTTTTGCCTCTGGACAAAGGCAGGGTTCCTGATCTTAACTTGCATGCTGTAACGGAGGTTGATACAATCCTGGAAGCGGAACTATATATCAGTCACCAACCTGGTAATTTTACTCCGGATGTATTGTTGGAAACAGTACCGGTGCCGTTGAAACCGGGAAAGAACTGTGTACCGCTTACGTTCAAAACGATACTGGCTGAAAAGACCTATGTCTTTATCGTGTTCCGGAAGAATCCGGATATATACCTGAACTTTTCTCAGCTCCGCATTACGGGTATACTTTCTGTATTCAATCACATTAACGAAGCCGTTTCGAATTATGGAAAGCAAATGCCACCACCGGATATAGGAGTTGACGCTTTTGAATTCTGGTGTCCGCAACGCAGACCGGAAGGACATAACGTAGCATTAAAGATCAATCCGGGGTTAGCGTGCTTTCAGGCAGAGAATATCCGCAATGGTATAGATCGCCCGGTGAAGCAGCCCAACGCCTGGGTGGCTGACTTGAAAGATACTGCGCCCAGCATTGAACTTACCTGGAAAGAAGCCGTCATGATCTGTGAAATCGTGATCAAGTTTGATACAGATTTTGATCACCCGATGGAGACTGTGCTAATGGGACATCCGGAATCGGTAATGCCTTTTTGTATTCGTAGATTCACGTTGCGTGATGAGCAGGGTAATATCGTATTCCGCAAAGATGATAATTACCAGACTATAAATCGCATCACGTTAAACAACGCAGTACATACACGCAAATTAACGCTGGAAGTAAGTCATCCATCCACGAACATTCCGGCATCTGTATTTGAAATTCAATGTTATACTTCCTAAAGAAAAATGACTGTGAGAAGATCTATATGTACCATCGTAATGGCAGGCTATGCGGTATTAGTTATAAGCTGCCAGCAACCCGTTCAGCTTCAGAACGACCAGTTAACCATTAAATGGTCAGGGGGAGATGAAGCGAAGATTAGCGAGATCATTGTACAAACAGATTCAAATCAATCGTCACGGGTTACGCCTTCCGGAGAATATACCTTGTTGTACAGCCAGGGTAAACCCGATAGTATACCGACTATATTTAAAACCGTTACGGGCGTATCGTTTCCGGAGCCGATCTTCAAATACCAGATTGACCATTGGAAACGTTCTACATCTCCTGTAACACTCAATACTGCAGGTGAAGCTTTTCATTTTTATCCGGCCGTTGATAGAGCAAGTGAAAGTGAAATATACTTTAGCAAAGAACTACCGGTGGCATCCATAACAGCGTCATGGAAACTCGACCCGGTATATACATCAGATATCGTGGTAACACAACGTCTGATAGCCAAACAGGATGGATATTACTCACTTGCTACACCTTCCTTAACAACGATACCAATCGAAGAAGTCGCATGGGCTACAGTGCCCGGATATTTCCAGGGCAGTCAGTTGCAAGATAATTTTGTACTGGCTTATGCGTATGGACAAGGCATTCCCAACCTTCCTGTCGTATACCCCGAGCGTTGTGCGAGTACACTATCACCGATAGTCACTTCAAAAAATGGTATTACCGTTTCAGTTTCACCAGCTCCGGGTGTTGCGCGTGATCCCTGGGAGAGCGATCATAAAACACACGAGGAGTGGAAGCTTGGCTTATCGCACATGAATCGGAAAGGCGCAATATCACCGACACTATACTACCCGGTGCTGGGAGAACCTTTATCCAAACTTAAAGCAGGAGATACATTGCAATACGAGTTCAGGTTTAGTGTTACGAAAGGCGATTGGTATAAAAATCTGAAGCATACTATAAACGATAGTTACCACTTTGATGAGCAACTCGCATTACGGGAGAATAAGGAATCGCTCATCAACCGCATTCATGCCATGAGACATTATCTCACCGACAGTAAGACATCACTCTGGAATATAGAGTCATTCGAAGGTAAAAAGATAGGAGGGCAATCGTATCTCGGAGGTGTTGTCGGTTCTTCCGGTGATGCGATGAAAAATTCAGATTACGGAGCGATGTGGATGCTTGCCAATGCAACGGATGATCCTATATTAAAGAAGCAGGTATTGCCGTATGCATTAAACTTTAAGCTGGTGCAGCAGCAAACGGAGCCAGGCTTTTTCCGCGGTGCTGCTATAGGACAATATTACCTGGCCAAGCGCAAGAAGTTTGTAGAAGAGTGGGGAGAGTTTGTAGAGCCGGTGAGTCTCACATACTATACTATGCTCGATGACGGAAATATACTCTTGTTTGAGCCTGATAATAAAGAACTTCAGCAACGGTTGCGTCTGGGAGCGGAATTGTTATTGCAATGGCAGAAGCCGGATGGAAGCTGGGAAGTGGCATACGATCGTCATACCGAGCAACCGATCTTTACCGATATAAAAGATCTCCGGCCTACCTTTTACGGTTTACTGGTAGCGCATCGTATCTTCAAGGAGCAGCGTTACCTCGATGCCGCTCGTAAAGGAGCGGATTGGTTAATTGAGAAGGGAGTAAAGCAAGGTCACTTTATAGGTGTATGCGGTGATGCACGCTATGCTCCTGATTTTGCCACCGCGCAGATAGCCCAGGCGTTGCTTGACTTATACGAAGTTACCGGTGATACGAAGTATAAAGATGCAGCCCTTGAAGCAGTGCGTTTTTATACTACATCCATCTATACTCACCCGGTGGCCAGTGAAAAAATTAAGACAGTAAAGAATGTTGAGCGTAAAGACTGGGAGATAACACAATCCGGGTTGAGCTTTGAGCACGGTGGTATTATGGGATCGGCACAACGTCATGGCCCTATACAACTGGCGAGTCATGCAGGATTGTTTGTGCGTATATACCAGTTAACGGATGATTCATTGTTTCTGGCCATGGCGCGTTCAGCCGCTATAGGTCGCGATGCATTTGTTGATCAGGCAACGCATGTAGCATCGTATTACTGGAATGCGATGAGCAATGGAGCAGGCCCATATCCGCATCATGCGTGGTGGCAGATCGGTTGGATCACCGATTACCTGTTGGCAGAGGCGGAACTTCGTTCGAATGGTGAAATAGATTTTCCGAGAGGGTTTGTTACTCCGAAAGTAGGCCCGCATCAATCATACGGTTTTGCTCCCGGCAAGATATATACCGATCCGGCCAATCTCATCATCCGTGACGGACTGGTAGTATCCGACAATCCAAACATTGAAACACTGACTGCACTTTCAGTAGACCACAAAAGTCTGTTCATTATAATGATGAACGACATCGGTCGCAAAGTAACAACAACGGTAGGGGTAGACGTCACGAAGCTCAAAACAGGTCTGCAGATCAAAGACGCCACAGACTTGCAAACCGGAACACCCGCCACCCTGAACCAACGGACAAAGTTCCAGCTAAGCCCCTACGGAATTACAGTTCTAAAACTAAGGCTCGAATAAGGTATATTTCATTCAGAATCTTCTAATCTTCTAATTTTCCAATCTTAAAATCAATATGGCGCAATTGGACTTTGTGGTGATGGCTGTTTTCGCGTTGCTGATCTTTGCAATCGGACTGGCTTTTACGCGTGTAGGCAGCAAGAATAGCCAGGCATTTTTTGAAGCCGGTGGTGAGACACCGTGGTGGATTAACGGACTGTCGTTATTCATCAGTTATTTTTCAGCGGGTACATTTGTGGTGTGGGGTTCGATCGCCTATAAGCATGGTTTGGCCGCTAACGTGATCCAGTTGACCATGGCTATCAGTGGTTTGCTTACAGCGATGTTTATAGCAGCCCGCTGGAAACGCACCGGCACACGTACGGCCGCTGAATATATAGGGCTTCGTTTCGGTACACGGGCACAGCAATTTTATACCTATCTCATTCTAGTCCTGAGCCTGGTAAATACAAGTGCAGTATTGTACCCGGTAGGGAAGATGGTCTACGTAGCGACACCATTGTCGTTGAATACCTGTATCATCATCATCGGTATCATCATTGTACTGTATACTGCAGCGGGAGGATTGTGGGCGGTGCTCGTAACCGATGTGGTACAATTCATTATCCTGATGGCGGCCGTGCTCATTGTTATACCGGCCGCGCTGGGTGATGTGGGAGGATTTCAAAGCTTTGTACAAAAAGCACCTGCTGATTTCTTTGAGCCTTTCAGCAATGACTATACGGCAGGGTTCATGCTTGCGTTCATTGGCTACCAGACGGTATATATAGGCGGCAACTGGGCTTATGTGCAACGTTATACCAGTGTATCCAGCGAGCGCAACGCGAAAAAGGTAGCGTACCTTTTTTGTATACTATATTTAGTAAGTCCGGTTATCTGGATGTTGCCACCGATGATCTATCGCGTAATCAATCCGGGCTTACAGGGACTAGAACCGGAAGGCGCGTATATGATGCTATGTCAGAAAATATTACCAGCAGGGTTGATAGGACTTGTATTGTCGGGAATGATCTCGGCAACATCCAGTAAAGCGAACACTACGATAAATTTGGCGGCAGTTGTTTTCGCGAATGATGTATACAAGAAAATTATTCATCCGGCAGCGTCCGATAAAACATTGGTATTGATCGCACGCATTTTTACGTTGTTGTTTGGTGCGGGTACCATTGTAGTGGCCATGCTCGTGCCGCTGGCCGGTGGTATAGTAGAAGTTGTACTCAGTATTGCCGCTATAGCCGGAGGTGCTTTGTTTGCACCGATGATCTGGTCGCTGTTCTCAAAACATCTGACTACAATTTCGGTTATCACAACAACGGTGGTGGCCTTGTCGGTAAATCTGTTCTTCAAGGTGATCGTCCCGGTTATCGTTCACATCAAGCTGAGCCGGACCGTTGAAACTGTGATGGGCGTAGGTATACCACTGGTGTTACTCGGACTGTTTGAAGTATATTATAGAAGCCGTAATCAGGTTGACCCGGGAGCGCTCGTACTGGAAGAACATATCCGTAAAGCTTCCCGTACCGGTCATGCGCACCAGCATGATCATCAGGAAGCCGCGCGACAGAATCGTTTCGGTGTGAGTGTTATCGTGATCGCTTCCTCCTTTGTCGGTCTCGGTATATTTGCGCTTGGCTGCGCCTCAGGTACAAATTATACAGTGATGATGGTAGGCGGAGTTGTATTCATCGTGTCGATCGCATCGCTCCTCCGGATACGGATCGGGGCAGCCACGGCAGTGAAGGAAAAAGCAGTACCATCCGTAAAATCCCCGGTTTAAAACACCGATGCTGAACATCGAGCATTAATTTTTTCAGAAAAAAGGTCTAAACCTGCGAAACATTAATTTACTTAACACCGTTAAGTTTGTTATCTTTGCAGAACGTATGACCATTGCATCCAGAAAAGAACGGCAAAAAGAGGAGCTGAGAACCAAAATTCTTCAGACTGCGAAGGAACTGTTCATGGAGCACGGTTTTGAACAGACATCAATTCGTAACATCGCGGAGCGGATTGAGTATTCGCCCACAACCATCTATCTTTACTTCAAGGATAAAGATGATATTTTTCACGCGCTTCACCTGGAAGGATTTAGACTTATCAACCAGTATTTCAGAGCGCTTGAACATGTCGCTGACCCGTTCGAACGTCTCAAGGCAATCTCGCGTGCCTATATTAATTTCGCTATTGAGAATGGAGAATTTTACGATTTGATGTTCATCATACGCTCCCCGATCAATGCCTTAAAGAAAGAGGACGATGCCAAGTGGGAGGAAGGGATGCGCGCCTTTGGATTCCTTATTAATACAATCAAAGAATGCATACAGAAAGGCTACTTTACGGGAATGGATCCTGAAATATTGGCCTTCACCGTGTGGTCCATGGTGCACGGTGTCTGCTCGCTGGAGATACGAAACCGTTGTGATGTGGTAAGCGAGCTGAATCGCGAGAATCTCGCTACCAAAGCCTGCGATACAATTATTCAAATATTGGAGCGTATGCATCCAAAATCCCTACAATAAATTTTTTTGCTTTTCGACTTAACAGTGTAAACTAAAATATCAATGAAATCTTTTTTCCTTGAAAACATCCCCCGAAAGCTTTCCGCAGTAGCTCTGCTCGTACTGCTCACGGCTGTTCTTTATGCACAACCCGTGCTGGAGAATTATGTGCAGGAAGGCCTGAAAAGCAACCTGGTGTTGCAGCAAAAGAACCTCTCGCTGCAGCAGGCACAACAATCTTTACGGATTGCCCGCAGTTATTTTCTTCCATCGGTTACATTATTAACCGATTATACTTCCGGTGAAGGAGGTAGAAGTATAAGTATACCGATCGGTGACCTGCTCAACCCGGTATATACTTCGCTGAATCAAATGACGCAAAGCGATGCGTTCCCGCAGGTAGAGAACGTCAAGCAGAATTTCTTTCCGCATAACTTTTATGATGCACGGGTGCGTACGTCTGTTCCGATCATCAACACCGATCTATACCTTAATCGTACGATACAGTCGCAGCAGGTCATGTTGAAAGAGTATGAAGTGGAGATATATAAACGCGATCTCGTACTCGATATCAAAGCGGCTTACTTCAACTACCTCTCGGCTGTTGCTGCGGTAAAGATTTATGAAAGTGGTCTGACACTGGTAAATAAAAACGTAGAAGTGAACGAGTCGCTGCTGCGCAATGGAAGAAGTTTACCGGCAAACTATCTCCGCTCGAAGAGTGAAGCAGAGCGCGTCCGGTCTGAATTGAACAGTGCGCAGAACAAAGCGGTGAATGCTCAAAAGTATTTTAACTTTTTACTGAATAAAGATCTCGAAAGTAATATTGAGACAAATGTTACTAATCTCGCATCCGTCCCAACACCTGATACTACAACAACATCGTTTCACAAGCGTGAAGAATTGCAGCTGCTCCAGACAGCGCGTGAAATAAACCTTTCAACATTGCGTATGAACAAACTTAACCGCATGCCGAAAGTAAATGCATTTCTGGATCTCGGTTCGCAGGAGTCTGATTGGAAATTCAACAGCGACTCGCGGTATTACCTCGTAGGTGTGCAGCTAGCCCTACCGTTGTTTCAGGGTTTCCGGAACAATATGACGATTCGCCATACGCGCCTTGAAGTTCAAAAGACCGAATTCAATTTACAGAACACTACGCGCCAGGTACAACTCGCGGCATCGGTAGCACGAAACGATTTACACACTACCGTGCAGAATTACCAGGCGGCACAGGAGCAACTTAAATCGGCACAGAGTTATTTCAACCTCATCGATAAAGGATATCAGCAAGGTGTTAATTCGCTGATTGAATTCCTGGACGCACGCAATCAACTGACATCATCGCAGTTGCAACTAAACCTTCGCCAGTTCGAAATGCTAACGGCTGAAGCGAAACTCGAACGCGAAACAGCATCCTATATACTTCCTCAATAATTATCTATACTCATGAAAAATTTCACAAAACATTTTTCGATAACTGTGTTGGTTATCACCCTGCTCATGCTGGTACTGCAAGCTTGTACCGATAGCAAAGGCAAAGAAACTGCTATACCTTCTGCAACGGAACCTATACCGGTAAAAGTAATGTCGCTCCAGAAGTCTTCAGATACACGCGTGATCCATACTTCCGGACAAGTTACTACTGACGATGAGACTGTACTGGCTTTCAAGATCGGTGGTGTCATCAATACGGTACTGGTAAAAGAAGGAGACAAAGTAAAGAAAGGACAATTGCTGGCAACGCTGAATCTTACCGAGATCAACGCACAAGTGGCACAGGCGCAACATAATTATGAAAAGGCGCAACGCGATTTCAAGCGGATCACGAATCTGTATCGCGATAGTGTTGCTACGCTTGAGCAATTACAGAACACAGAAACAGCCCTTGCTGTAGCAAAAGAACAATTGCAGGCAGCAACGTTTAACCGAAGCTTCGCCCAGATACATGCACCGGAGAGCGGTTACGTGCTACGTAAATTTGTAAATGCTGGTCAGGTAGTAAGCATTGGCGACCCTATACTGGTAACCAACGGTGCGGCTACTGGAAACTGGATCTTAAAAGTAAATGTAAGCGACAAGCAATGGAGTGCCGTAAGTCTTCACGATAAAGCAGAAGTACATATAGACGCATTCGCGGACAAGACATTCGAAGGAGAAGTAACCAGAAAGTCGGAGACATCGGATGCGCTGACCGGTACATTTACAATGGAACTTCAACTGAAGAACAACGGTGCGCGCCTCGCTACCGGGATGTTTGGATCTGCTGTTGTAACGACCGGAAATACACTGACCTCATGGAGTGTTCCCTACGAAGCTGTACTGGATGCAAATGATAACGAAGGTTTCGTATTCATTACTTCCGACCGTAAAACCGCCCGCAAGCAACCTGTGCTCATCGAATCATTCAACGGTACGACTATACGCATCAGCAAAGGACTTGAAGATGCTGAAGCACTCATCGTTTCCGGCAGTGCTTATCTCACGGATCGTTCTCCCATCACCATTCTGAAGTAACGCTTTATGAAAATATCAGAATACGCAGTAAAAAATTACCAGTTTACATTGGTAATGTTCCTGATGGCCGTGGCATTGGGTGTAACCACACTCTTTACCATGCCCCGCAGTGAAGACCCGGAGATAGAATCTCCACAGTATACGGTTATTGTGGTATACCCGGGAACGAGTCCGATGGACATGGAAGAACTGGTGGTTGATCCGATTGAAGAAAAGATCAACGAGCTGGAAGATATGAAACGCATTCGCACAAGCATCAGCGATGGACTTGCCGTGTTTCGCGTAGAGTATAAATATGAAAGTGATCCGGATGAAAAATACCAGGAGCTGGTGCGCGAGATTAACAGTCTGCGTCCGGAGTTACCGCGTGATATATTCAGTCTCGAGATCAATAAGCTTCAGCCATCCGATGTAAACATTGTGCAGGTGGCGCTTATCTCTGAGAATGCATCGCGCGCTAAATTGAAATTTCATGCAGAGGCATTGAAGGATGAACTCGAAAAGATATCGGTGCTGAAGAACGTAGAAGTACAGGGATTGCCGGAACAGATTGTCCGCATCGAGCTGCGACTGGAGAAGATTGCACAGATGCATATACCGCTCGATGCTATTACCGGTAGTTTGCAAAGTGAGATGGCTAATATTCCGGGTGGCAGTGTGGTGGCAGGTTCAAAATCATTCAGCATCAAGACGAGTGGTAATTATAAAAACCTCGAAGAGATCAGGAACACCATTGTATATTCTGCCAATGGAAAAAATATACTCTTAAAAGATGTAGCCGATGCCTATACCGTATTTGATGAGACGAAGCACATAACACGCCTTAACGGTCACCGTTGCGTATTTGTAGTAGCCGCACAGAAACCAGGACTCAACATTACCAACACGCAGAAAATATATAAACCGGTGCTGGATAGCTTTGCTGCGAAGTTGCCTGCCAATATAGATATGGTACACCACTTTGATCAGGCCGATAACGTGAACGGGCGTCTTGCTGGGTTAGGGAAAGATTTTCTGATCGCTATATTTCTGGTGTCCATAACATTGTTACCGCTCGGATGGAGAGCCGCTACGATTGTGATGATCTCCATTCCGTTATCACTTGCTATCGGACTGGTGTTGCTGAACCTCTTTGGTGTAAGTCTGAACCAGTTAAGCATTGTAGGACTTGTTGTAGCATTAGGACTCCTGGTTGATGACAGTATAGTGGTTGTTGAGAATATAGAACGATGGATGCGCGAAGGACATTCCCGTCTTGACGCAACGCTGAAGGCTACACGCCAGATTGGACTTGCCGTAGTAGGATGTACGGTAACGTTGATCATTGCCTTTATGCCCCTGGTATTTTTACCGGAAGGAGCCGGTGATTTCATTCGCGGACTTCCGCTTGCTGTGATTATGGCGGTGCTTGCTTCTATGCTGGTTTCCATTACCGTAATTCCATTCTTGTCGAGCAGAATTTTAAAAAGTCACGAGCATGCTGAAGGAAATATATTCCTGCGCGTGATGCAGAAAATGATACACGGAAGTTATTCACGCCTGCTGGATAAAGCGTTGAAACACCCGGTTATAACCACCATCGTGGCCGGTATAATTTTCATTGGCTCCATGCAGTTGTTCCCGGTTATCGGATTCGGGCTTTTCCCGGCTTCAGAAAAACCTCAGTTTATAATCAATACCATAACTCCGCTGCAAACCAATATTGAAAAAACAGATTCAGTGTCGCGCTATGTAGAAGAGGTTGTGCGCGAAATTCCGGAAGTAAAATACTTTGCCTCGAATGTAGGGAAAGGTAATCCGCGCGTATACTATAATGTTGTGCAGGAGAATGAACGCACCGATTTTGCACAGACTTTTGTTCAACTGGAAGAACATACTTCTCCGGACCGAAAGCTGGAGATCATCAACCAGCTTCGCGATAAATTTCATCAATACCCGGGCGCAAAAATAGAAGTTAAAAATTTCGAGCAAGGTCCACCGGTAGTGGCACCTGTAGAAGTAAGATTGTTTGGTGATAACCTCGATACCCTGCGCACATTGGCAGCACGTGTTGAAAATCTGATGAAGCAGACAGAAGGAACACTCTATGTAAATAACCCGATAAGTAATCTGAAGAGTGATATGCGCGTGGTGATCAACCAGGATAAAGCCCGCATGACGGGTATAAATACTGTCGATATAGACCGCACCATACGTCTTGCTGTAGCGGGATTGAACATGGGTAATTTCTCCGATGCCGAAGGAGAGGACTACGATATATACCTGACTACTCCGAAAGATGAACACGCCACACTGGCGTCATTGGACAATCTCTTTGTGAATACAAGACAAGGTGCACCCGTACCGTTGGATCAGATCGCAGCCTTGAAACTGGAAGCATCTCCGCTGAGCATCGATCACTATAATAAAGTAAGAACCGTATCAGTGTCTTCTTTTGTGAGAAAAGGATATCTGAATGACAAAGTGATCAGCGATGTTGTTGGTAAAATGGAAAGTCTCAAACTTCCTGATGGCTATAGCTATAGCATGGGTGGCGAAGTGGAGGCCAGCAACGAATCGTTCGGAGGTTTAGGATCAATCATTATCGTTACCGTATTCATGTTTGTGGCTGTGCTGGTCTTGATGTTCAAGACATTCAAGAGTATGCTTATCGTGTTAAGTGTTATACCGCTGGGCATGGTGGGTGCATTACTCGCGTTACTCATTACCGGTAATCCGCTTTCATTTGTTGCCATCATTGGTCTCATTGCACTGGCAGGTGTAGAGGTAAAAAATTCAATCCTGCTGGTTGATTTCACCAATCAATTGAGACAACAGGGTAAATCTGTAGATGAAGCCATTCGCGAAGCCGGTGAAGTACGTTTCTTGCCGATCGTATTAACGTCACTCACAGCCATCGGAGGATTGCTGCCTATAGCATTATCAACCAATCCACTCATCGCACCACTCGCCATCGTTCTCATCGGAGGACTCATCAGCTCAACACTACTCTCGCGCATCGTCACGCCCGTAGTGTATAAGTTGATACCACCACGTGTAGAGTAGCTTGCGAGCTACAAGCTACGAGCTGCCAGTTCGTGTATCGATTGGTTATGCGGTTGCTCCGGTAAACGTATATCTATCGATACACGATCCAGCAGCTATATTTTTTTCTCGAAGCTAGTAACTCACGGCTCCTAGCTTACACCAGTGAGATAAGTATAGTTCAACGTAAAACTATACCAACAGACAATCCTCCAGCAGCTAGCAGCCCTTTCTCGCAGCTCATAGCTCGTAACTTTTCCTTTCGGGCGTGGTTTTTTTTCTTTCTTGCAGAAACTGAGAAATAATTGTAAATCATTAAGCAAAAGAGAGAATCCGCATGTCAACAGAAACAAAAAAACTTCAGGGGCAGGTAGCCATTGTTACCGGGGCCAGTTCAGGTATAGGAGCCGGTGTTGCCAAAGCACTGGCTGTAAATGGTGCCGCGGTGGTTGTGAATTACTCCAGCAGTGCCGATAAAGCCGAGGAAGTATTGAAGGAGATTAAGGATGAAGGTGGTGAAGGCTTTATTATAAAAGCCGATGTGAGCAAGGAAGGTGATGTGCTGAAGATGTTCAGTGAAACAATCAGGCGCTATGGCACGGTTGATATTCTCATCAACAATGCTGGTCTTCAGAAAGACGCGAAGTTTCATGACATGACCCTGGATCAGTGGAATCATGTTATTGGTATAAATCTCACCGGACAATTTCTGTGTGCGCGCGAGGCGATCAAAGAGTTTATGCGAAGAGGTATTGTGCCGGGGCGTTCCAAGTCGGCCGGTAAAATTATCTGCATGAGTTCGGTTCATGAAGTTATACCGTGGGCAGGTCACGCAAATTATGCAGCATCGAAAGGTGGTGTTATGATGCTGATGAAAACCATTGCACAGGAGTACGCACCGATGAAGATACGCGTTAACAGTATCGGTCCCGGTGCTATTCGTACCCCTATAAATTATGCTGCGTGGCAAACACCACAAGCCTATAATCAGCTGCTGAAGCTTATCCCTGCCAAGCGCATAGGGGAGTCTGATGACGTAGGGCGTGCTGCCGTATGGCTGGCTTCTGACGATGCCGAATATGTAAACGGAATAACTTTATTTGTGGATGGCGGCATGTTGTTATACCCGGGATTTGAAGATAACGGTTAATCTTTTGAATTTTACACGTGGATTGAACTGTTATTATTAACTACTCATATACCTTATGACGGAAGAAAAAGTACGCCTTCAGGAAGATAACGCCAAGCAAAAGAACTGGAAGAAATTTGGTCCTTATCTGACGGAACGGCAATGGGCAACGGTGCGTGAAGATTATAGTGCTGATGGAAATGCCTGGGAGTATATTTCGCACGATGCAGCGCGCAGCAAAGCATACCGGTGGGGAGAAGAAGGGATCGGGGGAATCAGTGACGACCGGCAGTTACTTTGCTTCGCACTGTCATTCTGGAACAAGAAAGATCCGATTCTGAAGGAACGCATATTCGGTCTCACGAGTCACGAAGGCAATCACGGTGAAGATTGCAAGGAGCAGTATTATTACCTCGACAGCACTCCGACTCACTCGTATATGAAGATGCTGTATAAATATCCGCAACGCGAATTTCCGTATAGTCTGTTGAAAGAAGAGAATAGGCGCAGAAGTAAGACCGAGCCGGAGTATGAGTTGATGGACACGGGTATATTCAACGATAAAAAATATTTTGATATATACATCGAGTATGCCAAGGCTGATGTCGATGATATACTCATCAAGATTACGGTACACAACCGAGGTCCGGAGAATGCACCAATTCACATCGTGCCGCAGATATGGTTCAGAAATATATGGCAGTGGAGTCATGGTGTGCGCAGACCCGAGATGTACCTGGACGATGCCGGTATCATTCAGATCAATCATGTTGATTTAGGTCGATACTATCTTTTTGCAGAAGGCAAATCGGAAGCAATCTTCTGTGAGAATGAAACGAACACTGCGCGGCTCTATAATTTTGCTACATCGGGTACATTTAAAGATGGTGTCAACGATTATATAGTAAACAACAAGAAGGGGGTGGTGAATCGTTTTCCGCGCGGTACAAAGGCCGCGATCAATTACGATGTGGTGGTACCTGCAGGTGAATGCGTAACGAAGCGATTACGTCTCGTAAATAAATTCAACGCAGCTCCCTTCGATGACTTTGATACCGTTTGGCAAACACGCGTTAAAGAAGCGGATACATTTTACCAGGAGCTGCAGCAAAATATACCAGACGAAGATCAGCGCGATATACAGCGACAGGCGCTGGCGGGTATGCTGTGGGGAAAACAATTCTACTACTACGATGTATCGCGGTGGCTGAATGGTGATCCCGGACATCCGGCTCCTCCGGCACAACGAAAGAAGATACGGAACCAGGAGTGGATGCATTTGAATAATGAAGATATTATTTCAATGCCCGACAAGTGGGAGTATCCGTGGTACGCTGCATGGGATGTTGCGTTCCATACTATACCGCTCGCACTGGTCGATTCTGAATTTGCAAAGCAGCAGTTACTGTTGTTTACGAAGGAATGGTATATGCATCCCAACGGACAATTGCCTGCGTATGAATGGTCGTTTAGTGATGTTAATCCACCGGTGCATGCGTGGGCAACGTACCGGGTATATAAAATGGACGAGAAGCAGAATGGTAAAGGCGACCGCAGATTTCTCGAAGAAGTTTTTCATAAACTCCTGCTCAACTTTACCTGGTGGGTAAACAAGAAAGATCACGAAGGCAACAATATTTTCCAGGGAGGATTCCTCGGTATGGATAACATTGGTGTGTTCGATCGCAGTGCTCCATTGCCGGCAGGGGAGTTCATTGAGCAAACCGATGGTACTAGCTGGATGGCGATGTTCACGCTGAATATGCTGCGACTGTCACTGGAACTTTCAAAGGAGAATCCAACGTATCAAAGTCTCTCTACAAAATTCTTCGAACACTTCCTGTACATCGCAGGGGCTATGCGCAATATTGGTAATGAAGGTATCGACCTGTGGGATCAGGAAGATGAGTTCTTCTACGATGTGCTGCATACTTCCGATGACAAGAACATCCGGATGAAAGTGCGTTCGATGGTGGGATTGATTCCGTTGTTTGCAGTGGAGATATTGGATGAAGAGGTCTTTGAATCGAATCCTGAATTTACTGAACGCCTCGAGTGGTTTTTGAAATACAGACCAGACCTCGCGAATTTGATTTCGCGCTGGGCAGAGAAGGGCAGGAAAGAGCGACATCTGCTATCGCTATTGCGTGGTCACCGGATGAAACGTATTCTGAAACGAATGCTCGATGAGACAGAATTCCTTTCACCGTATGGTATACGTGCATTATCAAAAGTATACGATGCCAAGCCTTACAAATTTAACAGCAACGGCACAGAACTCTCGGTGAAATATATACCGGGCGAAAGCGATTCAAGCATGTTTGGTGGTAATTCAAACTGGCGCGGTCCTATCTGGTTCCCGGTGAATTTCCTGTTGATCGAATCGCTTCAGCGCTTTCATCAATACTATGGTGAAGACTTTAAAGTAGAGCACCCCACAGGCTCCGGACAGATGCGTACACTCTATGAAATATCAGATGATCTTTCCGCGCGACTCGTTAGTATTTTTACGAAAGATCACGAAGGCAAACGCGCTGTATACAATCACGACAAGCGTATGCAACTCGATCCCGACTTCAATAAGTACATTTTGTTCTATGAATATTTTCATGGCGACAGTGGGAGAGGTGTTGGTGCATCGCATCAAACCGGATGGACCGGGTTAGTTGCCAAGCTTATTCAGCGCATGAACAGCTGATGCATCAATGAATATATACCGGAAAGTATATACAGCAAAACAGGTATATATTATAAACGAAAAAACCGATAACGTCCCGTCTGGAATTATCGGTTTTTAATCCTAACCTGCCTACCTGTAGGCAATAGATGCTCGAATATAGAAAATATTAAATAGCAATCCATTCAATCAGAAAATATTTATGGTATTCACATCGTTGTGTCTGATGGAACTATATATATGTTTAACCGTTTGATGAAGCGTTGTAGAAAATGCTTCTCATCACAACAAAATAACCGACACTAAAAAGTCGTGCCATACTAGTTCAGGCAGAGACCTCTATATATAAAGAGTGAATCAACCTCAAGAAAAAATCAGACACTTCTATCTTCTAACCATTAGCCTTTTATCCCCCTGTTTCTTACGTCTTACTTCTTACTCCTTACTCCTGATTCCACCAACCGCATCCCCTCAACACCTCTCATCACGTCCGCGTGTGCGATTACTTACTTTTTAGTAGATTACAAGTTATAAATTACAACCCCAACCTCCATTACTATCGGTATGAAACGCTCTACGTATTGTTTAGGTCTCTTCATGTTGTTACTCATCAGCACAACAGCATGGTGCCAGAAGAAAGATCAGGATCTTTTTAGCAGAACTTTCATCACCAGTCAGATGAAGAAAGTATGCGACTGGCAATTGAATAACCCGGTAACGATCAATGAAAAAAATGAGAACGATTGGGCCCGCGCTGCATTTTATACAGGCGTGATGGCAACCTACCAAACGACTCAGGATGAAAAATATCTGAAGGCTGCTATTGCGTGGTCAGAATCATTCGATTGGAAATTGGCCAAGCGCTTTCGTCATGCGGATGATCATGCTAAAGGACAGACGTATCTCGAAATATATACTTTGAAGAAAGATCCGAAGATGATCGAAGACACGCAGAATACATTCGACTCGTTGATACTGACTGCAAAACCAGGTCGTGAAGATTGGTGGTGGTGCGATGCATTGTACATGGCACCTCCGGTATTGGCAAGATTGGCGGCCGCAACCGGTGATACAAAATATCTGAACTACCTCAACACAATGTTCTGGGACACCTATGATTTTTTATACGACAAAGAAGAAAATCTTTTCTATCGTGATAAAAGCTATTTCAACAAGAAGACACCTTCCGGCAAGAAAACATTCTGGGCAAGAGGTAATGGCTGGGTAATGGGAGGCACCGTACGTGTGCTGCAATATTTACCAAAGGATAATCAGGAGTATAGCCGGTACGTTACATTGCTGCAAACAATGGCTGCTTCTGTAAAAAAGATACAGAGTAAAGATGGTTTATGGAGACCGAGCTTACTCGATGAAAACGAAGTGCCTCATCCGGAAACCAGTGGCTCGGCATTTTTCTGTTATGCATTAACATGGGGCATCAATAATGGTATACTGGATAAGAAGGAATATCTGCCCGTAGTACAAAAAGCCTGGAAAGGATTGAACACCTATGTAACCCCCGAAGGTAAATTACAATGGGTACAACCAATCGGTGCTGCCCCTGACAAAGTAACCATCGACAACAACCAGGAGTATGGATCGGGCGCATATTTGCTGGCGGCAAGCGAACTCTACAAGTTGAGTAAAAAGTAGCTGCGAGCTTTGAGCTGCGAGAGAAAATTGGAAATTGACTGCTGGCTGCAAGCTGCTGGTTACAGGAATTCAGATTTGACGATTCGCGTTAACGCGAATCGTTTTTTATTTATAGTCTAACGAACAAAAAAATGGATCGTGCATTTATCCTGCAGCCAGCAGCCCCTTCCATTCTCGCAGCTCAAAACTCGCAGCTAAATTTTGAAGACCCGCTTGCTTCATGCAAATTGCGCCTTGAAACAAGTTAAGATGTCTCGTATTTCGTGTGGAATTGACTTCGGTACTTCCAATTCCAGTATAGCCCTGGCCAGTAATAGCCAGGTAAGTCTTGTGCCTGTAGAAGGTTCGCATGTAACCATACCCAGTGCTATATTTTTCAATCAGGAAGATAACAAAGCATTTTACGGTCGCGCGGCTGTTGCTATGTTTTTGGAAAGACATGAAGGACGTTTCATGCGCAGTCTCAAACGCGTACTCGGCACATCGCTGATGAAGCAGGGGACGCTCGTGAATGGCAAGCTCATGAAGTTCGATCGCATCATTGCTTCTTTCCTTCGAAACATCAAGACAAAAGCGGATACAACTGCGGAACATCCTATCGAACATGTGGTGATGGGACGACCGGTGCATTTCGTTGATAACGATCCGGCTTCGGATGAACGCGCAGAGCAGGAACTTCGCGCTATAGCATTAAGTATCGGTTTCAAATATGTAGACTTTCAGTTTGAACCCATCGCGGCAGCCTTCGCGCATGAGGTAAAGATCAATGGTGAAAGACTGGCTCTCGTAGCAGACCTCGGGGGCGGTACATCTGATTTTACGGTGATCCGCTTATCGAACAAGAACACGCGCAAGGTAGATCGATCAACAGATATACTGGCCAATACCGGTGTGCGTATTGGCGGTAATGATTTCGACCGTGATCTGAGTCTCGCAGCCATTATGCCCGAGATCGGGTATAAAAGTACATACGGTGAAAAGCATCTTGAAGTACCGTTGAAACCCTATCATGATCTGGCAGAATGGAGTAAAGTAAATTTCCTCTATACTCCGAAGATCATGACGCAAATGAGACAGTTGCTGAACAGCTCGCACGATCGTAAACGTTTTTCACGATTGCTGCAGATACTCGAACAGGAAACAGGTCATGCTGTACTCGCAGCAACGGAAGAAACTAAAATTGCATTAACAGCAGCGAACGTTTATCACACGCCCTTCAACTTCCTGGAAGAAGGACTATATATACCAGTAATGCGCGAGCAGTTTGAAGAAGCGATCCGCCTCGAAGTAGCACGTATACTTGACTCGGTGACGCAATGCCTGCGCGAAGCTGGTGTACAGAAAGAAGATATAGATCTTGTTATACTCACCGGTGGTTCAACCGAAGTACCACTTATACAAGCACAGTTCAGGCAACTATTTCCCAACGCAGCACTCGCAGATGAGAACAAACTTTCGAGTGTGGGCCTTGGCCTTGCATACGACAGCCAGAACCGGTATCAGTAAAGGGCTACAGGGTATGAACATTGCAACAGCGTGGATTGTTTTTCAGTGTGATGGCGCTAATACCAAATGGAGTATACATTTTTCAGGAGGTGTCCTATAGATGAAGCGAGCCTGAGTACCGTGAAAACATTTCCTGGAGTACGGTGTGGAAAGCATCACAGGATTTCTATTTTTATGAAACGATGACCATAATTGTCGACCAACGTTAACATTGAATAGACCAAGTGAAGCAATGCGTAGTAATCATTTAACAGCGCTTTGCGTTATAGAAAGGATTCCGAAATCTGAAAAAATATACCTATGCGATACATTTCATCCTCATACACCCGATACCTGCTGGCGATAGCGATCGTTTTCTTACTTGCCACCTGCAAGGATGACGAAGTTGAACCTTCCAATACCACAGCAACCACGGAGGAAAATGAATATGTCAATAACTGGATACTGGAGAACATGAAGTTCTGGTACCTGTGGAATGACAAGATCCCTGCGAACCCGGATCAGACAAAAGCTCCGGCTGATTTCTTTGAATCATTACTCTATACCTCCGAAGACCGTTTCTCCTGGATACAGGAAAATTACCAGGAGTTGCTCAACTCGCTGCAAGGCGTAAGCAAAGAGGGCGGGTATGAATACAGACTATACCGCGAGAGTTCTTCCAACAGCAACGTTATCGCACAGATCGTATACATCAAGCCATCGTCACCTGCCGAACAGGCGGGACTGAAACGTGGTGATGTGATCACACACATCAACGATCAGCAAATGACATTGTCCAATTACCAGACATTGATCGGTTCGATCGGAGCGAATCACACATTACGTTATCGTCCGTTGCTGATTGAGGAAGAGAAATTCGATACAGAAAAAACTGCGTCAATAACAACCGTAGAATATCAGGAAGATCCGAACTATATGCACACCGTTATTGAAAGCGGTGACCACAAGATCGGCTATTTCGTCTATAATTTCTTCGCTGTAGGACCTACCAGTACCAGCACTACATACGATGATGAGATGGAATCTGTCTTCGCAGATTTCAAATCACAGGGTATAACGGATCTTGTACTGGATCTTCGGTATAACAGTGGAGGCTCAGAAACATCTGCCAATAACCTGGCGAGTCTCATCGGTACCGGTGTAACGAGCAGCAATGTATTCCTGAAGCGTGAGTATAATGAAGATGTGGAGAATGAAATCATTAACGATGCTTCGATGGGAGAAGCGTACCTCACCAGTAATTTTAAAACAAAAGCATCGAATGTAGGCAGTCAGTTGCAGAACAGCAGGCTTTATGTGCTGGCGAGTTCACGCACAGCTTCTGCCAGCGAACTCGTGATCAACGCACTCAAGCCCTATATGGACGTATTCATTGTTGGTGATACTACCTATGGAAAGAACGTGGGCTCTATATCGTTATACAAAGAGAACGACTCTAAAAATACCTGGGGTATGCAACCGATCGTAGTAAAAGTATACAACAGCCTCAATCAGTCTGATTACTCCAAAGGCTTTGTACCTAACATACTCAATGTAGACAACAGCCTGTATATATACCCGCTGGGGGATACACGCGAAAACCTATTGAGCCTCGCGCTGCAGCAAATTACCGGACAGGCAACAGGTGGAAGATTGGCTAATCGTGAGAAGAAACAGTTTATAGGTTCTTCGCTGGATGAAAAGGCACGCGGCTTTACATTGAATGTTGATCAGGTTGATATCAAAAAAGTGATTGTGCATTGATCACTTCAAACTATACCGGTTTACAACGGGATGCCTGTACGGCATCCTTTTTTGTTTTTAGCCGAAGTGTAACCCACGACACACGGAGTAGAAAGCAGCGTAACCGTAAAAGTTTTTTTAGATTCACACGCTGAAATCCATTATGATAACATTTGTCAGAACCAATTCCGAAGATGCAGACTTTCGAAAACTGGTAGAGCAACTTGATCAGGAACTCTACGAGCGCTATGGTACGGAGCAGGATTTTTTTGCGCAGTTTAATACGCTCAACGCTATTCAGCATGTGGTGGTAGCGTATGATGATAGTATACCGGTTGGATGTGGTGCGTTTAAAGTATATGCGGAAGATACTGTTGAGATCAAGCGTATGTTTGTTACAAAGGCACTGCGCGGGCATGGTATTGCAGCAGGTTTGTTAAAAACGCTTGAGCAATGGGCCTCTGAGTTGAAGTACACCGAAGCTATACTCGAAACAGGAACCGGTCAGCCTGAAGCAGTAGCCCTCTATCAAAAGACCGGCTACACAATCATGGAAAATTATGGACAGTACGCGGGCATTGCGGAAAGTATATGCATGCGAAAGACATTGAAGAAATAAGGAGCATTTACAACGATACAATATGCAGGAGAACATAACACTGAACACTTCACAGGATGTGGTTGCCTCTGTTATTAACAATGATGCGGATAAAGAACAGCACATTGCTGACCTGATAACGAAACACATGCCTGAACTGAAGGCGATGATTGAGAGTTACTGGTTTGCCAAAAAAGCGAACGTGCTGAATGTAGCCGTGGTTCCCGAAAGCATCCGGTTCACTACTGCCGTTAGTGGAATGTTTGTGGCAAAATATACCGTGTCGTATTTCTTTGCATGTGATGACATAACCACGAATAACACCGAAGCGATGACGTGTACATTTGAGGTAGACCTCGGCAGGCATGCGATTACCATAACCGGTGAATTGCAGCCGGAGCGTGGGCCAGACGAGTTCTGATAAAACTATATATACTTTACCATACACCCCCAACCCCATGAAGAAACTCCTGATCCTGGCAGTGTGCAGCATGCTGGTAACGACAGCGTGGACACAACCCAAAAAGAAACAATCCGGTAACCCGATACTTGAAGGATGGTACGCTGATCCGGAAGCTGTCATCTTCGGAAAGGAATACTGGATATACCCTACATTTTCTGCCCGCTATGAAAAGCAGGTATTCTTCGATGCCTTCTCATCCCAAGACCTGGTGAATTGGACAAAGCATGAACGTATTCTGGACACCGCTTCTGTAAAATGGGCGAAGCGTGCTGTATGGGCACCGGCTGTAGTAGAGAAGAATGGCAAGTACTATATATTTTTCGGAGCGAACGATATTCAGAACGATCAGGAGTATGGTGGTATTGGTGTAGCAGTAGCCGACCGGCCGCAAGGGCCTTTCAAAGACCTGTTAGGCCGACCGTTGATTGACAAGTTTCACAACGGTGCGCAGCCTATTGATCAGTTTGTGTTTAAGGATAAAGATGGCGCGTGGTATATCTTCTATGGTGGCTGGAGACACTGCAATGTAGCGCGACTCAACGATACATTTACAGGACTTATTCCGTTCGCAGATGGAACTACATTTAAGGAGATTACACCGGAAGGATATGTGGAAGGTCCTTTTATGTTTATCCACAATGGTAAATATTACTTCATGTGGTCGGAAGGAGGATGGACCGGACCTGACTATTCGGTGGCCTATGCTATAGCAGATTCTCCGTTCGGACCATTCAAGCGCATTAGTAAAATACTTCAGCAGGACCCAGCGATTGCTACCGGGGCAGGACATCACTCCATACTAAATGTACCCGGCACCAATGACTGGTATATCGTATACCATCGCAGACCTTTGAGTGAAACACATGCCGATCATCGCGCAACCTGCATCGACCGCATGTACTTTGATGAGCAAGGGCTTATCAGGCCGGTGAAGATTACTACGGAAGGTGTGGCACCTCAGAAGATCAAGTGACATTAGTAGTTAATGGTTAATCGTAGTTGATGGATAGATTCTGCTGCTAAAAAGTATATCTTCCTTTTAGAGGAGTATAAATCCAGGGACACTAAGAACGCAGAGGAGGCACAGAAATCACAAAATATTTCGTTTTGTGTGATTTCTGTGCCTCCTTCGTGTTCTCTGCGCAATGGATTTACTGTTAACGAATGACCTTTAACGGATAACGATTAAAGGTTAACGATTAAGCTCTACGCTTCACCTCATACCCCTTAACACCATAATAGAAAATGAAGAGGTAACAAATGATCGGGAAGAGAAATGCTTTCTGATAGCTGCCGATAGCCTCTACGATAACCCCGGTTAGCGGAGTAAGCACAGCACCTCCAACGATAGCCATCACCAGTAATGACGAACCCTGACTGGTATATTTACCCAGATCGCGGATGGCCAGGGTAAAGATAGTAGGGAACATAATGGAGTTGAACAAGCCGATCGCGAGCACCGACCACATGGCTACTTCACCCGAAGCAAATACAGTAGTAAATAAAAGTCCTACAACCAGTATAGCAAACACAGCGAGTGTCTTGGCAGGTACAGACTTGCCTAGTAAAAATGCGACACAATTAAAGACGATCAGTCCCAAAACGATAAGCGCATTCACCACACTGCCGGTAATCATATAGACCGCGAAAACAGCAATCACCGTAATGAGTGCCATCAACGCCAGCTTCTGACTTTGTTTACGATTGGTCAGGGATATAGCACCAATGAATCGTCCGGCCATAGCACCGCCCCAGTAATACGCTACAAATTGAGCAGCCGTTATCTCATTGAAGCCTCTCAATTCTTCAAAGTATCGAACCAGGTAACTGCCAATGGCAACTTCGCCACCTACATACATAAATATACCGATCACACCGAGGGTAAGGTGCGAGAACTTCAATACTTCCAGACCTTTTTCGATTTTCTCACCGGTAAATTTCGGAAGCTTCGATAAACCTATAATTACAGCAAGCACCACCAATGTGCCGGCCAGAAAGAGATACGGTGTCTTAACGGCATCGGCCGTCATGTGTTCTTTACCACCAACGCTCTCGAAAATTAGTTTAGCACCAATGATGGGAGCGATGGTTGTCCCAAACGAGTTGAACGCTTGTGTCAGCGTAAGACGACTGGATGATGTATCCGGATTACCCAGCAGGGATACATACGGGTTGGCCGCCATCTGTAAAATAGTAATGCCGCCCGCCAGCACGAACAGCGCTACGAGAAATATACCATATACCTTCATTTCAGCAGCAGGGTAGAAGAGACAGCAACCTATGGCTGCCGTAATCAGCCCCACGATGATGCCATTTTTATACCCGATGCGCGCGAGCGGGTCGCCTAAATTGATCGAGATCAGAAAATAGATAAGCGATACAAAGAAGTATGCTCCGAAGAATGCTGATTGTATAAGTCCGGCCTGTGCAGGTGTAAGTTTAAAGATACCCTGAAGATAAGGTATAAGAATATCGTTCATGCAAGTGATGAACCCCCACATGAAGAACAGCGTGGTGAGAATGATAAGCGGTAAAGTATAATTTCCCTTTTCGTGAGACGAAGAGGAAGATGTTGCAGATGAAATGATAGACGCCATAGTGGTTATTAATAAAATGAGCGGCCAATTTGCATCTTCTGTGTTTGTAAAAAAAATGAAATGTGAAATACAAAATGTGTATTAGATACACTACTAACACCGACACGTGCATATCATACCCGGGAACCGTCCTATAAGAGGCGGCTCTGTCATAGAATAATTTTGGAAATAGCATCTCCGCAGCTGGCGTCTGCCCGCTGTCCATACGATGATAGCTCAGTTCAGACAGTATATCTACCGTTCATCCCTATAGCTATAGTATGTGAGACCCGAAGGTACCTAAGCTCATCAAGGAAGTGTAGTGTGGAAATACAAGGACGAAGTATAGCGTGAATGTGTAGGTTAAAAAATGCAGATGAGCCTGCTGCGATACCTCTTTGGCGTTCGGTAAGCGGCCGTATAGCCCTACGTTGGCGAACCATTGTAGGGCTACAAACTGCTTACTTACTATTTTAAAAAATAATAAGAACAGATCTGATTATACTAATCAACGATCATTTTGCTTTTTTTACTCGGAGAGAAATGCTGTTGTCAAACGCAATCTTTCTGAGTGAACCTAATGTACGGCCTACTTTCTTCGCTACTTGAGTAGAGTTGTTACCATCTTTAACAAGCTTCTTGATCTCTGCAAGTTCTTTCTTGGTAACAAGTTTACCGTGGTTTTCTGGGAGTTTTTTCTTTGCCATGTTTCTGGTTTTAAGTTAGAAAATAGTTTAAATAATTAGACTTTATGGTGCAATTATACGGATTTGTATTGGAATGAAATAATTATGCCCGATAAAGTCTTACTGTCCTATAGTAAATCTTTACAAAGATTACACTTTTCTTGTAAACATTATACCTAAATTCAACTATATAATTCAATATATATGAAAAATTATGCCGTAACAGCCATACTATATATAATTTTTGTCCAATGTAGTCCCAAAAAGCAAGCTATACCCCGTGTTCAGCAGTGGACAACACACGAAATTACTCTCGAAGCGGTCAATATATACCAAAATCCTTACATCGATATAGCTATAGATGCCACCTTCACCAACGATAAAGGTGATTCACTGGTGCGTCCGGCCTTCTGGGACGGTGGTAACAAATGGAAAATCAGGTTTACTCCGCCCGATACCGGTACAATATGGACATGGAACACACGTACATCTGTAGCAGATAAAGGTTTATCAGACCAGCATGGTGAACTGAAATCTGTAGTATATACCGGCCCCAATACCCTGTTGAAACACGGTTTACTCCGAATGTCGCCTCAAAAAAGAAATATAGTACATCAGGATGGTACACCATTTCTGGTAACGGCCGATACTCCGTGGGGCATTCCGTTCCGCGCCACTATAGAACAAGTTAACCTATATGCGAAGGATCGTCAACAAAAAGGGTATAATATGGCCTTGCTGATGAGTGTGCAGCCCGATCGCTATGCCGAAGGGCCCGAGGCGAGAGATAGTATATTGGGCTTCGACAGGGCCTTTGAAGATCTGCCCGAAGGACACTTGAATATACTCAAGCCCGACTATTTCCAGTATGTGGACTCGCTCATGGATATACTTATTGCCCACGGTATAGTGCCGGTATACCAGCCTGTGTTCCATGGTTTCGGGTGGAAAGGCAAGACCGTAGCCGGTACTACCGCTGTGCCGGAAGAGTATATTCGGTATTGCAGATACCTCATCGCGCGTTATGGAAGTATGCCGGCATGCTGGCTGGTAAGTGCTGATGGGACAGGACTTGATCCCGCTATAGGACCTGCCGGTGAAGCTATAGAACAATGGGACTGCTATGGGCAACCTACCGGTATACACTATAATCCTGCCGATAATTACCTCGCGCCCTGGGCACAAGGCGACAGCTCCAAGTGTTTTCACTATAATCGCGCGCACCAGGCAGAACCGTGGCTCGACTTTCAATGGGCACAAACCGGACACGATGGAAAGCATATTACCTATAAAGTGGAACAGATGTATCAGAATATACCGGTGAAGGCTGTACTTAATGGAGAGCCTACTTATGAAGGTATGGGAGGGGGTAAATTTGGGCTTGGCTGGTGGCAAGGTGAAGAGGCGTGGACACAGCTGATGTATGGCGGAACGATGGGTGTAGTATATGGTGCAGCAGGCTTGTGGCAATGGAAAGTAAAGATTGATGAGCAGGGTTGGGATGAGTGGACGGATCAACCTGTATCATGGCACGAGGCGCTGGATCTCGAAGGAAGTAAATATGTAGGACTCGTGTCAAAAGCTTTTCACGGGTATGATTATACGGATATGCAGAAACGTTGGGACCTCACGGAGGGTAATAAACCGCTGCTCGCGAAAGAAGGTATATTTTATATAACATACCTCCCGACAGGGGGAGATATAGCTATAAAGCATGTACCTGTAGGAATGCCGTACCGCTGGTTTAATCCCAAAACTGGAGAGTTTGTAAATGTGGGAACTGTAAAAGAGGCCTATACTATATTTACTGCGCCTGATAACAATCCGTGGGTATTGATTGTTGGACAGAATAATGCCGACTCGCTATAGATGTACCTCCATAAAAATGTAGTATACCAGCGGCTCACTACTGCGGTATACTTTGTTGTGGTCGAGCCAGAAGTATAATGTTGTGTAAACAAACAGGTGGTTATGCTGCCCGGATATACTCAGAACCGTTTCCGGATGCCTACTACAATGTTGGTTATCCATACATATTGACCCTGATCGAAGGAAAGCTCCTGGTGAACTGCGCCCAGACTGGTATTCAGTATAAAATTTCGTTTGAACGTCTTTTGCCACGCTACCCCTAGGCGCTGAGACTTCAGAATATAGATACCATCGGTGCTAAGTCCTGCGGCACTTTGTATTCGGCGGTCGTCAGGAGAGAAACCGTATCCGCCGGTTAGTCCGATGTAGTTATCGGCATCTTTGAAGTAGCGTCTTACCGTAAGGTTGGTGGAGAATGATGTGCCCGGCTCGCCTGGTGTAATATAGGGACGAAGCGAGAACCAGTAACTTTTATAGTACCAGCCGAGCGAACCGGTATAGATCGTTACTTTGCTCGTGCTGCCAAAGTATAAATAACGGATGCCGGCAGAAGCTTCCAGGCTGGCCGGTAATTTGGAAAATACTTCGGCTCCGATACGGTGCTGTGGAAAAAGATCACTTTCGGAATAGCCATAGTTCAGGTAAGCATATATACCATCGGCAATGCGCGGATATAGGTCTATTTCCGGTTGAAAGCCGTTGGAAGAAAACCGGTGTGCGTAATTGAGACGAATGATGGATGATCCCCATTGGTTGGCGCGTGCAAGCTGGGCGGCCAGAGAATGTGCCGGGCTAAAGGTGCGACTGAACAGGTCCAGGTCGTATGAGACGCCTGCGGTATATTTCATGCGTGCTTTACGAAGCTCATCCAGCAAAGCGATCCCCTTTTCATGCGATGGGTTGATGGTGAGTAACTGGTTTAATACAACAGCGGCTTCATCGGGCCGGTTCAGTGAATTCAGGATGCTGGCTTTTTTATAGAGCAGGTCTTCCGAGTTGGGATAATAAGAGAGTGCCATGTTTACAACGGTAAGGCCGTACGCAAACTGGTCGTCCCACATTTCTACATCAACCAGCGCGTTGAGCGCATCTTCATGTTGGGGCGAATGTGCCAATACAGTTTGTAATTCTTTACGCGCCTGCGCCCGCATACCGTCCCAGGCGTATGTGCGCGCCAGGAATATACGGACATCGGTATAGTCCGGATTGCGCTCCAATATAGTGAGTAGCATCGCGCGGGCTTCTTCACGCTTACCGGCAAAAGCAGTTTCGCGGGCACGTTGGAAAAGTTCATCCACGCCAAGTGTCTTCCAGTCCTGGCCATGAACCGTAGTCAGTATACTCGTGATCAGCAGAAATGCAATACTATAATGTCGTAGCAGAGAAGTCATACAATTACGGTTCCTTGAGTTTAACCTTCAGATCGCGGGCAATCTCTTGTTGAGGATCGCGACTCAATACTATATTCAGCAGCATGTGCGCAGAGTCATTCTTGTCTTCATGAAAGAGTGCGCGCGCCCGGCGGGCCAGTAAATCAACGTTACCGCTATCCGCCCGAAGTCCCCTGGCTATAATTTGCTTCATGAGTTGCGTGTGTCCCTGCCAGTACTCCAGGTCGCTCCACGCCACATAGGCATCGGCATAAGCCGCATTTCGGTCGAGTGTTTGCTGCAGGTATAGCCTGGCACTATCATACTGACCGGCCCAAGCATACGTGCGTGCCAGTAACACACGTGCGTCATGATAATTAGGACTTTTATTGAGACAGTACTTTAGTATAGTCCGACTCTGGCGATATGCTTTTTGAAAAGCAAGCTCCCGCGCTTTTGCATACTGCTCATCCGCAGTCATTGATAGTATAGATGCTTCGTCCAGCAGTTGTTGTTCATGTGCTGTAAAAGTAAACAGCACAGGTTTGGATGGAGAGGCACGTCTGTCTACACGGTTGTTATCGCAGGCAAAGGCACTGTTTATCTTAAACTGTTTCAGTTTTTCTGCGAGTGCTTTCTTTACCGTATTGTCTTCGGCTGGCTCAAGTTTTAATCCCGGCTGAATAGTATATAGCCGGTTGTCCGATAAAAGGTACGTACCCTGTATATAGTCGCGGATCTCATTTTTATTCCGGATCAGCGCGAGGTCCAGGTTGCTGGTAAAGGCGGTGTCCAATGAAAGTGGACCGGCTATAAATGGCATCTCTTGGGGAAAATGCAGAGTATATTGAGATGCCAGGTGATTTAACAACGTGGGTGTAATGTTGGCGTGCACCGCTAGCGAAGCAAAAGTCTGTGATTGCCTGAGGAGCGGTGAATACAGGATCAAGGGTACATGAAAGCGTTTTATCTTGTTATCCGGTGGCATCGGTATCAGGCGATGATCGCCCGTGATGATAAAAATAGTATTGTCGAAGTCGTGCCGTTTTGAATAATACTGTATGAGATTGCGTATAGCCCTGTCGGTATACAACAGGCAGGCAAAGATACCCTCGTGAGCCTGAACTTCTTTACGAATATCCGGGGCAAGTTTTTCCGATCGTTTATCCACCTGCGTATAGAATGTTGAATCAGGTGCGATAAACGGTTCGTGCGAGGTAAGAGTCAGGTAAATATCCAGTCGTGGCGATTTCACGTTGTCCAAGGTGGAGGCCGCGAACGAAAATACCTCATCATCGGAAAAGCCCCAGGAGGATGTTTTCTTCTTTAACCGATACGATGCCGGAAATTTACTTTCATCTATAAGATTGTTAATGCCCTGGTATTCCAGAAATATATCCTGGTTATCAAAATTAGGATTGCCTCCATAGAAGAAACTTGATTGATAGCCCTGTGACTTTAACAAGCTGATGAGTGTCTGGTGATCAGGCATGGCCGTGCCATAGCTCATGAAACCGGTACGCCCGTAGGGGAGCGATCCGAATATACTTGGTAGTGCGCCAAAGGTTCGGCCGGCATTGCTCATGGCGTTCGACCAGTAGAGGCTCCGTTGTGAAAGCGAATCCAGGAAAGGCGTGAAGCCTCCGTACACGGCATCGGGCCCGGTATAATCGCGGCCAAGTCCTTCCACGATAATAAAAACCAGGTTGGGCCGTGAAGACGCCTTGTTGATATAGGTGTTCAGCTTATCGGTATAGGTAACAGGATGCAGAAAAGGATAGGCGTTTTCGTCTACCGTTTCATAGGCCATCTTGTCGCGGATATACTCTTGCGTGCGATCGGCCAGGTACCAGGTTTTATTTACGGCCAGGTAATAATCGAGGTCACGCGGATAATTTTCGGGCGCGGCATGGTGTGGCAGCGTTAAACTGATAAAGACAATGAGCGAGCACAACGCAGCCGTGGACGATATACCCTGCAGAAAATTTCTGCGGTAAACCCAATACAGGGCGAATACAAAACCGCCTAGGAGTATGATGAGAAAAACCACCGGACCGACCGATGTACTTCCGGATGATCGTACCGTTGTAATAATATCATTCCAGGTATAGCCGTACAGGTCTGTGCTTAGGGGCAGCAGCGTTACCGTAAAATAATGAGACAGGCAGAACGATACCAGGATCAATAGGGTAAACAGCGTTGCACATACCGTATAGGCTATACGCAGAGACGCTAACGAAAGGAGGATGTGCAGCAGTATAACAACGGAAACAATGGACAGGGATACAATCAGGTCATACCCGAGTCCCTTCAGCTCATATGCAGCTATATTTCCTACATGGCTATAGTGTCCGGATACCATTACCAGCTCGTATAGTCTGATCAGTAGAAAGGCCGCTACATACAGGACTGTCGCTGGTAAGATTTTCTTTATAGACTCTATGATCCTGTTTTTCATAGCGAATAATTACGAAGCAACTTTCTCTTTACTCTTATACTGTACAAATCCCTGCCGGGTCATTTCACCCCACGACTTCTTACCTTTCATCAGATCATAATTACCCTTCAGCGACCACCACACCACGCGCGGGTGGAACCATATAGGTTCGATCAGGGCGATGGCTATCATTTTAAATATATCGCGCTTGGCCGTATACTTGAAGAAGGAAGTCTCTTCAGCCAGCAGCGATGTCATGGAAATAAAAAAGGCAAAGCAGTATACCGCCAGTGTAAGCGACAGAAAAAATACCCAATGCACCTTGCCAAGTGCAACCAGCACGATAAAGAATATAAGTCCGGTAAATTCAACGAAAGGCGAGAGCCATTCATAAAAGAACCAGAACGGGTAACTCAGCATACCCATAATGCCATACCGCGGGTTGAAAAATAACTTCCGGTGGATAGACAGTGTTTCAAATGTGCCGCGCGCCCAGCGGTTCCGTTGTCTGCTCAGAATTTGTGCGCTTGCAGGAGCTTCTGTCCAGCAAAGCGGGTCGGGTATATAGGCCACCCGGTAGGGCAACCGTTGTTCATGCATATACCTGCGCATACGCACCACTAACTCCATATCTTCACCAACGGTTTTATGGTTATAGCCTCCGGCTTTCAATGCAGTTTCACGTTTGAATAATCCGAAAGCCCCCGAGATCAGCAGCAGTCCGTTCAGTTTACTCCACGCCATGCGCCCGAGTAAAAAGGCACGTATATATTCCAGCACCTGCATGCGGGCAATCAGATTTACCGGCAGTTTGATCTCGATGAGACGTCCTTCTTCAATAACGCACGAGTTGGCAATACGCACAACACCACCAGACGCAATTACGCTGGAGTCTTCCAGGAAAGGCTTTACCATCTTGAGCAATGCGTCCGGTTCTATAATACAATCGACATCGATACATGCTACGAGGTCTTTCTTGGAAAAGTTAAGACCTACATTGAGTGCATCGGCTTTACCACCATTCTCTTTATCGACAACCGTAAGTTTTTTAAAGGCACGGTTTTTTGATTTATAGATGCCGCGCACCGGTTTGGTTGCCACGGTATATTGAAGGTCATAGTTAACTTTTACCAGGTCGAATGCCGGGATAAGTTTGGCCAGCGTATCATCTTTACTGCCATCATTGATAATAATTACCTCGTAATTATTATACATGATCGATAGCAGCGACTTAACATTATCAATAATGGTGAGGCCCTCGTTGTAGGCCGGTGCGATCAGTGAAATGCCGGGAGCAAAAGGCGATGAAAGTATATATTTATAGTCAACGAAGTAATTTCTCCGCATATAGGCCTGCATCTCAAACAACGAAATAGCGGCTAGTATCAGGTAACTTACGGCAATGGTGATTGCGTATAAGAAAATGAGTACGTTAACAATGAAATACAGAATATCCCACATGCCTTGAAAACATTAATGTTTATTGCAAGAGCGGTTCCGATACATGTTCGATAGCTCCTGAAAGTATACCGTTCATCCTGGTGTTAAAATCCAGTAGTAATTGTCGTGCTTCGTCATCCAGTTTATACAGCGCCTCTACCGCATTAAACCGAACTGTATAGTCCGGGTGGTCCAGGTAGCGAAGTATAGTATATTTATGTTCCGATGTATAACCGATCCGCCCGAGGCAACGCACCATGCGGGTACTTAGTTTTTCATTGGTCCAGAAGGCATCCACACGGTTGGTGATTTCATCGGCCAGTTCGTGTGCTTCCAGTGCTGCAATGGTTTCGAGGGTAAGCCCCGCGATGCGCGTATCGGTATGAGACAACAGTGCCGTGAGAAAAGGTATAGCCGAGCTCTGTCGGAATTGTCGCGCCATGCTTAAAGAGAACAACACAACGTCCAGGTTACTGCTCGAAAACCAGCGGCTGAAGTGCGGCAGCTTACGCGCATCGGATTTGGACAAGTGATAATGTATATTGATGCGCATCCACGGAGTAATTGTGCCGGTATATCGATCGAGAAAGGAAAGCGGTGCTTCGTCATCCAGCCGCACCAGTGCCAGCAGACTTTCTTCGCGCAGTGTGCGATTATCCGAAACTATAAATTTGCGAATGGTATCTATAGCAGGCTGATAGCCAAGCTCGGCCAGTTCGCGAATACCCTGGGCTTTTTTCTGCCACGATCCGCGTTTGATTTTATTCAAACTATACTGGTGCAGGTCAAGTTCGATATAGAGCTGCTCCAGTATTTTGGAAGACGAACCGGATATACTTTTCTTAACGGATACCAGTTGGTTTACCATGACTTGTCTGGCGAGTGATGATTGCCCGGCCAGGGTACGCAGTGTATCAAGCTTGAAGTGATGCGATGATGCGGGTACGGAAGAAGTGGTCTCCATAATGACCATTGCATTCAGCGTACGCTGAAAGTAATTCCGGAGTATAGATTCCTTTTGCTGGCGATTATTTTTTGAAAAGCGACTGATCAGTATGAATGCTACGAACAGAATAGCAGCTGCAAAAAATGCCAGTGCCAGTATAATAAATACTTTCACCTCGGCTGTAGCCTGTATAGTAGTAAACGGAATCTGATCGATCATAAATTCAGCAGGCGTTTAACACGAATCGCGAGTTCTGCCGGACTAAATGGTTTGGTGATAAAATCATTAGCCCCTATATCAAAAGCCTGCAGCACGGTTTCTTCAAGTCCTTCTGCCGATAGTATAATGATCGGAGTTTTCTTTTTGAGCACCTGGCGTACATGCGTTACTATCTCAAGGCCGGAATGAAAAGGCATGTGTATATCGGATATGATCAGATCAAAATCATTTTCATCGAGCAAACGCTTAGCTTCTCTGCCATCGACCGCTTTCACTACCTCTCCAAAATTTTCACGCGATAATTTGAACCGAACCATGCTGATTAACGCCTCGTCATCATCACAAACAAGAATTTTCATCATTTGTTATCAATTCGTATGGTATTCTAAAAAGTCATTCCTGCCAACAGGTGGTTAAAAAACATTTTTTAATTTATTAAATTTCTTCATGAAAACCACGAGGCGTTCGCTCAAGAGGCGTTACATTTTTTTTATTGGTTCTGTTATACTAACGATTATAGTATCGCAGGCTATTGTACAATATGCTTTGCAACGCCAGAATGAAGATGCGCAGCTTATTAATGAAGCCGGCCGGCAGCGTATGTTAAGCCAACGAATATCTAAACTTATACTATACCTGAATGATGACCTGATTGAAACAGACACCATACGAGGTACACGACTGGATACATTAACGAAGCTGATCAATACGTGGCAGGTAATGCACGATCGACTCATCCTGCAGAACCAGCAAAATGATAAAAGTAAAATAATTGAATTGCTGCTCAATAAAAATACACCACATGTTACCAGTATAGTAGCAGCGGCACGAAATATACTGCGTGCGCCAGGCGCGGAGTCTGTGAATGCAGCTGTAGCGGAAATATCAAAACATGAATTGCCGTTTTTGCTGCTGATGGAACGAACAGTTAACCAGTATCAGCGTGAAGCCGAACAAAAACTCAATTACTTTAAAAAGATAGAACTGGCATTATCAGCGCTGGCCATTGCTATACTCGTGGCGGAGTTTATGTATATATTCCTGCCGGTGCTCAAGAGTTTACGCATCAAGAATAAAAAATTATCCAAACTTAACCGGCAACTGGTGCTGTCCAATAATGAACTTGTGGCATCGGAAGAGGAGATCCGCGTTAACCTCGAGCAGATCAGTGCGCTGCGCGAAAGCCTGGAGATACGCGAGCGTCAATATCGTGAACTTGTGGAGAACGCCAGTGATATGATCTATGAGCTGGGACAAGATGGTAAATTTACTTTTGTGAATGCCGTGATGGAAGTACACAGCGGATATAGTAAAGATGAGTTGATGGGTAAACCGTATTGGGAACTTGTACATGAAGATGATCGGGCCGATACAATACAATTTTACCGCGACCAGCTTAAAGAATGCCGGGAGGTTAGTTACCGCGAATTCAGAATGCATGGTAAAACTGACGATCTGTGGGTGGGACAAAATGTACGAATGTTCTTCGAGGGTAAATATGCGCATAAGGTAAGTGTTGTGGCACGTGATATTACCATACGCAGACAGGCTGAACGTGCCTTGCAGGAAGCGAAAGAAAAAGCTGAGAATGCCACGCGGATAAAAAGTGATTTTCTGAGTATGATTAGCCACGAGATACGAACGCCTATGAACGCGATTATCGGTCTCACTAATCTTTTACTGGAAGATAAACTTACTGTCAAGCAGCAGGAGAATCTGAAGCTGTTGAAATTCTCCGGGGAGAATCTGCTCACCATCATCAATGATATATTGGATTTCAGCAAGATTGAAGCGAATAAAATCGAAATTGAGAAGGTTGATTTTGATCTGAAAGAAATCATTCAGCGCACAGTCAGTATGATGGAGCATCGCGTGTCGGGCAAGAATGTAAAAGTGCAGGCGTTCTTTGATGGTACATTGCCGCAATACCTCAAGGGCGATCCGGTTCGTATCGTGCAGATCATCACCAACCTGATGGGGAATGCTGTGAAGTTTACAGAGGAAGGAGAAGTGAGGTTAGTGGTGGAGGCATTGAAACGTGAAGGTAAACTGGTAACGTTTCGATGTACTGTAATGGACACCGGTATAGGTATACCTGCGGATAAGATCAATACTATATTTGACAGCTTCTCGCAGGCCGGTAATAACATTACCCGCGAGTATGGCGGAACCGGATTAGGACTTACTATTACCCGAAGATTAATTAACCTGATGGGAAGTGATATAGCTGTGGACAGTATACCGGGCGAAGGATCGAGTTTCTTTTTTACGCTTACACTGGAAGAGGGACAGAAACCCTCAGAAGGTACTACCTCCAATGACCTCGCGACTATATTGAGACAGCGCTCGATACGGGTGCTGCTGGTAGAAGATAACCGAGTGAATCAAATGGTAGCCGTGAATTTTCTTCAGAATTGGGGTATCCATACCGTTGTGGCGAGCAACGGAAGAGAGGCCGTGGAGTTGATCAAGGAAAAACGATATGATCTTGTGTTGATGGATCTGCAGATGCCGGTAATGAACGGCTATGAAGCAACGCGTGCTATACGCTCTATGGACGATCCATATTTTCATACAATACCCATCATTGCGCTCACAGCTTCGGCCATGATTGAAATGCGCGACAAGGTATTAACCACGGGTATGTCGGACTATATGAGCAAACCGTTTCATCCGGGCGATCTGCAGCGCATCATCAGTAAATATGCATTGCAGGAAGATGTGAAGGTTTCAGAAAGTACAATGGCGAGTCAGCTCGATCTGTATACGGAAGGCAATACCGAGTTTAAGTGTGAGCTTATCGGACAGTTCATTCAAAACCTGGAGGAGCTTAAAGTTGTTTTTGAAAAAGCGTTAGCTGCCAGCGATGCAGAAATGTTCCGCGCGGTGGTGCACAAGAGTAAAACAACGGTAAGTGTGATCAGCTATAAACCCCTGTCGGATATACTGGGAGCTGTGAAAGACCAGATGAAATCAACGATCGAAACGGATGCTATATTTCCGGACGAACTTCATATTGGCTTTTACAAGGCCTGCGATGAAGCCATTCTCATGCTACAGGAAGAATTACGGAAAGCACGTGCAACTACCAAGTCGGTATAGTTTACAGATAAGTATATATAGGCTGCCAATTGTAAATCAGTTTATGAAATCTTCAAATGCCGAACGCAAGTTGGTTTCCGTAACGGGTTTGGTAAGAAACGCAGTTATACCCATTTCTTTGGCTTTGCGTACATCGTTCGGATTCTGAGATGAACTGACGATAACGATGCGCATGGAATCTTTATTCGGGATATTAAGCCTCTTAAAGGCTTCGATAAAGCTGAATCCATCCATAATCGGCATGTTCAGATCGAGCAGAATTACATCGGGTAGCGAGAGGGCTCCCTGAAAATAATCGTTGAGCAAATTAATTGCTTCTTCACCATTCAAAGCAGTATGCACTTCATTAACAATACCCATGCGTTGAAGTGTTTTCTTGCTGATCAGGTTGCACACCTGGTCATCATCAACTAACAAAACTTTTTTCATGGCCTTTGTGGTTAGAGACTAAAATACAACACAAGCAGATGTAAATACTTTTTTAAGCGGAGTAATTAAAGATAACGAATTGTGCAGAAAGACGGGAACGTATGTAATATTATTTGAACAACGCGCTGCCGGAAAAGCACGCTTTTTTTATGAATGTTTCAACATTATTATGTTTGCAACGGTAGGCCTATGGGAAACAGTGGCGAGCTTTTGAGAAGAAAAAGAAAGCTGCTGGCTTCTGGCTACAAGAGTTGATGGTGGGGTGACGTTGCTGCTTTTGGTTAAGTACATCTTGGAAATAGCTGCAAGCTTTGAGTTATGAGCTGCGAGAAAAGGAAGACTGCCGGCTACTGGCGGCAGGACTTGGTCAGAGGGTGACGTTCGGATTTGTAGATATATACTTTATCAGTTGCGAGCTTTTAGTTTCGAGTTCCGAGACGATTTTAACAGGTAAATATATACCACCAGAAAAATTAGTCTAGCAACTCGTAGCTGTGGGTTGGCAGCTAATTCATCATCGGCTGTAAGCTAGTTTTTAGTTTCGATACGATTTAGTAGGTAAATATATACCATCAGGAAAATCAGCTAGCAACTTGTATCCACTAGTGTCCGGGTAAAGATTTTTTAAAATGTACTTTTACCGGGCAGTCGAAACGTAGACTATGTCAATTCACGAATCAATGAATAACTCATTTTCCTGTGGAAAGAGTATGTTCAGAGATGATACGATAAATATATAGCTGATTTTCCCGTACGGCTGAATTCATTTTATAAGGAATGGCTACAGGCTGCAGGATTTGGTAGGGGTGTTGTGGCGCCAGGGCCTTGGTTAATATATACTTTTCAGCTGAGAGTTCTGAGACGATTTTAGCAGGTAAATATATACCACCAGAAAATCAGCCTGGCAATTGGTGGCTAGAGGCTGGCAGCTAATTCAGCGTGTAGCCAAGATAGATGCCCGGACCGTTGGTATACATCGGTATCACCGTGAGGTCGCTGTTTTTGTTTTTCCACTTGTAGCGGTGGGAGAGGTACGCAAGGTTCGTGGAAAGTATACCGATACCGGCTCCGGCCAGTACATCGGAGATCCAGTGGCGATTGTTGAGTACGCGCATAACGCCTACGGTTGTTGCCATACTATAGGCTCCTACACTATACCATATATTTTGTTCGCCATATTCTTTCGAGAGGAATGTTGCTGTAGCAAACGCCTGTGCCGTGTGGCCGGAAGGGAAGGAGTAATTATTACTGTCGTCAGGGCGCGTAACTTGTGTGAATTGCTTTACTGAAAAAGTCAGTGCCGCCATAATCATTTCAGATTTGATCAGCAGCAAGGTCCGGTTTCTGAAATCATGTTTTCCTTTTACACCCGCGAGGTTAAGACCGTATACTATAGCTACCGGTGCATGCATCAGGTAATTATCAACCGTACTGTGGAAGTTCGGCATGTGTTCATTACGTTCTTCACGAACCTCGTAGCGATTAATTACCGTGTGATCAGCGGTAGCATATATACCCAGCGCAATAAGTGTAACGGGTAATTTTGCTGCGTGAAAGAGCGCGTTTTTGCGTTTTAATTTTTGATCAGCGAGCCCCAGATCAACAGTCTCATGTCGTTTCTGATTGATCTGACCAGTACATACCTGAAAAGAGAAGGATAGACCTATAATCAAGGCCAGGGGTTGATATTTCATACGTTGTTGCTGAATCCTGAACTTATACAACTTCAATTTACGCATCATTTAGTAATTGAAAAAGCGAAAACACAAGCCGAAAAGTACATGTGCCATAACTGTTTAGCACTGTAAATAGTATGTATACCATGTGAAAAATTTTCAAACTGTCTCATCGGCAGTCCTTGCGAGGCAAAGAACAGGCCAGAATCTGTGTTTCCGCCTTCGAAAGCCTGATTTTCAGAAATCCCGATCATATCTTTCAATCCGGGATTGTAGTGTATAGCGCATGTATAACCCCGCGGCACCGTTGCTGTAGGCTGGGCTTATAATCGCATTTCGTTTCTTTTTTGTCCATTTATACTGGTGCGTCAGGTAGGCAACTTCCGTTGCGAGTATACCAATACCCGCACCCGCGAGCACATCCGATACCCAATGCCGGTTGTTTAAAACGCGCATAGCGCCAATTCCGGTGGCAACGGTATAGGCACCGATGGGGTACCAGATGCTTTGATCGCCATACTCTTTCGCCATAAATGTAGCGGCAGCAAAAGCTTCAGCAGTATGCCCGGAAGGGAAGGATGTAGGTTGCCCGGAATCAGGACGTGGCACGGCCGTTATCTTTTTCAGTGAAAACGTAACAGCGCCTACGATCACTTCCGCCTTTACAAGTATAGCAGTCCGATTGGCGAAAGAATTTTTTCCTTTTATACCACAGGCATTCAAACCGTATACAGCTATAATGGGCGCAAACTGCAGGTAGTTGTCAGCGTTGTGATGAAAGAAAGGGACATATTTGTTCCGTTCTTCACGAATCTCTTTTGAGTCAATGATCCGGTTGTCCAATGTGCCAAGTGCGCCCAGCGATATCAGCGTAAGCGGTATATAGGCAGTGCGTTTCCAGTTTGGTCTTTTTGTTTCGGGTGCAACTGCAGTATCCCGATATACTATAGTTTGTTGGTTGAACTGCGCACAGGCTGTCGATATGTATAGCGATAGAATAAAGAAGCAGAATACACCGTGTTTCCTGTTTTGTACTTTTAAATGAGAGAGAAGGTTTTTCATCGAGGTATAGGTACTTTAAAATGTCACTTTATACTTATCGCATAAGCCCGTTGCTGAACGCATAGCTCGCAGATTGATACCACGAGATAGCTTCGCGTGTAAGGGCAGGATCGTTACCTTCCTGTCGCTGCAGGTTTCCGTCAAGACTTACCTGGTAAGTATCCAGCTTTTGTTGTGGCGAGAGCACGATCAGTTTATTGTTCTTTACATACCCAAGACTCTGATACGTGCTGATAAACGCACGCTCGCGGCCGGGCTCCAGACTGTATATATCGTAACCAAAAAATTTGCTGGTATACGAGAAGTTGAGAAGACCCAGTAATGTTGGTCCGAGATCGATCTGACTCATTAACCGATCCATGTGTGCCGGTTGTATGTTGGCTGGGGAGTATATCAGCAAGGGTATATGATATTTATGAATCGGTAATTCCGTTTTACCTGCGCTCGATGCGCAATGATCGGCAATGATTACAAATACAGTGTTGTTAAACCACGACTTGTGCGAGCAGGCACGAATAAATTTACCGATGGCATAGTCGGTATATTTCACGGCACCATCACGACCGGTGCTGGAAGGTATATCAATGCGTCCGTCCGGGTAGGTGAACGGGCGATGGTTGGATGTAGTCATAACATGGGCAAACACAGGTTTACCCGAAGCGATGGTGCGCTCCATTTCCTTTTCAGCGAGTGTAAAAAGATTTTCATCCGCTACACCCCATATATTTTCATAGTCGATCTCTTCATCCTTTAACTGGTTGCGATCCATAACATCGTATTGGTTATGGGCAAAGAAGTAGCCCATGTTATCAAAGTATCCGTAGCCACCGTATATAAATTTACTTTCATAGCCTTTCTCTTCAAATACTTTTCCCAGGGTGAACAGGTGCTCGTTGTGCGGTCTGCGCACGATCGATTGACCGGGTGTAGGCGGTACACATAATGACAGTGCCTCAAGCCCGCGTACGGTGCGGGTGCCGGTAGCATATAATTGTGTGAAAAGTAAACTGTGTGATGCCAGTGAATCCAGGAAAGGCGTTATACCCTTGGTACTACCGAACGTATTCATGAAGCCTGCACTCAGACTTTCAACGGAGATCAGTACGACATTCAATTTCTTCTCCGGACCTGTGTGCTTTACAGTGCGTGTGATATCAAATGGGTTGTCGGATATATAGGCTGTCTCAGTTGTTTTCAGTAATTTCTTTATCTCTTTAAAAGAATCTTCACACTTTATTCTTTTGTAGAACTGATCATAGCTCAACTCATTGTTTCGATACGCAGCGAAGAGTTCATACATACCATTGCCAGCCAGTTCATTGGCGTATGCATTACTGCTGAAGTGATGGAGGCGTGTGGTGATCGTGAAGAAAGAAAGTACCGGCAATGCTATAAATGCTGCTGCGATCAGACTTCTTTTTCCAAAGCCCATGGGCTTGATATCGTCTGTCAGGATGTGATCGGTCGTTCGGTATACGAGCATCGCACACGCCAGGGTTATGCCGGTAATGATCCAGCCGATCGGGTAAGACTCCTGTATATTCCCTAATACTTCGGTAGTATATACGAGGTAATCAACGGCAATGAAATTAAAACGTGTATTGAACTCTTCCCAGAAGAACCATTCAGCAATGCCATTAAATAAGAGAATGTAAATAAGGGTGAAGAACAATCCGTAAAGTGTATACCGATTCCATTTTTTGGTGTATTGACTTTCAGGAACAAGCCACGTATATATCAGGAGTGGTATACTGAAATACGATGCGTTGATGAAGTCATAAAAAAGGCCAATGATAAATATACCGGCTATGGTGGTGAGGGTTATATCGACATCCGGAAACGAGTATAGAAGAAATATAGCGCGGGTAATCATGGAGATGAAAATGACGATTTTCATCAGGAGAATTACGTTACTAAAGCGCCCTTGTTGGACTTGTTTCCAGAAATTTACTTTTGCGAAAGCAGCAGACATGATTTGAGTATATATATCGACTCAAATCAACTATATAATTCTGAATAAATTCTGAAATCAGAACTTCACTGAAAAAATATGCCTGCCATCTCGGTATATATACGTAAGTGTGTATCCGGATAAGTCACATATTTTTTTAACGATGGCGAGTCCGAGGCCCGTGCTTGCTTTGTGATTGCTCTCTTTGTAGAAGCGATCGAATATTCTTTCTCCTCCTTCTTTAAAAGGTTCTCCCGGATTTTCGATGGACAGTATGCCGTTCTCGAGGTATATCCTGATCTGATCATACTGCGCAGTGTGTTGAAATGCATTACGAACCAGGTTGTTGATAAGTATATCCGTTAACGTTTTATTCCCATGAAGTATATAGGGTGATGCCTGAAGTATATTGGTAGCCCCGTTGCCCGTGAGCTCCTGGTAATGGGCAATAGAATCGTGCAGAAGCTGTGTCACATCAATCGCTTCCTTGTCAATAAACTGTTCATTTTCAATTTTAGATAAGAGCAACAAACTCTTGTTGAGTTTCGACAGGCGCTGGTTGGTATTGATCAGGTCTTTTACCAGTGCGGCCTGCTCTTCGGTCAGTGCTTCGTCTTGCATGAGCAAATCGAGTTTGGACTGAAAGATGGCGAGCGGTGTTTGCAATTCGTGTGATGCGTTCTCTATAAATTCTTTTTGCTGTTGAAACACTTCCATGTTCTTATTGGTGAGCGAACGTATGGCTGCATTCAGATCATCAAACTCGGCAATGTTCGAGTCTTCATATTGAAAAGGTTCTTTCTTGTTAAGTTCGTACGCTTTTAGTTTGGACAGTGTTTTATAAAACGGATTCCATATCTTTTTGGACAGCGAGCTGTTGATGAGCAGAAACCCACCGAGCAGGAGTATCATCAGGATGGTTTGTACGATGCTGATCACAATAACCAGCGCTTTACTTTCTACCAGCGAGGTGCGTATCGCAAGTTTATATACTTGGTTGCGCACAACAAAATACGAGGTAACTTCACGATAGGGATTTACTTCACGATCAATGCTGTCGTACACCGCGATGGTTCGGAACGTTTCGCCTTCATAGTAACGATCGGCAGGCTGAATTTCCTGGTCGTACGCAAGCTCATCAAATACACGCAGGTCTACAGCGATGTCCTCCAGGTATTCAAAGTTTTTAATGTGCTCAACAAATTCTTCCTGTTGCCGGTGGAGGCCATTGTCAATTTCTTTTTCAGATATAGCACGAATGGAAAGAAAGGATGCCGGAATGCCGATCAGCACCAATAGCATTGAATAGTATAGAAAACTTTTTAAGCTTACGTTTAGTAACCTCATGCCGTAAATTTATAGCCTAAGCCGTATACTGTTTTAATATAGTCCTGGCTTCCGGCATCGGCCAGTTTTTTCTTCAGATTCTTCATATGTGCATAAATAAAATCGAAGTTGTCCATTACCTCGGCTGCATCACCGGTAAGGTGTTCGGCTATAGCATTCTTGGAGATCACTTTATTTTTATTCGAGATGAGAAAAATCAGCAACTCGTATTCTTTCCGCGTTAGCGCAACAGCTTTGCCAGACACGTGTACTGTAAATGCGTTGGTGTCGATTCTGATCTCGTTGAACTCGAGAATATTGCTGCCGTTAAAATTTCTTCTTCGCACAATAGCCTGTACACGTGCAGTGAGTTCGGCCATATGAAAGGGCTTGGCAAGGTAATCGTCAGCACCCAGGTTGAGTCCACTGATCTTGTCATCGATCGAGTTTTTCGCAGAGACAATAATTACTCCGTTGTTTTTTTTCAGTGCTTTTAATTTCTCCAGTAACTGCAAACCCGTGCCGTCTGGTAAAGAGATGTCGAGCAGGATACAATCGTAATCATGCATGCAGATTTTATCGAGCGCGGCATCGTACGTGTACGCCTGTTCGCAGATAAAAGCTTCGGAGCTTAAAAATTTAGCAATGCTTTGAGAGAGTTCTGTCTCATCTTCAACAATCAGCACTTTCATATACCGCGGATGAACTTCAATAAATATAGCAGCAAACCGACAAACTTCAGTTTCGTCAGGCCTGAAATAGTTTTTGTAAAAGTGTAAGATGATTCTGAATAAATTCTGAAGCGGTATTAGGCCGGCAGTGTTCGCATCCGGTAGGCATTCATGGCATACTGGCCAAGTTTTTCCGTTAGCCGGTGATTAACGTATGCACCCACAACCGCGCCAATGCCCGGCACGAGCTGCAATAATTTGGCGATGTCGATATAGTCGCGGTATTCCTGCTGGAACGAACGCCAGTCGAATTGATGAATGTCTGCCGGTAACAGAATTACGTCTTCCCTCCATTGCTCCAACTGACTATATATCCGGTTACGATGCTGCTGGCTCGAGAATGTTAACTGAAATATATGCAGCAGGTATATACGCTCCTTGTAATCGCGCGTATCAATGCCGTAGGTAGCCGCGATCTCAAATAACATTTTCATTTTTATACCCAGCCATATCGGGAAGTCGGCAAGTCCTAACAGTAAGCCACCGGCACCGGTAATAGCGCCTTCGGCAGTGGCTGTATTCCGATGTGCACGAATAATAGCGCGTACTCTATTTTCACGATCAGCAAGCGTCAGGTCCGGTATGGGATCAGGCGTGGAAAGCCCTGCACCAAAGATGAGCGCACGAGTCATCTGCTTTATGGCTGACGTAATCGCAGTATGTACTTTCTCAGGAATGATACGGTTGATCCGGTTTTGTGTCTGTTTGGACAGTCTGTTCAAAAATGAAGGTTTTCGCTGCATGCGTTTTTGCCAACGCACAAGTTCTTCCTGTGCCTGTTGATTGTAAGAGATGAGCGAGCTGGTCATAGTCATTCCTGTTTATCGTGAAGTATAACTGTGAATATGAAATGTCGTGCCCAGGTAAAGAACGCGATTAACACCGTAATCGTTACGTGGACCGTACGAGCTGTAGACGTACGGCTACACATTTATATATAGGTTGGCAGTATAAGAACCTGTCAAAAATTATCCTGCCGAACGAACGGTTTGTGGAGTATTGCAAAATTCAAACATGGGCGAGCAGTCTTTTACGGTTGTTTGAATTGTACAAGCATTGGTTTGAATGCCGCAATCGCCAGGGGTATAAACCAGTATACTTTTGTATTGTAAACGGAAACGAAAATGCAGACGAGAGCAACACATGGTTTAGTCGCAGAGTATGTATTAACAGATTTCCGGTAACTATTCATTTTAACCCCTTTAAATAATCAACGTATGAAAACCAAAAAAGTATGGTTTGTAACGGGAGCTTCCAAAGGTCTTGGACTCTCGATTGTAAAAAAGTTACTCGAACAAGGCTACCAGGTAGCGGCTACATCACGCAAGCTTGATGACCTGAACAACGCAGTAGGTACGCGCAGCAGTAATTTTCTGCCACTCGCAGTAGATATAGTGTCGGAGGCAAGCGTAGAGAAAGCAATTACCGAAACGATCAGTCATTTCGGTCGCCTCGATGTGGTGGTAAACAATGCCGGCTACGGACAAGTGGGCGCAACCGAAGAACTGAGTGCAGACGAAGTACGCAATAACTTTGAAGTAAATGTATTCGGATTATTGCACGTGGTAAGAAAGGCCATGCCGCATCTGCGCGAGCAACGCTCCGGACATATATTTAATATATCATCAATCGGTGGCTTTACTGGTAATTTTGCAGGATGGGGCATATACTGCGCCACTAAATTTGCAGTGTCTGGTCTCACCGAAGCATTGGCACAGGAAGCAAAAGATTTTGGTATAGATGTAACGGTTGTAGAGCCCGGATATTTCAGAACAAATTTCCTTTCTGCCGGTTCACTCGGTACACCTGCAAATCCTATTGAAGAGTATACAAGTGTACGCGCATCACAAACGCTTCACCAGAATACAGTGGATGGAAACCAGGAGGGAGATCCTGATAAAGCAGCGGATGCTTTGATCGCAGTAGCCAAAGCAGATCGTGCTCCTTTACACTTATTACTCGGTGCAGATGCGTATGCAATGGCCTCTCAAAAACTGGAAGACCTGAAGCGTGAAATGGAACTCTGGAAAGAGACAACGATATCTACCGGGTTTCCGAAAGAAGTTGTGGCTTAGTAAAAAATATTGTGCTATAGCATAATAAAAACATAACAGATTGACACGATATAGGAGAGGACAGGTGTGGAGAAATGTGTCAATCTGTTCAGCTTTCAAAGTATATATAGCGATGCTATCCAAGAGGCTGCGCCAGTATATTGATGTCCTTTACTTCCAGTATTTTTTTACTGTAGCCGTACAGGGCAGCATTGATCATGGCGTAACCTACTTCGTGCAGGGTTGAGGCCGAGTTAGGAAAGAGCGCACGGAGCGGTTTATATAGCCACTGTATATATTTATAGAAGGTGTGGGCATTCTTTAAGCCGGGCGTGGGGTGTATATAGCCCGGACGAAAAGCATATACCTGTTTGAACGGAAGCTTGAAGAGATCATTTTCAGTTTTACCTTTCACGCGGGCCCACATACTTCTTCCTTGCTCACTGCTGTCGGTGCTGGCACCGGAAACGTAGGAGAAGGTCATGTCTGGATTAAGATCGCACAGTACACGGGCAAAATGCAACGTAAGCGTATGCGTAATGCGAAAATAATCTTCCTCCTTCATGCCGATGGAAGATATACCGAGGCAAAAGAAGCAGGCGTTGTAACGTGCAAGTTCAGTTGAGAGTGGTGTTATGTTATAAAAATCCTGGTGAACGATCTCTTTCAGTTTGGGATGTGTAACACCACAAGGTTTCCGGTTGATGACGAGAACCGCTTCAACCTGAGGATGGTGCAGGCATTCATGCAATACACCTTCGCCTACCATACCGGTAACACCGGTGATGATAACACGAAGTCCGGAAGTATCAGAAGTATTCATAGATTATTAATATAGAATTCTAAAATGATAGAAGACAGACCGATGTCAATAAAGTTTTAAATCTCCGAAACAGGAGCAATGCGATTGTCGGATGGCCGGCCGCATATATTTTCGAAAATATTTATAGTTGATCCGAAACTTTTTAAAAAACGCCTATGTAGTAGTATGTACCAGAACGAAAATCGGAGTTTTCCGTTATATCGAATAATTTAAATATATCAATAAGATGACTGACCTGGCTTCCACCACCATGAATGCTAAGAAAGCAGGAAGGATATCCAAAGCGCTTGCTGATCCGAACCGGTTGGTCATTTTAAAGGAGATAAAAAAACGGAACGATTGCCTGTACTGTGTAGAGATCACGGATATTATCGATCTCGCGCAACCTTCTATCTGCCACCACCTTAAACAATTGACCGATAGCGAGATCATTGTAGGAGAGAAGGAAGGACGGAATGTGAAGTATAAACTGAACAATGAAGTGATGGATGAATATATAGCATTCCTCCAATCATTGAAGACTGAGTAATTTTTTTCTGGTTATTAATCGAACAATTTAAATATTTCAATAAATAAGAATGGCTGAATATGAATTTTAACCAAAACCCCATACCGAAAAACGTATCGAAAAACTTAAATATATCAATAAATGTAAACCCCAAGTATATGAAAGTGTTAAACAAACAACGATTACGCACCTTCGCATTATCAGTAACCGGCTCTGCATTGCTGGCAGCTGTTATCGTAGCGTGTTCCTCCAAAGCAGAGGATTTGAAAACAGAATCTAAAAATGCAGTTGTGCTTACCGGTGTACCCGTAGATGGTGTGGTTGTACAGCCCGGTGTTGTACGCGATGAACTGGAAGTTACCGGCACTGTAGTAGCCAACCAGCAAGTAGATATAGCGAGCGAACTTACCCGCAAAGTAGTACGGGTGAATGTAAAAGAAGGAAGCAAAGTAAAGCAGGGTACATTACTGTTCCAGCTCGATGATGCAGACCTGCAGGCTCAACTGGAACGCTACCGCCAACAGGAGAAACTGGCGAAGTTAAATGAGACTCGCCTGAGAGACCTGATCGAAAAAGAAGCTATACCTCAACAGGATTATGATGAAGCTTCTACCAACCTGAATGTACTGCAGGCACAGATCCGCGAACTGGAAGTGACGATCAGTAAAACAAGAATCGTTGCCCCGTTTGATGGACAGATCGGCATGATCAATACACACCCTGGTGCTATTGTATCTGTCAATACGATACTTACCAATATAGAAGATAACAGTGTTGTAAAAGTGGAGTTCTCGGTACCGGAGAAATATACCAATGTGATTCAGCCCGGAAGCGAACAGACTTTTACCATTATCGCTGATCAGAAACAGTATAAAACAAAAGTAACAGCGCGCGGTGCAAGTCTCAGTCAGGATACCCGCACGCTTCTGGTGCGAGGCATTACAGCCAACCCCGATGGTAAACTTTTACCCGGACAAAGCGCAAGACTGAATCTGTCGCTGAATACATCTGCGGGTGCCCTTACCGTTGCATCGCAGGCATTGATACCTTCTACCAACGGTTACTCGGTATTTGTAGCGCGCAACCATAAAGCTGAAGCAGTGCCGGTATCAATAGGACAACGCAGTGCCAGCACGGTAGAAATTACCGAAGGCTTACACCAGGGCGACACCGTTATCGTGAGCAACCTGTTACGTCTTGGTCCTGGTGCACCGGTTCAGTTAGTCTCTGTTAAATGACAGACTATAGCAACCCATTATTTTTTTCAATGAAAATTCAATTCAATATTTCATGAGTGCAATTTCTCAAATAAGTATATCCCGGCCAGTACTGGCAGGGGTTATGTCGGTGCTGCTGATACTCTTTGGTATCGTTGGCTATACCTTCCTCGGCACCCGCGAATATCCCGTTACTGATTCACCGATTGTTATGGTTACAACGGTATACCCAGGCGCCAGCGCGGATATCATCGCATCACAAGTAACCAAACCACTGGAAGAAGCCGTAGCAGAAGCCAATGGTATACGCGCTATGTCTTCTGTGTCGCGCGAGCAGGTAAGTATAATTACCGTAGAGTTTAACCTCGATGCAGACCTCGAAGCAGCTGCCAATGATGTACGCGATAAAGTATCCAAGTCACGTCAGCAATTACCGGCCGATATAGAACCTACGATCGTAGAGAAGTCTGGTCCTGCAGAATTCCTCGTGTTCTTAACGGTACAAAGTGATACCCGAAGCCTGGAAGATATTACCGACTTCGTGAACATAAATATCAAGGAACGTCTTCAATCTATACCGGGTGTACGCATCGTTGATTCGTATGCCGGTCGTAAACGCGCGATGCGTTTGCGCATGGATCCGCTTAAACTCGCATCCTATAATTTAACACCGGCTGATGTACAGGCGGCCCTGCAACGTGAGAACGTAGATTTACCCAGTGGTCGTATAGAAGGTGAGAATACCGAAGTAACGCTGCGTACGCAGGGAAGACTGGTAACAGAAGAAGACTTCAACAACATGATCATTGTGCAGAAAGAAGGAGCCATCGTTCGCTTCAAAGATATAGGCACGGCTATCATGTCTTCACAGAATGAACGTACCGCGATGATTGTAGGCGAAGGACCTACTGCACGTTATGGTGTAGGTACAGGCGTACAGCCACAGCGTGGTGCTAACTCGCTTGCGATCGTGGATGAGTTTAAGGAACGTTTCGATGAGATCGTTAAGACAGCTCCCGATGACTATATCATTTCCCTTGGAAAAGATTTTACGGTACCCGTTCGTAATTCACTCACGGAAGTAGAAGAGACTCTGATCCTCGCGTTCGTACTCGTAGCCTTGATCATCTTTATATTCCTTCGCGACTGGCGCAGTACATTGATACCGCTTGTAGCGATACCGGTCTCGATCATCTCGGCATTCTTCATTATGTATATAGCCGACTATTCCATCAACGTGTTAACCTTGCTGGGATTGGTACTGGCCATTGGTCTGGTGGTGGATGATGCGATCGTAGTACTTGAAAATATATATGCCAAAATTGAAAAGGGCATGAACCCGCTGGAAGCCGCGCGCAAAGGTTCTGATGAAATATACTTTGCCGTAATCTCCACAACAGTAACACTCGCGGCCGTTTTCCTTCCTATACTTTTCCTCGGAGGTATAACCGGTAGATTGTTCAAGGAATTTGCCATCGTAGTGGCAGGCTCCGTATTGATCTCGGCTTTCGTAGCGCTTACACTTTCTCCGATGATGAGTGCATACCTGCTCAAAGCCGGAGCGTCACACGGATGGCTATACCGTAAAACAGAACCATGGTTTGAAGCACTTAACCGTGCCTATGAAAAATCACTCCACGCATTTTTCAGAGTACGCTGGATGGGATTTGTATTGTTGTTACTCTCCTTTGGTGTAGCATGGTATCTTTTACCGAAGCTGCCTTCTGAACTTGCTCCGCTGGAAGATCGCTCAATGGTGGGTCTTGCTGTTATTGCTCCGGAAGGAACATCATACGAAAGTATGGAGCAGACCATGAAAGAGATCAACAACTTCGTGTCAGACTCTATACCGGATTTGAATGGTAACAGAACGTATGCGGGTATAGCAGCATCTGTCGGTACATTGGTGCAGCCGGTAAACGGAGGTTTCCAATGGATATTCCTGAAAGATCCGCATGAACGTGAAAGCGGACTTACACAACAACAGGTATATGAAAAACTCGTGGCTGCATCCGGACGATTCAGAAATGTAATTATGATCCCGATCCAGATTCCAACCATCGGGGGGTTCTCCAGTTCACAGCCACTGCAATATGTGGTGCAGGCTCCCGATCTGCCAAGTCTCATTGATGTGATGCCGAAGCTGATGGGACAAGTATATCAAAGTAAAAAGCTGAGCTTCCAGGATCCTGACTTCAAAATTAACCGTCCGGAGATCGGTATATCCATCGATCGTCAGCGTGCAGCACAGGCCGGTATATCTACGCAGGAGATAGGCCGCACACTGCAACTTGCATTGAGCGGAAGACGCTACGGATACTTTATCTACAACGACCGTCAATATGAAGTTATAGGACAACTTGACCGCGAGGAACGTTCGGCTCCATCTGATCTGCACTCGTTGTTCCTGCGTGCCGAGAATGGAGAGATGGTGTCATTGGACAACCTGGTTACCATGAAAGAAAGTGTAAGTCCTCCGGCTATATATAGATATAATCAATCCTATAGTGTAACGATCTCAGCAACGCCAGCTCCCGGTGTAAGTTTAGGAGAGGCGATTCAGGAGATGGATGGTATTACCAAGAATGTACTGCCCGCCGGTTTCAGCACAGCACTTGCCGGGCAAAGTCGCGACTATGCGGAAAGTAGTTCAAGCCTTGTGTTTGCATTCATCTTCGCGATCATACTGATATACCTGGTGCTCGCAGCACAATTTGAAAGCCTCATCGATCCGTTCATCATTCTGCTTACCGTGCCGATGGCGCTTACAGGTGCATTGTTGAGTCTGTGGATCACCGGTCAATCGATCAACGTGTTCAGTGAGATTGGTATCATTATGTTGATCGGTCTGATTACCAAGAATGGTATCCTTATCGTAGAGTTTGCCAACCAGCGCAAGGAGGAGGGACTTTCTGTTCGCGATGCCGTGCTTGCTGCTGCTGCATCACGTTTCCGCCCGATCCTGATGACTACCCTGGCCATGATCTTCGGTACACTGCCCATAGCCCTGTCGTTGGGTACATCATCCGGTAGCCGTACATCGCTGGGTATCGCGGTGGTAGGCGGACTGATCTTTGCCGGTATACTCACGCTCTATGTTATTCCCTCGGTGTATTCATACTTCTCGCGTGCGCATGTGCACAAAGTAAAAGATGAAAACAACCACGTATCTGAAATCAATAAAGAACAAGCTGTTATAGCTTAACCCCTATGAAATCACGCACATATTATCGTTATATAGTTTTTGCGCTCGCCTCACTGGTATATATACCAGCGAGTGCGCAGCAGCAGGAGCTGTCGCTACAGGATGCTATCACGCTGGCGGTATCATCAAATCCTGAACTGAAAGCCAGTGCATTGGAAATTGAGAAGTCTCAACAACAACGCGTTGTGGCCCGAAGCCTCTATTTACCTACTGTAGGTATTAACGCACAGGCTAATCATTATTTCCAGTTAACACCTTTCTTCGGTTTTGGCGAGACTACAGCCGAAGGTAAAATTCCCTATGGAAGATTTGGAGGAGAAGATCAGCTCGGTGCTGCTATAGCAGCAGTGCAGCCGTTGTATAATCCACTGGCGTATCCATTGTTGCAACGTGCCCGCCTGCAAGAGCAGGAGAGTCGCGCGGCATCGCATGGTAAACAACTTGGTGTACAGACATTGGTAAAGCAAACCTACCTGCGTATACTCGTGCTCAACGAACGTATCAAGTTACAGCAGGAGAGTATAAACCGTAACAAGCGGGTGTTGCTCGATTCACGTTCATTGCTGTTACAGGGAAAAGGACTTCGTGTCGATACACTGCGCGCCTATACTTCGGTAAAGAACCTTGAGCCAGACCTGGTAAAACTTTCGTATGCTGTTGAAACCAGCAAGCTCCAGTTGAAAGCACTCATTGGTATAGATTCACTTCGCGATATAGTACTTACCGATTCATTGGTGGTACCGGCTCCGGGAACACTTCCTTCCGAAGAACAGGTATATAATGAAGCGAAAGCCAATAATCCTGATTTCCAGGTGCTGGCGTTGCAGGAACAGATCAGTCACCAGGGTGTGCGTTCAGCCCATGCGTTGCGCAAGCCGGTACTTTCCGCTATAGCACAATACCAGGTACAATCGCAGACTAATAATTTTGAGTATGGTAATGCATACTATCCTACATCTTCGTACGTAGGGCTTCAGCTTTCCATTCCGCTCTTTACCGGTTTCAGCACACAGGCAAAAGTAAAGCAGGCCAATTATAGCAAGGAGCAATCTGGTCTAACATTGCGCTATGCACATGAACAATTGCGCGCCAGCGTACACGAAGCACTGGCACAAAACCAAGAGACCATTCTGCGATTACAGAATACGGCCATCGTAAAGGAAACAGCACAGCTCAGCTATAACATCATTCAATATCGTTATAAGAGCGGTATAGCATCACGCCTGGAACTGACCGATGCAGAACTTGCACTCACAACGGCTCAATCCAATTACCTCGAAGCGGTATATGATTATCTCAATGCCCGCATCGTGTTACTGAGAATTATGGGCAGCGCGGAATAATAAGCGCGTAGCTATATAGATATACGGGTTGTGCATTCTCCTGCATGTGGGGTTTTATAGAGTAGGTTGCAGGATTGTGTGTAGAGGACGCAGCAAGAATGCACACCCGTTAAAAAGGCCCCTAACGTTTATGTATAAGCCGTGGCGCTGAGCAATAATAAACAAATGTCCATCCTTATCAGCGCCATGGATTATACATTTTGTTAGCCACCGTAATTGCCAACTCGCTCCTCAATGAACACTAACTCTGGAATGTGGAGGTCACATACTGTATAAATCTTTATCAAATCGTCCAAATGCCTCCTTGTCAATGGATAACCACTGTCATAAAGTCCCCATTCAAATTTTAACAGGGCGGCTACATATTCTTTATTCTTAAGCTCACGATCTCGCAGTCTCATGCCATCAGCAAAACGTGAGAACTCTGTTAATTGATTTTTCAATCTTTCTTCATTTTCTTTTGCTTCGCTGTCAACCCAGTCAAAGAAACTCGTCATCAAATTAATTGCTTCATTTCGATTTTGATTTGTCAATTTGATTTTATCATTTGTTAGTTTGCCAAAACGAAACAGATCACTAAAATTATCCGCAAGCCTGATTCCATTCTCAATTAACTCTTTCAGCGATTCGCCCATGTCGTGAAAGATCATTGTCACAGGTGGGTTATTCTCTTTCGAATCAATATATATTCCTTCTCCCGTGCTCCCTTGGTCTTCAGCAATCCCTATGATTTTCTTTTTAAATAAAAGATAGTTCGGAAAAATTGAGTCAGACATTTCTACAATTTCGTCAACCGAATAGAAAGTTATCTCCATCAATGGAAGTTGGTCAAGGGACTTGCCTTTTAATAGTGGCTGTCCAAAATCGTTTGGAATACCTAAGGGCAAATGAGCGATCGGAAACTGAAGGAGTATGTCTTTGTACCAGGTGGGAATTGCTCTTCTGATTTGTTTAGGCAATGCTTCGATCTCGTCAGGAGTTGTCAATTTACCAAAGTTCCTTGCGGATGGATAGCGCTCAAAGAATCTCTGTATTTCGTTTATAATCCTCTCCATTGTTACTCAAATCTGTCCGGCAATCATGATGGCTAACGTTGGTGCATATGACGTAGCGGGGTTTGGAGCGCCATGTAACTCATAATTCAGCTTGCCGCTAACGTTCGTGTATGCGCAGTTTAAATTTCCTTTAAAAATAATTAATCAATTTAAATTGCGCATACACTTTGTTATGCACAGTGCCGCGCATTGCACACTCTTAACGACACGGATGCTAAAGCTTTGGATGAGGGTTGGATTGCACGGCTTTGGCATTGGTGTGGTTGTTCGAGGCGTGTCAATTCAAGGTCGTAATGTATTCGATAGTTTTGTCCCCAAGAAATTGCAAAGTTTATTGTCATTAAAGTCCTTTGGAATTTGTCCACGAACGATCTTGCTAATTGTCTGTCCCACCGCAATCTCCCACGGTTTCGCTGATCCTGTTAGACCAACCAGTATGTTTCTAATCTCCTTTAGATCAAAAGTCTTTCTTGCATATCCGGAAGCTTTGAATGCAGTCATAATATCGTGCTTGACATGTCCACCAGGTGCGACAAGCCATTTTTCGATCTCAGCCTCTAGATTTGCCCACGTTGTCCCCATTGTTTCAAGGACTTCGTCTGTAACAATCAAATTTTCGCTTGCTCTGCAACTTGTCTTAAAACGGACTAAAGGTGGAATATCAGCAATGGCTTCGTCTCCTTCATCTCTATCCCTTAAAGAATAACCCGTGGCATTGTCGTACACACCTTTTAAAATTTCAACAACACTTGTCTCAAAGTCGGGCAAATTACCAACCCCTCCAACTCCGCAAGGGTAAAGTTTTAGCTGTCCATTTGAACTTCGAATTGCTTGTTGAAATATCCTTTCCTCATCTTCTCCTTCTACCAACATAATCGGAGATTGACTAAATAAATTTGATAGTGGGTGTGCACCAAAGATTGGAAGAACGGCCCTATACTTTTGGTCAATTTGTCTAAATGCAGCGTCAGTTGATGCGTTAGCTAAAATGGCAAATCGTGCATCACTATAATCAAGCAAGGCGCCCAAAATCGCTGTACTATGTGTCGCAATTATGATTGAAAATTTATCAGTACTTACTAGGTCAATCAAGAAAGAAATGAATTTCACTTGCAGATCAGGATGTAAATGAACATCAGGCTCATCAAGCAGCAGAACATTTTGTCTTTGAGGGTCACATGATTTCTCAAATGTTAAGCACTCGATTGCCAGCGCAATCAGTTCTGATTCTCCACTGCTTATTAATCGTGCTTCAAGTTTCTGATTGCCGGGAACCGTGAACAACTCGAAATCGCCTCTAGGTGTTCGTACTATCTTTATATTAGTCAGAAGTCCATTGATTTTATCAATAGTTGAATTAAATGTGTGAGCAAAATTTGCTCGAATTGCCTGATCGGTTTCTATTTCTCTCAATGAGAGAGTTTCGAGCCTTCTATACTGAGCGACCGAATAGTTCTTGAACTGACCCCATTGATTTCGTCCCTTCTGGTCTCTTGTCCAATTACCGCCTGTTATTACATTTTGTTCTACGCCTGCCTCGTATCTTAAGTCTCCACCTCTCTCAGGGGTAACATAATTTATTTCGCCTACTTGTTGCTGCGTCAATCTATTCTCAACCTTTTTTAATAATGTGCTTTTTCCTGATCCATTCTTTCCCAACAACACATTGATCTTTGAAAGTCCTGTGAGATTAAATTGGCCTTGATGTATTAAATCCATATCGGAGAAGGGTTTCTGTCAACAACTGAATCTTGGCTCTTTTGATTGCTTTGGTGTCGCGCGGGAAGTGCGGCAATCAAAAGTGCCAATGTTCGAAGCGTCTAATCTGTCCGCGCGGCATTGTGCATAACGCCTAGCTATAAGACGTATGCGTGTAAATACCTACATCTTTGTCCCGTGTTGCTACCGAAATTTAATAGCACACTCTTTAAGAACCTACGATATAGCATATGTATTATAGCTAATGTTGTATGCCGTGTGTCCCGTACTTAATCTTGAATGCCTCTACACATTTGTCCTCCATGTCTTTTGCAACTTGGTCCATGGTTTTAAGTCGTCCATTATCAACGGTCCACCCATATGTCCCAACGTCATGACTGTCCAGAATTATTGTTTTGTCGTTGACCCATGTCACAGCCCACTTCATATGGTCCCCTGCAAACGTTCTAACATAGTCCAATTCCTTTCCGTCCTTAGTCAGTAGTCGGAATCCCAGATGCTCGTCATTCGGTTTGCTGTTGTCGAGTTCTACTTGAAGAACAAAGTCACCTGTCGGAGAGTTATGTTTCTCCAAAACCTTTTGTCCGTTACAACTCAGTAGTCCAACGGTAAGTATAATTAAGATTGTTCTCATTTGTCAAATTGTCCCAGGGCACATGGCATACAACGCCTAGCTATAAGACGTATGCGTTTAAATACCTACATCTTTGTCCCACGTTGCTGACGAAATTTAATAGCACGCACTTTAAGAACCTACGATACAGCATATGTATTATAGCTGATGTTGTGCGAAGTTATCTCAACTCCGTTTCGATTTTGTTCTTGATGTCTCGCATTTCGTCAATACTATTTCCACTGAAAGTCCTTATTGTCCTTCCATCGTGCTCAAATGTCAAGAATACTTTGTCCGCGATACCTAAAAGTTGAAGCATTGCTAGAGGTCCTTCTTTAACCGTGGTGTCTTTAACATCAAAAGCTTTTATTTTGTCAAGGTCATAAGTTTTTGACTTGTTTGTCAAAGGAGAGCGCTTATCGAATGTCAGCTTGCTTTCAGATAGTCTCAATTGTCTCATTCCTTTTAGTTCCCAAATGAGTCCTTTAATTACAAAGTAGAGGAGTACTCCATACAATCCTAACGGTCCCAAAGTACGAGTTAAAGGAACTTCATTACTCTTAAATAGTATAAGGATGCTCACAAATATCAATTGGAATGTCAATATTGAAAAAATTATAACCAGCACTGTGCTCTTTCTATTCTTCGATTGAATTACTATTTCCTGTCTCATTATTCTTTTTTATCTGTGACGACATTGTCCATGAGATAATTTCGCACAACGTACCAATATAAGAACATTATTGCCTATATTTCCCTATCATCTTCATTGATTTTTTCATTCCATAGCCGATCGAGAGGACTTGTAATCCGATTTAAACCTTTGTTAGTTATGTGAGTATATCGTTCAGTCGTTCGAGAACTTTCATGGCCCAGCAGATTTTGAATATAGCGTAAATCTGTGCCCTGTTCCAATAAGTGAGTAGCAAAACTATGTCGAAGGGTATGGGCACTTACATTTTTAGTAATACCTGCTTTAGCAGCATTTCGTTTTATAATGGCGTTCACACTGCGTTGGCTATACGGGCGGTTACCAGTTCCCTCAAATAACCACATCTGAGGTTTATAGACATCCAGATATTGCCGAGTTACCTGGTAGGCAACTTTGGAAAGTAACGTTATACGATCTTTATTATGCTTAGCACCGCGAATATAAATCAAGCTACGGTCAGCATCTATATCCGTCGGTTTGAGATGAAGCACTTCACTTATTCGCAATCCGGCTGAATAGAGAATATATAACAAGCACTTATGCTTCAAATTTATAGTATGATGAAATAAAAGCCTTATCTCTTGCTCGCTCATAACCACTGGTAATTTATCTTCTTCTCTGGGCCGATCGATATAATAACAGGTACGAGGTTGCCTCATTACCTTTTCCAAATAAAATTTAATAGCATTGATTGCCTGATTCTGGGAAGATAAACTTGCTTTCCTGTCATTTACAAGATATAGCATATACCGGTGAATGATACTTTGATCAATCTCTTCAGCAGTCTTTGGGTATATAAACGACAAGAATATTTTAAACTGACTTAGATAGTTCTCTTTTGTAGCACGACTGTAGCGCATCCTGTCAAGTGTTTCTGCGAATTCCTTGGGAATACTCAATACGTTCATGAGCGGATCGGGTACATCTTTTGAAGTTCTTTCCCAACCGGCTTCTTCTATAGCTATATATGGAGAAAGTATTTTTTTTAAAGCATCGATAGCATCTGGCCTGTAGGGGATATAATAACATTTATGTGTAGAGGAATATTTCCTGTTTGGAAAGTTATTCAGCGCTCTAAATGCATCTTTCTCCAGCCATCCGCGAATAGCAATGTTTAACTTATCTTCATGCCACAAAGGCTCAAGTACTACAGGTTTCATGAAGCTAAAGTATAGCTCAGGATTTTTACCAGTACATTGTCAAACGTTTATAAACGAATATATGCGTTTACAAACGCCTACAAAAATCAGAAGGGAACTTCACAGAGATTTCCTTTATATTGAGAGTCTTCTTTGAGGTATTGGCAGTGTTACTTTTCCAGCTTTTACCCTATATCACGATTTCCGATTCACGATTAACGGATAACTATTAACTATTAACGGATAACGAGTCACGAATAACGAACACCCATGATCACCCGCATATGGCACGGCCGAACCCGCAGCAGCGATGCAGAGCGCTACCTGCAATTCCTCCACGAAACCGGAGTGAGAGACTATATCGCCACACCTGGAAATCGCGAAGTAAAAATATGGCGCAAGACAGAAGGTGACGTAACGCACTTCTGGACTATATCGGTATGGGACAACCTTGAATGTATCAAAGCCTTTGCCGGAGAAGACATCGAAAAGGCTCGCTACTATCCTGAAGATAAAGACTTCCTGCTCGAGTTCGAACCAACCGTGCAACACTACGAAAGTTTCTCGATCAAGTAGAATATATATAGGTATATATGGACCTTTGTGCCTCTTTGTGTCTTCTCAGTGTACTTTGTGCAACTGGATTTAACGCCCGCTAAAAAGATCCAAAGCCGCAGCACTCATTGCAGCCACACCCGTCTTGATAGTAGGCTCCGGAAGCGGAGCAAAAGCAGACGAGTGCAGCGATGGCAATATCGTTCCCTTCTCTTTCGATTCCTTTACCAACGCAGGGGCTACTGTCCCGAGCCAGAACATGCAGATCGGCACCTTTTTCTCCTGCAAACCAAACCTGCTGAAATCTTCACCTACCATCGCAGGTGGCATCTCCACGACATTATCGACTCCAAGATTTTTTTGGAATACACTGACAAGTCTGTTGGTTAACGAAGCATCGTTCAACGTAGCGGGAGTCTGTGGCTCGTTGATGGTGATCTCCGGCATTTTCTCCGGCGGTAAACCTGCGAGCAATGCGAGTTGTTTACTCATGCGATGAATCGAAGCAATAATCTGTTCGCGTACCTGGGGCGAATAGGAGCGGAGTGTGAGTTGCATTTTCACATCGTCTGGTATAATGTTGTGAACCGTGCCACCGTGAATAGAACCAACAGTGATAACGGCAGGCTCCAGCGGATTGATCTCGCGACTTACTATAGTCTGAAATGCCATGATCATTTCAGCACTCAATACAACCGGATCGATCGTGGTATGAGGCGCAGCGCCATGTCCACCTTTACCATGCACCGTGATGTTCATCATATCAACACTGGCCATGAACGGTCCTGCGTGATAACCAACTTTACCGGCTTCAAGACCAGCATGGTTGTGTAAAGATATAGCATAATCCGGAGTGGGAATCTTGTCATACAATCCGGCCTTGAACATGAGGTCTGCACCAAAACCGTTTTCTTCGGAAGGTTGAGCGATCATTATCAGTGTTCCCTTCCAGTGTTTTTTCGTTTCGACCAACGCGCGGGCTGTACCTATAAATACAGTCATGTGTATATCGTGTCCACACGCGTGCATCACGGAGACTTCGGCTCCGGCCGCATTTATACCTTTTGCTTTACTTGCATAGGACAGACCAGTCTTTTCTTCGAGCGGCAAGGCATCCATATCGGTGCGTATCAATACTGTTGGGCCCTTGCCGTTGGTATATATACCGGCCACACCATAACCGCCTATTTTTTCAAGCACATTAAAACCAAGCGATCGTAATTCTGTCGCCATGAGCTGCGATGTTTTTTCTTCATGCAGCGACAACTCCGGATTCTGGTGCAACTGCCGGTATAGTTTCTCTAGTGAAGGATATTGTTTGTCCGTATAGGTCTCAATCTGTTTTACAACAGGCGACTTGGTTTGCGCCTGTATAGTCTGAACGACACTAAAAAGTACAAGAAGCGTGTACGCTATTTTCATAACAGCAATATAGTATTTGAATGGTTACTGAAGCTGGTAAAAATTGCAGAGTGGTGGCGACACAATTTTTACATCGTTTGTGCCTTGTTCCGAAACATATTCAGAAAAAAGCCGCGCACCTGCAAGGTGAAAACAGTTGCGCGGGCAAATGTAGTATACAACCATCAATAATCAATAGATACTTCTAATTGTCATGAATTGTCTCCCATATGTATACTCCTTCGGCTGTATTTTCCTGAAGCCAGCAACTTGCAGCCAGCAGCCCTGTATTTCCTGCTCGCAGCTAATTCAGTTTGTGCTTTATATTTCCCGCTGTATATTTCGTGAAAACTCGATTCCCTTTGGCCTCATATCCGGTTGAATTATTGCAAATAACACATCACTATTCCGGTGAGCCGGTTTTAGCAGATGTGTCGTTGGCTTTTGAAGCAAACTGCGTTACCGTGATACTAGGAAAGAGTGGCAGTGGCAAGTCAACGTTGCTTCAGGTTATCAATGGTATGATTCGTCCCGGCACCGGAACGGTAAAGATATTCGGTGAACCGATTTCGTATAAAGATATTCATACGATGCGTTTGCAGATGGGATACGTTGTGCAGCAGGTTGGGTTGTTTCCGCATCTCACCATCTATGAAAATATAGCCTTGTTAGGCAAAGTTGTGCATAGGCCTACCGATGTAATCCGGAAACGTGTTGTGCATTTGATGGACATGGTAAAATTACCGCAGGCGTATGGTGATAAATATCCGTATCAGCTTTCCGGTGGCGAGCAGCAGCGTGCAGGGTTATGTCGTGCCATGTTACTGGAACCCCCGGTGTTGCTGATGGATGAACCCTTTGCTGCGCTGGACTATGAAACCAAACATACAATCTACGATCATCTTCTCGCGATTCAGAAGCACGAGCCGCGTACTGTCATACTGGTGTCTCATGATCTTGAAGAAGCACAACTCCTGGCCGACAACGTGGTGTGGTTACAAGACGGAACTGCAAAAATGACCGGTGATGCATCCGTGATCCGATCGATACAGGAATCATATCGCAGCGGAAAATGAGAAGTATAGTTTATACCATATTCCTGATAATGTGCAGCATCGCGGTGCAGGCACAAAAGTCTATACGGGTAGGAGCGAAGCATTTTAACGAAGGATATATACTCAGTGAAATGATCGCACTGATCCTCGAGGATGGTGGCTTTACCGTAGAACGTAAATTTAACCTTGGCGGAACCGTAGTAAGTTTTGAAGCCTTGCGCACCAGTGCTATTGATATATACCCGGAATATACCGGGACTATTGCTGCAGAGATACTAAAGCAGAATCGAAGCGTTACTGCCGCCGATTTAGCCCCTCTGCTGAGAGACAACTGGTCATTGGAAATATCAGCCCCGTATGGTTTCAACAACACGTATGCACTGGTTGTACCACAGGAACTTGCCGATAAAGCCGCGCTAAAGACTATATCGGATCTCGCGCAACATTCTGAGCTACGCATCGGCATGAGCTTCGAGTTTCTGAAACGCGAAGATGGATGGGACAATCTTGCCAGGCATTATGGTTTGAGACAACAGCCCACGGGTCTCGAACACGGCCTGGCATACCAGGCTATACACGAAAAAAAAATTGATGTAACCGATGCATACTCCACCGATGGCGAGATAAAGCGCTACGAGCTGGTAGTGCTGAAAGACGATAAAGTATTTTTCCCGGAATACCAGGCTGTGTCTTTCTATACAGCTGCACTTCCGGTAAGGGCTAAAGCGCTTGTGCATAAACTCACGGGAGCAATTACTGAAACGGAAATGCAACGGATGAATTCGCAGGCACTATTTGAACAACGCAGTCACCGTGAAATTGCAAATGAGTTTCTTGTCAGTAAAGGACTTATTGGTAGTAAAGATACAGCTTCCGATAGCGGTATAGCCTCTATTCTTGAAAAGACATGGATTCATATACAACTTACCTTCATGGCGTTACTGGCAGCTATCGTGGTAGCATTTCCACTGGGTATAGTATTATACCGATACCCGGCTTTATCCAAGGTGGTGCTATATATAGCAGGTATATTGCAGACGATACCATCCATCGCTTTACTGGCATTGCTGATACCGCTTGCGGGCATTGGCACAACACCAGCCGTGATTGCGTTGTTTCTGTATGCGTTGTTGCCGATACTGCGCAACACAATGATCGGTTTATTTACAGTAGATCCTCCGCTGAAAAATGTAGCGACTGCCATGGGACTCACCCGTATGCAAAGACTCCGACTGGTAGAGATACCGTTGGCCATGCCGATGATACTTGCAGGTATACGCACCGCAGCCGTAATCAACGTAGGCACAGCAACCCTCGCAGCCTTCATCGGTGCCGGTGGGCTCGGAGAATTTATAGTAACAGGCCTAGCTTTAAATAATACTTCCTTGATATTGAAGGGCGCCGTACCCGCAGCCCTCCTGGCCGTTATACTCGAGCTAGTCTTCGAAGCAATCGAATGGCTCCTGATCCCCCGTCACCTCCGCCAAAAAGTACTCTAACGCTTGCTTATAGTCGCGAAGCAGGGTAAAATATATTCTTAATTTTTACTTCTTACTTCTTATCTTCTCGCTCCTCACAGCTCTCAACGCGTAGCCCGCAGCCAGACGCATCAATACTCCACATACTGCTCATCCACATAACACCACGCCCAGCGTTCTCCCGGCTCAGCCGATATAGCAACCGGATGCCCGGTAGCATGCGCGTGTTTGGAAGCATGCTTGTTAGGAGATGAATCGCAGCACAGCGTAACACCACACGTCTGGCACGTGCGCAGGTGCATCCAGTCGTCTCCCGTTTTAACACATTCCTCGCAGATATACTCCTTCGCTTTTTTCAGCGTCTGAAGTTGCTGCAGGTGCTGGCACATTTCGTTTGGCATATAGGCAGTACGTTGTTTTTAGTTTTCTGCGAGATACTGATGAACAAATTTAATCGCCATGGCGCCTTCGCCTACAGCAGAGGCAACACGATTCATGGCACCGGACCGTACATCTCCGGCAACAAAAATTCCGGGACTGCACGTTTCAAGCAGGTAAGGCTCACGTGTCAGCTTCCATGCTTTTTTGAAAGCTTCATACTTTAACAAATCGCGACCAGTCTCAATAAATCCTTTGTCATCTTTAATGATATCCAGCGTGATCCAGTCTGTAACCGGGCGTGCACCTATAAAGATAAACAGTGCCGCAGCTTTAGTACGTTCGCGTTTGCCCGTTACTATATTTTCAAGTTCAAGTTCTTCGAGCCGGTCTTCTCCATATACCTGTCGTATAACAGTCTCCGGGTGCAATACTATATTTTGAGTGCCGGCAATCTGGTCGATCAGGTATTTGGACATGGTTGCGGTCAGATCCTGCTTGCGTATTACGATGTGAACACGATTTGCAAAATTTGCGAGGTACATCGCAGCCTGTCCTGCAGAGTTACCGCCACCCACTACATATACATCCTGCGAGCGACATGCATGTGCTTCGGTAGTAGCTGCGCCATAATATATACCAGCCCCGGTGAAGCGTTCTACATCAACAGCATCGAGTGTCCTGTAGTCAACACCGGTCGTGATGATCACACTTTTTGTATTGAGTGTACTGCCATCGGCAAGCTGGATGATTTTATAGTGATCTTTCAGGGATATGCTGATCACTTCGAGCGGAGATAAAAACTCCACACCAAAACGTGTTGCCTGAGACAATGCGCGTCTCGAAAGATCAGAACCACTGAGTCCATTCGGAAAGCCGAGGTAATTTTCAATACGCGAACTTGTGCCGGCTTGTCCACCGGGAGCGCGCTTCTCGATAATTGCTGTAGCGAGTCCTTCGGAACCTCCATATACTGCAGCCGCTAATCCGGATGGTCCTGCACCAATGATCGTAACATCGTACATCGGTTTGGAAGCTTTAGATCGCATACCAGTCTTCTCACCAACCTGACGTATCTCAGGGTTGAGCAGGAATGATCCGTCTTCGAAAAATACAGCGGGCAAATTTTTAGCTTCAATCTTATTGAGTTCTGCCAGTTCGTGTCCTATCTCGTTCGATTCAAAGTCAAGCCACTGGTACGGTATAAGATTACCGGAGAGAAAATCTTTGATCTGGTGTGAACGCGGTGAGAACTGGTAGCCCACAATGCGTATACCCTGAAACTCGGGTATATGTGTACTCTGCCATTCTTCCAGTTGATCGGTAATTACCGGGTATAATTTTTCTTCCGGTGGATCCCACGGTTTCATCAGGTAATAATCAAGCTGCACATCGTTAATGGCTTTGATGGCAGCTTCCGTATCGGAGTATGCTGTCAGCAAAATACGTTTTGCTTCCGGAAATATAGTCTTGGCGCGTTGCAGAAAATCAACGCCCAACATTTCGGGCATGCGCTGATCGGAGAGGAACAGCGCTATGGCTTCATTCTTATTTTTAAGATCGGTAAGCGATTCCAGTGCTTCATTGGCAGAGGTCGTGCTGATGATGCGATAATCTTTTCCGTATTGATTGCGCAGGTCGCGAACAACAGCGCGTAAAACCTGCAGGTCGTCATCAAGTATAAACAGGATCGGCTTTTTCATGGTAGCGCTTCGTGTATAGGTTTATTGAATAGGGATGCAAACGGTAAAGACTGTATGCCCCGGTTGTGATTTCACAGTTACTTTTCCATTGTGCTGAAGAATGATCTGGCGCACTACTTCCAGTCCCAGGCCTGTTCCTTTACCTACAGGTTTAGTCGTAAAGAACGAATCGAATATTTTATCCTGTATAGCTTCCGGTATACCGGGCCCGTTGTCGATGATATGTACCAGTATAAATTCACGGTCTTTCTCGGCCTTGATCTCCAGTGTTCCGTTGGGGCGTCCTTCCAATGCATCCAGCGCATTGTCGATCAGGTTCGTCCACACCTGGTTCATGGCGCTGATATATATACAGGGCTGAGGCAGATCGTCTGGTATATTTTCGATGACCGTTACCTGGTTCTTCCTGATCTTATGATTGAGCATGGTTACGGTATTGCGTATACCCGAGCGCAGCTCGGCCCGTTCGCGTTCTGGCGCACGGTCCATGTGTGTATAGCTTTTTACCGAGGTTACCAGCACATTGATTCTTCGCGCAGCTTCTTCAATTTCGTTCACTAGCCGTTCCGTTGTAAAAGCTTGAGCAATCCAGTTCAACACAGCCGGTCGATCTTCTTCACGTAAAATTTTATTGAGTTCGTCCAGGTCAGTTGTGTCAATGAAGAAATCAACAAATATACTGGCAGTTTCATAGGTGTCTTCCAGTCCTATATTTTGCAACCAGTCTGCAAGTTCATCTTCGCGCTCTGACTTTTCCATCAGTGATAATGGCTTCTGGTTCACGGCAGCCGTTATCTTATCATCAACAAACTTATTTACCTGGTCAACTATATCTTCGGTAGCACGGATGTTGATCACGCGTTTGAACTTCTCGGGTACATTTCCCAAGTGTCTTTTCAGTTCCTGTGCGCAGCGTACAATAGCAGCAGACGGATTATTCAATTCATGTGCGAGGCCTGCTGATAATTTACCCAACGCCATCATCTTGTCGTCCTGCTGTTGCTGATGCGTGAAGTCGCGCACACGGTCGGTCATCGTGTGTACCAGTACTTCTGTAAGTTCGGGATGTTCGCGGATGAGTTCAACAAAGTGGCTTTTGTTGAGTGAGTAAATGATGGTTTCTCCCACCGCAGTACCTTCGGCACCGGCAGCCTTCATGCGAGAGTAGGGAAGCAACCCGGTAATCTCACCTTTTTCCGCTGTTCCGAAATAACGCATCGTATTGCCCTGCGCCCGGTATAGATCAACACCGCCTTCCAGAACAATGCGCATGCTTTCAATCGGTTGACCGAGGACAAAAAGTTTTTCACCGTCTTTGTGTGTCGATACGGTTCCTTTTTCAGAGAGCCATACCAAGTGACTTTCCGCGAGGTTTTTAAATTCAGGAACTTCCTTCAGTGCAGCGAGAATATTCATATATAAAATATACTTCCTTTCAATTAGAAGTCCGAAAGTAGCTCAGCTTTTTTTACGGAACAGCACATCCGTAAAATAATATTTACGATCGTAGTAATACTGTGTGATTTCCAATCCCGTACGCGCAGCCAGTTTTTCGATCATGGCCACATCATATTTCTGTGATACTTCGGTATGTATTATCTCCCAACGTTTGAAATGTATAGTCTTGTGCAAGGCTTCTATATGTACATCCTGGTCGTTCATACTTACCAGGTAGCTTTTCGTCATGCCGGTTTCCGGATCGTAGTAAGGATAATGTGTAAACTGATCGCGTTGAAAGTCGGCTCCGAGTTCGCGGTTCAGTCGCGCGAGTAAATTCAGGTTGAAGTCGCGGGTAATGCCGTGCGGATCATCATACGCAGCCTGCACCAGGCGCGGATCTTTCTTCAGGTCAAAGCCGATCAGCAGTTGATCGCCCGGCTCCATACTCGCAGCAATGGTAGCGATAAAATGTTCCGCATCAGCCGGTATAAAATTGCCGATGTTGGCACCGAGGAATAAATATACTTTTCGGTTATGATCGCGTTCCTGTATCGACACGATGGCTTCATCATACGGTTTGTTTACCGGCTGTATCGAAAGCGAAGGCACAGCACCCAGTAGTCTCTCCGTTAACTGATCAAGCACGGAAGAAGATATATCTACCGGCATATACTGAAATGAAGTATGCTGCTCGCTGAAATGGCGCAGCAGTATTTCAGTCTTCAATCCGTCACCGGCACCGAACTCGATCAGGTCAAATATACTCCCATCGCCCGTAAAATGCTGGCGCAGATTTTCTTTCTGTGTATTCAGGATTTCATACTCACAACCCGTTAAATAATATTCGGGCATGCGCATAATCTTCTGAAAAATCTTGTCGCCTGCTTCATCGTAGAAGAGCCAGCTTGGAAGACGCTTGGGAATCTTCGCGAATCCTTCTTCTACTGCGTGTGCTATGGCGATGGATTGGTGGTCTGCTATTAGCATAATTATTTTTTACACAGCCGGATGCCATTGAACTGCCACCGCAGCTGCGGATGAAAAAAGTTACGATATGTTTTACGTGAATGATCAGCCGGTGTTGCAACGGATGCTCCCCGCAACACCATTTGATTGATCATGAATTTACCATTATACTCACCCACGGCACCCGGTGGTTTTGTATAGCCGGGGTAGGGAAGGTATGCACTGTTGGTATGCTCCCAGCGTTGTCTCCATTGAAACGCATCGCATGCTGCTTCCCATTCAAATTCGGTTGGCAGGCGCATGCCGCTCCATTCTGCAAAAGCAGCGGCTTCATAGAAGCTCACGTGCGTTACCGGCTCTGCGGGATTTACTTTTTCGAAACCTGAAAGTGCATAGCGGTGCCATGCTCCATCGTGTTTATACCAGTATAGCGGGCTATCAATTTTATGTTCATTTACCCACGCCCAACCATCGCTGTGCCAGTATAACGGATTTTTATAGCCCCCATCGTTGATGAACGCTATATACTCTTCATTGGTAACCAAACTCTTTCGAATATAAAATGACGGCAATTGTATAGCATGCACGCCATGTTCGTTGTCAAATGAAAAACCGGAAGTATGATGGCCGATGGTATAGATTCCGCCTGCTATAGCAGCAAAAGTAGAGTCGCTTTCTATAAAAGATGTTTCCTTAAAATTTTCATCATAAGGAGGAAAGAGCGGGTTATGTCCCAGTATATATTTTATATCGGTATATAATAATTCCTGGTGCTGCTGTTCGTGGTGGAGACCGAGTTCAACGAGTGGTGTTATCGTATCGGATGCTGCGGAAAGAAACGATGTCATGTGTTCATCAACATACGACCGGTACGCGAGTATCTCATCTACCGTTGGCCTCGACATATTGCCGCGATGCAGACGGAGAACGCGTTCGCCAACACTGTCGTAATAGCTGTTGAACAAAAACGAGTAACGCGGATGAAAGCGTTTATATTCCGGGCTATATTTGGACAGGATGAATTCCTCCCAGAACCAGGTGGTATGGGCGAGGTGCCATTTCGGTGGACTAACATCCGAAACGGGTTGTACTACATAATCCTCTTTTTGAAGCGGAGCACAGATTTTTTCAGAATATTGGCGTATGGCCAGGTAGCGATTCTTCATGCCGTATAACAGAACGATAATCGGGGTTGTTAATGTTTTGTAAATTATGATGCCAGTGGGTGAAGTAACAAATTTATTGTGCGGATCGCAACAGTTTACGGCCAGGTTACCGACCGGTTGAACAGAATGGAAATTCAAAAAAAATCACGAAGGCTCTCCGGGGTAAAATTTGCAGAATCTTAATCTGCTCATAATCACCGTTTCACAGCCTCTTACGAGTTTTACAAAAGTTGCATGATATACAATTCATGGAATCTTTTGTGTCATCATCTTTGTTAATTTTATACAAAACTCCGATGAAAAGGAAGCACGATATGAAAGCAACGTACTATTCGATTCTTTGCCAGAAGTTTGCGATGTATATATCGTCAGAAGATGACAACGATGACTTGTTCCAATGGCTTTACCAGGACAACAATAATTGGAAGATTCTTTTCCAGGCGTGCGCGCGTTTTCGGATTTTCAGACTTCCCAAAGCACCGGAAGGAACCTAGGAAGGACCGTTGCATGGTTATGTGCGTTTTCTGTACAACATGAGTATAGGTAACGAGAGAGAAAGTACTTGTCAACGAATGCACTGTCGTTGAGCTGAAGATTTGTCTATACCCTGCTATCCGTTGTATATAGCATCTGTTTATTTAGTTTAATCACGCCAGCGTTATAGTATTGTCCGGTAGTTTGCTGCGGGTGCGAACAGGGAAATTGCTTCTACAGCGTCTTTTTTTATGTGCGGTAATTAAACTTGCAAAAGCCGTTCATAAGTAAAGTCTAACCATTTTGTTCTATAGTTTGTAATTTCAGAATGCAGGCGGTAAATGGATTTACCTGCTGGCAGGATTTTATAGATCATGCGTCATTAATTTTATTTAACATGGCAACACAGAATTACTTGGACATTGCAGATACACTTGCGTTGAATGGTGATAGCTATTCATTCTATAATCTCAGAAAGTTGCAGGAGCAGGGCTACGAAGTTTCCAAACTACCGTTTTGTATACGGGTGTTGCTGGAGAATGCCATTCGTCATTACGATGATTATGTAGTAACAAAAGATCATGTGAATACACTGCTGCAGTGGAAGCCGAATCCGGAAGACAAAGAGATTCCGTTCATGCCCACACGTGTACTCATGCAGGACTTTACAGGAGTGCCGGCTATTGTAGATATAGCTTCGCTACGCAGTGAAATGGCGCGCAAGGGAAAGAACATCACCCGCATCAATCCGCTGATACCGGTTGATCTGGTAGTGGATCACTCGGTGCAGGTGGATTACTATGGAAACAAGGATGCGTATAGGCTTAACGTTGATAAGGAATATGAACGCAACAGCGAACGCTATCGCTTTCTGAAATGGGCACAGAATGCATTTGATAATTTTTCTGTCGTGCCTCCGGGTATGGGCATCTGTCACCAGGTAAACCTGGAATATTTTTCAACGTGCGTTACCGAGCGCAACGGGTATATATTTCCGGATTCGCTGGTTGGTACAGACTCGCACACACCCATGGTAAACGGGCTGGGTATAGTAGCGTATGGTGTAGGCGGTATAGAGGCGGAAGCCGCGATGTTGGGACAGCCTCATTTCTTTACGGTACCGGAAGTGATTGGGCTGAAGTTAAAAGGAAAATTACCCGCAGGCAGTACAGCCTCTGATCTCGTGCTGACCATTACGAATTTACTTCGCAAGACTAAAGTGGTGGGTAAATTTGTAGAAGTATTTGGTGATGGGCTTGATTCATTGTCGGTGCCTGATCGTGCTACCATTGGTAACATGTCGCCTGAGTTTGGTTGTACCATTACATACTTCCCGATCGATCGTAAAACACTGGAGTATCTCGAGAAAACAAACCGTCCTGCACGCGTAGTGGAACTGACCGAACGCTATACCAAGGCAAACCTGTTGTGGCGTGAGAATGAAGATGTCATTGCATATAGCCAGGTAGTTGAACTTGACCTTGCCACGGTAGAGCCTTCCATTTCAGGACCAAGTCGTCCGCAGGATAAAATTAACCTGCGCCAGTCGAAAGCTGTTATTCACGACATACTTGAAAAGGCATACGCACAAAAGCTCGCACCAGTATCAGCACCAACGGTGGGTAAATGGAAAAGCGAAGGAGGAAATATACAGCCTCCGGTTGCAAAAGTAATTGATCACCCGGGTGTACATGAAATTAGTGTAAGCTACCAGGGAGAAACGTTTGATCTGCGCGATGGTGCCGTAGTGATAGCAGCTATAACAAGTTGTACCAACACTTCAAACCCGGATGTTATGATTGGTGCCGGACTCCTTGCACAAAAAGCATTGGAGAAAGGATTGATGACGAAGCCCTGGGTAAAGACAAGTCTTGCTCCTGGTTCTAAAGTAGTAACGGACTACCTGCAGGAAGCAGGACTGCTTGCCAAACTCGAACAATTGAAATTCAATGTTGTAGGCTATGGCTGTACTTCGTGCATCGGTAACTCCGGGCCGTTGCCTGATCCTATCGCGCATGCTATTGTTGATAACGATCTAATGGTAGGCGCTGCACTTTCAAGCAATCGAAACTTTGAAGCACGCATTCATCCGCTGGTAAAAATGAATTTTCTGATGTCGCCTTTGCTGGTGGTGGCGTATGCGATCGCTGGTCGGATGGACATTGATTTTTATAATGAACCGTTAGGCTCCGGTACCAACGGACAAGATATATACCTGAAAGATATATGGCCATCGGCTGATGAGATTCATGCTGTTGTGAATCGCGTAGTGCGCAAAGAACACTTCAAAAAAAATTACGGTGAGATATTCAATGGCAATGAACAGTGGGAGAAACTGGAAGCTCCTCCGGGCAAAGCCTATAAATGGGATGAACATTCTACCTATGTAAAGGAAGCTCCTTTCTTCGTTGATCTCCCGGAAGGAACAACGCCAATTCAACCGGTTAACGGTGCGCGTGTACTGCTGGCGTTGGGCGATTCCATTACCACAGATCATATTTCACCTGCCGGTGTATTCAACGAAAAATCTCCAGCCGGTAAATATTTGCGCAGTCGTGGTGTACCCGTTGAAGAGTTCAATTCTTATGGTTCACGGAGGGGTAATGATGAAGTAATGGTACGCGGTACATTTGCCAATGTACGCATCCGGAACAAGCTTGCATCCCGCGAAGGCGGCTATACTACATTTTTACCAACAGGCGAAGAGATGTCGGTATACGAAGCTGCTATGAAATATAAAGAACAGAATATACCGCTTATTGTATTGGCCGGTAAAGAATACGGTAGCGGCTCGTCACGCGACTGGGCTGCGAAGGGTACATTTCTGCTGGGAATAAAAGCGGTGATTGCGGAAAGCTATGAACGTATACACCGAAGCAACCTGGTGGGTATGGGTGTATTGCCCCTGCAGTTTAAAGAAGGTGAAAGTTATACCAGTCTTGGTCTTACCGGTAAGGAAGTTTTATCCATACCTGAATTGAATGACAACGTTCAGCCACTTCAGTTACTCACGGTACACGCTATTGCTGATAATGCGACATCACGAACCTTCCAGGTAGTGTGCAGGCTTGACAGCAAGATTGAAATTGACTACTATCGCAACAATGGTATTCTGCAATACATGCTGCGTCAGTTGCTGATCCGGAATTAGGCTATATATACCGCGTGGTTACTTATGGAGACAGTTCAGCACAATGGTGCGCTCTCCAAAATCAATTTTGCCTCCGAGTATATTGAGCAGGTCGAGGCCAATAATGCCTGCGACTTTTATATTCGGGTCGTTGAAGTATGCTGAAAGGTTATCGAGGTTGGAAGCCTTGTTAATGAATTTCAATTCATGCGGACCGATTCTCACAACGGCCGATCGCACCTCTTTAATAGACGATCGGCCACCCAATCCTTCGATGTGTCGTTGTGAAAAGTACTTGTTATCGATCGTTTTAAAATTATACTCATAAGCCAGCGATTCGTTAAGCAATGTAATGCTGGCACCGGTATCCAGAATGAAATAGGCCGCAACTCCGTTAATATACCCTTCGATCAACGCTATGTTCCGAACGAGCTTAAAGGTGATAGTATCCTGCGCCATGCAGGTGAGCACATCCGTTACGAGCGCTATACTCAATAGGATCGTTATCGTAATTTTAGTTTTCACAAAGCAATACCGGGCAGAGTGCACACGCAGTCTGTGTAAAATGAATGCATACCTTTTGACGAGTTATAATGTATTGATGTTACACAACGATGCGACTACGGTATCGCTATACGTAGATAACATACATTGGCATGCACTCCAAGATTAATGCCATTTGTGAAAACAGATAAATACCGGTAATAATACAGATTTACTTTTGTGCAAGTGATCAGCAGTGGACGATCAGTGTCCGGTAAATATATAGTATACGGGTTAACTTGCTTTTTTATAGTTCACAATCGCCCATCCATTTAGTCCGATAGCGAACAGCGCTATAATTCCGAGGTGAGGTGCTACATCCTGAAATGTACTGCCTTTCAGAATTACCATGCGCATTACCGTTATCAGGTAACTTACCGGGTTAAATCGCGTAACCACCTGCGCCCATTCCGGCATACTGTCAATTGCCGTAAAGAGTCCGCCCAACAGAATGAAGATCATCATGAAGAAGAACATGATAAACATCGCTTGCTGTTGTGTTTCGCAGAATGTTGATACAAGCAGACCCAGTCCTAATACGGCAAGCAGGTATATGGAAACAAAGCCGTAGAGCAACGCCAGACTGCCAACCGGTATAATGCCATAGATCAGCCAGGCAACCAACAGTCCGATGGTGAACACTATATTTCCCAATACCCAGAAAGGAATAAGCTTGCCGAGAATGAAATGGTGTTTACGGATAGGGGTAACGTTGATTTGCTCGATGGTGCCTGCTTCTTTCTCTTTTACTATATTCAGCGCTGTGAGAAATCCACCGATCATTGTTACCAGCACCGCCAATATACCCGGGACCATATATACCTGATAGTTGAGATTCGGGTTGAACCAGTTAGACGATGTTACATCGATGGTTGGTATAACATTGAAGCGATTGTTCTGTAGAAAATCAATGCGTATCTCCTGGTTATAGTCGCGGATAATGCTGGCCAGGTATGCACCACCCAGGTTTGCCTTTACGCCGTTGATCGCATTGACGGCAACCAGTAATTTCTGTTCATCTTCACGAATAAGGTTACGCTCGAAGCCATCCGGTATTTCCAATATAACATCAGCTTCGTCTGACTCGATAAGGTGAAATGCTTCTCCATACGAACGATTATACCCCGTCAATCGGAAATACCCGGACGATATAATTTTTGTGATCATCTTTTGCGAGTAGGAGGAGTGATCGTGATCCACCACGGAGAGGTTAATGTTCTTGACTTCATAATTTGCTGCGAGCGGCAATATGATCAACTGCATCACCGGCATTACCAGGATCATGGCCAGTATAGACCGGTTCCGGAATATTTGTCTGAACTCCTTTTGAAGTAGAAATTTTATAGCTCTCATGCGAGTCGTATTTTAAAGCTCTTTATACTGATGACTAGTAAAAACACGGTGATGCCCGCCAGGATCAATGTCTCTTTCCAGATGGACGCTATACCGAGTCCTTTTATCATGATCGATTTTACAATGATATAGTACCATTTAGCGGGTATAATGTTGGTGAGAATCTGCAAAGGCACCGGCATGTTTTCGATCGGGAACATAAAGCCGCTGAAGAGAATGGTTGGCAGTAACATACCCATCAGGGAGATAAGCATAGCTGTTTGCTGCGAATCTGTTTTTACCGAGATAAATATACCCAGCGAAAGACAGGTAATGATGAACAATGTACTTTCCGCAAAGAGCAGCACAATACTACCGTGCACGGGCAAGTCAAGCAGAAATACGCTGAGTAATAAAATGGAAGTAACATTTACCAGCGACAAGAGTAAATACGGAATTGCCTTGGATAGAATAACCAATATAGGTTTGAACGGTGAGACAAGCAGGATCTCCATTGTACCCGCCTCTTTCTCCTTTACAATGGAAACAGCCGTCATCATCACACATACCAGCATCAGTACCAACGCCATTACTCCCGGCACGAAGTTGTGTGCACCTTTCAGTTGTGGATTATAGAGCATGCGTGTTTCCGGTATAATTCTATAGGGAATTTTGGTTGTCTCGTTAACCTGCAGTTGATAGTCTTGTATAACTGAGGACGCATAGTTAATCAACGTAGTAGCCAGGTTTGGATCAGAGGCATCGGCAATGAGTTGCACCTGCACATCGTTTTGATGCATGAGTTCCTGTCCGAAATTTACCGGTATAACAATCGCCATTTTTATTTGTCCTTCGTGAAAGCCGCGTTCAATCTGTTGCTGGTTCCAGGCAGTCTTTTCAATTTCAAAATAGCGACTTGCTTCAATCTGTGCTACCAGTTGCTGCGATGCTATATCGCGGGCATGATCTACAACCAGTATCTTCGAGTTCTTTACTTCGTTGGTCAGCGCAAAACCGAAGATCAGGATTTGTACTACCGGCATGCCGAATAATATCAGCAGTGTCTTTCGGTCGCGCAGGACGTGGGCAAATTCTTTTCGGATAAATATCCTGAGTTGTTTCATATACTATATATCGTTTTTACTCGGCACGCTTGGCGCCCCGTGCAAGCTGGTAGAAAACTTCGTCCATAGAAAATGCATTGAATTTCTTCTTCAGATTATGGGGTGTATCCAATGCTTCAATTTTTCCATCCACCATAATGGACACGCGGTTGCAATACTCAGCTTCATCCATATAGTGTGTCGTAACAAAAACGGTAACGCCTTTTTCCGCTGCATCGTAAATGAGGTTCCAGAATTGTCTGCGTGTTACCGGATCGACACCTCCCGTAGGTTCATCCAGGAAAACAATTTTTGGTTGATGCAGGACAGCTACCGAGAAAGACAACTTCTGCTTCCAGCCCAGGGGTAATCCGGATACTAATTTCTTTGCCTCATTCTGTAAACCGAGTTGTGTGATCAACGCATCGCTTTTGCGGGCAATCTCATCATCCGACAAACCATATATACCCCCGAAGAACCGGATGTTCTCCAATACCGTAAGATCTTCGTACAGCGAAAACTTCTGGCTCATATAGCCAATGTTCTTCTTGATGCGTTCAGTCTCGCGGTATACATCGTAACCTGCAATGGTCGCGTTGCCGGAAGAAGGAATTGATAAGCCGCACAACATGCGCATCGCGGTAGTCTTACCTGCACCGTTTGCCCCCAGGAAACCAAAGATCTCTCCGGTATATACTTCCAGCGTAATGGCGTTGGTAGCAATGAAGTCGCCAAATCGCTTGGTAAGATTTTCTGTTTTAATAACAGCTTCTTTCATGCATGCAGCAGTTTAATAAAGCAGTCTTCAATGGTAGGTTGTATTCGTTTTACTTCAATATTGTCCATGCCGGCATATTGAAGCATGGAGACTATATCTTGCTCCTGGTGTACATGTTCCTTAAATGTGGCGTGGGCATACTCACCAAATGCATAGCTGGTAGCCACTGTGTTGTTCGTACCCAGTACCTTGAGCAAGGCAGGCATTTTCTCGGCACGTATCGCATAGAGTATATCGGGGTACGATTTGATAATGGCATCCGGAGTGTCAATGGCGAGTATAGATCCTTGCTGCATAAGTGCAATGCGGTCGCACAAGGTAGCTTCATCCATATAGGGCGTGGACACCAGTATGGTAATATTCTGTTCCTTGAGACGCTTCAGCATTTCCCAGAATTCTTTGCGTGATACAGGATCAACACCAGTAGTGGGCTCATCAAGAAATAATACTGTAGGTTTATGGATCAACGCACAGCACAACGCCAGTTTTTGCTTCATGCCACCGGATAGCTTGCCCGCCCTGCGATCTTTGAAACGCTCGAGTTGTACATATATATCTTTGATCAGGTGATAATTTTCTTCGATCGTTGTATTGAATACCGTGACGAAAAAGTTTAGGTTTTCGGCAATGGTAAGATCCGGGTATAGCGAAAATTTACCGGGCATATACCCAACCGTATGCCTGATCTGTTGATAGTCCTTTACGATGTCACGACCATCCACCAGTGCGTTTCCTCCGTCTGGTAGGAGTAGCGTTGTAAGCATGCGGAAGATGCTGGTTTTGCCGGCTCCGTCTGGCCCGATCAGTCCGAACAATTCACCACGTTCTACCATAAAGGAAACTGCATTTACGGCCGTGGTTTTTTCAGCACCGTATACTTTCGTCAGGTTGTCTGCAACAATTGCGGGAGGCGTTATGCGTGTTGACATAGGTTCCGTTGTATTCATATAGTATTGTAACATGACCGTGAGGATTAGAATTTTACTTCACCGTACATTCCGATCTTGAGCTTGCCATCGTTCTTTACTTTGATCTTGGTAGCATATACCAGGTTCGCGCGCTCGTCTTTGGTCTGAATGGTTTTAGGAGTAAACTCGGCCTTGTCGCTGATCCATACAACGGTACCGGTATACGTTGTATAGTTGCCTTCCTGTGCATCGACCAGTACCTGCACCTGCTGGTTGAGTTTTACCTGAGCAAACTGATCACCCGTAATATAGGCCCGCAATATAATTTGCGAGAGGTCTGCCACTTTATACAGCGGCTTGCCATTTGCAGCCATTTCATTAGGCTCGGCATATTTGGTGAGTATTGTGCCCGTAACCGGATTTACGATTCTGCATTTCTCAAGCTGATCATTCAGTTGTTCGATCTGAACGGTGAGCGGAAGAGTTTCTTCACCCAGACTTGCTGAAGTGATGCGCAGTGATGACCGTTGTGCTTCGATCTGTTTGTTGATGATGGCAACCTGCGCATTGGCATCGTCCAGTTGTTTTTGTGTAGCGGCATCAGCCTTTAGCAAATTGGTAACGCGTTGTTGTTCGCGGTGTGCCTGTTTAAGTTGCTCCTGTAGTGCTGCAATTTGTGTAGCAACATCCGGCCGTTTACTTAACACCGCTTGTATTTGTGCCTGCAGTTGTTTTTTAGTCAGGTATAGCTGCACGCTGTCAATGCTGCCTACATATTGGCCGGCCTGTACGACTTCACCTTCTTCCAGGGTAAAAGATTTAATGAGTCCGGAGGCTTCTGCAGATACAATGACCTCAGTGGCTTCAAATGTTCCGGAGGCATCATACAAATGGTCGTTTCCGCTGCACGATGCCAGGAGCAGGGTAGTGGAGATGAAGAGTATATGTTTCATGGTATGTGGTGATTTTTCTAGTTGTCGCTTAGCCCACCCGTTGTGGTCTGGTGATTGTATTGCGCCAGCAGCCATTGTATCTCGTGGAGTATTTTGGTTTGCCGCGCCTGATCTTCTGCATTTACTTCGCGCAGGTAATCGTTGCTGGTGATCACACCATTTTCGAGTTGTGCAGCCGATGCTTTTTTGACACTCTCACGTAGTGTGATGATTTCACCATCCGAGGCTAGCAGCTGCTGTAGTCGTGTGATGTCGGCATGTTGCTGGCGGCTTGTCAGGTTGGTGTTGAACAAAAATGTTTCGCGTTGCAGGTTGATGGTTCTTCGTGAATTTTCCAGAAGCGCTTTCTCTTTCTTCAGAGTATAAATTCCCCCCAGTGACCAGCTCAATCGAACGCCTCCGATATAGTATGCTTCAAAATCATTGCTCAGCATGTTGAGTGCGGGTCGCCCGTAACCACCCTGCACAAACAGATTTAGCTTCGGGTTATTCTTTACCTGCAATTGCTGGTATTGCACATCTATACTTTTATTCTGACAGTCGTACAATGACAACTCCGGACGTGTGATCTCGTTGCTGATAGCAAGTTGCTGTGGCCGGGCCAGCACAGTATTTTCATTCAGCGACTGGTTGATGAAGAGACCGAGCATTTGAAGATAGGCCAGGCGCGTTGCTTCAAGTTCTGTGGTGCGTTGATTCGCTTTTAATAGTTCTGCTTTCAACGCATCGGCATTGCTTTTAAAGGCTATACCGTTGTCAATAGACGCTTGTGTTTTTCGTATACCCAGTTGTAAATCATTTTGCAGCAGTTCATTCTGACGGAGCTGTTCATCGGTTGTGAGTATACCAAAGTATAACTGGTTGATGCGTTCTTTCAGTGTATATAGTTCTACGGCAAGTTTTTGTTCTTCTACTTTTGCATTTACTTCGTGAGCATACTTTTGGTGCCGGATGGCGCCACCATCATATATAGTCTGGTTTACTTCTGCATATAGCTTGTATTGATCTTTACTCAATTGTGGCGCTTCCGCTCCGGGTAAAGCGATCGGCACCTGCGTTACAGCCGATTGATAGGTAGCTTGTCCGTTAATGCTGAATTGTGGCAGGTATCCTTTCATCACATTGTCGATCGAGTATTCTTTACTTTTCAGAACAAGGTCGCGCTGTTTTATCAGCGGGTAATTCTCTTCAGCCCGTGTATAGCAGGCTTCAATCGTAAGCGTGTCATTTTGCTGGGCCTGCGCGGTATAGGTATGCAGAAGGAGCAGCCACAGGCATACTGGAATCGAATATTGTTTAACCATCTTTTTTAATTGTTTGATTTAATCATTTGATTAATTTTTATACAAAAAAATTACCGCGTCTTTAAAAGCGCTTTCATCCAAATTGGAACAAGCGCTTTCCGCTCTTCCATCATGCTTTGAAACCCTTTCACACTCAGACTGCCGGCTTCCTGCAGCACAGGTTTGGCAATGAACGGAAAGAGCACCATACCCAGCAGACTTATTACAAAATGCAGCGGGTTGATATCAGGTCTCTTTTCTTTAAGTTGCTTCACGAAGTGAGATTCCTGGATCAGCTTTACTGCTTGTATTTTACCGGCAAATCGCTCCGGGTTATTCCGGATCTCGCTCATTACGAAGAGCGGCAGATCAGGATTTTCCATCAGCATACCGATATGGTTAGTGGCAGCCAGTTCAATCTTCTTCTCCAGCGATGTGCTGTTGTCGTTCAGAATCGGGGCGAGAACACCAAAGAGCTTTTGTACCTTTTCCATCATCACAATTTCAAAAAGCTTTTCCTTGCTGCGGAAATAATAATTCAGCAAGGCTAGGTTTAGTCCGGCTTCCTCGGCTATATCACGTGTGCGTGTGGCAGCATATCCTTTTTGCAAAAAAACTTTCCGGGCAGCTTCCTTTATCTTCTCTTCCGTGGTTATATCCGGTTCTACTGTCTTCTTTTTCGGCATGTTGCTGTTGTGATGGTCTGATACGGAGTCAAATGTAGTCGTGTTTCATTTTTGATCAAAACTTTTAATCAAATGATTAAAAGTGGCATTGAAGTGTATGTATTGTACGTTGAGCCGATGGACTGAATTTGATATGAGGGCATCTGAAGATGCCGTGCTTGGCAGAAAGTTCACGAAAGAACATCCTCTATTGTAGAAAATATTACCGGCCTTGCGGGAATTAAATTGACCGCTTCCTGAGTTTTAAGGAGATAGATTACGTTTTACTTTTACAAATGGCAGAAACTTTACTTAAAATGAATGAAACAGCGCCCGTTCCGACCCAGGCGAGTGTTACGTTGTCGTTCAATCCCTTTTTAGAATATCTGAAGAAACGTTTGCAGAGCGAACGCACGGTGAAGGCAGAATATTATCGTCATATCATTGAGCGCTTTACGGAAAATCCAGCGTGGAAGACAGGCCTTCCTGTTCACGATCTTGCCGCTTATAAAGAGCTGTTTGAAATTGTATATTTTGTATTGACGCCCCTGGCGGCCGATGATAAGGAGAACATGTGGGGACTGAGCACGCCCGTGCCCACTACGTTGTTCTATAGCACAGAAAGTCTTTCGAGGTTCTTTGCTGATAATAACACGACCAAAGAACCATCAAGTATAGCTTCAGAAAATTGCAAAGTCAGCAAGGATATGCAATTTATGTATGGCCTGGTGCTCGAGCGTTTCTATAACATTTCATCGCTGGCCAAAAATGACACCGTTTATTCGTATGCCGACACCGTTACAAAACTTTCCAGGTATTACAAGGTGCATGTTGACACACAGTTTGTTGAGATCCGTGTGAATGGTGAACTGCCTGCGTTGGACTACGATGTACTCGCGACTTACCTGCACGATGGCACAGGCTCGGAAGCTTTGATATGCCGCCTGAAGAAAATGTTGCCGTTGGATAGTTTTATCTTCGAAGGCTTTACGGTTATAACACTTACCGATGTTACAGCACAGCATTCGCTTGATAAGATACGCGGAATGATGGTGCATCATTCCTATAGCAATGATCAGTATCTTGAAATTTCGCAGGCACTCAAAACAATAGCCGGTAATGAGCACATCGAGTTCAGACTTGTACCGATCATTGGTGTTAATGGTAAATCCACATTTGCTTCGAACGAAGAGTGCATACAAAGTATATTAATGAACGCATTGCAGGAGTCTGGTATTACGGAGGAAGCGTTGAATACATTCATTCAGAAATACCAGAACAACCCGCGCATACTGGTATACAACGGTATATCATCGGAAGAGAAGGCAGAGGATAATTTCCTTCGTATTTTAAAGAAGACGGCTGTTGAATCGTATGCCCTGCTGCCGGTATACTATCACAGCGAACTTACCGGTGTGCTCGAAATATACTCTGAGAAAGAGATATTGTTTGATGAGCGCCTGTTCTCGAAAGTGCAGACAGCCATACCGTTGATAGCGCAGTTGCTGAAATTTACCCGCGATGAATTCCAGTCGCAGCTCTCGAACGTTATACGCGATAAGTTCACATCGCTGCAGCCCGCGGTGCAGTGGCGGTTTAACGAAGTTGCGTGGCATTACCTGCAACGTAATTTTACAGACCTGAGCAATCCGGAAATAGAAGAGATCCGTTTTGAAAATGTATACCCGCTATACGGGGCCATTGATGTTCGGAACTCTACCAGCGAACGGAACCGCGCGATCCATGAGGATATTAAAAGTCAGTTGACACTACTGCAGGATACGTTATCTGCGTTGAAGACCATAGACGAAAGTCACACGAAGCCAGATGGCGCGATGGACGAAGCGTGTACGCACTGGAAGGAACAGATCGATGGCTATTTTACTTCACGTGATGAAATAGCGCTGAACAACTTCCTGGAAACCGAAGTACATCCGTATTTACTCGAAGTGCAGGAATCTTACCCGGAAGCGCGCGCGATTGTAAGTCGCTATCTTAACGCTATTGATGAGCGGGAGGGGGCTGCCTTTAAAAATCGTTCGGAGCTTGAAACGTCACTCCAACTGATAAACACTAAGTTGAATCAGTACTTTGATGTAGCCCAGAAGATGCTGCAGGTTGAGTATCCGTTTTACTTCGAGAAATTCCGCACAGACGGTATTGAGTACGATCTGTATATAGGACAGTCAATCGCCCCGGAAAAGAAATTTGAGACAGCGCATCTGAAGCGACTCCGACAATGGCAATTACAATCCATGGCCGAGATTGCCCGACTCACGCAGCGATTGTTGCCACAAATGCCACGACATCTCCATACCACGCAGCTGATCTTTGTGCACGCGCGTGCTATCGACATCACGTTCCGTAACGATGAGAGACGTTTCGATGTAGAAGGTGCGTATAACATCCGCTACGAGGTGATCAAGAAACGCATTGACAAAGTGTTAATCAAAGATACTCGCGAACGCCTCACACAACCCGGCAAGATTGCCATTGTATATTTCAATCAGCAGGAAGCGCTGGAGTATATAGGCTATATCCGCGAGTTACAACAGCAGGGTTTACTGGACGACAGTCTTGAATACCTGGAGCTGGAAGAATTACAAGGCGTTAATAGACTCAAAGCCTTGCGGGTAGGCGTAAAATATCACTAATACAATCACAATCACTACGTAAAAGAAATGAGGCTGTCTCAAAAGTCTTTTTCGTTTTTATCGAGCCGTATACTATGTCGTTAATGCATATCTATACCAAATAAAAAAACTAAACCGCTTAACAAAATGCCCCATAAACAAAATTGTCTATGGGGGATTTTTTCAAGAAGAGACTTTTGAGACAGCCTCTTTTACATATAGTTTATGATGTGAACTTTTAATTTTTCAACGAACTGCGAAGCCATTCTTTGGCAGCTTCAAGTTCTTCAAACATAGCGGTTGACATTTTTGAGGATGACTGATTCTCTTTATTCATTTCGAGATAGTTATCCACCGGCATTTTTCCGAAGACATCGCGTGGTAATACAAACGCAACATGTTGTATACCTTCTGCCAGTGTTCTTGGATTCCATTCTTTGGCAGCCCACCCTTCACTCAGGTGTGCCCCGAGCCGGGATGTATCTGCAAGCCATGACATCTTTCCATGTATTTTTTTCTTCTCAATCATGATTTGCAGGCCAAGGTTAAGGAAGGCCTTAAATTCTTCATCCGTTAGAAAACCGATGGGTGAAAAAATGATGCAGGGTACAGATGTGTCATAGTCGAGCGTGCCATTTTCTTTCGTATGTAATCTGATAACTTCTGATGGTGTGTTCATAGATAAGGTTAGAATATTTTATTCAAATTTATTGAGGCTGGACACATGGTGAAATCAAGATTATACCCAATGGCGAATCCGCATTTTTACGGAGAGTGTACTAAGTGATGCTGTATTTACATGCTTGGCCGCGTGTTTTATTAATGCGTGGACCTTGTGTGTATAGACATTGGAGAAATATATAGTTATAAAAAATTTATTTTTGCAGATATCTCAATGATTTATAGGCACTTCAATAATTACGATATGACTTTCTGCCGGAAAGTTGAGGTTGATGCTGTCGGTATCCCAGATACCCATACCGTTGCGTTCGTTCACGTTCTGTGAGTTTACCTGTACAGCGCCTTTTACCACAAACAGAAATACACCTTTATTCACCGGGTTGAAAGTATACTTGGTGTCCTGTCCTTTCTCAAAATAGCCCAGGGATATTTTAGCGTTCTGGTTTATCCAGCAATGACTTTGTCCTTCTTCCCAGCTTACTGCCGTTACAAGCTGATTGATTCGCTTCTCAGCCGGGAAATGTCTGCGCTGGTAACGCGGTGTTATATTCAGTACTTTGGGTTCGATCCATATCTGCAGGAAGTTAACTTCATCCGTACCTACGTTGTGTTCTTCATGACGCAAGCCACTGCCTGCACTCATGATCTGCACCCAGTCTTTCGTTACTACTTCTTTGTAGCCCAATGAGTCGATGTGATTCATGGAGCCTTGCAGCATAATGGAAATGATCTCCATGTTAGCGTGCGGATGTAATCCAAAACCATTGCCCGGTGTTACGAAGTCATCGTTAAAAGCGCGCAGCAGTCCGAAGCTGTTTCGTACCGGGTTATAATAGTTTGAGAAACTGAATGTAAAATTACTCTTCAGCCAGCCTATGTCTTTCGTGCCGCGTTCACTTGGAGTATACAATTGATATTGCATGATCGTTATTGTTTTGTGTTGATATAGACATTGTTTCCAATGAGAAGGACAACAATCTTTCCTATATATAGCAGTAAATCTACAACTGCAGATGAGTGGTACTGCTTGAACTAGGTTAAGAAATAAAACCTTTGAAAACGGACTTGAAGGCCGAACCTTGAACTAGATTAAGAAATATATCCCGCGGCCAACTTTACCCGTATTACTCAACAGTAGAATGAAATTAACACTCATATTTGTATCACCAACGCAGCACGATGTTGCTGCAACAAACAAAAAAAGTAAACAAACATAACTATGGAAAATAAAGTATTAGGTATCCACCACATCACAGCCATTGCCGGAAGTGCCAAACGTAATTATGAGTTTTATACGAAGGTTCTCGGACTACGCATGGTTAAGAAGACCGTTAACTTCGATGATCCGGGTACGTATCATTTTTACTTTGGTGATGAAGTGGGAACTCCGGGGTCTATTCTTACCTTCTTTCCGTGGGAAGGCATCACGACAGGAAGAAACGGTGCCGGCATGGCAACTGAAATAGGTTACTCTGTACCAGGTAAAAGTTTCGAGTTCTGGACCGACCGTTTTCAGAAGAACAATGTGAAAGTTACCGGAACCGGCGAACGTTTCGGAGAGCAGTATATATCTTTCGAAGATCCGGATGGACTGAAGCTTGCACTCATCATCCCGAAACAAGCCGATCTTCGTAAACCATGGGAAACTACCGATGTGAAAAGTGCCGTAGCAACAAAAGGCTTTCATAGTATAACCCTCACGTTGCGCGACATCAAAGCAACGGCTTCTGTGCTGACGGATATATTTGAATATACTTTGGAAGGACAGGAAGGAAACCGGTACCGCTATAGCACCAAAGCTATTGAGAATGCAGCCATTGTTGACCTGGTACAAGTACCCGGTGAAGGCGGAGGTATAGGAGGCAGCGGTACCATCCACCACGTAGCGTTCCGGGTAAAAGACGAAAGTATATTAATGTACTTCCGTGAAAAAGTACTGAAGAAAGGACTGAACATCACACCGAAGATCGACCGTAATTATTTCTTCTCCCTATATTTCCGCGAACCCGGAGGAGTATTATTCGAAATAGCAACCGATAACCCGGGCTTCGATGTAGACGAACCCGTAAGCGAACTTGGCACAAACCTGAAGCTACCCGCACAGTACGAAAGCAACAGGAAGGAGATCGAGCAAGTACTACCAGCGCTGAAATAGCTGCGGGCTTGAAAATAGTTGCGGGCTGTGAGCTGCGAGAAAAAAGGCCGCTGGCTGCAGGAGGTTTGAGCTTAGGCTACGTTTTGGTTAGGTAAATATATACCTTCAGTTTAATCGGGCTTGTAGCCAGAAGCCAGCTGCTTGGCTAAAAACCCGCAGCTCGTAGCTCACAACTCGAGCTGAACTATCTTAAATAGCGATTTTAATTAATAACATCGAATCATGAAAAACCTCATAACAGGCATCCACCACGTCACCGCCATCGCTTCGGGCGTGCAGGAGAATATAGATTTTTATACCGGTATACTCGGCGTGCGCCTGGTGAAGAAGACCGTTAACTTCGATGCCAAAGGCGTATACCATATATACTATGGCGATCAACAGGGCAATCCCGGAAGTATACTTACATTTTTCCCATATAGTGGTCTGGTGAAAGGCCGTCATGGAAAAGGATTTTTGAATACAACGTCTTTTTCGATTCCGTATGCTTCGCTTGATTACTGGCTGGAGCGTCTGAAGAGATTCAGGGTCAAATACCAGGAACCCCAGGAGCGATTCGCGCGCGAAGTGATTGTATACCTGGAAGACCTCGATGGTCTGGGACTCGAACTGGTATTCAACGATACGGATACGCGCCCGGGATTTACCTATGGGAATATACCGCTGGAACATTCCATACGCGGGTTCTATAACGTGGAGATCTGGGAAGAAGGCTATGAACGCACAGCTGCACTGCTAACGGAGCAATTGGACCATACACTGGTAGCTGAGAAAGGAAATCGCTTCCGGTTCGCGGCACATAATAGTCCGGGTAACTTTGTGGATATACTGTGTACACCCGATAGTCTCAAAGGGCTCGGTGGCAGCGGTACGGTGCATCACCTGGCCTTCAGTACACCGGATAAAGCGTCTCAATTGAAAGTGCGAGAAAAGGTAGCGCTTCGCATGCTGAATCCTACACCGGTGCTCGATCGCCAGTACTTTACATCCATATACTTCCGCGAACCGGGCGGTGTGTTGTTTGAAGTAGCGACAGCAGGTCCGGGCTTCTCGGTAGACGAAGATGAAGTGCATTTAGGCGAGGCACTGAAACTTCCTCCCTGGTACGAAGCCGATCGTGCAAAACTCGAGCAGGACCTTATACCCGTTAAACTCAATCTTGAAAAGTATAAATAAACTATGCACACAAAAGAATATATAACTGCAGGCAAAGATCTGAAACAAGCAAAAAAAGCATTGATCATGTTGCATGGTCGCGGGGCACAGGCGAGTGATATACTTTCGCTGGCACCGCATCTGCAAGTGAGTGACTATGCACTGGTGGCACCGCAGGCTACCAACTATACGTGGTATCCATATTCGTTCATGGCGAATCCCAATCACAATGAACCCTGGCTTTCGTCAGCGCTTGACGTAGTGGGGGAGGTTGTAAAAGATATAGAGGCCGCAGGCATCCCGAAGGAGAATATATACTTCCTCGGGTTTTCACAAGGTGCATGTCTCACGCTGGAGTATGTTACCCGTAATGCTACCAAATGGGGCGGTGTGGTTGCCTTTACCGGAGGACTGATCGGTGATGTATTATATACCGAAAAATATAAAGGCGATTTTGCCGGTACACCTGTGTTCATCGGTACAAGTGATCCCGATCCGCACGTACCGGTACGGCGTGTGCAGGATAGCACACGCATCTTGCAAGGACTGCATGCCAACGTAACGGAAAAAGTATATCCGAACATGGGACACACGGTGAGCCAGGGCGAGATTGATCAGGCTAACAAACTTGTATTCAAAAGCTGATGGCATGTTTGCCAGTTGAAAAGTATATAGTTTACATGAATAGAATACCTGAACCAGCGGGATGCTTATCAAAGCCGAAGCTGGTTCTTTTATTGTGTTGTCACGAGAATATATTATTGGAATGTTAAGGTTGGCCTGAGGCGTTAATTTTTTACAGACTCTTGTTGGCGTCCTGCGCTTTCAACTATATCTTACCGCTCGTTGAAGTTATAGTTATGAATAAGCTAAAGGTAAAAGGAGCAGAAAAGAGTGTCAACTATACTTACTTTGATCGTGATCTGAGCTGGTTGTCGTTCAATGAACGCGTGCTCACAGAGGCATCGCGTGAAGCGGTTCCACTCCTGGAACGCATCCGGTTTATGGCGATCTACTCATCCAACCTCGATGAATTTTACAGGGTGCGCATTCCGGCACTAAAGGCGTTATATACCTTGTCTCAAAACAAAAAGATAGCAGACCAGGACTCACGGCTGGATGCCATTCACGCCACAATCCTGAAGCAACTCACGCTCTTCGGTACTATTATTCGTGAGCAGATACTGCCGGCCTTGAAGCGCAATAATATTCAGTTGCTATACCAGGAGCCGGTGCCTGAAACGATCGTGCCGTTTATTGAAGACTACTTTATGAATGTAGTCGCCTCGTACCTGCATGTTGTAGATATTACAGATGAAACGGATTATTGTCCTGAGAACAATAAGATATACCTGGCGGTAACAGTACGCCATGCAGAGAAAGATTCACGGCTTTTTATCGTGAATGTCCCATCCGATAAATTGTCTCGCTTCTATAGTGTTCAGCACGAAGGCACATCCTATATTATTTTCCTGGACGACATCGTGAAGTTGTTTGTGAACAAACTGTTTCGCGGCAGAGATGTTGTGAGCAGCGAGAGCTTCAAGATTACACGCGATGCCGAGCTCGACCTCGAAGACGAGTTTGAAGGAAACATCGCGAAGAAGATCGAAAAGAAAATTTCACAACGCGATTTCGGACTGGCTACACGATTCCTGTACGAGCCAACGATGAAACGCGAAACCTGCGATCTGTTACGCGACCGCCTCGGATTGCGAACGGCAGAAGGTGTGCAGGGTGGCGCCTATCATAATTTAAAAGACTTGGCAACTATACCGGTATATGATAAAGCTTTGCTATATACTCCGTACCGGCAGGCTCAGTATACGATTAACAATCCGCAACATGCGTTGCTGGAAGATATTACCCGCAATGATATACTGTTGCACCCTCCGTTTCATTCGTACGAAACCGTACTTCGCTTCTTCAATGAAGCGGCCATCGATGCATACGTAACGAAGATTTATGTAACGCTCTATCGCGTGGCCAGCGATTCGCGCATTGTGCATGCGTTGATCAACGCGGCACGCAATGGAAAAAAGGTGATGGTATTTGTGGAGTTGAAAGCACGCTTCGATGAAGCCAACAACATCAAGTGGGCGAGACAAATGAAGAGTGCCGGTATCACGATCATTGATAGTATACCGGGTCTGAAAGTACACGCGAAGCTGGCCGTTATCAAAAAGAAATGTACGAAAGGCTTCGAGTACAACGGACTGCTGGCCACCGGAAATTTTAACGAGAGCACGGCCCGGTTTTATACCGATCATATCCTGTTTACGGCACACCAACCTATGTTGAAGGAAGCAGAGGATCTCTTTCTGTTTCTGAAGAAAAGAAGAAAACCCAAGGCATCCGATGAGTTAAGCTTTAAACACTTGCTCGTAGGACAGTTTAATTTGCAGCAGCGTTTTATAGCGCTGATCCAACGGGAGATTGAGCATGTGCGTAAGGGGAATCGCGGATCGATCACCATAAAACTCAACAACCTGGAAGACCCGGTATTGATTGCCAAACTATACGAAGCAGCACGTGCCGGAGTACAGGTAACACTCGTTGTACGCAGCATCTGTTGTCTCGTACCGGGTATACCGGGCATGAGCGATACCATTACGGTAAAACGCATTGTAGATCGTTACCTCGAACATGGCCGCATTTTTATGTTCAGTAACGCTGGCAATACCGAAGTATATATCGGCTCGGCCGACTGGATGAACCGGAATATATACAGGCGTATCGAGGTTTGTTTCCCGGTATACGATGAACAACTCCGAGCGCAGCTTATCAAGATGTTGTTGCTGCAGGCGGCCGATACCGTGCAGGCCGTTGTGCTGGACGAGCACATGAACAATATACCGGCACAGGGAGAATACCTGGTGCGTTCGCAGGAAGAGATCAGTAATTTTATAGTAAGGAATCAATCTTCGTAGATCAATAGAATAATCATGACCCAACTCCGTATCATTTTCATTGTAACGATTATACTCGGTTCGCACCTGTGCAACGGCCAGCAAACTATACCGCAGGTACTGCGCACGCCTTATCTCCAAACAGCACTGGCTGACAGCGTGAGTATACTTTGGAAAACCACCAGTGGTGCCAACTGCAAGATTATGGTGCGTGCAGAAAATACAACATGGCGTACCGCTATCGGTACCGTGGTGAAAGCGAAGTATGGTTATATGAATACGGCAACGATACACGGCCTGCAACGAGGCGTGCGCTATCAGTATCGAATTTTTACAGATGACCAGGAGCTGTTGAAAAAAGATTCACTCGATTTTATTTCTCCGGTAGATACAAAGCATCCCTTTAGTTTTTTTACGGCTGGTGATATAGGCGAACCCGTTGGCGAAGGAGGGAAGCCTGATAAAATGGCCGTGGGCATAACGAAACTGAAAGACCGTCCGAATTTTGGTTTGTTGTTAGGTGATATAGTATATCCAAACGGTGAGAGTGAAGGTTACGACAAACACCTCTTCCCGTATTTTAAAGATGTATTTACCAAAATACCAACCTTCGCGGTGTTGGGTAATCACGATTGGGTTGTAAACCCGGAAGAGAATTTTCTGAAGGAATGGAAACTCCCCGGTAATGGTCATTACTATAGCTTCGATTATAGCAATGCGCATTTTATAGGACTTGATTCCAAGAACGGAGACTTCCATGAATTTGAAAAGCAAAAGGCATGGCTGGCAAATGATCTTGCGAAAGCACAAGGCAAGTATGACTGGATCATTGTCTTCCTGCATCACAACGGTATATCGTGCACATATAAAGAAGACTATACAAAGGTGATGGAGCTATACCCGTTGTTTGAGCAGTATAAAGTTGATGTAGTGCTGAATGGCCACGCGCATACTTACGAACGTCTTAATCCGATGAATGGACAAGGCCAGCCGATACAAAAACATATCAATACACCCAATGTATACCGGCAACCGGAAGGATTTATCAGTATAACTGCGGGCAGTGGCGGAAAGCTGCGTGGCTTTGGTACAGACCCTACATATTATGCACCCGATCCGGAGCGATGCTCACATCCTAAACTGGTAGCGTTCAGCAAGCACCTGTGGGCCTTTATGCAAATACATATTGATGGAAAGCAACTGTGGGCTGAAGCTATAGATACCAAAGACGGCTCTGTCTTCGATTACTTCAGAATAGTAAAGCAGTAGCAGATTTCATTGAAGGATTGGAACACCAAATCTTCCAATCTTCCAATTTTTCAATCTTATAGCGCGTGTTGATCGATGATGCGTTTGAGGTATTCGGTTGGTACAACACCTGACTGGCGCCAGACTACATTTCCTTTTTTAAATAGAACCAGTGTGGGTACGCTTTGTACCTGGTATGCCGCTGCGGCCTGCGGGTTTCGGTCGATGTCGATTTTAATGATGCGCGCTTTATCACCTACCTGAGACTTGAGGTCTTCCAGGATCGGTGCCATCATTTTACATGGACCACACCACTCGGCAGAGAAATCTACAAAAGTTGGTTTTTCGCTGCTGATCAGATCGGAAAATGTCGCTTTAGCCATAATGATTTTTTATATACCTGAGCCAATAACAATCTGCATGCCGCGAGAGTTCGCTACCGTGAGTTGTTGCTGGTGGCGCAGCGATCAGAAAATATATTTCTTGAAGATAGCTTCGAGTTCCTCAAGAAAGAAGTGCTCGTGTTCTGTTGTGATTGCTAGTGTGTTGGAATCTTTCATGTCCTTGATCAGCGAAGCATAATGCACAAGATCAACATTTGACGTTGATAGCACTTTAAGATCACGTTTCAGAAATTCGAGTTTAATCGGGCTGAGATGCTCTACGTGATAACGTTCGGAAAAGAAGTGATGCAAGGCGTTGTCTTCCAGGAATTGCTGGATATGATTGTTGCGGTTAATGCGCACCAATTCTATAATTCTTTCCGTAGAAGGTCTGGTAAGCTGTAACTCGGCATCAATGTTTGACATAGCAGTAGAACTCTCTCAATAATACGTGTAAAATAGTTAAGACAATAGGCGCTAATCAGTTGGAAATCTTAAAACATTTTCAGATATGATTTACGATGTCTCAATTGATGGCGGCAGGAATGTTATACGTTACCGCGTCCGGAAGGGATATGATTTTTTTCTACAAACCCGGAATAAAGAGCATGTGCAAAAATTCGTGCCACGTATTTGTGATAACAAAAGACACGAATGGTTTGCTATGTTGTGTGATGTTTTTAATATTAGCTGTTGTGCGGGAGTGATCTTTAGCTATTAATCGAGTTATGATGCCAAACACAGTTTTGTTAGTGGATGATGAACCGGTTTTCAATTTTATAACTGAAAATCTTCTGAAAAGAATAAACCTTGCCAAAGAAGTATATAGCGTCTTCAATGGTAAAGAAGCAATGAAGTTGCTGCAGGATGCCTTTGCAGGCGTGCGAAATATACCTTCGCATATCTTCCTCGATCTGAACATGCCCGTGATGAACGGGTTTTCTTTTCTGGAAGAGTTTAACAAGCTTCCTCCTGATCAACGTGACGATATCAAGATTATTGTTGTCTCATCGTCACAAAATCCTTTGGATATAGCAAAAGCGAAGTCGTATGGTATAGAAGACTATATCAGCAAGCCGCTTTCTCCGGATGTGTTGAAGCAGATCCTTGCGTGACCGTTAATCGTTACCAGTTATTAGTTATCGGTTATTAGGAGGTTATAAATCGAGGAGGACTCGTAGCTATCGTTGAACTTGCTATAGCGTTCTGAAAAATCCAATGGCACAGAGGACACGGAGAAGATACAAAGGTCTCAAAGTTGATTTTTGCTATATCTATACTTTGTAAAGACGAGCAAATAACGGTTAGTCAACTACGATTAACCATTACCTAATAACGATTAACGGTTACCCGCTAACGTTCATCGAACGAATAGCGTTGCCCTCCATAACCGGCAGGTGATTTGTTCGTATACCTATAGCAAGCCTTGTGGGCTTTCTCTACACATCGTCCGGTATATGCACAGAACAATATTCAAATTACTATAAACGTTTATGCTATCGTGTTTTAGCACAGGTTTAAACTGGCATAATATTTTATGTGCCTCCACATTGGAAAATATTCCTCATACGTATAAAAACAGAATAGAAAAATGATACATCAAATCAGAAACTCCTCGAGACTAATTACAGCAGCCCTCCTCATACTGATGCTGGCAGGAGCTAGTTGCAAGAGTAAAAAGAAAGCGATGGAAGCCAGCAACCAGGCATCGCTTGAAAAGGTAAAACAGGAACAGGAAGCAGCGCTTCGCAAACAGAAGGAAGAGGAGGAGAGAAGAAAGGCACTGGCTGAAGAAGAACGCGCCAGACGTGAAGCTGAAGCAAAGTCGCGCGAACCCAAGGCACGGCTCGAACAATACTTCAGCGCGATTGCAGGTTCATCGAATGTAGCATCGGCCAACAGCAGCATCAACGAAGCATTGTCACTTTTTTCATCGGCTGATACTCCGGTACTGATCGTGATCAGCGAAGAGAACGGACAGAAAGATTACGATCGTCCTACAACCATCCGCGACTATCTCAACTACCTGAAAGATCAGAAAAAGAATTTCAACAAGATCAGCAATATTCAGTTCGATGGCTCCGGCCGCATTACCGAACTGGAATTAACCAAACAGAAATAAACTATACACTTTAAATCCAATAACATGAGTCACTATAAATATATAGTAGTATTGTTTTTAAGCTTGCTTACTATAGATCGTGCTATCGCACAGAGCGCTGAGATAAGTCCTGCGAGAAAGCAGGCCATCGATTCACTTGCTTTGGAAAAAGTGAGAGATCTCAGTAAGTATATCAGCATCATTGGTAACAAGAAGACACCGTATTCCGAGGCAACCCGGGTAATGGACCGTGCCGAAGAGCTCTTCGCACCGGATGCCGAGATGGGCGTGTCATCACTTAACCGCAAGGAGGTAAACTACTATAAAGTTCGCAAGTACTTTGAAAGACTGATCGCGTTGAACTACGATCGCGTATCGATTACCTGGTATGATATACACTACATCAGTGACCTGGAGCGTCAGCCCGATGGACGTTATGTAGGTGTTGTTACTATCTACCAGCGCTTCGAAGGAGAATCGGATGATGGTATGAAGTATAAGGATACTACCAAGAAAGATATCACGATATACGTGGAGCGAAAGAAGACCCAGATACAAGGACGCATTGTTGAGTTCTGGGATGTTATGTTAGGAGATATACGGGTGACGGAAACAAGTGCATGAGATCGATTTTCTTATCAGGCTTTATAATTTTATTTCTGGTTTCACATCCGCTGCTGGCGCAGCTTGCAGCGGATGATGAAAGTAAACTGTATGCTGAGACCAAACAGGTAAACCAGTTTTTCAGGAGGTTTAACGGTGAAGAGAACGAGAAGGGCGACCGGTACTATCCGAAAGACAAACTATATCGGAATGAAAAACTTCGCAGGAAGTATATCGGTATGTTGTTCGATGCGGATAACCGCGGCATCAGCAACGATCTGAAAGTACAGTTTGCAAAGGAGGTATTGGAGAAGCCCGTGCTGCTCGACTTTCACGGGGGCAACTGGTATTCGGAAGTACACACTACGTTTACTATGAATGGAAAGAACCAGACGGTGATTCTGTTTATGGAATTGGAGAAAGATCATCTCGGCAGCAAGTGGGTAATCAGTAAAGTACATGCCGGTATGTTTGATCCGTACTTTCAGCGCGATACGTTGCGAGTCGGTAAATTTATACACCCGCTGAGTCATGAGCTTGACTTTATGAATTTACGCAAAGCCTTTGCCAACGACAGCGTAAGTCAGTTTACCGTAAAGCGCTTTGTGCCGGATCACCTTTCGCTGTTCCTCTATGAGATCAAAAAGGGTAATCTTAAATTTAAGACCGTTGAGGAAGTCAAATTCCATTTCTTCCAGGTAAGCGGATGGTACTTTGAGCTTTCGGAGTTTAACAGGCCTGGCTATAATACCGGCTGGCTTATCTCGAATCTTGTGAAATTAAATAATGATACTGAAAAAAATCTTCTCAGAAAGTTTCTCTATTATGAAAGAAAGTAAGCGGTGGTTTGCCGCTGTTCTTTTATTGGGTGCTGCCTATACTTCGTTCGGGCAGGGGCAGAGTAAATCTGATCCTACGAAGCAACATCAGCAGAAAGTAAAAGACATGGTTGCTTTCCTGGAGTATGTATTGAATACACTGGGAAGCGGCAGCACTCCGGCCGGAGATAAAGATATACTGATCACCCAAAGCTATAGCAAGATCTTCCGCGATGGCAAAGTGCAGATTGAAGACGACCTCGCTGAAAAACGAAACGTAATCACCAATAAAGATGTGCAGGCGTATCTCAAGGACGTGGATTTCTTTTTTCAGAATGTAAAGTTCGAGTTCACGATAAAAGATATACAGGGAAAAACCACGGCCAATAACAACCTGTTCTATAAAGTATCGCTGCTGCGGAATATGAAGGGCACTACGGCCGATGGAAAGGCTATCAATAACACGGTGCCACGGTATATCGAGATCAACTACGATGCGAAAGACCAGGACCTCAAGATCGTAAGCATCTATACCCGCGAGTTCAATCAGAAGAAAGCACTGGCCCAATGGTGGGACCAGCTCTCATACGAATGGCAATCTATATTCGAGCGAAAGCTCAACATAACCGATAGTATAGACCTGGAAGATATACAGAACATCACTTCCATAGACGCGCTCGACCTCAGCGCCAATAAATATATACAAGACATTGAACCTCTCGGGCAGCTTACCAACCTGCGCGTGTTGAACCTGTCCAATACATCCATCACTGATCTGAGTCCGGTACGGAACCTTACCGAACTGGAAGAACTCGATATATCCGGCACCCGCATTACCGATATAGCACCGCTTCGCTATTCGGAGAAGCTCATCAGGTTTAATCTGAATAACACCGCGGTGAATGATATAAGTGTGATGGAGAAGATGCTGAAGTTGCAGCACCTGGGTATGTACAAGACCCGCGTAACGGACCTGACGGTGCTGGGTAACCTTACCGAATTGCGTTACCTCAATGTGTCGCGCACTGGTATAACTACATTGGCTCCCCTCAGTACATTGACCATGGTGGAGGAGCTCAACGCCTCGGGTACACGCATTGCCGACCTGACTGCGCTGGCCGCGTTTAAAAATCTGACTACGCTATATATTGACAGTACAGGTGTTGCCGACCTCAGTCCATTGGCCGGTACAGCGAAGTTACAGGCGCTATACGCGAACTATACCCTGATCACGAATCTGAATGCCCTGCAGGATTTGAATGCGCTGGAGCGGGTATATTGCGACCATACACAGATCGACCGCTCCCTGGCGGATGCCTTCATGGCGGCTAACCCCGGTGTGCTGGTGATCTTCGATACTGATGATCTGAAGACCTGGTGGGATACACTGCCCGATAAATGGCGCAAGGTATTCAGTGCCGCGATCAAAACGGGTATGAATCCTTCGAAGGAAGAACTCGCCCGTGTGATGAATCTCGACTCGGTAAATCTCTCCGGTAACAACCAGATCAGAGACCTTGAACCACTTCGTAAACTCCGGAAGATCCAGGTGATCATCGCGAGTAAAACTTCAGTAAAAGATCTCTCGGCTATAGGTGCGCACAAGAATATACGCCTGCTCGACATCAGCGATACACCGGTGGAGGATCTGTCGGTGCTCGATCCGTTTCAGAAATTAACCGTGCTGCGTGCCGACAACAGCAAGATACAAAGCATTACTCCGCTGGTTGATAACGCTTCGCTCAAGGCACTTTACGTTGATCATACCGCGATCAATAATAATCATGTGCAGGATTTCCTCGGTAAAAATCCGCGGTGCCTCGTGGTATATAAAACCGATAGCCTGGTGCGTTGGTGGACGAACCTGCCGGAAGAATGGAAAGGTATTTTTAAAACACAGGTGGCTATAAGTGCCAATGCCAAGCGCGAAGACCTGCATCGCCTGGTTGAACTGGAAGTACTACACTTCAGCGATGCCCAGGTAAATGATCTCACCGTGCTGCGTGAGTTTGTACGCCTGCGCGATCTTCACTTCGCTGCCACGGGTATACATGATCTGGCACCACTCGTAACGTTAAAGACACTGAAGTCGCTGCATGTTGTGAACAGTCCGGTGCGTAAGCTGGAACCCCTCGCACAACTTACCAATCTCGAAGACCTCGACATATCGAGTACACCGGTGGAAGAACTGGATGTACTGGAAAATTTACCTTCGATACGGAAGCTGAATTGTGCCGGAACACAGATTGATGGCTTAAGTGCATTGGAGAAACTTACTGCGCTGGAGTATCTGGATTGCTCCAACACCCGTGTAAAGAAGATCAGTGCCCTGGAAAACCTTCCGCTCAAAACATTCAAGTGCTATAACACGGGTATTTCTTCCAAGACCATTGCCAGCTTCAAAAAGAAGAAGCCGGAGTGTAACGTGGTATTCTATTAATAGCGGCTACCGGTATAAAATATAAAAGGTCATTCGTCTCAGACAAATGACCTCTTATACTTTGCAATGTAAGAATTACTTTACGTGCTTGTTGATCACTTTCGCTAATTCAAACATTGAGATCTGACCTTTGCCAGCGAAAACAGCTTTCAGTTTAGCATCTGCATTGATCATTCTCTTGTTCTTCTGGTCCTGAAGTTTGTTCTTCTTGATGTAGTCCCAGATCTTCTTGATGATCTCAGTTCTTGGCAGTGGCTTTGTACCGATTACTTCAGCGAGTGTAGCGCTTGGAGTAAGAGGTGCCATGAACGCTGCGTTTGGTTTACGTGCAGACTTTTTCTTGGCTGCTTTTTTCGCTGCTTTCTTAGGAGCTGCTTTTTTTACCGTTTTCTTAGCAGCTTTCTTAGGAGCTGATTTCTTGGCAGTTTTCTTTGCTGCCTTCTTCGCTTTTTTTGCCATAGCGTTTTTTAATTTGTAGTTAATAGTTAAACTTAACTTTTTCGAAAATACAGATGTGGTTTAAATTATCCTAATCTTCCCTATAGCATCTGTCGTTTCATTTACGAAAAGTCTCACAATTATAGGGAAAGTCAAGCATAGTTTTTCTTTATCGCGCTTGTTTTCTATTGCTGGGCAAGGTGTAGCCCGAGATGTACCACATGTTTATGTCAGGGTTTATGTCACTCCAGTGAGTGACTTGTGTGATGATGCGCGAGTCGTTTACGAGTAGTCCGCTTCTTGATCAGTGTCCAAAAATGTTTCGGCCAGGTGATCATTTTCCCTATGAGAAAGTGATCTTTCAGGTTATTCCGAAGGTTACTGCGTATGATTTTCACTACGGTATCCGTATGTACTTCACCTGTTTAGTAAGCTGTAACGACAGCTTTACTGCCTGTAAAAACAAGGTGAACCTCTATGAAAAAAAGAATTTTTCATTCGTAAAAAAATGCCAGCCGGGAGTTGGTTTGTGTAGTTCATACTCTTGCATCTGGCCGTATGCCAGAGGGAATGATGCTGAAAATGAGCAGTACCTCCTTTGAGAATAAGTGTTACCGAGGAGAATCTCCAGAGTAATCAATGCTCTTGCAAGGTGAAGTAAATGACAGTAGTCCCCCTCGAATGAGTCTTTTATCCGAGGATAAAAGGTAAACGGGTGCGGCTGTTGAAACTCCGGTAAGGATTCAGAACACCTCCTGCAGAACGACTAGAAGACGTTAGTCTATGATAATACTAAAGAGAAGAGTCTCCGTAAAAAGACTCATCAATGCCCGATCCCCTTACAGGAATAAGCACGGCACAGCATGCTGCTCCGCGGAGTCGTAACCGGGAGCGCAGGCAAAGTAATGCTGAGACTATACCTTAGATCATTCCTGTCGTAACGATATACTGGGATTGATAAACGCAGTGCGTAAACATACTGCACAGATGGTGCCCAGGGAGATCAGCAGCAAGCCCAGTGGCGGCAGTATATAAATCTCCCAGCCCATACCCGTGTGAAACGCAAAGTTGTTGAGCCACTGACTGGCTGCAAAGTATATAGCAGGTACAGCGATCAGGTACGATACAATGAGAATTCGTACAGAATCTTTGGAGAACAACATCAGGATGGTAGTAAACGAAGCTCCCAGTACTTTACGAATACCAATCTCTTTGGTGCGCTGGGTCGTGGCAAAGATGGATAGTCCTAACAACCCAAGACACGATACTAAAATCGCTAGTAAGGTAAACGTTGTAAAGATGGCCGCGAACTGCTGATCGGCTTTATACTGACTGTTGAAATGATCGTTCAGAAAGAAGTAATCGAATACTCCGCCCGGAAAAGCAGACTCGTACGTCTTCTCAAAAGATGCGAGCGAATTGGAAAGATCATCGGTATCCACGCGAAGTGAAATATACCGCCAGGTTACATCTCCGGGATATATATACAGGATCGACTTATACTTTTCTTTCAGAGATGTTTGATGATAATTTTTGACAACACCAACAACTTCAGCGATGTGCTCACCGGAGCCATAAGCAAATGCAATTTTTTCGTGTACGGCTGCCTCAGGCGTTTCATAGCCTAATCCCGCTGCTGCTGATTCATTGAGCACAACTTTAACAGGCTTTGCAGGGCCACGGTTAAAACCGAATACGGGGCTCATTGATTCTCCTTCTTCAAACGTCCGGCCTGCTATAACGTCCACACCAAACGTACTGGTGAAATCGTGATCTATACTCTGTATGTAGGTCATAAATCCATCACCCGGGTCTTGTGTAAGTCTTCTTATTTTATTGCGATCCGCTATAGCGTGCCCGGGTATTTCGGAAGATACAGACACATCTTTTACCACCGGGTATTGTTTCAACTCATTCTTGAGATAATTTATTTTTTCGTTAATAGTAGAATCATATACTGCCGGAGTTTTCAACACAAGAATCTGATCTTTGGCATACCCTACATCGATCTTGTCCATATAGGCCAGCTGACGATATATAGTGATTGTACCCGCCACCAGGAAAATGGACAGTATATATTGAAAGGACACCATATACTTCCGGATCGCAATTCCGGATTGTGATTTGAAGAATTTACCTTTCAACACAACAGCCGGTTTAAAGGACGAGAATACCAGGGCCGGATATAGCCCTGCCAACAATACACCACCGAGCACCACGGCAGGTACGAGGACCCAGAACGAGCTGCTATACCACCACCCGGACGTATATACAAAGCCCGCAATATCTTTACCCACAACATTACCCAGCCAGTTGAGACTGAACGGAATTGTGCCAAGCGAAATAAACAGCGCGAGTAAATTTACCAGCAGCGCATCGAAGAAGAACTGCGAAACAAGTTGATATTTATGGGCACCCACTACTTTACGCAATCCAACTTCCTTGGAGCGCTCCAGGGATTTGGAAGTGGACAGGTTGATGTAGTTGATCCAAGCGATGATCAGGATAAACGCAGCGAGCAGGGAAAGAAAATATACTGTACGTTCACTTCCATTCGGACTTTGTTCCTGTGAAAAGTTTGATTTAAGATGTATATCCGTGAGTGGTTGCAAATGAAATTTCGATTGAAATTTATATTGCTTCATTCTCTCTCCAAGGTATTTTTCGCGGAATGCGGGAAGTTTGGCTTCCACCTGTTTCGGATCGGTTCCTTCTTTCAGTTTAATATAGTTATAGAATTCAGGCCAGCCCCATATATCATAACCCCATTTCTCTGACATGATGTTAAAGGATATAAGTATATCGAACTGCAGATGCGAGTTTTCGGGAATATCCTTGAGAACAGCGGTAACTTTCATGAGGTTGTCTCCATTCAGCTTTAACTCTTTACCCAATGCAGGTTGGTCGCCAAAATATTTTCGTGCTATACTCTCAGTGAGTACAATAGAGGAAGGATCTTTCAGTGCTGTAGCGGCAGCCCCTTCTTTCATCGTGAAAGAGAACATCGTGAGGAACGAAGGATCGGCAACATATATCTTGCCTTCATTGAATGCCACTGCATCTCCGGAAGGAGGTTCATACGCAAGTGCCGCTGCGTTGGTATATAAACTTAGCCGCACCAGTCGGGTAAAGTCTTCAACTTCCGGAAAGTCTGCTTTCAATGCCGGGCCTACCGCCGGGTGATTGGTGGCCGAGAACTGAAGCGTTGAAAAGTTGCCGGTATATTCAATGGGTATGCGATAGATGCGATCAGCGTCTGCATGGAACTGATCGTAGCTCTGCTCGAAATGTATATATTGGTAAATGACGAAACAGGTGGAAAGTCCCAAGGCCAGTCCTGCTATATTGATCAGTGAAAATACTTTATTACGAATCAGGTTTCGGATAGCGACAAGAAGATAATTACGGAGCATAGGGTTTGAGTTAACATAAAAGCCTTTCCAATATATATGCCATGTATAAATGGGCGCGTAGCATGGCTGAATTCTATATCGTTGGTCGTGCCTGGCGGTCGGTTCGTCCGGTGGCGATACGGAATATACCATTTTCGAACATAACTTTTGAAGACTGCACACCCGGCCTGTAAATTAAAGTATATTTGTGCATAATCGATCGCTATGAAAACAACACTATTCATCACTGGTATGTTACTATCGGTAGTAACATCATTTGCACAGGAGATTCCGGAAGCACAGGTGCCGGCCTCTGTAGTTGCCGCATTCAAAAAAGATTTTCCGCAGGCTACAGAAACCAAATGGGAAAAGAAAGCAGATGCGCATTCAGTTAAGTTCAAGGTAAATGGCGTGGAGCATAAGGGCTGGCTCGATAGCAACGGTAAAATGGTAAAGCATAAAGTTGATATCAAGGAAAGCGAACTGCCGGCGGCTGTTACCACTACATTGAAGAAAGAGTATAGTAACTTCAAAGTATCCGGAGTATACAAGATGCTGGAGGGAAATGTAACAACCTATGAAATGGATCTGAAGAATGACCAGGAAAAATGGGAAGCTGTATTTGCGGAAGACGGAAAGCTTGTGAAGAAAAAACAGAAAGATAAATCCGGTAAAGATAAACCTGCCAAGGATAAGGATAAGTCTGCCAAAGCAAAGAAAGTAAGTTGATAATCACCATATCAGCAGGACCCGACTATGGGGTATCTGCTGATATATACGATGAGGAAGATGTAACGGAGGTGGCCCGACTGATCCATTGACTGGAGCGGATGGCTCAGGTGAAGTATGCGGTGCTGGAAAGGAATTCCGGAGGGGGATGAGCGGAGAAGTAAGAAGCGGAATAGTATATGTTGTCAAGGTTTACGCTGCTATGGACACAGTGCAGTGAACTTCTGCGGACAGATGTATGGTGTACTTCGTTAGGAGTTATTATGCATTTACATTTTGATCAATACAAAGTAGAATAACACCAGCGCCATGTACATCAAGGTCAATAACATTCTTTTATTCATACAGAAGTCGATGTGTAATTGTTAAACATTCGTCAGGAGATTAGTAATAATTATTCCTGTTCCGGGGATTGTTTGTTTTGCGTAGATTGGACAATTAGCTCATATATAGTGCAGAAATAAATGCGCAAAATGATGCGTTAAGAATGCACAAAGTTCATCAATCAAATTGATTTTGTTGTCTATGCACATGCATACTCACCGCGTTGAGACAACACGGGCATAGTTTTATAAATAACTTTTCTGTAAATTAATAAACCGGAAAGTTAAATAAACCTTTATGGCCAGAACAGCTACAAAAAGAGCATCACGAAAAACAGCAAAGAAGGCTGTCCGTAAATCTGCAACTGTAAAACGTTCTTCGAGTGGACCGGATCTGCTTGAGTTTTTCACCGACCAGCTAAAAGATATTTACTGGGCTGAGAAACACCTGGTGCAGAAGCTGCCTGCATTGCAACGTGCTGCTTCATCGGAAGAACTGAAGAATGCTATTGAAGAGCATATTGCACAAACGCAGGATCAGGTGGCGAGACTCGAGGAAGTATTCAGCCTGCTTGATAGAAAACCGCACGCCAAGAAATGCGATGCGATGGAAGGATTAACCAACGAAGCAAAAACAGTAATCAATGAAACAGAGTCCGGCACGGCTACACGTGATGTGGGCATTATCATGTCCGCTCAAAAAGTTGAGCATTATGAAATTGCTGCATACGGAAGTCTTACACAGCTTGCCAAAACAATAGGGCTGGATGATGTAGCCGATATACTGGCGCAGACTTTAGCAGAAGAAAAAGATACCGATGTATTACTCACGAAAATAGCAGAGAGTCACATAAACTATGAAGCAGCAGAAGAAAGAAGTGGAGAGGAAGCGAAAGAGGAGAATGAATAGCACTTCCTGGTTTTTATTTTCATGGTTGTTTAAGTGTTTCGCTGCTTATTAGTGCGAAGGCTGATCATACGATCAGCCTTTTTTTTGATGCTGTATGTATCAGATTACTCCTGTATGGATTCCATATACTTAGAAGGTGTAGTCCCAAACTGTGCATGAAAAGATTTGCTGAAATATTTTGGATCGTTGAAGCCCACCGTGAAAGCAACTTCAGAGACCGACATTTTCTTTTGTCTCAAGAGCATCTCGGCTTTTTTGAGACGGGTTGAGCGAATCAGGTCGATCACAGACATACCCGTAAGCACTTTTACTTTTCGGAACAACACCGGTCGACTCATGCCAATTTCCGTAACAAGTTTAGCTACATTAAAGTCAGCGTCATTGATGTTGTCATCAAGTACACACATAAGCCGTTGCAGAAATTTTTTATCCGGATCTTCCACTTCTTCATGGCGAGGTTCAAGCGTTACGATCTTTTGATATTTCTCTTTCAGCTTCTCGCGCATCGCCAACAGGTTGCGAATTTTTAGCAATAACAGGCGACTGTGAAACGGTTTGGTAATATAGTCATCAGCACCTTTATCGATACCTTCTACATGATGTTCAGTTGTGTCACGAGCCGTAAGCAGAATGACCGGTATATGTTGCGTACGCTCGTCTTGTTTTATCTGCCGGGTAAATTCAAGTCCATCCATCTCCGGCATAGCAATGTCGCTGATGATCAGATCGGGTATAGTTCGTTTGGTCAGCGCACAAGCCTCTATACCATTGGCTGCTTCCTGAATGGTGTAATACGGTGAAAGTATATTTCGAATGCACTGGCGAATCTCAACGTTATCTTCCACCAGCAACACGTGGAAGGGATGATTCTGTTTTTGTTTTGCCGTTGTCTCATAATAGGCTGACGTTGGTTCGGGCTCAACCGATATATAGTGATCGTTAGCAATGTCCTGGACGATAGCGTGTTTTTCTGACAGCGTGGATTTGTGTATCGGTAAGGTAATAGTGAACCTCGTAAAACCGGATTGTCCCAACGCGGCTTCGTCACTTTCTACCGCGATGGTGCCACCGTGCAGATCAATTATACCCTTCGTAAGTGATAACCCGATACCAAAACCAGACTCCCGCATACCAGCATGCTCTACCTGAAAAAAGCGGTTGAATATTTTCGGAAGATCAATCTGGCCAATACCGATCCCGTTGTCTTCGAGTGTGATCTTTACAAAAGATTTTTCCTCCAATAGGAGGTCATTTTCCTGCGTAATGTTGATCGATACTTTACCACCACCGGGTGTAAACTTGAACGCATTATAGAGCAGGTTACAGAATACTTTTTCAAGTTCATCGCGGTCGAAGTTCATATATATAGCTTCCGGCCGCGCATGCAACGCTAATTGTATATCGCGGCTGCGCGCATATTCTGAAAAGGAAAATACAGTTTGTTCGAGCAATGAGACAATATTGCCGTGAGCCAGCCGAAGCTTCAGTGTGCCGGATTCCTGTTTTTGAAAATCAAGCAGCTGATTGATGAGACGCACCAGTCTGTTGGTATTTGATTTCACAATGTGAAGCTGCTTCTGCACAAAGGGATCGTTCGGGTAACGATCCAGCGTCAGCTCCAACGGACTTACAATCAGCGTGAGCGGTGTACGGATCTCGTGCGCAATGTTGGTGAAGAAGTTCAGTTTGGCTTTGTGCAGTTTCTCCTGCTGCTCTTTTTCTAATTGTTCGATCTTCAGATCGTGCGTCAGTTTCCAGCGCATTTTATTGAAGCGAAGCAACGCATATACCAGCAACAGTATAATCACAACGTAGATACTATACGCCCACCAGGTTTTCCAGAGGGGAGGGAGTACGGTAATTGCCAATCGTATCGGTTCAGTATTCCATACACCGTCATTGTTCGATCCCTTCGCCAGCAACGTATAACGCCCCGGACGCAGGTTCATATAAGTGGCGACCGGTTCGCTCACATAATTCCAATGCTCTTCAAAGCCTTCCAGTTTATAGGCATACTTGTTCTTGCCCGGGTGTATAAAATTTAGGGAGGCGAATTCTACCGAGAATATATTCTGTACATATTTGAATTCAAGCGCAGATGTGCGTGAAAGATTTTGATGAAGTATACCATCACCTGTTGAATCGATTGTTACTTCTTTATTGAAAAGTTTCAGCCGCGTAAACATCAGGGCGGGAGATTCTGTGTTTTGCTGAATGCTATCCGGGTGAAATTTTACAATGCCGTTATAGCCTCCAAAATACATGAACCCGTTTTTGCCTTTATGAAACGAATTGAAATTAAACTCGCTGCAAATCAGTCCATCATTCTTGTTATAGTTTTTAAACGTTAACGTAGTGGGGTCAAGCCGTGATAATCCGTTCTCGGTGCTTATCCATAAAAAACCTTTCGCGTCTTCCAATATACCGCTGATCGAATTACCGGCAAGTCCATCTTCCGTTGTAAACGTCCGTAGTTTATGACTGTTCTTGTCTTTTAGTTTCAGGCCGCCATCGCGCGTACCAATCCACAGGCGTCTCTGTTTGTCTTCATATATACATAAAGCATACATGTTATTCTGATTGTTCGCATTGACGAAACGTATAAATGTATCTTTACCCTTTGGTTTCTTATTGAGACCGGAAACTGTACCCACCCATAGATTACTGTCGGAATCTTCATATATATAGGTGATGCCATCCGAGCTTAATGATGTGGGATCGTTGGCCCGGTAGGTATAGCGATCAAATGTTTTACTTTCTTTGTTCAGTTTGCACAAGCCACCACGATAAGTTCCAATCCATATATCTCCCTTCGCATCTTTTGCCAAATCATAAACACGATCATCCGGGAGTGAAGTCGCATCATTGGCATCGTGAAAATAACGATGAATGGTTTTGTGTTTAAAGTCGTAATAGTTTAAGCCGTTGATGGTGCCGATCCATAGTCCGTTATCATCATCTTGAAGTAAGCATTTAATTTTATTGTGACTAATGGTGTTCGCATCATCAGGCTGATGTTTTAGTTGCAGAATTGTTTTACCCTTTGCATCCTGGCAGAACAATCCGTTTCCATCGGTGCCAATCCACAGGTTGTTGTGATGATCCGTAATCATGGCTCCGGCAATTTTATAGATCTTCCGGTTCTGCTGATCGGTAACATTGATCTTATCAAACTGTCGCGACATCGGACTATAATAATTTACACCGCCATAAAAAGTACCAATCCAATAGGTGCCGGCACGGTCGCGGAATACCGAGCGCACCGAGTTGTCACTAAGCGAAAGGTTATCGTCCGGATCGTTTTTATAGAAGTGAAAAGTCTTTCCAGATAAATCATACAAGTACATACCTTCGAGCGTACCCATCCACAGCGTGTGGCCATGCCGTTGTAAAACACGTACCGTTTCAATGGAACGTCCATCGCGGTTGTAAAAATTGAAAGGAGCTATCTGGCCCGTTTTCGGATCCAGAATTTTGATACCGTTTTGCTCCGTGGCGATCAGTATATTTCCCTGGTCATCTTCCAGCACACCGTTAACCCAGCTCTTACCTTGTATATGGGTGGAATGTAACAGGTAGTTTATAAAAGTATATTTCCCATCAGGAGCCACCATTAATTTACTTACACCTTTGGTTGTACCGATCCAGAGATTTCCCTGGCGGTCGGTATTCAGCGCACGGATTTCATTGTCCAGTAAACTGTTTGCATTGGCATCATCATGGCGGAAGTGAAGGAAACGAAGTGGTTCTGTGGAAATTACTTTTGCGAGTCCACCGTGCGTGCCGATCCAGATCGTACCATTCTTTGCTTCATGAATGGCCGCTATATGGTTGTTGTGAATACCTTCATCGGAATCCGGGTTGATTTTACTGCGCGTGAAGTTATCCGTATCGGCATGGTATAGATTGAGGCCTTCGTTGGTACCTACCCAGAGTTGATGCTTGCTATCTACCAACAGGCAGTGAACACTGTTGCTCGAAAGACTGCGTGCATTACCGGTTTCATTGCGATAGGTTTTGATACTTCGCGAGTCATAGCGGTTCAATCCATCGCGTGTCCCAAACCACATAAAGCCATCAGCATCCTGTGTAATGGCAAACACGGTGCTTTGCGAAAGTCCTTCTTCAACACTGAGATGGTCAAATGTAAATTTCTCCAGTGTCTGCGCGACTAAAGATGGAACACAAGCGATAAGCACCGAAAATACAAAAGCGATTTTCAGGTGTGTACTTCTTCCTGTAAACATAAACGGTCTGGTGGTGTAGTAACCTAAATTATGAACATTTGCATTCAAAAGGAAACGTTCGTGTCAGGGAGCAGACCAAAGCTTTCGTCAGAGTATATAAATGAGGATCACGAACGGATTTTGCACCTTATTGAGCAATCCGTACACCTTTTTAATGTGCCGGAATTTTTTTTGCGTGTGCATAAACGAAGTGAATACAGGCACCCGGTGGAACCTTGATGTATTACTGAACGGTTTCTTTACCTCAACGAATGGTTTGCATACCTGCCGGTTGAAACAAACGGTGCATCTTGTGTGCGTTTAACCACACCGTTAGAAATGCATGAAAACAGATGAAGAAAGGCGGATACGCCACGTGAGGATCATTGAAAGCATCATGATGTTTTTACTCGTAACCATGCTGATGGTGCTGCTCGTGATAACGCTGTAATGAATAGACGTGTATAGAAAGCAAGTATGATAAAGAAGTTTATAATCAATAGTATAGTAATCGCATTGACCGTTGTTCTTGCACATGCGCAGGGACAGCGTACCCGTTTGATCAACGATTGGAAATTTTTCAGAGGTGATCTTGGCGGTATATGGGAAGCCGTGCGTACGGTAGGTGAGGGTGCTCCGGAAAGTGTTCCCGCCTGGACGGATGTTACCTTGCCGCATTGCTTCAATGCCGAAGATGCTGTTGATCCGGATGTATCGTATTACCAGGGCGCAGGCTGGTATCGAACATTAATACCCATAACCAATCCATATAGTAAAGGACGAACGCTTTTGCATTTCGAAGGTGCCGGGCAGAAAACGGAAGTATATATTTATACCACACGAGTGGGTTCCCATGTGGGTGGCTATGACGAATGGACTGTTGACATAACCGATGCTGTAGAAGCGGTTCAGAAAAATGAAGCGTTGCAAAAACAGTTTGGCGGAAAGATACCGCTGGTGATCCGCTGCGATAATTCCCGTGACCTGGAGATGATTCCTTCGAACCTTTCTGATTTCAACGTATACGGAGGAATGATGCGTTATCTGAACCTGGTATATACACCCCGAGCATCTGTGAATCACCTGTCGATAGCATCGCAGGTAACGGAACAAGGTATAGCATTGCTGCAGGTAAAAACAGAATTACGGAATAGCGGACAAGCTAGTGCCACACTGGATATACAATTGATTTCGCCCGCTGGTAAAGTAATCGAACGACAGCGCGCATCGCTTACTGCAAAGGATTCTCTGTATACCTGGAATGCTACTTTAAAAAAGCCGCAACTGTGGTCGCCCGCACAACCCTACCTCTATACGGTGGAAGCGAAACTTACATCTCCTGCTGGTGTGCATATATATAGCGAGAAGACCGGCATTCGCAGTTTTACCTTTGAGGATCACGGACCATTTCTGCTCAATGGCAAGCGCCTGCTGCTGCGCGGAACACATCGTCATGAAGATCATGCCGGTGTAGGCGGTGCCATGACGGAAGCGATGATCCGCCAGGAAATGATCATGATGAAAACGATGGGGGTGAACTTTATACGTTTGGGACATTATCAGCAATCGCGTATCGTTTTAAATCTGTGCGACAGTCTGGGTATTCTGGTGTGGGAAGAGATACCCTGGTGTCGCGGTGGATTAGGTGGCGATGTATATAAAGCGCAGGCGCGCAGAATGCTTACCAACATGATCCGTCAGCATTATAATCATCCCTCTGTTATACTCTGGGGATTGGGAAATGAAAATGATTGGCCTGGTGACTTTCCTGAATTTGACAAAGCAAAGATCCGAGCATTCATGATAGAACTGAATGATCTCGCACATGCTACCGACCCCTCGCGCAAAACTGCTATCCGCCGGTGCGACTTTTGTAAAGATATAGTAGATGTATATTCTCCTTCCATCTGGGCCGGTTGGTACAGGGGGCGCTATACCGAGTATAAAGAAGTATCGCGAAAGGAGTTTGAAGGTGTAAAACATTTTCTGCATGTAGAGTGGGGAGGCGATAGCCATGCAGGACGACATTCGGAAGAAGCCGAGACCGTGGTTGAGAAAATTACAACGGGCAGCGGAGCAGACGAGCGCAAAGGTGATGCTTCGCTATATGGTGGCAGCACACGTGTCTCAAAAGATGGCGATTGGAGCGAGACCTATATCTGCAATCTTATCGACTGGCATTTGAAAGAACAAGAAACCATGCCGTGGCTTACCGGTACAGCATACTGGCCGTTCAAGGATTTTTCAACACCCGTGCGCCCTGATAATCCGGTGCCGTATGTAAATCAGAAAGGTGTTGTAGCACGCGACTTTACTCCCAAAGAATCATACTATGTGTTTCAATCATACTGGACCGATAAGCCGATGGCGCATATATATGGACACACATGGCCGGTGCGCTGGGGCAAAGCAGGCGAACAGAAAATGGTAAAGGTATATTCCAACTGCGATGAAGCCGAGTTGTTTGTGAATGGAAAAAGTTATGGTATAAAAAAACGCAACAGTCAGGACTTCCCTGCTGCTGGTTTGCGTTGGATGGTTTCCTTTGCCAATGGAAATAATATACTCCGGGTAAAAGCGCGTAAAGATAAAGTTGTAATTGAAGATGAGATCACTCAGCGCTATCAGTCGGAGTCGTGGGGTAATCCTGCGAAACTTGTAGCAGAGAAGATCGGCTCTGATGGCGATACGGTTACGGTACAAGTAAAACTTGTCGATGAAAATAATATACTCTGCCTGGACGCCCGCAATTGGATATACTTTTCACTGGCAGGTGAAGGTAAGCTGATTGATAACCTGGGAACATCATCAGGTTCCAGGCAAGTGCAAGCCTACAATGGTCGTACTGTTATAAAACTGGATACGAATGCGGGTAAAAATATACTGTGTGTTCAATCGCCTGGTCTGCCTGTAATCTTTTTGAATCTGGCCGAGTTAAAAACCGCAGCACCGTAGCGGGCTGTTAGGAGTCATACATGATCTGAATATATACCTGTGCCGTTCTGCGCTGCGGAAACGGATTGTCTCTTTATGTCTTTTAAAGTATATCCAGCCGAATCGCCAGACCGTGATACTATATTTATTGCGGTGAATTTTATTTTTCGGAGATATACATCATCGCACGTGGACTTCCTGCCCGATAATGTGTGGCATTTCGATCTATACTGCTAAAAATCCATGCTACGAACGATTTCTTCCTGTATTTGAACAGTTTTTATACCCCGATAATAAACGTTTAGGCGCAAAATTGAGCCATGCATCAAACGATTGCGTAAGGAAGTAATTTTCATCGCGTGATCTGTCGGTGCAGGTAAAATATACCACGAAGCCCTAAACCATCATTTGTTATGAAACACAATCCAGTGAATTCAGCCGGTATAGTAACAACGGGTATGCGGTTGTTACTCCGGTCCGGTATATGTCATTTGAGACATATAGCACAGCACACGAATCCAGTTTCGGAAACTAAACCTGTATGCGTATGAAAAGAATATTACAAGATAGTATAAACACGCTGCGTATAGGATTTGGACTCACTGCGGTAGTATTGCTCTTTTGCCAGGCATCGCAGGCACAACAGGTAAAAGGAAAGATTGTTTCGGATGACGGCAGTGAACTACCCGGTGTCAGTGTTATGATTGAAGGAACTGCTACCGGTACAACTACGGATGCGCTGGGAGAATATAGTCTCACGGTATCCAATCCGGATGCTATACTTGTCTTTTCATTTATAGGCTATAAGACACAACGTATTCCGCTCGAGGGAAAGACAACGCTCAACATAACCCTGCAGCCCGATGTACAAACACTCAGTGAAGTGGTGGTGGTGGGCTATGGAACACAGAAGAAAGTAAATATGACCGCAGCTGTATCAACTGTAGCGGGAGAGGAGATCACTACGCGGCAGGCGCCGAGTACTGTAGCGCTGTTGCAAGGTCGCACTCCGGGTTTACAGATCACACAGAACTCTTCGGCACCGGGCGATGAAAGTAACCAGATACGCATTCGCGGACAAGGTACATTCAGTTCTGCCGGAAGTAATCCGCTGGTGCTGATCGATGGTGTGGAAGGTAAACTTGAATTGCTAAACCCGAATGTGATTGAAGATATATCCGTACTGAAGGACGCTGCATCGGCTGCTATATATGGTTCACGTGCTGCGAATGGAGTTATACTCGTAACAACCAAGAAAGGGAAAGAAGGCCGGCTCAGCATCGACTATAACTATAATTACTCTACGCAGAATCCTTCGATCAAGACCGACCGGGTAACGAACTCCGTAGAGTATATGGAGCTGATGAACAAGGCGATCGATCACTCCGGCCGGCAAACACAGTGGCGCTATACCGATGAACAGATTGAAATGTACCGGCAGGGTGCTCTTACAGATCCGGCTCAATACCCAAGCGCTGATTGGACAAGTTATCTTATTCGCAGAGCACCCATTCAGAAACACTTTTTGAGTGTGAATGGTGGTAAGGTCGGCACAACGTTTAATGTAGGCTTTGGTGTGCTGGATGAGACAGGCCTGCTGCTTGCCACTGACTATAAACGTTACGATGCGCAGGTAAACTTCAAAACAAATTTAGGAAGCCGCGTAACGTTTGGCAGTAACATTTCCATGGCGCGCGGTAAGCGACACGATACTGCACTCACAACTGGTAACACCGGTCCGCAGTTAATCGATTCAAACAGTTCGGAAGATCAGATGCTCTCTGCGTACGCAGCACCACCCACCAGCACACCGCAACTTGCCGATGGCAGTGGCAGATATACCGCGTATGCTTTTCAAAACAAAGGCGGTAACAAAAATCCAATTGCTATAGCAACAGCAGGAGGGGGCAAAGAATTTGTGAACAGCTATTTGTTATTCAGTCCTTATCTCAATGTATCCATCATCGAAGGACTGAGTGCAGAAGTAAAAGGATCGGTTCGTTTTGAAGAAGAGATGGGTAAAGCACTTGTTGTCTCATCCGTAGGATATGAATTCTTTCCGGATGCCAACGGTATACACAACCAGGGATCCGTTTGGAACGGAGGTGCACATTCACTTGCACAACGTAACACACGCGAGAACCAGTATACATTGTTTGGTACATTGAACTATACCAAAACATTTTCAACGGTACATTCAGTAAGTGCATTGGCGGGATATCAACAGGAGAGCTATCGCTATGATCGGCTTGATGCGTATCGTACCAAACTGCCTTCAACCGAGTTGTGGGAACTTGCTGTAGCTCCGGCTGCCAGCCAGACGAACGGAAGCAATGCATACGAGTGGGCTATACAGTCCTTTTTCGGAAGAGTAAATTATGACTTCGCAGGTAAATATCTTCTGGAGGCCAGCTTCCGCTACGATGCATCATCACGCTTTCCGAAGAATAACCGGTGGGCGTTGTTCCCTTCGGTATCCGGTGGATGGCGCATTACTGAAGAGCAGTTTATGAAAGGTATAGGCTGGCTGGATGAACTGAAAGTACGCGGCTCCTGGGGACAACTCGGAAATCAAAATATAGGTAACTATCCATACCAGAATATTCTGAATATATCCACTGCTCCTGACGATGAGACACTGGATTATAGCTTTAACGGTTCGCTGGCGCAAGGCATCAGCAGGCGCTCGATCAACAATGCAAATATTAAATGGGAGACAACAACGGTTACGGATTTCGGTTTGGACTTCGCACTTTTCAATGCAAGACTTACCGGTTCGGTTGACTGGTATAAAAAGACTACCAAAGATATACTTCGGAGTTTGCAGGTGCCGGATCACATCGGTATAAACGCACCGACTATAAATGATGGTATACTGGAAAATACGGGCTGGGAATTTATGCTGGGCCATCGTAACAAGATTGGTGAATTCAGCTATAGCATCAATGCAAACCTGGAGACATACCGGAATAAACTTATCCGTTTTGGTGCACGCGAGATCAGCGGTGTAAACATCCGGCAGGAAGGTCTTCCCTATAATACATATTATGTATTGATACAAGATGGTATATATCAGAACCAGGCCGAGATTGATAATGGCCCCACACCTTCGTATACGAGTATTGCACCCAAGCCGGGCGATCTCAAGTTCAAAGATATAAGCGGACCAGAAGGTATACCGGATGGAAGAATTGATCTCACATACGATCGGACAACCGTAGAAGGTGTCTTCCCGAAATTCAACTACGGTATAAATCTGTCGGCAAGCTATAAGTCATTTGACCTGAGTGTTTTTGTTCAGGGTGTATATGGACGAAAGACGTATGTGACCGGCTGGGGTGTATCGCCTTTCAACCAGGCATCTGCACCGCCTACGTGGTGGAAGACCGATGCCTGGGATGGCGAGGGAACATCCAATTCTATTCCACATGTATTCGTAGACAGTGGCTATACACCGAATTCGCAAAACTCAACGTTCTGGCTGGGCAATTCTTCATACATGCGTATCAAGAACATTCAACTGGGATATACTATACCAACTGCGTGGAGTCAGCGGGTAAAGATACAGTCGTTAAGACTATACGCATCGGCGGACAACCTGGTGACCTTTACCAAATTTTTCCAGGGACTTGATCCCGAGCGCACTGCCACCGGCTCGGCCCGCGCAGCTATTTACCCGCAGTCTACTTTGTATTCCTTTGGCGTACGTGCAACATTATGATATGATGACAATGAAACAAAACAGATATATATACCTGATTGCACTGGTTGCTATATTGACAGCCTGCAGCGATCTGCTGGATAAGGAACCGCTTACGCAAATTGATTCGAAAGATTTCTGGAAGACCGAGCAGGATGCACAGGCTGCGTTAACGGCTTCGTACTCCGGTTACCGTACCAGTATATTTGGTTCGGTACGTGGAGCCAACGGTGTGGCTATGGACATTGAAGCTCTATCGGACAACGCGATCATTACTTCAAGCTTTGCCGGGTATCAGGGCATCATGCAGGGGGGAATCAATCCCAGCACCGGAGGTGCGATCAATCAGTTCTGGAGCGATTGTTACAATGCTATAGCTAAGGCAAATTACTTCCTCGATAATATCGACCAGGTAAAAGGTATACTTTCAGAAACCAACTATAACAAGTATAAAGGTGAAGCACTCTTTAATCGTTGCTATTTCTATAATGAACTGGTGCAGCTATACGGAGATGTTCCCCTCGTGCTGACATTGCAACAGGGTATAGAAGGAGATTACAATCAGACACCCCGTACGCCTAAAGCGCAGATCGTGGAGCAATTGCTGCACGATATTGATATCGCTATAGCGGGATTGCCCAATGTTGCCTATACCGATGGACATGCCGTGAGGGGAAGTGCAATTATGCTGAAGGTACGTATACTGATGAATAATCAGCGCTTTGCCGAAGCAGCCGATGTAGCCTGGAGTCTCATTGGTGATTCACAGAATCCGTTCAGGCTGCATACAAGTTATTCCGGTATATTTTTTAATGAGCAGAAGAACAATCCGGAGATCATGTTCTCCGTAATGTATACCGCACCGGATGATTATCATCAGCTCGATCAGTATGTAAGCAGTCGCATGTCGGTTTTCCCGACACCGCAGTTGCGAGATTCGTATGAGATCAATCCGGATACAGGACAAAAAGATCCGCGCCTGAAGATGACTATATTTCAGAGCGGAGATCCGTGGATCAATAATACCAAGACGGGTACTTTCTCCAACGATGGTCGTGTCTCCGAAAGTGCTATACCCTTTACAAACATGGCTTTCAAAAAATGGATTGATCCGACCATACGCACAGCCAACTCTTCGAACCTTAGCGATCAGGATATAGTAAAGATGCGCTATGCCGATTTACTCCTGCTATATGCCGAAGCGATGTTTGAAAGTGGACAGGTGTCCGACACGCGTGCCTTGGATGCGTTGAATGCAGTGCGCACCCGCACCGGAGTAAATATGCCACCTAAAACAGAACTCACACAGGAGAACATCCGGAATGAAAGAAGAGTGGAGCTTGCTTATGAGGGATTACGTTTCAATGATCTGCTTCGCTGGGGCATTGCCGATGAAATCATTCCTACGATTCAGTATCATCAGAATGGAAGCAAGCGAAAATTTGATGGATATCTCTGGCCTATTCCACAATCACAAATGGACATTATGCAAGGCGTGTGGCAGAATAATCCACCGTGGCAATAGATAGATAGCATGGTAAATTTCATAAGGGAGTTACGTTAGCGGCTATTCAGAATCCAGGGCCTGACATGCGAGGGCTCTGGTATTTTGGAACACACCTAAAGATGTAAAGGAACTGTATAGTGTAACGAATAAATTTTAAAATAGGACATGCAGCGCAAAATAAAATCTGAAAGTACTGTAAGGGAAATGGTCCATTTTATAGTCTGTTGAAGAGGAGGGTTAGTACATGCTACAAAGAATATGTATTTTTATTTTTGTTTACTTTCTGGTATATATAGCGAGTGCACAACCGGCAGCACAAAAGCTGCCACTTTCTCTTTGGTATACACAACCTGCTAAAGCATGGGAGGAAGCATTGCCGTTAGGTAATGGTAAAACTGGAGCCATGGTGTTTGGTGGGGTGCAGCACGAACGCCTGCAGTTGAATGACAATACGCTGTGGTCGGGCTATCCGGATCCGGGTAACAATCCAAATGCTATTAAATATTTGCCGCTTGTACGAGAGGCTGTAGCAGAAAGTAACTACGCGCTGGCAGAAGCATACTGGAAGAAGATGCAAGGCCCTTACTCTGCGCGTTACCTGCACATGGCTGATCTCTTTCTTGATTTTTCCCTGGAGGACACTGTAGCGAGAAAGTATAATCGTTCCCTCGATCTGGCTTCCGCTATAACTAAAATCACTTTTACAACGGGTGGGGTAGTGTACAATCGCGAAACTTTCATTAGCCATCCCGACAATGTATTGATGATGCAGCTCACCGCCAGTGAGAAGAGAAGTATATCTTTTCAGGTGCGCCTTCAGAGTAAATTAAAGTACAAGGTTCAATCGCAGCAGGGCGGCTACCTTATCCTTCGCGGTAAAGCTCCTATGCATGTCGCTAATCGAGAGTCCGAACCTCTTCAGGTAGTATATGATGACTGGACCGGTGAAGGAATGAACTTCGAAGTGCATTTACAGGTAAAAGCGAAAGGAGGAACAGTCACGGCCTCCGATACTAGTCTATCTATATCAAAAGCCGATGCTGTAACGATATACCTCACGGAAGCAACAAGCTTTAACGGGTATAACCGATCCGCGGGATTACAGGGTAAAGATCCTGCAACGGAGGCACGCCTATATATGAATGCTGCTTCACAGAAATCATTTGAGCAACTCAGGGCTATACATCTGGCGGATTATCAATCGCTCTTCAATCGTGTAATACTTGATCTCGGCAATGTCCGCGAAGCACAAAAATTACCGACAGATAAGCGCATGCAGCGGTTTAATCAGGGACAATCCGATCCTAACCTGGTAACACTATATTATCAGTATGGACGTTACCTCTTGATTTCCAGCTCGCGTGCCGGGGGGCTGCCTGCGAATCTTCAGGGCATATGGAACGATCACGTGAAGCCACCGTGGGGAAGTAATTATACCACGAACATCAATACCGAAATGAATTACTGGCTCGCGGAGACAACCAATCTTTCGGAATGCCATATACCCTTACTGGATTTTATAGCACAGCTCGCGTTGAACGGAGCTGAGACAGCGCGCATCAATTATGGTATAACGGAAGGATGGTGTGCACACCACAACTCGGATGTATGGGCGAAGACATCTCCTCCCGGTGGATATGAATGGGACCCGCGCAGTCAGGCACGGTGGGCATGCTGGCCGATGAGTGGTGCCTGGTTCAGTACGCACTTGTGGGAACACTATATATTTACCGGTGATACAAAATTTCTGAGCGATAAAGCGTGGCCCCTGATGCGCGGAGCTGCACAGTTTCTGCTGGCATGGCTCGTGGAAGGTCCGGACGGGTACCTGGTAACCAATCCATCCACTTCACCCGAGAATGTTTTCAGGATCGATGGGAGAGAATACCAGGTAAGCATGGCTACGACCATGGACATCGCGATTACCCGACAACTCTTTGAAGACTGTCTGCGTGCAGCCACTGCGTTGGGTATAGACGATGCATTTACAAAACAGGTGAAACAGTCATTGGACAGGCTATATCCGTATCGCATTGGAAAACACGGGCAGCTACAGGAGTGGTTTAAAGACTGGGATGATCCGGCAGACAAGCATCGTCACTTGTCTCATCTCTTTGGTTTACATCCCGGCAATCAGATATCACCTGTGCGTACACCAGAGCTTGCAGCTTCAGCCAGGCAATCTTTACTGCAACGCGGAGATGTAAGCACGGGCTGGTCGATGGCATGGAAGATAAACTGGTGGGCGCGTTTGCTCGATGGTAATCATGCCTATAAAATTCTGAAGGACGGACTCACCTATATAGATCCGAAGGCAAAAAAGGAAACCATGGGTGGCGGTGGTACTTATCCCAATCTTTTTGATGCACATCCGCCTTTTCAGATCGATGGTAATTTCGGAGCTACAGCCGGTATAACTGAAATGCTATTGCAAAGCTATGACGGTGTATTGCATATACTCCCCGCACTTCCGGATGCATGGCCGGCGGGAAATATAGCCGGTATAAAAGCACGCGGTGCTTTTGAGGTAACTATAGCATGGCGTGACGGCAAACTTCAGAGGGCAACTATTTATTCTGAACAAGGTGGTCTGTGTCGCGTTCGCACAGCTATACCTGCAAAAGTATTGGAACCCGGAGTCTTTAAAGCAGAGGGTATAACTAGTAACCCGCTCACCGAAGCTGCTGCTGTACCTCCGTATAAGAAAAGCGCAGATGCTACCTTGGTTCCAATGAATAATAGCCAGCGTTATGAGCTGGAGATTTATACAGAGAAAGGAAAACGTTACACACTCGTACCGCAATAATTACTTTGCTAAAACTATATATTATGTTCATACGACTTGTTCCTATTGTCTTACTTGTATTTGCTTTTACTTCAGGATATACCTTGCAGAAGGAGGAGTGGAGCGTATCATCTCCGGATAAAAAAATTAACGTAGTGGTTTCGCGTTCCGGTACCCGGTTATCCTATGCTGTTGCGTATGAGAATCGGTCTGCACTTGAATCTTCGCCCCTTGGAATTGTACGCGATGATCACCAATTCTCCGAGAACCTGAAATTCGTTTCCAAAACTGAAACTACGCTTGATGAGGCGTATACCCTCACCGTTGGCAGGCGGCTTCAGTGTCGTAACCACGCACGTGAGCTTACTCTTGTCTTCGAAAATGAAAAGAAAGAAAAAGTACATATCATCTTTCGGGCATATAACGATGGCATAGCGTATCGCTATCATTTTCCGGGTAATGATAAAGCAGTGCATAAAATTACTCATGAAGAGTCGGGGTTTGCCATTCCAAAAAATGCAGTGGCATGGATACAGCCGTATGATATGAATGTACGAAAGAAGCCCTGCTACGAAGCGTTCTATGAAAATGGTATAGCAGTAGGAGGACAATCTCCGAATTCTGCGGGTTGGGCATTCCCGGCCTTGTTTAACGTTAACAACCTGTGGATTCTTATTACCGAAGCAGCGCTGGATGAGCATTATCCCGGCACACATCTTGAAGACAAGGATAACAATGCTATATATACCATTCGCTTTCCCGAGAAGGAAGAAGTAACCAGTGATGCCGATCCTGAGCCGGTATCAACGTTGCCGTGGACAACCCCGTGGCGTGCTGCTGTTATTGGCAACGCACTGGCTACTGTACAGGAGACTTCACTCGTAACAAATCTCAATCCTCCCGCTGTTATAAAAGATGTATCATGGATCAAGCCCGGCCGCTCAAGCTGGAGCTGGTGGTCTGCCGGAAGTACTACGCGCGACTTTGATGTCCAGAAAGCCTATATAGATTTTACAGCAGACATGACCTGGGAGTATACTTTGATCGATGCCGGCTGGCCCGAGATGAAAGGCGGAAGTATGGAGGAACTGATACAGTACGCGCGTTCTAAAAATGTAGGTATAGTATTATGGTATCATTCAGGAATGGGACGAGAGAAAGATACCCTGAGCTATGCAAATCTGATGGCATTTCCGGAAACACGTAAAAAAGAATTTCAGAAATTACAGCAATGGGGAGTAAAGGGTATTAAAGTAGATTTCTTCGATAGCGACAAGCAACCGGTTATTCAACGTTACTATGATATACTGCGCGATGCGGCTGAGTATAAAATCATGGTAAATTTTCATGGCTCAACATTGCCGCGCGGATGGGAGCGAACATATCCACACCTTGTCTCGATGGAATCGGTGAAGGGCGCTGAAGGTGCCGGCCGACAGGAGTTTTGTGATCGTGCACCGGTACACAATACCATTCTTCCCTTTACCCGGAATGTAGTGGGCTCCATGGATTATACTCCTGTTACTTTTACCAACAAGCGCGAAGCAAAACGTCAAACCACAGCTGCGCATGAGCTGGCCCTTGCCGTAGTGTTTGAGTCCGGTATATTTCATTTTGCCGATAACATGAAGTCATACCAGGAATTGCCGGATGAACCTAAAGATTTTCTGAGGAAAGTTCCTTCTACTTGGGATGAGACACGCTATATAGCGGGTACACCGGGTAAATATATTGTGGTAGCCCGCAGAAAAGGATCGGCCTGGTATATAGCGGGCATCAACGCGCAAACGGGTGAACAGGAAATTTCGCTTGAGCTGTCCTTTATTCAGAAAGACAAAAGCCTTCGCATCATCACAGACGGTACGGAACCCGGAACCTTTGCAACGCAAATCATAAAGACAAATGGTAAGAAGATTACGGTAAAGATACCAGCAAAGGGAGGTTTTGTACTTTATTAAAAAGACTGTCGGTGAAGAAGTCCATTATTACGTCATTATAGTTTAGTCGTTCAGTTAAAGTAAGCGTTATGAAAAATATAGGTATATATGTACTGTGTGTAGTGTTCGTTTCTGGTAGTGCAATAGCACAGTCGGATAAAGCGAATCTTACTACCTGGCCGAAAGGTTCTTCACCGGAAGAGATTGGTAAACGGGTAGCGGATCGTTTCATAGCAACACCGCATCCGAATTTCGGTCGACCAACCCCACCCAAAACCATTACCTATCCGGAAGTTTGCGCGTGGTATGGTGCACTTACATTTGAAAAAGAAAGCAAGAATAAAAAACTGAAACAAGCACTGATTGATCGCTTTGAACCCTTCTTCAGTACAGAGGCGTCACTCGTTCCAATACCCGATCATGTTGACTATACGGTGTTCGGATCTATACCCCTGGAACTATATATGCAAACCAAGGATCAGAAGTATCTGTACATGGGAAAGAGTATAGCCGATAAGCAGTGGGGACCGCCGGAAGGTCCGCGTGTAAAGGATGAGTCACATGTATTTTACAAAATGGGACACACCTGGCAAACGCGTTTGTGGATTGATGATATGTTTATGATCACGGCCGTACAGGCGCAGGCATATCGTGCTACGGGCGATCAGAAATATATAGATCGTGCGGCACGCGAGATGGTTATGTATCTCGATTCATTGCAGCGTCCGAATGGTTTATTCTATCATGCACCGGATGTCCCATTCTTCTGGGGGCGTGGTAATGGATGGATGGCGGCTGGTACTGCAGAATTACTTCGTTCGCTGCCACAGAACAATCCGGATCGCCCGCGTATTATGGAAGGCTATAAAAAAATGATGGCGACCTTATTACAATACCAGGCAGCGGACGGTATGTGGAGACAATTGATTGATGATGCCGAGTCGTGGCCCGAGACTTCGTCTACCGGTATGTTTACGTTTGCCATGATCACTGGTGTGAAGAACGGATGGCTGGATAAGGAAGTATATGGTGCCGCGGCACGCAAGGGCTGGCTTGCATTAATTACCTATATAGAACCGAATGGTGATATACGCGAGGTGTGTGAGGGAACGAATAAGAAGAATGATCGTCAGTATTATCTTGATCGGAAACGTCTGACGGGGGATATGCATGGGCAGGCTCCCGTGCTTTGGTGTGCTACGGCTTTGATGCGGTAGAGAGGATTTAAGATTGGAAGATTTAAAGATTATAAGATTGGAGAATTTTAAAAGATTGGGTTGGGGATATAGTATATATTAAATGATGATGTTATGAACAAGATTTTTTTGATTGGGGTAGTGATGGGGTGTTTGATGAATAGCTTATATGGTCAGGGGTTGGAGAAGGATGAGCGGATGGGGTGGTGGCGGGAAGCTCGGTTTGGGATGTTTATTCATTGGGGGGTATATGCTGTGCCGGCTGGTACGCATAATGGACAACAGATTAATCGTATCGGGGAGTGGATTATGAATCGGGGAAAAATACCGGTGACGGAGTATAAGCTGTATGCAAAACAATTTAATCCGGTCAAGTATGATGCTGATGCGTGGGTACGCATGGCGAAAGATGCGGGTATGAAATATATAGTCATTACATCGAAGCATCATGACGGTTTTGCTTTGTTCGATTCGAAGGTAACTACGTGGGACATGGTGGATGCTACGCCGTATGGTAAAGATCTCATTAAACCATTGGCAGATGCTTGTCGCAAGCATGGTATAAAGTTGGGACTATATTATTCGCATGCACAGGATTGGGTAAATCCCGGTGGCGCTGCGGCACGAAAGAAGACATCAGAAGGTTGGGCTAATCCTGACAGTGCCCGCATTGATGCTTATACTGAAGCGCATAGTGGTCATTGGGATCCGGCACAAACTACCCGTACGATGGAACAGTATATAAATGATATAGCGGTTCCGCAGGTAAAAGAGATACTTACCCAGTATGGAGACATTGCTGTGCTTTGGTGGGATACGCCTACCGGGATGACGGATGAATTTGCGGAAAAGTTCAAGGCCTTGCTTCCGTTACAGCCGCGCATGATCACCAACGACAGACTGAAGCGTCCGAATTACCCGGGTGATTTTAAGACACCGGAGCAGCGTATACCCGATCTCAGTGAGCTCGATGGTAAAGATTGGGAAACCTGCATGACAATGAATGGTACATGGGGCTATAAAAGTTATGATGATAAATGGAAGAGCTCAGAAACGTTGATTCGTAATTTACTGGATATAGCTTCAAAGGGAGGTAATTACTTGTTAAATGTAGGGCCGAAAGCTGATGGTGAGTTTCCGGCAGAGAGTATAGAACGGCTGAAGGATATAGGAGTCTGGATGAAGCTAAACGGCGAAGCTATATACGGCTCACAGGCATCGCCACTGGCCCCCTTGCCCTGGGGACGTTGCACGCAAAAGGAACAAAACGGAAATACAACACTATATCTGTCGGTGTTTGATTGGCCTGTCGATGGAAAATTGACCGTGCCGGACTTTCACAATGACGTTAAGAGTGCCGTACTGCTTGCATCCGGTAAAAAACTTTCAACGGGTATAGATAAAGATCAGTTGGTTATAACCTTGCCCGATAAAGCGCCCGATGCGATTGCTACGGTTATCAAGGTTGAAGTAAAAGGTATAGTTGACAAAAGTCAGGCTCCGCAGGTAAAGAAAGAGATGGAGGCAGGCGAAGTTCATTAGTAAACCTATATATTTGGGAAGTATAAATAGTATCTATGCTTTCCATATCGTCACTTCGCAGCGCGTGCATTGTTTCCGTTTTAGTATCGGGTGTATTTACATGGTCGTGTAATGAACGACATGCTCCTGAGCAGTCCGGGTTGATACAATACGTAGATCCGCTGGTAGGCACTGCCGCCAGCACTACCGAAAGCGCGCGTAAGCATAGCGAAGCCGGCTCTGAACTCAAAGGGCAAACTTTTCCTGCAGTCGGTGTTCCGCACGGTATGACACATTGGACACCGCAGACACGCGCTACCGAAAATAAATGTGTAGCACCATATTACTATCGCGACAGTTTGTTTCAGGGTTTTCGCGGAAGTCACTGGCTGAGCGGCTCCTGTACACAGGACTATGGCAGTGTTACCATCATGCCCATGATGGATTCACTTACAACAGATGCTGTACTGCGCGCATCTTCTTTTACCCATACCCGTGAAGTGTCGCGCCCTGATTATTACTCGGTATACCTGGACAAGTATAAAATCAATGCAGAAGTTACCGCTATATCCCGTGCTGCGATGATGCGCTTTACTCCGGATGCAGCCGGTGAAATGTATATAGTCATTGAACCTAACAGCGATGAAGGGGAGGGCTTTGTAGAGGTACATCCGGAGCAGAACGAGATTGTTGGTTACAATCCTGCGCACCGGATATACCAGGGGTGGGGAGAGACTGCCGGCTTCAGCGGGTATTTTGTAATTCAATTAGACACGGAGATAGAATTCTTCGGAACGTGGAATGGTGATAGTATACAGAACAATCGACTGTCAGCGAAAGGAAGTAAAAGTAATGTGGGGGCTTTTGTAAAAGTGCGTTCGCAGAGCAATACTGCTATACAGGTGAGAGTCGGCACATCGTTTACCAGTATAGACGGTGCACGCAAAAACCTGACTGCTGCTATAACAGACTGGAACTTTGCGACAATACAAAAAGCATCAGCCGAAAGCTGGAATAATGCGTTGCGTAAAATCGAAGTAAAAACGCAGCGCGAAGAAGATAAAAAATTATTTTATACAGCGCTATATCATGCCGAGTTGCTACCGCGCGTATTCAATGATGCGGATGGATCGTACCCTGAGTTTGGCGGCAGTGGAAAAATTGCTACCGTACAAGGACAAGATTATTACGATGACTTTTCCATGTGGGACACGTATCGAGCTGTGCACCCGTTGTTAACGCTCATTGAACCGGAGGCTTCGGAACACATGGTAAAATCACTGCTACTGAAAGCAGACCAGGGCGGGTGGCTCCCTATATTTCCATGCTGGAATAATTATACCGCGGCTATGATCGGTGATCACGGCATCGCGATGATCGGTGATGCTTTAATGAAGGGTATAGCGCCAGCCGAGGTCGAGCGTGCCTATACCATCATGCGCAAGAATGCTTTCGAACCCAATACCGATACAGCCAGCTATAAAGACGGTAAGGGCAGGCGCGCACTGGCATCGTATCTTCAATATGGATATATACCCTTGGAGGATTCCGTGTGGGACTCTTTTCACAAACGCGAGCAGGTTTCCCGTACACTCGAATATGCTTATGACGATTTTGTATTGTCTCAAGTAGCTAAAAAACTCGGACGCACAGACGATTATCAAAAGCTTGCACAACGTGCCGCTAACTACAAGAATGTGATCGATCCGGGGAGCGGCTATGCGCGCGGCCGCTATGCGAATGGAAAGTGGACAGAACCGTTTGATCCGGTTGCTGCACGCACACCCTATATCACCGAAGGTACTCCGGCCCAATATACCTGGTATGTACCACAGGATGTGCAGGGATTGATCGCTATAGAAGGCGGGAACGATCGATTTATAGCCAAGCTTGACACGTTGTTCGATCAGCGTTACTACTGGCATGGTAACGAACCTGGACACCAAACTGTATACCTGTATAATCATGCCGGTGCACCTTGGAAAACGCAAAGCAGAATTCCCGGTATCATTCGGGAAGAATATAGCATTGGGGCAGGGGGGTTGAGTGGTAATGAAGATGGCGGACAGATGTCGGCATGGCTGGTGTTTAGCATGATGGGACTTTATCCTACATGTCCGGGAGTTCCGTATTATGATATAGGCACTCCGTTGTTTGACGACATCAGTATTCACACGGGTTCTCACACATTTTCTGTTAAGACAGAGAATCGCAGTGCAACGCATCATTATATACAATCTGCAACCCTCAATGGTAAACCTTTTAACCGGACATACCTGCTGCACGAGGAAATTATTAATGGTGGAACACTGTTGTTAACCATGGGCCCTGAACCCAACAAGGCCTGGGGACGTGATGTTGCTGATATTCCGTATTGAAGTATAGCCTCGAAGAAACCTGACATTAATCAGTTTATCGTGTGATGCAGCTCATGCTTCAGGGTGTGATACTTGGATAAGTTTGTTATACAGACAAAGTCAGGATATAGGCGTCCTGTAAACGTATCCCATACCAAAAATGAAGACATTTGTATATAGCGCACATGCTTACGATCGACCCTTCCTCGAGCAAGCCGCGCGTAAACGACATGAACTGGTTTTTACGGAAGAGAAGCTCACATTGGCCACAGCGCACTATGCCTCCGGCTTTGATGCGATTGCCGTGTTTACCGCTGATGATTGCTCCGCCCCGGTATTGGACAAGCTTTATACACAAGGTATACGGTATATCGCGCTTCGTTCTGCGGGCTATGATCATATCGATTTGCATCATGCAGCAACATTGGGAATACGAGTGTCACACGTTCCCGAGTATTCGCCTTATTCTATTGCCGAGCACGCAGTTGCCATGCTGATGATGATGAACCGGAACTTGCTCGAGGCACAACGGTTGATGAAACTTCAGGATTTCCGATTGGACACGCTCACAGGTTTTGATATACATGGAAAGACTGTTGGTATTATTGGCACAGGTAAGATTGGTATAGCCTTCGCCCGCATCATGAAAGGCTTTGGTGCAACGGTGTTAGCCTGCGACCCCGTTCAGCATGCGGAAGCGGTTGCCCTCGGAGTACAATATGTATCCCTCGAGGAGTTGCTGCGCGGAAGTGATATTGTATCCCTGCATTGTCCGTTGAATGAAACGACCCGCTACCTCCTGTCGGCTAAACAATTTGAGTGGATGAAGGACGACAGTATTTTGATCAATACATCACGTGGTGCAATCGTCCATACAAAAGATCTCATTCAGGCACTCGAAGATAAAAAATTAGGAGGAGCCTGTCTCGATGTATATGAACGTGAGAAGGGCCTGTTCTTTGAAGACCATCGCCATGCGGTTATACAGGACGAAGACTTTCTGAAGCTGCGCAGCATGAAGAATGTACTGCTTACCGGGCATCAGGCTTTTCTTACCCGCGAAGCGCTCACAGGTATAGCAGAAACAACAATACAGAATTTAGATTACTGGCAGCTCGGATATAAATCTCCTTATGAGTTGCACGCGGACGAAACGTTCAGAGGAAGCTCTGCCAGGGCATCGGCTAAAGATTCGGGAAGTATAACGGTGTTATCGATTTGATCAGCATTATGTATCGTACAGGTAAAGGTATAGCGGTCCGGGCGAATCTGCAGTTGTTGCAGTATATAGTATATGGTTCTGTGGTACTATTCTTCGGACGTGATATTTTTATCCCCATCAGCTTTGCCCTGTTGATCAGCTTTATACTATATCCGGTTTGTATATGGATGCAACGAAGAGGTATGGGAAAGCTTACGGCCATTATTATAGCGCTGTCGCTGTTGATTATAGTAGGACTTCTGCTCGTTGTGCTATTGGTAACGCAGACGCTCAGTTTCCTGCAGGAATGGCCTGTACTGCAAACCAAACTTGTAGCGGTTACTGAAGAGATCAGTGCGTTGATGACAGACCGTGGTATAACGAAAGAACAGCAAACCAGTTGGATCTACTCCGTGGCGAACCAGGCTGGCGGTAAGGCGCTACAGGTGGTAAGCAATACTATATCTGCTTCTGTATTTTCAGCCGTGATGCTGGTGCTTATACCCGTGTATGCCATCCTGATTCTATATTACCGGGATCAATGGATGGCCATTATATACCGGATCTTTCCGAATGAGCGAAGAGACAGTCTGCGAAACATGGTGACACTCACCATACAAACGTACTACAACTTTATAATGGGAATGGGCATTGTATACCTGATCGTAGGTACATTGAATAGTATTGGCTTGTTGTTGCTGGGCGTGCCACACGCTATCCTGTTTGGATTTATAGCGTCTGTGCTTACGTTTATACCGTATGTAGGAATCACCATCGGATCATTGTTGCCGATCGCCATGGCCTGGATCACCTATGACTCCATCTGGTATCCGGTTGGTATCATTGGCGTTTTTACCTTCGTACAATACCTGGAAGCCAACGTTATTTTTCCGTTGGCTGTGAGCCAGCGATTGAACGTAAATACCTTCGTGATGCTCGTGGCAATTTTTGCCGGAGGTTTACTCTGGGGAATGGCCGGCATGATACTCTTTGTCCCATTTGTAGGTATACTCAAACTTGTCGCGGATCATAATCCCCGATGGAAAACACTGTCAATGATGTTGGGACAGCACACGGGCTGATACCTACTTGCCTGTAGCAGACGGCTGGTTAATACGGAGCGCCTTTATGATCTTGTCAAATATAGCGGTGTTCTGATAGACACCTGCAAAATCTTTCGCACCACTACCGTAGGCGAATACAGGCACCATTACAGCGGTGTGATCGTTCGTACTGAAGTTGCCATGTACATATCCTTTATGCAGATCGCCATCGAGTAAGGTAAGTCCGCCTGTTTCATGATCGGCCGTGATGATCAGAAGAGTTTCCGGATGAGCATCCACAAATTCCATCGCTTTACCGATCGCTTCATCAAAATCAAGCATCTCGCGCACTACATATTCTATATCGTTGGCATGACCTCCATAGTCGATCTGTGCGCCTTCTGCCATGATAAAGAACTGACTTTTATTTTCCGTAAATGTACGCAGTGCCTTTTGTAAAGATGTCGATAGAAAATTGCCGCGGCCTTGTTTCATCGAGCGGGCCGCGTCATTATCGAGCACTATATATTTACTTCCGCGAATGCTGTCGAGCGACTGCAGATCGTTTGATACTATATATCCTTTTCGCTTTAACGAAGGAAACAGGTTGGTACCATCTTTGCGCGTGGTGAAATGAGTAACACCACCGCCAATCAGTATATCTACCGGACTATTTAAAAAATCAGCTGCAATCTTCTCACTAAACTCCCTGTCAATAACGTGTCCATAAAATGCAGCAGGTGTCGCATCGGTAATGTCACCGCATGATATAACGGCAGTCTTATAATTATAAGGATGAAGTATATCTGTAATGGGCGTGAGGATCTTTCCAGAAGCATCTACACCAATCGCACGGTTGGTGGTTTTCTGTCCGGTGGCCATAGCCGTTGCTCCTGCGGCAGAGTCGGTTATATAGCTGTCGGCCGAAGCAGTAACAGAGAGTCCTATAGTAGGAATTGTGAACAGATTTAGCTTGCCCTGGTTTGCTGTATAGCCTGCGTATAGCTGCGTTAGCCCCATGCCATCACCAATGAGCAGAATAACATTCTTTACCTGCACACTCTCGGATGCTACAACGGGTTTATGTACGGCATGCGTAGCGGTGTTCTGATAGACCGTGTGAGGCTCTTTTTCAATAAACGTTGCCAGCGTAGTAACATGATCAGTTCCGATATAGTCAACGTTCAGTTTTTGTAAAGTGATCCAGGCATTTACAACGTCAGGCGTTGCCCAGAAGCGGATGCGTTTTCCTAGACTATGAACGCTGTCAATTACATCCGTTATTTTCTTGAGGTCTGGCGCGGTGAGCGTTCCTTTGCCATTCCAGGAAGTATATTTTTTAAAATCATCGCTGATGATGCTGATGCGTTTCAGGTGATCGGCAGTATAGGATACAGAAGGCCGGCCGTCAAAGTGAATATATTCTGGAAAAGACTTCCATTGATCCGCTGCGGGCACATTGCCACTGATGGTAATGGTTAATGACTTACAGCCCGTTAGTGTAGGATACTTGTTCAGTCTTTTTACCAACGCCTGCAGTGTAGGTATACCTTCTGTTTTCAGGTCGATGAGCAGATTCAGCGGTCTGGGCTTTGCGTACACCGCACCGTTGTGAAGCGCGATTTTTTCAGCCAATGGTTTCAGGTATAATTTATCGAGTGTGCGATCGACAGTTATTTCTTTTTCCTCATGGGCTACATACAGTTCTCCTTTCTGCAGAAATACATCAGCTTCGATAGACCCAACCTGACTATAGTATGCCGTAAGGAAGGGGATAGGGTGCACGTAATCATTGTGTGCATGAATCGTGGAAGTAGTATACTCTTGTGCATTACTTATAATGTGCGGAATGCAGAACAGGCATGATAAAGTAAATATTCTCATATATACAGGATGTATTCGTTGTTTGGACGAACAGCGACATTCAGCGTCAAAGGTAAGACAGTAGATTAAAAATTAAATCAGCGCATCACAAAAGTTGGCTGAAGAATATGTTTTTTGACTAGCAAGTTAAACTCATCTAAATCAAAGGGTTTCATCATAACCGATTCGAACCCTGCTTGCAAGAGTCTTCTATACCGGCCCTTATCAACATGACACGTTGTGGCAAAGGCGGTGAACGGATGTGGCTGTATAGCACGAAGTTCGCGCAGCAAACTGACACAATCCATATCGTGTAACAGGTTTACGTTGAGTAAGGCAATATCAAAAGTATGGCTCAGGGCAAAAGCGATGGCTTCGCGTGAAGAGGAGAGTGTGGTGACACCGTAATACGGTGTTAAAAGTTTTTTGAGTATAAAGCGATCAATCTGAAGGTCATCCACCACTAATACATGCATAGCGTATTCTTATCGTGTGGCAAAAGTAGATGTATAATACAAATAAGAATTAAATAGAAGATCAAATATACGTTAACAGTTTGTAATGTGCGATGATTTATATAGTATGTATCCGGAAACTCAAAAAAGTATAGAACCTCTTTTTCAATCCGATTTTAAAAATTATATTTAGTTAAGTGTCAGGGAGGCAACCTGAAAATATCGTCTATGTAATGTGCTGCAGAATGCGGGGTGCTTCCTTTTACTCCCAGATCATCATACGAACGCATTAACTTAATATAACCGTAACAGTAAAATTCAGCTTGCTGAGGGATGAAGTATTTTATTTGCGCGGATTTTAAATGCATCCTGACCGAGAACGTATAGCATCTTTGTGCATCCAACTAATCATATACTATATTTTAAATCATGAAAGCCTATGAAAGAAAACTACAGTAGTTATTTCTGGAAAGACCTTTTGCTCCGCTGCAGTAATTATTTGATGTATGCAGTGCTAATGGTCTTCCTGTCCGTGCCCGTGTGTTTATATGCATCACCTTTACAAGCAGTTACGGTTACCGGTACAGTAATAGATGATACAGGTGAAATATTGCCAGGCGTTAGCGTTGTTGAAAAAGGAACGACTAATGGAACCGTGAGCGACAGCAACGGTAACTTTAAATTGACGGTATCATCAAGTCAGTCCGTTGTCGTATTCAGTTTTGTAGGAACGGTATCACAGGAAATTATAGTAGGTGAAAGAACCGTACTCAACGTAACACTTGTTGCCGATGCCTCTACACTTTCTGAAGTTGTAGTGGTTGGTTACGGTACACAAGACAAGAAAGATGTAACCGGTGCGATAGCTTCTGTTAAAAGTGAAGACTTTAACCGTGGTATCATGAACTCACCGGAGCAGCTTCTACAAGGTAAAGTTGCCGGGGTAAATGTTACATCTGTAAGCGGTGAGCCAGGTGCCAGACAAACTATTTCCATCCGTGGCCCGGGTGGTGTTAGGACAGGAAGCACGCCTTTGTTTGTGGTGGATGGTATACCATTGGACAACTCAAGCACAGGTGGCGATACAAACCCGCTCAATTTTTTGAACCCACAGGATATAGAGACAATGGATGTATTGAAAGATGCGTCTGCTACTGCTATCTATGGTTCAAGAGGTGCAAACGGTGTGGTGTTGATCACAACCAAAAGAGGTAAGGCAGGACACGCCAATTTATCTTACCATGTAGATTATGGTATATCGAAGCTTGCCCGCAAAATCGATGTGTTTACTGCTGATGAGTTCCGCCAGCATGTACCTGAAACCGGTGCTACCATTATTGATGCCGGGTCCTCAACAGATTGGCAGAAAGAAGTTATGCGTACGGCCTATACGAAAAATCATAACCTTAATCTGAGTGGTGGTTCAGATAACCTGACTTACTACGCATCCCTTGGTATGCAAGATCAGGAAGGTATATTGAAAGAGAGTAATATGAAACGTTATACGGGGCGTATCAATCTCACACAGGAATTATTGAACGATAAACTGAAGGTTGAGTTGAACCTGAGCGCCAGCAATACCGAGAACAATCGTCCTCCGGTAGGCGATATCATTGGTACAGCGTTAAGCATGAACCCAACGTATGCTGCGTATGATGATGCAGGTAATCCTACCATTATACCCAACGTAACGAACCCATTGATCCGCTTAAAATTAAATGATGATATTACCAGCACAACCAGAATCATTGGTAATATATCTCCATCCCTGGAAATTATAAAAGGACTTGTTTATAAACTCAATTTCGGTATAGACAACTCCAGCTCAATACGCGATGAGCAGGCTCTTCCAAGTACAACACCTCAGCAGGACGGACGTTTGAACTCAACGTTTGTAAACAATAACAATAATCTTATTGAAAACTATATCACCTACGCGTTTACAAAAGGACAGCACAATGTCTCATTACTGGCAGGACATTCATATCAGAAGATATTCCTCCAGACACGTTGGTGGAGTATCAGCAAATTCCCTGATAATGGAATTGAGCCTCGTTACAACCCGGGACTTGGTACAGAAGTATTGTTAACCGGTGATAACAATAACAAGCCTTATGGAACTGCAACAAAGAACGAACTGCAGTCATTCTTCGGAAGAATAAACTATGAGTTTAAAGATCGTTACCTGATCACGGCTACAGTACGTGCTGATGGATCTTCGAAATTCGGTTCGAACAATAAATATGGAACATTCCCATCATTTGCTTTAGGATGGAGAATCTCTGAAGAGTCGTTCATGGAATCTCTTCCGTTCAGCAACCTGAAGCTTCGCGCAGGTTGGGGACAGACCGGTAACCAGGAGATCCCTTCTAAAATTACACAAGCTCGTTTCTCAACAACAGTAGGTTCGTCTACCAGTTATCCTTTGAATCCTACAGGAGCTTATCCTGCCGGAACAACGTATTCCCGTCTCGCGAATCCGAACATTCAATGGGAAGTTTCACAGCAAACCAATATAGGACTTGACTATGGTTTCTTTGAAGGAGCACTTTCAGGATCTATCGATTACTTCAACAAAGTTTCTGATAATATACTTCTTGAGGTAGTTCCTCCGGATCCAATTCAGCCTGCACCAACGTATTGGACAAATGTGAAGAGCATGGAAATTACCAACAAAGGATGGGAACTTGCCCTGAACTATCAAAACAGAGGAAACGGTGATTTTACATATGGTATCGGTGGTAACATAACGTTTATCGATAACGTTGTTGAAGGATCTCCTTATACCATTATCACAACAGGTACAATCAACGGAGCCGGATTAACTTCTGCAACTGCCAATGGATATGTGAACGGTCAACCGATCGGAACATTCTACCTGAAAGATTTTGCAGGTATAGATGAGAACGGAGAAAATGTTTTCGTAGATCACACAGGTGATGGTGAAATTACCGATGCAGACAGAATATCCGCAGGAAGCGCGTTACCAAAGAAGATGTATAACTTTACCGGTAATATTGGTTATAAAGGATTTGACTTATCAATAAACTTCAACGGTGTTTCAGGTAACAAGGTATACGACAATACAGAGAACGCATTGTTTACCAGAACAAACTTGTCTCGTTCATTTAATACAACCAGTGCTGCCATCGAGTATCCGCAGGAATCTGACCTGAACTCCGGTGATGTGTCAACGCGTTACCTGAAAAATGGATCTTTCCTGCGCCTGAACAACGCAACCTTCGGGTATAATTTCAGACCAGAAATGCTGGGGCTCAGCAACTGGGTAAAATCACTTCGCCTGTCAGTGACTGGTCAGAATTTATTTGTGATAACAGGCTACGATGGATACGATCCGGAAGTAAATACAGATAAGACTGTTAACGGTATTACTTCATGGGGTATAGATTACCAGAGCTATCCGAAAGCACGCACCATTGTATTTGGACTTAACATTACATTTTAAGAGATACTACATCTATGAAAAAGAAAATATTATTACTGTCTCTTTGCTTCAGCATTCTGTTTGCGAACAGTTGTACTGATCTGGAAGAAGAAGTATTGGATGAATCACTGACCGGTGGTGCTAGTCCGGAAGCTGCGGCTGATGGAATTATTGCTCCGGTATATGCAGCGATGCCCGAGTTATTTTTGCATACCCGATATTTTGCACTTCAGGAAATTACAACGGACGAAGCTATACTACCTTTCAGAGGTGGTAAAGACTGGGGTGATAACAATATATATATAGATCTGCACAGACATAATCCTACCAGTCAGAACGTTCCGGTTAACGATGCCTGGAGATCTATCATCATTCAAGGAGTTACCCGTTCAGTTACAGCTATCAACGCACTTGCTGAAATGGAAGGAGACGCAGCGAAACTATATTGGGCTGAAGCCAAAGCGATGCGTGCATATTACTCCATGTTGAGTCTTGATCTTTTTGGTTTGATATTCGTAAAAGATAATCTTTCTGAGACTTCTACGATCATGAGAGGAAATGATGCCGTGGAGTATATCAAAGCTGAATTGCTCGAAATAGAAAGTCAGGTTAGTAACAACGTTGGTCCTGGCCGTATAACACAAGCTGCTGTATGGGGATTACTTGCGAGATTACATTTGAATGCTGCTGTATACCGCGATCCGTATGCAGATTCTTTTTCCTTCAGCACCGAAGATCTCGATAAAGTGATCGAGTATTGCGATAAAGTTGTTGCCCTTGGACAGTATCAATTCTCACCTGAGTACTTTGAGATTTTTGATGATGAGAACCATACTAATAAAGAACTAATCTTTGCAGTAGATCAGCGTTCTGATCTGAACGGTCACAATCGTCTTGCGTACTTCTCATTGTCAGGTGATCAGTTTCCGCTGCCAGAGTTTCCAAAAGCAAATGGAACGGATGGACCAGCCATTACACCAGACTTTTATCATTCCTGGACAGATGCGTATGGTGGAGAAGATCCTGCTACCAAAGATTCACGCTTCTATAAGAAGAATCTGAATATACCAGCAGACTCTTGTATGACAGGCGCTTCTTTCGAAATTGACAGAGGTATATTAAGAGGACAGCAATATGGATTGCAAACTCCTGCCAACGGAACTCCTTTCACGAGATGTGGAGATGGTGGTGCTAACTATAAAGTTGGCAAGCTGTTTAACAGAACACGTGGTTTGGCGAGTGTTCCGGTAAACTTTACTGAGTTCGTTAACTTTACCGAAGCAGGTCGTGGTTATAGCAACGGCTACAGAGTGTTGAAGTATGAATTCAGCAAGAAGTCTGATACCGGTCGTAACAAAGGCGATGCTGATATCATCATTTTACGTTTGGCAGATATATATATGATGCGTGCCGAGGCAAAGCTTCGTAAAGGCAACGCAGCCGATGCGTTAACAGATGTAAATACAGTGAGAGCTTCACGTACAGCGCGTATTACGCCACCAGCGCTTGGTGAAATGACCCTGGATATACTCTTCCGTGAGCGTGGTTTTGAATTCTATTGGGAAATGCAACGCAGAACCGATATGATACGCTTCGGTAAATATGAAGGTTCATGGACCGAAAAGACAGACACTGATAAACGTAAACGTCTTTTCCCGATTCCGCAGTCAGCAATAGATGGAGCTTCAGAGATTCCGGGATACTTGGTACAGAACGCAAGCTATTAATTCCCCGTCTATAGTCCCTCTATTTTTCGCAGGAGGTTGTCTCATTGAGGCAACCTCCTGTTGTTTTATTGGAGATAGCTGGATATCGTGTATATATGTGATTATGAGTGTAGTTAGGTAGCGTTGCTTGCTGACGTAGGAGATTCCTAAAATTGGAATAAAAATTAAAATAATAGTTGCCGTTCAAGTTGCCTGACGTTTTTGTATGTTTGCACATCGATGAAAAGTGATAATTCATCGAAATCCTAACCTGATGAAAATGAGATGGTGGCATTGTGTCTTCGGAGGCATTCTTGTGAGGCTCCTCTACGCTTCATATTACTCTTCTTTAATAATTTATCCGGTTTGTTTAGTGACCCAGTAATACTATAGTTCATTACTATAGCGGTTGCGCGTGGGATTACAATTAGCATTTAACTATATGTGTAAATATATACTTGTCGCACTTTTTGGTTTATCCATAGAAAGTATTTCGTTTGCTCAAACAACGAGTGCTTTCGAGCATTCAGCAAACATATTGCCGCCGTCACCTACAGCCACTGAGCTTGGTAAGTATGGTTTAGTACCTGTAGGGTTTTCTACCGGTACACCTAGTATACAAATTCCTCTTCATCAATTTGCTACAAAGCATTTATCTGTGCCTCTGACTTTGACCTATAGCTCCAGTGGTGTTAAGGTAGATCAACTTGCTTCCTGGGTAGGTATGAACTGGTCTTTGGAATCTGGCGGGGTGATTACCCGTGTGGTTCGTGATGTTGCCGATGATGATGCAAACTATGAACTGTATCCGGAAAATTTTAATAGCAACAACCCACAAGCTCTTGAATATTTGCAGCGATGTGCCGATGAACAATTTTTCGATTCAGAGCCGGACTTATTTACTTTCAATTTTTCCGGGTATACCGGAAAATTTCTGTTTGACCGTTCAGGCAAGGCGATTGTTATGCCTTTTCAAAATATTAAAATTTCGCGATCGCTGGACACTTCTACAGAAGAGAGCGTTTTCACAATCACTACTCCGGATGGAATCATTTATACTTTTGGTGAATCGGAAACTTCAAAGACAGGTAGTGTTGGTGCGGAATGTGGACGATCGTATGAGCATAAGCGAGAAACATCCTGGTACCTTACGCAAGTCTCACATCCCACCGGTGAAGTTATTTACTTAGAATACGAGGGAAGTGTATATTCTTATCCATTGGGGGTAACGCAGAACATAACTAGGAAATTAGCCCGAACAGGTTCTGTAAGCGTGGAAACCCAATGCCCTGATCAGCCGTCATCGACTTGTGTGAATACGATGTATATAACCGGCAGGTATTTAAAGCGGATATGGTCATCGAGTTTTGGCGAGATAGAATTTGTAGCTACCAAGACCCGTACCGATCTGGATGATTATAAGCTTGACGGCATCAATATTAAGAGTGCTGCCAATGTATTACTTAAAAGTTTTTCTTTTGATTATACATTTTCTACCGCTACGCAATATTCTAATTCACTGACTACAGAAGAGTTGAAGCATCGAATGTTTTTAACAGCGGTGCACGAAAAAGATAGCAACGGTACAGGTATACGCTCTCATTCATTTGAGTATAATGACATCAATGGATTGCCTCCTAGATTGTCTTTTGCACAGGACCATTGGGGCTATTTCAATGGAAGGACTAACCAATACTTTGTACCTGTAGATGCGCAAGAGATAAGGGATGAATTCGGACGGAAGGTTTTTACAGGTATTGGTGGTAATAGGGAGCCTGCCGCTGTTTGTAACAAGGGATTATTGACTAAGGTGACTTACCCCACCGGCGGTTTCACCACGCTGCTATACGAGCCGAATACATACCGTGGTTATAATACAATTATACCTACGCCTGTTTCATTACAACAACCTGTTCAAGGTACCGGCTTTAAGACAACAGTTACAAAGACGTTGTCCTTTACACCTAATATTAATCAATTCATGGTGTTTAGTCTCAACAATAGTCCAAGTGCAGAATACGATTCTGAGGATGATGTTGATCCATTGCACCATATAGCTCAAATGACTGTGCGGGATTTGACAACATCTACAATTATCTATAGCGGGACAGCTGAGTGGGAAAGTACGATATCAAGCGATGACATTCAGGTATATGGTGATCACTCTTATCAGGTTTCAGTAAGTGCTACGGGCGAAATTGTATCAGCATATTTTTCTTCATCGTACCTGCCATCCCAACCGACACAAGTACCAGCCAACATGATTACGGGAGGTTTGCGCGTTTTGCGAACTGTAAATCATGATGCATTAACCGGACAGGATGAAATGAAAAGCTATTACTACGAAAAAATAGCATCACCTGGTATTTCTTCAGGACAGACTACAGTTTCTCCGATTTACTACGCAGCAAGTATGATTCATTTGCCGGGGGTGACGACCGGCACCGCACTTGTCTGCTCTTATGCCACACTATATTCGAGTAGCCAATTCAACCTGTACCCGCTAAATGGGAGTAACGTGTTTTACCAATATGTAACAACAGTGAAAGGTACTGATTTCAGTCAAGGGGCAGATGAACATGAGTTTACGATCAACCCGGATATTGATGGCCAACTGGTATGGGGTTTCAGCAATATTCTAAATGCGTCCTCCACTAATAGCGGCTGGGATAACGGACTTGAAAAACGTGTAAGGTACTATAAGCAAGCAAGTGGAAACCTGGTTTTACTGAAGGAAACAGAGAATACCTATGTCAGCGACACACGAAATCAATCAGAAGTAAAAGCTTTAGTTGTACGAAAGAAATATACCCCCGTACTGGTATATAATACTTCCATTGCTTGCAATGATGAAAATCGTACCAAGATATACTATGATTATAAATGTATAGCTGATCACAGTCACTGGTGGGTGTTTGGTTTTGGTGATAATGTAAACTGCGTGGCTCCAGGTGCAGATAATCGTTATGTTGCGGTAGGCCAGCATCCGTGTTATGGAAGAACGGAAGATGTGGTTACGCTGCCATACGCTTTAGACCATCTTGATGCCATTGAATATCGAAACATAGCGTACTGGCATTATCTCTCAAGTGCAAGAGAAACCACCTATGACGAAAACGGCCAACACCCAATAACAAATCTCACTGAATACTTCTATGACAATCCGATTCACTCGTTTTTAGGCCGCGTGAAGAAGACAACAAGTGATGGGAAAGTATCGGAGGAACGAATGAAATATATAGGCGACTATAATGAACTTGGAAACTTCACTATTCTAAAGAATAAACATATTGTGAATTCTCCAATCAAGCAGGAAAAGTTTGTTGACAATATTCTGACAGAAGGAAGTCTCATTACACTCACAGATAACGGAAGTTTCCAGGATCTATATCTATATGAGTCGGAGGCCGCAGAAACTGTCACACACGATCCTGCTGTATTGATACCGAGTCAATATAAATGGAAGGCAAGCTATGCCTATGATGGTAATCAGAATTTGAAAACTGTAAGTTCGCGCGAAGGAGTTCGTAAAGACTATATCTGGGGATATAATGCAGCATATCCGATAGCAGAGATTGTTCAGTCGACCAATGATCATTTTGCCTATACAAGCTTTGAACAGGATGGTACCGGTAACTGGACTGTTCCATCTGCCAGCAGAGAAAATTCAGGCTATACTGGTTTAACTAGTTATTCATTGGCATCCGGTGCTATCAGTAAATCAGTTGATAATACTAAAGTATATGCGGTAAGTTTCTGGGCGCAGTCCTCTAATGTTACGGTGAATGGCGTTGCGCCAGTTGCAGGCGAAACCACAAATGGCTGGACTTACTTTACGGCTACAGTACAAACAGCCACTACGATAATCATCAGTGGTTCCAGTATAATAGATGAGTTAAGATTATGTAATCGTACAGCACAGATGAAAACCTATACCTATATGCCAGGCGTGGGGGTAAAAAGCATTACCGATCCGAATAACAGAACAACTTTCTTTGACTATGATACACATGGCCGCCTGAAGTCTATGAAAGATGGAAAAGGTGATATCATCAAGAGTTTTGAATATAACTATGTTAACCGGTAAATAAATTGTGCAGTGAGTGCTTATTACCACTGTAGCTATAAATTAGATAATAGAAGAAAAGAACTATAAAATCGTCATGCGTATACTCTATACCTTTATGCTTTGTGTGTCCATACTGTTGACTTGCAATGCCCAGACGAGTCAGGATAAGAATTATGTTATCGTCAATACTCCGTTGACGGATGGCGTAAAAGATCCATCTCAGTTAACGAATAAACCTATAGAAGAGGTAAATCAGACGGTTCAATATTTTGACGGACTAGGTCGCCCTATACAAACTGTTGATACGAAAAGTAGCCCCGGTGAAAATGATATTGTTTCACCACAGGAGTATGATGCTTATGGGCGGGAAGTAAAGAAATATTTACCCTTTACCAGTGCTACAACCCCGGGTTCATTCAAGCCCAATGCTTTATATGATGCAGGTAGTTATACCGATGGAGATCAGTATTTGTTTTATAAGAACACGAATGATGTAGCGCACGATGAGAAACCGTTTGCTGAGTCTATAATGGAGGCCTCGCCACTTGATCGTATTTTGAAACAGGGTGCTCCGGGGGTTGTATCTCAGGCGCTTCCTGTTGGACAGAATGATCGATCGATTAAGAAAGCATACTCGGCTAATGGTGAGAACGAAGTGCTATATTTTGACTATGATTTGACAACTAAAAATGTTGTATTTAATTCTCTCACGTACTATGCCGCCAATCAGCTATATGCTAATAAGATAACCGATGAACACGATCATGAAGTGATCGAGTATGTTGATAAAGAAGGTAAGACTATTCTGAAGAAAGTAGAGTATAAGGAGGAGAGCGGAACGAAGCTCTATGCCGAGACATACTATATCTACGATGACTTCGGAAACCTGGTGGTTGTACTTCCTCCTGAAGCTGTAGCGGCTATTAAATCATCCTTTTCATCCAACTAACATCGGGTTTATATGAATATAAAGATAATACTATCGATACTGTTTGTGGCAGCTGGTGTTTCCTTGCGTGCACAGAATATAACCACAGACAATCTGAAGTGGCATGTATCGTACATTGACGATGTTAACAAGGGTGAGCGTACTCAATCTGAAAATGAAAAGCTCGTTACATACGGATCTGAGCGAATTGAATGGCACAATGCCGATGGCAGTATCAAGTATACTTATGCGATAAACGATATAGGAGGAAGCTGGAGTAATGTGAGTAATAATGGCTCCATTGTATACCAGTTTAAGAATGGCGATCAACTGGGTACAGTAACCTTTGAACGTGCCAATAATGAAATCACAGTCCGGGTGCTGCTTGGTAAAGACGATGAGCTGCCTGTGATCTATGAAATTAAAATTGTAAAAATTACCACGCTATAAATAGTTGGCAAGATGCGATCTACTTTACCTGTTTTTCTTTTAACGATTATACTCACCGGAATATTAAATTCTGGTGGCTATGCTAAATCGCCTGCACCTGTTGATGCGGTACCGGATGCTGTTGAATTCGCAGCGCTTAAGGCTATATATGATAATCTCGGTGGCGCTAGCTGGACTAATAAAACCAATTGGCCTGTTAGTGGAAACTGGCCTACATCCGCCACCAGTGCCCAGTTTGGTACGTGGTATGGCGTGACGGTAACCAATGGTGATATTACGAGCATAGCGCTGGGGAACAATAACCTAATCGGAACAATCCCTTCTGAAATAGGAACATTGCAGGCGCTGAATACTATCAACCTGTATAACAATCGCGGTATTACCGGAAGTATACCGACATCCATAGGACAAATCAGTACCTTGAAATATGTATATCTTTATACCTGTAGTCTGACGGGTACGATTCCTTCGTCTTTGTTTGATATAAGCGGGTTGCAATGGGTGTCGTTTGCAGATAATAAATTGACTGGTAGCATACCAAGCAACATTGGTAATGCCACGGCACTTACCTACATAGGCTTTCATGCCAATGATCTGACGGGTATCATTCCTTCTAGTATTTGTAACCTGGTTAATCTTACTGGGTTGTATCTTTATGAGAACGCGCTCACTGGAGGCATTCCATCCAACATTGGCAACCTTTCGAAGTTGGTTAATCTTTGGTTGTATACGAATCAGTTAAGTGGAGACATTCCAGCTTCTCTTTGGAACATAACTACGTTGGTGGATTTACGATTAAGTACGAATCAGTTAACCGGTGCCATTCCTTCCTCTGTAAATAATCTGATAAATCTTCAAACCCTTACGCTTCATACCAATAAATTGAGTGGTTCAATTCCCGTTGAAATTGGTAGCCTCACGAAGCTGGTGAACCTATATCTATATGGTAATCAACTCACCGGAACTATACCTTCATCGATCGGTAACCTTGTTAACCTTGTTTACTTCCAGATTCATAACAATAAGTTGAGTGGCAGTTTGCCTTCGAGCTTAGTTAACCTTACGAAAGTGAAATACTTTTATGTTAACGACAATCAACTTACGGGTACCATCCCCGCAGGCTTTTCGGCACTGAACCAGATGGTGACGTTCTATATCTATAATAACCGATTTAGTGGTGAGCTTCCTGCAACGGTTTTTAATGGCTGGACGAAAGTCACAGCCATGAATATTTCGAACAACCAGTTTACCGGAGCGTTTCCTTCCTCGATATCTACATGTACAGTGCTGGCCAGTATAAATGGATTAAAGAATCAGTTCACGAGTTTACCTTCCGGACTGCTATCACTGCCTGTATTCAACAGTACGAACTTCAGTTATAATGAACTTACCAGTTTACCGGACTTCACTACCCATGTAAATAAAGCCAACCTATATTTGAACGTTTCTTACAATCGCCTTGACTTTGGTACGCTACAACCGCTGGTGGGAGCAGGTTTTCGTTCATTGGTATTAACGCCCCAGAAAAATATTCAGGACGTTCTTTTTGTTACACCTTCTTTAGGCTCGTCACTGACTATACCGGGACGTGCAGCAGGAAGCAACGGAACTATTATTTGGGAGAAGCAGCAAGGTGGTGGTAACTGGTCGGATGAGACTAGTCAGAATGAAGGGAGCACAGCTACAAGTTATGTGCAAAATTCCTTTGCTGCCGGTGACGAGGGTATATACCGGATCAGAATGACGAATACATCATTTGCCGGAGTCACGATTATGAGTGAGCCCATCAAAGTAAAAACAGCTATAAATCTGGCTATTGACAACTGGGGCTTTCAGTACAAATATGATGGTCGCAGGCGTATGACACATAAGAAAGTGCCGGGTGCAGACTGGGTATATATGGTATACGACAATCGTGATCGGTTGGTAATGACGCAGGATGGTGAGCAGCGTAAGAATAACCAGTGGCTTGTAACCAAGTATGATGCATTGAACCGTCCTATTGTTACGGCGATCTATACGCATGCCTCTTCTGTTGATCAGACAACGATGGCTTCTCAAATCAGTACGACAGCTTTTTACGACACTTTTGATGGAACCACGACTTTTCACGGGTATACCAATACGGTATTTCCAACAGATGTAACGAAGCTAAATGTACTTACTGTAACGTATTACGACTCGTATGACTATAAGAATGTGATCAACGATGATCGATATAACTATAAATCAGATGAGTTAGCAAATCAATATAAATACGATGTGGCAGGCAACAGTTTCACAGGAGTTATTGGTCAGGTTACAGGAACAAAGAGTAAAGTATTGGGGCAAGGTAATTATATAATTACTGCATCCTATTATGATGATAAGTACCGGGTGGTACAGACTGTTTCCAATGATATGCATGGTGGCACTGATCGGATAACCAATATATATGACTTTGTTGGAAAGGTAAGAGAATCGAAAAATACCCATACAGACTATGCAGTGACCTGGACAAATGTGGTTAGCCCTGCATCAGTAAATACATTGAATAACATCTTGACTAGAGCAGGTGCTGATGGTTGGATTGCCGGAGCATCTTCCCAGGAAATTTTACCTGCCGGTCAGGATGGCTGGATCGAAGTGACTGTTTCAGAGACTACTCGAAATCGTATGATAGGGCTTGCGTCCTCGGACCCGGACGCTGGATATACCAGTATTAATTATGCGTGGTATATGATGAATTCATCATTTTCTATGCGTCTTTATGAAAGTGGAAGCCAGCGTTATCAGGGTGCAGGCTTGGCCACAGGCGATGTGCTTCGTATTGAAAGAAAAGGAGCAACGATTACATACCGTAGCAATGGCAGGAAGATAACGCCCACAGCGGGAGCTTCACCAGCATCTACTACAGATTTGCGTGTAGATGCATCGTTGTATACGCCAGGTGCAACTTTACTGGATGTTCGAGCATCGTTTGCAGCAAAATCTACCAGTATAACACGCACGTTTGATTATGATCATGCCGGCCGCCTGATGAAAGTATGGCACCAGGTAAATGCAACACCGAAAGTTCTATTGGTAGAGAATGAATACAATGAGTTGGGGCAACTTATTACGAAAATGCTTCATTCGGAAAATGAGGGCACCAGCTTTAAGCAGCATGTTGATATGCGCTATAATATTAGGGGCTGGCTTACGAGAATAAATAATGCTGATCTAGCGCCCGATGAGAGCAGTGATCCACGCGATCACTTTGGGATGAATCTCTCCTATAATGAAACCGTATCAACCTTAAATAACACACCTCAGTTCAATGGTAACATCTCAGCCATGCGCTGGAGCAACAGCCAGGGCTTTGATGATGTGAAGGAGAATGCGTACGCCTATACATACGATGCAATGAACCGTATTGCCGGTGCTAATTTCAGACAGAAACAAATTTCCGGCTGGGGACTTCCACAGCATAAAGATGCTGATGATAACACGGTTGCAAGTGAAGCGTTTACAGAAGCCGGTTATAAGTATGATCTGAACGGTAACCTGCAAGAACTTGCCCGAAAAGGTAAAGACGGTATATCCATGGATGTACTTAGCTACGACTATGGCACAGGAGCAGCCAAGAGCAACAAGCTGTTAGGTGTAAGCGATGCCGGAGATATTCGCCAAGGCTTTACCGATGGAAATGTAGGCAGCGATGACTATACCTATGATAACAACGGCAGCATGGTTGCCGATAAGAATAAAGACATCGCTACAATTACCTATAACCACATGAATCTGCCGCTGCAGGTGACAAAAGTAAGTGGAGAGTATATCAAATACTTTTACGATGCCACCAGCAGGAAATTATGCCAGCAGGTATATACCAGCGCGAGTGTGCTAACGAAGCAAACTGATTACGCAGGTGAGTTATTTTATGAAAACGACACGCTAAAGTTCATCAACCACGAAGAAGGTCGTGTGGTGATGACAGGCACAACTCCGGAGTATCAGTATCACCTGAAGGATCACCTGGGCAACGTGCGCGTAACATTTACTGCTAAAGTAGAAGTGGAGAGCCCTGTAGCTACGATGGAGACTGCCAATGAATCATCAGAGCGAAATGAATTTTTATACTATGACGAAGCTGTAAAAGTAAACTTTGAATTATTCGATCACACAAATGCAGGCACCACATACTATTCAACGCGTCTCAACGGTACGGCTAATGAACGGACTGGTTTAGCTAAATCATTAAGCGTAATGCCGGGGGATGTTATCAAAGCCGAAGTATACGCGAAGTATCTGGATACCAATACCGCTAACTGGTCCACGGCAATTACAAACCTGATCACATCCATTGCCAATGGAACAGCCGCGACAGGAACGTATATAGATGGAGGCGCAATAGGAAGCACGGGCGGAGCAGCAGATCCATTTACAAGCCTATTGAGCAAGAGCAATGAAACAGGCACGGCTCCAAAAGCCTATCTGAATTATATCGTGTTCGATAGAGATTACAACGTGCTGGACGGAGGTTTTGTAAGAATAACCGAGGTCGCCAAAGAAAACGGAACAGACGTATCCCATGAGCTACTTTCAAAAGAACTGGTGATAAAGAAACCAGGATATGTTTATCTTTACCTGAGCAATGACAACGTGGCTTTAGGCGGAAGCCAGGTTGAGGTATATTTTGATGACTTTAACGTGGAGCATACAAAATCGCCTGTCATACAAGCGCAGGAATATTATCCGTTTGGATTGACGTTTGGTGATTATCAGAGAGACAACTCGCTGAAGAATCGATACTTGTATAATAAAGGAGCTGAAAGATTAGATGAACTAGATCTAAACATTGATGCTACCAAGTATAGAGTATATGATGCTGCAATAGACAGATGGTGGCAGGTAGATCCGTTAGCTGATGAAGGTGGCCTAGTATCATTAACCCCATATAATTATAGTTTTAACAATCCTATTAGGTATAATGATCCTGATGGTGATTGCCCGTTGTGTATTCCTATAGCTATTGCAGTAGCTGAAGGCGTAACGGTTGTTGCAGAGGGTGCAACCATAGCGGCAGGTTTAACTACTATAGCTATTGGACTTAAGGCATATGGTAAGCAAATTTTAGAAGCTATGGGTAATGCTACTCCATACTCGACTCCTGGTGTAGATGCTGCTCAATCTCTAGGTGGAGTTAAGTCTTTAAATAGCACGACTAATTCAGGAGAATCGAAAACTAGTCAACCAGAAAAGAAGGAGAAGGATCCTACTGCTAACCGGGTCAAACCAAGAAAAGAGACTCTTGAGAAAGTGAAGGAAAATCAGCCAAAAAATGAGAACGGTGAAATGATAGACCCTAATACTAAGAAGGCGCTGGATCCTAAAAAAACAGATTTAGGTCATAAGCCAGGAGAGGAGTGGAAGAAAAGAAAGGAGATGCATAAGGAGAAAGGCAGCACTCGTAAAGAAGTAATTGAAGCAGAGAACGATCCTAATTTATACCAGTATGAGGATCGTTCTAGTAATAGAAGTCATGCTTATGAAAAAAAGAATTAAAGCATTTTGATATAAACTTAAGTAAATACGAAGTATGGAGAAGAAATATAAGATTACAGGAGACAAGATTCGACAATTGATCAATCCAATGGGAGGCTGTATGGCAACTGATAAAATAACTGTCGAGGGTAAACTTATTGATTTCATGTATCGTATGGAGCCTGATTTTGAACATGATAGTGGCTGGCGATTCTTGTCTGGAACGGAGGATCAGGAATATGTTGATAATGCAGACAATTGGGCAATTTATGATGTTAATACAATCGCGAATTATGATCCCGCAATTATTGACTATTTAAATTCACCAATTGGAACGGAATTGGAACGGATAAGGGAGAACGGGAAATTTAGAGTAATCAGCTCCGAATGATGCTCATTCTAACAAATAGTGGATACTATACAACTACATATGAAGAACCAGCCATGCGGCTGGTTTTTTTATGAGTAAGCTTTTCTAGCTTTAGCATCGCGTATATAAGTATCGATGAGATCGTATAGTGTTTTCTTTTTTCTCCTCATCGAGTTGGAGTTGATGCCTTCGCCCGCTAGGTAGCCGAGTGGTACTTCGAGGACATCAGCAATTTTTGGCAGCATTAATAGAAGGTATAGCTTCCCCGCGTTAAGACTTGCCAATCGTTACGCGCGATACCCTGCTCTTGTCCACGAGTTCTGTTTGTGACCATGCTGACGGAAGCAGCCAAAGAAAGTGGCACCGGTGTACCTCACGAGCTACTCTCAAAGAGCTCATTATAAAGAAACCAGGATATGTTTATATTTACCTGAGCAATGACAACGCGGCTTTAGGTGGAAGCCCGGTCGAAGTATATTATGATGACTTCAAGGTGGAGCATACCAAATCGCCTGTTGTTCAAGCTGATGAATACTATCCTTTTGGTCTGACGTTCAATTCGTATAGGAGGGAAAATGGAATCTTTAATAGAATTAAGTTCCAAGGTCAAGAACACATTGATGATCTAAGTTTAGAATGGGACTCATTCAAGTGGAGAAATCATCAGCCAGATATAGGCAGGTTCTTTAATGTTGATCCTCTCGCGGAGAAGTATTATTACAACTCTCCTTATGCTTTTAGTGAGAACAAGGTTACAAGCTACGTAGAACTTGAAGGTTTAGAAGCGGTCGAGACGGAAGACAAAAGACCAAAGGAACAACCCCAAGAAAATCAACCGGGGGCAATTGAGCAGGGCCTAATGACTCTCATCTCTTACTTTACTGATCTCGGTTCCACATATAATACAATGCTTGGAAACGAAGATGCGAGCGATGACGAGAATTTAATGACCGGATTTACAGTTGTTGCCCAGCTTGCAACAGCACCTATGGAAGCAGAGCAGATGGTCATGGAGGGAGCCAGTGGTTCCCCTGCTAATAAAGCTGACGATGCTCTCAGCCAAGTTGACGAAGGAGTAAATTTAGTGATCAAGGGAAAATCGACTTGGAATTCATCCCAAAATCAGCAAGCTTTTGCAAAGGCTGCCGCACTGACTGATGACCCTACGACCGTAGTCACAAAAAACCCAGTCGCTAGAGATTCAAATTTAAGATCGAAATTCATCAAAGCTGGCGGAACTTTAGCACCACGTCAGCAAGTTGATCACATAAAAGATTTGCAGTTAGGTGGTACTAACGCAATTTCCAACACTCAAGCGCTAGATGGAAGTGTTAATGCAAGTTTTGGTAAACAGATACAGTTACAAATCCAACACCTTCCAGACGCGACTAGAGTAAATAAAGTTATTTATCTTCCCTACAAGAAAAGATGAAACAAATGTTTTCAAGGTTTACCTCTAATATTGCTATCTCTAATAGAATTATTGCTGATTCGGATACGATTCATTTGTCGCGAAACATGCCAGATAAGCTCCGCGCTCTAATGGCTCAATTAGGTGGGAGTAGTCTTGACAACGGTTTGTATCGTGTTCATACATTTAGCTCCAGTTATTATTGGGAATCAATAATAGGTAATTACTTTGCTGCATATAAAGATAAAATATGCCCTTTTTCTTTCGACTGGATGGGGCGGCAATTTGCACTCGATTTGAAGACTCCAGATCGTATACTCATGTTTGATCCGGCAACAGCAGAAGATTTTTTATTAAATGAGAGTCTTGAAGTTTTTCACAATGAAACCTTGGTCGATGATAGATTGGAGACTTTAGCTGAAGATAACTTCTTAGAAGCCTTGAAATCCTTAAAGAAACCTAGAATCAATTTTGACCAATGTATTGGATATAAAAAACCCCTATTTTTGGGAGGCGTTGATTCGTTTGAAAATTACGAAGTTGCGGATTTGGAAGTTTATTGGGACATACAGTCTCAGATATATCATCAGATAAAGAACCTGCCTCCAGGCACAAAAATTAATAGTGTGTCTTTTGAGTAGATCAGATCACAACTCTTGACAAGATGTATTTTAAATGGCACAGACCTTACTATAAGCTATGTGGTGTGAGGACAAGAGTGTAGGTTTCGTCAACAACGGATATATACTATATAATGAAGAACCAGCCAAGCGGCCGTTTTTTTTATGCTACAAGAATTTTATTAACGTTCAGGTATATATTACCAGTCTCAGAGGCGTGACGTCTTTTTCTATAGAGTAAATCATCGAGCGTGATGCGATCAGTGAGTATAGCGTTCAAGTCCATGCCATCCATTAAGATCAGGCAGCGAAGATCTGAGCAATTGGGCAGCAGTTAGGAAGCACCTTCTTTTTTCAAATGAAAATAAAAAGTTGTCGCCCCGGTGGTGAAGGCTTATCTTTAAGCTGCAAGCTAATAGCTTGTTTTTGTTCTTTGAAAAAGGTTGCGCAGGGCTGGTCTGTGCCTACGAGAAAAGTGGTATAGGCTTGGTAGAAGTATATTTTGATGACTTTAATGTAGAGCATACCAAATCTCCTGTAATACAAGCGGAAGATTACTATCCGTTTGGATTGTCATTTAACTCGTATTCGAGAGAGAACAGCATGCAAAATGCTTACAAGTTCAATGGCATCAAAGAACAGGACGATTTAGGACTAAATGTTTATGAGGCATTTTACAGAACAATGGATCCGACAATAGGTCGATGGTGGCAGATAGATCCTAAAATCAATTACGACTTTAGTCCTTATTGTTCAATGAATGATAATCCCATTCTGTATAATGATCCGTTGGGGGATGAAGTAGATCCAAGCAGGACCAAGGGAATGAATTTTATGGTTGTTGCAAACGCGGAATTAAGAAAGCAAGACAGGGAACATTTAAAGGCGAGTATGAAAGGTCCTCTTAAAGGTTTAAGAGCCTTTTTCTCTAGCGCATATACGGTCGATAACATAAAAGCACGTTCAATGCAGGTTCTTAGCTTAGGCAAGTTGAAAGTCATAAGCGCTGGAAACCCAACAGAAGCAGTTAATAAAATGAAAGATAAACTTGGTTCAGATGGGTATGTTAAAAATTTAACAATTGATTATCATGCTGGACAATTCGGAACGGCCAGTTTGAACAGCAAAGAGAGTGATGATGCTTTTAAAACTTTGCAGCAAGGCTATGCCGGTTACCAAACAACAGTATTGTTGGGACAATGCTGGGCTGGTGGTAATCCGGATTTAACTTATCCGACAGGAGATCAAACTGATCGAATAAGTAAGGCTTTAGATGGGGCAACAGTTTATGGAAACAAAGCTGCAGCAAGCTCAATAGGGTTTGTTTTTAGGAATACCTTTACTGGTCCAATCTATCAAACTTATAGAAAGTCCAGTGGTAATCTTTTGCACTATGGTGAATATTCAAAATCTGATGTAATGACACCGACTCCTGTTACTACAACTAATCGAATTTCCGTTAGGAATTCAGGTGAGATTGAAGAAAAAGACTAGTTAATTATGAGTTATTTGAAATTAATAATGAAGTATGTAAAATTAATAATCCCCCTGTTTTTTTATTGCTTGTTCTGGTACATCTAAGATTTATACCAATAAGGCAGGAGGAGCGCATGTTGTTATACGAAAAGGGTATTTCAGCGGAATTACTTATCTAGTGATTGATAAAAAAGATTCCACTAACGAAAAACTAAAACTACATTTTGATTGCGAGTGTAATAATTGGAAACAGGGGTTATCAAAAGAGTTTAAGTCTTACTATTGGAAGGCGGTTACGGATACTGGTGAAGTATACCGATTCTATGATTATGAAGTAAGTGGCAGATTGACTACGCCAATACAATTCCTACCAATAACAAAGGATGAAATTTTATTACTTCAGCGGGCAATTTCACTGTCCACTGAACAATGCTGCTATAATGCTAGTAAACCTGTTGACAAGATATTAGGTTTTGTTAGAACCGATATTAAGGTCAAAAATTAGACATTAGTAGCAAATCAAAATCTTGCTCAACAAATTTATGAATGACAGGTCATTCATTCTTAATGGGTAATAATTGTTATGCATATATAAATTGTTGAATAGAGTAGCGGTTAACACTATATCAAAATGCGGATAAGTTTAATCATTACTCTATTTTTTATATCTTGTTCTATATCCGCTCAACCTGCTAGCATAATTTTAACAGAGTCGCCACTTGATAGTATACTTATTATAAAGGCTGATGCGTTGGACGCCATTCAATATTCATTTTACGGTAAATCAGATAGCCTGAAGGGTGAATACAAATCCTAATCCGTTTGCAAGTCTTCTAAGCAAGAGCAACGAAGCAGGCACGGCTCCAAAAGCCTATCTGAATTATATAGTGTTCGATAGAGACTACAACGTGCTGGACGGAGGTTTTGTAAGGATAACCGAGGTCGCCAAAGAAAACGGAACAGACGTATCCCATGAGCTACTTTCAAAAGAACTGGTGATAAAGAAACCAGGATATGTTTATCTTTACCTGAGCAATGACAACGTGGCTTTAGGCGGAAGCCAGGTTGAGGTATATTTTGATGACTTTAATGTTGAACACACGAAATCGCCTGTTATTGCAAGTCAGGGGTATTATCCATTTGGCTTAACCTTTAACTCCTTTCAACAAGAGAATACGGAGCCTCAGTTATATAAATTTAATGAGAAAGAGGAGCAGGATGAAATAAATCTAGGTTGGTTGGACTATGGAATGAGGATGTACCAGCCAGAGATAGGGCGATTTGGTGTGAATGACAGGTTTGGAGAAAAGTATTTTGATGTCTCGTTGTACCAATATGTTAGAAACAATCCTGTCATTAACATAGACGTTAATGGAGATTCTATTAAAACAGTTTTTACAAATAGCGAAGGTAAAGTGTTATCGTCTGTACCTGTTGAGGTTCAAGAGATGTTTAACAGCGAGTTTGGTATTAAAGTTGGGTATAATTCAAAAACAGGTATGATGTACTATGCCGGAGATTGATTCCGATTTGTCTCAGTCGTCAACGGCCACAAGTCTATTAGTAGGAAAACTCAAAGATACAAATGCTGGATATGAGCATGGGGAGCTAGTTTTTGGTTATAATCTTCGCGATAAAACGGGAGAGGTAAGAGGAGGGAGCTCTGAGAAGGTTTGGATGCAGGGCGAGGGAACGATTAATAGAAATAATATTGATCTCGCGGATTTTGGTGCGCATGGCGGTGCAGAAAAAGGATGGAAGTATTTTGGGATGAACCATCGAGATGAAAACATGGCTCGAGTTTTCGAGCATGAGTATTTAGGCCATCATCATTTAGGAATTATGGCTGCTGGTGACGGGAACGCAACTCAAATGGGCCGAGTTGTTGAATATACTAACTTATTTCGGCGAGAGAGAGGAATTTTAGAGAGGTTAAATTATGGAGGAGGCGGAAGCCCAATAGTATATGGTAAGACATCTGACTTTAATTCAACGAGGGAACTCATAAAATACATTCAGGCTGTCAACAAAGGAAAAATTTCTCCAACATCATATAGGAAAAAATGAAGATATATTTATCGGTAGCTGCTATCTTTCTAGTTGCATCACTTAACGGTTGTGTACTTCAAAAGCAATCTATACAGTGTTTTGAATTTCGTGGTGATAGTTATTCGCCAAGCGGACATTTTTATCAACTTTCCGTTCTTGAATTAAGAGACTCCTCATTTATGATGACCGATTATACGTTTAATACAGGTAGGGAGAGGCGTATTGGAAAGGCTGGAGAACAAAAGAATCAAATGGGTAAAATTCAAACATATAGCGACACGATTATTTGCACGACAACGACACCAAAGGAATATGAAGGAAGCAGGTTGCTTTTTGTGAGATGCAAAGGTAAGCTGACCTTACTAGACTTTAGAGGTATGCCTCTCCAACATTGGAGGCCTTGTAAAACTAGTTGGGTGTTGAAGAGATGAAACTCTAGATAAATGAATAAGAAGAGTATAGCAGTATAATCTATACCCTTCATTATACCCGGCCTTTCTAAAATTGTCAGAAAACCGACCGAAATGGGTATTGACAATAGACAAAAATCCTTTCAATAAAAAAAAATATCCTCGAATTAAGAAGTGGAATAACGTAGATGTAATTGAGACTTTTGAGGTCAGCTCAAGGAATAGTGAGGATGCTGCAATTTTTTATAAGCGAAAAAGAGATGGATCATTTATCGACTAAACACTCGCAGTCTACCATATGCCTAAAAGCCGTTGGTGTTGAGTGAGGGAAAGAGCGCCTGGTTCACCAACTACGAAAGGATATATACTTGGTATAAGTTTGTCTATTGAGTTGTACAAATAGCTCGCTCAGGATACCTTTAAGACTACTACAAAATGAACTCAATGAAGGGATACTTATTCTTATTGGCTTTTATTGTGATCGGAGGAGGTATATACATATATAATACCACCTCAAATGTCAAGAAAACATATTATGATACTGGAGAACTGCAGCAAGAAACTCCGCTTAAGAATGGCTTAGAAAATGGAGTCGTAAAGGAGTATTATAAAAATGGTGCGATTAAGATAGAGGCCACTTTTAAGGATGGAAAACAGGATGGTCCATCTGTGTTTTATTTTCCGAATGGTACTGTGGAGAGGAGAACGTTTTTTTTAAACGGCATACAGACGGATACCTTAAAGATTTATTATGAAAATGGGAAAATTCGAGAGATCAGTGTAATTGAGAAAGGACTGAAGAACGGTCCATTCAAATATTTTGATGAGCGTGGAGAGTTAATAGAAGAAGGTTCTCTTGAAAAAAATTTAAAGACTGGCAATTGGTTAAATAGGCGGGATGGAATAGTAGAAGAATATTACAATGCAGGGATATTAATGTCCAAGACTGTAAACGGACGTTATTTTCATAGAAATGGATATTCAATTCTTGCTCTTTCTGATTGGTATAAAATGGTTGAAAAACCAAATATAGTTGCTTTCATTCCGAAGACGCGACTTGCTGATAAACTTCCGTTGGGAGAATCTATTTCGATCGTTTCAGGGAAAATTCCTGATTCACTTTCGTTTGACCAGTATGTTAAAATGGAATTGACTGCAAATGAAAAGCGACTTGGATCATTCAAAGTATTGTCCAGTCATAACGAAAATCATAGACATGTAACGGTTGCATCATTTGTATATAAAGGGACTAGTGAAGGGATTATTGTTAGAGTTATGTTATCGATATACTACAATGGTGAGAAATTGGTTGTAGTCTCCTGTCTTTCGCCTGATGCTCTTTTTACCGATCAGTTAAAATTGAAATTTAACAAAGTTCTTTCAAGTTTCCAGTTTGATAGCGAGCAACTTTTCTCAGGTACCTAATAATTAATGGATAGAGGATGCCGCCACCTGTTACTGGTAGTTCTTCAGCTAATTGCTACGGCTTCCTTACATGCTCAGCAAGCCGATAGCCTTTTGAATAGGTTGTCTCTCGACAGCATTCCTATTGCAAACGCTTCTTCAATAGGGTATATATTGCGAGTGAATATGTTGCGGAGCACTTGCCTTCAAAAAATATGATGAACCCCTGACTCATAATCAGGAGACCTTCCCGTTTTGCAGTTTACTATTTTTAACCCCATAGCTAAAGTATATAAATACACCAACGATCAGCCAGACGATCAGCCGCAGCCAGTTAGCAGGACCAAGGGTATAGATTAATCCGGAGCAAACGAGAATACCCAGAATCGGAATTACCGGCACCCACGGCGTGCGGAAGGGGCGGGGGAGCGATGGATCTGTTTTACGCAAAACGATAATGCCTATACATACCAGCACGAAGGCGAATAATGTTCCAATCACGGTCATGTCGGAGATGATGGAGGCTGGTATAAAGGCAGCGATGAGTCCTACGAAAATGAAGAACAGAAAGTTTGACTTCCAGGGTGTTTTGAATTTCGGGTGAAGCTGCGAGAATATTTTTGGTACCAGGCCATCGTTAGACATTGAGAAAAATACGCGCGATTGTCCCATGAGCATAACGAGTATTACGGAAGAGAAACCGGCCAGTATAGCAATCGTGATCAACGTTGACAGCCAGCCATAGCCTTTCATATAGGTATCGATAACATAAGTAACGGATGCTTCCTGTCCAACGGTTCTGAATTCTGTATAGTTGGCAACACCGGCCAATATGTGTGCAAAGAGTATATATAGCACTACGCAGATCAATAATGATAATAATATACCTTTGGGCATATCGCGTTGTGGATTTTTTGCTTCCTGTGCAGCGGTGGAAACAGCATCAAATCCTATAAATGCAAAGAACACAACACCGGCTCCGGCAAATATACCGGTCCAGCCGAATTCGCCCGATACGTTGGTATTGGCTGGTATATAGGGAGTATAGTTTTCAGGATTGATATAGGACCATCCAAAGCCAATGAACAGCAACACAATGGCTACTTTAATAACAACGATGATACTGTTCACAAGCGATGATCCTTTAACACCTCTCACCAACACAAGCGATAACAGCAGGATGATGAATAAAGCCGGTATATTCATAATACCGTGCACTCCGTCAGCCGCTTGTTGGAATGGGGAGTGTGAGAACTCATACGGAATCTGAATATGAAAAACATTGCTGAGTAATTTATTCAGGTACTCTGACCACGATGTAGCTACTTTGGCTGAGGCAACACCATATTCCAACACGAGGTCCCACCCGATGATCCATGCAATGAATTCGCCCATCGTTGCATACGCATAGGTATAGGCGCTGCCCGCGATCGGAATCATAGAAGCAAACTCGGCATAGCACAGACCCGCCAGCGCGCAACCAATACCTGCGATAACAAAACTGATTGTCACGGCAGGGCCGGTATGATTCGCGATGGCTTCTGCTGTGCTGGTAAATAATCCGGCCCCTATAATTGCTCCGATACCAAGTGCAATAAGTCCCATCGTGCCGATGGTTCGCTTGAGACCTTTGTCGTTGCCGGAGGCTTCGTTCATCAGTTGTGTGATACTTTTCTTGAGCCAGATGTTTGCCATGGGCTTAGGGATTTTGGTAATGCCCAAATGTATCTGGCTGGTAATGCGAGAGTCCAGTGCTGTTGTAAAGAATAGTAAAAAGTAATGGAAAGAAACGATGTGTAACTGCGGTTACATTAAGTTACAATGGACTTATACTCTTGATTGCCAGGTGAATTGATAAATTCGCGGAGTAATGTTTCATCAATCTTGATATTCTCCGGAATGATCCGCAGCCGGTACTTTCCCTGGCCGATGAATGTAAAAAGATCTTTTCTGTCCAGCTTCTGATCTTCTTCCAGCTTGAGAATTTCATTCATGTTGTCGATGATGCGGCTGAGATAGGTTTGATTGTTGATCTCACCCCCGAGACCAATCAGAATACTTTGCGCTGTCTCATTTCCGTGTTTTCTCCGGATGGCAAACTTCAGCAGGTTGATATATTGTGTGGTCTTCGAGCCAAACTCAAGCGTTGCGCCAAATATCTCCTTGGAAGGGATTGTAATTTTTATGAGAGACCAATCCATAAAGCTAATCGTCATCTCGTTGGGTTTAGGTGTATTCGCGAGTTGAATAACCCAGCTTGTTGCCAGCACCAGTGTGATGGCAATGAACGAAGTTTTAGCTGTAATTTTTATCAGGTCTTTTGTGAAGTCATCATACAAATCCGGGAAAGCATCGGGGAGGATGGAAACGAATATAAAGACAATGGCAATGACAGAAATAACAGCAACGATCTGTAGCCCGCGGTTTGCAAATGTTCTGTAGAAAGTAACGATGAGCAGAAACGTTAAGAAGCCGGATAGAACAAGGTCGGGAAGTGCGCTTATCCGAACTCCATATACCTCGTTGTGTACTCCTGAAAGGAACGGTATAGCACAAGTAAGGAGAGCCAGAATAAAAATGAGAACAATGATCCGAACGCTGTTCTTCGTATGCTTGTGAATAAACTGAGGCGCATGATCTGCATAGCGTAACGCGAGAAACAGGAAGAGATCATTTATAATAGAGAATAGATTATTCCCGGTTTTGAAATATAGTGTTTGCGAAAAATGAGACGTATTGCCTATATATGCCCAGCAGCCGGCAACCACCCATACGAAGATCGCCAGGCTTAAATACAGCAAGCCTTTATCAACGCGTTTTGGAGAGTTATCTTCCTGTAGAATCTGTTTGAACCGATCGCTGATATTATACCAGATTGCCAGCAATAGCAACGCACCTGTAAACGAAATTAGAATGTGAGCAAGTATATGAAAGCGTATTACGTCTGCCATGCGACACAGCGTTTGTTGTAGTGCAAGTTCCGGTTGAAATTTCAACAATTCATAATACTATATAAAAAAGAGAAATTCATGAAACGGCTGATAAAAGTTTTTCATGTATTAATAGCTTTCGTGACGGTAGAAACAAGAAAAGGTTGTCCCCAAAGGAGGCAACCTTTCTTTATTTCAATCAACAGAATTTATACTGCTGCTACTGTCTGTGCTTGTATAGCGAGAATACGCTTTTGTGCGAAAGAGAAGATAATGAATGCTACGCTGATCAACGTGGCTAGTGTTAGATATGCGGTACCGAGCATAACAAGATCCTGCACCTGCAGAACGGTAATAACGCTAAAGCTAAGTATTGACGTGATAATATAGGTTCCGCCCCCGGTAATACCGCTTACGATGCCGGCATTGGATGAGAAGCGGCCCAGCGCAAAGGTATAGAATGTATTAAAGGTAAAGCCACTGGCCATGTGCGTCAGGATAACGATGATCATGAATGTAACCAGCGAAGGGAGATAGGTCATGGTCATAATCATCGCAGTTGAAAAGGTAATCAGCAACGGTGCCACTATACGCATCTTGGTAGCCAATGGACGGTTGATCATTGACTTGCTGATTAATCCCCCCGCCAGAATTGCTACACCTGATAAAAGTGAACAATAGCCGATGGTGACTGCCGATGCATGGAAGATATGCTGAATAATGAATGGACTTGCCATGTTGAAGACAATAACCATAGAGAATGCTGAGCCCAGAATGAAGAGGCTGACACTGAAGTCGAAGGTTTTTAGTTTTGATGCATAGATGTTTAAAAGTGTGCTGACTTTAAAGACCTGCGGTGACTTGAGTGTTTCTCCGCTATAGATCAGTTCAAGTGTAAGAATAGCCAGTGTGGTGAAACCGAGGAAATAGAAGTTGGACTGCCACCCAAAGTAATGCTGAAGAAAGCCACCCAGGAAAGGAGCGATGATGGGTGCTGTGGCCCACATAATGGAGAACAGACTGGTATAGTGTTTCAACCGGCTGCCGGTATATAGATCGATGAAGAAAGCGCGTTTGCCGACAACGATCAATGCTATGGCAATGCCTTGTATAATCCGCATGCTTAGCAACACCGGCAGACTGTGTGTCTCAGCAATGATGAAACTCGACAATGCGAAAACAACAAGCGATGCAATGCTTAAACGATAACGACCAAATGTATCGAGCAGACTGCCCACGAACAACTGGCTGATACCGTTACTAACCACAAACACCACAAGCGATAGCTGTATATCTGCCTGGCTGGTGCCGAACAATACGGCCATGGCAGGGAAGGATGGAAGGTATATATCGGTGGCGAAGCCCGATAGGGGGATGAGGGCAAATGCAAGCACTGTGCTGATTGCTGCGTGACTTTCTTTCAGGGTTTTCATTTTTGTATTGTGTTTTTTTGATTGTTCGGGTTCATGTGTTCTTATTTTTATTTTAGACCGATCGGTCTTTTTATGGTTAAAAAAAACTAGAGCGCGTCAATTTCTTTTTTCAGCATGTCCACTACTGATTTCATCATGGCTTTATTGTTGGTTACCCGCGATGCGAAGATTGCGCCTTCAATCATGGTGAACATTTTTAGCGCGAAGAGACTGGCATCGGTGCGCTTGCTGAAATCACCGGCTGCTTGTCCTTCTTCTATAAGTTTGATCATGCGTTGCTGGCTTCTTTTTATTCCTTTGGCAACACGTTGTTTAAGCTCGGGGTTTGTGTCATCTGCTTCCGTGCCAAAGTTGAGCAGAGGACATCCTCCGGTTTCGCTTGTGGCGAGGTTGTCGTGGTAGTAATCCAGGAGTGCAAACAGTTTTTCGCGGGCGGTTTGTTTGTTTGCTATGGCGCTGTCCAATCCGCGAGCGACCAGACCTGTGAGGTAATCAAATGCTTCCACGCAGATCTCATCTTTATTTTCAAAGTTGCCATAGATGCCGCCTTTGGCAAGTTTGGTTGCTTCCATCAGGTCGGATATAGCGGTGCCGGCAACTCCTTTTTTATTAATAATGGCAGCCGATTGTTCGATAATAAACTGTCTGGTTCGCTCTGACTTTGTCATGATACTGTAATTTTAGACCGTTCGGTCTTATTCTAGAAAACGCAAAGAATAATAATTGGTTCCGGTTCTTTATAATTTTTATTAACTTTTTTGAGACCGAGCCAGGAAGGGGGATGTCCGGTATGCTTGCCGGAATCTGCAATAGCGATAGTAGCGGAAAGCCCGAAGCGTGTTGGGTTTGCGTGCATGGCGGACTTGTAGCGGATAGCGCGGGCCGCAGGCATTGCCATTGTAATATTTATTTTACATATTTGCTTAACAAAATATAAGGAAATACGTTGACGGAGGGTACGTGTTGTGAGATTTATTGTCTGAATCACAAGTATAGTTTGAATTATACCTATGCAGGAGGAACACCCTTCCCGTTTTGCAAGAAAGTTTTTGCGGTGGATCTGCCCGGAAGAATTGCGTGAAGAAATAGAGGGCGATTTGGTGCAACGTTATTATCGTGATGTGAAGCGTATAGGCGAACGGAACGCCACGCGAAAGTTGGTGTGGAGTGCGCTGAAGTTTTTCCGGCCCGGCATTTTACTACGGAACAAATTTACTTTCCAACTGATCAATACGATGATGCTGCGTAATTACTTAATCATTGCTTTTCGAAATGTAGCGAAGAACAAAGTATTCTCCGCTATAAATGTATTTGGTCTTGGCATCGGCCTCGCTGCGTGCCTGCTGATCTTTCAGTTTGTAACGTTCGAACTGAGCTACGATAAATTTCATGATAAGTATGATCGTATATACCGGGTGACCAACGACCGGTTTCAAAACGGAAAGCTGATACAGCATGGTACGATTACATACCCGACTATAGGTCCGACTATGGCGAAAGACTATGCTGAAATAGAGATATATACCCGGCTGATGCCATCGGGAGCCTTTAATGCGCGGGTTAATGATGAGTACTTTCAGGACGATCAAAGTCTGATGGTAGACGAGCATTTTTTTTCCGTATTCAGCTTTCCGCTTTTGGCAGGTGAACGCTTGTCGGCTTTGAAGGATGGACATACAGTTGTAATTACGGAAGACCTGGCGCGCAAATATTTTAACCTGACGCGTAGCAATATAGTGGATGCGCTTGGTAAGGAAATATACTGGGGAAGTGATAAGCAACCCTATAAAGTGACCGGTGTTTGTGCGAATGTGCCGGATAATTCGCATTTGCAGTTTGATGCTTTGGTGTCGTATAGAACGCTGATTGGCGAAGGTAACAACGATGCGGATGTCAGCTGGAAATGGTCTGATTTCAGACACTATATTGTGTTGAAGCCAGGCGCAGACTATCAATCTCTTGAGAGTAAATTTCCTGTTTTCAGTGAACGATATTTTAAAGGCGATAAAGTATCAGGCAGTGTTGAAAAATTTTACCTGCAGCCGCTTAGTCGCGCGCATCTATACTCAGACTATGAATACGATATAGCCCGTACGGCCAGTGGTAAATCAGTATGGGCCATGCTGGTGATAGCAATCTTTATCCTGGTAATAGCCTGGATCAACTATATAAACCTGACGACCTCGCGTGCTCTCGACCGGGCCAAAGAGGTTGGCTTGCGGAAGGTAATGGGAGCGATGAAGAGCCAGCTTGTAGGACAGTTTATTTTTGAATCAGCGCTTATATCATGCCTTGCATTTGTAGCCGCTATACTTTGTGTACAGGCATGTCAGTTTACTTTTAACGACATAGTGGGACATCAATTGAGTCTGTGGCATGTACTTTCGGAATTGAATAGCTCCGGTATATTTATATTTATTGGCGTGATGCTAGGCGGTATATTGCTGTCGGGTTTTTATCCTGCCTTTATGCTCTCTTCGTATCAGCCGGTTAGCGTATTGAAAGGTAAATTTCAACGTTCGTCCAGTGGACACTATCTGCGAAAAGCATTGGTAATATTTCAGTTTACAGCGTCAGCTACGTTGATCACCGGTACACTGATCGTATCGAAGCAATTGCGTTTTATGAACACGGCCGATTTAGGAATGAACATCAATGATATAATGATTGTGGACGGGCCGGAACTCATGGCGTGGGACTCAACATTTGTGGAGCGTGTTGAGAATTTCAAGTATGAACTGGTGCATACCAATGGCATTGCAAGTGCTGCAACTTCCAGCCGCTTGCCGGGAGATCGCCTGGGGAGAGGCTTTGATTTTCGGATAAGCAATCAACCAACTGAATCACACTATACAACAAGTTTCCTTGGTGCCGACTATCATTTCTTTGATACGTATGGTATATCGGTTATAACCGGAAGAAAGTTTGTGGTTACGGATCATAAAGTAAATTTCGATGACATCACGGTTGCCGTCATCAATCAGAATGCTGTGAAGTTATTTGGTTTTGCCAATGCAGAAGAAGCGGTAGGGCAGGAGATTATTGATGGAAACAGAAAGTGGACTATTATTGGTGTGGTTAATGACTTTCACCAGGAGTCGTTGAAGAAGCCGATGGAGCCGATTGTATTTTTGCCAACCTATAGCACGTATGGCCCTACCTCCATACGGATAGCCGATGCGCGTAAGGATGAACTCATTCCGGTGGTTGAAACTATATATAAGAAATTCTTTCCGGGAAATGCATTTCGGTATTCATTTATAGAAGATCGATACTATGCACAGTATATGGATGAAAAACGTTTCGCCCGAATCATTTCCATATTTACCGGACTGGGTATAATTATATCTTGCCTGGGGCTTGTAGGACTTTCATCGTACACGGCTGTTCAGCGTACGAAGGAGATCGGTATACGAAAAGCATTGGGAGCATCATTGCTTAATATCATTACATTGCTGTCATCGGATTTTATGAAACTGGTTGCCGTTGCTATTTTACTATCTGTGCCCATAGCATACTTCTCGATGGATAGCTGGCTGAGGAATTATCCGTACCGGATTTCATTGCAATGGTTTTTGTTTATGGTGCCGATGCTGGTTGTCTTTATGATTGCTGCTTTTACGGTGAGCTTCCAGGTCTTAAAGACAGCGCGGGTAAATCCAGCAAATACGTTGAAGTATGAGGGGCTTTGCGGTATAGTAAACCGGTGTACGTAAAGCTGTTTCGTACTTTTCTCCGGATATCTTACACTGCCGGTTACGTTCGTCAGGGCTGCTATATTCAGCCCTATGAAACGTCTGTTTACGCAAGCGGTAATAGCTTCTGCATGCATTTTTAACCTGGCCGGCTGCGAAATTGAAGAGACACCGGCTAAAAATCTTCCTTCCTTCGATTATATACAGTCGAACGGAAGTGTAAAGTTTAAATTGGTTACAGGCATTGATAACCGTGTAATCTCCACCAACATCAGCGATGCGATGTATAACGTGTCGGGAAATACACTTCAGGTTAATGCAGCTGGTGGAAGCATGACAGTAGCGGTAAAAGATTTAAACCTGTTGTGGTGCAATGCGTGCTCAATAGAAAATACAGAGCCATTGGTGGCGGATACACTGAACATGTCAGTACATGCCGGCTCGGTTGATCTGCAGGATATACATATCAATGGTTATCTCGGACTGAACGCTCAAAACCTGGGCACCTATAAATTCAGTGGCTATTCACATTTCTTTACGGTTTCCAGTATAAACCTTGTCAGTATCGAGGCGTTTAATCTTGTTACCGATAGTACACACGTGAACTCAACGAGTGTGGTGGACACCGAAGTGAATGCTACTCAAGTAGTAAATGTATTTATCAATTCCAGCGGCAGCGTTCGATACCGCGGCAATCCTCCGATTGTAAGACTCACCAAAACGGGATCGGGAAGACTGATCAAAGAAAACTGAAGATGGCTGCTAGCCGCAGCTTCTGGGCTATGTTGGCTTCTGGTTGCAAGCTTCTGGCCACAGGGAAAAATGCAGCCGCTATATATAACGTTTATGCTGGTCGAAATATAGCCTACTACAAATCTACCAGCAGCTGGCAACTGGTAGCTAGTAACTGACTTCAGCGTCTATCAATATTTCCACGGGTTGTAGTTTTGCGTGGGTTTCATCTGACTGCGTTAGTCGCTGTGAACTTGTTATTTTATTGGCGAGGAGGGAGGCTATATTTTCGGCCATGCGCTCGATGAACTCGATGTGATGCTGTTCCATTGTATTGAAAGAAGCCAGTTCAATAATTCCATTAACTTCACCACGCGTCTTTAGCGGTACAATAACCAGGTGACGTGGCGTTGCTTCTCCAAGACCGGACGTAATCTTGATATAGTCTTTCGGTATATCTTTCAGGTGAATAGTTTCTCCTTCCAGTGCGCATTGTCCGATAAGACCAGCGCCTGCTGCGATACGTTCGTGTATATATTTCTTTTTGTCGTATGCATAGGTGGCTATACGTTCCAGTAGTCCATCATCTGCAGAACCTTTTAATATATAGAGTGCGCCCTGGTTGGCTTGCAGATAGTATACCATCAACTTTAGTATGCGGTCGCCCAATACGGTGATTCCTTCTGAATCATTTTTGAGAATTTCATTGAAGCGCGCTGCACCTTCGTTCATCCAGTTTATTTTTCGCTGCTGTTCTTCTGCATGACGAAGTTTTTGTTGTGCGCTGATAAGCGATTGTGCCAGTACATCGTTTGCGTATTGTTCATCGTAACGATACGTAAGTTCACCCGAACCTAAGTGCTCTGCGAAAGAAGACGCAGCCTGAAGACGGTCTATGAATTGATTAAACGCAATTTTTGTTTGTCCGATTTCTTCCGTGGTATGAATCCGTAACTTATCCGGAAATATACCGCTTGCCAGTTTCTGCATACCGTTACGGATTTCCGTGATAGATTTTGTAAGCAGACCCGCATATAGTAAGGCCATACCAATACCGGCTATAATCTGCACGCCGAAGATAATCCATAGCATCCATTGGGTGCGGGCAATCTCGGTCTCATTCTGTTTCTTTATCGAAGAGCGGATTGTCTCAATGCGCGGACGAATCAATTGAAAGTTTTCCCGTATGCGGCCGCGTATACCCTCATCGTTGCTCAACCCGATCTGTTGCTCGATTGCTACCACTTTATTAAAGGCATCTTTATAATTCGCGAGCGATGCCAGTAAAGCTGCGTTGGATGTTAAAGTGATCTGTTGCTGCAGTATATCAAAACGCTTGTTGAATTCCTGTTGATACTTGACGTCCTTACGCAGGAAGAAATCTTTTTCATGTCGTCTCAGCATCAGCAACGTAACTTTGTCAAATTCAAATCCAGAGTTTTCCACCGTGTGGATGGCATCGCGCAGTGAACCTTCGAGTCCGAAATCCTTAAAGCCCCGCGCGCCTAACAACGCTACCAGTAAATTGAAATCGTGTTGCAGACTGTCCAAGGGTGAAATCAGGTTTTGTGCAAGCAAGGCATGATCCTTCAGTGTTGTACTTTCAACATCGGTAATGATGGCCTTTGCTTCAGTATAATTTTCATGGAAGGATTGCAGCGAAGGTGTTTTTTGCGTTTCGAGGAATGATTTCGATTTATATCCTTCGTATATAAATTCTTTGGTGGCGAGGTCAAGCGTTTCGAGGCGAAGCTTGAGTACGTCCATCTTTTCGTTGACGGATTTATAGTGTATGATCTTGTGGATCGATGAAACCGATAAAGCGATCAGCAGAACTGAAAGCAAAAGGAGCGATCCGAATGCAGCCAGCAGCTTGATCCGTATCTTCAGTCCTAAAAGAAAATCTCTCATAGAAGAACCTGGCGGTTAATTGGGGTGCGCGTAGGGCCTCAAAGAAACACGGCCTGTGTGAATTTGCCATAGCAACACGGTTAACGTTTTATTAATTGAGACATACCGGTATATCGGTGCGATAGGTGGGGTAGCAACGGGGTGGATACTGAAAACTTAAAAATTCCTTAACGATACTCACACCGCTGGCTCTTCTTTTATTTAAGTTCTTTGAAGCGAAAAACAGACCCCGCGCAGATGCATACACCTTCTGACGAACAGCTTGTACTGCTTCTTAAGGATGATAACCGCATAGCATTCAGCACGCTATACGATCGTTACTGGGAAGGTATGTACCGTGCAGCCTATGCGTTGTTGCGTGATGAAGATGCCGCGAAGGATATTGTTCAGGATATATTTCTTGATTTGTGGAAGAAACGACAAACGCTCCAGATCGCTTTCTTCGCTGGCTATATATTTCAATCGGTAAAGTACCAGGTAGCACAGCAACTTCGCAAAGCGGCTCTCTCGGCAGAGCATGCTGCCTATATTGATGCAACCCCGATGATCAATACAACGGAAGAGCTTATCGCGTATAAAGAACTCGATACACTGTTACAAACCTCGCTCGATACGTTGCCTGAAAAATGCAGGAAGATATTCTACCTCAGCCGCTTTGAGCATCTGTCGAATATAGAAATTGCCGAACGCCTCAACTTGTCTACACGCACGGTAGAGTGGCATATCTCCAATGCGTTAAAGCACCTTCGTCATACACTGGAATGCCGGTATATTTCTGCTCTTCCTTTAATTGTCCTATACATGTTATGAAAATATTAAGTGCGTTATTGATTTGTTATATGTGCACTTTTTAAAAAAATTACCCCCGTGTTCGGTGGTATCAGTTACACTATACAGGTGTAACGCCACGGCATGACTAAAGAAGAATTCAAAGCACTACTGGACCGATATGTTAAAGGATCGTGCTCTGCTATTGAACAGCAATATTTCGATGACTTTTATAAAGCATTTCAGAAGGACGATTCATACTGGAAAGATTGGGAGCTTACTGAACGCGATCGTATTAAAATAGAATTGTATCAATCGCTGACCAAAGCGATGGAATCAGATGATCTTGCACGGGAAATCCCGGTGGAGGAATTTGAGACATCACCGAAGAGATCGTTTATACGTGCGTGGCTAAACGTTGCTGCGTCTGTTATAATTCTGGTGGCAGCGGGTTGGATATTGTATACATCGCGCAGCCGTAAGGAGGAAGAGGTAAAGTATATTACGCACACGACAAGCCGCGGCCAGCAGGCGGTAATTACCTTACAGGATGGTTCCGTGGTAAAACTCAACAACAGCAGTGCTATTTCTTTTCCGGAGAAATTTGCCAATGGTAAACGCGAAGTCACGTTGCAGGGCGAAGCGTTCTTCGAAGTAAAACGCGATCCGGAAAAACCATTTGTCGTTAAGACTGGTGATCTTACCACGGCCGTACTCGGTACTTCTTTTAATATATGCGCCTATCAGCATAAGCCTATTGAAGTGACAGTAAAAACCGGTAGGGTACTCGTTGCCAATGTGCGGAAGCAAACAGACCGGCTCGAACTCCATCCCAATCAGCAAATATACTTTGATCCTGTAAAAGCAATCTGGGAGAAACGCGAAGTATCGCTGGAGCGCTACCTCGCCTGGACAGACAAAATTATATACCTCGATAACACTCGCATGGAAGAGCTTACTGACATTCTGGAGAAGTGGTATGATGTAACCATTACCCTGGACAACAAAGCGCTTGGCAATTGTACGGTGAGCGGTAAATATAAAAGCGACCGTTTGACCAACATCCTCGAAGGATTGAAGATCATGCACGGTATAGAATACCGTTTTGCCAGCGAACATGAAATCGTCATTAAAGGAAAACCCTGTAAACCCTGATGCCTATGCTATAACCATGACGCTATAAATACCGGGGCTGTTTGTTTCTGTGTGGAAGCAACGCCTGTAAAAAAAGAGGCCCATCCGCTGCGGCAACAGGGATGGGCCGACAACAAAGATTTGTAAACCTTTATCGTCTACTTATGAGCTTGAAATTACTCAAAATATTGATGTTCGCATCAAAACAAATCCTCTATGTTTTTGTGTGGCAATGTATAGCCATGCAGATTTTGCTCGCGGAACCGTCCCATGGTCAAACCATACGGGAGGTGAAGATTGCTATTGACCTGAAAGAAGCCGGTATAACAAAAGTATTCTCGGCCATCGAGGAGAAAACAAAATATGTGTTTGTATACCAGAGTTCCGTAAAAAAGGTAAAAGGTCGATTTACTTTTCAGGACAAGAATATAACAGTTGCTGATATACTCAGCGAAATATCACGTAACAGCGAGCTGCAATTTCGCCAGATCAACTATAACATTATTGTTTCCCGCAAGACCATGCCGGAAAAGGAGAAACCGTTGCTGGTAATAAAAACAATACAAGGTATAGTTACCGATGCGACTACAGGTGAAGTTATACCCGGAGTAAATATACTGGTGAAAGGTACCGCGACCGGTACAACCACCGATATAAACGGAAGCTTTACACTGGATGCCCCGGACGATGCCGTGTTGCAGTTCAGCTTCATCGGGTATAAAACCATTGAGCGTTCCATTGCCGGACAAACTACATTGGACATTCAGCTTCCTCCGGATTCAAAGTCTCTGGAAGAAGTGGTGGTAGTCGGATATGGTACACAGAAGAAAGTAAATATGACAGGCGCAGTAGACCAAGTGACCAGTGAAGTATTTGAGAACCGCCCCGTAGCGAACCTGACGCAAGGTCTGCAGGGACTTATACCCAATCTGAACATCCGCCTGGAAGATGGTAAACCGATTCAATCACCAAGCTATAACATTCGCGGAACCACTTCAATTGGACAAGGTGGTAGTGCGTTGATTCTGATTGACGGTGTTGAAGGTGACCCGCGCCTGATCAACCCACGCGATATTACCAGTGTATCTGTTCTGAAAGATGCAGCGTCTGCTGCTATATATGGAGCCCGTGGTGCATTTGGTGTTGTGCTCATTACAACGAAGCGACCTGTGAAAGACCGCCTCACGATTGATTACACCGCGAATTACTCCATCAAGAAACCCACCGCTGTACCTGAACTTGTAACCGATGGCTATACCTGGGCATCGGTATTTAATGAAGCGTGGACGGCCTGGAATGATTACTCACAAACACCACAGAACGTAAACAAGACGTTGAAGTTTTCTCCCGAATATCTCGCCGAGTTGAAGAGAAGATCGGAAGATCCAAGTCTGCCACGGGTAGAAGTAGGACCTACCGGTGAATACGTATACTACGGAAGCACTGACTGGTATAACGAACTCTATAAAAAATCGAACAGTGCCATGGAACACAACCTGAGTGTGTCCGGAAGCACTGATAAAACTACATTCTATGTAACGGGTCGTTACTTCGATCAGAAAGGATTGTTCCGCTATAACTCGGACGATTACAAGATGTATAACTTCCGTGCGAAAGGATCGATACAAATCAGACCGTGGTTGCTGTTGGAAAACAATGCACAGTATTCAACCATGAATTATCACAATCCGCTCAACGTAGGTGAAGGCGGAGGTATATGGCGAAATATAGCGGATGAAGGTCACGTGATGTCGCCTATGTTTAACCCGGATGGAACGTTAACCTATTCTGCTGCCTATACTGTAGGTGACTATTGGTATGGCAAGAACGGAATTGATATGGAGAACCGTGTACTTCGTAACACAACGGCCTTTACAGCTGATGTTATCCAGGACAAGCTGAGCTTCAAAGGTAATTTTACCTTCCAGAATACAGATGACAACCAGAAGGCTATACGCGTGCCGGTTCCCTATAGCAGAAGACCGGGCGTGATTGAATACGTGGGTACTAATACCAACGACATCAGGGATGCATATTACGAGACACAATACCTGGCCACAAACTTTTACCTGGAGTATGAAAACACATTCAATCAGAAACACTACGTGAAGGCGATGGCAGGTTATAATTATGAGCAGTCAACCTATAGAGGTTTGTCGGCACAACGTAACGGTCTTATCTATGAAGATGCCAAGGATATAAATCTGGCATTAGGACAATCTATCTCGACCGTGGGCGGCTGGGACAAGTGGAATATACTCGGTGGTTTCTTCCGTGTCAACTATATATTTAATGAAAAATACCTGTTGGAAGTAAACGGACGCTACGATGGTTCTTCCAAGTTTCCGGCCAACGAGCGCTATGCTTTCTTCCCTTCGGTTTCGGCCGGCTGGAGAATTTCCAAAGAGTCGTTCTGGAATGTGTCCGATCGGTTTATCTCAGATTTGAAACTGCGCGGTTCTTACGGATCACTGGGTAACGGAAGTATAGCATCGTATTCCTTCCAGGAAAAATTTGCCATCTCACAATCCGGTCTTATACTCAATGGTGTTAAACCACAATATACCAGTCAGCCCGGTGTATTACCGGATGGATTAACCTGGGAGACATCGACTACACAAAATATAGGGGTTGATCTTTCTATGTTATCGGGACGTTTAACATTTACCGGTGATGCCTATACCCGCAAGACAACCGACATGTTTACGGTAGGTATGACGTTGCCGGCTGTATTTGGTACCGATGTGCCGAAAGGTAATTATGCCGATCTGAAAACTACCGGATGGGAATTTGTATTGGGATGGAATGATGAAGTTACAGTTGGATCCAAGCCCTTGGGATATTCGATCCGTCTTACATTAGCAGATAGTCAATCGGAAATACTCCGCTATAATAACCCTGATAAAAAACTTACTGATTACTATGAAGGTATGAAAGTAGGCGAAGAGTGGGGGTATGTTACAGAAGGCTTCTTTACTTCGGAAGAAGATATAAAGAACCATGCAGATCAAAGTCTCATCAAAGCTTCGAACTCCGGACAAATACTTCCGGGTGATATCAAGTTCAGAGACATCGATGGTAAAGTTGGTGCGAATGGCCGTACGGTTATAGACAATGGTGCCAACACCGTTAACGATCCGGGCGATATGGTAATAATTGGTAACACGTCACCACGGTATACCTATGGGGCGCTGTTCGGTCTTGACTGGAATAACTTTTTCTTCAACGCATTCTTCCAGGGCGTTGGTAAACAAGACTGGTGGCCCGGTGCTGAAGCGGATTACTTCTGGGGACCTTATAACCGCCCCTATAACAGTATGCCGCAGTCGATGCTGGACAATTACTGGACAGAAGAAAATACTGATGCATACTTTCCGCGCCTGCGTGGCTATACAGCACAAAGCTCATCGCGTGAGTTGGGTGTGAAGCAAACAAAGTATCTTCAAAATATAGCCTATATCCGGTTGAAGAATATACAGCTGGGCTACAATCTTCCGCAGCATATTGCAGAGCGTGTAAAACTGAACAGTGCCCGTATCTACATATCCGGTGAGAACTTATGGTCATGGTCTCCACTCTATAGAATTACGCGAGATCTTGATCCGGAGAGCACAGGCCCTTCTGATAAAGTACTGACTACAGGATCATCCGGTAACGGCAATAATTACCCGATGCTGAAGAGCTATACCATTGGAATTTCACTGACACTTTAATTCGATCATTCATCCGATTTAACAGATCATGTATATGAAAAAATATAGTCTGTTGCTGCTGTTGGCTGCGTTGCTGGCAAGCTGCGACCTGGAGCAGACTCCTGAATCCACAACTTCCAAAGACGCTGTTTTCGGAAGCGAGAAAGGGCTGGAGCTCTACGCCAATTCTTTTTATTCGATTTTGCCGACTGCTAACAATATACACCGTGCAGATGAGATTTCTGATTTCGGTGCCCGGAGCCAGGTGCCTGACTACATTCGCGAAGGTGCGTTCGGTCCACGTCAAAGCTCCGGTTGGGACTGGAGAGATTTGCGCAATCTGAATTACTTTATCGAGAACTGTAACTATCCAAATATAGCACCCGATGTAAAGCGTCACTATATAGGACTTGCCCGTTTTTTCCGCGCGTGGTTTTATTTTGATAAAGTAAAACGTTTTGGTGATGTGCCGTGGATTGGCAAGACCATGGATGTAAACGATCCTCAATTATTTGCCGGTCGTGATTCGCGTGTATTGGTAATGGATTCGGTGTTGGCTGATCTCGATTATGCTACGGCTAATATCCGTACCGTTACCGACAATACAAGAAGTCTCATAACAAAATATGTTGCATACGCCTTTAAGTCACGTGTATGTTTGTTTGAGGGCACGTTCCGGAAGTATCATGCTATTGATGGCTCAGAGAAATGGTTGAATGAATCAGCAGAAGCAGCGGATGTAGTGATGACAGAATCAGGCTTTAGCATTAGCGAAGGCGGAGGTGCAGGGAAGTCTTACCGACAACTATTTACGTCTAAAACTCCTGTAGGAGCAGAAGTTATGCTGGCTGCGTTGTGCGATCCGACTCTGAGTGTTTATAATGACGCCAACTGGTGGTGGACCAGTGCTACCTATGGACCGCGGCTCAGCTTTACGCGTACGTTTATCAATACATACCTGAATATAGATGGAACTCCGTTTACCGATAATGCCGGTTATGAAACGATGACGTTTCCGCAGGAAGTAAAAAATCGTGATCTGCGTTTGAAGCAAACCATTCGCATGGGCGACTATAAACGTACCAATGCCGGAGTAACGGAAGTAGCACCTCCTGTATTTTCTTATACCTATACCGGCTATCAACCCATCAAGTGGTGTCTTGATGATACCTATTATGATGGTGGCAGTCGTAACGATAACTCGATCTCCATTATTCGGTATGCGGAAGTGTTATTGAACTATGCTGAAGCGAAAGCTGAGCTTGGTACACTGAGCGATGCCGATTGGACGAAGACCATCGGAACGTTACGCAAACGTGCTGGTATAACCGCTGGTACGTCCAGTATGCCTACCGTTGTAGATTCATATTTGCAGCGTAACTATTTTCCGGATATTGCCGATCCGGTAATTCTGGAGATACGAAGGGAGCGTGGTATTGAATTGGTGTTGGAAGGATTTCGTTTTTATGACCTCGTTCGCTGGAAGCGTGGTGATCTGCTGGAGCAACTATGGAATGGCTTCTATGTACCGGCTCTCGATCAACCACTTGATCTGAACGAAGATGGCAAGATGGATGTATGCTTCTATATAACAGCACCACAGAATCCGCTGCCGGGTGTAACGTATGTAAATGTAGCACCCACTATCAGCGCAGGTGTTAACCCGCAGCGATTGTCCAATACAACGTCTGGTGAAATAACCTGGCTTGCCAACATTCCACGGAAGTGGGATGAGAAAAATTACCTGTATCCGATCCCCGAGAACGATCGCCTGATGAACCCTGCCTTAGGACAGAATCCGGGCTGGGAATAATATAGAGAAAAATGCAGGAGCACCGCCCATGATAAACGGTGTTCCTGCTATATATGTATATACAATGATGAGAAGAATGAAAAAACTAAGTGTTTGCCTGATCTTGCTGTTTGCAACGGGTATGGTATACGCACAAACGTATCGCATTGCAACCTACAATGTGCGTTATGATAACAAAGGTGATAGTCTCAATGCGTGGAAAGACCGGTTGCCGATAATTGTGCAGATGGTTAACTTCTACGACTTCGATATATTCGGAGCACAGGAAGTGCTCAACAACCAGCGTGAAGATTTATCGTGCCAGCTGCCCGGTTACGACTATATCGGTATAGGTCGTGATGACGGTGACAAGAAAGGTGAGTTTTCGCCTATATATTTCAAGACCGACAAATTCAAACTGCTGCAGAAAGGTACGTTCTGGCTATCGGAGACAACAGACAAGCCTAATAAAGGATGGGATGCTGCGCTGCCTCGCATTTGTTCGTGGGGTGAATTTGAAGATCGCAAAAGCGGGTTGAAATTCTTTTTGTTCAACACACACTTCGATCACCGGGGCGTGGAGGCCCGCAAGCAAAGCGCGCAACTTATTCTGAACAAGATAAAAAGTATAGCGGGTAGTGCTCCCGTTGTGCTTACGGGTGATTTCAACGTAGATCAGTTCAATGAAAGCTATACGTTGCTGAATACGTCTGGCATGATGAAGGATGCTTTTACCATAGCGCCCATTAAACTCACTCCCAACGGTACATTCAACAGCTTTGATATTACCACCAAGACAGATCGCAGAATTGATCACATCTTCCTGACAGCCGCGTTTGAAGTAAAACGATACGGTATACTAACGGATACTTATAGTGGTAAATTTCCATCCGATCATTTTCCAGTAATGATAGAAGTAAATTATACGGCAGCGAAAGGTAAACGGTAATTCGAACATCGAACCCAGGTATCAGGATGATGCCTGGGCTTTTTTATAGTATATACTTAGGATGTGTTGGATTTTACCGGGGCAGGTAAATCTCAAAGGAAGCACCTTCATTAACGCGGCCGGTTGCTGTGATGAAGCCCTGGTGGTTCTGAATAATCTTTTTACATATAGCCAGTCCTATACCGGAGCCAGAATACTCAGACCGTCCGTGCAGACGGTGAAACAGGTTAAAGACTTGTGTAGCGTACTCCGGCTTAAAGCCAATGCCATTGTCTGTAATGGTAATCTTATGGTATAGCGTATGCACGTCAGCTTCATCCATGTCCAACGCAGAACCCGGTATACTTTCATAGCTGATAACAATATGCGGAGCACGTTGCTGATGACTATATTTCAGAGCATTGCCAATAATGTTATCGAACAACTGGTTGATCTGAAACGGTACTCCCAGTATCTCCGGGAGGACATCAAATTTAATATGTGCGTTCTTGTCTTCAATGGTTACTTCGTGCGCATCAACCACATCCTTCACAACCTTGTCCAATGATACCCATTCGAGATTGGGAATAGTAGATGCTGTTGTAGCATATACCAGCAGATCATCGATCAATATCTGCATGCGTTTGGTAGCAGTAACCGAGCGCTCCAGGAAATCTTTTTCTTTTGGTTTAAGATCCTTTAGTGATTCGTAGAGATAGTTATTGAAGAAAAATATTTTACGGAGCGGTTCCTTCATATCATGACTGGCCGCGTAGGTAAATTGCTCCAGTTGCTCGTTATACCGCTGTAGTTTATGATTGGCTTGCTTGAGCTGACGTGTCCTTTTTTCAACTTCTTTCTCGAGCGCATCCGTCATCATTTTCTTTTCTTCGATGTCTACGCACGAACCTAAATAACCTTCAAAAGTTCCGTCTGAAGTATACCAGGGAATGCCATGCTCCAGTATCCACCGGTATATACCATCATTTCTTCGCAGGCGATATTCAATTTTATATTCTTCGCGCTTATCGAACGCCCGACTATAGATCATCAGGTATTGGCTGATATCTTGCGTATGTATACTTCTCTTCCAGTCGCTTTCTGTGGCGGGATATATTTTTCCGGTAAATTCCTGCCAAGCCCGGTTAAAGAAACTGCGATTTCCGTTTGACTCGGCCATCCAGAATAATACAGGTGTGGAATCTGCGGCTTGCCGGAAACGATCTTCGCTTATTTGTAAGGCCAGTTCGGTATTCCGCAGTTCGGTTATATCTACCAGCATGTTAACTGCTTCAACAACTTTTCCGGAAGCATCCAGGAATGGTGTAGGGTGGGGAAGTACGTGGCGCCTTGTTCCATCCGGGCGCTCAATCACAATTTCTTTTCCATATACCGGCTTGCCTTCCTGAAGAGCAATCGCCATCGGGCAGGAATCAGGAGATAGAAGTTCACCATCGAGACTATACATTTTCAAGGAGCCACACCACAAGTCAGTACCGAGCTGCGGTTTACGTCCCCACAGTTTCACAGACGACTCATTGAAACTTGTTATAACACCGGTTGAGTCGCAGGTATATACTGAAGCCGGTAAGCTTTCGATCAGTTGACGATGTCTTTTCTCGCTTTCTTCCAATGCCAGCAGGGAGCGCTTCTGTTCCGTTATATCAGTTGTGAAGCAACGGGTGTGAATGAACCGGCCATTTTCCCAAAGTACATTCGAGTTAATGGATACAATCTTTATACTTCCATCTTTACAACGAAGAGAAGCTTCATACTGCGTCAACGTCTCCTGATTACAAAGCCGGTTTAATATATCCGTGATCTTGTCGTTATCCACATGGAATTCGGTAATGTGATGCCCTATATATTCATCGCGGGTATAGCCCAGCATTTCCAGTTCAGTTGTATTGGCCCACGCGATAATTCCATTGGCATCTACCCAGTGTATTCCGATAGCAACGTTGTCAACATAGTCTTGGAAATCCTGTCGCTGAAGTTCGGATTTACTTCTCTTCGGTTCGCCAATGGCATGAAAGCACGTAACGGCCCCGGTAATATCACCGTGTGTATTTTTTAACGGTGTGATGCTGGCCTGGACAAAAAGCTGTGAATGATCCGGACGCTCGATATAGAATTGATGATCCTCGATCGCTATACCGCTCTGCAGGCAGCTGGCAACGGAACTTTTATGATGTGGAATATATATACCTTCTGCTGAATACAAGCGATACGCTCCGCTGAAGCGTGCTTCATTTTGAAGCGCTCCGGGTGTTTGTCCCCAAAGTTCAACTGCCTTTTGATTGTACTTCCGGATGATCCCGGCAGCATCGCAGATATAGGCTCCCCAAGGAAGAACCTCAAGGAGGTCATAGTTCTTGAATGAGTCGTCCTCTGCATCTAACGCTACGTCCGTGCTTAAGCTGATTTTTGAAAAATCCGTTAGGTTTTCAGTCTTCATGGTGGTTGAAGTTGAATAAAAAGTGTGGGGGAGGTGCGCTTGATTCTTTCATTGCCCATTATGGCGAAAAAAATCCCCAGCTATAGGATCGCTTGTAACTACGAAGCGCTTTCGAAAATGATTTCGTTGTTAGATCAGTCACATTGGCTGGTTAAACGACAGGGTTCAGAAAAATAACCGTGCCAACTGCCGGGCTATCCGTCCCATGTTGCTTCCGCTGGTTGTTGTCCGAAGCCAGAAGATAAGATATGACCAAATCTTCTTCATTCTTTTGATAACATCTTTTTAAATGCAAGGAGGCTTGGTCCGGGTAAACATAGCGCAGCCAGTCCGATGCCATTGAAAGTCAAACTCTCTTACAACAGGAGTATATATAAATGCGGATAAAATCCTATGCTGCTATACCTGCACGTGCTATAGCCAAGTTATTGAAGGTGACACGTCCACACAGGATACTGAATGCGATTAACAACACGCTCAGTAATGCTTCCGTTGAACACGTGTGCAAGTCCGGTTCGTGCATGCGTACCCATGAGCACCAGGTCAACCTGCTCCTCGTTCGCGTAATCAATGATTCCATCTGCTTCGCTGCTATAATTGCTCAGGTGTGTCGTATAGTTTTTTAACTGGTAGCGTATGGCAAAAGCTTTCAGCGCTTCATTTGCTTCTGCATGATTTCTGAAACGGGACGGTGTGTTGATCAGCAGAACGTGTAAAGTAGCCTGAAAGAAATCCTGTACTTCTTTTACCTTGTTCATGAAGTTTGCATGTTCAGGCGAAAGCGTACTGGGTAAAAGTATATTTTTAATAGTATCGATGGCTGGAGCCTGTCGTACAGCGAGTACCGGAACCTGTGCATGCCGCACCACTTTTTCCGTAGTAGAACCAATGAAGATTTCGGCAAGGCCGCTGGAGCCGGATGTACCCATAACGATGAGATCTATATTCTTGTCTTCGCTATATTCCAGGATGGAAGAAAGAATATCGCCATTGGTTATTTGATAGGAAGAGCGAATGGCGGGTATATTTTCATCTGCCAGCAAAGTCTCAAAATTTTTAATACCTGCCGCTTCCAGGTCCTCCAGCAATGTAGGATCCGTATAGGGCAGGCCTCCAAGCCCCGGATCGTAAACCACTGGTATATTGATAACGTGCAGTAATAACACCTCACCATTATTTTTAGCTGCGATGTTCGCGGCAAGCTTGTAAGCTTCCCGGGCCGGAGAAGAAAAATCGCAAGGAACAAGTATTCGCTTCATAATTGTTTTTTTCGAATGTATAGTGCGCTGATTCTCTTTAAAACGACTTACATCATTTTTGATTTCTGATAAATATCAGTGACCCCGTTTTGTAACAGGGGGTAAAACGTTCGGTAAGGTACAACTTACAAAACCGGGCCATGCTGGCGGATGATTAAAATGTCATTATAATAACAACAGGCCCAATTGCCTTCACTTCGAGCCCGCGCTATATCTTCATAAGACTCCGGGCCTGCTGTTCTCATTGTGTAATTTTGACATAATGAGACGATTGTGTATTATTGATATACCGAAATATCCATAACCCTTATACCATCCGCCATGAAAATCCGGAAAACTCTATTCGTGTTAGCACTTATTGCGCTTAGCGTTTCGCTTTTATATGGTCAGAAAACACCAGCCACTGCGGGAAGCCTGCCACTGGTTACAGGCAGAGATATAGCTGTGGCTCAAACGACTTATGGAAAAGTGAGAGGTTATATTCACAACGGTATATATACCTATAAGGGTATTCCGTATGCAAAGGCCGAGCGCTTCATGGCACCGACTAAACCCGATGCCTGGCAGGACGTACGAAGTTCACTGACGTACGGTCCCGTATGTCCGTTGATTGACCCTACAACGGGCGTGAACGATGAAGTTGAATTTGTATTTCACCACGACTGGGGATATCCCAACGAAGATTGCCTGCGACTCAACATCTGGAGTCCCGGTATAGCTTCGGCAACTGATACCAAGAAGCGACCGGTGCTGGTATGGTTGCACGGAGGAGGACACACGGCCGGTTCTTCACAGGAGTTGCCTTCGTATGATGGCGAGAACCTTTCGCGAAAGGGTGACGTGGTCATTGTATCCATCAACCATCGGCTTAATGTTCTTGGCTTTTTGAATCTGTCGGCATACGGTCAGAAATATAGCGCGTCACCCAACGTCAGCATCATGGATATAGTAGCTTCACTCGAGTGGGTAAAAGCAAATATAGCGAACTTCGGTGGCGATCCTTCGAACGTTACCATCTTCGGACAATCCGGTGGTGGTGGTAAGGTAAATACGTTGCTTAATGCACCATCGGCCAAAGGACTTTTTCACAAGGCAATTATTCAAAGCGGTGGCCTCGGACTAAATTTTCAAGACAAAGCTGTTACGACCCGTGTTGCCGCTGCGGTAATGGCAGAGTTTAAACTACAACCATCGCAGGTTGATTCACTTCAGAAAGTACCGTTCACGCTTCTTGCCGCGGCTGCCAAGAAGGCACTCGCTAAAGTAAATGACGAACTGAGAGCAGAAGGAAAAAGTGCCGGAGTATTCGGGCTAACCTGGGGACCGTGTCTCGATGGTACATTTCTTCCATACCAGCCATCGGACGCACAGGCCAAAGCGTTGTCAGCAAATATACCGTTGATGATCGGGTCTACGAAGAATGAGTTTATGAATTCGCTGCGTATGCCGGAATTGAGACAAGGCACTGCTGACGACATGAAGAGCTTTTTACAGAAGCAACTGGGGGATAAAACGGATGCGTATATCCAGGCCGTTAAAACGGCATACCCGGCTGATAAGAAGCCAAGTGACCTGATCGATGTGGATGACCTGTTTCGGAGAAGTGCTATCCGCATGGCCGATCTGAAAACTGGAGGCGGAGCTGCCCCGGTATATATGTACCTCTTCGCATGGCAGTCTCCGGTAATGAACGGAAACTATAAAGCTATTCATTGCATCGAAATTCCGTTCGTGTTTGATAATATAGCGCGCTGCGAAGAAATGACCGGTGGAGGGAAGGAAGCCCATACACTCGCAGATAAAGTGAGTCAGGCGTGGATTAATTTTGCCCGCAGCGGAAATCCGAACCACAAAGGTTTACCAACCTGGCAGAAATATACTCCGCAGAATGGCGCTACGATGATCTTTGATAACACGTGTGTTGAGAAGTATCACCACGACAAAGAACTGTTGTCGCTAACGCCTGATCGCGTTCTCTGACCGGTCGCTATATATAGCAAAAGTCCTGCATGCGGTATATGCAAGACCTTTTTTATGATTCATGTATTTAGAATGCCAATGGCCTTACTCCGGCAGACCAGTATAATACCGACTTTTGCTTTTCATACTCCGCAATAGTCTTGATAAGTTTGGATTGTGCGTTGAAGAGTTTTTCCTGCTGAACGTTGATTTTGAATAAGTCGCTCTCCCCATTTTCAAGGTTTAGCAGTTCGGCACTCATTAAGCGGTTATAATTATCAACCATGGCACGCTGCTGTTGAAGGATGGTTCCGTTGTTGAGCAGCTGATTGTACGCGGCCTGTATATCGTTAATGATTTGCCTGCGGGTAATGTCACGATCGTATGTTGTATTCGAGATCTTCAGTCTCGTCTGCGCTACCTTCGCTCGTTCTTTTCTCAGAAATATAGGTATAGAGAAGTCAATGCCGAGTTTATAGTTGTCGTCCAGCACAAACGAGTTGCTGGTACCTTCGGGAGTAAAAGGCTGGTTCAGCATATAATATGAAACGTTGAGACGCGGTTTCATATACTCCGAGGCAAGTCGCTTGTCGAGTTCAAGTTGCTGAATTTTCAAATTGAGTTTCCGTAATTCCGGGTGATTCAACTTTGCTTCACTGATCAATTCTTCCAGTATATTCTTCGAGAGTAACATAGACGATGATGGGACAACCGGAGCATGCTGCAACGACAGGTCTACCGGGTTCATCGTGCTGTCCCATAAATAGGTTGATATCTTAATGGTACTGTTCTTCAAGGCAAGCAGTGCTTCCTGCATATTTACTTGTCGTTCCAGCAAGGTTATATTGGCCTGAACCGTGTCCATCGTAGCCAGTTCGCCACCCTCAAAATTCATTCTTACTCTTCTGAATATTTCTTCGGCAACAGCCGTTGTGCGCGTGGCGAGGCGATAGTTATAGTAACTGTAGTACCATTGCCAGTAATCTTTCGCTGCTTCGAGTAATAACTTGTTAATGAGTTTTACCTGTTCGGCTTCCATCATATCACGGAACAATTCGGCTTGCTTCAGAGCCGTTCTGCGTTCATCGGTAAGCAACCCCTGGCCCAATGGTAATGATATACCCGCATAGAGCTGCTGGTAATTATATTCACCGGATATATAGTGCTCCGGATTCAGACGATCCCCGGTGTTCCGCTCAACACCAATGACAGGAGTTACCGGGCTGGCAGTCGGAAACTTTATACCTCCGTTAAACAGGCGATAGTATTCTGTATTGTTATAGTGCTTCAGCAGGAATTCACTTTCAATTTTCGGATCAAAATTGCCACGCGCCAAACGTATCTCCTGTTTGGCTACATCCGAAAGTAAATTGGTTTGTTTCACCACCGGGTGGTAACGTATCACCAATTGGTAAAAGTTTTCAAGGGTAACGGGCTTTGCCGTATCCGGCAAAACAAAGATCGAATCGTTTCCCTGTTGCGCCAGAGCGGAGTTACCGCATATACCCAACAACATGATCAGCCATACTTTCTTCATAACGTGTAGGTATACCGTTGTTAACTGTTTTTCGCTTCTGTTTCTTTCTTCTCGCCTTTGGAAGGGAGTGCATCCTGCAGCGGTGCTTTATACAGGCTGGGAGGGAAGCCGTTAAGTTGTCGCCAGATCTCATACCATACGGGTACATTTTCAAGCATTACCCACCCGCGTGTACCTGAACCAACGCGCAACTGCTGCGGCCATGCCTCTTCTGCTTTGTCCGGTATAACAAGCATTCTGAATTCACCAGGCTGTGAGCTTACATAATCAATTACTTCTACGGTTCCGCCAAAGCTTCCTACGGAAACACTCGGCCATCCGGAGAATTGCAACGCGGGCCATCCGTCAAATTCAACGCGCACTTTTCGTCCCTTGCTGATCAGTGGCATGTCCATAGCCTTTACATACATCTCTACCGCCAGGTCAGTCACTTCAGGCATCACGGTGCAAACAGCGTCACCTTCTTTTATAGTTTCACCTATACCTGCTTTCATCGCGCGTACCACATAGCCACTCTGCGGAGCCGTGATCTGGTACTGGCTGCTTCGTATCTGCGTGTTGGTATATTCATTGGTGAGTTTGGATATCTCGCCCTGTGTCTCAAATATTTCACCCTGCGTAGCACTCAGGTCCGATTCAGATTTACTGATCTTCTCCTGGTACTCAGCACGAAGTCTGGCAATTTCCAGAGTTGCGTTCCTGTAGTCTGCTTCACTGCCCTGGTATTTATACTCGATCTCCTGAAATTTAGTGAGCGGTATATTTCCGGCTTCATATAATTTTTTATTTCGCTGATACTGGTTCTCAGCGTTCTGTAATTTTACACGTTCTGCTTCGAGCTTGGCAGTGGCCTGTTCGATCTTGCGTTGCATACCTGTTTGCAAGGCGGTGATCTGTCGTTGCAGTGCTTCTGCCTTTTCGCTTTTGGATGCCAGGCTGCTCTTCTTCGCAGTAAGCTGTTCCTGCAGGCGAGGCAGTAACTGCGGATCGAAATATTTCTCTTTTACTTCGCGTATCGTCACAATCGTGTCGCCTGCTTTTACAAGTTCTCCTTCACGCACGTGCCACTTTTGTATTTGCCCCGCTATAACAGCCTGTACCGTTTGCGGACGATTTGCAGGATTCAGCGCGGTAACTTTTCCGGTGCCCCGTATATTCTGTTGCCATGGTAAAAAGAGAAATACTATAAATATAGCACCGAGTGCCATTAGCCATTTAGCGATCAGTATACCTGCTGCCGGCCGCTTCAATGCACGCAGCGAGTATAGATTTTCTTCCTTTACCATTTTGTCGATTCGATGTGTTGATAGTCGCAGCATACTTTTAATCAATGTAGTTATTGATCGTACCTTTTTTCAGAAGTTCATCAAAGTGACCTTCATCAGAAATTTGTCCGTTGTTGAGAAGTATAACCCGATCGCACGCTGCCATGATCAACGGATCATTGGATACCGCGATTAATGTATACCGGTTTTCAGCATTGATCACCGATTGAAGCAGATCGAGTTTCTCCTGTCGCTTCAGCCCGGAGAAGAAATCGTTGAGAATGATGAGCGCTGGTTTTTTTGCAAGACAGCGTGCCAGTATAAGTTTATGAATGAACGAACTTGAAAATCCTTTTCCGCCACTCACAATGTGAGTATTCAATCCTTCAGGTAAACGGTTGATCTCATCTTCCAACTTTACCTTGCGTATAGCATGTATAGCATCTTCAACGGTTCGTGTAGCACTGCCCAGTGTAATATTCTCCAGTATACTGCCATCAAATATATCTTCCGGTGAAATATTTTTGGCCATACTATCTCGAAGGTGACGGATGTCGAGGTCGCGCAAAGAATAATTGTTGATGGTAATAATACCTTCGTAGTCAGTATGTATACCCGCAATCAGGTTGGTAAGCGTTGTTTTACCAGCATTACCAGGACCTGCTATGCAAATACGCTCACCCGAGTTGATGCGGAGATCAATTCCATTCAATACATGTTCTGGTTTTTCAGGATACCGGTACCGCAGTTGTTTCAACTCGATCGCGTAACCAGCTACAGCATGTCGCTGGAAATCGAGTCCGCCAACTTTCTCCAAGGGCAGATCCGTTATCTGCGCGATCTTGTCTACTGCCGTTAACAGGTCGTAGATAACGTCCATATAGGTGATTGTTTTCTCAACGGCATTCAGAATGAGAATGATGATCACCTCGGAGGCAACAAATTGTCCCAATGTAATTTCGCGGTTAACAACCAGTATTGTACCGAGTATAAGCAAGCTCGCAGTTACTGCCGTTTTAAAAATTACTATGAAAGAGAATTGTGTGATGAGTACCTGGAAGTGAGCTTTCCTGTATTTGAGATAATTATTGACCGTGTTATCGGTTCTGCGAATCGGCAGATCGGTGTTACCGGCAAGCTTGAACGAATTGATGGAGCGGGCAAGTTCTTCCAGCCATTGTACAACTTTATATTTATACTTTGATTCATTGATGGATGATTTCAATCCATTTGATCCGGTAAGCCAGAAGATCAGGAATAATACAAACACCAGTATAAGACTGAAGAATACAAAGAAGGGGTGATAAAGAGACAACAGGATAAGTCCGAACAGAATTTGAATCGCAGCCGAAGAAAGATCGATCAACATTTTGGGCAGTCCCTTCTGTAACGTAATTACATCAAAGAAACGATTGACAAGTTCAGGGGCATAGTTGTTGAGAATCGATTCCATACGAATGCGCGGAATACGAAATGCAAATTCTATAGCGGCTTTGGTAAATACGCGCCTTTGCAAGTGTTCAACGAGGCTTATCTGCACGATCTGCAATATTCCGGTGAACAATACACCCAGGATAACGGCCGCGATCAGCAAGTATACCGAACTGAAAAACACACCACCGGAGATCAGTTCCACTGTATTCTGAATGCCAACCGGCAGCACCAGGCCGATAAGACCGACTACGATGGAGTAGAAGAGTATATATAGTATATCTTTACGCTCTGTGGAGAGTAACCTGAAAAATCTCCTTACCGGACTCATAGGCTCGGGCACAACATCGCCCTCATACGCATAGTCGCTCACCAGGTTCTTGTACGGATAGAGTATATAGCTGAGCACGCCATCCTGGTTAGCGTAGAGCGAAGTAAGGCCGGAGACATCCGTTGGAACTGAAACTTGCGTATCGTCTTGCAGCGCATCGACTGTTATTTTCTTTCGGTCACCGGAAATGAGGACAGGAATGAGTTGCTGTTGCGTTTCGTGAAACACGAGCACCAGTACGTTGTCATCTTTTACCACATCAGGTAATGCTGCAACGGGTATATTTTGCTCCAGGAAAAGCATACGCATCTTGCTGCCCGCTTCGATCAGATCGTTCTTGAATTCGCCAAATTCACTTTTCGTGTAGTGACGATTGTTGATCTCTACAAAGCGCAGGTCGGCCGGGTTGAATTCATGCTTCAACAAGAGTGCAGCTTCGCGCAGTATCCGTATAATTGAGTGGTTGGTCATTTAATCTTTGTATTTATCGTATTCAGTATCATAGTCTCCAGGAACTCGACAAGCTTGTCGTGCTTTTGCCGGGATTCTGTTTTTATATCCGTCAGGGAAGGGAGATGCTGTGCATAGTATAGCTGGTGATTCGCACTCAACACAATGGTGCTTACGAGCGAGTTTGGAAACGGATACTGCGGATTGATCTCCTTCAGAATGCCGGCAATCTTTTTACAAAGCGATTTATAGGGAAGGAAAAGTCCCTCCTTGTTGTCTGTATCAACCTGTCGTGTCAGATACGTTTTTTCAAACTCGGTGTTAACGATTCGCTGAAGTCTCTGCTCATCTACGAAAGGTATATCGGGGTCTGTCTTTTTTTCCTCTACAAGCATACGGATACACATTCGCAAACGCTCTATGGGGCTCGCTATATTTTGAATCTTGTAGTCTATTTTATATTCCAGCCAGGTCCAATACCAGTCAATCAGGTATAACAGCAACCGGTGCTTGTTTTCAAAGTACCGGTATATAGATGCTTCGGTAGAACCGATCTCGGAGCCCAGCTTTTTAAATGTAAAATCATCTGCCCCGGTCTTGTCGATCATTTTAATACTCGATTGAATGATTTTCTGACCCAACGTACTTGACTGGGGGTCACGCAAGTACAAATTGGAATTCAGATGAAACGACACGATAGCCATTAGTTTAAATTTGATAGTATTACTATCATAAACGAATGTGTTGCCATTTTGTTCAGATTGAACCTGATTTTTTTAAAGGCTACATCAGGAAATTGGTTGAGGCTTTCACATGCTGTCGATGCAAGGAGCCTTGCAGGCAGCGTACCGCAACATTGAGTTGTCACTCTGGCGAGCGGGAATGATATTTTCGGAACAATCGTAAACTTAAAAAAAAGACTATTATGAGTACATTCAGCAAACAATCCTACCTGGAGTTATTGGATGAACTGGTGATTGGTAAAACAGAGGAGTTTACCTGGGTGATAGACCGCGAACCAGGACATGGCATTATTCGCACCATTGAGCAGCTTTCCGCGGAAGAAGCATCTTTTCCTATTACAGAAGGAGGCAGCACGGTCGCAGCGCATACAGAACATGTGCGTTGGAGTTTGCAGCTTGCGCTTGGTTTTTTGAAGGGTGAAAGACCTGCCGCAAACTGGGATGAAAGTTGGCGTATAAAAACAGTTGATGAGAAGCAGTGGAAGAAACTTCAGAAAGATCTGAATGATGTTTATACAGCTATACGCGACAGTGTCGGAAAACGTGATGACTGGAACGAACCGCGTATGGTGAAGGGAACTCTGGCGATGCTTCCGCACATGGCATACCACCTCGGGGCTATACGGCAAATGGTTCGGGTGTTGAGTAACAATACAGAGAATAAGATTGGCCTTATGAGTGAGGCCTGATACAAATTATTACCTCTTCAGAAGCACCGATAGCATTTGGTTATCGGTGCTTTTCTTTTTATATAATTGCTTGATCGGCATAGTGTAGCCACGTACGTATTTAGTATTTATTTTTCTTTTCTATATACCTGTTTGTGTACTATAGATGTATAGGTTTTATCCTTGTATTTAGGGTATATTTTGAAGTGATATTTTTATATACATTTAGCCTCACGGAAGTTTACCTTTTACAAGGAGTCAGTTAGGGTATAGTAATTTATAGGTATATATAGCTTTATAAATCTGTATTCAGCGTTCTGGCAAATTTTTTAACCGGTGGTCCCTGTAAAAGTTGAAGATTACCAAACAATCCGGAACATTGTTGTTGTACTTATGGTAAAGGAAGATTCAAAAGTTTGGAAAGAGAATTTCAGGAAGCTAAAAGCCTATCATCAAAAATACGGTAGTTTCAATGTCCCATCCGAAGGTAAAGATAAACTGCTGGCGCGGTGGCTTGAAAACATTCGCAAACATCCGGAGCGACTGCCAGCCAAATCCTATAACGCGCTGATGAAGCTTGGATTTCAATTTCATGCCACAAGCGATTGGAATACCATGTTCAGTAAACTTGAAAGTTTTTACCGGAAGCATGGACATACCTATGTCTCTTCAAATGAACCAGCACTTGAGTCGTTGTTTGATTGGATTACCAATCAGCGACTGTCCAAAGCAGTGCTTACATCGGCACAAATACAAAAGCTAAACAGTGTGCAGTTTGACTGGGAGACCCGCACGCATAAAGATATACAGTGGAGCGAAATGTATCGCGAGCTGCTGGACTTTAAAAAGAAACATGGTCATGTCAAAGTTCCTCAGGGCTTCGAAGAAAATAAAGCATTAGGCAGTTGGGTTTCCCGACAGCGGAGCAGCAAGACGCGAAATATACTCTCTGCCGATCGCGTAAAGCTTCTGAACAAGGTTGGTTTTCTCTGGAAAGAAGATATACTGAAACTGCGTGAAGACTCATGGGATATACGTTATAAGCAATTGGTTCAGTATAAAAAAACAAACGGACACATCGACAGAATCCAGGTGCGTAAAGATCATTTCCAATTGGGCTTGTGGATGGAGACACAGATGAAAGGTCAGAACAGGTTATCGTCACAACGCAGGAAGAAACTGGATGCTATAGGCTTTGCATGGGACAAAGAAGACTTTGCCGAACAGCGCTGGGAAGAAATGTATACCCGCTTGAAGACCTATAAATCGAAGCATGGCCATTGCCAGGTAAAGCAACGCGAAGATTTTAAACTCGCTGTATGGCTGCAACGAAACAAGCGCGATAAAAATAGGATCAGCCGTGAGAAGCGAAAGAAGCTCGAACAGCTTGGCGTGAAATGGCCACATGAACTTTTCCACGAGACGTGGGAGAGTATGTATCATACACTAAAGAGTTTCAAGACAGAGCATAAGCATTTGATTGTGCCGCGCACCGAAGCGCGTCTCTATGAATGGATACAAACACAGAAACGGCTCAAGGCCGAGAATCGTTTGAATAAAATTCGCGACCAGAAATTAACTGCGCTTGGATTTATATGGAAAGGGGAAGCCGCAGCGGAGAAACTGAAGACGTGGGATGTGATGTATACAAAGTTTGCTGCCTTTAAGAAAAAGCATGGCACGCAATATCATATCAAACTGAAAGAACATACAGAACTGGACGAATGGGTGCGACTACAATTGCATAGTAAAGGTAAATTGTCTTCCTATAAGAAAGAGAAGCTGAATGCTATACATTTTCTCTGGGATCGCAGCGGACATTACTGGAGTGAACGATGGGAGCGAATGTTTGAAGCACTGGTTGTCTTCAAGAATAAACATGGACATTGTGATGTGCCACAAAAATATCCGGCTAATCAATCACTTGCCAGTTGGGTAAACGGGCAACGCATGAAAAAGCTTTCTGCTGATAAAAAGAAAAAATTGACAGCACTGGGTTTCTCCTGGAAAAACGAAATTTCCGAAAAACGATGGAAGCAAAGGATAGAAGAATACCTGGAATACAAAAAGATGAAGAAGCCCGTTCCTCATCATACACCTCTATACAGTTGGATATACCAGCAAAGAAAGAACTTTAAAAAGTTACCTCCCGAAAGAAAAGCAACGCTTCTTCGCGTAGGGTTGGATAAGTTGTGATTTGGGAAAATTGAAGATTGGAAAATTGAAATATTGGAAAATTAGGTAAGTCGTAAACGATTGATGCAAATATAGTTGTGCCGTAATCTTCTAATTTTAGAATCTTCCAATCTTATAATTTTCAATCTTTCAATCTCTTGTTAACCTTAAAACGAAGGGTGTCCTTCAGTAGCTCCTGGTTGCCGGGATTGAAATCTTTGAGCTCAGAGACTATAGATCGGTTTACCGGGATTTGCATCGCGATGATTTCGTAAGCCATTTCCTGGATCGCGTCCTGCAGTTTGTGTTTCTTTTTATACTCATGTTTCAGAGCCTGTAAAAAGACCTCACGATTATGCGATGCTACTTCATTCTGATAGAGTGTATTGATCTCTTTTCCTAACTCGTCTATATCCGCAATATGGGCAAAGTAATTCTGCAAGCAGTTGGCAGCATCTTTCTGCATTCGCCAACCATCCAGTAAAGTGGACTGTGCTGCTGGTGAATTTTCCATTTTACCGCGGTATACCAGTGAAGCTTTTACATGCTGACCGCGTGTTTTATAGTCGGTGGCTACTTTTTCATAGTATATATGTGCCTGCGGTTTGTTCGCGAGTGTCATATACAGGTCGCCCACTTTTTCATTTTCATTCAATTCTTTGTAAAGTGCTATGGCATCGCTCGTCATATTTCCCTTCTCATAACACTCTGCAGCCTTGCGCTTATTGCCAGCGTGTTTGAGAAAAATAGTGGCAGCTTCCTGGTAGTGCTTGCCCTCTTCCAATGTTCCGGCAGCTTTGTTATAGTCTTTTAACAACTTCATATATACAAATGCTGCTTTCTGATATTCTTTTCGTTTGATCAGATCTTCAGCGGTTGCATGATACTGTCGTTGCAGATCATAGTAATGATCGCCAAGTTCAATCGAACCGGATGAACCACCCGAGGTGGTATTACCAAAGAGCGAAAAGTCAAACCAGCGTCTGGCAAAATCAATTTGAGCTGTTGTGCCGCCACGCGTAACACCACCTTCACTGAGGGGAATGGCGTACTGCAAGGCGAGATCGGGATCTTTTTTCAAAAGGTCCATCAGGCGCTCAATATTCTTTTTGTTACGCTCCTCCAGGTCTTTAAAATCCTGTTGTACACGGTTCCATTGCTTGTCGTTCTTGAATAGTTTTTGAAAGAACAATTCCAGCTTCGAAGCAGAACTCGCAGAAGAGTTACTTGTTCCTCCCTGCGGAGAACCTGGTGTGTTTGCAAATATAAATTTATAGAACCCGAGTCGCATCTTCTCCCAAAGATTCAGCGGTTTGTTTTCAAGCGCTTTGTGTTTCGGAAATGTCTGTTCTTCCAGGTTCTTCAACACTTCTTCGGCAGGAAGCGAATGGATCTGAAAGCTTCTGATCGTACGCGGGATATACACAGAAAGAGCAGGCTTCGTTACCAAGTCAGGTTTTGCAGTAGATACGGTAATTATATCCGGAAGATTTACTTCTTCGGTTAATTCAACCCAGCCAAAATCAGGATGTACTATATATATTCCCGAAACGAAGAGTTTTTCCAGTTCTGCAGCAGATGGCATCGGAAAAACAGTAGAACGTTCCGGTATATATAGATTATCCGTAACGTGTTGGCACAGTTCATGGCGACCAATGTTGTTTGTGGACATCTTCTCGCGCGAGATGATGAGACAACCCCAGATCGTATTGGGAACAACATCCGGTATAGGATATAGCTGTATATCTGACAATGCTAGTTGCAATGACTGGATCTCTTTGAGCCATTGAACAGCTGAAGCACTTTTGATCAGCAGTCCCTTTAACGGAAAAGTATTCTTATCGGTTGGTATCAGCTTCAGCTCCATGATTTAGAATTGTATTTATATAGCGCCCGAGGTACTTCTTGTAAAATTCTTCCAATGTTATTTTTTGCAGCTGTGCTGAGCCTGCTATTTCCCTCAATTCAACATCGTTTCCGATCTCAGTCATGGTCTTTTGAAACGCAAGTGCTTTTTGTCTTAGGCAATGGGTAAAAATAACGGCATGATTTTCATTGTCAATCATCGACTTTGCGTCCATCAGCGAGAAATTAGCCAGCTCTTTCAGGGTTTTTACGCTTTCTAATTTACGTTCACCGATCCGTTTCAGAATTACTTCATACACGGGCTCTTTGTAATAGTAGGTGTTACCCGCAAATTCATAATCTGTCGCCAACCCTAGTGAACTGTCGAGCGCAGTAGGTATATATATCGTTGGGATCTGCTTGTCACTGCTGTTCAATATTAACAGGCCGGAGCGATTAACTTCAACGGAGCTGCCATCAATAAATACAAATATATTATTATCGTTAAGCTCTGCCGTGGCTTTCGAGGTTAAATCACGGCATTGCATAAATTTAATGTGCATGCTTTGCCCTACGAGTCTCAGTGTGTGAAGCTTGAATACGAGTTCTCCGCCATCATTAATAAATACTTTCGTTACATTTTTTAGAACGGAATGAGCCCAGGTATATTTTGAAGCCGATTGCAATGCGGTTTCCCGTTGTTGAAATTTGCCGGAGTCGATCGTATCGATGCGCTTGACAGTACCGTCTGTTGCTATACTCCATGCTCCAGCGGAATTGGAATGAACAAAATTACCGTCATCAAATATAAAGGAAGGCCCTGTAGTAAATTTCCATTCCCGGAATGGTATAATCTTCTTCTCTGCAGTATGCAAGTCAAGCAGAAGCAGTTCGCGTGTGTTGCTGTTAAAGATCAGTGCAACGTGATGGCGATTTTTCGAAATACCGATTTCGCAGTGATCAGAATGAAAGGGTAGGTTAAAGTACATCAGATCCCAGCCGCGTTCGTGACGTTCCGTTGCCTTGTCGAATAGTCGTAGTATAGTTTGTTCTTTCGTAAACAGGAAGACCTCTCCATCGGGAGCCAGCCTTACTTTTGCAGATGCGTCATCTTTCAGCAGGATCGGATAATTTACACGAAAACCAGGTTGCTGCACACGCTGTTCCGCCTTGAGTGACGCTGGTTTTTTCCAGAGTGTCTCAAGCGGGAGGAGGATGTGTTGTACATGCCGTTTGCTGCTGCCTTGTCGCTTGTATATATCTACATTGCCGGCAATATCAGTATATATATGATAGTGGATACGTTGTTGATGCTCGTTCAATACTTTCAGCAGGGCCGATTGCTTTACTGTAGACGGTTCCGTTATAAAGAATACCTCTCTGTTCGAATCAACTTTGTTCTCTTTTAAAAATGCTTCGAGACTGTGTGCCGGATGAAGGCCTTCTTCAACGATCTGTACGGCATCAATGATTGAATCGATTGTTTCGATGGATACCGTGTGATAAGAAGTGTTTCCCAATACTACCACCGAACAACCTATATCTGTTTTGGGATGACGAGCAATCGCGATGGCTATAGCAAAAGCAATAGCCTTCGGGTTGCCCCAGTTCTTCAGCGTAGCATCGATCAGGATGAGTCGTTGCAGGTTGTTATGCGTGGGAGGAACTTCGCGGTGAATATACAGGGCTTCGTTATTCGCGAGTCGCGATAGGAATAGAAGATCGTCATACGCAAATTCAGAAACAAGAAGTTTATCGAAGTCTCCCTTGTTGGTCAGATCAGAGAAGCCACCCAGCGGCTGCTGGCTCGGCAAAGTGCTGTGTACAGGTATATTTAGTCCGCTCCAGAGCCAGCGAATCAGTGAACCGACAGCAAATGTTTTATAGCTCTGCAAGAGCTCATCTACGAGATCCGTTTTCGGAGCAGGCGTATCATCTCCGGGTGTCTCATCAAACTTGATATCATACTGCTGTGTATCCGGCAAGGCCGCAATGCGATTGATGATTTCCTGTGTACTTTGAAATTTACCAGCCAGTATACTCAGTGGTCTGAAGTCTTTATCAAATACACTATCCTGCAGGGGAACTGGTTGAAGTCCGTTTTCAAATAAGCGTTGATTGTATTGGGCCTGTACACCAGCAGAAGCCTTCAACGATAAAATATTGTGGCATTGTTCGAATAGCGCCTGTAACAGCAACAACCTGCGTTTGCCTTCCTTATAAGGTTTCGGTAATTCTGTTAAGAGTTTCAGAAAGCCAATCGCGCCTGCCAAAGTAGTTTCACTGTTTTTAGGCAGGGAGCCGGATTGCTGAACAATACTATATACGGCATCCAATGACGCAGAACCATTAGGATTCGTAGCGATCATCACCAATAGCAACGAACCGAAAGGAGGTAAGCCCTGCGGATATAGTTTACCTATAATCTCTCCGAGAAGCTCTCGATAAGCGATCGTAGACTCTTTTGGTATAGCGATCACCTCACCGGTATCTTCCCACTGCCAGAAATAATTCTGATACGATTGAAAGTAATTTGCAGGTGTCACGATTGCTGTAGTGGATTGGTGATCGTAACGCGAAATGAGCTCCGGGATAAAGGTACGAGACTTTCTTTCGAAATCAGTTGATAAGAGTTATCGGTGTCCCAAAGAATCCAAGAGTCTCTTCCCGGGTTGATTTTCTTCTGGATCACATCCGATACAGAATGTAATTCAAAATCGTACCCGGTAGGAAAAAGCAGATCCTTGCGCGACCATACCGTTGTACCCGGAATCGGCAACAACGGAGTGCCTAACAGGAATGCCTGATTGGAACCGAGAACAGCCCAACGTATTTTTTCGAGACGAACAGCGGGTGCGTTCTCTATATAGTGACTGAGCACATCAAGTGATACAATCATGGCAACAGCATCGGTCTCCCGATCCGATGGTACCATTGTAATGCTGATCGTATCATGTATACCAAAATAATTATGGTTGAGCGATGGAAGCTTAACCGGCAGGGCGCGGTCTATTGGTGTCCACAGCAATCCAGGCACATTACGTTCGGGTAATTTCCGATCGAGTAAATAAAGCTGATTACCTTTCTCATAGTATGCCGTGGCAAAAGGTATCGAACGTACTTCGGTCGAGTATACCTGCTGGTAATTCAGATCCCTGATCCAAATGATATTTTCATCGAAGCCGGCTTTCAGATTGGTCCATTGCCGGATGCGCGCCAGATCATTTTTATAGGCCTGCGGAATCGAAAGGAAATATACTATACTGCCTCCAGCATCTTTTTCCATAACTGTTCTATTTCAGCCTGTATATGATCTTTGTGCTCATTCTTTTTGATCCAGTTACAGCGCGTTTGCACATAACGGAGTTTATCCTTGATAACATTCTGTTCTTCGAACGAGAGGTTACCTGACTCCCAACGTGAAGCAAGCAGCTGTACATCTTTGATCAGCTCTTCTGCCTGGGGAGTTTTGTTATAGTGTGCCTGCGGATGTGGCTGCAGTGCTGTATCTTTTTCAATGATCGAGTCAATGATACCTGCCAGTATTTCGATCTGCTCTTCCGTGTCCCATATATATTTCAACACCCACAAGTCAGAAAGAATCGCCTGCGTCCGGTTGCTGATCAGTGCACTCGCGGCCATCAGGTTCTGAATCTTTACAGCGCGCCTGTCCGAAACTTTTATACCGGTGTTACGCAACGTATGGACTACATCTACAAATTGTTTCCGGACAGGAGCAAGGTCTACCTGGCGACAACGCTGCTGCAGCTCGGTAATTTCCTGTGGTGTTATTACCGGACGCTCAACAGACCGGCTCTCCAGATTCCAGCCTGCGAGCAATACCTCTTCCAGTAAATCAGTATCAACGTAGTCACAACGCACGCGGATCAGGAAGCGATCAAGCAGCGCATTCAGCGCTTCGTCTTCAGGCAACACGTTACTCGCGCCTACGAACATGAGCGCAGGAAGTTTACGGGTTTCTTTACCGCGTCTGAAAATGCGTTCGTTCAATGCCATGAGCAAGCTGTTCAATATAGCACTGTTGGCATTGAAGATTTCGTCCAGAAACACCATGGATGCTTCCGGCATCATACCATCGGTGTTGGTAATGAGTTCGCCTTCTTTCAGTTTACGAATATCAAATGGACCGAATATCTCGTTGGGCTCTGTGAAACGCGTGAGTAAATATTCAAAGTTCTTTCCGCCCTGAATACAATCTGAAAGCTGCCGGATAATAGCGCTCTTCGCTGTGCCGGGAGGGCCCAGAAGAAAAGCATTTTCACGGGCCAGCAAACTTATACCCAGCAGATCAACAATTTCATTTTTTCCAACGAAAGAGTTTTTTACAAATGTCAGAACCTTGTTCAGGTTGTCAATAGTATTCATGGTTCAGGAATAATAACGTCTTTAAATTCTTTCCACAAGGTATCGCCATATATACCCAGTGATGCACGAATTGTTTCAAGGAAGAGCGGATGTTTAGCCAGTTCTGTTTTTCGATAGTATATAATACGTTCGGTATATAGCGTCAGAAGAGCAGAGGATGAGACAATCGGGCCCAAGTCAAGTTTTGAAATGTCAAGTGCGGCAGATATACCGGAGTAGTGCCACTGTATCAATAATTCATCCAGTAACACGAGTAGCGGATCCTCGGGATCGATTACGTGTAAATGCTCCCGCATCGCTGGTATAAATCGAAGGCATAGATCAGCCGATAAAATTGCGGAATCATTTTGCTCTTGGGTAAATACCGGCAGTAAAGCGCGGAGATCTTCCGGTTTATTTTCGCGGTATAGCATCAACTGTGCAGCCTTGTATACCAGTTGTGCAGACCACGAGGCTGCAGCTGCATGGAACGGGGGAGCACCGGATGGATACTGTAATACTTCACGATTATACTCTTGTTCCAGGAAATGGATTACCGCTTCCAGATCGGGTTGTGTAACATGCAGGAGATTTCCATATAGCATCACTTCCTCGTGTTGCCGGAGCTGCGCGATCATTTTCAGAAAGTGGTTATCTATTGCCATATACAGATTTGCAAGATGGCGCGATCTGCGGAGCATAGCAAATTTGAAATGCATGAACTACTCCCGGATTTTAAGCACTTTACACGGAAAACTTACAAGATCGTGGAATTGGAGGGGTAGAAGATTGAAATGTTCAAAATTTAAAATTGAAATATAGCGCTGGCACAATCTCCTTAATCTTTCAATCTTGCAATCTTCTAATCTTTCAATTATCTCATCTTCCAATGTTTACAAATAAATTTGCCTTATGTTTCTAATTAAAAAAATGTTTATGAGAGAGGTACTTATGCTTGTGTTGTGGCCGTTGCTTTTGATACAGGGCTATTGTGTGGCACAAACCAACGGTCGGGCTACTGTATACCTGACGGGCTATACATGGAGCAAGAATACACAGGCGGTCGGTTACGTGAGACTTCGAACGGGTGACATTAAATCCATCACACTCGATGGTGAGAATCAGGCTGCATTCAAAATCAGCAAAGATCATCAGCTATCCATTCGTCCTGAAAAATTAAAGGCGGGTGCAACGTATGCTGACGTCAGTATTATCGTTAAGACAACTTCCGGTGAAGAGACCAGTATATTCCGGATTGTTAAAGATGATTTCATCCGGAACAAGGTGATAGCGCATCGTGGTGCGTGGAAAAATACAGGTGCAACTGAAAACTCCATTGCAGCGTTGAACCATGCTATAGCATTGGGCTGTGAAGGAAGCGAGTTCGATGTGCACATGTCTGCTGATTCACTTCCGGTAATTAACCACGATGCATCAATACAAGGTATCTCCATCGCTAAAACCAATTCGAGCGAATTACTAACGATGAAGCTTTCAAATGGTGAATCGTTGCCAACACTCGAAAATTATCTTAAGGCCGGCATGATGCAAAACAAAACAAAACTGATCCTGGAGATAAAACCATCGGAGCTGGGTAAAGAAGGTTCGCTGGCGTTAACACATAAAATTATAACGCTGGTAGAAAAGCTCCACGCACAAGCCTGGGTTGACTATATCAGTTTTGATTATGATGTGTGCAAGGAGGTAATGAAGCTTGCACCGTACGCACATGCTGCTTATTTGAAAGGGGATAAAGCACCCGCTGAACTGGCTGCCGATAATTTGTATGGACTGGACTATCACGTCAGTGTACTGCAGAAAAATCCAGACTGGTTAACCGATGCAAAGAACAGAAAGTTAACGATCAATGTATGGACGGTGAATGACAAACTGGTGCTGGATGAACTGCTTAAACAAAATGTAGATTTTATCACTACCAACGAACCTGAATTATTGCTTTCGTTGGTGAAGCGATAACACGGATTCATTATACTATAAATAAAAAAGAAGAGTACAGCCTCTTCTTTTTTATTTTATATAAAAACAAGAGACCGTCCTTTTGAGACGGCCCCTGTTGGTTAGGAAAAGTTAACTATCAAAAATTATCGCTTGATCACACGTTGCTTGGCAACTTTACCATCTGCATTTACAGTCAGTATATATATACCGGCAGGGAGTCTGGTAGTACCGAAGTCAAGGTTGATTTCAGATACATCATGCTGAACATCTTCCAGAACTGTGTAGCCATTCATATCTTGTAATGCGATCGAAACATTTTCACTTTGTGCAGTCAACGTCAGGTTTAGTCTGTCAGTGAAAGGATTCGGACTTGCCTGTACAGAAGCAACCGCAGTTGTCTCGTCTGTTGTCTCAAATTCTTCTTCAGCAGTTGCTGAGCGAGCCGTTGTAGTAGTTTGTTCTGTTAATGCTACAATCTCGATGCCATTCACTTGCGGGTTACCTACTGAGCGAACGAAGTCCAGGTCAAGTGTACCGTCTGTTACAGTTATTTCAAACTGCTTTTTCAGTGCGTTCATTCCTGCTTCAGCATAGATATCGATGTTGCTGAGTTTGCGTGTACCCTCTGCGTTGATGTGGAACACACGTGCACCAGCAGCTTTCACACCACCTGTATACGGAGTCTCTGCGAAGTACAGATTTACCTTATACGTTCCGCTTTGTACAGGGAAGTTCCATTCCATGGTAGTACCACCGTAAGTAGGCGAGTATCGGTTCGGACCAAACATATTGTTAGGAGCACCGGTTGTATTTGTACCAGTCCAGCTTGAACCGCCTGCAGTATAGTTTGCGCTGGCAGCATCCAGATATTGAGACTTGGCAGCTTGTGTATCAGAGATCCAGTTGATCGGGCTTGCGCTGATCGTTGCACCACCGGTGTTGATTCGGAAAATCGGAGTTTCAACGATTACAGGAGGCTTCGCAGCATCATTCACCGTTACAACTACATCGTCATACGCAGTGGCACCAGTATTGTCTGTTACAGTAAGTCTGAAAGTATAGGTACCAGCTACCAGTGCAGAAGCAGATAGTGTAGCCGTAGTAGCATTCGTCAACGTAGCAGCACCACCGCTTTGTTTTGTCCAGTTATACGATGCTATAGATCCATCAGAGTCGCTTGCAGTTCCGGTGAGTGATACGGTTGCTGTAGGAAGTGTTATCGTTTTATCAGTGCCCGCGTTTACAGTAGGCAGCACGTTGCTAACAGTTTGCAATTCGAATGCACCGATATCATATACACCACCGGAAGGTCTTGCTTTGCTGTCGTAGTCGAACGTTACACCGTATGTAGATGTTGCAGTACCTTTGTTCAACGCTGGTGATGTGTTAAGCAGGTGATAATCGTTTGTAGCAGCATTTACAAATTTCGCGTCAGCAATGTTTGCACTATAGTAGTTGTTCACTTCTTCCATTTTCACGGTAGCAGGAGCTTTGTTTACATATACACCTGTGCCCGGCTTGATGATAATGTTGTTGATGAAGTGGTTCATGGCCACACGCTCGGCAGCGATCTTTAAGCCATCGCCACCGGGTGTGATAATCGTGTTGTTGATGAAAGAGAAACCAGGACCGAGTGTACCGCTTGTTGTAGCGTCATCACAATATATACCGTTGCTGCCTGCACCGATGATGATGTTATTATAGATAACGTTATCGCCTTTACCTTGTACAATTATACCATTACCAGGACCATTTTTGATGATGTTGTTATACATTTTACCACCGGTACCAAGGCCGATTTGCACACCGTTGTTCTGATAGTTTGCAAATGGATCCTGTCCGAAAAGTTCGATGTCATTATTATATATTTCGCAACCCGATGAAGCCGTACCAACCTGAATCGCTTCGCAGCCTGTGCGTTTGATGATGTTCTTATATACTTTGCAACCAATGATGTCGTGAGGATAAAGTGTTGTACCGCTGCACGAAGTGTTACCAGTCCATCCGTTATAGAATGAGTTACCGATATACATACCTTCACCCGTTACATCGTGCACATAGTTTTCGTGTATAACAACGTTATACATGGTAAATACACCGCGGTTTGCAGTCAGATCGCAACGCGGGTCTGTTTTCGCCATGATACCCGAAAAACCAGCACCTGCAACTTCTACGTGATCCACTTCAACATCAGAACTTAAATCTGTTACTACAAATGCATTCGATCCTGATTTTGAAGTCTTCGCGCGTATACCATAGTTGTTCGCAGCATCTCCGGTTCCCGTTACACGGAAGTAGCGGCTTGCTGAAAACCACACGGCATAACTCTTATCCGTATTCTCTATATTAGCTACGCCACCGCAGTTCTTTATTATAACTGGATTCGCTGCAGTACCTACTATATTAGAGAATCTCAATACACTTCTGTTACCTGCTTGTATACAGATCACATCCCCCGGTTGAATGGATAAAGCCTTTCCATCAACATTCGTCTCCGTCAGTCCTACTGTGTACTTGCAATTACAACTTTGCGCCCATGAAAGACGTGCAATAAGAGACACAACCACCACTAAGACAATTTTCAACATCGTTTTTGCTTTCATCACTTGTTATAGTTTGTTACCACTTTATTTAACCACCAGCACCTTGCTGATTGAAAGTTTGATGATGCAAAGCTATAGCGCCCCGAAAAGGTAATTCTGTTTCATATCTACACCGGCTTACATGCGATAGAGTTATGTTTACTTTTTTGCCCAAAGCGAAATGATGAGGCAAAGTATAGATGTGCGAAGACTATATTTGGACAGCTCAGCATTAATTACATACCGAAGTAAATAGAAGATGTGTCGATATGATCGGTGAAAGGAGAAACATCTGTGAACGATGTGTATTTTCAATTTTACTTCGGGATGTCACACAAAAAGTGTTCGTACGTTTATCATGAACACATGTTAAATTTTTTGTTTCAGTTAAGGTTGAGATTCAAAATATACTGACGAGTCTGTCGAAAAAGTGTATCAACTGCATGTGAACGTGTGGATGATATCGATGCATCGCAGGTCACTGTCTCATTTTCTTATCATCACCACTTCATTTATTACATGTGTCCATCTTGACTGGTGCGGAAGCATGTAGTGTACATAAAAATCAAAAAAGTATATATATCAGAAAAAAAGTACAAGCTTCCCGCGCGACTTGCCGTGAAGAATTACAGAGCAAAAAGATTTTTTTAATGAAAAGGAGCGTGTTTGTTAGAAAATGAAGCGATTAAAAAGGCTTTTCTGATATATACTTTGCTATATATCCTGATATATATATCGGGCTTCCTTACACAACTATATCAGGGCACTATCAGGGAATCCCTTATCCTTACAGGGAAGAAAACAAGGACCATCAGGGCTTTCCTTACTTACTGTGTCTTACGCTGTTACAACACCAGTCTTAAAGTCGTCTTATGGTTGGCGGAACAGTGTCCACAATTCAATGACGAGAAAATTTCAGGTGTCTCATGAATCTTTTTTTATGGTCAATCGTTAAAATGACCGATCGGTCACTTATATTTGTGCCGAAACGAAGCCATGACAAAAGCTGAACGCACACGGGAACTGATTATCACGAAAGCTGCCCCACTCTTTAATACAAAAGGCGTGGCCGGAACTTCAATGAGTGATATCCTGGAAGTTACGAAACTAGCCAAGGGGAGTCTATACGTTCACTTCGAAGACAAAGAGGATCTGGCGCACGCTGTTGTTGATTATCACATTGAGCGCCTGGGGAAAGCTATTGAGACAGCGCTTGGTAAAGCGGATTCCGCGCAGGGAAAATTGCTGGCGTATATCGATCTCTTTATGGATCCTGTAAATCCGCTGTTAGCAGGAGGATGTCCCATGTTGAATTTTGGAATGGAATCGGATGATACGGACCAGGTGATTCGAAAAAAAATATGTTCGTTCATGGATACGGGCCTTAAGCTGATCTACTCTATAATAAAGAGTGGAAAGGACAACGGTGAGTTTAAAGCAGACTGGGACGGCAAAGAGTTTTCCATCAGGATGTTTGCGACCATCGAAGGGGGCATCATGATGTCGCGCATTGCCGGTGACAATAAAACCATGAAAGTGATTGCGCGCGGTTTGAAGAAAGAAATTGAAGATCACAGTGCGTAATTTTTTTTTGATTATAAAATGACCGATCGGTCATTTTTAATAGATAGAACAAGAAGTCTCAACACAAAAATTAGGAACAAATGAAAAAGCAAAAAGTATGGTTTATCACCGGGGCATCGAGAGGCTTCGGTTTTGAAATTGCGAAAGCTGCGCTGCGTGCTGGTGATAAGGTAGTTGCCACAGTACGAAAAAATGCAGAGCAACTTACAGCATCATTGGGTGCGGGTAGCGATCTGTTGGTAGTTGTGCTGGATGTAACCAGCAAGCAACACGTAGAAGAAGGAGTACAGAAAGCACTGGCAACGTTCGGTCGGGTAGATGTCCTCGTGAATAATGCCGGGTATGGCTATCTCGGAGCATTTGAGGAAGCAACGGATGAAGATATATTCAAACAGTATAATACAAATGTGTTTGGGCTCCTGCATGTAACGCGAGCGCTGTTACCACACATGCGACAGGCCAAGGCTGGTCACATCATTAACTTCTCATCCCTGTTTGGTTACAAAGCTTCTGCTCCCGGTTTCGGAATTTATGCGTCAACGAAGTTTGCTGTAGAAGGTATATCGGAGGGGCTGGCATTAGAGGTTAAGCCATTGGGTATCCATGTAACGTCTGTTGCACCGGGTATATTCGCGACCGATTTTCTCGCGAGCGACTCTTATATAGTATCACAAAATTCTATCGAGGCGTATGCTTCTACTGTTGGCCAGTTGAAAGATTTCGCGCATCAGCTACACGGCAATCAACCTGGCGACCCTGCAAAATTTGCGCAGGTAATTATCGCTTTAGCCAACAGCAGCAATCCCCCGGTTCATTTACCCATCGGTAAAGATGCGATTGCTTCCTTCCGTGAAAAGATGGCAGAGACAGAAACCGAAATCAAAGCATGGGAAGAAATTTCCGCCAGCACGGATTTCCAACGTGCAGCGGCAAATGCATAGTATACCTTTTATAAAATTCACACATACCTATACATACAAATGAATATTGAAAACAGAACAGTGCTGATTACCGGTGGTGGTTCCGGCATCGGCTTTGAAGTAGCCAAGTCTCTGAGTGCACTTGGTAATCGCGTAATCATTACCGGAAGAAACGAAGACAAATTATTGAAAGCATCGCAGGCTTTGAAAAATGTTACCGCGATCCGTTGTGATGTTACAAAGGAGAGTGACGTTATAAGTCTCGCGAAAAGAATTAAAAATGAGTTCAGTGATCTCAGCGTACTCATGAACAATGCCGGTGTTGCCCACGTCCATAATCTGCACGAAGGAAGTGATACCTTTAGCATAGCCAACGAAGAAATAGAGATCAACTACTTATCGGTAGTGCGATTAACGGAGCACCTTCTCCCGGTATTGAAAGCCCAGCCAACAGCGGCTATCATAAATGTAACTTCCATTGTGGTGTTTGCTGCCGGAACTGTTATTCCTACCTACTCGGCCAGTAAAGCTGCGTTGCATACCTATACACAGGTGTTACGAAGTGCACTTACCAATACTTCTGTAAAAGTTTTTGAATTGATGCCGCCACTCGTTAATACCGACATGGCAAAAGATATAGGAGGCGAAACGCGTGGAATGCCTTCGTCTGAGGTGTCAAGTCAGTTGCTGACGGCTATACAGAATAATGTATATGAAATTCACGTAGGCATGACTGCCGATCTCTATAAAGTTTTTCTTTCCTCGCCTGAGCAGGCCTTCAAGGTATTGAACCAGGTAGCGTAAGTATTCTTCTCAACAAGTGACAGACAAGTTTGGAACGGTCGTAATAGATATATAATCTTTCGGCTGCGACAGATATTGTCTTCACTTAGTTGATATATACTACAATCGTGCGTACTGGCTAACCCGCATAAAGCTTTCGTCAATAGTGTTAAGTTGATCCACATACCCTCGTGGGGTCGTGCCACTGATCTCTTTAAAATCCCGGATAAGATGTGAAGGGTCGTAGTAGCCCAGTTCAAATGCCATCGCCTCAATTGATTTTCCTTTCCTGGTAAGGTGCAGTATATTTTTCGAACGGATAATCCGTATATATTCTTTCGGAGATATTCCTATGGTTTCTGTAAATACTCTTCTGAAATTGCGAGTACTCATGCATACACGCGATGACAATTTCGACAGGTCTATATTTCCTTTTGAACGTTGAATCATCTCTATAGCAGTTTGCAGATTTTCTGTATGCACACCCTGGTGCTGATCAGTAAAGAACTTCATAAAGTAATTTTCAATGTGCTCGCGCAGGTGTTCTGTATTGGATAAGTCAGGCAGCGGATCAATCATTGTGTTGAGTGTGTTGCCCAAGACCTGCTCCGCCTTTATCAGCGAGGCACTATATATATCCATCCGGTCGTTCAGGATCATATTTTGATACACCGGGTTGAAGACAACACCGATCATGTGAATGTGGCCGGCATAGTGCAGACTGAACTGCTTCCGAAATCCTCCGGCCAGCAGCGCAGTCGGTCTTTGTATTGCTTCCTGTTGCTGATCGGTATGATACACCGCATCACCAAAATTCAGAATGAGTTCGAATGTCCCATCGGGTATGAGCATGTGAGGCTTCGGAATGATCTCCGTGGCGTGTGACCGAAGTATATAGATATACTTGATCTGTTGCGATAAATGTTTCGGCTTGATCTTTTGTAATTCCACGTCAGCAGGATAAATGAATGATCTTTTTCTGATTGGCCGTTTTTTACAACGAATATTAGAAATAAAAAATCAATATTTCGAGCTTCTGTAGCTATAAACAACGTATGGAAAATTTTACACTGGCCAAATCACTCGAGATCCTTTCGCGCACACCGGATGTGCTGCAGGCATTGTTGTTAAACCTCAGCAAAGATTGGACAACGCTGAATGAAGGCCCTGATACCTGGACTCCATGTGACGTTATCGGTCATCTTGTTCATCTCGAAAAAACAGATTGGCTTGTTCGTGTTGAGATCATTATTTCAGAAGAGAGTGGCAAGCGATTCGAGCCCGTTAATCGCACGGCACAGATCGATGAGAACGCAGGAAAATCACTCGATCAACTGTTGACCGAATTCAAAGAGCTGCGATCACAAAATATTGCACGAATCAAATCGAGGAACCTACGAGAGGTTGATATGAGCAGAATCGGTATACATCCCGAGTTTGGCGAAGTAACGCTCGCACAGCTTCTATCAACATGGACTGTTCATGACTTCACACATATAGCACAGATTATCCGTGTAATGGCGAAGCACTATCGGGAAGACGTGGGGCCGTGGATCAAATTTCTAAGCGTGCTTAAATCCTGATTCCATTTTTATTATTTTCAATCTTTATAGCAATTGCGCCATTCCGTAAATGAAAAAAATACTTTTGATAACCGGTGCGAGTACCGGTATAGGTGCTGTTACAGCAACGCTGGCTTCGCGTGCAGGCTATTGCGTATGTATAAATTACCTTCGTAATCATGCCGCTGCAAAAGCGGTGGCATCGTCCATTGAAAAGGATGGAGGAGAAGCCTATATATTTCAGGCCGATGTTTCGGATGAGACTCAGGTGAAATCCATGTTTGAGTCAATCGATCGTGAAGTCGGAATGATCACAGCGCTTGTAAACAATGCGGGTATCATTGAGCCGCAGCAGAAGTTATCAGAGATGTCAGCAGAGCGCTTGCATAAAGTTTTTGCTACGAATGTTGTGGGCAGTTTTCTCTGTGCACGTGAAGCTGTTAATCGCATGTCTACGCGAAAGGGCGGTGCAGGTGGCAGTATCGTGAATGTATCTTCCATGGCAGCAAAGTACGGGGCACCGTTTGAGTATATAGATTACGCGGCTACGAAGGGAGCTGTTGATACGATGACACTCGGGCTTGCCAAAGAAATTGCTGAAGAAAATATTCGTGTGAATGCAGTGCGTCCCGGTATAATCTATACTGATATACATGCCAAAGCGGGCGAGCCTGATCGCATTGAACGTGTAAAAGTGTTTACACCCATGAAGCGTGGAGGTCAGCCCGAAGAAGTGGCGAATGCAATTCTGTGGCTGTTGTCTGATGAAGCATCCTATATTACCGGTACGTTACTCGATGTTTCGGGTGGACGATAGACGCGGGTATATCTGAAATAGTATCAGGTACTTACAACGTTGTTAAAAAATCTTTAACGGTCAGGCTATACTATGGTGACAAGCAGCATCGGTTCGTTTATGATCTGCCGGACGGCTGGCGAAAGGGGATGGGCATAAAAAAATCAGTTTATCGGTTAAAAACAGAACCTACTGATGCGTTTCTTTGTTCAGATGCAGATATTGTCCATTTTATTCACCACCAATCCGGATGAAAATACTCTTTACATACCTCAGGAACTATAAAGGTCTTATTGCCCTTGCGTTGTTGTTAGCTGCTACCAGCCAGGTTTTCTCGCTCCTCGATCCGCACATAACCGGAAAAATTGTTGACAATTTTATTGAGAAGCGCGATGCACAAAGTCGCGATGAGTTTATAAAAGGTATTCTGTACCTGGTAGGATTGGCGGTAGGTGCCGCAATGGTATCGCGCATCGCCAAGAACCTGCAGGACTACTTTACAAGCATCGTGGTGCAGAAGCTCGGTGCGAAAATGTATGCGGATGGTATCCGGCATTCGCTCGAGTTACCGTATCAGACCTTTGAAGATCAGCGAAGCGGTGAGACACTGGGTATATTGCAGAAGGTACGAACCGATTCTGAAAAGTTTATCACTTCGTTTATCAGTATTTTATTTTCAAGCCTGGTAGCGATGATCTTTGTGGTGGTATATTCCTTAACGGTAAGTTATAAAGTTACACTGGTATATTTTGCTTCGGTGCCAATCATTGCTGCTACCAGTTGGTTACTGAGTCGTAAGATAAAAACGGTTCAGAAAAATATAGTAAAGGAAACAACTTCGCTCGCAGGCTCAACAACAGAGTCGTTGCGAAATATAGAGTTGGTAAAGAGTCTGGGACTTGCCAAACAGGAGATTGATCGACTTAATAATACGACCTATAAAATTCTCGGTCTCGAGTTGAAGAAAGTAAAGTATGTACGAGGCATGAGTTTTCTGCAAGGCACTACGGTCAACTTTATACGCAGTGTGATGGTAGTCATTCTGCTGGTGCTGATCTTTGATAACGAGATCTCTGCCGGTAAATATTTCACGTTTCTGTTCTACTCATTCTTCCTGTTTACTCCGTTGCAGGAACTTGGCAACGTGATCATCGCTTTCCGCGAAGCAGAAGTATCGCTCATCAATTTTAATCGCATTCTGAATTTACCGAAAGAAGCCAAACCGGAGAATCCCGTGCTGATGGGGAGAATCAATAACTTAAGTTTTTCAGGTGTAAGCTTCCGTCACCAGACGGCCTCGCGGAATGCCCTGAATGATATATCATTTGAAGCAAGCAACGGTAAGACTATTGCTTTTGTTGGACCTTCCGGTTCGGGCAAAACTACATTGGTAAAACTCCTGGTCGGACTTTATCAACCGAAGGAAGGCGAAGTATTATACAACGGTATATCCAGCACATCTATTAATATGGATGAGTTGCGTGAAAAGATTGGCTTCGTAACACAGGACACTCAATTATTTTCAGGAACCATTCGCGAAAACCTGTTATTTGTAAGACCTGATGCTACCGATGAAGAGTGTATGCAGGTATTGCAAAAAGCAGCATGCCAGTCGTTGCTGGATCGTGCGGATAAAGGTTTGGACACCGTGATCGGTGAAGGAGGTGTTAAGGTTTCAGGAGGAGAGAAGCAGCGACTTTCCATTGCACGTGCCCTGCTTCGCCAGCCAGATATACTCGTGTTCGATGAAGCGACTTCGTCATTGGACTCCATTACGGAAGAAGAAATCACCGAGACTATTCGCGACATATCAGTGGTTAAGAATCATATCACCATTCTTATCGCGCACCGTCTGTCTACTATTATGCATGCTGACAAGATCTATGTATTGGAGAAAGGCAATGTGGTTGAATCCGGAAGACACGAAGATTTACTTCTTGAAAAAGGACTATACTACGCCATGTGGCGTCAGCAGATCGGAGAATCGGTGGAGCAGCGTGTTGCTGTGAAAGTATAACTCCGTGCTAAATGTGGTTTTGGTGCGGCCAAGCCGGTACGTTAAAATCTATGCTGTATCCCTGATATTACTTTCAGGGATATAGTTTAACTAACACCATGGAGGAGCTTAGTAAATCGTTCATAGAAAATCTCGTTGCCCGATTAACGAGACATTTGCTAAATTTACCTTGTGAATTTACAGGAAGTAAGTTTACTTGGTGCCATGCCGGATAACGCAGCCTTTCAGACTTATCCCAGCCTTTACGAGACCTATAAGAATTTGGGATTGCCCGTTGGTTCCATTGATCAGTCGGTTGATTTCACGATTAACAATCTGGCAGAGATTCACCGTCAGGCACCTTTCAAATCGGCTGTATATCGGCCGAGCTATTTTTCATTTGTCTTTGTAAAAGATGCGAACGGGAAATATATAACGGACGACCTGACGTTTGAGACAGTTCCCGGCACGATCTACTTTACAAACCCCGGACACCTGAAGGCTTTCGAATGGTTTCGTGTACAGGAGCTTTACCTGATCACGTTCAGTGAATCGTTTTTAAAAGAGAATGTCCATCCGGAGATCTTTGAAGAATTTCCATTCCTGCTGGCTGAGACAGTTCGCCCGCGTACACTCGATGCTGAAGCCTTTGCCGAATTTGAAAAATTATACCTGCAGATATTGAATGAATACAAGGGCACATCGCTTTTAAAAAAACGTATTATTGGTAATTTATTTGTCGTGCTGCTGTTGAAGATCAAGGAGTATTTCTGGTCAGACTACAATCCTATATATGAAGGCAACCGAAGCTCGCAGATCGTAAAAACATTCAAAGAGAATCTTGAGAAACATTACCGCGATCTAGGAGAAGGAAAAGTGCAAATAGTTTTCCAGGTGCAGGACTATGCCCGGTTGCAGAGTCTCAATCCTAATTATCTCAGCAATGTTATTAAAACAAAAACGGGTAAAACAATCAGTGCCTGGATTGCCGATAAAACTATAGCAGAAGCCAAGTCGCTATTAAAGAACTCCTCTATATCTATTAAACAGGTTGCCTTCCAGTTGGGCTTCAGCGAAGCCAATCACTTCAGTAATTATTTCAAGAAGTATACAAGCCTTACACCGAACGCTTTCCGGAAAACACTCTGATGCAGGACAAGCTTTCAATTTTATAGGAAGTTCTGTAGTATCTGTACTTTTTGCGTGCGGTGGTTGTATGACCTTTGTTTCATCAAACAAAAAACAAAAGTCAACAACATGAACTCATTAAAAAACAGAACGGCTATCATCACCGGATCAGCCCGTGGTTTAGGAAAAGCAATCGCAGAGCGTTACGCAGCACTCGGTGCCAACGTTGTTATCAACTATTCGCGCGATCATGCATCGGCAGAAGAAGTTGTGAAGAACATCAAAGCCATGAAAGCGAATGTTATCGCTGTAAAGGCTGATGTTACCAGGGCTGAAGAAGTAAAGTATCTCTTTGGGGAAACAAAAAAAGCTTTCGGCACAGTTGATATCGTAGTGGCCAATGCCGGTATAGAATTAATACAAGTGCCGGTAACTGAATTTACCGAAGAGCAGTTCGACCGTGTCTTCAACATCAATGTAAAAGGCGCATATTTCACCCTGCAGCAGGCCGCCAGAGACATTGCTGATGGAGGAAGAATCATCTATATATCTTCCAGTACAACTACATCACCGGTGCCGGGCATGGCTGTTTATGGAGGTAGCAAGGCTACACCGAAGTATCTCGTGGAAATACTCGCGAAGGAAATAGGACATCGTAAGGTAACGGTCAACTCGATTATACCCGGTCCGGTAGAAAATACAGGTGTGTTTGTTGAAATGGCGAAAGAAGATCCGTTCTATAAAGAGCTGCTCAACGGTTCCCCTATGGGCCGCCTCACGTCTGTACAGGATGTAGCCGATGTAGCCGAGTTCTTTGCCAGTGATTTATCGGGATTTGTATCCGGACAACACCTGCTGGTAAACGGAGCGTCAATCTATTAACATTTAATTGATCTGTGATTTGTATAGGTAATGCTGTAAATTCTGTACTTCATAAAGCATACCGATACACGACCTTTGATTCATCATTACGTTAAATAACAATAACCAAAAAGCTATAACGACTATGAACACTTTAAAGAACAAGATCGCTATTGTGACCGGAGCTTCCAAAGGTATAGGAGCGTCCGTGGCCAAAACACTCGCAGGTGCCGGTGCTGCTGTGGTAGTAAATTATGCAGGCAGTAAGGATGCTGCCGAGCAGGTAGTGAACGATATCACATCCGATGGCGGAACGGCTATAGCGATTCAGGGAGATGTGAGTAAGCCCGGTGAGGTAAAGAATCTCTTTGCTCAAACTATAGCGCGGTTCGGTCGCGTAGATATACTGGTAAACAATGCCGGTGTTATGATTACGAAGCCGATCGCTGATACAACCGATGAAGAATTCGACAAGCAATTTAACACCAACGTGAAAGGTGTATTCAATGCCTTGCGCGAAGCAGCGACACACCTGGCTGATAAAGGAAGCATCGTTAATTTTTCTACATCTGTTAATCGCATCATGTTACCCGGATACGGAACGTATGTAGCAACCAAGGCAGCAGTGGAACAACTCACCCGCGTATTTGCTAAAGAAGTTGGTAAACGCGGCATCAATGTAAACTCTATATCTCCGGGGCCAACCAACACCGAGCTATTCACGAATGGAAAGTCGGATGAGACTATCAGCAGACTGGCATCGCTCTCAGCATTCAATCGCATCGGAGATCCACAAGACATCGCCAATGTTGTACTCTTCCTGGTAAGCGATGAAGCCAAATGGATCAGCGCGCAAAATGTAGGCGTGAATGGAGCGATGGCGTAGAAAGAGCTGCGAGCGTTGAGTTGCGAGAGGAGAAAATGCAAGCTGCTGGTTACAGGCCTCTGGCTTTCGGAAATATAGCTCTTAGCAGTAAGCGTTTCACTACCAGAAATCAAACTAGCAGCTCACCGCTCCATAGCAAGTATATGTATCTTTTGCTATATTACTGCACTTACAAACCTATACGCTACATTATGTTCAACCAACCTATTGATCGCAGAAAATTTATACAGCAGTCGGGTACACTTATGGGGACGGCTTCGCTTCTCGCGTTGGGTGTTAATGCCAGTCCGAGTGTATCGTCTTTAAAAATGGGATTACAACTTTTTACAGTTCGCGATGCTCTGGCTAAAGATATACACGGCAGTTTGAAAAAGATAGCAGCACTCGGTTACCAGGATCTGGAGACGTATGGATTTGATCCGGTAAAGAGAGAGTACTATGGAATGAAAGCTGCCGCCTTCAAGCAACTACTGGACGATCATAAATTATCAGCTTCCAGTGGTCATTATGATCTTTACCAATATCTGAGTAAACCTGAGGAAGAATTAGATCGCTATGTAGATGCCTGTATTGTAGGAGCGCATGCACTGGGACAACGCTATATTACGTGGCCATGGCTTGATCCGGATTCCAGATCAATAGAGAAGTTTAAATTGTTAGCGCAAAAACTGAATATAGTAGGAGAGCGTGTAACGAAAGCGGGACTGGGCTTTGCCTATCACAATCATGACTTTGAATTCATTGACCATAACGGTGAGAATGGTTACGACATCATTATGCGCGATACGGATGCATCGTTGGTAAAGTTGCAGATTGACCTATACTGGGCGGTACATTCTTCCAGGCTTACTCCGGCACAGTTGTTCAGCAAACAACCCGGTCGCTTTGTAATGTGGCACGTCAAAGATATGGACAAGAAGACTCGCGACTATACCGAACTTGGCAATGGTTCAATTGACTATACGGTTATATTGCCTGAAGCAAAGCGGGCCGGTCTTCAATATTATTTCATCGAACAAGGCGGTAATTTTGCGAAAGACTCCATGCAAAGTATAACGGACAGTGCTATATTCTTCAGGAAAAATCTTCAGCGATATTTAACGAGCTAACGCATTACACTCGTAATAAAATAAGATCCATCGTCTGGTCTGGTGAAGGACTTTTTATTTATACAGATGTTCCAGACAAAGTTGTGAATCATAGACATAAGGTATATTTTTAGGACCGATATTCTAACCTATGCCGTCTACTTGTGTTTATTCGTTTTGCCTTACATTGGCAATTCTTTCTTTTTCAACCAATTCATTTGCTCAAGTCGGGAAATCGCGGATCATTCAATATGACACAACGGCCAGACCAGGTAAAGTTGTTCTGATTGATGGATCGGAGATAACGGGTAAAATCGTGTTCAACGATAATGATGGTATAGTTATCGTGCATGTCGATGATAATGATACTAAATCTTTCAACGCCAAGCGTCTTACAAGCTTTCAGTTTTATGCAAGTGACCTTGGCAGACTTAGACGTTTCTATTGTATTGAATTTGCTGACGAAGAGACGGGGATAAAAAATATCGAAATCTTTGAAGTCCTGAAGGAATTTCAGGCTTTCGCAGTACTATCAAAGATTGGTCGCTTAAAGTCTGTAACACCGGCTAATATAATGGGAAGACGCCAGGCCAAATCGACAACAGACCGTAAGGACTTGAAGATGGTGCAAACTGAAACAGTATATTTTGTAAATAGCGATGGCTTGTTTAAGGCATACCTCGAAATCACAATAAAAGAAAAAGAAGGTGACTTGTTAGACACTCATGGGAAAAGAAGCCGATTCATTGAAGTGGACTTGTTTGGCAAATATACGGCAGGACATTACCCTACCTTGGGTAAATATGCAGATCAGAACAAGTTGAGCTTTAAACAAAAAGAAGACCTGATCAAAATTCTTGAAGAATACGAAAGGTTATTGTCAGCACGATAGTCAAAGCATCATCATCTATTCTCTCGTTACCTGTTGCACGAAGTATTTTCCAGCCTATATAAAACGTTCCGGGTATAAGGCCGATGGCTTTACCCAGGCGGGGTTTGTGAAGTATATATTTGACCGGTACAGCTGTGATTTACATTGCTCAGGAAGTACTACAGACGATTGTGGAGAAAGAATATTTTACCGCCAGGAAAATCCGGTATCACTGCGCAATGATTACTGATCGTGCCCCCGTTGTTTTTGTATTTTTCAGCAGAATAGGTACCTGAAAATTTATGCAGATTTTATGACGACCCTTTGGGGGTAAGAGGTCCGTTTTGTGCTTAAGGACTAAACACACGTCAATGGCTTTACCGAAAATCAAGATAATTGCATTTGTATTTCTGTTAATGGCAATGGCCGGCAAAATTCACGCAGCTGCTAATCCGGATAAATTGCCAGCCGCTGTCGGGATTGACAGCCTGAATTTGCCACCACTCAATAAGTTCGTGGGCAGGGAAGTAGAGTCGTTGTTAGGATTGATCGATTCGCAGAATTATGAAAAATCATACATCGTAACACCGCAGGGAATTTTGAGTGGCATCATCGTGCGATTCAAGATCAGCGACATAGCCCTGCACATTTACCTGGGCAACCCCAAGCCTTACAATTCGCAATCAACCCCCGACCCGTTGCAGGTAAACAAAGAAAAAATCGACCGCATCGAAGTATATAACGAGAATAAATTTGTGACCGCGTTTAACCAGGAGTGCCTGACGAAGCGGTGAAGATGTGTTTATGTGTTTACGTGTGTACGTGTTTATGTGTCTGCTTGTTTTGATGGCCCGTATTACTCCTCATCGCACCATCCCAAACGTAAATACCCACACACGTACATACCTAAAACACGTCCTATAGTTGATCGGGGCAGGGGAGAGGTTCAACAGGTATATATTTTATCGCTAACGAAGTATCAGCAATACCCTGGAAGAATTCATCGAACCGAAGCCCGGCATTATGATGTACGTAAATATTCCCATCGCACCTAACGATACACGCATCGCTTGCATCACATTGGGATGATCTCTTTGGGTGTATATTTTTACATCACCGGCATAGTCGATCATTCGTACACCTTCCAATATCGAAGCATGGTTCGGTAAATATTTACCAGTGCCGTGCGTGCCGGTAGCAATAGCACTTGCCAGCGTCTGAACGTCAACATCACCGGTATTGAATAACGCCAGCGAGTGCTTTTGTAATTCGCTGTTCGCGTTGCACTGTTATACCGGATTGAAACGTACAATTTGCTGCTGTGAATCGATCTGTCGGAGCTTATCGAAGTTATGCAAATGAACCAGTGTATCCTTTGTTTGTACCAATGGCGGAGAAGAGTGTCCTGCGGCTGCGAGCTTCAGTTTTACCGGAACGATAAAAGTGGCGAACAATGTTTTACAATTCCTCTTCTGTTGCAGGCTGAGGAAATTGAGACACCTCGAATTCCGGAGAACCGACCAGTTGATCCACTCGTGCATAAGATTTATCTGACATTCGTTAAAATAGAATGCCAGTTAGCCCCGTGCGGCAGCTTCATCTTTTGCCGTCTGGCCATGGGCTATGGATATGTAGTATAACACTACGGAAATAGTCCAGTTGCCAGCAGCCAGTAACTTTTTCACGCGCCCCGTAGCTCCCGGCTTGTCGCTAAAATGTATATTTGGACAAATGAAATCCTCCTCTGCTATCCGGATATTGCTTGCCGATGATGATGTTGATGATTGTTTGTTGTTCGAAGAGGCGCTTACAGAAATACCGATGCTCACCAGCCTGTCCGTTGCAAATGACGGAGAGCAGCTTTTGAAACGCCTGCTTGGTGTGGAGGAGTTGCCGGAAGTTCTTTTTCTCGATCTCAACATGCCCCGCAGGAATGGCTTTGATTGTTTGCAGGAAATAAAGAAGCACGATCGCACCAAGGATATTCCTGTAATTATAATTTCCACATCGTTCGATCCCGATATTGTACAATTGCTCTTTGCCAAAGGCGCCCGATACTATATCTGTAAACCCGCGCGGTTTGAAAATCTCAGGGCTGTTATTCATCGGGGGCTGGTATTGATATCAGATGAACAACAGGGAAAAATTACTTCGCATCACATCGTATTAAATCCGTAAGTTTACTGAATTGCCCCTTAACCCCGTTAGTTATGAACTCCGATATGCAGCAATTGATAGAAAGTAAAAACTGGGAAGAGACATCGCTCGGAGCGCGCGAACATTGGCCATCAACGTTGTCCATGCTTCTCAATGTGATGCATCATTCCAGGTTCCCGATGTTTTTATTCTGGGGCCCTGATCTGATTTCATTTTACAACGATGCCTTTCGCCCTAGTCTGGGTATAGATGGAAAGCACCCCTATATTTTGGGAAAGCCCGCGAAAGAAGCGTGGATAGAGATATGGGATATTATCAAGCCGCTGCTCGACCAGGCTTTAAGCGGTGAAGCTGTATGGCGCGAAGATCTTTTGGTGCCGTTCTATCGCAATGGCAGAATTGAAGATATATACTGGACTTTTAGCTATAGCGCTGTCCCCGATGAGTCTGGTAAGATTGCCGGTGTACTGGTAATCTGCAATGAGACAACCGAAAAAATACTGAACACGCAAAAGCTGACAGACAGCAACAACAGGTTTAAAAGTATAGTACAGGAAGTACCCATTGGTATAACTATATTTCGTGGTCGCGAGCTCATTGTAGAAATGACGAATAAGACTTACCTGGAGATTGTTGACAGAGAAGAGGAGGAGGTAGTAGGTAAACCGTTCTTTGAGACATTTCCGGAGTTGCGTGATGCTGTGCAGCACTTGCTGTTGGGCGTACTCGAAACAGGCGAACCTTATTACGGAACAGAGTTTAAAGTCTCACTCAAACGTCACGGTGGTAAAGAGGATACGTATTTCAACTTTGTATACCATCCGCTGCGCGAGGACGCTGCGATATCCGGTGTGATTGTAGTAGCCACTGAAGTCACGGAACAGGTTCGTGCCAGGTATAAACTCGCTGAGAGTGAAGGTAAATTTCGTGAGATGATCATGAAGTCACCTATACCGATGACGATCTTTCGCGGATCTGACTATGTGATCGAGCTTGCCAACTCCGTTATGTTTGAAAAGATCTGGCGCAAGCAGGAGCATGAAGTTATTGGTAAAAAACTGCTGGATGTATTTCCGGAACTTAAAGATCAAAAGTATCCGCAGCTATTGCGCAGAGTCTATCAATCAGGACATGTCCATAATGAAAAAGAAGCTGTTGCGTATGTACAGGGAGATGACGGACTGAAGAAATTTATACTGGATTATGAATACGCTCCGTTGTTTGATGAAGATAATAAAGTGTGGGGAATGTTTGTTACGGTGAATGATGTATCTGAAAAAGTAGAAGCACGCACAACGATAGAAAAAAGCGAAGAAAAGCTGAACGTAGTTATCGAAGCCAGTGAACTTGGGACATGGGAGCTGGATCTGAAAACACGCGAAGGAATATATTCTGATCGCTATCTGCAGATACTGGGCTATAACGAGCGGGTAACGTTGCAGCATCAGCAATTGCTCGACCATATACATCCCGATGATCTTTCTACCCGCCATGCGGCACTTGCGCAGGCGCTTAAGACAGGCAAGTTGTATTATGAAGCGCGACTCTTGTGGAAAGATCAGAGTATACATTGGATGGAAGCGCGCGGTAAAGTATTTTATGATCGCGAGGGTCAACCTGAAAAAATGCTGGGAACGATTCGCGATATCACCGAAGAAAAAAATCAGAAAGCTATACTTGAGAGTTTTGCTTCCGAACTGGAGAAGAAAGTTACCGAGCGAACGATTGAGCTGAAAGAGAAGAACAGTACGCTGGAGCGTATGAATGAAGAACTCCAGTCGTTTGCGTATGTATCGAGTCACGATCTACAAGAGCCGCTGCGAAAAATTCAGACCTTTGCATCGCGCATCAAGCAGAAAGAGAATTTGTCGGAGCGGGCCAATGATTACTTTACCCGTATGGAGAAGGCTGCCAATCAGATGCAAGTGCTCATTCAGGATTTACTTGCATACTCGCGCACCAGCACAAGCGATCGTAGATTTGAAACGGTAAAGCTTCAGGATATCATTGATGAGTTGAAAAGTGATTTTGAGGAAACGTTGCGTGAGAAAGCAGGAACGATAGAGTCCGTTAATCTTTGTGAAGTAAAGATCATTCCATTGCAGTTCAAGCAGGTAATGTTTAATCTGATCAGCAACTCGTTAAAGTTTGCATCGCCGGAGCGACCACCGGTAATCCGGATTGAGACTACGAATGGTATAAAAGCTGAAGACCTTCGTACCAAGTTTACACCTCGTGATGAAAGTTATTACCGCATCACCGTTATTGATAATGGAATTGGTTTTGATCCGCTTTACAAGGAAAAAATATTTGAAGTATTTCAGCGTCTGCATGGTAAACATGAATATTCAGGAACAGGAGTGGGGCTGGCCATCGTGAAGAAGATCATTGAAAATCACCGCGGCTATATAGAGGCCATAGCGGTGCCGGATAGTGGTGCGAGGTTTGATATATACTTGCCGAGCCATTAGGCATTAACGATTAACCGTTAACCGTAGAAAAATCCAGAAACACAAAGAGAAATCACAAAGTATATTTTCTCTGTGTAACTCTGAGTCTTCTTTGTGATTTCCTTTGTGCAAGGGATTTGTTAATCCGAAGTAAATATACTCAACATGGTAACAATATATTTGCGACATGTATTTTTCCGTATGATATGGGATTGAAAATATCGGTCTATCTGTAATAGTGGATTGCCTTTGTTCCATTGTCTCCTTGATCATCTCCACGTTTAATGGGGCGAACTCGGCATTCGGCATCACGATAGCTACATGCTTTGGCTCTCAAATCAACATGAGGTTTCCATTCCAGTGCAATCACTCTAAAATCCTGCTGTAGCAGTGGTTCAGCCCCCATAAATCATATTAAAAATCGCTGTACGAAAGCGTTTCGGAAGGGTTGATAGCGATCACGCCTGTTGTTTCTCAGGAGACAAGAGATACTATATATTACGTTATGTATATAATTTAGAAAGTAACTTACAAATGTGTACATCTAATATTTCTAGGCCATAATACACATTTCAGTATTATATACATGGTAGACAACAGACTCGCAACCATATTCTTTTATACCTGAGAGTGCTGTAGAAATAGAATATTTGTTAGTACATTTAATATCGTTTTTTTAGCCCACCTGTATGAGAATCGGTATCACTGTACTGCTCTTAGTCATTGCCATTAGTGGTATACACGCCCAGCCCATAGGGTATAATTATGGAAAAACAATCACCATACAAGTATCGCAGGTGAGCGGCACGTCAAATCATACAGATTTCCCCGTTCTGATTTCGGTAAGTGATAATGACCTTCGTACCACGGCTAATGGAGGACACGTAACCAATAGCAATGGATACGATATTATATTTTATACAAATGACTGCCTTACCAAACTTGACCATCAAATTGAATCATATGCAGCCTCATCCGGCGCATTTGTAGCATGGGTTCGTGTACCTACGTTGAGTATAAGTGCCAATACGGTTATTCACATGTACTATGGAAATAGCAGCGTTACCACTGACCCATCTGCTGCCGCAACCTGGAATTCGACCTATAAGGCGGTCTGGCACTTCAATAATACCGTCAACGACAATACAGCCAATGGCAACAATCTAACCGATAACTCCACTGCTACCCTTGCCACGGCAAAAATAGCTGCTGGCCGAGATCTTAATAACAGCACAGACATCCTAAGCTCTGCTGCTGGTCAGTATCTTCGTTTAGCCAACGGATTCTTTGCCGGTATATCAAACTTCACATTTGAAGGATGGGTAAATCTCGATCGGAGCTCCACCAACTGGGAACGGATATTTGATTTTGGTCAGAACACAAACATTAATTTCTTTTTAACGCCTTCGACTGGTACCGGAAGTCCAGCAGAAACCCGCGCACGAATTACTACCAACACTGCTGCAAATGAGCAAGGTCCTGTTGTAACCAACACTACCAATACCGGAAGTTGGATTCACTGGGCTGTCGTGCTTAACAATACTGAAGGAAGCCTAAGTATATATCGAAACGGGACGTTGCTCGGCAATTCAACCGGTATTACACTCTCGCCATCCAGCATAGAGTCTTCAACGGCTAATTATTTCGGAAGATCCCAATATGGTGCCGACCACTATATCGATGCAAAGTTTGACGAATTCAGAATATCGACATCTGCGCGTTCCGCTGGCTGGATTACAACATCCTACAACAACCAAAATAATCCGTCTACTTTTTATACTATATCCTCGGAGTCAGCAGCAAGTGCGTTATGCAGTATTCTTCCCGTTGAACTGTTGTATTTTAAAGCAATACCGTATGAGAACACTGTAGATATATACTGGGCGACTGCGACAGAAATCAACAACGACTATTTCACACTGGAGCGATCAGTTGATGCAAGAACCTGGTCCGTTCTAAAAACAATACCGGGAGCCGGAACCAGTATAGAAGAGCAGCGGTATTCTGTTACAGACTACAATCCTAACAGACGAAATTATTACAGGTTAAAGCAAACTGATTTTGACGGCACCTCAAGCTATTCGTCTGTAGCCATTGCTGATTTGGATACCCAAGATATAGTAATCTATGCTCTCCCAGAAAATCAATTGATTATGGAAGGCGTAACCGATGCGCGCAGCATAAAATTCTTCAACTCGATGGGCAGAGCTGTGCACTTAAGTGGACAAATGGAATCCGGAAAGATGATATACTCCAGCTCCGGATTAGCGTCAGGTATTTACATTGTCCTGGTACAGACGGAAAGTGGAGAGATTTACGTTAAGAAGATATATATAGAATAGTATGTCCCGTAACTCAATACAATCTTTTGGTCGAAGGAGTGATACTGATTGAAATTGAAACTTGTAGCTAACCATAAACCTTCAATGATATGATTAAATTTTTCGAACAGGAATACGCTTCTATCCTCTATGAGGAAACGATTCAGTCAATGATATTGTGTTGGAAAGTTGCGGTAACCTCCAATGAATACCGTGATACATTGGACATTCTACTTTCAGGAATGGAGCAATATCACAGTTCTCGCGTAATCGTTGATACGACACACTTAGGTACAATCCATCCTGACGATCAGGAATGGTCAATAACGGATTGGACCAAGCGTGCCATGCAATTGGGCTATACGCATCTGGCCATTATTTTACCGGATGACGTTTTCACACAGGTATCTGTAGAGGATACTATGAGTCTGGTGGAAGACCAGTCATTAACATCGCATTATTTCAATTCTCTGGATGAGGCAAAAGACTGGATCAAACCATAAAATATTCCCATAAATATACCACAAGTCGATGGTCCGGTACATTGCATTGCACATTCCAAGTCAATTTTGATTGTTTCACCGCTGTATTGAACTCGTTTTGACTATAATACAACTGGAATATAATTCCTTACGTATCTAAATATAACTTTATATCATTGTTGTAGAATTGACTTACTGTATCGGGTGCAGTGGTAAGTCGCTATATGCGAATCGCTGCGAGAAGTATAACCGAGGTATATTAAACCGAAAACGGGGAATACAGAACGGATAACGTGTAACGGATAATAAATCCCTTGCACAAATCACAAAGAAGACTCAGAGTTACACGGAGAAAATATACTTTGTGACTTCGTGTCTCCTTCGTGATTTCTTTGTGTTTCTGGATTTTTCTAATAACTGTTAACGAACATTAACAATAACTCCATGGACTTCCGCATTGAAAATATAGCACCGATTCTCTGCGTGCAGGATATAACCCGCAGTGTAAAGTTTTACAAGGATATACTGGGCTTTGATAATGCCGACTGGGGCGATGATACGTTTACGTGTATCACCCGCGACAATACGGGTATATATCTTTGCAAAGGATCGCAAGGCATGCCAGGCACCTGGATATGGATCGGGTTTGACGGTGATATACAGGAGTTGCACCAGCAATTCGTTGAAAAAGATGTTACCATTAAACTTCCGCCTACTAATTTTTCGTGGGCCTATGAGATGCAGATAGTCGATCCGGACGGTCACATCTTACGCTTTGGTACAGACCCGAATGCTGATGAGCCGTTCTTCGATAAATAAATTTCAAGTGCCCATACGTGGACGATCCGATTTCTATGAATGGGCAGTGTGCAGTCGGGCTATACCGGATAAGCTGAAATTTATAGCGTAACAGCACTTCTTAAAAATGGCATTGGTATAGCTTGCGTACGAATGGATTCTTAACTTCCATGCCATGTTTCGACATAACCTTATATTGATCTTCCGGAACTTCAGAAAGTTTAAAGGTACTTTTCTGATCAACCTGGTCGGGCTCTCGACAGGACTAGCCAGTACGTTGCTTATCTTTTTATGGATACATCACGAGATGAGTGTTGACAGGTTTGGCGTGAATGATGACAGGCGTTACCAGCTTTTGCAGAACTCTTCGGAGAATGGCATTTTCGGTACATGTGAGTGCACTCCCGGTATATTGGCCAGCACACTGGCACAGGAAATTCCGGAAGTTGAGTATGCAGCATCGGTAGTACCGGCATCGTGGTTCTCCAATCAGGGTGTGATCAAGACTGACCAGACAAGCCTGCGCGCAGCAGGACAGTTTGTGAGTAAAGATTACTTCCAGGTTTTTCCGCTCACAATTCTACAGGGTAACAAAACAGCATTGCTTCCGGACAAGCACAGTGTGGTGATCTCAGAAGAGCTCGCGTTAAAACTGTTTCATACCACAGACGATATAGTAGGGCGCACGTTCGGCTGGAACCAGGAACAATTTATAGCCACACTACATATTACTGGTATATTTCAAAAGCCAAATGTGCCGGTAAGTACAGAATACGATCTGCTTCTTAACTACGAATACTTTTTTGCCGAGCGCCCTTCGTTGCAATATTGGGGTAACAGTGATCCACATACTTTTGTGCTTTTAAGATCGGGAACTGATGCCGATGCTTTCAACCAGAAGGTAAAGTACTTCATGCAGAAGAAGGACAAGGAGATGAAGAGTGTGTTATTCGCGCAACGTTACACTGATAAATATCTTCATGGTCGCTATGCCAATGGCATACCGGTGGGTGGTCGTATTGAATATATAGCATTGTTCGCCACCATCTCGATATTTATCATGGTGATCGCGTGTATCAACTCCATGAACCTCTCTACAGCGAAGGCAGCGCGCAGGCTGAAGGAAGTAGGTATAAAAAAAGCCGTGGGTGCAGCGCGCGGAAATCTGGTTTCTCAATACTTGTTTGAGTCAGTAGTGATGAGCGTTATTGCAATGATTATCGCGGTACTGCTGGCAGACTTGTTGTTGCCCGCTTTCAATATACTTACATCCAAACACCTGGAGTTTACGATGGATGGTGTCACGATTGCAGCGCTTGTTACCATCACACTGGTTACCGGTATACTGGCGGGGAGTTATCCGGCACTATACCTGTCGGGATTCAGTGCGATCTCGATGTTGCGTGGCAAATTTACCGCTTCCTTTGGTGAACTTTGGGCGCGTAGGGGGCTCGTTGTATTTCAATTTACCATATCGGTCATTCTTATTGTATCGGTGCTGGTCGTCTACCGGCAGATAAAGTATATACAGGAAAAGAACCTGGGATACTCGCGCGATAACATTGTACTTTTTGAAATGGAAATGAAGCCAGGTGCTGACGAAAGCTACTTTGAACGCGGTGGTGCGTATGAACTATATGTAAAAACCTTTATGGACAAAGTGAGCGCTATACCAGGCGTGGTAAAGGCTTCTAATTTTTATCATGATCTGACAGGCAAGCATGGCGGGCTGAGTGGTATAGATTGGGAAGACGGTAAACAGGATGAAGACGTTGGATTCTGCAACCTGGAAGCAGGCTATAATTTTATTGAAACACTGGGAGTAAAGATGATTGCAGGCCGCTCGTTTTCACCGGAGTATAGTGACGATCGTACATCGGTTATCTTCAATAAAGCTGCTGTAGAACGCATGGGAATAAAAGATCCCATCGGCAAAACCATAACGTTGTGGGGCGATAAAAAGACTATCATTGGCGTAACCGATAACTTTCATTTTGAGTCACTCTATGAAGATGTCAAACCTTGCGTAATGCAATTTGAACCGCGCAGCAACAAGGTCATGGTAAAGATACAAGCCGGACACGAACAGGAGGCGATTGCGAAATTAATGGCACTGCATGTACAATATAGTCCCGGACTTCCTTTCGAATATCATTTTCTCGATGACGACTATCATGCACTATATATAGCGGAGCAAAACGTTTCGGTGTTGTCACGGTATTTTGCAGGCATCGCTATTGTGATCTCATGCCTGGGGTTGTTTGCACTGGTAGCCTTTACTGCCGAACGCAGGGTAAAGGAGATTGGCATTCGTAAAGTACTCGGGGCAACAGAGCTGGGCATTGTCCTGTTACTGTCAGCAGACTTTACAAAAATTGTTTTTGCAGCGATCATCATAGCGCTCCCGGTTAGTTACTTCATCGCACAGGCATGGCTCGATCATTTTGCGTTTCACATTTCCCTGCAAGCATGGTATTTTATAGCAGCCGGTATAATTGCCCTTGCCATTGCATGGATCACCGTAGGACTCCAAGCGCTGCGGGCTGCCCGCGTAAACCCGGTAAAGTGTTTGAAGGATGAATAATGCAGCCCGATCGCTAAAAAAGACAGAATCGATCTGTAACTTTTAAAAAAGTTGGGAGTATTTGATTCGTTGAGGGCTCCGTTGTGCAACGTTATGAATCTTTTTAGCATCCTTCTCTGAAAACAACCTATGAATACTATGTATACCAGTTATTTCAAAGTCGCCTGGAGAAACCTTGGGAAGAGTAAGACTTACTCGTTTATCAACATTGGTGGACTGGCTGTCGGCATGGGTGTTGCCATACTCATCGGTCTTTGGGTATTCGATGAGCTGCAGTACAATACATACCATGGTAACTATGATCGCATCGCACAGGTCATGCAACATCAAACCTTCAATGGTGAAATAGGAACACAGGAAGCAAACCCTGCAGTAATGGCGGAAGAGATCCGATCGGTATACGGCAGTGATTTCAAATATGTAGTACAGGCTTCCTGGAACTATGATCACACACTCACGCTTGGCGATAAGATGTTGCTGATATCCGGAAGTTACTTCGAACCGGAGGTGCCGCACATGCTGACGCTCGAGATGGTAAGCGGTACACGCGATGGACTCAAAGATATGAACTCTATTCTGCTGTCGGAATCGGTAGCCCAAACGTACTTCGATCATGCTGACCCGGTTGGTAAAACATTACGCATCGACAACACTGTGGATGTTACGGTTACCGGTGTCTATAAAGATATACCGTATAATTCATCTTTCTACGATCTGAAATTTATACTGCCCTGGTCGCTCTATTTAAGTCAGAACGAGTGGGTGCGCAAGATGAAGAATCCGTGGGGAAGTAATTTTACCAGAACCTTCGCGATGATTGCTGATCATGCCGAAATGGAACAACTGTCTGCGAAGATACACGATGTCAAACTAAACAAGATCAGCGATGAGGAGAGACGCTATAATCCGATTGTCTTTCTGCACCCGATGTATAAATGGAGGTTGTATTCTGAGTTCAAAGGCGGAGTTAATACCGGTGGACGTATTGCCAATGTATGGCTCTTCGGTGTTATCGGTGCATTCGTACTGATACTGGCCTGCATAAATTTTATGAACCTGAGCACTGCCCGCTCTGAGAAGAGAGCCAAAGAGGTAGGTATACGCAAAGCAATTGGTTCTATGCGCAAGCAACTCGTGGTGCAGTTTTTCAGTGAGTCGGTGTTAATTGCTTCGCTGGCATTTGTGTGCGCCATTCTGTTAGTGCTGCTCATCTTACCTTCATTCAACACCGTAGCCGACAAACGCATTGAGTTACCCTGGTTAAACCCAACGTTCTGGTTGGCTGGCGCTGTCTTTACTTTGTTTACCGGACTTGTTGCCGGTTGTTATCCAGCGTTGTTCCTGTCATCGTTTCAACCTGTTAAAACATTGAAGGGTACATTTCGGGCAGGGCGCTATGCATCATTACCGAGAAAGGCTTTGGTGGTATTGCAGTTTACAATTTCCACTACGCTGGTGATTGGTACCATGGTAGTATATAAACAGATCCATCATGGCCAGAGCAGACCGATCGGATATAGTAAAGATGGTCTGGTGAGTTTAGGTGTAACAGAGGAAGTTCACAAGCATTTTGATGCTGTGCGTACCGAGTTGGTAAATGCAGGCGTAATTCTGGAGATGGCTGAATCCGGAAGTCCCACAACTTCTGTATGGAACAGTAACGGTGGTTTTGACTGGGAAGGTAAAGATCCCAACCAGGCAGTTGACTTCCCGAACAACGCAGTGTCTCATGACTACGGTAAAACTGTTCGCTGGAAGATTAAAGAAGGAAGAGATTTCTCACGAGAGTTTGCTTCCGATTCAAATGCATTTATACTCAATGAGTCGGCCGTGAAATTTATAGGATTGAAAGATCCCGTAGGGAAAATTATACGTTGGGAAGATGTTCCCTATACCGTAATTGGTATCGTGGAGGACCTGCTGGTAGAATCTCCCTACGCACCGGTGCGACCTTCCATGTTCCATCTTTCAACTCACCGGGAGAATATATTTCTTTTGAAACTCAATCCGGCTGTCAACGCACAGGAAGCAGTCAGCAAGATTGAAACTGTATTCAAGCGGGTAAATCCTGCTTTACCGGTGGCGCCTACATTTGTAGATCAGGAATATTCACGCAAGTTTGGCGATGAAAAACGACTCGGTACATTATCAACGTTTTTCGCTGCACTCGCTATATTTATTTCATGCCTTGGACTATTTGCACTGGCATCTTTTGTTGCCGAGCAACGCACCAAAGAGATCGGTATACGAAAAGTACTCGGGGCATCCGTATCTGGTTTATGGAGAATGTTATCACAGGATTTTGTGGTGCTTGTGTTGATATCGAGTTTACTCGCGGTACCAATAGCATACTACCTGATCTCCGATTGGCTCGCCCAATATGAATATCATACCGAAGCATCGTGGTGGATCTTTGCAGTGTCTGTTTTCGGTGCGCTTCTTATCACCTTACTTACGGTGAGTTACCAGGCCATTCGCGCTTCATTGATGAATCCTGTAAAGAGTCTGCGCACAGAGTAGCATAGATAAAGAACTTGCAATAACGATGCGGGCTATGGATATATCCATAGCCCGCTATATTTTGGTGGGATATGTATTAGTCCTCCAGCACTTCAAGTGCCGCTTTCTTTTCCAGCCTGGCTTTTATGAAGTATATAACAATACCCAGAGCGATGATGGCAGTTCCGGCAGCAGCCATTTTTATACCGGTGGAGATAAGAATACATATCCACATGCTGATGGCGATATATACCGGCCACGGAAAGAAAGGCATCTTGTACGGAAAGTTTTTTCGTTTGGTGTAGGTGAGAGACAATAGTCCAACGGCTTGTCCAATGAATTGCACCAGGATACGCATGGCCAGTATAGCACTGATCACATCACTAAGCCGGAACAGGAGACTGAATATAAAAGCAACTGAACCTAAAAAGAGAATAGATACATAGGGGAAATTTCCTTTCGGATGAACTCTCGCGAATATCTTGAAGAAAGCTCCGTCCATGGCAGCTGCATAGGGAATGCGGCTATATCCAAGCGTTGCCGAGAAAACCGAAGCAAAGGCTACGAGCAATATAAGCCCGGTAACGATCTTGCCAGCCATCGGGCCTGCGAGACGATGCATGAAGAGACTGATCACATACTCACTGTCTTTTGCTTCCTGCCATGGTATAACGCTTACAATGCTGACATTCATCAACAGGTATAGCAGAAATATACCGGCAATGGAAAGATACATGCTGCGGGGTATATTTCTGGCAGGATCAATAATATCACCTCCCAGGTGACAAACATTATAGTATCCCAGGTAACTATATACACTCTTCACAGATGCAAAGCCAATGGCTGCAGCAAAAGTATGATTGATGGTAAGTCCGTCATTGATGGTTTGAAGCGGCATCAGGAAATTTCCATAGGAGAAACCCTGCACAATGATCCACAATATGGTCCCCAGAACAACAATCCATAACAGCACGCTGATCTTTCCTATATCTTCGATCTTGCGGAAGAGCAGCACAACGATCAGTATAACAACACCACCGCTGATACATTTGCTTTGCCAGTAGGTTAGCGGCACCAGGTAAGCGAAGTATGAAGCAAAGCCAATCGCAGCCGATGCAATTACAAGCGGAGCCTGGATCAACGTTTGCCATACAAACAGAAAACTCATCAGCTTGCCGGTTTCTTTTTTCGCGTAGGCTTCTTTCAGAAAATTATAGGAACCTCCGGCCAGCGGAAATGCAGCCCCGAGTTCGCTCCAGATCATCGCATCGATAATTGACAAGAATGCTCCGGCTATCCATGCGTATAAGAAATAAGGACCGTTCATAATGCTGATCACCATCGGCAAGGTGATGAACGGACCAATGCCGACCATGTCGGTCATGTTGATCGCGGTTGCCTGTAAAAGTCCCAACCGTCTTTCCTTCAACGGTTGCGCCATACGCGTAGAGTAAATTTCATAAGTTTCAATCGGGCCGTAATCTTTGGCTAACTCGGAATAGTGGTTAAAGGTTCAAAATTCCAGTGAACAAGAGTGTAATTTTTTACCCGGGGTGATTGCATCGGGAAAGCAGTTCTCCGTGTAAACATACAATGAATTGCATACGATCGTCATGGACGCAAAAGGCATCTTCCTATACTTTTGAAGAACCTTTTGGTAGATGAGGTCAGGTAAATTGTAAAAGAGACCATCAGGCGGATGGTCTCATTTTTAGTATGAAAATTATTGTATCCTTCAGTTTTGACTTCATGTATACAACGCCTGCCATGCTTTATACATTTTAATTCAAGTGAAAACACGCCAACTTGCAACGGAAATTTTTCAATATGAACTGCCCGAAAATCTCCGGCCGGTATATCTTCCGGAAAGTATACCGCCTTTGTATCCTGATGATAGCAGGAGCGTGCTCTGTTTTTGAATATCATCCTTATGAGACTATGCTTGATGACTCGGAGAAGAACCTGAACAGCCGTGCCATCAAAACGATTCAGGAGAATGTATCCGATCCGGATACGCTTACCATTATAGCAATCGGTGACTCTCAACGGTTCTATGATGAGTTGAAAGACTTTGTGAAAAGCGCCAACCAGCAGAAAGCAGATTTTGTGATTCTGAACGGAGACATCAGTGACTTTGGTTTGAAAGATGAATACCAGTGGGTTGATGAGATCATGCAGACGTTGAACAAACCCTATATAGGTGTTATTGGTAATCATGACCTGTCGGGGAACGGAGAAAAGATATATACCAAGATGTATGGCCCGCTGAACACGAGCTTTATTGTGAACGGTTTCAAATTTATACTGCTGAACACCAACTCCAGGGAGTATGCTTTCAGCAGCAGCGTGCCTGATCTGAACTGGCTCAACGCAGAACTGAACACTCATGACTTTCACCGGGCGATTGTTGTGTCGCATGTGCCTCCGTACGACAGCGACTTCAATCCCGATCTTGAAGTGTCGTATGCCAACACACTTAGTCAGTCCGGTAGAGTAGCCATGTCGTTGCACGCACACCGGCATACTTTCGAATACGGACAGCCTTACCAGGATGGTACGGACTACCTGGTAGCAACCAGCATGAACGAGCGCATGTATCTCGTCATCAGACTTTATGGCCATCAATACACCTTCACTAAAATTTTCTATTGATGAAACGATATATACTGTACAGTATACTCCTGGTGTTCGTATGCGGTATACGATCGTCATTCGCACAGACGCGTGAGCATCGCGATCACTGGTATATACCTGATTTCGTTGTGGCGCAATATGCCGGAAGTATAGGCTTTGTTTCGGCCGGTGTTGGCTATGATATCTTTTCGAAGAAGGGAAGTCTTGATTTTCTGTTAGGTGTTGTTCCGGGGTTTACCGGCAGCACGGCCCTGGAAACTTTCACATTCAAGTTCAACGCGATGCCCATTCGCATACGGGTCAATCCGGATGTAGCGATACACCCGTTGAATACCGGAGTATATTTCTGCTATACGTTCGGAAAAGAGTATTCATCCGATCTTCCCGGCTGGTATCCGGATGGTTACTACTGGTGGAGCGAAGCCGTGCGTGTAAACCTTTTTATAGGTGGTGATGTGCGCTTTGTTACGCATGCTTTCAGGAAGCCTAAGAAATTCACGGCATACTATGAGATCGGTACAAATGAGATCAAACTGGTGAGCTATATTCAAAACAAACATGCATTGAACATCTGGAACATTTTGCATGCCGGTGTAGGCGTGCGATATATGTTTAAGCACCAGTAACAGGTATCTTATTCACCTGCTGACTTCGCCATGGTAAACCCGTACCATGAGCCTGCAAGTATTATCGGCAGGCAACTCAGGCAGAGCATCCATGCCAGTGGTTTCGTGATATATAGCATGAACCAGTTGGCAGGCAAGCCGGTAGTAATAGCAGCGATTATACACGCCAGGAGCGAAGTGGCGAGGGTTGAATATATAATGACAAGCAGTCCCGTTTTATAGCTGATGTAAAAAAGACTGCGTGCGTTTTGATGAATCACTATACCTGCCTTTCTCCCGAGCAGGTAAGCAAAGATTACACTCGTGATAACAAAGCTTACGATGTTGACATAACCGATCAACTGAAGTGCTTGCCGCAGATACCCGACAACACCGGAAGATGCTGCAAATGAAAATACGAGGAAGGCCATAACAAGCTCTGAGCTTATGGTAGCTTGCACAGCGCACCGCGATCCTGCGGAAGGCTGTAATATTTTATTCTCTGACATAGCAACTGGAATTAGGTAAAGTAATATCCTAAAATAAACAGTCACTTGCAAATGGTTGCCGACCTTCTTTCGCCATTGACTGTCACGTATGTTTGATTCTCGCAAGCATTGGTTTGATTTATATAGGAGCGGTAGTGATGCCGAATCATAGTTTTGTGATGTTGTAATCATAGCTTATGGACAGTACTGATTGCATTTGCTATATTTAGTCTCAAGAACCTGTATGCAAAGTATCTTTATCGAATACATCTACCTGATTTTCATTATTGTGGCCTTGATCATGCTGGCCGGCAAACTAAAGACTGCCTATCCCATTGTGCTGGTGCTGGGCGGATTGGCACTTAGTTTCACCAACATCTTCCCGCATATTACGATTGATCCCGAACTCATCTTTTTTATTTTCCTTCCGCCTTTGCTCTATGAAGCGGCCTGGCAAACTTCATGGAAAGAATTCTGGAAATGGAGGAGGGTGATCACGAGCTTTGCATTCCCGATCGTTATCATTACGTCATGCGTGGTCGCGTTTGCTTCGTATGCACTTATACCAGGCTTTACACTGGCGCTGGGCTTTCTGCTCGGTGGAATAGTATCACCGCCAGATGCTATATCTGCTACAACTATAATGCGGCAAGTGAAAGCTCCCAAAGTTTTAATGAGTATAGTAGAAGGGGAAAGTCTTTTGAATGATGCTTCTTCACTCATTGTATTTCGGTTTGCTTTGGCGGCCATTGTTACCGGGCAGTTTCAAATGTCTGATGCTGTAGGTAGTTTCTTCCTCGTGATTATCATGGGAACTGTAATTGGTATAGCTATAGGACTTCTCTTCTACGCTATATATCGCTGGCTGCCCACAACACCGAGTATTGAGATTATACTCAGCTTCCTGGCACCGTATTGTATGTATTACTTTGCCGAACGATTTCATTTCTCCGGTGTGCTGGCCGTAGTTGCCGGTGGACTCCTGTTATCGAGCAAGCGTCACATCGTGCTCACATATCAGGGGCGCGTGCAGGGTACCAACGTGTGGTCTACCATCGGCTTCATTCTGAACGGTGTCGTTTTTTTACTCATTGGACTTGAGTTGCCACATATCGTGCATGAAGTAGAAGAGGTAAGTCTTATGCAGGCCATTATATATGGTTTGGTGATTTCGGTAGTACTGATCATAACCCGCATATGTTGTACACTGGGAGCTTCAGCGTTTACACGATTTATGAAAAATTTTATTACCGTTGCGGATCCTAATCCCGGCTGGAAAATGCCCTTTGTGTTTGGCTGGGCGGGTATGCGTGGCGTTGTGTCGCTGGCGGCTGCGCTATCTATACCGGTGCTCATTCAGCCGGACCAAGCTTTCCCCTATAGAAACCTGATACTCGTTATTACTTTTATTGTGATTCTGGTTACACTTGTTTTTCAGGGACTGACGCTTCCGTGGGTGATGCGAAAACTAGAGGTAACCGATAGCAGCGCAGAGGAACACGAGCAGGAGCAGGAGTTGATCATTCGGAAAACGATAACAGAGACATCGCTACAATTTCTGGAACAATCGCTTAGCGGTGAACAGCAATTGAATGAACACCTGAAGATTTTATCAGCAAAGCTGCGCAACGACCTGGCTATATTTCAACAGGATGTAGCCGCCTTTAACAGCATAAGCAGAAACCTGCTGGTGCAATACCATACTATATATCTAGCGCTGCTTGACGAACAACGAAAAGCCCTTCATCAATTAAATCGCAAACAGGAATACGATGAAGAGTTGATCCGTAAATATCTATCTTTGGTAGACCTCGAAGAAACCAAACTCCGCGAAGTCGCATTCCGATAGAAAATCTTTTCCTGAGAAATTTTTTCCGCAGAGGGCGTAGATATAGAAATCGCAGAGCAATTTTAGCAGAGAAACGCTTCCCCCAAGGGAATCAATTCTGCAATTTCTACGGGCAACCTTTTGCTATTATTTGAGTAGGAGATGAATTATATTAGAAGCAAACTGGTTTTATCTATATAACAAGTAAATACTATCGCTCCATGGACACCTCATACACCCCAGTCTCTTACGATTTTCGCGAAGTGATTACGGAAGAAATTGCCAAACAGACTTCCGGAAAGGTGTTTTACTGGAACGCGAACCAGGCCGTTGATGAAGTTATAGGCAAGGTTGTCAAGCTTGAAGAAATTTCCGGGAAAGGAATGTTCATTATACTTGATTCCGGTACACAAGTCCGTATCGATCGCATCATTACCTTGTTTGGCAAACCGGGTGCTGCATTTGATGAATACGATTCATTTGCCAACCAATGTCTGGCATGCACAGCGGGTGTACCGCTTTAGCCATCAATATATAGCGGCTATGCCTATATTCTGCTGAAAGTAACTGTATAATTACCTATATATACGGGTTAGTTATGGCCTGATTCATAAAGCCTAGTGAACCGTCAGGTGCTACGATCTTAATATATTCAGGTGTAGCATCCATAATGCCATGGGGCTTTGTCTCGCTTGTCTAGCAGGCGAGTATTTTCATCAACCCGGGATGAGCTATCGCTATATATATTCGGGGAGGGCCGCAGCCAGATTACTTTAATTTTTGATTGAAGAAATCAACCGTTCGTTTCCAGGCCAGCTCTGCCGCGGCTTTATCATATCGTGGTGTTGTATCGTTGTGGAAGCCGTGGTTGGCATTGGCATACATATAGGCGGTATACTCTTTCTTGTTTTCCTTTAGCGCGTTTTCATAGGCCGGCCATCCTTCATTTACGCGCGTGTCCAATTCAGCATAATGCAGCAGGAGCGGAGCTTTGATCTTCGGAACATCTTCCGTTGCAGGTTGTCCTCCATAAAACGGAACAGACGCAGCCAGATCCGGAATGCGTACAGCCATCATGTTTGATATCCATCCACCAAAGCAAAAACCTACCACACCAACTTTGCCCGTACAATCTTTATGTGCTTTGAGATAATCGAATGCAGCGATGAAGTCTTCCAGCATTTCATTCCGATCGCGTTTACTTTGAAGCTCTCGTCCCTGATCATCACTGCCCGGGTAACCACCGAGTGGCGTAAGCATATCCGGAGCAATGGAAATAAATCCGGCAAGCGCAGCTCTTCGCGCAACATCTTCAATGTGCGGATTGAGACCTCTGTTCTCATGCACCACGACAATGCCCGGTAATTTTCCTTTAGCATCAACCGGTTTTGATAACAGCGCTTTGATAGTACCCGCTCCTTTGGGAGAAGGGTAATTAATATACTCTGATTTTAACCGGGGATCATTCGCCTGAACCTGGATGGCACCTTTATAGTCAGGCATGAGGAAGCTCATCAGGGAAGCAACCGTTACCCCGCCAACCGCATAGGTGGAAAGCTTTTGTACAAAGTCACGTCTGTCAATTCGGTTGTGTGCATAGTCATCATAAAGATCGAACACTTCCTGTTTGATGTCTTCTTTTTTAATCTCATTCATAGGGGGAAATTAATATTGGAAAATTGGAAAATTTAAAGATGGTAAAATTGAAAGACGGCCGGCATATATACCTTACCTATTTAATCTTTCAATCTTTTAATTTTATAACCTTTTAATCCCTTTATTCTTTCAATCTCTCCTGAACTCTCCGAAGTGCCAGAGTATACCGGATGGATCGTGCAGGAAGCACTCGCGGCCCCAGTCGAGTTCGCGAATCGGTACGAGTCGCACATCTTTATACCGGGTTGTGAGATCCAACGCCAGGAGGTCATTCCAGTGGCGAGTCACGTCATCAACTTCTAAAAATATCATGGTGTTATCAACCCAGTCACGCACGTATGCATCCTGCAGGTAAAATCCCAAACTGTCGGTTTTGAAAAGAGACAGGTTATGCGTAAGTACACGCTCCTCGAATCCAAGGTCTTTATAAAAACTTCTCGACAGTGTAAAGTCGCGTGCGCCAATGAAGGGGCGGATTGATTTCGCGTTGTGGTTCATTTTTTACCGGATTAAATTAACGACAACGTAATTTACCAATCTTTTGGACTAGTGAAGACTGATTACGCGCGTAATTCGCCAATGCCCGTTTTCATTGTGCCAGAGGTGAACAAACTTTGCGAACGGTCCACTGCCGGTATCATTTTTAGCATGAAAGCGATGGAGTCCCATTTCTACAGCGCCATAGCCGGGAATCGGATATACCTCTATACTTCCGGCCTGTAGCTCCCGCGTTACCTTTCCGCAGATATTCTTTTTAAGTGCCTCGATCAATGCTTTTTTCGATGTCATCAAACCTCCCTGGTCGTGATAGAATTCGAGGTCTTCGGATATCAGCTCTTCCTGCTTATCGATCCTGCAGTGGTTGTACGAATCTTCCCAAAGACTATCCATATAAACGATCGTGTCATACAGAGGTATTGTCTTGCTTGTATGCGGTTGTGTTTGTGCAGAAGTTATGTGTACTACAGACAAGCATGCGATCAGGACAGTTATACACCATAGCATGTTGGCGGGTTTCAGTTGTTTCATAGAGTGAAGTATATATCGGTTAATTTTGATAGATTACTATATATCCAAGTAAATGCCAACACAGCTATAGCCGTTCTTTATTGTTTTTAGAGCAATGTTACCTGCAGAATGTCCAGAATGAATGATCGGTGTGTGCAGTAATGAACATTGTTAAAAAAAATGCGGTGTGTCTTGTGCACATAATGGTGGCTTCGGTTCTTTTGTATAACTTGATTGAGAAGCCAGGAGTAAGATGAAAGTGACAGGTGGAAGAAGTAAACAACTGTATATATTAACCCAAAACCTATCTCGATGAGCGATTCAAGGAAATACTTAATGCCAATGATTATCGTTGGTTTGCTGTTCTTTATCTATGGATTTTTTACATGGCTGAACGGTACGCTGATCCCGTATTTGAAAATTGCCTGTCAGCTGGAAAGCGATTTTCAATCATACCTGGTTGCTACTGCATTCTTTATAGCCTATACGATTATGGCGATTCCTTCGTCTTTCGTTCTTAAAAAGACCGGGTATAAAAAAGGAATGGGCATCGGGCTAATTATCATGGCATTGGGATCGTTACTTTTTATACCGGCAGCTAATGCCCGAAATTATAGCATGTTTTTGTTTGCGCTGTTTATTATTGGTACCGGTCTCGCGTTGTTGCAAACAGCGTCCAATCCCTATATATCGCTGATCGGTCCGATTGAAAGTGCCGCGAAGCGCATCAGCATCATGGGTATATTTAATAAAGTGGCCGGTATTATAGCCGGGTTGATTTTTGGATATATAGCATTGAATGATGTGGACAGTCTGGAAGCAAAGCTTGCTACGCTGGATATAGCTGCGAAAGAGAACATGCTTGGAGAACTTGCGAGTCGCGTTATTCTGCCGTATGGAATCATGGCGGTTGTGCTTGTAAGTTTTGCTGTTTTTATTATTCTATCGGCTTTGCCGGAATTGAAAGAAGATGATGAGACATCTTCATCGGGTGATGCACTGGGTAAGACCAGTGTACTGCAGTTTACGCATTTACTTCTGGGGGCCGTTGCTATTTTTGTGTACGTTGGTGTGGAGGTTATTGCAGGCGATACGATTATCAACTATGGTATGTCTCTGAACTTTGAATTGTCTCAGGCCAGGTTCTTCACCCAGATCACGTTGTTTTTTATGTTGGTAGGGTATATTGTTGGTATATATACTATACCGAAGTACTTCTCACAATCAACGGCTTTACGTGCGTGTGCCATTCTGGGCGTAGTATTCTCAATCGGCGCTGTTATTACAAACGGGTTTGTTTCGGTGCTTTGCATTGCGCTGCTCGGTCTTGCCAACTCGTTGATGTGGCCTGCTATCTTTCCATTGGCTATTGATGGACTGGGTAAATTTACGAAGACAGCATCTGCTATATTGATCATGGCGCTGGCGGGCGGTGCTGTGTTCCCGCTTATCTATGCAAAATTTTCTGAGTTGGTAGGAACGCGTGTCGCCTATATCATGATGGTGCCAAGCTACCTGTATATTCTATACTTTGCTGTTAAGGGATATCGTGCCGGCAGGAGGGCAGTAGCAGCGCATTCCGTTTAAGACAGATGATCAGAAATCAGAGAAAGATATACTCTGCTCAGGGTATATCTGAAACATCCTTCCATCTGTTCAACAGGATGTCATTTTCAAGATAACTACTTGCGGAGTGCGGTCGACAGAACTATATTTGAGTTATGTCAACGAGCAGGACATGATGCATTTTCTTAAAACCGTTTTCCATAGATACCGGCACATTGGCGCGTATGGGCTGTCTATTGCCGTACTCGTTTTTCTGCTCAAGTGGTTGCAGTGGAATTTTCTCATCGTTGATAACTCGCTGGACATTTATATCGGTCTCATTGCCGTCCTCTTCACCGTACTCGGTATTTGGATCGCCCTGCAACTAACCCGAGGCCGGAAGGCTGACGTTGTCACAGTGCATCAAGTGCAAATTGTAGAAGCAGAGCCATTCCGGGTTGACCAGGTGGAACTGGAAAAATTGAAACTAACAACTCGCGAATACGAAGTACTGCAGTTGATGGTAAAAGGACACAGCAACGCTGAAATAGCCGAGAGCCTGTTTCTTTCCCTCAGCACGATAAAGACACACGCCTCCAACCTCTTTGTAAAAATGGACGTAACAAGCCGGACCAAAGCAATCGAAAAAGCAAAGCGACTCCGAATCACCGCTTGAGAATTTGAAAAATGAAATATTGTAAAATTGAAGGATTGGCGAATTTTTCAATCTTCTAATCTTCCAATTTTTCAATTTCATACCAAAGTATGAACGTCCGATAGGCGTACCGTTGTAGTTTCGGGTGTTGAAAAATCAAAAGTATGAAGCGCAACATTATCATCTTTGGACTCATTCTCGGTATTATCATGACCGTGAATATGGTCTACATGGCCAACTTGTGTTATACCAATCCAAATTTTGAAAGCAATGACGTTCTCGGGTATACTGCGATGGTCATTATGTTTTCACTGATCTTTTTCGGTATCCGGAATTATCGTAACAAAGAACTAAACGGTCATATTTCTTTTGGTAAAGCGTTCAAGACGGGTGCGTTGATTGCCCTTGCCGGCTCTACCATGTACGTGGTCGTGTGGCTGTTCTATTATTATCTGGTGATCCCCGATTACCTGGACAAATATACTCTTCACGTGTTAGCGCAGGCTACGCGGGATGGAGCAACAGCAACGGAGTTGGCCGAACGAAAGCAAGACATGCAAAATTTTCGCGAACTCTATAAAACGCCTGTGTTTGTTATACTGATAACCTTTGCCGAAGTGCTGCCGATAGGATTGGTGGTAGCGTTGGTCAGTGCACTTGCGTTGAAGAAGAAGTGAGGAGGGGATTGGAATATTGTAAAATTGGAAGATTAAAAGATTGTATGCCGTTGGTATTCGAAATTTTCAAATCTTTCAATCTTCCAATTTTACAATCAAATACATTATTGAGCGTCTTCAACAGGCTCTGGTGTATTTTCTTCAACGCTCGATGCGTCTGCACTGTCTTTCGCTGGTTTAACTTTCTTTGCAGATTTGTCTACGATTTTTTCAAGTGCACCAATAGCTTCCTGAACAGGCTTCAATTTTACCATCAACTCTGCCTCTTCTTCTTTTAGTTTTCGAAGTGCGTCAATAACGGGATTCTCTTTTGCAATTTCCTTCGCCATAAAATTCTTTTTGTTTTTTTATTTTAAAAACCTTTCCAGTCTTAAGCTTAAAACGATTTGCCCAGTTCTGAAAAAGCGGTTGCTAAGATACATGAAAATTGATACGAAGAAATGTTGATTTCGCAGGGAAAAACTTCCAAAAAATGGGACTCCAAACCTAAGCCTGTAACGCAGAGCCTATTGGCCGCGATCGCTTCGATTTCAGGATGAAGTCTTTATTTGTAAGAAAATTTTTGACGGATATATACTCTATTTTTCAAAAAAATGTTTAATGGCAGGGTGAACTTCCGTACACGGGATGACCTTCGTTTTTACTTGAAATTATTCTGAATCACCTTCATCACGGCCTTATCATTACATTTTTCAAGGATGATGTTTTCGCATTGATTGAATTTTGCGAAAGCTTCGATGGCATCACAAACTTTGGTGATCATTGCTTTCGTGAGTTTGATGGACTCGAAGTGCAGGTTGTGAATGATCAGCGTTCGTTGTTTGCGATCTGCTTTGGAATCCATGCGGGCTATAAATGTATCACCGGTCAGGATCGGAAGGGAGAAGTATCCATACTTGCGCTTGGCCCTGGGTACAAAGCATTCTACCTGGTAATCGAAGTCAAAAAAGTCTCGTAGCCTGTGGCGGTGTACGTTAATGATATCGAACGGGGAAAGTATAAATATATCTTCTGACAGCGTAATCTTTTTCTTTTTATACTCCGGCAACATGTAGAGCTGCGAAGTTTTCATGTCTGAAATTGATACCGTATATACCTCACCTTCGTCAATGAGTTTTTGGATCTCTGTTTTTATCGAGTGGTCAACATAACGAGCACTGAAGGCAATCTCTTTCAACGATGCTATACCCAGCACGTTCAAGGTACGTTTTATAACGTGGCGTGCAAACTCTGCATCGGTGGGCATGGACGTATCGATGTCAGCGGGGAGTATATTTTCGGGCAGGTCATATACTTTCTGAAAATTTTCCTTTCGACTTGTTATCAGGCTTCCATCGAGGTAGAGGCGCTCAAGTGCAACCTTGGATGGACGCCAGTCCCACCAGCCTGAGCTTTTGGTGGTGCGGTCGTTTTCAAAGTCGCGGGCCATCAGCGGACCTTCCCGCGAAATGCGGTCCAGTATTTTTCGCATCAGGTTGATCTCGGCCTGTGTTAACGCTTTTCTTCGCGACTGAAAGCTGGCTTTTACCGGCAGTGAAAAACGATAGTCATGTATAGGTATATATCCGGCTGCAAATGTCCAGAACTCGAAGATGCGTCCGTCTGCCTGAAGTTCTTCCAGCCATTCTGCTTTATAGTCGGGTATGCGTGCTGCGAGGGTATGATGATGTGCCCGTTCAACAATATAGTTTGTATCAACTTGTACAAAGCCAAGATGTTCAATGGCTTTATAAACGGCTTCTTTGCCTTTGCCAAACTGTGCCCGTTTGGACAGGCCAGCGGCATGAAGGATAATTTTACGAGCTTGTGATTTCGTGAGCGTAACGTCCATGAGATGAAATAACTAATTTTTGGATGACCGGGAAAGTTATTGATCCTCGATTCAATAAAAATAGTTTTAATTAGGAAATATACTGGTGACTTTGCCGAAACGAAAAGCATATATTGCTCATAAGACTACACACAAGCATCTATGAAAATCAATTCTCTATACCTCGTTTTTTTGACAGGCATTTCTTCGTTACTGATGGGATTCGAAATGATCGACCGCCCCGAGTCGCTGGACGGCACGTGGATTCGCAAGGGCGATAATCTGAAAATTGAAATCGTTAAGGCCGATGCTTCCATCGTAGAAGAAGGAAAAGAAAAATTTCCGTGTTACGTGTCTGATAAACTTATCTACAAAGACATCCAAAAAGTAAAAGACAATTTGTGGACGTGTCATTTCCTGGTGGTGACTATGGGGTCGTGCAATACAAATTATGAAGCAGGAGAGATGTTCATTGATCGTGAAGGATCGTTGGTGATCATCTGTCCGGGCTTTGCAAGCAAAATATATACGAAGGCTAAGCCCCGATACATCACCTCGCCGAACTGAAAGGTTTAAAACGCCTTGTAAAAGTGTTGTGCCAATCCGGACGTCAGGATCATAAGTCCATACAGACTATGCTGAATGGAAACCACCAGCAATGATCGTGTGCGCATATAGGTTATGGCGAAGATTGTGCCCGCCACAAGTGTAAAGATTATTACGATGCTGCTTGCAAAGTATATATGCGCGAACGAAAACAGTAGCATGTTAACTGCCACCATCCATGCCGGATTCCGAAACAGTGTGCCATACCGATAAAAGAAAAACTCCCTGAAAATTACTTCCTGCGGAAATGCTGATAACAGCGGGTACATCAGAATCATGTAGAGCAACTTCCTGTTTTCAGGCAGATCAGCAAACAGACCCTTGCTCACGTAGAGGTATATAAACAGGTATACGGCTATACTGGTCGTAATGAACAAGGCCAGGATTATCTTCCAGTTAGCCTTTATACTGAAACGACTTGCGTTCGCAGGTTTCTTAATCAGCAGTATACTTCCACAATAAATAAGCAATGCAACCAATGGTATAACTTTGTGTACAGGGATAGTATCAAACAGATACAGCACCGGTATCACGATAAAAAGAATAATCAATTCAGGTATATAATACCACCGGAACTTGGCAGGTTCGGAAGGCAGGCTCATATTTTTCAATCTACCGTATGGAAGTTGACTATGGTTGAGTATATAAGAGCTACAACGGTATGGCTGGACAAATGTTCAGGCTGACGCAAAGAAGTTTGTGCATGGTTAATTGGAAATCAGAACGGTTTCATTGTTGTATTTCGCGCGGTAATCCAAAGGGGAGAGGCCCGTTATCTTTTTGAAAACTTCCCGAAACGCCTTGTCATCAGAGTAGCCCACTTCGCTCATTACTTCATATATATTTTTTCGACCCCGTTCCAATGCCTTTTTGGCAACTTCTATCTTTACGCGTTGTAAATATTCTACGGGCGTGTTGCCCGTGGCTTTGATAAAACGCCTGTCGAAATTGCGTCTGCTCACAGCAAGCTTCGATGCCAGTTCTTCGAACGAGATCTTCTCGCCCAGATTTTCTTCAATATAGGTCTGGGCCTTGCCGATCAACTCATCACCATGATTCTTCTGAGTTTGAAAGATGAAGAACGGAGATTGTGATGTTCGCTCTATATCGATCTGGAATATTTTGGAACAATATATAGCCGTTTGGCGGTCGAAGTATTTTTCAACAAGAAATAGTATCAGGTTCAGAAATGAGAAGGCTCCCCCGTTTGTATATATACCTTTTTCAGCTGTAAGCAGTTTATCAATGTGCAGTTTAATGTTAGGGAAGAGTCGTTTGAAACCGGCTGCGGCATTCCAATGTGTTGAGCAGTTCTTGCCTTCGAGTAAACCGGTTGCTGCAAGCAGAAATGCACCGGTGCAAATGCTGGCAACTTCAGCGCCCGCAAGGTATTGCTCCTTGATCCATTGAATCAATTCTTTGTTCTCTTTCAGCATGCGATCATACTCATGCGAAAGGGAAGGTATAATGATCAGGTCTGTCTTCTTTATAGCTTTGATATCTTCCGGATGAATAGAGAAGAAACCGACATCCAATTTTAATTCAGTAACAAAGCCGGCTAAACGTACTTCAATCAGCGGTTTGTTTCCCATTCGCTGCCAATAATCATTGGCGCGTGTCAGGATTTCGAACGAACCGGTTATGCTGCTCAGGTTAGCATAACCTTCGGGGATTACGATAATCACTTGCTTCATGGGGTAAAACGTTTAGATAAAGATGCGTGATTATTTTGTCCAAATCAACCCACTATAAAGTCCATTCTGCACCCGGACGAGATCGTGGTCGGACAATACATTTGTCCAACAGAATTGCAGAACCAAAACGCTACGATGTGAAAACAATATACTTTTTATTGGCTGCTATAGGTTTGACTTCATGCAACACCAATGTCCGGAAAGATATACCCAAACAAAACGATACAATTATGGCTACAACATCAGATTTCACAACGACTTTATTAGTCGATCAGACTCCGAAAGAAGTATTCTATGCTATTAATAATGTTCGGGGATGGTGGTCAGAAGAAATCGAAGGCAACACCGACAAGCTTCATGCTGAGTTTAACTATCACTATCAGGATGTACACCGCGCAAAAATGAAATTGATTGAAATCGTGCCGGATAAAAAAGTAGTCTGGCTTGTCGAAGATAACTATTTCAATTTCACGAAAGACAAACACGAATGGAAAGGCACGAAAATCATTTTTGAGATCTCGGAAATGAACCATCAGACGCAACTCCGTTTTACGCACCTGGGTTTGGTTCCTGAATATGAGTGTTATGATATCTGTCAGGATGCGTGGACAAACTATATACATACCAGTTTACATGATCTCATTGTAACAGGTAAAGGTCAACCGAATCCGAAAGAAGGGGGCTTTAACCAGCAACTGATCGATGAGTATACTGATAACGGAAATCTGCAATCCAAAACAAAATGAAAGAAAATAATTTAAGCATTAGTCTGACCGTAAATGTTTCGGCACAGGAAGCATTTCAAAGTATCAACAGTGTTTCGAAGTGGTGGACCGAGAATATAGAAGGCAGTTCACAAAAACTGAATGATGAATTTACAGTTCGTTTCGATGATGTACACGTCTCCACTCAAAAATTAGTCGAGGTTATTCCAGGTAAAAAAGTTGTCTGGTTAGTAACCGACAGTAGACTCAATTTCGTGGAAGACCAGGAGGAGTGGACAGATACTAAAATCAGCTTTGAAATATATAGTCATCCGGATAAAACTGAAATTCAGTTCACACATATCGGTTTAGTACCGGCTATAGATTGTTATCGCGATTGTTCGAATGCGTGGAGCCACTATATACGCGGCAGTTTGTTAAACCTGATCAAGACAGGTAAAGGAACACCGGAGAAAAGAAAATAATAGGATCAACAAGACTATATATACCATGATAGCAACCGAAACTAAAAATACATATACTACACTGGAAGTGGCTGCACGATTCAACGAGCTTGCACAGCAGGAGAAGTGGTTTGAAATACAGGATGAATTATTTGCTGATGCTGTAAAAAGCATGGAGCCTCCAGACTCTCCATACTTTACGTATGCAGAAGGTAAGGCACTTGTCCGCAAGAAAGGTGAGGACTGGGTGAAGCGCATCACGGCTGCTCATAAACGGAGCACAACACAACCCCTTGTAGCCGGCAATCATTTTGCCGTAGGCCGGCATGTTGATATAACCGTGGAAGGTTTCGGAAGGATAGAGATCAACGAGATCATGATGTACGAAGTGAAAGATGGCAAGATTGTTTCTGAACAATTCTTTTATTGAAAATAAAAAAGCGGGGAGAGCATTCCTCGCTTTTTCTAAATGTCTTCAGGAGAGCGATTGCAATCGTGTGAGTCAACCAAACGTTGGAGACATTGCGAAAAACAGTACCCCAGACGTTGCAATTTTTTTTAAACAAATGTGACCTGCTGAAGTTTCATGTCTCTAAGGGTAAACCTGCAGTACTTAGTGAAGCCTGTTTACCAATATGAAATCATTAATAAATTTTCTCCAATCGATCGTAGCGCTGAATCAACTTCGTGGTATACGATTGTCGTCTGAGCCAATGTTCATTCGGAATGGCGCGCTTGCAACGGATTTTTACTTTGTGCTGTCGACCAGCATGTCCGCGCAATCGTTATATGCGACATCAAAAATTTAGACACTTGTCTGTAAAACCATCTTTGTATACATTAGCGCCCCGATGAGACAATCTATCACCAGATTTTTTCTGCTGTACACGTTCCTGTTGAGCGGATTTAGCCAACTGGATGTTCGTGCCGGTCACGATGCTCGTCATACATCATCGATTTCTGAAAAGTCAGAAGATGTAGTTGTTGGTAACGAACAACTGGTGACGTCTCCTTTCTACAGCGCGTCTTCATCCGATCGAAAGCATGAAGTATTTAAGATAGATGTTACTGAGATCAGGGAAGAAGAGGAGAGCGAAGATGAACATGATCTCATCTCTTTCAAAAAACATCTGGATGGCAGTCACTATTTTACTTCAGCATTTCTGGCACTAACGTCCGGATACCTGTCCGGCAGCAATACAGGAGTTTCATCCTTCTACAAAAATTCTTCTTATACCGAATCATATCGGTATCTCGTATTCCTGGTATTCAGGATATGATTCATATTTCTGCGGGTAGTTAATTTACCTGTGTCCCCACTTCGGATTTATACTTCTATGCTTCCATTGTAAGCAAATCACATGGGTGCATCGGTGTGTTCTGTCTCATTACACGCCTTAGAAGTTCCAAGCGAAAAACTATCGAGAAACAATAATAATTACTATGAAGCAAATGCTAATGCTTTTGAGCTTGTGTGCCCTGTTGTGCTCTACAAGCTGCGAATCTAAAAAAGAAGAAAAGGAAGAAGAGACAAAGTTCTATGTCACCAGCCCGCTCCTGAAAGACACACTGGTTACTAAAGAATATGTATGTCAGATTCGGTCCATCAGTCACATTGAACTAAGAGCTTTGGAACGAGGCTACCTGGAGAAAATTTTTGTTGATGAAGGACAATCTCTGAAGAAAGGACAACTCATGTTCCAGATCATGCCGATGCTATATAAGGCTGAACTGCAGAAGGCACAGGCGGAAGCCAGCTTTGCTGAGATCGAATACAAAAATACAAAGGCACTTGCCGATAGTAATATAGTATCGAAGAATGAGCTTGCATTGGCGAAAGCTAAATTTGATAAAGCTAAAGCAGAGTTGGCATTGGCTCAGGTTCATTTAGGATTTACCGAAATAAGAGCACCCTTCAATGGTATCATGGACCACTTCCAGGTACGACTGGGAAGTCTTGTGGACGAAGGCGATCTGCTTACTACCTTATCGGATAACAGCAAGATGTGGGTTTACTTCAATGTTCCGGAAGCGGAATACCTGGACTATAAATCAAAAGCAAAAAAGGACAGCCTGATGAAAGTAAACCTGGTCATGGCGAACCTGCAGAAATTCAAATATACCGGTGTGGTTGAAACCATCGAAGCGGACTTTAATAATGAGACGGGAAATATAGCGTTCAGAGCAACGTTCCCGAACCCGGAAGGTTTATTAAGACACGGTGAAACCGGAAATATACTCATGGCTGTGCCACTCAAAAACGCGATCATCATTCCACAGAAAGCAACCTTTGAGATTCTTGAGAAGAAGTATGTATTTGTGATTGACAAAGAGAATGTGGTGAGACAGCGCGAGATCGCTATCGCAGCAGAAATGCCGGATATATATATAATAAAGAATGGATTGAAAGCAGATGAAAAGATCCTCCTGGAAGGATTGAGAAAAGTGAAGGATAACGATAAGATCGCATTTGAGTATCAGGAGCCCAAGAGCGTGATCTCTCATCTGAAAGTATATACCGAATAATGTAATACATCCTAAAAGAGTAAAGAAATGTTTAAGGAATTTATACATAGGCCGGTATTCGCTATTGTGATATCGCTTGTTATCATCTTCATGGGTGTGCTGGCCATTAACACCTTGCCTATATCACAGTTCCCGGAGATATCACCTCCCATGGTAATTGTGCGGGCATCGTATCCCGGTGCAAGTGCTAAAGTATTAACAGAATCGGTGCTTATACCGCTGGAGCAGGCGGTGAACGGTGTGCCGGGCATGAAGTATATGACCTCCGATGCTACCAGTGCCGGTGAAGCGAATATACAGATTGTATTTAACCTTGGTACCAACCCGGACCAGGCGGTTGTAAACGTGAACACGCGTATAGCGCAGGTGTTGAATCGATTGCCGATACTCGTGCAACGCGAAGGGGTAATTGTAAACCGTATCGTACCAAACATGTTGATGTACGTCAACCTGTATAGTAAAGATCCGAATGCCGACATGAAGTTCCTGTTCAACTTTGCCGGTGTTAACATGTTGCCGGAGTTGCAGCGTATCAACGGTATAGGACAAGCAAGTATATTGGGTAGCCGCCAGTACGCCATGCGTGTGTGGTTGAAACCGGATCGCATGCGTGCTTATAATATATCCGCAGATGAAGTGATGGAAGCGCTGGGCGATCAGAGTGTGATCGGTTCTCCCGGTCGTATTGGTCGAAGTGATGGTAAACGTGCCGAAGCACTTGAATATGTGTTGTCCTACCCCGGTCGATTTAACGATCCGGAACAGTATAAGAATGTAATTATCAAGGCGAATGCAAACGGTGAGATTCTTCGTTTGAAAGATGTAGCGAATGTGGAGTTGGGAAGTGAGTATTACGATATATACTCGAACCTTGATAAGTATCCTTCGGCTGCGATCGTGTTGAAGCAGACGTATGGCAGTAACGCGAGTGATGTTATTAAAAGTGTAAAGGCCAAGCTGGACGAACTCAAAGTAAGTTCATTTCCTCCGGGTATGGATTACCAGATCAGTTATGACGTATCCAACTTCCTCGATGCTTCTACCGAGAACGTTATCCATACATTGAGAGATGCATTTATACTCGTGGCGCTTGTGGTATTCGTGTTCCTCGGTGACTGGCGTTCTACGCTTATCCCGACACTCGCGGTGCCTGTGTCGTTGATCGGTGCGTTTATGTTCATGCAGCTTTTCGGACTAACGATTAACATGATTACGTTGTTCGCGTTGGTATTGGCGATTGGTATTGTGGTCGATGATGCGATTGTGGTGGTGGAAGCGGTGCACGCGAAGATGGCGGAAGAGCATCTGTCACCCTATAACGCTGTGAAGAAAGTATTGGGAGAGATTAGTGGTGCCGTTATCGCGATTACCTTGTTGATGACTGCTGTGTTCGTTCCTGTTGCATTTATGACCGGACCTGTAGGTATATTTTACAGACAGTTCTCCATTACGATGGCAACATCGATCGTTATTTCGGGTGTTGTGGCGCTTACGCTTACACCAGTGCTCTGTGCGATGATCCTGAAGAATACACACGGACAACCGAGAAAGAAAAACATAATCAACAGAGGTCTCGATAGCTTCAATAATGGTTTTGAAAAACTTACGGGTAAATATGTAGGACTGCTCAAACTGATTGTAAACAGAAGAGTGGTTACGTTCGGTGTACTGCTGTTGTTCTGTGCCGGTATATTTGGGATCACAAAGATTCTACCTTCGGGATTTATACCCAGTGAAGATCAGGGTATGATCTATGCGATCATTCAGACACCTCCCGGTTCTACACTGGAAAGAACAAATGATATAGCACGCAAACTGCAGGCTATAGCAGAAGAAGTAGATGGTATACAATCTGTATCGGCACTGGCCGGATATGAGGTGTTGACAGAAGGACGCGGATCGAACGCAGGTACCTGTCTTATCAACCTCAAGCCCTGGTCAGAGCGAGATCAAACCGTAACCGATATCATTATCGAACTCGAAGAGAAGGCGAAAGCTATCCCGGGAGCAACGATCGAATTCTTTGATCCTCCGGCTGTACCGGGGTATGGTGCCGCGGGTGGTTTCTCACTGCAACTTTTGGATAAGACAAACACAGGTGATTACAAAGCGCTCGAGAAAGTGAATAACGAATTCATGAGCGAGTTGAAAAAACGCAAAGAGATAACCGGTCTGTTCACCTTCTTCAGTGCGAACTATCCGCAGTATGAACTGGAGATCGATAATGAGTTAGCGATGCAGAAAGGAGTTTCGATCGGTAATGCGATGAATACACTGTCAATCATGATCGGAAGTACATACGAACTTGGTTTCATCAAGTATCAGCGTTTCTTCAAAGTGTTTGTGCAGGCATCACCGGAATACCGAAAGTTACCGGAAGATGTGTTGAACATGTGGGTAAAGAACGATCGTGGAGAGATGGTACCGTTCTCGGCCTTCATGCGAATCAAGAAGTCACAGGGCGCGAACGAGATAAACCGCTATAATATGTATACTACGGCCGCTATTCGCGGTGGTGCAGCAAAAGGATATAGTAGTGGTGAAGCGATCAAAGCTGTACAGGAAGTAGCGAAGAAAACATTGCCACGTGGTTATGATATAGATTGGGGAGGTCTTTCAAAAGACGAAGTAATGCGGGGTAACGAAGCACTCTATATATTCATCGTGGTATTGATCTTCGTATACTTTGTACTGGCTGCACAATACGAAAGCTTCCTGTTGCCGCTGGCTGTAATCTGTTCGTTGCCATGCGGGGTCTTCGGGTCGTTCCTGCTGCTCAAGTTCATGGGACTCGCCAACGATATATATGCGCAGGTAGGACTTGTGATGCTCGTAGGTTTGCTGGGTAAGAATGCCGTGTTGATTGTGGAGTTTGCTGTGCAGAAACACCGTGAAGGTTTCACGGTACTCGAAGCAGCAATCGAAGGAGCGAAGGTACGTTTCCGTCCTATATTGATGACTTCATTCGCATTCATTGCCGGGTTGATTCCGCTGGTACTTGCTACCGGTCCGGGTGCTATTGGTAACCGTACCATTGGTGGCTCTGCGCTGGGGGGTATGCTCTTCGGAACAGTCTTCGGAGTAATCATCGTACCAGGGCTATACTATATATTCGGTAAGCTTGCAGAAGGTCGACAGCTTATCAGAGATGAACACGACAAACCATTAACCGAGGAAAATGTACACCATGCTTAAGAAGAGAATAATTATATATATAGGGATTGTTGGTCTGTCCCTGGTATATACCGCGTGCAGCGTGCCATCGTCTTTGGTTCAGAGAAAAGAGAATAAAAATGTACCTGCGAGCTATACCAGCTTGCAGGATACTACTAATACTGCTGCGGCACAGTGGAAACAATTTTTTACCGATCCGTATCTCAATGTCCTGATTGATACAGCCCTGAAGAACAACCAGGAGTTGAACATCACCATGATGGAGATTGAGATTGCACGCAACGAAGTAAGAGCCCGCAAAGGAGAATACCTGCCTTTTGTTGGCTTACAGGCAGGTGCAGGCGTGGACAAGGTAGGCAGATATACCAATATAGGAGCGAGCGAAGCTACTACCGACATCAAACCCGGAAGAGCAACACCAGATCCGCTGCCCAATTATTTACTCGGAGCCGTAGCACACTGGGAAGTAGATATATGGAACAAACTGCACAACGCCAAGAAAGCCGCAGTAAGCAGATATCTTGCTTCGGTTGAAGGTAAAAATTTCATGGTGACAAACCTGATTGCCGAGATTGCTAATTCATACTATGAACTACTGGCACTCGATAATCAACTGGAGATCATAAAAACAAATATAGACATCCAGACGAATGCACTTGAAATTGTAAAAATGCAGAAAGAAGCTACGCGCGTTACCGAGTTAGCGGTGCGCAGGTTTGAAGCGCAGGTGCTCAGCACAAGAAGTCTCCAATATAGCATTCAGCAGAAGATCGTGGAGACAGAGAACAGGATCAATTTCCTGATCGGTAGATTCCCGCAACCTATCGCACGCAATTCTCAGAACTTCGATAGCCTGGTACCGGCTACTATATATACCGGTATACCATCACAATTGTTGGAGAATCGTCCGGATGTTAAGCAGGCCGAGTTGAACCTGGTGGCAGCGAAGCTTGATGTGAAGGCAGCGAAAGCCAACTTCTATCCATCGCTGGGAATTTCTGCAGGTGTAGGTTTCAATGCATTTGATCCGGCATACCTGATAAAAACACCGGAGTCATTGATATACTCACTGGCCGGAGATTTAACAGCACCGCTGATAAACCGGAATGCCATCAAGGCAATGTACTACAATGCCAACGCAAGACAGATACAAGCGGTTTACGACTACGAGCGTACTATTTTAAATGCGTACATCGAAGTTGCAAACCAGGTATCGAAGATCAGCAACCTGGAGAAAAGTTATGGTTTGAAATCGGAGCAGGTACAGGCGCTTACGCAATCTGTTACTATCTCTAACAATCTTTTCAAATCAGCTCGTGCAGACTATATGGAAGTGTTGCTCACGCAGCGCGATGCACTCGAGTCGCGATTTGAATTAGTAGAAACCAAAATGCAGCAGATGAATGCCATGGTAAATATTTACCGCGCATTGGGAGGCGGATGGAAATAAGGATGTAGGACACGAGCGCATTTTGCAAAGCACCTGGTTCCCGGTAAATCTTTTGCGATTGGATTTACCTGTAGGGATCAGGTGTTTTTATATATATAGGTATATCTGTAAAAAGAACAATGCCCCTGCAGCATCCTGGCTTTTACAGAGGCATCGTTGATTAGAAATAATTTTTACATGGATTGAGGCTCGAACAGTTCGATCAGATTTCCGGATGGATCTTCCAGCAATATCTGTTTACCGCCTTGTCCTTTTACGAGCTCATTTCGGAAAGAGGCATTTTGTTCTTTAAGCTTTGAAATTACATCCTCCAGATTTTTAACTTTTACCTGAATTCTGTTCCATCCTCCGGGAGAAGGCAGTACCGTCTGGCATCGTCTCACCAGCTCCACCTGTACCCGGGCTGTTGAGGTATAACTTCACATTTTCTCTGGAGAGCGCTGCGAATCTCGGCACGGGATGAAGCCCAATTTCTGCGTGTAAAATGAAATTGCATCATCCACGCTGTTCAAGACATAACGCACGTTTACACGCATACACCATTTCGTTGATTTGTACGGAAGAACGATAAAAATCGTAAATGCAATATTGTTGCATTTAAAGATTCTTCATTCTATCTTGCTGCCTTGAAGTTGAACCATGCTTAAAAGGATTAACCGTATGAGACAGCAAAGCCGCACGTTGTGCATAACTGCGTGGCTGTTGGTAATCTTTTATATAGCAGGGACATCTTCGCTGCAAATTCTTCGCGCATTTGCACATGATCATGAGCATGTTGTTATACACTCGGCAGAGGCGGAGAAAGATCCGTGTCACCGGTTGATCTATCATAATGATCTTGCACAAAGCTGCGATCATGATTCTCATGTAACAGCTTCGGACACATGTGATATGTGTGACCTGGTATATCATGGAGATCACGCGCTGTTGAATACGATATTGTTTCAGACAACCCGGCTCAAGCCGGAATTCTTTAGTCACTACAAAGTAAATCTCGACAGCTATTGGGCTGTTATCTCTTCGTCAAGAGCACCACCCGTGCTCATCTGATCTTTCTCTGTATATAGCTGCATGTACTGTATGCCGCTATCGTACAATCTCACATCATTCGTATAGATAATAGTGTGATGCTGCAGCGTGCTCAGGCATGTGTGCAGAATTTACATATACTTTTAGTCGTACGCACAGGTATCTAGCTGTGCATGATGAGATTTTGTGAGCATTACTCCTTCAACGATCACATTAAATATGCTACAAGCAAAAAATCTTACAAAAGAATTCAACGGAAAGAGAGTGCTGAATCAGGTTAACCTCTCCGTTGGCAAAGGTGAAGTGTATTGCCTGCTCGGACAGAACGGTGCAGGTAAAACAACAACCATCAATATCTTTCTTGGTTTTATTGAACCATCGGGTGGACACGCATTGATCAATAACATCGAAGTGAAACCGAACCAGGCCGATACCAATAAAATGATTGCCTATATACCGGAAGTTGTTCAGCTCTATGGAAACTTGTCGGGTACAGAGAACCTGGACTTTTTCAGCAAGCTCGCTGGATATACTTATACTGAAAACGGACTGACAGCTTTTCTTACCAAAGCAGGTTTGCAGGAGACAGCACACGCCAGCAGACTCTCTACATATTCCAAAGGCATGCGTCAGAAGGTGGGCATTGCCATCGCGCTTTCAAAAAAGGCAGATGTCATTTTTATGGACGAGCCTACTTCAGGACTCGATCCGAAAGCTACTGCAGAGTTTACGGCTATATGCCAGGAGCTGGCGAACGAAGGTAAATCCATCTTCATGGCAACACACGATATTTTCAATGCGGTAAATGTAGGTACACGCATCGGCATTATGAAAGAAGGCAAACTCATACACGAGGTAGAGACAGGCGATATCAACGCCATACAATTACAACAACTCTACCTGGAAACTATTTAACGGTACTATATAAATGAAACATAAACTACTCACACTTGTACTTTTCAGTACAATCTTTAGCTATACATTTTCTCAGATTCGTGTTACAGGTAAAATCGTAGACCAGGCACAGAATGTTATACCCGGGGCGGCTGTTTCGGTTATGCATGAAGACCGAAAGGAGGGAGTTACCTCCGATGCAACGGGTATATTTTCTATCGAGTTGTCCCGACCCGGTATATATGATGTGGAGATCCGGTCGCTGGGGTTTGATCCGTTCATCACCACCTATACGTTTTCAGAGAGTAAACTATATGATCTGGGTGTCATTGTTCTCACAGTCTATACCCAGGAGCTTCAGACGGTAGAAGTGATCGGCCGGGCCGATCGAGACTACAACAGTGAATATTCTTTCTCGGCAACCAAAACTGCCATTAAGAATAAAGATTTACCGCAGGCACTCTCTACCGTTACCAAAGAATTGATGGCCGACCGGCAGGCGTTTCAGTTAGCCGATGCAGTAAAGATTGTGAGTGGTGTAACGCCCTCCAGTTTTTATAACCAGTATAATATTAGAGGCATCAGCCAGAATGAAGAAGGACAGATCGTCAACGGTATGCGTACACGCCAGTATTATTTTCTTCAGCCAATTACCACCAACATAGAACGTGTGGAAGTATTGAAGGGCCCTGCATCGGTAACATTTTCAAGTGTAGATCCGGGCGGCAGCATTAACATGGTAACGAAGAAACCGCTGGCCATCGAGCGCAGGGAAGTAAGCATGAGTGTAGGAAGTTTCAGTACGATGCGCGGCACGCTTGATTTTACAGGACCGCTCAATGAGTCAAAGACATTGCTGTATAGATTAACCGGAGGTATACAGGAAGGAAAATCATATCGCGATCTCGTAAAAAACAATGCTGTACTTGTGTCGCCTTCGATCAGCTATATACCGAATAACAAAACCGCGATCAATGCTGAAATGATCTATAGCAATGGTACCGGTAACCTGGATCGTGGACAACCTATATTTGGTGCCGTGGCAGGTGTTACGGATTTGAAGAGTACACCGATCAGTCTCAACCTCGGTGCTGCCAACGATTTCTTCAAGTCAAAGCAGATGATCATCACCACGAGTCTTGCTCATAAGTTTACCGACAACATCAGTGTAAATGTAGCGTACATGAAGCAGACGTGGTCGGAGGATTTGCAGGAACACCGCACCACCAATGCTTTTGCCGTGGATATGAACAATCAACCGGTTACCAATCTGGCGGCCATGCAATTTGTGCAGCGACAACAATACTGGAACGTTGACAACCTCAATGCTTATTTCAATTTTGATTTCGAGACTTTGGGTATTGAACACAAACTTCTGATCGGGTATGATTTGAGTCGCTGGAATAAAACAAGGGGCGGAGGACAGAATTCAGCGAGGGGATATGTATTGAAAGATGGCACGGTGTCCAATTCGTTTTTACCCGCCAATGCCGAAAACTATCAGACGATTGTTGTTGATGGCAAGACACTACCGAAGCCAAACGTGAATCATTTTGATCTGAACAATCCTTCCTATACCATTCGCAATGTGGAGGACTATATATTGAACTCGCGGGTTGCCATACCTTCTGCACGTACTACCACCAACGCTGTTTATATACAAGAGCAACTCCGATTGGGCAAGCTTTCGGCCTTGCTGAGTTTACGACACGAATGGTTCCAAGATATTACGAACTACAAGGCACCGGGTGAAGCTTCTTTCGACAATACAGCCTTTATACCAAGAGTGGGACTAACGTATGAAGTTACCAGGCAGATCAATGTATATACTACGTACCTGAAAGGATACCAGCCGCAGTCAAATACAGTGAGCCTGATGCCAAGCACCGGTGCCTTCTTCTGGTCGGCTAATTCTGCCGCACGTTTCAAGCCGCTGATCAGTGATTTAAAAGAAGCAGGTGCTAAAGGACAATTCTTCGAAAACCGCGTCAGCATAACGGTAGCCCTATACGAAATTAATCAGAAAAATATTCTGATGAATGCCAACGTGCCTGCCTTTCCGGACTCGCTGGTGCAGCGAGGTGCTGACCGCAGCCGTGGGGTAGAGTGGGAGCTGGCGGGCTATATATTGCCGAACTGGCAGGTGAATGCATCCTACAGCTATATCGATGCGCGCATTGTGGAAGACAGTGATGCTTCGTTAAATGGCAAACGCAAGGAGAATGCACCCGTAAACAGCACGAACCTGTGGACGCGGTATAATTTTTCAGATGCTACACTGTTGAAAGATATAGGTATAGGATTGGGTGTACAATACAGCGGTGGTAAAGTGCCGTGGTTTACGCGTGCGTTCGAGGTGCCTGGGTATACGTTGTTTGACATGGCCGTATACTACTCACCCTCAAAGGCAAATATGCAACTGGCGCTAAACGTCAATAATATTTTTGATACTACCTACTGGATCGGAGCGCAGAACTATTTGCGATTGTTCCCTGGTGCGCCCCGTAATTTCATGCTCACGGCAACCTATAAATTCTAGTGCATGACGAACAAAAGAATTTCGTTTCTGATCGCAAGGCAATTCTGCAGGAGTGCTTTTCGCTCCAACGCACTGTATGCCATTCTGCTAGTGATGGCTGTAATGATCGGCTTTGCTGCCTATAGTGGCTGGAAAATATATACTACTCAAAACGCAATACGGCAGCACTATCAGCATGAAGTGCGGGCGAGCTGGGAGAATAATCCGGACAAACATCCACACCGCATGGCCCACTTCGGTTCGTTTGCTTTTCGCGCTAAGCACCCGTTAAGCATGTTTGATTTCGGGTTGGAAAGCTTCGTGGGAAATGCCGTATACCTGGAGGCACACCGCCAGAATACTGTTAATTTTTCAGAGGCAGGTTTTTCCACGGGGTTGTTGCGTTTCGGAGAGATAAGCCTCGCTGTGTTGCTGCAGGTAGTTCTTCCGCTTATCATATTCTTTCTGGGATTTGCATCTGTCTCGGAAGAACGTGAGGGCGGTACATTGAAGATACTGCTGACACAAAACGTTTCCTGGCGCGATATACTCGTTGGTAAATCGCTTGGTATATTTTTACTGGCCATGTGTATCGCTATACCGGCTGTTGCTGTTACGCTGTTTTTAATACTGGGCACCGCGCAGAACGTACTGATAACAGACACGCTCCTGCGCTTTGCCGGGATTGCAGGTGTATATTTGATTTTTATAGCGGTGCTGTGTGTCATCACGGTATTGATTTCGGCCGCAAGCGCATCATCCAAAAGTGCTTTAATGAAATTACTTGCGATCTGGTTATTCATGATCGTATTGTTGCCAAGAACCACACAGGCACTCGGCAGTTACTTCTATCCGTCACCTTCCAAAATAGAATTTGATACAGCAGTTGAGCTTGATGTATTGAAGGAAGGTGATAGTCACAACCCGGACGACCCGCACTACAAAACATTGCGCGATTCGGTACTGCGCGTATATCGTGTGGATTCCGTTCAGCAATTACCTTTTAATTATAGTGGTTTTGTTATGCGCGAGGGCGAACGTATCAGTGCTGAAATATTCAGGCGCCATCTGGATAAGCTTATAGCTACCTATAAGAAGCAAAACCGAATCAATGAACTTACTGCGTGGATAAACCCCTATGCAGCCGTTCGGAATATATCGATGGCGCTGTCCGCAACAGATTTCGAATCATACGTTGTTTTTCAACAGGAGGCAGAGCGTTACCGGTACCAACTGGCACAGACGATGAATGAATTGCAAATGAAATTTATCAGCAACCAGAAACAGGTACCTGATGATAAACCCTATACCATTAGTCATGAGCACTGGAAAGCACTCCCGGACTTCAAACCACAGCAAGCAACCATTGGCACTGCCTTGAGACACGAAGCCGGTTCTGTGCTGGCGCTTGTGATGTGGAGCATCCTGTCTGTCCTGTTCCTTATACGTCTATCCAAAAAAGCCAAAGCTGTTTAGTTATGTACATGCTTCTTGTAAAACAATTTATCCGATCGAAGGCTGTTGTACTTTCATTTATACTGATCGTGGTTATGGGCATCATCAGTATATTGATTGGCCGGCAATTTTTGTCGCGGCAGGAGAATACGATCCGGCAGGTAACAACACACCAGCGTGAACACATTGAGAGAAATGTAGCTGCGCACGATGAGATGGGATTGTTGCTATATTACCTGCGTTTTTCGTTAATCAGCAAGCCCGATAAACTGGCTGCATTATCAATAGGACAACGTGATGTCAATCCCGGTATACAAAGCGTCACCATTCGTACACTCGAAGGTCAGAAGTACGATACAGATCTGAACAATCCTTCAAACCTTCAATCGGGAAACCTGGATTTGGGATTTATTATCCTGTACCTCTTTCCGCTTCTTATTATAGCTTTCACATTCAACCTGCTGTCGGAAGAGAAGGAAGCCGGTACGTGGCGATTGATTGCTGTGCAGGCCCGGTCGGCCAAGGTATATCTGCTTCAAAAGGTATCGGTACGTGCCGTTGCTCTCTATAGCTGGCTGGTAATTTTACTGCTTATCGCTATATTGGTTTTGTCCCTTCCCGTCAATGAAGCTTTGTGGGCGTTTATTGTTGCGAGTATATTATACCTGGCCTTCTGGTTTGCGTTTTGTTTCTGGATCATTACGTTCAGGCGAAGCTCCAGTTTCAATGTTCTTACGTTACTGTCGGCCTGGGTTGTATTTACCATTTTGCTTCCGGCCTCTGTTAATAATATAGTTGCCAATCTATACCCGGTGCCTGAGTCGCTGGCCACCATGGTAAAGCAACGGGATGGCTACCATGAAAAATGGGACATGGACAAAGGCATTACCATGGAGAAATTTTACGCGCATTACCCCCAGTACAAGAGCTATGGAATACCGGAACAAACTTTCAACTGGTTATGGTATTATGCCATGCAGCAGATGGGCGATGATGAATCGGTGCAATACAGCAACGCGATGCGGGAAAAGATCCTGCAACGTGAGCGGGTGAGTCGCTCCATTGCGATGGTTATGCCTACGATGCATACACAATTACTCTTCAACGATGTTGCCCGAACAAGCCTGACGGATTACGTGCAGCTTCTGGATAGTACGCATGTTTTTCATGAGCGCTTGAGATTGCATTTCTATCCAAAGATTTTTGATAATGCTGCCGTAAAGGATGAAAACTGGAAGAGCTTTATTCCCGAATATATATCGGATCGAAAAGATATGAACTGGTCGGCGATGCTATTGCCTTTAATTGTGGCGGTTGTGCTTCTCAGTATATTGTCAGTTGCCAACATGAGACAGATAAAATCAGTTTAAGAACGTGCTTGCAACAGTATAAGGAGGATAATCCATGTATATTTTTGAACTTAATGACTTTTTTATAGGTTGCAGCATTCGTCAGCGATCTGAGCAATGAAAAACATTCCCGTACGACATATTACTAAAACTTCGGAAGGAGAGAATATAGCGGCAAGCTTCAACATACGTGATGTTCGGGATGTGTTAAAGGGAAAAGATATGACGCAGGAACTTCACCGTCATGATTTCTTTTACGTACTGGTATTAAAGAAAGGAGCGGGGACTCATGCGATTGATTTTACATCGTATAAAATTGCTGACCATACTGTTTTCTTTATACGTCCCGGGCAGGTGCACCAGCTTACGCTGAAAGCAGGAAGCACCGGGTACCTGATGGCTTTTAACAGTGGTTTTTATTACACGCATGATCTGGCATCAAACCAGTTATTACGCAAAGCCGGCACTATCAATCTATACCAGCTTGATAGTGCCGGGATAAAGAAGGTGCTGTCCATAGTAAACTATATATGGGACGAGTATACTAGCCAACAGGAAGGTTACCAGGAAGTGATCAAGGCAAATCTGGGTATTCTGTTTATCGAACTGGTTCGGCAGAATACCCATACTGTTTCCGGTAAATCCGATTCGTATGCAGCGCAACGCCTCGATGATTTTACAGCACTTCTGGAGGAGCATATATATACTCATAAACAAGTGTCCCAATATGCCGATATGCTGAACCTTTCGTCTTATCAGCTCAATGCCATTACGAAAGACACGCTGGGAAAAACCGGTTCAGAAGTTATCACGGAGTATATTATACTGGAGTCGAAAAGATACCTGCTGGCCACTTCCAGCCAGGTGAACCAGATTGCCTATCAACTGGGATACGAAGATGTTTCGTACTTTATCCGGTTCTTTAAGAAACATACCGGGTATTCACCGGAAGCATTCCGGGCTAATTTTAAATAAGTCCCATTCAACTTCATTTTTGTCCTACACGCTCCGTTATCACGCGAAGTACTTTTGTTAAACAATTAATGATTGTTCAACAAAATGTAAAGTGAAAATGAAAACAAAAGCAAAGTTACTGGCATCTTTAAAGATATGGGTAGTTATATATCCGTCCATCACCTTATTCCTGTATTGGTTTGGTGAAGTCTTATCGGTCTTGCCGCTATACCAGCGAACATTCTTACTGACGCTTTCATTGGTTCCATGGATTGTTTTTGCAGGAGTTCCGTTCGTGGATTTGATCATCAAGCAGCTATCACCACAAAATCCAGACAAAGCCCATTAAGCATGTCCTCGAGAAAGGATTTTATAAAGTAAAGCAGACTGAGTTAACAGGTCTCGCTTAGTCATTTGATTCATTCCCTTTCAACGATAGTCTTATGATACCCAATAAAAGTTTTGATGTAATTATAGTCGGAGGCAGTTACTCCGGACTCGCGGCAGGTATGGCGCTCGGCAGAGCGCTGCGAAAAGTTCTGATTATTGACAGTGGCAAACCTTGTAACCGGCAAACTCCTCATTCGCATAACTTCATTACGCACGATGGGAGAGCACCTGCCGAGATAGCCGCCATTGCACGACAACAGGTAGAAAACTATAGCACCGTAACATTTCTGAATGACCTGGCTATATATGGTGCAAGGACTAATAAGGGATTTGAAGTAAAGACGGCATCCGGAGATATATTTCGTGCAGAGAAATTGATTTTAGCCACGGGTATCCGAGATATACTTCCTTCTATACCAGGCTTGGCGGAATGCTGGGGAATATCTGTTCTTCATTGTCCATATTGCCATGGTTATGAAGTACGTTATGAGCGCACCGGTATAGTAGCGAACGGTGAAGCAGCCTTTGAACTTGCTGTGCTTATTTCGAATTGGACAAAAGATCTTACGGTATTTACCAACGGTATGGCTACGCTAACTATTTCACAAACGGAAACACTGATGAAACACCGTATCAATATTGTGGAGAAACCGCTGGAAATGCTGGAACATACCAACGGCTACCTGCAACGAATCATCCTGAAAGACGGAACAGTCTACCCGTTGAAATCGCTATATATACGCGCTCCGTTCGGGCAACATTCGGAAATACCAAAGTTGCTGGGCTGTGAATTTACGGATGATGGTTACATCCGGATTGATATGATGCAAAAGACCAGCGTACCGGGAGTTTTTGCCTGTGGTGACAATACAACCCGTATGCGTACGGTTGCCAACGCTGTGGCTATGGGCACAGCCACCGGGATGATGGTAAACAAGGAACTCGTAAGCGAGGCGTTTTAGCTATAGAAGTTTACCGTGTCCAAATCAACCCCTTATAAAGTCTAATTGACACCTCGGGGTGTGTACATTCCGACATTAATTTTGTGTTATTGCACAAATTGGAGAATATGTGTTAAATCAGACATTTTCTCCACCTGCATTTATGAAGGAAAATGATATGCACTCGAATCGTTCACAGTTCGGAAAAATAAAACCTGCCGAGTTCATCGCGTTGTCGGCTTGCACCATGATGCTGACGGCATTGGGTATTGATATAATGCTTCCGGTATTCGGAGAGCTCCGACAATATTTCGGACTTAAACCGGAATCGACTGCCACGGCACAGATCATTGTATTCTTTTTCCTCGGGCAGATTTGTCAAATCATCTTTGGAGCACTGTCTGATCGTTTCGGAAGATTACCTATACTTCGTGTGGGATTTCCGCTTTATATTATTGCCGGTATAGCTGCTGCTTTTTCACCAAGCCTTGAGTTTATGTTCGCGGCACGTTTTGTAGCCGGCATGGGAGCATCAGCCGTTTTCATGACGACTATAGCCGGTGTTCGCGATCGTTTTGTAGGCGATGAGATGGCGCGCATTATGTCGCTGATCTTTACTATATTTTTGTTCACGCCGATTGCTGCACCATTTTTAGGACTTGCCATTTTATCGATTTCGTCTTGGCAAATGGTATTCCTGACACCACCGCTGTTTGCCATTATTATTTTTGTCTGGTCGCTTCGCTTGGAGGAATCGCTTCCACGCGAACAACGTATTGCACTTGATCTGGCAAGTATAGGGCAGTCGATTCGCAAGGTGATCAGCAATCGCGTTTTTCTTCGCTATACTTCCATCACCACCATTCTTTTTGCCGGGTTGAGTTCGTATGTCTCAAGCTCTGAACATATAGTTGGGGAGATCTATGGAAGGCCCGAGTTATTCGTCTGGATCTTTGCAGGTATAGGATTGGGAATGGCTTTTTGCACATTGATAAATTCGCGCCTCTCATCACGCTATGGAGCCCGCAGAACTATACGAGGGCTTCTGGTTATATATACCATTGTAGGGGGATTGCTGCAGGTATATACGTTTACCGTTGGTGATCCACCGGATATGGTATACTTCTTCATTGCTGTTGCTTTGCTGATGGGAATCAATTTGGCAATTGAACCCAACAGCAGCGCATTGGCCATGGAACCGATGGGAGATATGGCGGGTATAGCGTCTGCTGTTTATGGAACTTCGTTCTTTTTTATAGGCGCCTCGTTGGGAGCACTCATCAGCAACCTGATGGTACATGGTGTTTTACCACTGGTACTTGGATTCTTTGTGATTGGACTCACTGCTATATTCCTGGTGTTTAGTGACAAGCGTCCGTTCCCGCAGCAAGCCTCCTGAAGTTGGGCTATATATTTGGTGTCCACGAATGTCTCAATCGTTTCTCAAATTCTTCACCGGGTTTTGAATCGATGCCCGGAAGGTTTGAGAAATGATCATAACGAGGCCAATGAATAACAGAAAAGTAAATACCATCAGCAATGAACCAGCACCCATTGAAATACGGTTGGCAAAGTTCATCAGGAAGAAGGAACTCAGAACATAGCCCGTTGGTATAGCTATAATTCCTGCAATCACCAGGAGTTTAATATACCCTTTGGACAGCAGGTTGATAATTTGCACGACACTCGCCCCGATAATTTTCCGGATGCTGATTTCTTTTCTGCGTGTCTCAACGGTAAACACAACAAGTCCCAATAAACCAAGCGAAGCAATGGTAACCGTCATGAACGCAAGGAAACCGAGCAGCGATATGGTTGCCGATTGATCATAGCGTTGTTCATTCTCATGATCGAGCCAGGTATAGTTTAAGGCTATTCCCGGATATACTTTGTTCCAGAGGTGTTCGATCTGCTGTGTAGTTTCCTGCAGTACATGCGGGTTGATCTTTACCAACAGTTGTTGGTTGGACGTGTTGCTGCGAAGCACCATAGGCGAAATAGCATGTGCAACGCCCTGGTGATAGAAATCTTTTACAATACCGACTATACGCAACTGCAGTGTATCGATCCAGACCGTTTCACCCAGAGCACTGTGTATATTTTTAAGGCCTAGTGCCTGCACGGCTTTCTGATTCAGGATAACCGATTGCTCATCGCGATGTATACCCCTGTCAAAATTGCTGCCGGCTATAATGGTCAGTTCACTGAGCGGTATAGCACCGGCATCACAAAAGTAATAACCGGCTTTAACCAGCTGTTGTGATTCCTGAGACAGTTTTATATCAGCATATCCTGTGGGACGATTCCCAAACGTGGAAGATATTGAACCAACCTGCTGCACACCTGCGAGGCGCGTTATTTCATTTCGGAATGGATCTCGTTCATTTGTCTGCGCCGGTATCGCTACTATATTTTCACGTGCAAAGCCCTGGTCAGCATTCTCCATAAACGAAAACTGTTTATAGAATGCTGTGAGAAAAATCAATACAACCAGCGAAATAGAGAATTGAAATACAAGCAAGATCTTTCGCAGGGTGAGCCCACCCATAATATTTTCTGCCATGGTGTTTCGCAGCATCTTTACTGCTTTGAAAGAAGATTGTATCCACGCAGGCATAATACCGGCGAGCAGACCAGCCGCAAGGGCGAAACCTACAAAGCATGCTATCAATACCCAGTCAACGCTGATCTCCGGTATAAATTCATAGCCATCATTGAACGGCTTATATTCCAGTATGCAGGAGAGCATAGCAGCGGCAAGTACAAGTGAGAAGAGAGACAGCACGATCGATTCCACTATATATTGAAAGAATATCTGCGAACGTTTGGCACCGGCAATCTTCCGAATGCCAATCTCGCGGGTCCGCGTAAGCGAGCGAGCTATCGACAGACTGGTATAATTGAAACATGCTGCCAGTAGTATAATAAAGGCTACAGTACCTTCTGTGATAATTTTGCCCCATGATGCTGCGCGTGCAAAGTCATTGTATAATGTTCCCCAATTAGGAGTAATGGCGGAAAGTTTTTGTGTGTTAAAGGCGAACGTCCCGTGGTTGGATTGTTGATTTATACTTTGTGCCACGCTGTTAAGGTGCCTTTGAAGATCATCGAGCGATGCATGATCATTTAAAACTATATAGGTATAAGCTTTCTCGAAAGAGTTCCATGTTTTTGATTTGGCCGGGAGTTTTCCCAATGTTTCCAGTTTGTCAATGGTTGCGTATGCTATATATACATCGTGTTTGATATGCGTTTTTCCGGGATCTTCGTTGAGTACACCCGTTATTTGGAATACGCCAAGTTTACCAACTGTTAACATGGAGCCGACCGGATTATTGCTTCCGAAGAATTTTTCGGCCGTTGCTTTACTGAGCACAACACTATACGGATGTTGCAAAGCCGTGCGGGCATTACCGTGCAACAGCGTGAAGCCGAATACATCGAAGAAAGAACTTTGGGTGAAACAACCGGCAACGTCAATATCTTTTGCACCATCGGTTAACGTTTCATATATACCCGGGTATAAACTTGTTGATGCCTGGACTGCTAATGTATCGCTGTCCAGAATTTCCTGCAGGGGCAGGGGAGTGCTGGCAAGTTCCCACGATAACTTCTCGGGGTTGGTTATTTGCGAGGTAATTCTATAGGTATAGGCACGATGCGGATGAAAGTGATCATAGCTGAAAGAATCTTTAACACGAATCATTACCATCATGCCAACCGACATCGCGAGCGCGAGTCCGAATATATTGATGAATGAAAACAGTCTGTTCTTGATAAGACTGCGCCATGCGATGATGAAGTAATTTTTGATCATAGAGGGTTGTTGCTGCCAGACGTTGCCAATAATCAAACCAAACTAAATGTCGCGATTTTACTTTGTTTATTGCTATAGCCTGAAGTTCCTAAGTTCGTTTCCGAGCGTGAACGTTCGATATCGAATGTTTTCTCCGTTTGATGTGATCCATGAAAGGCATATATATCGGTCGAAGGTATAACTGTTAACAGGACTAAATTGATGATTATGGAGTGACACAGAGCTGCTTCGGTCATGATCGACCTGACAGCCAAGTCCGGAGTCCATACGATGCGTGCCGGGAGCAATTTCAATTCCTGACACAGACATCCCTGAATTCAATATGAGCCCCCGAGGTTGTGCTGAAGCAGCGTGGATCAGGTGTCGTTATAAAGCAATAAATGCTGCCAAAAGCAGTATGTCAGCCGATCGTAAAATACCCTCCGAGATCGTTTTTTTAAGCGCCATTGCGCGAAAATGAATGTCAGTGTTTCAAATTTCTAAAACTATTGACAACTTTATTATTGTTAATGCAAACGATTTTATAGCTATTTCAAACGATTGAATTTTGGTGGCCCTAAATTCAAATGATGTTTGTTAATCAGCAGTATAAGATAAATTCTCGCTTTCAATAAAAATGGTAATTCAGTTTTTCGATAGCTGTTTCGAGAGTTTACCCGGTATGGGTACCGGTATTTTTATGTCTGTCCGGTACCGCGATTTGATCCTTTCATCTTCAATTTAATCACCTAAAAAAATGACTCTATGACCAGAAACAGATCGCCTTCTTACGCATGATTTAAAAAGTGTCTTTAATACACCTAAAAGTAATACAAAGGTCCATTGACCTTGTATTTATTCTTCAACCTAAACCTGATCTTAAATGAAAGTAAATCTACTGTTGCCAGCAGAGAGGTTTGGCTTTTTCCTGTCGCAAGGAAAAACGATAATTATCCTGCTGCTATATTTTATTTCTGCAGGCGCAGCATATGCGCAGCAAAACACTACGGAGCGAAAGATTTCCGGGACGATCGTAGATGAAACCGGATCTGCCATGCCGGGTGTGAGTATACTTATCTCCGGGACCAGTACCGGTACACGCAGCGATGCCGATGGTAAATATGAATTGATTGTTCCGGCAGACCGTGATGTGTTGCACGTCACATTTATCGGTTATAAAAATGTAGACATTACCGTTGGTTCGCAGACGATCATCAACGTGACGATGACACCCGATATACAATCACTCGAAGAAGTGGTTGTAGTTGGTTATGGTGTTCAGAAAAAACAGAGTGTGGTAAGTGCAGTTACAAGCGTATCGCCCGAGACTCTGAAATCACCCACCGGTAATCTTACGAATTCTATAGCCGGACGCGTAGCCGGTATCATTGCTTACCAGACCAGTGGTGAACCGGGTTTGGGAACTGACAACTCTGCATTCTTTATCCGCGGCCTTTCCAGTTTCGGAAGTGGTAAAGTAAATCCGCTCATTCTTATTGACAATATCGAATCTACTGCGACTGACCTGGCGCGTTTGCAGACGGATGATATAGCAAGCTTCTCTGTATTGAAAGATGCATCAGCAGCTGCGGTATATGGATCGCGCGGTGCCAATGGTGTTATACTGGTAACAACAAAATTAGGTATACCGGGTAAAGCAAGGTATAATTTCAGAGTGGAGAATACGATCTCTACCAATACAAGAAATTATCAGTTAACCGATAATATATCTTATATGCGGGATGCTAACGAAGCAACCCTGACCAGAAATCCTGCTTCAGCTTTACCGTACGGTGAAAACAAAATAAACCACACGCTGGCAGGAGACGATCCTTATCTATATCCCAACAACAACTGGATTGATAAGATGATCAAAGACTATACGGCCAACCAAAGATACAACCTGAATATATCCGGAGGTAGTGAGAACTCTTCCTACTATATAGCAGGAACATACAACGTTGATAACGGGGTATTGAAGATAGATCCGATCAATGACTTCAACAGCAATATCAAACTCCGGAACTACTCCATCCGCAGCAACATCACGGTAAACTTTACAAAGACAACCGAATTTGTACTCAGACTATATGGACAGTTTGATGACTATCGCGGACCGGTAGGAGGAGGAGCTATCGCATTCCGGAATGCACTCGCTGCGAACCCGGTTATGTTCCCGGCAGTATATCCTAAATCAAAGTTGCCCTATATTAACCACCCGTTGTTTGGTTCAGTACCAACACAAGGCTCGGGTTCATTAACAGGTGGATTATTTCTGAATCCGTATGCCGAGATGGTACGCGGTTACCAGGTATATAAAACATCGAACATCAATCCGCAGATTGAACTTCGGCAGAATCTGGATTTTCTAACGGAAGGGCTAAGCGCCAGCGTTATGACTTACCTGCAGCGCTATTCCTTTTTCTCGGTTGCACGTGCCTACAACCCGTTCTACTACACTGCCAATATAGACCCGATAGATCCTTCGCAGTATACATTGTCGGTGTTAAACAACGGTGCGCAGGGCTCTGCTTTTCAACCTACCGGAACCGAGTACCTGGGCTATGCAGAGTTCCCGAAGGAAATTACTTCCAAAATGTATCTTCAGGGATCGATCAATTATGCGCGCACCTTTAATAATAAACATGAAGTCAGTGGTTTGTTAACCGGGTTTATTTCAAGCTTTGAAGCAGGTAATTCCGGTAGTGTAGTAGCATCGTTACCACAGCGCAATACCGTATTGGCTGGTCGGGTTACGTATGGCTATAACAGTAAATATCTGGCTGAATTCAACTTCGGCTATAACGGATCAGAACGCTTTTCAGAGAAGAATCGCTTTGGATTTTTCCCTTCCATTGGTGTTGCTTACAATATATCCAACGAATCATTCTTTGAACCGCTCAAGAATAAAGTATCCGAACTTAAGCTGAGATTCAGTTATGGTCTGGTTGGAAACGATCAGATCGGAAATGTGAATGACAGGTTCTTCTATCTGTCGGATGTAAGCGCAAACGACAATAACTTCGGAGCAAGCTTTGGTACAGGCATTGGTACTGCGCTATATTCCAGACCCGGTTACCGGATTAACCGCTACGGAAATAATAATATAGCATGGGAAGTATCGAGACAGCTCAACCTCGGTGTTGATGTAACGTTGTTCAATTCATTGTCTATCATTGCCAACGCATTTAAGACAAAGCGTTCTAATATATACTTCCCCAACCCGAATATAGAGTCCGCACAAGGTCTCACCAGTGTTCCGTCTGCTAATTATGGATCGGGCGAAACAAAAGGTATAGATCTCTCGCTGGACTATACAAACATGGTCTCGTCAGATCTCTCCTTAACCATCTCCGGCACATTTACCTATGCTACCAGTAAAGTACTGAAGAACGAACAGATCCAGTATGGTTCTGACCTCGCACACTTGTCGAAAAAAGGGTATTCGTTCTCGCAGTCGTGGGGATTTATAGCAGAGCGATTGTTCATTGATGACGAAGAAGTGGAGAACTCTCCCGATCAGTCATTCTTCGGCAGCGAAGTACGCGGAGGAGACATAAAGTATCGCGATATCAATGGTGATAAAGTGATCAATAACGATGATGTGGTACCGATAGGGTATCCTACACAACCTGAAATTGTATATGGTATTGGTCCGTCCATCACCTACAAGCGATTCGATTTTGGATTCATGTTCCAGGGTGCTGCCCGTTCAACGTTCTTCATCGATCCGTTGAAGACATCACCTTTCATCCAGTTTGGTGGTTATGATCAGTATGGAAATATAGTGCTCGGTACAGGTTTTCAGAATGGAGAACTGGAGGCAATTCACCAGGATCACTGGTCGGAAGAAAATCCGAATCCCTATGCATTCTGGCCACGGTTAAGTAATCAGATCGAATGGAATAATGTACAGCGCTCTACCTGGTGGATGCGCAACGGAAGTTTCATTCGCCTTAAAACCGTAACGCTGGGCTATACATTTCAGCCTATAAAAAAACTGTTCGATCTGCAGCCACGCATTTACTTCTCTGCCAATAATCTTTTCGCGATGAGCAGCTTTAAGCTGTGGGATGTTGAGATGGGAGGCAATGGATTGGGATATCCTGTGCAGCGGGTATATATGGTCGGCCTCCAGCTGGACTTTTAACCGAATTGAAATGTGAGTATAAAAAGTATAGATATGAATATATATACATGGATTAATCAAAAGGAACAGAAGAAATACTCCCGGAGTGTTTCCATAAGCATGATCGTGCTTGCTGTTGGCTTGATGTTCAGCGCGGTGTCGTGTAGTGATTACCTGGATGTAGTACCGGATAACGTAACCACGTTAGACAATGCCTTTTCCCTGAAGAATGAAGCAGAGAAATATCTGTTTACCTGCTACTCGTATATTCCCAGGAATGGCGATGGCTGGTTTAATATAGGGATGATGTCGGGAGATGAGATCTGGTTACCGCAGACTGACCGAACATATTGGAACCCGGCCTTCCGGATTGCGCAGGGAAATCAGAATAGTAATATACCGCTGCTGGATGCCTGGAGAGGTTATCAGTTGGGTGCTACCGGCAGTGATAAGAGACTCTTCGCAGGCCTTCGAAGCTGCAATATATTTCTGGAGAATGTTCGCAACCTGAACAAAGTACCGGATCTCACGCTGGATGTACGAACACGCTGGATCGGTGAAGTGGAATTTTTAAAAGCATACTATCATTATTACCTGTTCCGCATGTACGGTCCTATTCCCATCATCGATGTGAATACTCCGCTCGATGCCGATGTACAGGCCAGCTATGTATACCGCAGACCTGTTGATGAATGCGTGAACTATATAGATGCATTACTCGATTCATCAATAGCGAAACTTCCCGATGTAGTGGAGAATGATCTGCAGGAAATGGGAAGAATAACCAAGCCCATAGCCCTGGCGTTGAAAGCCAAACTCTGGGTGTTGGCCGCGAGTCCGTTGTTCAATGGCAACAGCGACTTTGCCAATTTTACCGATCACGAAGGAACGCAGCTGTTTAATCCAACGTACGATCCAACCAAGTGGCAAAAAGCAAAAGAAGCCTGTAAAGCTGCCATTGATGCAGCAGAAGGTGTAGGACACAAGCTGCATGTATATACCAATGATCCATTCGGTCTCACCGATACAACCAAAATACAATTGAGTATACGACAGGCAGTATCAGAACCCTGGAACAGCGAAGTGGTATGGGGAAATTCCAACAGCTACTTCTGGAATTCCAACATGTGCCAGATACTGTTAACCGGTACAAAAGCACAGAACCGTCTGCCAACACCCGGTGTATGGGAAGCTCCTCTTAAAATTGCCAAGATGTTTTATACCAGCAACGGTGTGCCTATCGAAGAAGACATCACGTTCGATTTTACGGACTACGAACAATTACGCAAGGCAACTAAAAGCGATAGCTATAATATTAAAACCAACTATATAACAGCGCGACTGAACTTTGATCGTGAAAACAGGTTTTATGCTGATCTTGGTTTTGATGGTGGCATCTGGTATAAGAAAGATGCGCGTGGTGTAGACACTGCATTTTATGCGCAGACAAAATGGGCTGATCTCGGAGGCGCGCCTTCAACCCTGAGCTGGAATGAGACAGGCTACTACATCAAGAAGCTCGTGAATTGGGAAATGGTATTCGGTGATAATGATGCTACTACCTATGGACAGTATCCGTGGCCTGAGACTCGTCTCGCAGATTTATACTTGCTCTATGCAGAAGCGTTGAATGAGACAGAGCCTGCTTCCGCAGAAGCAATAGTATATCTCGACAAGATCAGGGCGCGGGCAGGACTTGCCGGTGTGGTGGAATCGTGGACTAATTATTCATCGATCCCGGGCAAGTTTGCAACACAGGACGGACTCCGTGAAATTATACATCGTGAGCGTTTGATCGAACTTGCCTTTGAAGGACACCGGTTCTGGGATCTTCGCCGGTGGAAGAAGGCTGCCGAAGAATTGAATAAAGATATAACCGGATGGAATTATACCGGAACTACGGCCGCTACGTATTACCGCGAAACACAGATATATAGTCAGACCTTTGTAACACCACGCGACTATCTCTGGCCCATTGGTGCAGAAGACACCCGGAAAAATCCGAAGCTGGTAGAAAATCCGGGATGGTAATGAATCACTTAAAATTTACAAAGATGAAAATACATGCAATAAAATATAGTCTGTTGGGTATAGCAGCGCTTCTGCTGGTTTACGCCTGTAACGAAGACTTAAGCTACAGGCAGCCTGCGGGTACATCCAACGGAGCACCTCAGCAGGTAGCAGAAGTGCAGGTGAAGAACTATCCAGGTAAAGCCACGATATCGTACAAACTCCCGGCTGATCCTGATTTGCTTTATGTAAAGGCAAGCTATACGCTGGCCAGTGGAAAAGTGATGGACGTGAAATCATCTTACTTTGTCGATTCGCTTGTAGTGGAAGGATTCGCAGATACACAGGAACATGAGATCAAACTATATACTGTAAATCGTCAGGAAGTTGAGTCTGAACCTATATCTGTTACTGTAAAGCCACTTCGCGCTCCCATCTGGTCAATCCTTGAAAGTATAGATATACGTGATGCCTTTGGCGGATATAAGCTCACGGCTGTTAATAAAACGCAGGAGTCGATCGGTGTATTGATTATGGAGCAGAATGTATTGAAAGAATGGGAAGTAAATAACAACCTCAGTGTATATACATCGGTTGATTCTATTCTTTCGCAGCGCAGTGGAATGGATACGATAACACGACACTTTGGTATTGCGATACGTGACCGGTGGAGCAACATTACGGATACACTGTATAAAGACATCAACCCGATCTACGAAGTAGAACTCAATACTGCCAACTTCAGACATTTCCCGTTGCCGGGTGATCCGGCCCAACAACCAGGAGCTGCTGTTGCCAACATGTGGGACAAGCGCTATGGCTGGCCGGTTAGTTTCAGCAGTCTGGCGGCAGCTACGTTAAATGTTCCTTCTATCGTAACAGTTGATATGGGCGTCTCGGCAAAGTTGAGTAAGGTTTGGATCAGACCTTTCAAGGAATTGAGCAATCTATACTATGGCTTTACAACCTTGAAGCACTTTGAGTTATGGGGCTCTTCAAATCCGAATCTGAACGGTGAACTGGATGACAGCTGGACCTTGCTGGGTAAATATGAATTGAAGAAACCTTCAGGAAGTGCAGGCAATACAGAAACAGCATCCGATCAGGAAGCTGCAGCCAATGGATTCTTCTATGACATCGATCTGGATGCTCCGAAGATTCGATATTTGAGAATCAGGTGTCTTGTAAACTGGGCCGGTTCCTGTCCGCAGAGTGTGGATGAACTTAAAGTGTTCGGTGATCCACGCTAACATCTATAGCGGCAGGTTTGATAGTCATAACCATAAAGAATAAACTTATGATATATACATATAAAACCAGGCAGTTCGTGAGCACCATCATGGCTGTATTTTGCCTGGTAATAATACTCGTGTCGTGCTCCGAATGGGACGAATATAAAAAGTATACAAAAAACGGTGAGATCATATATACCGGAAAGTTTGACTCCGTTGTTGTATTTCCCGGAAAGGAGCGGGTAAGACTCTGGGGAATTATTACGCGCGATCCGAAGGTAGAGAAATGCAAGATCTACTGGAACAACTTCAGTGATTCAGTGATCTTTGATGTTGATGGATTGAATGATGACTATATATTCGATGGAATTTTTGATGTAGAGGAAGGCACGAAAAGTTTCTCGGTATATACTTACGATGCTGCGGGTAATTCATCCGTTGGCGTAAACATCACCGGTAATTCATACGGCAGTCGCTATCGCAATACATTGTCAAATCGCAAAATAAAATCCATTGCGTATGACGATGCCGCTACGACTGTATATTGGGACCTCATCGATAAAAGTCTTGGTCCGGTTCAGATGGAAGTACGCTATAAAACGCAACATGGCGACACAGTGGTAATAACACCTGCGTCAGAAACTACTTCAACGCTGAAAGGTCTGGACTTTGGAAATGAAGGGTTCACGTGGCGTACTGTCTTTAAACCATTGCCTGTTACCCCGAACGTTGTGTGTATCGATACATTCTGTACGAAATATAGTACACGCGGTATACCAAACTTTGTAGAGAAAGAATTGGACAGATCTTTATTCGCGGCAATATCCCTTCCGGGTGATGCCGGGGCAAACGGTGGCGCCGGTGGCGTTGCCGCGATGTGGGATGGACAAGCACAGAATTCATACGGTGGTGCCAACTTTACAGATATAGGGGCCGGAGGCTCTTCACCTCAAATGGTAACCTTCGATCTGGGTATGAATGTTGACGTCACGAAGATTACCTTGTATCCATTTCAGGAGTGGTGGGGATCATACTATGTTTTCTCTACAATTCGTGATTACGAAATATATGGTTCATCCAATCCTACCAGTAGCGGTGCACTGGATGAAAGTTGGACATTGCTGAATGCCGGAACGATCGCAAAACCTTCGGGACTTCCGAAAGACAATGAAGATGCTGCTGATAAAGCTGCTGCTATTGCCGGATTTTCGTTAACGGTTGATCCCGCAGCCCCGAAAGTGAGGTATATACGGATACGATGCCTGAAAAATTACGAGGCTTTCTTTGCAGGTAACTCCAATGCTTTCTTCAGCGTTGCCGAAGTAAAAGTTGCCGGAATGCTTCCTGAATAAGTAAAGTAAAAATCCTGTTGTATTGTTAAATACGATTGGAATGAAAATTAAGAAGCCGCCTCAAAACTCTGAGGCGGCTTCTTATTTTTTAAAATGAATTTTTACTCGCAGCTCACAACTCAAAGCTCGCGACTATATATATAGTGGTAGCCACGAGTCTTTGCCTCTGGCCAGGCTTGCAACCAGAAGCCAGTAGCCAGCAGCTTTTTTGCTATAGCTTCCTATTTTTTGCAGGTGTTGATTTCTTTTTGGCTGCTTTTGCTTTCGGGTTAAAGTTCAGGCTCAGCTCAATCCAGTATAGAAGGTCTTTATCGGAGCGAAGGCCTATAGATTCCACAAGTAAAAATCCTTTGAGCGTTCTTCCATTAAAATCCATGTGGCGGCAACCTTTTTTCTTTAAGGCCATTGGGTATAGCTCAGGATCGATGCGAACCATCAGCGAATCGTTCGTTACGCCAACAACCATTTTATCATTCACCATAAAGCAAAGTCCACCGATCATATTTTTTTGAACAGGCTTCATTTTCTTTTTCTTGAAAACTTTCTCAACCCGTTCGAGGAGGTGCTGATCGTATGGCATATTGATAACGTTTAAATATATACTATATGTATCGTCCTACAGGTTTCTGAAATCATCTGCGAAACGCTCTTTCATCTCCCGGTTCTTCTTCCAGAATTTGACTTCGATAAGCTTCATGATCGGATCAAACTCGGGACTCTTCCGCAGGTTATCCCCGAGCGGATCATCGCGCAACAGCAATAACCAGTACAGAAAATTATCCTGCTCATTGGCAAACTTCCTGAAATGCATAATCGCCTTTGCGTTATCACCCTGGTACGAATAGTACGAAGCAAGGAACATATCTTTATACATCGTCTGCGAACTGTCAGCAAAATGCCTGAACTCATTTACATAATAATCAGCTTTTGCTTTGTCTCCGGAGTGAGCATACGCAGCTCCGATCCGCAGGTATTCATGTCTGAAAATGTCCATACCAAACATCTGCATGATGGGTATAGCACGATCATAGCATGATCGCGCACCGGCAAAATCGCGCATCATGAAATTAACCTTTCCGATCTCCTGCAGTATATCAAAGCGCATTGTATCCTTTTTCCATTCGGCTTGAAGTATCGCTTTAGTCTTCTCGCAACTACGATCGGTTCCATAATGTATATAGGCCCGTACATAGCCTGCAAAGAAATTCTTCGGATTGAGTTGTAACGATCGCGTATTGTATCGCAGTGCTTCATCGAGAAATCCGGTCTGGGCCAGCGCATTGCTTAAATGAAAATAGTTGAAACTTCGGGTGGCCGAATCTATAGCATGATCAACTTTTACTTTCTGTATAGCATACTCCAGATATTTAGCCGGATTCGGAACATGAATGTTATAGAACTCCGTTAGAAAATGCAGTACGAGTCCGGAACGCGGATCATACTCCAGTGCTTTTTCAAAATAGGGAATAGACAGCTCATACTCCTGGCGTGCAGCAAACGACAACGCCTTTGCTATGAGACTTTCACTTGATTTAGGATCATATAGCATCGCCTTTTCTGCGAACAATTCTATATCATCAGCGTGCGTTTTTTTCAAATTGAAAATGTCGAGGTAGTAATATACCATGGTGGCTGTTGCATAGGCAAGTGCGAATTCAGGATCTCGCTCTATCGCTTTTTTGAATAACGGAATAGAAGCTTCGAGATCGTTTCGTCCGCTTCGGTAAAACAGATCTTTACCTTTCAGATAGTAGTCGTACGCTTCGAGATCATCGGTAGGTTTCTTTTCGATACGACTCTTTTCTTCTGGTGTAAGAATCACTTCGATCTCGCTCGCTATATTTTGCGCAATCTCTTCCTGCAGCTCAAATATATCTTTAGATTCTCTGCGGTATTGCTTAGCCCATAGATGTTTATCAGTTTCGCCATCAATCAACTGGATGTTCAGTAAAATTTTATCTCCTATTTTCTGGCCGCTTCCTTCTACAAAATATCGAACGTTCAATTCTTTCGCCATCTCCGATACAGACTTGGAAGTCTTGCGATACTTTTCAGCTGATGTTCTGCTGACCACACGAAGGTTCTGAATTTGCTGGAGGTTATTGAGAGTAGCCTCCATCAAACCGTTGATCAGGTATACATTGGATGAATCGCTGCTTTCATTCTTAAAGGGTAATACAACAATAGATTTCTCCTCGTCCTTTAGTCGAAGCGCAGACCATACCCATATAGCCGCTACCACCAGTACGAGCACGACAGCTCCTATAATTATATACCGTTTATAGTGTCGGGGTGTAGCGGGCGTTGGGGTGTTGTCATCATCCGGTAATTTTCCAACCGGTATAGCGGCTGCGGCAACATCACGCTTGCCAACTTCCCCCGGTGGATAGCCATAGTATTCGCGGAAGCATTTAATGAAATACGAACTGCTGTTGAAACCAACCTGGTGCGAAACCTCCGACACATTTTGGGATGTACTTCGCAGTAATTCCATGGCACGCGTAAGTCGAACCTGGCTGATGAGCTGGCTCACCGAAAGGTTATATTCCTTTTTTACTTTTCGCAGCAGGTTCGACCGGCTCATGTTCATTTCGTCTGCAAGCTCGGAGACACCGAACTGCTCGTTGGCCATATTCTTTTCGATCGCGGTGGTAAGCCGTGTTGTAAAATCAGTTTCGGACAAGGGTAAATCGGACATGGTATGTTTCAACAATTTTGTCTGTGAGCAGGGAACGGCAGACCTCCGTGCACACAAAAATTTCTTCAAGGTATAGTAAAACAGCTTCAAGTTACGGGTTTCGCTACGCAGATGCATCAAAATTGCTATCGATGCGTCATCATTTATATCAATTCCAGCAAAGTTGATGGTTTTGGGCGCACCGTTGTTTCGTGCTGCGCGGGCGTTCAGGCGTTCTTTGAGTCCATCAAATTTTTCCAAAAACTAAACTCAAACGAACATGAAAACTTCAACATTCAACAACTTCACATCATCTGTGGCTATCCTTTTTTTATTTCTGGTAACAATGGTATCCTGCAAGTCCGGAAATGAATCTGAAAAGAAAACAGGCGGCCAGATTCCTGACATTGATATTCACACAGCTGTGATCACCGGGAACAAAGAGGCCTTGAGACAACACATCGCAGCTGGAAGCAATATAAATGAGAAAGATCCTTTCGGTGGATCAAGTCCGCTGATCAGCGCGGCCGTGTTTGGTAAAACAGAAGAAGCAAAAATCCTGATCGATGCCGGTGCCGATCTCAACTTTCAGAATAATGACGGATCAACCGCGCTTCACTCATCGGCTTTCTTTTGTCGCCCGGAAATCGTTCGCATGCTGCTTGAGAAAGGTGCGGATAAAACGATCGTGAATAATTTCGGAGCAACGCCTTACCAGACCGTAGCTGGTGCATTCGCGGAGTCAAAAAGTATATATGATATGATTGGAAAGGTACTTGAGCCTATGGGACTTAAACTCGACTATACCTATATCGAGCAGACAAGACCTGTAATCGCAGGCATGCTGAAATAACAAATTCACTCCCTAAACATCAACGAGTATGCTAACCACAAACAGACGGTATGATATCGATTGGCTTCGCGTGATCGCCATCGGATTGCTTTTGATATACCATGTCGCGATTGGATTTCAACCCTGGGGCATCATGATCGGTTTTATTTCCAACGGTGATTCGTGGACATCACTCTGGTTGCCGATGGCAATGTTAAATATATGGCGTATACCGTTTCTGTTCTTTGTGTCGGGGATGGGAGTATATTTTGCCATGCAGCAACGAAGCTGGAAGCAACTTATGCAGGACCGCGCGCTTCGGATACTGCTTCCGTATGTCTTCGGGATGTTTTGCATTTTTCCGTTGAGTGTCATGATCTGGCAACGTTATTATAAGTGGGATGTGAGCTATGCGTTCAACCCGGGACACCTCTGGTTTCTCGGAAACATTATGCTATATGTAACGCTGCTTTCACCACTGTTTTATTATCTGAAAAAAAATGAGCCGGGTAAATTTGTGCACGGTCTCAAAGCTATACTAAGTCATCCCCTCGGATTACTGCCGGTACTGATGCTCTTTGTGGTTGAAGTGTTGATAATAAAACCGAACCCGTATGAACTATACGCCATGACGTGGCACGGGTTCGTGCTTGGTCTGATTGCATTCTTTTGTGGATTCTGTTTCGTGTTAGCAGGCGAAGGATTCTGGAATATGCTGCTGAAGTATAGATGGATATTTTTGATATTGGCGATTGCATTCTTCACTCTTCGATTTATATGGATGGCACTGAAAGCTCCGGGTTATCTGCTAGCAATAGAGTCTCAGTGCTGGATACTAACCATGTTTGCATTTGGATATAAATACCTGAATCGTCCGGGGAAAGTATTGTCCTATTTAAGTGATGCTGCATACCCGGTATATATTCTTCACATGATCTTTTTGTTTTTAGGATCCTGGTGGATTTTCCCGCTGGATATACCCGTGCAGCTTGAGTTTGTGCTGGTACTTTTGTTTACCGGTATAGGATGCTTTGCTGCATTCGAAGTGATAAAACGAATAAATATACTTCGGCCGCTGTTCGGATTGAAGTTGAAGAATAAAAAAGAAGAGTATAGCAGGCATCATGCAACAGAGCGTCATTCCGCCAGCACCATAGTGCTATGAAATATAGTCTTGCTGTGCGGAATCCTCTTGCTGCTATTCGAGAGTAGAAGTGTCTCGATATGAAATCACCACCTTGGGGATGCCGCTACAATTTCACATATCTCCCGATTGAATTTTGCGGCAGCGGCATGACACACAGAATAAATACATCATGACATTTTAAACAAAGCAACAATGGCATTTTAAACAAAGCCGATGGGATGGATGCGTTCTACTTTTGTCTATAACAAAATCAATTGGACATGAAAAAGAACAATTACCAGGGAGCATTGCAGATCCCCATCGGCTCCGGATTTAACGCAACTTCAACAACAAGTGATGTTATCAGGGGAATTAACCTTACCGGCAAAGTAGCGATCATAACAGGCGGCTATGCCGGTATAGGTTTGGAAACCACAAAGACGCTGGCAGCAGCAGGCGCTACGGTTATTGTGCCGGTTCGCGATGTAGAAAAGGCAAAGAAAAATTTAACCGATATAGCGAATGTAGAAATTGAGAAACTGGACCTGATGCAGCCTGCTTCGATTGACGCACTCGCTGAGAAATTTCTGGCGTCCGGAAGACCGCTGCATATACTCATCAATAATGCCGGCATCATGTGGGTGCCCCTGCGCAGAGACAGTCGTGGGTATGAGTCTCAATTGGCAACAAACCATTTAGGACACTTTCAACTTACGGCTCGACTCTGGCCTGCGTTGAAAAAGGCGCATGGTGCAAGGGTTGTGAACGTTTCCTCGTTCGGACATCACATGGCACCGTTCAATTTTGATGATCCGCACTTTGAGCATCACGAGTACCAAACCTTGCTGGGTTATGGACAGTCCAAGACAGCCAACAATTTATTCAGCGTTGAACTGGATAATCGTAGCAAAGCATTTGATGTACGAGTATATTCGCTTCATCCGGGCTCGGTATATGGCACCGACCTGGGCCGCGAAGCCCCGATTGAATTATTCAAGCAAATGGGTACACATGATGCCAACGGCAATATTTTTCCGGAGGTAGAGCGGAAACTGAAAACACTGGCGCAAGGTGCAGCTACATCGGTTTGGTGTGCTACCAGCCCGATGTTAAATGGCGTAGGTGGAGTATATTGCGAGAACGCAGATATAGCCGAGCTGGATTCCGGAAACATCGAGCATAAATATGATGAGCCCTGGACTTTGCGCGGAGTGCAGCCGTATTCACTCGATGAAGCAAATGCAAAACGCTTGTGGACGCTGAGTGAGAAAATGGCAGGTATATCTTTTCCGGTTGATTAAGGATACATGTATTCTATGGAATTTGTAACGAACTATATAACACCTGATATCAAACTTTCCTGCTACGAAGACAAGTTGTTCAAAACCGAAGTGGTGTTTGATCAGCACATGTTGGTGTGGTTTATATCGGGGGAGACGAAGATCATTCAGGCCGATAATGAGTATATATTTCGCGCGGGGGATATCTTTTTAATACCAAGAAACCAACTGGCGACTGTTATCAATTATCCTAAGGACGGATTGCCGCATAAAACCGTAGTGATGCACCTGACAACGGATAGGCTACGTACATTTTACGCCCCAATCGAAGTGAAACCTAAAGCAGCGATATCGCAGAAGATTCGTTGCTTTAGCGACCATCCGTTACTGAAGAGTTGCTTTGCTTCTGTGATTCCCTACTTCGAAGTGCAGGAGCAGTTTCCGGAAAATATAGCCTCGCTGAAAATAAACGAAGCCATCAGTATTCTTCGCATCATCGATAGCGAGATTGATGGTATACTGGCAAACTTTGAAGAGCCCGGAAAAATTGACCTGGTGAGTTTTATGGAAAAGAACTTTATGTTCAATATGCCGATGGAAAAATTCGGCTATCTCACCGGGCGCAGTCTTTCAACTTTTAACCGTGACTTTCGAAAACATTTCAACGCAACACCTCAAAAGTGGCTGACGCAAAAGAGGCTGGAACTGGCTTACTATCAACTTACGGAAAAGAAAAAGAAACCGGTGGAAGTATACCTGGAAGTTGGCTTTGAAGACCTTTCGCACTTTTCGTATGCATTCAAAAAGCAATTTGGATATACACCAACCGGTCTGGGTTCGCGCGCAGGTTAGTATATACGTGCCAGCTATCGTAATTTGTTGATGATGCTGGCATCCACCCAATATATGTCCTGGTTGCTGGTATAGAATAAGTACTTTCCATCTGCGGTTACGAACGGACAGAGCTCATGGTCTTCGGTATTAATAGTCTTACCCATGCTCCGGGCTTTTGTCCACGTGCCGTCAGCCTTTTTGAAACTGATGTAAAGATCACCACGACCAAGTCCGTCCGGATTATCTCCGCAGAATATCAGGTATGATTTATCGCCCGCTATAAATACATCTGCTTCATAGTAAGATGAGTTAACGGAATCGTTTAACGGAACCGCATTTTTGAATTTATTCTGTCCTGCAGGCGATGCGTATAGTATATTATAGTTCCATTCGTTCCGCGGATCCCGGTTGGAAGAGTAATAGATCGTTCCATCCTTCGAAAAAGATATATAGTATTCATTTTTATCGGAGTTGATGGCGGTACCAGCGTTTATCGGTTTAGACCAACCGTTCGCTGTTCTTTCCATATACCAGATATCGTAATCCTTCTTCTCTCCGGTAGCCGCCAAAGGTCTGTCGGATATAAAGAATAGTTTAGTCTCATCCGGGGATAACATCGGGTCGTTGAAGCTGAATGTATTGTCGAATACCAGCCGCTTTGGTTTTGTCCATTTACCTTTGTTGAGGTGCATGAATCGGATCTCCGCTCTGCCGGCAGTGTCAACAGCGAAGTAGAACTCCTGACCGTTGCGTGAAAATACAGAACCGAATTCACTTCGGCCCACCACGGATATTACTCCGGGAGCAAATTTAACAGGAGTAGTACCCGGGCGTTTCTCTCCAAGATACAGAGGTGTGTCTGTCTTTTGCTTTTGTCCTGATACGATACCGGGTAGCGTGATGATAAGCAGGAGGAGAAGAGTTTTCATGATGAGGGCTATTCAATTGGGTACTGTAGTAAATATACCTTTTATAGTATTTATTGATATACCGAATACTCCCGCTTTCCGGATTTTTTTGTACGCCTGCGAGCAACCCCTCTATATTTACCGGAGAGCGTATGCCGTTACATAATTGTAATTCCTGAACCTTTGAAAGAATCTTCTGCCATGGCCTTTCCTTCTTCATCGGTGATGATTACATCCACCTTGGAGGAATCACAAATGAAATAAGCTTCAGCCGTATTTATTCTTTCGTGTGGTGATAACGCGACTACTTTTTTGGACACTTCAGCAACGGCCTTCTTTACCTGGCTCTCTTCGTAATTTATTGTAGTAACACCAATAGTAGGATGAATACTGCAGATTCCCATGAAGAATATATCAGCGCGAATACTGTTGAAAAAATTGATAGCGTTATGTCCAATGGAAGTAAAGGCTGCTTTATACAAGCGACCACCAGCGAATAACACTTCTATGGCCGGATGCGACTCGAGTACATTTACAACGGGGAAGCTATTGGTCACGACCGTTATCTGCAGATCGCGCGGAAGTATACTAGCGATGGCCATCGCGGTTGTGCCACCATCAAACGCCACAACTTGCCCGTTATGCAATAAGCTCAATGCTTTTTCGGCAATGACTTTCTTTGCATCGGTTTTATAGTCCAATCGATCAGCAAAATGATGGGGAGTAGGAGAGTGTGGTATAGCACCGCCTCTCACAGCTTTCAGTAATCCCTGGTCCGTGAGTTCTTTCAAGTCTCTTCGCACGGTATATTCGGAAATCTTCAACTGTTTACTCAGTGACTTCAAGGTCACTTTCTGATCCTTTGAAAGTTTTTCCAGGATAATGCGGAAACGTTCCTCTTTTAACATAGGAGCAATATTATGCAATTTTTTGCTAATAATGATACGATATTGTACAGATACACTGAATCATGTTGCTATTTATTGCTATTAATTGCAATATTATTTAAGTTTATTGCATAATATTGCAAATATGAAAGACAACCTAAAAGTCAGCGTGATAACCCAGACGATATTACCTGATGCCAAACCCGACCGCACGGAAAGTAGATTTACTTCCGGAGTTTCTATGCTACGGATGAACCGTATAGCTGTGAGTGCAATCTTCTTCATGCACGGGCTGTGTTTTGCAAGTTGGGCATCACGCATCCCGAGCATTCAGGAAAAGTTGAATCTCAGTTCCTCTGCATTAGGTACTATACTCTTCGCGTTACCCGTAGGATTCTTTGTCTCTCTTCCCTTTGCCGGATGGCTTGTCGGTATATTGAAGAGCAAGCGCGTTGTTATACTGGCTGCTATATTCTATAGTGTATCGTTGCTGTGCATTGGAACAGCACCCGGTACGGTTGCGTTGTTCGGCTGTTTATTCCTCTTTGGTTTTTTTGCTAACCTTCTCAACATCGCTATTAATACGCAGGCCGTTGCCGTGGAAGGTTTATATCAAAAGAAGATCATGGCATCGTTTCATGGCTTATGGAGCCTGGCGGGTTTTGTAGGTGCAGCACTTGGCACGTGGATGATCAGTCATACCATTGCGCCCTTTCAACATTATATAGTTGTCGCTGTCCTGTTCTTTACAGTTAATATCGTTTGTGCTTTTTACCTTGTAACGAAAGATGAAGCTGCGGGAGAGAAGCGTCCACTTTTCGCTATGCCGGATAAACCGTTGCTTGGCCTCGGCATCATTGCGTTTTGTTCCATGATGGTGGAAGGTGCGATGTTCGATTGGAGCGGACTATATTTCATTAAAGTTGTGAATGTTAAACCGGCATATACCGGGCTCGGATATACTATATTTATGGTAGCCATGGCGGGCATGCGTTTTCTCGCAGATGGTTTCTCCGATAAGTTTGGACTAAAAAGAATATTGCAATTAAGCGGATTACTGACAACAGCGGGATTGTTGTTAGCGGTCCTTCTTCCTGAAATTGTACCATCAACCATTGGATTCTTCCTCATCGGCATGGGCGTTTCTTCCGTTGTGCCCATGGTATATAGCGCAGCCGGAAAGTCCAAATCGCTTTCACCCGGTACAGCGCTCACAGCAGTGTCTTCCATGGGGTTTATAGGGCTGTTGATAGGGCCTCCCATCATCGGCTTCATCGCAGAGGCAACCAGTCTCAAAATGTCATTTCTAACTATTTCGATCATGTCTGTCGCAGTTATTGTTTTTGCTTCGCTGATGGCAACTCCGTCAGAAGGTAAAAGCAACTAATGATACATACATGAACAATCGATCATCACAGGTAAATAAACCACTATATATATGAAAACTATTTTTGATGAAAGCACACGGCAGGAATTGATCGGCAGAATCAACCGTCTCCATGAAAACAGCAAGGCACAATGGGGAAAAATGAATGTATGTCAGATGGCCAAGCATTGTACGATATGGGATGAGTGGGTATTGGGAACGCATAATCCGGAATACAAGCAATGTTTCCTCGGTTTACTGTTTGGTAAGCTGGCGTTGAAAAGTTCGGTGGGCGACAGCCGACCGATGAAACGAAATATGCCTGCCGGTAAACTTGCCGTAAAAGAACGTGGTGGAAATATAGAGCAGCAAAAGGAGAAATGGATTGCACGTGTTGCGGAATACGGACACTTTTCAAACTCACGTTTTATACACGATTTCTTTGGTAAGATCACGCAGGAGGAGATCGGCATTTTCGCTTATAAACATGCCGATCACCACTTGAGACAGTTTAATGCCTAGCAATAATATACTATAGTGATTGTCATTCGTATTTCAGGGCCTTGGCAGGATCTATATTGGCCGAATGCCAGCTCTTGATTGCCACAGTGAGGCCGGCAATAGTTAACGCCAGGAGTCCGGCAATAATGCATATCCAGGCATTAAACGAAATGCGATAGGCAAATTGTGCTAGCCATTTGTTCATGAGCAGTATACCGATAGGACACGCAATAACAAAAGCCATAAAAACTAGCTTAAGGTAATTGGCCGACAGTAAATATACCAGCTGAAAAGTGGAGGACCCCAATACTTTTCGAACACCAATTTCTTTTGTGCGCAGCATGGTCATATAGGCTGTAAGACCGAACAGACCCAGCGAGGCTATAAATATAGCGAGGCCTGAAAAGACAACGAACACTTTGCCGAAGCGATCATCATTTTTGTATTGTGCATTGAAGTGCTGGTCAAGGAAGAAATAATCAAAAGGATTCTGTGGATATAGTGTTGCCCAGAGATGTTGAATTGATTGAATGGACGACTGTATATTTTGGCCCTGGATTTTGAATGCATAAAACTCTCCGGCCCACGGTGCAAAGACATATTCTTTTAGCGTAAAGACAATCGGTTCAATTTTAGTTCGCAGTGATTGCTGGTTAAAGTCTTTTACGACACCGATAACTTTTTTAGGAAGCGGTCGATCGTTCTCATCCCAAAGTATAGTCTGATCGATAGCTTCTGCAGGGTTGTAATAGCCGAACGATTTTGCAGCGGTCTCATTGATGATAATGGCGTCTTGCCATGCCGTTGTGCCGTCCGGGTAATTTTTACCGGCGGCGAAGGAAGCACCTAATAGGGTAAAGAAGTTCTCATCGATGGCTACGATCGCGCATCCTACAGAATTCTCGGGTGCATTCTGCCGGGCAAAACTTCTGCCCCAATGTAATTCATCACCGGGTATAGAAGAGGTTATCGCAAATGAGACAACCCCCGGAAGTCTTTTGGTTTCGATAGCAAACGAAGAACGTATTGCTTTGTAGGTGCTGTCTTTTACCGAAGGGCCTTTCACGATTAAGGTCTGGTCTATATCCATACCCAATGCCTGGTTGCGCATAAATGCAAGCTGTTGGTAAACGGTGATTGTACCGATGATGAGAACCACAGAAGCTGTGAACTGAAATACGATCAAAGCTTTATTGAGATTAACACTCGCCAGTGATCTTGACACTTTGGATTTGAGTAATGATACCGGGCTCAATCTTGATATAAAGAGTGCAGGATATAAACCGGAACAAAGCGTACCGACCAGGTATATAATGAACAGGACAACTGCACCTTGCCAGCCGAGTGAGACGGCATCCGGTAAATCGATCATCACCTTCAGTATAGGTAATGTAGCTTGTATAGCGGCTACCGAAACGATGATAGCTATCAAATTCATGGCAGCGGCATCCATTAGTAACTGTCCAAGGAGTTGGAGCCGGTTGGCACCGTTGATTTTCCGAATACTGATTTCACGACTGTTTTCGGTTGAACGTGCAATCGAAAAGTTTATATAGTTGATCCATGCAATCAATAGAATGAAGGCTGCTACAATTTGCAGAAATGTAACAGTAGTAGCGTCTCCGTTTACTTCCAGTTCGCCCCATAGTTTGGATTCGAGGTGTATGGATTGGACCGGCTGCAATTCAAAATCTGCACGATAGCCGTTCGCATGCATATCGGCTATAATTTTTCCGATATGTTTATTCAGCAATTCCGGAATCTTAGCTTGTATAGTTTCTGCTTTGAGACCGGGTTGCAACTGTATATAGGTATAAAAATTACCCCAGTCCCAATTGTTATCAAGGTCTGTTATACCGAGACTGGAGAACGACAAAACAAAATCAGTGTGGAGGTGCGAATTGAGTGGTATATCTTCAAACACTCCGGAAATTGTAATGGGCAGTGAACCTCTTTCTCCGCGGTGAAAGACCAGTGTTTTGCCAATAGCCGTACCGTTGCCAAAGTATTTCGTAGCCGCAGATTGTGATATTACCGCATGGTCGGGGTTGGCCAACGCAGTGGCGGCATCTCCTTCGATAAGGTTGTATGAAAACATTGAGAGGAATTCGGGATCAGCAAAGTAAATCTTGCTTTCACGGAATTTCTTTTCCTGGTACTCCATCACCGGATCAGCCATGAACGGTCCGGTATGTACCAACCGTACTGCCGATGTTACTTCCGGAATATCATTCTTGATAGCAGGTGCCAAAGCGGGATTGATTTGAGCAGAGCTTCCGGTCTCAACGTTATTCTCGAAGCCGTGATAGGTTACCCTGTATATATCTGCTGACCGGAAGCTATCAAAGCTGCGTTCATAGAAAGTATATAGCAGAATGGTGGTAGCGGAAACGATAGCCAGTGAAAGTCCGGCGATGCTCAGAAATGAGAACGACTTTTCGTTCCATAACTTCCGAAGCGATAGTTTTAGTAATGTTAAAACCATAGTCGTTTATGTAATGCCAGGTGCATGTTCATAATTGTGCCAAAGTTACCATACGTTAAAATAGTGAGAAAAATGAGACATTCCGTTTTTCTACTGACCGATACCGAGCGCTATAGTCCGTTTTTATGAATTCGCATAAGCACACCAGTTACATGGTGTTTCGTGTTTCAACGGGATTCATATACCGACACTTAACTGTATTTTATTTATATATACTCCCGATATATTTGTATTATTATACAAGGTTTGAACGTTGTATCTCTACCTGGGTCTCATGCAGGAGAGGTTGAATAGTGTGGAGGATAGCAAAGCCGTTGTGTTGTTTGCATAAGTATATGTCCCGAAACAGATAAAAACTCATAACGATGGAGCATAAACGGCATCTTTCCAGGCGAACCTTTTTGCAACAGGCAGGCTTGTCGGGTATAGCGCTCACAATCGGCTGCTACTGGCCTGCATCCGGAAAAAGCACGGGAGAAATTGTTCCGGTAGAGGATGCCGAAGCTATAGCAACCGAGCTGATGGCATGGATATCGATTGATACTGCGGGTAACGTTACACTCTTCAACCATCGCTCCGAGATGGGACAGGGTACTTGGCAGGCCATTCCACAAATTGTTGCTGAAGAACTGGAAGTTGCCATGGACAACGTGCGTATACAGTATGCTCCTGCTAATCCAAAAAAATACGGACCACAGCCACAGGAGGGAAGCTTCTCCATTCGCGGCTGGTATCAGCAGTTATTACGCATGGGGGCGTCTGCCCGGGGCATGCTCATTGAAGCGGCCGCCAGGCAATGGAGAGTAGCAGCAACAGAGTGTTATGCTGAGAATGGACATGTGGTACATCGCGCTACCGGAAGAAAACTAAACTATGGTGTATTGGTAAAAGATGCCGCGCAGCTCACACCACCTCAACCGGTAAAACTGAAAGAACGCAAAGACTATAAAATTATAGGCAAGCCGATCAGGCGTAAAGATATAGCCGCCAAGACCAACGGTACCGCTGTATTTGGACTCGATAAAAAATTACCGGGTATGCTCTATGCGGTAGTAGAAAGAAGTCCGCGCTTTCGGGGAAAAGTAAAAAGCTTTGATGATGCAGCGACCAGATCCGTTAGCGGAGTAAAGCATGTGATGAAAGTGCAGCGTGCTGTGTTTGGTTTGATGTACGAAGGTGTTGCTGTAGTAGCGGACTCGTTGTGGACAGCAATGCAAGGTCGCAAGCTGTTGAAAGTGGAATGGGATGATGCCGGCTTTGAACACCTCGATTCAGAACAGCTCTCAACCCGAATGAGACAGGACCTCGACAAACCCGTGACACCGGATGCTTTTGAGACAGCCTTAAAAAATTCTACCGCTGTTATTGAGTATATATATGAAGCACCTTATCAATCGCATAGCTGCATGGAGCCACTCAATTGCATTGCGGATGTAAAGGACAACAGCATTGAAATATGGGGACCAATACAGGAGGCTAACTGGATACAGGCGGATCTAAGCCAAAGACTTAATATACCCATCGAGAATGTTGCAGTAAATATGACTTTTCTCGGAGGTGGCTTTGGTAGAAAAGCATTTCCGGATTACCCGCTCGAAGCAGCTCTTATTTCAAAAGCCATAAAGGCACCTGTGCAGGTAATGTGGACACGAGAAGATGATATGACGATGGGACCTTTTCGGGCAGGCTCTTTCTATAAATGCAGTGGAGGTGTGGACGCGCAGAAAAAGATACATGCTCTTCAGATCATTTCGGCTTCACAATATATAGGACAGGGAGAGGATAAGGACGCACAACCTCAATCACTAAAAGCAAATACCGGTGAGATAGGCGGCTCACTAAGCGACTACTATAAATCAATACCACATTATAGTTTTGGCGGTGTCCCGACCAAGTCGCCTATACCAACCATGTGGTGGCGGGCACCGATAGCCAATGTAGATGCTTTCGCTTTTGAAAGTTTCATCGATGAACTCGCGCACCTAGCGTTACAAGATCCGCTTGAATTCCGAAAGGCTCACCTGGCTTCGTCCCGCAGCCTCGCATTGGTGGATCGGCTTGCCGTTGTAAGCAACTGGAAAAGCAGAGCGAAGAATGAAGGGTGGGGCGTGGCCATTACCGATTGCTTTGGTGCGATGGTAGGACAGGTTGTAAAAGTATCGCGCAAGCCAGACCAGAAAATCAAGATCGATAAAGTATATGCGTTGATTGATTGTGGCATGTATATAAATCCGGATATCATTCGGGCACAGGTAGAAGGTAGTATTATCATGGCATTGGGAGCCGCTATAAATCATGCCACGCATTTTAAAGAAGGTAAAGCCGTTGAAAAGAATTTCAATACCTATACTATGCCGCGCTTGCAGGAGATACCCGAGATTGAAGTGCATATTATGGAGAACGATGAAAAGCCGGGAGGTGTAGGCGAACCCGGATTGCCCGCCTTTGCCCCCGCACTTTGCAACGCTATATTTGACCTGACGGGTAAACGCATACGGAAATTACCTTTTCAATTGGCGGAGGTATAGAAATTAATATTGAATTCAGTAAAGTATATACTTTAAAAGAGTAAATCCCGGAGAGGGCCTTCCGGGATTTTACTATACTGATACGGCACCGTCACTCCCAACTCCAGCAGCCAGAAGCCATCAGCTTTTTTCCTCTCGGAGCTCGAAGCCCGCAACTCTCTATAGCTGAAGTTTACTTTACAGTAAAGTCTCTATCGCAAGTGCGGTTCCCGTAGTTCACGAGAATGCTGTTGCCCTGGAACATCAGCATTTCTTCGCCTTCAATCGGAAAATCGCCGGCACAAGAGAAATCATATACAAGGTTTTTGCGGAGTGTCATCGAGAATGCTCCACCATCTGCAAAGTTACCACTGGTTGTTAGCGAGATCACCCGTAAACCATCTTCTGTCATTTCTGCAGCCTGCGCTACTTTATATTTAGCTTCCGTGTTGTTGGCGTACGTAACGGTAAGATCCTGTTCCATTTCCTGCGTAAATATACCTGCTTCAAGGTCGAACACGAAGCTTCCGCTTACTGTACCATTTACAATTTCTCCTTCGTGCTCATCGGAGTCGAGCTCGCTATAGTCTATAAATTCCAGGCTATATTCAATTGTATTTTCGCTCAAGGAAAATATAATTACCACGCTTCCGGAAACTTCGGTACCTTCTTCCGTTTCGCAGCCGTCACCAAAGTTCATGGTGATCCTTGTTGAACCGTTTGATAGTTCTTCTTCGATTGCCTCTGCACATGGAGCCGAACTTTTTAACCTGGCAATGGTAGAGGTTGCAAATGTACTGCGTCCTGCTTCAGAAGGTATATTGGTTACGCTCTCATTGACAAAGCGATTGACAAAATTGAGATCTTCACGAAAGTCAAGAACCTTATTTACGTTTTCTTTTTTAGCGGCTTCACTGGTGTCGGATGATTTTTCTGCATCGTCATCGCAGGAAGAAAGAAATAATGTTGCTACAAGAACAAACGGGATTAAAAGCGAACTGATAGTCTTTGTTTTCATTTTCATATTGAGTTTTTGTGTTTTTCAATATGATTACAGGCACCCCGTGATTTACCCTAAAAGATTTTTAAAGTTTTTTTTGAAATCGCGATTCTGGTGGAAATAAAGCTGTAGTTGTTACCCAAACGTAGTGTCCTGTTAAAGAGAAACATTTACCGAAAGGGTAGGAGCGAACCCCAGCAGTACAATATCCATGTACGTTGCCGGAACTTCCGTGTTGGTGAGCTTGGCTTCGTCCAGCCGGGTGGTATCGATCTTTCGTGTTTTAATATTCTTATGATCGGTAATGTTGTGGATAGATAGTCCCATTTCAATTTCACGGGAGTTCTTAAGTCGTATACTATAGGAAGCTGCGAAGTCAATTCTGAAATATACCGGCAGCCGTGACTGGTTGCTATAGTCCAGCAGAAGATCATAGTCATTGATCACACCATCCTCATTGCGATGATAACGCACTGTGTATTTGGGATAAGGTTTACCGGATCCGAAGATGAGTGTGGAGGAAAGATTCCAGTTACGTAACATCAGCATGTCTATAACCTTGAGTTCATGGCGTTGATCCTGCCACGATGGCGCGTGGGCTCCCTGCAAAATATAGGGATGTGTTTGTGTAGCATGCGCGAGTGAATAGGCAATCCATCCCTTATGGATACCGCTTGTTTTCTGCACCATAATATCAAGACCATATATAGTTGTGTTGCCGGAGTTCAGATTTTCGTCAATGATCACGCCTTCACTTGTTTTATAATAGACCTCGGCATCGTACGCGAATTGTTTACTTCGCAGGGTTGCGCCTGCGCTCACATGATCGGATGATATAACCGGAGCGCTCACATCTCCGGGACGGGACAGTATCCAGAAGTTTTCATTGATTCCGGATATCGAGCCAGTACGTGAAGGGTAAAAGAGTTGTGTGATAAACTGGTGGCTGCGACCATAACCTGTCTTCAGGTTTAGCTGCCCGGTCAATTTATAGGAGGCAGTAAGTCGCGGTTCAAAATATACCTGCCCACGTTGATTGTAATAATATACCATGCGCGCACCGGCCGAAGTTGTTAATCGGCTTGCAGGTGAAACCGTTATTCCTCCGTATAAGCTGTGAAGCCAGCTATATTCATTTTCGGTGATGTTCGTGTCCTCAGGTATTTCATCCGGAGAAACTATATCGGATGTATATCGGTCTTGTATATGTACGTCCGTTTCCTGTCGCGTACCCGACAGGCCCCAGTCGACGGAGAGCGTATTGCGTGGCTTCCATTCGTTGTCGACAGTGTAGCTCAGGTCGTTGATACTGTTTTTGAAATTAAATGCATACGTGCTTTGTCCCGAATCCAATACGATCTCGTGCTGGTAATTATACTTCCGGAAAAATTTGGAGTCCGATATGCGGATATTGGTATAGTATGTATCGCTCCATTGACGTGCCCAGCGCAGACTTGCCCCGTTATTTCCCCAGCGTGTAACTTCATCGCTGTCTACTATAAAAGTATCGTTGTCACTGCCGAGCGAAGTGCTGTCACGAATGTCCATTCTGTCTCGGCTGATATAAAGGCTAAGCGAAAGTATATCACGACTGGATGGACGGAAGGAAAGTTTGGTATTGGTATCGAAAAAATAATACTGCGGAGTTACTTGTCTGCCGAGCGGTTCAACAAAACGAAAGATATCGATCTGATCATTATAGGTTCTTGCTATTGCAAAGAGATTGTCGAACAGTTTGCTTTGGACAACATCGGTAAACGATCGCCTGGCACCGGCAAAGAGCGACCATTTTTTTGTGATCGGTATTTCGACAGTAGCCTTCCCGTTGATCATGTTGAGCTTGGCGTTGAAGGCCGGTTTTACGCTGTTCCCATTCTTTGTAGTGATGTCAATTACACCCGATACACGGCCGCCATACCTTGGGTCAAACATTCCTTTATGCACGCGCACGTCTTTGATGATATCGGCATTGATGATGCTGAACGAACCGAAGAAATGATCCTGCTGGTATATGGTCATCCCGTCCAGCAGCGTAAGATTATAGCTCGCGTGTGAGCCACGTATAATCATACCGGAAGAAGATTCATCGGTAGCCGTAACGCCCGGCAGTAACTGCATGGTTCGCGACATGTCCTGTTCTCCCAGCGAAGGAAGTGTATGAAGTGCTTTCGGATTAAAAACAAAAGCTCCTGGTATATCTTCTGTATGAACCGCCTGGTTATATTCATCAAGTACAACTACTTCATTCAAAATCTGTGTATCGCTTTTTAAGTGTATACTGAATTCACGGGAAGTATCGAGATCTTTTATGCGAACTGCTTGCGTAATATAGCCGAGGTATCGCACCTCCAACGTACAAGTGTCATGCGGAATGGCAAATAGCGTGAAGTGGCCATCGTTGTTGGTGGTAGTCGTAATGTTTGTGCCGTGTACCCATATCGTTGCCTGTGGCAATGTTTCTTCTGTACTGTGATCAATAACTTTCCCGGACAGACTGATATTTGTCTTCCCCGGTATACTTTCGTCTGAGGCCTTTGGACGCGGTACAATAATGAAGTTGTTTCCTACTTGTTGTGCCTTTACCGGGGTTCCTTCTGTCAGGCGTTCGAGACTTTGCAATATCCCAAGATCATTCAGTCGCAAGTCAACAATTATATTCTGCACGAGAGAAGGATCATAGGCAATCTTCAGACTATATTTATCCTGTATAGTCTTGAGTGCTTTTGACAGCAGAGTTTTTCGAAATATTTCCTGGACGTGAACTTCCTCTACAGGTTGTTGTGCCCGCAGTGTTATGTTAATGACGATGAACAGAACTATAAATATACTCCGGGTCACTTCACCGTTATCTTGTTAGCTGTCTCGTGTGTATAGTTCAGAGACATGGGTTTAAATACCATCTCCAACGCTTCATCCAGATTTTTGTTACTGAAATAACCGGTATATAATCGGGTGCCATCACCCTGCAGTATAATTTCGACATTGAATTGTCGTTCCAGTTCATCAATTACAATATTCAGCGGTCTACCTTCAAAATAGAAATCTCCCTGGCGCCATGTAGTTTTTTTGTCATCGAACGGTTCCGCAGCAATCAGTTTGTCCTTGTCCAATTTAGTAAACAACCCCTTGGTAAGCATAACCTCATGTTTGTCATGAGTTACTTTTACTTTGCCCGTGAAACAAGACACTTCGAATTCTGCAGGTCTTGTATTTACATTGAAACTGGTACCCAGTACAGTAACATTTCCGTTTTCACTTTTCACCGTAAATGTATTTCCCTTGGTTACGTTGAAGAAAGCTTCTCCTTCGAGCGTTACGGTTCGGTCGTCTGAAAAGTTGAATCGGGAGTAAGCAATTTTAGATTCAGCGTTCAGTGTTACTTCCGAACCATCGGGCAAAGTATATACTTTTGTCTCAGCCATGGTTGTTGTAACTGTAGCTTCATGGAATGCGAAGAATGCAATCACTAATAATGTTACCGATGCAGCGATGCTCAACGGAATCCAGCGACCAATCTTTACAACTTTGGCTTCGGGCTTCGGTGTCTCGGTTAATTTACCCGAGAGTTTTTCCCACGCGTCTTCCTTTGAACCGGAGTCGGGTACTTTCAAGCTGGCAGATCGTGTGATCAATTCATCATACTCCCGAATGAGCGCATTGCCATTTTCTTCCCTGGATTTAAGTTCAGCAGGCGATACTTTTCCCTCCAGCCAGTCCTTAAAAAAATCGTTATGGTTCTCCATAAATTAAAACCTGGATTGTGTGATACTTCGTAAACTTTCAAGTGCTCCCTGCATCCGTTTTTCAACGGCCTTCACGCTGATGTCCAATCGCCCGGCAATTTCGCTATAGGTCAGATCATCGATGCGGTTCATCAGAAAGACCACGCGTTGAGACTCGGGTAAATTTTCTAGTGTACGATTCAACCTTGCAGCAAACTCATCTTTCTCCAATACATAGTGGGGTGATTCCTGAACACTGCGATCATGATCTTCGAGCTTCAGTTCGAATCGCGTCTTCGCACTGTTGAAATGATTAATAGCAAGATTATTCGCGATCTTATAGAGATAACTTTTCACGGTCTCAAGCAAGATCGTGTCGCGTTTGTCCCATGCCTTGACAAACACCTCTTGTGTGATGTCTTCCGCTAAATCTATATCTGCCAGTTTATAGTACAGGAAGTTCTTTAGCGGACGATAGTACTCATCAAAAACCGACTTGAAATCTTCCCGTGTCATTCCTGAATATAGAGTTGGTGATCCGATATATTGGTTTGCAGCGCTTGCCTGTCATGAACGTAAATTAAAGTTACAGCGGGGTCATCACAACCACAACCTCAGCCTGAAGCTGCTGTATATATTGTGAGATTTTGAGTGTACTGTCGGTGAGTTCAACAATGTTCCAGTCCGATGCACTTTCTCCTGCCGGACGAATACTGATGATTGTCTCATTCGCCTTGAACTCCCAGGTACCCTGAACGTCTGTTTCGAACTCTTCACACAGCTCATTACCTATATCATCGATGAAAGTTCCATCAGCAAAAAAAGTTGTTGTGTTGTCTTCTTCGCATGCTTCCCGATCATCGGTGATGTCTTCATCATCCATTTCATAATAGACCGTTGTCCATTGTTTACCCACCAGCAGCGGGCGTTTGCTGGGAGTTGCGTCATCGTCTTTACACGATGATGTGAAGAGCGTTAGTACAATACCTGCGGATAGGAGGTGTCTTGCGGATAAAAGGGGCATAAGCTGAATTTATTAAGAATACAAGTAATTCCCAATTTACCCTACCCGCCTGTAAAAAAAATCTGTGAAAATCTTACAAAGCTCCGCCAGGGCTGTGCTGACGGGACAACCTTTGCGTTGTGCTGAGTGGATGTATCTACTCAGCGGATAACCACATTGGCGGAAATCAGTTTTGATTCTTTTCGTAACAGCAGTCTATATATACCGGCAGGCAGTTGTCCAAATGAGATCGTATTTTCGTCTCGGTTGAAGTGTATGGAACGTTTGATCACCAGTTGACCGCTTGTGTTATACAACGATACCTCTACCGGCCCGATCAGTTCCTCGCGAACACGTACGTTTACAATGCCACGGCTAGGGTTCGGGTAGATTGCCAGTTGTTCTTTTCCGGCTGCTTCGAGTCCGGTGACTACAAAAGTAAGCGATGCAAAATCTTCCGAGCGGCATCCTTTGTCACTCACGCTGCGAACCTCGTAAACACCGGTTTCGGTTACGGTGATCTCGGCCGTTTGATCACTTAGCAGTGTACCGTTGAATGTCCATTCGTAACGGGTAGTACTTCCAACAGCTTTTAATTTGTTATAGGCTGTTGATTCAATATGGGTTGGTGCCGAAGGCAATTCTAGCACTGTTACGGTTACCGGTTGAGACAGCGGACTCTCGCAGCCATTGTTTACGCTCACCGTATAGTCTCCGCTTTCGCTGATTATAATTTCGCGCGATGTTTCTCCGGTAGACCAGGTATAGCTGGCGAATCCTTCAGGGGCAATGAGTGTGATCGTTTCACCGCTGCAAAATGTTGCAGGGCCTCCTGGTGTTATTACGGGTTGAGGAGGATTGTTCATAACAAGCTTGAAGGTCTGTGATGTCGTGGAGCCGCATTCATTGGTCAGTGTACATACCCAGGTGCCTGCATCGGCTGCCGTAAATGTCTCAAAACTCAACGTTGATGTTGTTCGCGATGCATCAGTAACATTGTTATGTTTCCAGACTATAGTTGTAGCATTCGGACTCGCGAGGTCAAGTGTGAACGCAGCGTCTTTACACACCTCGTGTGTAGTAACGGTCTGGTGTTGATACGATGGTTTTCTGCAGACCTGGAGCATAGAAGGAGCGAAGCCGCGTGTCCAGAAGCGACCCGCCATACGAAGTTCGCTTGTCGTAGTATTATACTCAAAGACTCCGAATTCTGTGCAACCATACAGTTTACCGTTGCCACTGATGACGAGCGAAGAAGGGAAGGTACCTACATCTCCAAGCCATCCGATACCCAGAAGGAAATCGTGTTTTTTAGTAAACGTGTTTGTGATCAAATCAAACTCGTATAGTATACCTCCACCACTGGCCAGATTTTGTTCCGGCACACCACCACCATGCGCAGTACCATATAGTTTACCATTCTTGGCAAACACGAGCGATGTAGGGTAGAAGCTGTTGGTAAGTACGCCTCCGTGAAAATCGTGACGCTTGCTATAGGTGTTGGACGAAGGTATATATTCGAAGATTACACCCTGGTTGGATGTACCTCCGTTGTTTGTTGTTCCGTAAAGTTTACCGTTAGCCTCTGCAAAATGACCGTTGTATGTATAGCCATTGTCCACCAGGCACACACTCCGGTAGCGAATGGCAAGTGCATTGGTGGAAGGAATAACACGAATGATAGAGCCCATGTAAGGATTGGCAACAGGACAACTTGAATTGGTCGTGGTGCAGGCATATAAATTTCCATCGGTTGCCTTATAGAATGCTTCTGCTATCTGGTTCTGCATCGTGCTGTTGGTAGGGCCACCCTGGTATGTAGGTAATACGAAGGGTTTGTCGAATACACCTGTGTTGAAATTATAGGAGAATACATACTTACCTTGACGAGCCAGTCCATAAATAAGACCAGGAGACACTTCTGTTAAACCACGCACTCCTTCCGCCCGTGGGGTAAATATATTTGGTAAGTTAGTACTCAGTGGACCCAGATGTTCGATCACACGAAACTGGTCCGTGTTAAGATCATATTCGAAGAGCGTACCACTTGAGAATACACTGTTACTTCCTCCCTGGCCTCCGGAGGCTGCAAGACCATATAGTTTATTGTTGCTCGCCAGTAGCAAGGCACCAATGTTGGACCCGTCAATTTCATTTTTGAAGTGATGAACAATCTCAAGGTTATCACCGATAGAGTCTGTTTTAAAGATGAAGCCATTTTCGTATTGGCCGCCCGAACTGGTAGTGCCCCAAAATTGTCGTTGTGCTTCTGCACCCAGGCAGGTTGCAGTAAGAAGGATAGCAGACAAGAGTTTATACATATACTAATAAATATAGCAATCACCAGTATCCATACCGTTGGAAGGTAAGATTAAACTGAAATCTCACGAATTCTATAGCCGTTAAAAAGCACGGTGCAACGGTAAATCAGCTATAGGTATACTTACTGTTTCTCAAAATACTCACCTGTAAATTTATATATGATCAGCTTGCTGGTTACTTTGCCATTTTCCCAGACTATAGGAATGCTGATTGCCTTTTCGTTTGTATTGTAATTGATGAGCTTTACCGGCCGTTCGGTTCGGTCCACAACAGAAAAGAAATCGAAGTTAAATCCAAGCTCATTCCGTATACCGGTTTTTGTTTTGATCAGCTTTACATCGTGTTGTAAGGTGCCGTTCACAATACTGAATATCTTTATACCCTGGTAGCAATCTTTAGAAGAGTAAATGCCATGCTTCACGGCCAGATAGTAAGTCTTGCCGGCATTTTTTAATGTATAGATGTCAGAATACCAATCGCCCAGTTCTTCCTGCGAAGTCTCAACGCGAATGATTTTTGAATATAGCTTTCCATCGTTTTTATACTGAAATATAGTTTTGAAATAGCGCATGGTACCGCCACCCTGATCGTCCCAGGAGTATATTCTGAAAAGCCCGTCATCGGAGGTTGCTATCCGAAGACCTTTGTCGCGCAGGGCTGTAAACGTATCAGTTATTGAAGAAGGCTGTCGCGATGTATAGGCCAGCAGTTTTGTGGCAAATACCTGGTTTGCGTGCTCCAACGAATCGTATTTGTCAACTTTTGAGTCGGAGCCATCATACTCGGCCCAATAGGATATTCTTTCAAATTGCCTGAGCAGATCGCTTGAAGAATGTTGTGCGTATACCGGAACAGAGAAGAATAAAAACAGGACGGGAATCAGTTTCATAGAAGAATCGGAGAATATATAGTTCACCGATGCAAATATGCTTTCTTTTGATGAATGCGTTAACAATTCAGGTAAACAAAGTTATAGACATTCGGAATATACTTTGAATCCTGAATCGTTAGCGGGAAGAATTATAGCAGACTATAGATCCGCCATCATCAAATCGATCTTGTCGAACAGTTCGCCTACACCCAGGGCAGCCCATAGAATAAAAACACCTAACAGAATTTTGATGATACGCGGAACGGAACGACCTGTCTTTTCTTTTATCATCGCAGTTATAGGAGGGAAGTATACAAGCGAAAGAAGTACTATAAAAACTCCGAAGCCGGGATCGTTACCCCAGAAGGTGTTTATCACACCGATCGCAAAAAATACCACGCCAAAGAGGAGGCTTATCGAGTTCAAAATGATTGAATTCCTGCTCATCGCTACTTCTGTTTTGTTGTTCATAGTTATTTTCTGTTATGCTGTTTTGTTGCGCCTTTCTGAAAGACATGTAAAGATATTTAAAAGTACTTTGTATTTCAAAGTATATTGAGAGATTTTTTGATGAATCCATTTTCATAGGAATTTTTAACGCTTGGCAGGGAATGGGATCTCAGTCAGTACGAGAAGAATCTAACGACCTGATTACTTTGCAGGGATTGCCGGCTGCAAATACATCGGAAGGAATGTCTTTTGTTACAACGCTCCCTGCGCCAATCACGGTTCTGTCTCCAATATTTATCCCGGGACAGATCACAGCGCTTCCACCAATCCATACATCTTCTCCGATCGTTATTGGTTTGGCATACTCAAGGCCCGTGGCGCGCTCACGAAAATCGACAGGATGTGTAGCGGTATAGATCTGCACGTTCGGACCAAAGAGTGTCCGGTGTCCTATCGTAACATAGGTTACATCCAGCACAACACAATTGAAATTGAAAAATACTTTCTCTCCGATCTTTATGTTATAGCCATAGTCACAATAGAAGGGAGGTTGAATCCACAATCCATCGGAAGCATGCGGCAGCAGTTGTTTTAGTATTTCAGCACGCAGCACAGTCTCATTCTCGGCTGTTTCATTCAATCGCTTCAGCAGGAGACGTGTAGCGGTTCTTTCATCGGAGATCTCTTTGTCTAGAGCGTTGTATAGCTCACCGGCAAGCATTTTTTGTTTTTCTGTTTTCATAGGCCTATATATAGATAAGACTAATAAAAACTTGTTCCCGGTGAGTAGTGTGTCAAAATAAATCGGTTGTCAGTTTTTTGGCGCAGTGTTCTGCAATTTTAGAAATGCGTGCTGCCCGTGTTTCCGGTCGTTTCGTTAAGGCCAGCGATAACAGCATAGCTCTTCGTCTCGATTTACTTAAACTCAGGAAATGATTTTTTGAACCGGCTTTCTTTTTAAAAGCATCTTCGAGGTCTTTCGGAATAACATGTTCTTCCACTTCGTCCAAAACAGACCACGATCCATTTTCCTTGGCAGCTTCGATTACTTTTACCCCGGCTGTTGTCATAAGCCCTTCTTTCATAAGTCGTTTGATTTTCTGCTTGTTTATTTTCGACCAGGTACTGTTGGGCTTTCGTATGCTGAAACGCTGCATGAATTTTTCTTTGTCAATAGATTTTCGAGTGCTATCGATCCATCCAAAGCAAAGCGCTTCGTCAACAGCGTCACTCCAGTCAAGGGTAGGTATATCAGATTCCTTTCGGTAGAGTATGAGCCATACTGATTGTTTTTTACTATGATTTTTCTCTAACCACTTTCGCCATTGCTGCCGACTGCCAGGGGTAAATGATTCGATTGAGGACTCTTTCATTTCATGTTTGAAGTTAGCATAATCCGAAAATAACCAGTATGGATGCCAGGTGCTTGTTCATTGTCTCAACGCCATTGCATCGCTACCATAAAAAGATATTGAAATATATACTATTTCATGACTACCAGAATAACCGTTACGATCACAATGCCAACGAGGTGATAGGTTCCACTGATAAAGCTATAATAGAGCGGCCTGGGTATATTGGGATTGATGGCAATATTAACGGTATTGGCAACGAGGTACCCAACTCCCACCAGCAAGGCAAATTGAAGAGCCTTTCCAATGGAGTCAATCTGAAGCGAATGCATTAACATAGCACTGGCAATAGTAATGACGAGACAACACAATGCCGGACCTATAATAAAAATAGGGGCGACATTTTTTTGTTGATCATTTTCTTTTCCGAGGGAACTTCGATACTGCTTATTGAAAAATAATGTGAACCATACTGCGCCCAGTATGAAGTATGCTGTAAAGGCAAGGAGAACGCTGATCCAATTGATGTCTTTTAATACATTAAACATGATGCGATACTTTGTTAGTTTAAAATGATTCAACAAAAGTATAGCGGGCTGCGACAGCCTTGTGTCAGGGGTAGGAGGAATTAATGATGCCGGTCAAAATATTCCTGCAAGGTCATGTTATGAGGTTTAAATTTTTCGGAGAGTACTTCCAGTTTTGTGATCCGGTCAAGACGGAAGTACCTGAACTCTTTGCGCAAGCGACACCACGCAACCAGCAACCAGTTGTCGGTACTTAATAACGCAAAGGGTTCTATGATCCTGTCGGATATTCTATTTGCTTCGTTTCTATATTCTATTTTGGTGAGGTAAAAATTAGTAAGTGCGAATTGGAGGACTGAAAGATTGTCACTCGTTCTTTCGATATTCTTTAACTGATCAGTATGTGTACGTTCGACCAGTAAATTAACCTTGTCTTTTGCAGTATGGCTCAGAACAGCTTTGATCTTGTCGATCGCGTCTGCGTAATCTTTGATAAGCGATGCATCTTTATTCCGAAGCACCAGTTGTTCTGCAGTAATCAACGCATTGGCTTCATTCTCGGTAAACATGACAGGAGGGAGCCTGTAGGTCTCCATCAGTTTATATCCCATGCCTTCTTCCGTTATGATCGGGATGCCGGATTGTTCCAACGTCTTAATATCTCGGTAAACTGTTCTAACGCTTACTGCGTATTTCGAAGCGAGTTCCGTGGCCGTTATCAGTCTTTTCGTTTGCAGTTGAGTAAGTATTGCAGTCAGTCGCGCAATTCGTTTTTTCTCGGTATTGTCCATGGCTATAGCACAAATGTATCGGTATCGGTTGACTTGTGAAGTGTCCATCGCTGCCTGAACATATTGAGCAACAAGTCGGTAAAGCTCCATCCGATTTTCCGGGCCGCCAATGCTGTTAAACTGTCCTGACCTATTCGGTTGGGTCTTGATGCTCCCGTCATGTTAGGCTTCATGTTCAAATCGAATAAAAAGAACGTACCGGTCGCATCTGCCCGACAATCAATCCGGACAGGAGCTTTTGCGTGTACGAGGTAAGCCGCACGTTCACACTGCCTGCACACTGATTTTATCGGATCAGTTTCAAGTTCATATTCATTCAGCACTCTGCTATTGTTAATCACGGCTACGACTCCGTTGTAAGGAGCAACACCATCCTGATGATTAAACCGTTTTACCGGAGGGAGGCTCCAGTATTTTTCATATATACATTCTTTACCATTCAGTATATAATTACCGGGAGGCATTACGGTGATGGTGATTTCTTCTCCGGGTAAATAAGGCTCCATATATATAGCATCTCCATACCGTTGCTCCGCGAACAGCTCGTTTAATACGTTAGGTAAATCTGCTGCATTCCGAACTACAACAACTCCCTGGCTTCCGCGACCTCGTACAGGCTTGATTACTACCGGAAATATAAAAGGCACAGACATGCTTGCAACGTCATTGGCATGTATCAATACCGACTCGGGTATAGGCACATGGTTGCTCCGCAGAAGTTCATTTGTAACAAGCTTGTCATCATAGATATCTGCCACGCGAGGAACTTGTCCGACAATAGCCATACCGTTGTTAATAACATCCTCAACGGGATGTCCAGCAAACAAAACCGTATTCAGCCAAAGTATCGTTGCGCCTCGTGCCCGTGCATCTGCTATTCCTTTTCTTGTATCAGGAAACACCCAATCCAGATCTCGCTCGACATCCGGTAAATCAACCGGTGTAATAACATCTATCCCGGCCTGTTTTAAAGCGAATCCTATATCTGCTCCACTATCGGAATAGCCGCCCGGTTTCATAGGCTTTATGATTCTGTTTTTGGCAGGAGGAGTATCAGCCTGGTATAGAATAGCCACTGATTCGGTTGTCGCGGATTTGTTCATCGATATATGTTGGATCAGGTAATTTTCTTCAAGATTAAAAAAATCTTATTAAAAAATTATGTAGTTAAGTGGCTACGCGTATATTTGTAGTCAAATAGCTACACGATGAATTTACGAAGAGATGTATTTCAGGCCATAGCGGACCCGACACGAAGGGCTATACTTCTGTTGGTTGCTTCGCAGTCGATGACAGCAGGTGCAATAGCTTCAAACTTTGATACAGCGAGACCAACGGTTTCAAAACATTTGCAAATACTTACCGAGTGTGAATTGCTGGCGCAAGAACAAAACGGAAGAGAAATATATTATCACCTAAATCCTAAGAAGATCAAAGAGATAGCAGACTTCATCGAGCCGTTTCGCAAATTGTGGGACGATCGGTTTAATAAATTAGAGTCCATCATGAAAAAATACAAACCCAAAAAATAGTTATAATCATGGAACGAAAAACCAAAATTGATGCCGAAGAAGGCAAGCACGACATACTGATAACGCGTGAGTTTGATTTACCGCTGGACTTGCTTTTCAGAGCGCATATCGAGCCTGAAATTATTGAGCAATGGATGAGTACGAACGTACTGAAGTTTGAAGGTAAAAAACATGGAGGCTGGCAATACCAAACCAGAGACGAACACGGGAACGTGGTGTTCCAGGCGAGCGGAGTGTTTCATGAATTTGTACCGGAGCAAAAAATTACACGGACATTTGAAATGGAGAATACACCTTTTGCTCCTCAACTCGAGTTTCTTGAGTTTGAAAAAATTACAGAGGACACAAGCAAACTCACTATACATATAGTATATAAATCTGTTGGACTCAGGGATCAGATGCTGAAGCTACCTTTCGCGCAGGGTATAAATATGGCGCATAACCTTTTACAAAAAGTAGTAAGCAAACTAAAATAAAAACACTATGTCAAAGAGAAATAAAATCATCTATTGGATTGCCACCCTCTGGCTTTCATTGGGTATGGTATCAACCGGACTGGTACAATTGTTAAAGAGGAAAGAGGAAATAGATTTAATGGCGCGCCTGGGGTATCCTGATTATTTTTTAACTATACTAGGTGTCTGGAAAATTTTAGGTGTTGTAGCTATACTTGTCCCCAGGTTTCCGGTGGTGAAGGAATGGGCTTATGCAGGCTTTTTCTTTTCAATGACGGGCGCTGCATTTTCACATGTAGCATCGGGTACGCTGAATGAAATATACCCTTCGTTGCTGCTGTTGGCACTTACAATAGTATCCTGGTATTTCAGACCTGCCGAAAGAAAAGTAATATTAGTAACCCAAAAATGATGTAACATGAATCCCAAGGTTGATTTCTATTTTATCAAAGCTAAGAAATGGAAGAAGGAATTTGAGACATTGCGGTCGATCGTTCTTGATTGTCAGCTAACGGAAGAATTGAAGTGGGGCAACCCGTGTTACACGTTTGAAAGGAAGAATATAGTTTTAATACATGGGTTTAAGGATTATTGTGCGCTGCTGCTTTTCAAAGGCGCGTTGTTGAAAGATCCGAAAGGAATCCTGGTTCAACAAACGGAGAACGTACAGTCTGCGAGGCAGATTCGTTTTACCAATGTACAGGAGATCATCAAGCTGAAGGCAACGTTGAAGTCCTATATCTATGAAGCTGTGAAAGTTGAGGAAGCTGGTTTGAAAGTTGATTTTAAAAAGACCTCAGACTTTGAGGTACCCGAAGAGTTTCAAAGTAAACTTGACAAGAGCCGTGCGTTGAAAAACGCTTTCAGTTCTCTTACACCGGGCCGGCAACGTGCATACCTGTTTTATTTTTCATCAGCAAAACAATCCAAGACACGTGCAGCCAGAGTTGAAAAATATATGGACCAGATTATGGATGGCAGGGGAATGGATGACGAATAGCATTTGAAATTCATAAACGAACAGTAAATCTTTAAACCGAAACTATATAGTATATATATGAAGAGCAGTAAAAAGAAATTGTCAGCGGAAGACCGCGATGAATTACTTAAAATATTGAAAGGTCGCTTCGAGAAAAATATGAAACGCCATAAAAGTCTCAAATGGACAGATGTGGAAGCAAAGCTCGATGCGAATGCGGAAAAACTTTGGTCGCTTAGTGAAATGGAAATAAGCGGGGGGGAACCGGACGTTGTCGGTTACGATAAAAAAGCGGACGAGTATATTTTCTACGATTGTTCTGCAGAAACTCCGAAAGGACGCAGAAGCATCTGTTATGACGCTGAAGCACTGGAGTCGAGAAAAGAACATAAGCCCAAGAACAGCGCCATCGAAATGGCGGCTGCCATGGGCATAGAGCTTTTAACCGAAGAACAATACCGTGAACTGCAGGAGCTTGGAGAATTCGATTTGAAAACATCCAGTTGGGTGAAGACTCCGGTTGCCGTTCGTGAACTTGGAGGCGCTCTCTTTTGTGATCGCCGTTATGACCAGGTCTTCCTGTATCACAACGGAGCAGAATCCTACTATGCTGCGAGAGGGTTCCGGGGTGCGCTGCGCGTCTGAGTATTCGTAATTCGTACGCTATATATACTATACTTTTGGCTTCAGAACATTCGACACCAGGTATTGTTCGAGTTTGTCCAGATTCTGTTTTTGACCTTCGTCAGCTTTGTGTGCTTTTACAACAATGTCACGCATCTCTGCGGTGTCAAATTCTAGTGACCAGTCTATTTTCGTTTCTTCGCCTTTTGATTCAAAGAGAACGGTGGTAATGAAGTGCGGATTGAAATGCTCGAACACGATTTTCTTCAGTGGTATAATTTCTTTGAAGATACTTCTGTTCGGATAGTTTGTTCCGTCTGGTCCGTGCATCGTTAATGTCCATTCACCACCTTCTTTAAAATCCATGGTGTGAATGGTATTGGTAAATCCGTTAGGGCCCCACCAATTGACGATGTGTTCGGGTTTTGTCCATACTTCCCATACAAGGTCGATCGGAGCCTTGAATATTCGCGTACTGCGTATCTCGTTGCTTTGTTTAGTCTCCATGGTTTTATCGTTTATTTTTCTGAATTTTTTCCAGATATGTATCGAGATTGTCAAAGCGGTTTTCCCAGATTTTCAGGATCTGATCTAACCACAGATCAATTTCTTTCATCTTCTCAATTTTGATCTGATAGTATATTTCCCGGCCTTGCTGGTTGGACTCTACCAGGCCACATTCCGTCAGTATTTGAATGTGTTTGGAGATGGTGGACCGTGCTCCGTCAAACTGATCGGCAATAGCACCAGCAGTTATAGTCTGTGACGCCAGAAGCGCCAGAATTGATCTCCTGGTTGGGTCGGCAATAGCTTGGAAAATATCTCGTCTTAAAATCATTGTGTCGTCATTTGACGACAATATAACATGCCGTCATTTAACGACATAATTTTTTGAGATTTTTTAAAAGCAGTTGTCATGTGTGACTGATGCGAGATATCAAGCGTGTTCGTAAAAATGTGATTATATTGATGCGTAAGCAGTTAATTTCAACGTGGATCATTTTAAAACGAACATTGCCTTAATACCGAAGGCAACGGGAGCGGAGAAAACGATTGGAGCAATCATTATAGCCCTGATGTTTGTACCCTTTGCTATCGGGATTTTTTCTGAGAACAAAAGGCTGCTGCTAAGTCTTCCGGCCGCATTTGTATTGTTGTTCATTTTTAATTTGGTGAGTAAGGAGAAGTTCAATCACAGGAACTGGGTTCAAAAAGATTTCTTTGTTGAATTTACCCTGAGCGGCGTAAAGATCATCAGCAGTACCGGACAGAAAGAATTTCTTTGGACAGCGATGCGAGGTACTCAATTACAGGTTCGGGGTTTTGATGGCGAAGTAAAGCCTGGTGAAGACGAGTCTGGTCACTATAACGGAACTGAAAATAGACTTACCTTCCACGCTCATAACAGGAAGTATGAATTAAATTTCTATCTGAAGAACGCGGAACAAAAACAGGCGCTCAAATTATTTCTGCAAAATATAATTGCGCCCGATACACATCTTACTTTTCAGGAGCAGCAAGAGATATATAGTGCTGATATAAATAGTTTTAAGGAGGTGCTTAAAGAGTCGGAGCCAACGGGTCAGAAGAAAAGTATAAAGTCAATGGGCTGCCTGGTTTTGTTTATAACACCATTTGTTTTAATTGGTATCGGCACATTCGGATTGGCTTTATATCAATTTGGCAAAGTCGCTCAGGCAAGGAATTGGACACCTGTGCATGCAAAAGTCCTTTCGGTGGAGATGGTTTCCAGTAGTGATTCAGAGTCGACATCCTACAAGGTTGAGATGAAGTATAAATATAGCGTTAGCTCACAAACGTTTATGGGAAGTTCGGTTTCATTTAACTCCGGAATGAATAATATAGAACACTACGGGGAATTGTATAATGTGCTGAATCAATCGCAAGTCATTCAGATTTATGTGAATGAGAATGACCCGGCAGAATCGGTAGTAATAAGAGGCATAACCAATGCCATGATTGGTATGCTCATATTTTCAATTATGTGGAATTCGCTTCTTCTTACATTTTTATTACCGGCACTGAACAGGAAATTAGAAATGAAGAAAGTACTTATAGTTACCCTGGTTATGTGGGCGCTGGGAATTGGTAAATTTATATTTCAAGTGGGCGATATAGATATATCCACACAAGTATCCGTGATCGAAGCAAAGGAAGGGCGCAAATGATGTTACGCGCTCATATAGTGTGATATGTGATTTTACATTGGACTGTCTCTAAAATTTTCTTGTCACCACAGACTTTTCCGGAGACTTGAATTTGTCAATCATTACAAGGGTTGTGCGATATGCTAATGTGAATAACGATGATGCGCCCCATTGGTATTTATAGGTATTGATCAGAATTTTCACTTTTTCAAAGATTGATACTTTTACCAAGCCGAGTTGTAATAGCCGTAGCTTAAGAAGTTTATACCCGTTGCCAACATCAGGTGTAGTAAGCAGGTTGAAATACCGGGCTTCTTTATTGGTGAGAGAATAATTCTGCAATGCTGCCAGAGCATATTCCGGTATGGGACAGATTCCTTCGTTGTTCAGATATTCCAGGAGCACCTTCGCGGGAATGTGCAGGTTATTTTGTTGTATGACTTCGAGAACCAGTTTCCAGTCAAACCCGGGTGTATTCTGAATGATATAGGTTGTATCGACAATTGCACGAAGTATAGTATCACCACCAAGATCATAACCATGAATAAGGGCACTGATAAACTGATGTTCCGGGCGTAGCATTTTATGTCCTGGTTTGTAAGTAATCGCTTCTTTCCAGAAACTCTCCACCGTATTTTCGGTAAGCGGAAAATCATGAAAACGGATATGAAGGTCGATTTCAAACTGATCTTTAACAAGGTGTGTTGCGTGGTGCAGACTATGCGTCACGGCCTCCGGAGTATACTGTGCTTCCTTGCTTACCCATCTGTTTTCGGATAAGATTTTCAGAGCCTGATGCCAGGAATCATGGTGGATCATAATATCGAGATCCAATACTGATCGAACGCCCAGGTCTTTATAGTATACTTCGGTCATGGGGAAACCTTTGATAACAATGTGTTTTATACCTTGCGCGTTGAATGTCTCAGCGATGTTTTTAAGTTCATCTTTCAACAACTGGTTTCGCACCCATATATAGCGGTAGTATCCTTTCAGCGCGGTGACCAACGGATGATTAACGCCTGCCGCAGACATCTTTTTATATAGCAACGCAAGTAAACGCTGAGAGGCGAAATCAAGACGATCGTAAACCTGGGGAAGTATACCGTTTGATGGCTGGCTGGTCAGATCACGGAAGCCCTTTACCAACATCCATTTCTCCCAGTATTGAACAGCCTGACCATTGTCCAAAAGGCATGCTTTCAACAAGAGCGTTTGATGCGCAGTAGGCAATGGGTTGTAAAAATTTTTTGGTAAGGTGTGCATCAGGCGTAAGCTGTTTTTAATTCGATAACTTGATCTGAGCGTGAACGCAATCGCTCGGTGTGTGTGATGATGAGAACCGAAGGCGTATGCTTTTGTTTTTTTAATGAGCTTGCTATGAGTTCTACGGTAGATTCATCCAGGTGGTTTGTGGGTTCATCTAAAATTATAAGCGATGCTTTGGCAAGAAAGCATCTTGCTATAGCAATCTTCTGCCGTTGGCCACCAGAGAGGCTTGCTCCCTTTTCTCCGATAACCGTGTGAAGTCCTTCAGGCAGAGACTCGATAAATTCGTGTAAACCTGAATACTGAACAGCCTCTTGCACAGCGCCAGGACCTGCGTTGGGAATTCCGTACGTTATATTCTCCAGTATAGTGCCTTGAAATGTAGTGTCTTCCTGTAACACCACGGCTATCTTGCTTCGCAGGTATTGAATATCCCATTGGGTGTAGGCCATATCACTTGCGTATACAGTGCCTTCATGCGGTTGATATAGGCCCAGTATAAGATTTACCAATGTACTTTTACCAGAGCCGTTGGGGCCGATCACCAGCGTTGTCTCACCGGGACGTAAGGAGAGGTTGAAGTTTTTAAACAAGGGTAGTTCACCGAAAGAGAACGTAATGTCTCTGCATTCAATTTTACCATCGAACACATGTTGTATTGTGCCGGTATAGGTCTCATCATGCTGTTCGGATAACAACCGGGTGCATTGCTGCCATGAATCAGTTCCTTCTATAACAGAGGGGAGTGCACTGCCAATTGTATTCAAATATCGTTTCAGCAAGAAGAGGCAAAAATAGAATGACATCAACGTTCCGATAGTCATGCTGCCTTGCATAACAGTATAACTGCCCCATGCCAGGAGTATAATGCTGCTGACGGAGAACACTACTTCCTGGTAATTGGACATCTTGATGAAGCCAATGGCCATTCGGAGACTTGAATTGTTCAATTCACGGACAATACTTTTATGATGCTCAGCTTCTTTTTGTTGTGTAGATGAGACTTTGATCAGTTTGTTGAACTCAAGAAGAAAAAGGGATTTCTTATGAAAACTTTCAAAAGATGCTTGAAATTGGCTTAAGCTTTTTTTGCTGGCTCTTCTCAGGAATTCGGTAATCAGTATAATGAGTGGAGTAATTGCGAGGAGCAACAGACTCATTTGTAAATTGAGGATTATCAGTATAATCACCAGGCAAAGGCTTATACAGGCAGAAGGTATCATGACTGAAAATATAGCGTTGGCAAAATTGTCAAGCTTCTCGGTGTCATAAACAAGAATCTTGTGGATTCGGGATATGTCAGCCTGTTGATAGGAGGCATGAGACAGTCGGAGTAATTTTTCAGACAAAGCGTTGCGTATATTAGACACTGCGTCTTTCGTATAGCGCAATATTGTAGCCCGTGTATATATCGAGAGAATACCATTGCATGTCATCAGTGCGATCAGTGCTACGGTTAACTTCAGCAACAAATTGACATCGTTATTGGGGATAGCCTGATCAAAAATTACTTTCACTAAAAAACTTACCGGTATAAGAAGCGCTGATAAGAGAACAGCAAAGATGACAACGATCCATATTTTCTGATGGAAGGAAGCGATCAAGACACGAATGGAATTTAAAATCTTCATTACTCTTGCTGTCGTCTTCTATCCAGCGCAGCTTTCAGGATGCGGGGATAATCTTGTTTTATATTCTTTTGAACACGAGATGTATTGGACTGATGTATTCTTCTTTTGGCAACCACGTGTTGAATAACGGCCTCATGAAGTTTCTTCTCCTTTGAGCGCGCGTACCAATCGGTAAACTCTTCGAGTAAAAATCCTCCGGCAAAAAGTCCAACACGCATCAAGGTCTCGCGTTTTATTAACCATGCAGATTTATGTATGCCTACCATTACTTCTGCCGTGTTTACTTCTATTTTACGCTGCTCTTCTTCCGGTAATTCTGGACTAATGAATTGTTGCATCAGGCCAAACACCATATCCAAGGCGGTATCTTTTTCGAAGGCCTGCAGTTGCAGATGTAGTCGTTGAGACATCCATAGATCATCGGCATCGAGAAACGCCAGGTATTCTCCGGACGATTGTTCTATTCCTGCATTCAACGCAGCCGCTGTTCCCTTATTGGTCTGATAAAAATATCGGACCGGAAAATTAGAAACTACTTCTCTGGTATTGTCTGTAGAGCCATCGTCTATAACAATGATTTCATCCACAGGTATAGTTTGATCCAGAATACTCTGTAGGGCTTCTCCTATATATTTACCTGCGTTATAGGCAGGAACAATCACACTAATCTTTGCTTTCATCGTTACCTGGTTTCAAAGGATCTGTAGACATTTGTCTTCTTCTGTCTAATGACAATTTCAATGCCCGCAATACCCCTAAATCTTTCAGTGTCTTGTGAATGGTTATATTCCCCGGATGAATCCGATAGAAAAGAACAATATCATTCAGAATGGTCATCTTAACATTTGATTCCTTTACGCGAAGCACCCAATCCTGATCTTCGGAAAAACGAAGCTGTTCGTTAAAATATCCCACGCGATCAAACACGTTCTTGCGAACGATGAGTCCACCGAGTTGGACATTAAAAACAGGGCTATCTATTTTTATCTGTTCCTTTCTATATTCTGAACCGGGCATATAAAAATAATCAATCAAACCGCCCACTACATCAACGTTTTGATTCTCCCTGAGGAATGACAGTTGGCGTTTTAGTTTATCGGCAGGCCAGCAATCATCTGCATCCAGAAATGCAATCAACTTGCCTTGTGCCTGAAGTATGCCGGTGTTTCTTGCTTTTGAAGGTCCACTGTTTGATTGGTGAATATACCGAACGACAGGACTATTCAATGCATGAATAATATCGGCAGTAGAATCCGTAGAGCCATCATCAACGACAATAATTTCGAGCGCGATGGTTATGTCCTGTTGCGCCAGGATGCTTTCAATAGCTTCCTTTATATAGGCAGCACCGTTGTATACAGGCATAATCACTGATAGCAACATGACATTAATTTTTATCGATCAGAAACTCCGAGATCGCTGCCGCTATTTCATTGGCATCTGTACCAAGCTCAATTCTATAGGGCCTGAGTTTCTTTGTTAATGTAATACATTTTTGAAATGTTTCATTTTGTCCGAAAGGTAATTGAAACATTGTAGTAGGAGCGATGCTTTTCAGAACTTCAGCTTCAGTACATTTTACAATGGAAGTCTTATTTGCTTTGCATACCATGGGAATGAATGCATACTCAAGCTTGCTGCGTTGCATAATTTTTTCTGCACAAGCTTCATGCATAAAAATCATGGCTTTCTCGGCTTCTTTAATAGTTGTATTTACCAGTGGCTTTAGAAAATCCAGTCTTTCTAAATTGTCCCATTCAACTTTCGCGCAGTTGTATAGTGAATATAGGGTACATGTCGCTGTATCTACCAGCACATAGTCATCACCTGCAATGAGCAGGTCATCTCTCAACAGGCAAGACAAGGTAGTACTGGACTTGCCTGAACCACTTTTCCCGGAGAGAAGTGCAGCGCTATGGTGTTGTCCAATACCTGCTGCATGTAACAAAATGTAAGATGTATCGCGCGACCACCAATGCAAAATAGATCGGAAAGGAAAGCTACGTTCCCAATACGGAATATCGGTAAAGTCTCTTATCCAATATATACCTTCTTTTGTTTCGCGATCATACATCATTACGGCTCCGGAACCATGCTGGTATGCGGTTTGGAAGCGTGCAGTATTAAAGCCTTCTATGGTACCGTGCACACCATATTGTTGCCCTTGCCAGGGAAACGATGTGAGGAGGGGACTATCAAAGCAATATATAGTAATGTCAGACGAAGAAACGTTATTCACCCGTATATGCGATAGCGAACCGAGCATATATACTTTTAACTCCGGCCTGGAAAAATTTATAGTCAATATTTTTTCAGCCAGTTGCACATGAACGGTTGAGGGGTTTTGCGCAACGGAGTTTGTATATAATGCCTTAAGTGTATTGAAGAAAATTTCCGGGTCTGAAGCTTTCATTCAGCTTTCTTATGAGGCCAGCCGGTTTGATCAACTTCGTGAATAGGATCCAGGAGTAAAAGATCCTTCATATCGTCATATTTTTTATACTCGGGAAGCATGAATTGCTGATCGAATGGTATAGTTTCTTTCACGATTGCATCAGATGGTGCAATCAAATTCTCCTGCGTCAGGAACGCTATAAATTTGTTGATAGACTCTGTCTCTTTAAACTGTCCAATGATTTCCTCAACACTATAGCCTGCGCCTAATAATTGCCAGATTGTAATTGCTGATCCTTTAAAGCTATAGTACGCTCCACTCGCCAAATTCACAATGACAGCTTCGTCATTAAAAATCTCACTTACTACTTTGTTTGTATCGATGGTATAGGTCATAAGGCTTAAATATAAGAGCGTGCTATTATATACGCAAGGATAAAAGGGCGAGCAGATAGAAGCCTGCTACATTCGGTTGATTCGGAATTCGCGAAGCTGAAATATATACCCCTTTCTGTTACAGCACGTGCAATGAAAATACTTTAGGACGATTGCTCAGTGCCTGTTGTTGCAACGTTGATGAAACAGTAGCGCAATGTTCTTGTTGAAGCGATGTCTGCTTTTTTCATTGATTGCACTCATTTCGTCAAGGTGTAATCCGTTTTTTGTGTTTGGCTTTATTTTATTGCTCTGGATTAAACCCCGACAGAAATGTTTCTCATCGTTGGCGCGCGGCATTTTCCGTCTTATGAAGAATTACCAATTTTTCGGTTATCTTGTTATTGTCGCAACTCTAAAAATTTCCGTGTTGAAACGTAATTTTGCGGAAAATAGCGCGGAAGATGGGACGGAATCACACCCCTTTTATCGCTCTTTTAAAGGAGGTCAATGTTCGCCAAAGTGATGAAAATATTGGTGAACGTGCATTGCACGGCCAAAAGACGGGATTCTATTCATGTTAGGAAATTGCTCATGTAATGTTGCACCATTTATTGCACACTTTTCTCCGGAAAATGTCTAGATGCTGAACAAATCTAAGCGTCAATCACCCGAAATGCCGCGACAAAAGCAGCTCCCACATTGACATTATTGATCAAATTTGGAAAACAGGTTTAAATGTTCAAACCGCGTTTAGGGCCTGTTCAGAAAGCTTTCGCAGATAAAAGCGCAGAAATCGGAGGCAAAGTGCGCTAAAATCCTTTCAAGCCATCCTGAAGGCAGTCTAAAAATTACATCTAAAACCGAGCGATTAGTATCGTTGTTCAATTACCGTCATTAGTGTTACGTTCAATTCTTCTACTTTTATGTCCCCCCACACTACAACTTGTTATTGATTTATATCTATGAAAACAACACTTGGCTTGGCATTAAGTATCGCTTTAGGCGCATTGCTTTGTACACCGAGTTTTTCACAATCTCTGTCCACGGTAACACACAATACTACGACAACATGGTCTGCACCCGCTGGTGTGACTGAGGTGACCGTTCAATGTTGGGGTGGCGGTGGATCTGGTGGTGGTAGCACTGCAAGCACGGTCCTCGGAGGAGGAGGAGGTGCCGGTGGTTCCTATGCGAGTTCAGTGTTAACAGTTACTCCACTAACAACTTATACTGTTACCGTTGGGGCAACCCGCACAGGTACAGCAGCTGCAGGTGTAGCCGGCAATCCATCATGGTTTAATACAGCGGGAACAATTTTCGCGCAAGGTGGAGCTGGCGGAGCCGCACCGAATGGTGCACTTGGAGCTGCAGGTGGTGCAGGTTCTACTGCTTCCAGCATAGGAGATATATTGGCAGCAGGTGGTAATGGAGCCAATGGAACAGCACTTATAGGCGCAGCAGGCGGAGCCGGAGGAAACTCTGGTGGAGCTGGCGGACCACAACGAAATACAGGTGGTGCAGGAAATGCAGGAACTGCTCCTGGCGGAGGCGGTGGCGGTGCGTTTGTGAATAACGGCACGGATAGAAACGGAGGAAACGGAGCAGCAGGACGCGTGATTATAACTTGGGTTACGCCTCCAACAGTAACAGCAATTTCACCTAACAAAATGTGTGATGGTGCCAGTGCAAATGTGAATATTACGGGTACCAATTTTACAGGTGCTTCTACAGTAACTTTCAACGGTGTTTCAGTTCCCTTTGTAGTGAACAGCGCTACATCAATCACGGCAACGGTGCCCGCAAGCGGTGTGTCTACCGGAAATGTTGTTGTGACGAATGGTAATAACTACAATACAACTTCACCTACATTTACTGTTAATGCAGGCTCATCTACGCCTGGTGCTATAACCGGTATAACTTCTACATGTCCATCAATTACAGGATTAACCTATAGCATTGCGGCAGTAAGTGGTGCGAGCAGCTATACGTGGACAGTGCCTACAGGCTGGACAATTACTTCAGGACAAAATACAACTTCAATTACAGTTACTGCCGGATTGCAGGGACAAAACGGAAATATATCTGTCATTACGGATAATACGTGTACACCTTCAACTTTGGCAGCAGTTGTATCCTGTAATACCTGGTATTCTTATCAAACAGGTGACTACAATGACTTCAATACATGGACGCTTGATCCTTCTGGTTCTACATTCGACAACCCGGCCAACGTTTATCCGGGTGCTTATGAAGAGATTGTTATTCTGAACGGCTTTACGGTAACTGTGAATGTCTCAAACCAGACTTTGTCAACAACAACAATTCAAGGTGGCGGTATCCTGGATATGTCTATAACAACAGGACACAATTTAGGTACTATTACAGGTGCTGGTTTGCTTAGAATAAAAGGTGTCAATTTACCTACAGGTACTTATACTGACTTCGTATCTACTGTAGGCGGTACTATTGAATATTATGATATAGGTGGAAACCTGCCGACTACGCTCACAACGTATAATAAATTGAAGATGACGAACAGCACAGGAGCAGGGATAACCTATGTGCAAGTAAGTGATCTTACTGTGAACAGTACTTTCGATTTGTCAACAACCGGTGCAGGTACTGTTACATGGCAAATCAACAACAACTCGAATACTCAGCGAACCATTACACTTAATGGTAATTTGACTGTAGCCAGCGGAGGAAGAATTACTGCTGGTACTGGTAACTCTGCATCAGCTTCACCGCACAGTCTTACTATGTATGGGAATATTATTAACAACGGTATTATACAATTCTTTGATCCAACGCAGGCACCGTTTACAAGCGCATATACTTCATCAACAGTATTAAACGCAGCCTTACGAGGAAACGCTGTTAACGTTACGTTCAGTGGTGCGGGTGATCAAACCGTTACTTGTAACAACCAGACAAATTTCTATCGCCTGATTGTGGACAAAGGGACTGGACAGCAAGCTATATTAACGATCAACTCATCGGCAGCATCTAACCTGAAATTGTTTGGACCCGCTAACCGATTCAGCACTGGTTCAAGTTCAACCAGTTATTCAAACTGTGCGCTCTCACTTGTCAATGGTACACTTCAGCTTACCGGTACATTAACAATTCCTACGTTGATTGAGAACGGTACAGCAGGTATAGGATCCGATCTTTTCGCTATTCCTCAAACGGCTGCTTTGTGGTTGAACAGTCCGAACGTGAGCGTTACACTCACTACCAATATTTCTGGAACCAACGAAGACCAGCGCTTATTAGCTAACGGATTATTCAGAGTATCCAACGGTAGTACGTTCGATGGAGGTTTCTCCAGAGGTATTGGTTCTGCTGCAGGTGGTAGTGTAATTATAGAAGGAACTAACACTGTTGTTAAGATCTGGCAATACAGACCAATTGCAACCGGAACAGGTATATTTACCTATCAGCAAACAGGTGGTAATGTGTATGTAGGAACAACAGGTTACAACGGTACACCGGCAACAGCAGGACCTGACGATGGTATAGGAGGGTATACGGATGAATTTGCACGTTTCTCTTTAGGAAACACAAACTCATCTTTCCAGATGTCGGGAGGTACCATTAACATTGGTTCTCCTACGAGCGGAGCTAGCGGTTCAGGTGCATTAGCAGGCGGATTGGACATACAAAGTACATCTGCTAATTATAGTGTGACTGGCGGTACTATAAATGTATACATTCCACGAAATACATCGCCAACTGCTCCCAGCACGAGTCCAAGTCCGTTGAGTGGTTCCAATAACTTTACGATCTATTCAACAGCACCGCTTGGTAATATCAATATATACAGAGAAGGAACTACCGACAACAGAACCGCAGTGTTGAATAGTGCGCTTACGGTGTTGGGAAGTATATATATAGATGGCGCTAACACACCAACGCTGAATGGTAACAGCAAGAATGTTACGATCGGTGGAAATTTTACCGTGAGCAATGGTGCTACCTTTACTCCGGGTACCAGCATCATTACATTCAACGGTACAGGCGCTCAGCTGTTAACCAACAACGGAACTATTTCAACATTGGCTAACACTACCATGGTTGTGAATAAAACAACAGGTACCGTGTTGACGCTTGCAGGTACGACAAGTCCCGTTCTTCCTGCTACATTGAATGCGTTAACCTTAACATCAGGAACACTTGCCGATGGTGGTACAACTGTAACCGTAACGACCAGTCTTACTAACAATGCTGTACATACATCAACTGGTACTGGTAGCATTACCTATACGGGAACAAATACAATCGGTGGTACAAATGGCACATTCGGAAATTTGACGATCAGTGCAAATGCTACTGTAGCTACTGCAGGTGCTCAGACGGTAACAGGAACGTTACGATTGCTGAATACAAACACCACTTTGAATATTGCTTCTTACGCCCTTACTGTTTTAGGGAATATATATAGTGATGCGGGAACGAGTGTAGTATTTAATAATACGAAGCGAATATTGACCAGTGGTTTACACAATGCAGGAGGTCTTACGCGTCAAGGTATAGCCGGTAATTTGTTATTCCCGGTTGGTACGGGTACGTTGTACACTCCCAACACGATCAATGTTACGGCATCAACGCACGGAACGATAACGGTGAAACCTGTGAACAGCGAGCATCCTAACGTAGCAACAACAGGTCAAAGCGTACAATACTATTGGAATGTTACGAGTTCAGGATATTCAGGTATAACAGCGGTTACACATTTAAGTTATGATTATAGCACTGCCGTAGAAAATAATCCTACGGCTAATTACAGAGTTGCACGTTTCGACAGAACTTCAAACACCTGGGGCTATAACAACACAACTACTTTCAATGCGACAACGACTCCTCCAATTCCTACTTTTAATACAGGCAGCGGATGGACGATTTCTGGTGATCGCCTGGATGGTGAATATACCTGCGGTAATGCTGTTGCATTTGATGTTATCAAAACGTACTATAGCAAAGCGAACGGATCTTGGAGCAGTCTGAGTACATGGACGCACAGTGCTACACATATAGGAGTAGATGCTACTACAGCTCCATGTTCAAGTTGTCCGGTTATTATTGGTGATGGAGCTGCTGTCAATCATACCATTACGATGGACAACCATGGTCTTGGTTCAGGATCATTAGTAATCAATACAGGTTCAACATTAGACTGTAGCGATAAAACAGGACTTAACTTTGGAGCCGGTAGTGGTGGAGTGATTTCCGGCCGAGGTACTTTAAGAATAGGATCGCCTAACTTCCCTGCCGGAGACTTTACTAATTTTATAGGCTCTTCCGGGGGAACTGTTGAATGGTATGCATTTACCAACAATGGCTCTTTAAGACCAGGTACATTGACGGCCACTTCAGGAACACTATCCGGAATGACAACTGGTACTTATACCAACGTTACGGCCAGTGCAACGAATGGTTCCGGAACAGGAGCACGATTTACCGTTGTGGTCAGTGCAGCCAATACGATTACATCCGTTACGGTTACGCAACCTGGCAGAGATTATGTATCGGGAAATACAATTACTTTCAATGGTTCGTTATTCGGAGGAGCCGGTAGCAGAGTTTACACTTTGAATGCTGCTAATATGGGATATGAAATTCCATCGGTTGGTCCGGCACCTCAATCCCTGAATTTAACTTCTTACTATGATTTGATTATAAATCCCGGATCGGCTTATACAATATATTTGCCTAAGACTGGTCTGACTATATATAATAACTGGGTTCAACAAACCGGTACAGGTATAGTAACAAACTCGGGAGCCTATTCGAATGTAATTACTAAAGATTTCAATATATCTTCCGGTACATTTACGCTTACCAACGCAGGTAACAATGCATTGACAGTTGGAGGGAATGTCTCAAACAGCGGAACCTTTAACACTACCAGCGGAACGCATACACTTTCTGTAGTTGGTAACTTTACCAATAATGGTACAGTCAACTATAACAACACAGGAACAGTTGCTCTTACCTTTACAGGAAGTAATAACACATCATTTACCGGAACTGGTGCTGGAGGAACGACACTTGCAACACTCATCGTTAACAAGGGTACATCACAAACACCAACACTCACAATTGATGTTGGTGGTACAGTGACTGCAGCGAACTCAGGATGGCTTACATTAACGAATGGAACAGCATATTTTAATAATGCACAAACCTATACATTGGTTTCAACGGCAACTACATTTACAATACCGGCTACAGCCAAACTGCAAGTTGGTGCGGGTACTGTTAACATATTAACCAATGCAAGTGATGCCGCTGATTTGCTGTTAACCGGAACACTTGCTGTAACCGGAACAGGAACAGTAAATATAGCGGGCGGAACAAGCGGTAATGACATTGAATATGCTTCGGCAGGAACACCGACCATCCAGGTCGCAGATAATGGTATATTAAATGTAAACGGATCAATCAGAAGATCGACAACTACGATTACAGGAGCACTGGTATACAACCAAACCGGAGGAACTGTAACGGTTGGCGGACGCAATTCAAATAACACACGCGGTGTATTTGAAATTGATGCTAACACGGGAAGTAGTTTTACAATGACCGGCACTAGCGTACTTAATGTTCAGCGTCAAACCGGAGGTACCGGGTATGCAGATGTCTTTATCAATCCGCTTAGCAGTAATGTGGCTTCAACCAGTACAATTACGGTTGGTTTGCCTACCGCTACAACGCAAAGTAATTTCAGGATAAATATTGCTCCTTCTATTGGTAACTTAACTGTTCAAAATGGCGGAGGCAGCAATGCGCAAACTGTACGCATGTATTCAAATCCCCTAGTTATAGGAGGAACGTTAACGATACCAACGCCTTCTGTTTTAATTACAAACTCATTGGATGTTTCTATTGCAGGAAATCTGATTTGTAGTGGAACTTATACCGGGGGAACTAATAACACCACGTTCAACGGAACAGTGGCACAGGCAGCACAGTTATCATCCAGCAGTTCGTTTTATAATTTTACGGTAAACAAGACAACAGGTACTACATTGACTCTGTCAGGTACGTCACCAATCTTACAGAATTTATACATTCTTTCCGGTATTCTCGATGTAGGTCCATTGGCATTAGACGTGCGGACAAGTGTTACCAACAACAGTTCACAAGTCGGAGCGGGGTCTATTCTGATTTACTCTACAACTTCTCTGAGTAATACTATTAACAGCTCTAACGGCTCGTTTACGAATATTACTTTAGGAGGAACGGCAGCTTTAAAATCCATTATAGTTAATGGTAATGCTACTATAAAAGGCGTGCTTACTTTTCCTTCTTCTAACACACGCTATTTCAATATAGGATCATATCAACTTACTTTTGATGTAGATGCATCAGTAGCGAACGCATCATCCATCGGCTATATAAGAACGAACGGTGTATCTGGCGATTTGGGAGTAGTAAAAAATTGGGGTGTGGGAGCTGGACAGACTTTCGTGTATGAGATAGGATCTTCTACTAACTATACGCCTGTTTCTTATTCACTGAATGTAACCGGTGCAGGAACACTATCAGTAGCGCCTGTTAATAGTGCTCACCCTACATACAATCAAAATAGCACTGAACAAATCTTAAGATACTATTGGATTGTATCGCGTGGAAGCACACTCAATGCTACAGCAAGTGGTGACCATACATACTCCTATCCATCTTCGCTCATGGCAGGATCGGGAGGCGCTTTAGTTGCCGGGTATCTGGATGGAAATGCAGATCCTCTGGGCTGGACAACAAGTGGACATGGAGGTAGTGCTGATGCTACACATATGACTTTTATTTCAACGCCTACTACCAATTTACCTTCAGCTGGTAATTACTATGATTATTCGGTAGGTACAGTAAATACATTACCTAATCCAATACTTCCATTATACAGTCGGTTGGTGACAGCATCGGTTGCAAACCCGGGTACAGGAGGTAACTGGACATCAGCAGTCAGTTGGACAGCTGACCCAACAGGGATGGGGGCCGCATCTGCTTTTGTGCCTAACGGAGTGCCGGTTGTTGTACTGAGCGGAGCACGCATAAATACCAATTCAAACGGCAGACGCGCCTATAAAACAACGATCAATGGATTACTATATGTAGGTACAAGAACTGGACATAACCTGGGTATAATTAGTGGAACAGGTACTATGAGAACAGGTACCAATACTTTGCCTGCGGGTAATTATACAGCCTTTGTATCATCAGGTGGAGGTACCATCGAATATATTGCTCCAATGACTATGAACAACAGAACCACATATAATAACATAAGTATATATGCAGGTTCAACAGGTACAGTTACCATGACAGCATCTGATATTGTTGTGAACGGTAATTTGACAATAGCAGCTGGTACTACCCTCAGCAATGACGCGAACAATGCAGATATAGCGATTGCCGGTAACTGGTCTAACGATGGTACCTTTACTGAAGGTACAGGTTCCGTTACCTTTGATGGTAACAACAATCAATCCGTAACAGGTACAAACTCGTTCTATGATTTAGTCATCGATAAAGGAGCAAATAATGTTACCCTTACTGGAACGGGTACCACCTCTATAACTAATTCACTGGCATTAATTGCTGGTAATGTTATTACTTCTTCTAACAACGTCCTGGCAGTTGGAACAGCGAATGTAACCGGAGGATCAGCTAACAGCTTTGTTGACGGACCGATGACTAAAACAATCTCAGCGGCAGGAGCTTTTGTTGCTCCGTTGGGAAGTGTTCCTTCATCGAAATATAGACCGGCAACTATTGCCAACACAAGTTCTACAGATTCCTGGAGCTTTGAATATTTTGATCACAGCTCGTCACTGGATGGTTACTCGAACACCACCATGAACACAACCAATATCAATAAAGTTAGTGCCTTTGAGTACTGGATGATATCCAGAACTGGTTCAACATCTGCAGACCTTACGCTTACATACAATACAGGAAGTTATATACCTCCAAATATTGGTGATGTTACCAGCTTACGTGTAGCGCGATGGAATGGAACGCAGTGGGACTTGCCTCCAACCTCTGGCGGTACATTCTCGCAGTCCGGAACAAACATTGCGGGATCTGTAACGGTAACCAACATGACTAACTTTAGTCCTCAGACACTTGCTTCTACGGATGTGAACAGTCCTTTGCCAGTAGAGTTACTCTCTTTCACTGCAAGACTAATCACGCGTGGCGTAGAATTGAAATGGAAGACCGCTAATGAATTTAATAATGATTACTTCGACATTGAGAAATCACGAGACGGACGGAAATTTACCGCGATAGGACAGGTTGATGGCCATGGTACTACGAATGATGTTCAGCAGTATATATATATTGACGAGAAGCTAGCGGTAGGAAAAACATATTACAGATTGAAGCAGGTTGACTTCGATGGTAATGTTGTTTACTCCGATGTTGTGATGGTACAGTACGAAAGTGAAGATGCACCGCGCCTGAATGTTTACCCTAACCCTACAGCGGGTAACACTATAAAAATCGAAATGGAAGGTGTAACCAGTACAACAGAAATGCAGGTAGCATTCTTTGATCAGTTAGGGAAATTGCAATTGCAAGTTACGTTGTCTGTAGATGATACCGGTTATGCTACTGGTGAAGTATCTGTTGACAATCTGACATCAGGTGTATATGTTCTGAAGTTTGGTGACTCAGGCTTTGTTCGGAAACTGATCGTAACAGATAAATAATTTATTAAATTAGCTGATGCAGAATACAGACCTCCTGAGTACACATTCAGGAGGTCTTCTTTTTGTAGGGCATTCAATAAGATATACAGCAGTGTGGAATATAGTGTCCTGATCACTACATCGATCTTTGTAATCGGCTAGTACACACGCGGTATTCTTAACCAAGAAGAAATCCCCTTTAATGGTGATGGTAATAACCTCATCCGGGTATTTTTTGAAACTCATGTACGAATTAATTGATTCGACTTGCATACTGCTTCATATTTGGTGTTTTATAAAAGTCTAATAACCCAATAACAAAGATTTCATTTATGAAGCTCTACCGATATCTCATTCTTGCGACACTGCTGATGCTTGCTTTTAATTCAACAAGTTTTGCGCATGCTTTATGGATTGAAGCAGAACCTCAGGGCGCGCTTGGAAAGTCTCATGCTGTAAAGATATTCTATGGAGAGTATGCTGAAAATGAATTCGAGAAGACCAATAAATGGTATTCGGATGTGAATACATTTCTTCTTTGGTTGGTAGCGCCCGATGGTAAGAAAGTACAGCTTAGCTATTCCGAAGCAGGAGACCACTATATGGCAACGTTCATACCCAATCAGGAAGGTGTATATATACTCACAACCAGTCACAATGCGAAAGAAGTTGATGGTGGCTATATCTATCAGTTCAATGCGAGTGCAGCCGTTACTGTTGGTAAATCAAAGGAAGTGGCACAGAGTGTGCCTGGTAACGAGCTATATCTTGAGCCTGTAAAAAATAGCAAGGGTAAATCTGGAATTGTTAAAGCGTATTACAAAGGACAACCTGCCGCTGATATCACAATTACTGTTTTTGGGCCTGCCGGCTGGAGCAAGAATTTCAAGACAGATAAAAACGGTGTACTGGAAATCGAACCGCTTTGGAAAGGTACCTATGCTCTCGAAGGATTTTATACTTCCAGAGAAACCGGTAGTCATTTTAACGTTGCTTACGAACACATCTGGCGTTGCGCCACGTTGAGACTTGATCTGTAAAACTAAATTTTATTTCTAATAAGACAGACCTCCTGAGTGAACATGTTCTGGAGGTTTTCTTATTTATATACTTCAGGATATATACTTTTAATATTGAATGACTCACAGAATCGGAGTGTAGTATAATAAATGTTTAGACACATTGATTGTCCTCAGTTAGTATAGTCTATATGTATTAAAAATATATGTATTAAAAATGACTCCCGTTGTTATTTATACCTTCTGTTGATAAATACAGATACCTGCAAAAGGGTATATTTTTCACTTTCAAAAGCGATTGTCATGCACATAAATCCAAATGTAGTTTTGCATAATTAATTATGACCAAATCGCATGAAAAGATTTTACCCCTTTACAGGCATGGCGTGTACAGTGTTACTGTCCATCTTTTGCTTGCTAAACATCACAGTGCTGGCACAGCAACAGCACGGAAGCATTAACGGAACGATAACCTCTGCGGACGGCAGTGCCGCACCGTACGTTAACGTGGTGCTGAAAGGCACAAACAAAGGAACAACTACAAACGCAGAAGGTAAATTTGAGATTAAACGTGTTTCGCCCGGCTCATATATGCTGGTGGCAAGCTTTATAAGTTTCGATCCCATTGAACAGCCTGTGGAGGTTCGTGCTAATGAGAGCACATCGCTCACCATCACACTCAATGAAACCTCTGAACAACTGACGGAGATTGAGATATATGGTAAGTATGAAGGCTACAAGGCTGACAAGCCTTCACTGACCCTTCGCTTGCAATCCAACCTGATGGAGACACCTCAAAATATACAGGTAGTTACACGTGATGTACTTCGTGATCAACAGATCATCAGTATGAGTGATGGCCTTATTCGTAATGTGAGTGGTGTTACGCGTGCCGAACACTGGGGTGATATGTATACCAATATCAGTGCACGCGGTTCACAACTTCAGGCATTTCGCAATGGCTTTAACATTGTGAATTCCTACTGGGGACCGCTCACGGAAGATATGTCATTTGTAGATCATATCGAATTTGTGAAAGGTCCGGCCGGCTTTATGTTGTCCAGCGGAGATCCTTCCGGATTGTATAACGTTGTAACCAAGAAACCTACCGGAGTTACGAAAGGAGAAGCTTCCATTACAGCGGGCAGCTATGGTTTGTTCAGAGCCACGCTTGACCTTGATGGAAAGATGACTGCTGACGGAAAACTTTTGTATCGTCTCAATTTTTCTGCACAAAACAAAAACTCTCATCGTGCAAATGAGTATAACGACCGATATGCTATAGCCCCAGTAATCTCTTACCAACTGGACGATAGAACCAAGCTCACGCTGGAGTATATATACCAACGCGCGAATATGAGCAACGTGGGCTCATTCTATGTATTCTCAAAAGACGGATATGCTTCGCTTCCTGTTGACTTTACATCGCTTCCCGCAGGTATACCGGGAAGTGTAATGAATGATCACAGTGTATATATAAACCTGCAGCATTCGTTTAACGACAACTGGAAAGTTACCGGACAGGTAGCACGTTTCATGTATAATCAGGTTGGTGCTTCGATGTGGCCCAACGATAGCACTATATATCAGGATGGTACGTGTGTTCGCCGTGTCAGCATCTGGGATGCGAAGAGTACGATGACAATGGGACAACTCTTCGTGAATGGTGAAGCAACAACAGGCTCCATTCGTCATCGTGTATTGGCTGGTTTGGACATTGCCAATAAAAAATATCTCGCTGACTGGGGACAGTCTTTTGATCTTGACACGAAGGAGCAACCATTCGATCCGAAGAATCCATACCTGGGCATACCCGTCACCGGATACCCGGAGTTCGATCGCTCGATGCCGCTGGAACAGCGTGCTCAACTCTCGGGAGGTATACTTGAACAACGCTATACCAGTGTATATGTACAGGATGAACTTGTTTTCCTCGATAACAAATTGAGACTTACATTGGCTGGTCGCTATACGCATCTCGAACAAGCATCTTACGGTGGAGCGCCTGATAAAGCTGATCATGTTACACCGCGTGTTGGTTTGAGTGCATCCATCAATGAGCAAATCTCCCTGTATGCACTATACGATCAGGCATTTGTTCCGCAGAGTGGTACGCTTGTAGGTGGACGGAAAGTTCAACCGATCACGGGTAACAACATGGAGATAGGAGTAAAGAAAGATTGGACAGGCGGATGGAATACTACGCTTTCACTCTACCGGATATTAAAGAACAACGAGATCACAGCAGATCCTGGCAATCCAAATTCAGGCATGAGTATTGAACTCGGTGAGAAGCGCGCACAAGGTATAGAGTTTGATCTTCGTGGTACGATCCTGCCCGGACTCACGATGACAGCCAACTATGCCTATACTGACTCACGTGTAACGAAAGTAGCGGAGGGCGTAACGTCTCCGACGGAAGGATCGATCGTGCCTGGTTTTGCCAAGCATACGATCAACGCCTGGCTCAACTATCAGATTGAAAGTGGTGTATTAAAAGGTCTTGGTATATCCGGTGGCTTTACCAAATTAATGGACCGCGCTACCTATTGGACACCCGCACCTTCAACGGATAAAGATCTGCAAGATTATTTCAAGCTTGATGCCGGTATATTCTGGCAGCAGGATAAAATCAAAATTACTCTGAATGTGTTCAATGTACTCGATGAATATCTGTACAGCGGCTCGTATGAAGACTGGATGTACGATGGTCCTCAACCATGGAACGGTGGAGACGGACAAGTGTCACCAACCTATAGCTGGCAAACAGAAGCACCTCGCAATTTTCGCTTAAGCTTAACCTATAGCTTCTAAATTATAACATTTGGTTTTCGTTGGTAACTGTCTGCCGGGTATACTGGCAGGCAGTTTTTTTTATGCCTTTTTGTAAGTTGGTACTAAAGTATGAGAGTAGTCCTCGGTAATTCCTATAATTTTGAAAGGAAGTTATTATTCATTGGTATATCGTTTGAATGATAAACAACTATATTATCTGCTATGACACTAAAAGAAACGCTCGCGTCACTCAAGGCAATGGCAAACGAAAAGATGTTTGCACAAAATGTAAAACATGGTGCCGGTAAAAATCAGTTTGGTGTAAAGCTCGGTGACATTCGCACGCTCGGTAACAAAATCAAGTCAAACCATGATCTGGCTTTGGAGCTGTGGAAGACTGAAAATATAGATGCTCGGTTACTTGCAACGCTGATCATTCAGCCAAAGAAATTATCAGTACAGGAGTTGGGTGAACTTGTAAACTCCATCGCATTTGTGCAAGAGGCCGAATGGTTCAATGCGTATGTTTTGAAGGATCATCCTCAAAAAGAAACTGTCCGGGAAAAGTGGATGAACTCAAAGAATCCGTGGACCGCCAGGGCAGGATGGAGCCTTACCAGTGGTCGGGTAGCGCGTGAGCCCGAAGGTCTTGATATTGTAAAGCTTCTCGACAGAATCGAGTCGGAGATGGCTGTTGCTCCTCTTGAAGTACAGTGGACTATGAACTCAGCCTTGGCACAGATTGGAATTCATTTCCCTAAACATCGCAGGAGAGCTATTGATATAGGTGAATCACTGGGCATTTATCGCGACTATCCTGTCTCAAAAGGTTGTACTTCACCTTTTGCCCCGATCTGGATTAAAGAAATGGTAAGTCGAAACGCAGATAAAGTTAGCTGATAAAATATATAGTATATCTTGAGAACCCCAATACTACAAGTTTTATGTTCGGCACAACGGCAGGGCTAAAGGCCGTGTTGGATTAAAGTGCTTTTCCTAAGTCTGATGTTACATGATTGTAAGGTTATCATGGTTTCATTGGCAAATGCTGACCTTTTGCCTAACTTTCTCCCAAATAATCTTTTTATGTTTGATGGTGCAGATTTTCCGAAATCTCTGGATGAAGAGGTTTTTAATCTTTGGTTAGAAAATGGCAGGCAAAGCAAGATACGGTATAATTATTTGCTGATTGTTTGGGATGGGTACGAATCAAACTATTGCCCGGTTTATGTAGAACAGCGAGACGAAATCGGTCAATATGAAATGTACAGAACAGCCGTGGGCCGGGAGTCACTGGTCGCTGCATACGATCTGTATTCGGAATCAAGGATTGTATAACACTAAATCCGGAAGCAGGGTATATATAGCGGTTTGCTACCTGAAGTTTCTTCCTTCCGGAAATATTTTGCCTTGTATCATTTTGTTTTCAGGGGATTTACCTGGAAAGAACGGAGAGGTAGTTTCATCAGCCCGTGAGCGTGGCTCGAGCGATAGTTCAGTTTGCGCAGGTGCCGTTAATTTGTTGAACAGTCTTGATAAATTATAGCAGCGTTTTACAACTACGTGTATCACTTCGCCTTCACGTTGCAGCTTACCTTCTACCATGAGTAATTTGGATTGGATGATTTCCTTTCTATACTCATCAAAAAGTTTTTTGAACACCACCAGGTTAGCCGTGGCGGTTTCATCTTCAATAGTAATGAAACATATACCACTGGCCGTACCAGGACGTTGTCGTACAAGTACAAGTCCTGCTACTTTTACGTAGTCTCCATCTTTGGCAGACTCCAGTGAAGATGCAGTGCGAATGCGTAGTTGTTCCAGCGAGTGTCTTACAAAACTTACCGGATGTGCTTTCAGCGATAGCGATGTTGTAGCATAATCATGCACAACATGCTCAGAAGGTGTCATTTCCGGAAGCGCTATATTTTCTTCTGCTATATCTTGTTGCACCTGGTTAGAGAACAATGCGCGCGGCTGATAGTCTTGCGTAGACACATTCCACAAGGCTTTTCGCCTGTCATTCCCGATAGAACGGAATGCATCAGCATCCGCTAATTTTTCGAGTACAATTTCGGATAGTCCGGTTTCACGCAATGCATGAATAGAAGTATATCCGTTGTTTCGTGCCTGCATCAATGCTTTCATATCTTCTTCGCGCAAACCTTTTACTTGACGAAAGCCAAGGCGAAGCGCACAATATTTACCAGATTTTGTTTCGAGTTTATTGTCCCAATCAGAATAATTTATATCGACCGGTAATACTTCCACGCCATGTTTACGGGCATCGCTCACAATTTGAGCAGGCTGATAAAACCCCATAGGCATGCTGTTGAGCAGGGCACAGGCAAATATATCAGGGTAGTAACATTTTATCCAGGAGGATACATATACCAATAGCGCAAAGCTTACAGCATGACTCTCGGGAAATCCATAGCTTCCAAAACCTTCGAGTTGCCGGAATACGCGTTGTGCATATTCCAGGGTGTAACCATTGCCGGTCATGCCTTTGATGAGTTTATCCTGAAAGTATGAAACCTTGCCCTTGGCTTTAAAAGTTGCCATACTTCTGCGCAGATCATCGGCTTCGGAAGGTGTAAATTTAGCAGCAACAATAGCAATCTTCATGGCCTGCTCCTGGAACAACGGTACCCCTAGCGTACGATGAAGTATATCTCTAAGCTCAGGCGAAGGATACTCCACGTCCTCTTCGCCATTGCGCCTGCGCAGATAGGGATGCACCATATCGCCCTGGATGGGCCCTGGACGTACGATCGCTACTTCAATAACCAGGTCATAAAAACACTCCGGTCGCAAGCGGGGCAGCATCGATTGTTGTGCCCTGCTTTCTATCTGGAATACTCCAATGGTATCCGCGTGACTGATCATTTCGTATACCTCTTTTTTATCCGGTGGTATATTGGCCAGTGTAAGATCAAGGTTGTAATGTTGCTTGGCCAGATCGAACGCTTTGCGTATACAGGTGAGCATGCCAAGGGCAAGCACATCGATTTTTAGAAACCCCAACGCTTCAATATCATCTTTATTCCATTCAATGTTGGTGCGATTTTCCATGCGTGCATTGAGAATAGGACAGAGGTCTGCTAAATTTCCTTGTGTGATAATGAAGCCACCCGTGTGTTGTCCGAGCTGGCGCGGAAAACCCATGAACTGCTCGGTGAGCTGTAATACTTTTCGAATAGTAGGATCATCCGGATTTATACCCTGACTGATAATGCGATCTTTGTCAAAACCTTCATCCCGGAAATCCCAGATTAATCCCGCGAGTCGTTGGATTGTATCTACGGAAAGTCCCATCGCTTTCCCCACATCGCGGATGGCTCCCCGGTGATGTTGCTGCGTAACCGTTGCTATGATGGCTGCCCGGTGCCGCCCGTATTTATCATATATATACTGCATCACTTCTTCGCGTCTTTCGTGTTCAAAGTCTACATCTATATCCGGTGGCTCATTTCGGGCAGAGGAAATAAACCTTTCGAATAACAGGTCAAATTTGGAGGGATCGACTGATGTTATACCGAGACAATAACATACTGTAGAGTTAGCAGCAGAGCCTCGTCCCTGACAGAGAATTTTTTGTGAACGCGCATATCTTACAATATCATATACCGTAAGAAAGTATTCTGCATAGTTAGCATCTTCAATAAATTTGAGTTCGTAAGCTATATTACTTTGTATCTTCTCCGGTATAGATTCTCCGAATATCTGTTTTGCTCCCTGCCAGGTGAGATGTATAAGTTCCTGCTGCGGTGTACGTCCTTCGCTGGTAACTTCTTTCGGATATTGATACTTGAGTTGATCGAGTGAAAATGTACAGGCTGCCGCTATAATTTGTGTTTGTTCGATAGCAGCCGGATACTGCCGGAAAAGCCGGTGCATTTCTTCGATAGGCTTGAGGTACCGTTCGGCATTGGCATGCAGGCGGAAGCCTGCCGTATGTATAGTACATTTTTCACGCACGCAGGTAACAATGTCCTGTAACTCCCTGCGTTCAACGTTATGATAATGTACATCATTCGTGGCCACCATCGGTATATTTAATTCTTTTGATAGGTGATGAATGCGATGCAGTAGCTTGGCATCATGTCCGTTATAAATGCGTGAAACTCCTATACTCAGGTGTTCGCCAAATGCATGGCGATATTCACGTGCAGCGTTTTTGAATGCATCATCAAAATCAAAAAAAGGATTCAATGTGTCTGGTGGAAGAACGATAAACTTTGTTCCTGCGGCATACTGGTATACATCCGCTTTGTATAGGGAACATTTACCTTTTTCAGTACGCATGTTCCCTGTAGTCAATAAATTGGATATCCGTGCATAGGCATTCATATCAGTAGGAAGGGTGAGCAGACTCGGACCATCGAGCAGATCGAGTCGGCAGGCAGGTATAATACGAATACTATTTTTCTTTGCCGCTACATGCGCGCGTACCAATCCTGCAAATGTATTGCGATCGGTAATCGCTATAGCTTTATAGCCATATGCCACAGCCTGCTCCACCATTTCTTCCGGATGAGATGCACCGCGCAGAAAGCTGAAGTTTGTTGTTACCTGTAATTCTATATAGCTCATGTTTACTCGTTATATATATTATATTTTTACCTGTATTTCGTAAATGTTATGCAAAGAAGCCGTGAATAAACCACTGGTATATCTTTTCATGATAATGTCCGAGCCGAAAGAGCCAGTAGCGATTGCCGGCTTCATCCTCTACGCGGTAGTAATCTCGGTGCTTGCCTTGCTGTAGCCACCATTCCTGTTCGATGCGTTCTGGTCCATCTGCTTTTGCTATAGTGATAACTTTACCTTTATACCTGAAAAGCATCGGAGGATAATCGGGTATAGGTGCTGATACATCAATGCGTTCAGGTACCTTCAATAGTTGTAACGGTCGTGGCGTATCCGGCCAGTATGTGGTTGGTTTTTCCTGCAGCGATGTTGCAGCCTTGAATGATCGCTCCGGCCAATAATGTTCATCCGGCAGGTAACGATGTATAGTATGTATACCGATCTTGTTTGCAAGCCGATCAATAAGTTCTGACAGGCGCACATCGTGTAGTCCTCCGGTACCTTGCCACATGGCTTCCTGCTGTGGGTAATGATCCTCTACAACCGGTGCTTCCAGTATAAATAACTCAATGCCTAAGGATGGTTCTATCGTTGCCAGTTTCAACTGAAACAATTTGAAGAGGTGCTCTACATGATGGGAGGGAAGATGGGTACCTATACTTACCTGTTCTGTTTTCCCATCCACCCGGTAACATTTTAATATAGCCTTGCGAAGTCCTTTTTGTTCCCGTTGTAAACGTGCGCAGAGTTTCTCCAGCAATTGCTGCAGTGCTATTTCTATACCAGGTGCAGTAACAATTGGTTCGAGGCAGGGCAGACGTTCGTGATAAAGCTCTGGTACTTCTATCGGTTGAAGAAGTTCATCTAATTGTCCTAATGCCTGCACCAGTCGCATCATAAAGTGATTGCCAAAGCGTCTGCGCAGCGATGTGCGGGGCATGCGAATAAATTGTTTTACCTGGTGAAGTCCAAGTTTATGCAAACGCTCTACAACTTCGGGTTCGAGACGAAGTGCCTGCGGTGGTAAATGCAGTAGCGCATCAATGTGTTTACTTCGTTCAATTACAATAGTATTACCAAAACGTGCTACACCCCAGGCGACACCAATGGTATCAGCCATTGCTGCATGTACATGATAACCGCGGATATATAGTTTGTTTATGATGTTCTGCAGGTAAGGTATATCTCCGCCCCACAGGTGGGAACAACCGGTAGCATCAAGTACAAGTCCATCGGGAGGATCTTTTGCTACAACGGGAGTAAAGCGAATGCACCATTCGGCCAAACGGTTTAACAATTTGTCTGAAAGATCAGGTTTATCGTCCAGCACTTGTAATGAAGGTATCATGGCGCGCGCATCGGCAAGCGCCATGCCTCGTGTTATACCTTGTTGTTCCGCTATAGCATTGACAGCAGTGATGATCATGCGACCATGTTCACTCGCACGCAATACAAAGGGCAATGTCTTAAGCGGTGGCTGGCGGAGAGTAAACCAGTCGGTAGTCAAGTACCGGAACCAGATGGAAACATAACGCTTTGCCATATCATCATCCTGCCTGTTGCTGTGTTTGTTGTAGGGTAAAGGAAGGTTGATATACCGGTACGAAGCGTCCGTCTATCCATTGTATATCCCATGTGCCAGGTTTGCCGTTGCGTATGCGTTGAAGATTTACTTTCCACTTGGGAAAACCTATACCGGGCAGATCATCGATAGAAGCACTTGGCAGTGGCTTGATATACCAGCGCGATATACTGGCAGTTGTACCAACAGCGCGTGGCTGATTGCGAAGCAGGAAACCTGTTACCTGACTTTCTTCCACCGCCAGTTGAAGGCGTCTTGAATGTGTAAAGGTTATATGGGGGAGTTCACCAACAACAGCAGTAAGCGCACTGCATTTGAGTGCTTCATCTAACGCCCAGAGCGCATCTTTTTCTTTTTGTACATCGATGAAGATAAACCGATCGGGACTCAGACCAAAGCTCTTTAATGCTGGCGGATAAAGCATGCGCGAAGAACTTATCCAGAGGACAGCCCCGTTTGTACCCATAAGTATATTTAGCAGTCCATTCAGGAAACCGATGGTGGCAGCTGTCTCTTCAGGCCTTGTGGATATAAATTCATGGATGGCACCAAGCGGAAATGTTGCGTTTGGAAAAGCATACTTCAAAGGGCCCAGGCCGGATTCCAAAACTGTGTTTTGCACAGTTTTAAAACCCTGAAGACGAAGGATGTCGGCCTGCAGTCCTGCGAAAATATCGGCTTTCTGTTGAGACACTTGTAGCGAATTGGTATTGCAAATTTATGACTAATTATATTAGTTTTTATATCTAATTTAATTAGTTTTGTTCTATTGTAAGAAATTCCATTTTTCTGTGAAATTTGAAATTGAGACAACAGATTAAAGCTTTGATAACAAGTCATCAAATGGGCGCACCGATCGATATAGAAAAGTTATTTCCTGCGCACAAGCATGAACTTTTCCTTATACCCCCGGGGAACCGTGCACGCATCCGGTACGGGCAATCTTGTGCTGGAGATAAGTTCGACACCGTATATATATACTTTTAAAATGTACGACTGGCTCCGGGTCACCTGGATGGAAGTCCCAGACCCTTGAACATAGCGCGCGGTATGCAGAATCTTTCGTTTGAGCGGAAGGGGGAAATGGTGAGTCGTGAATTAATAAGTAAGCCTCGTCTTGTAGCAGAGTCCGATGCGTATGCGCTTTATCATTTGCCTACACATGCAGAGCATCTGTATGATGTGCATCGCTATAGCATTAAATCAGAGGTCGTGGTGGTAACCAATGGTAAAGTAAATGTACTTAACGTGGTAGATGGGAGCGGAGTGATGGTGGAAGTGAATGGCGCAGAGTATAGCTATCATTATGCAGAAACATTTATTATTCCTGCATCCGTACCAGCATATACGCTTCGTGTTACGGGCGCAACTGCGATTATGGTTGTAGTGGCATTTATTAAATAAATATATAGCCAGTTCTCAGCTCACTGGAACTGGCTATATACCGATCAATCATTTCAATTAATGATTGTTTCTGAAGTATATGCCGGAATTCAAATCATCGATAAGTTTGGCTGCCGTTGGTTCCCATCCCAGGGTATGACGGGTCAGTTCGCTGGAAGCCTGGCAATCCATAGAAGCGAAATAGGTAAACCAACCGAAGTGGTTTTGAGCTTCTTCAGGACTTTTACTGATGGCAGGTACATTCAATCCTTTGCCTATACTTTCTGCGATAATTCGAAAATCAATACCCGATTCCGCCACCGCGTGAAACACCCGTTGCTTCGGACGTTGCTCGATGATGAGACGATATACTTTAGCCGCATCCTGGCGATGAACAGCAGGCCAGTGATTGGTGCCATTCTGCATATATACTGATTGTTGCTTCTCGCGGGCCATGCCAATGATGATAGGGATAAAACCATGATCACCTTCGTCATGCACAGTAGGTGGCAGACGCACTATATATACATTTACACCTTGAGCGGCCACAGCATTTGCTGCTTCTTCGGATGCAGCACGCGGAATTTGATCCGAAGAAGGAGGAACATCACTTTCGACAATGGGACGTGCCTGGCGGAGTAGCCCGATGCCGGAGGTGATTACGAGTGGTTTGTCAGAACCCAGCAGTGCAGAACCGAGCGCCTGAATAACACGTCTGTCAGTTTCACAGTTTTCTTTGAACTTGCTGAAGTCGTGATTGAATGCGGTGTGAATAACAGCGTCACATTGTGCAACACCTTGCTTTAGACTTTCCGGATTGTCTATATCACCGCGATAAACTTCTGCACCAAGTTGCGTCAATGCCATGGCAGCGCTATCGGAGCGCACTAAACCGAGAACACGATGACCGGCTTGTAACAGATCTTTAACAATAGCGGAGCCTACAAAGCCAGAGGCTCCTGTAACAAATACACGCATATAACTATTCCATTTTTATTGAACGCAAAATTGCTACGAACGCTTCCGAAAAAACGTAGTCATTTGACCATATTTTTCAGCGATGCAATTGTGCGTGACGAATGCGCGTGAGCGTCTTCAGGGAGATACCAAGGTAAGCAGCGATCATTCGCAGCGGTAATCTTTTCATGAGTGCGGGCGAGTCCCGAATGAAATCATTGTATTTTTCTTCCGGTGTAGCACCCAGTGCGGAAAGCAAACGCTGGCGACTATTATGGATAGCCCGTGATATAAGTTGTTCGGAAAGACTTTTGAGTAAAGGAATCTCCGCGAGAAGCTTATCGAAATCAGATTTTGTCCACATCAGGACTTCACTTTCTTCGACAGCAGCGATATTGCAACGTGAAGGGATTTGTTTGTCATAACTTTCAGCATCCAGTGTCCACGTGTGCTCCGGGGAGAATAGCAGAATATGCTCGCTGCCATCCGTACGTGTACCGAATACACGAAGCATACCCTTTACAATAAATGTCTTATGACGGCAAATCTCTCCTTCCATCAGCAGGAAGTCGTTACGATGTAATACCCTGGGCTCAGCAAGTGAACTGATTCGTTTCAAATCACTTTCATTGAAGTTAGCATGCGACTGTAGATATGATTCAAATTTGATAGTCATAGACTGTTCAAAGGTAAGAAAAATCGAAAAGGACAGTGGTACTACCCGGAATATGTGATTCAACGGGCATATACAGGTTGTATATTTGCAATTCCACCTGAATAAACAGGTAGGTTAGGAATCGAGACCAGTCGAATCCAGTCGGGATTTTACTGGTCTCATTTTTTTATCCCCATTTTGCTTTCAATAGGAATCGAAGTGTCTCAAACGAGACTTGCCTCTAAGAGCGTCCTGGATCTTAACTATACATCGCTGTAGCTGCGAAATATTCTCCGGAGTATATATGTCTGATACCAACAATTGGCCCGAAATTTTATAAATTTCACCGACTCATTACCGGTGATGATACTCTAGTTAAATAATCTGTTATTAGAAATTATACTCTGTACATTTAAACTAACAATGTATGACAAGAACTCTATGTCTGAATTTATTCCTGCTGGTTATGGTACTCTTCACCGCGCGGCAGGCCGATGCTCAATGTGATTGTGATTTTCATCTTTCCGATTTGCTGATACCTGGTAAGAATATCGTTGAAGGTCGGAATGTCCCCCCGGGATCTGTTGTTTGTCTGGATGCTGCTACACCACGTAATGGCAACCTGTTGTTCAAGCGGTTTAACGGAACATCGGCAGCTCCCATTATCATTATGAATTGTGGAGGAAAATATACTGTTAACTCCGGAACGTTGTCTTTTTCCATCAAGTTTTTCGGCAGCTCTCACTTCCGGTTAACTGGTACCGGTGATGCGTCCCTCACGTATGGTATAGAAGTGAATGGCGGCAGCCAGGGAATTTCGGTTGATAGTCTCAGTACCAATTTTGAAATCGATCACCTCGATGTCCACGGACAAAATTTTGCGGGCATCATGGCGAAGACCGATCCGGATTGTAATCCGGCTACGTGGCGGGAAAATTTTACCATGCACGACATTCGTATTCACGATAACTATATACACAGCACCAACCAGGGCGAAGGTCTGTATATAGGAAATTCATTTTACGCAGGTGGTGTGAATCGAACATGCGGAGATACCGTGATCCGCGTTTATCCTCACGCGATTGTAGGGGCCAAGATATATAATAACATCGTGTTCGATACAGGTGCCGATGGTATACAGGTAGGATCGGCAACACAAGGTTGTGAGATATACGACAACCGGATTGAACGCCACGGCCAGCGGCCCTTTGACAACCGGAACGACCAGGGAAATGGTATACAGCTGGGAGAAGGAACCGGTGGTTTATGTTACAATAACTTTATCTTAAATATACCGCCCGCCAATGCGGTTGACAGGACGGGTTACTCGATTATATGCCTGGGCCGCGGAGATAATGTTATCTTCAATAATATCATGATCAACCCGAGCAACGGAGGTATGTTCGTTGACGAGCGGGGAGGAGCCGCTACCATTACAGGACCTGGTTCCGGTTACAAGATCATTAACAACACCATCATCAATCCGAAGAACAATGGCTTGTTGCTATATAGTGAGCTGGTGGAAATGAACGTTGTTAAAAATAATATTATTGTTAACCCGCAGTTAAAGTATATCAGTTACTCCAACGGTGTTAACATCGATTCTGCCGGTAACTATGAAACCAGGAATATCAATACGGTCCAATTCGCAGATGCCACCAATCAAGATTATCATTTGACATCCTCCAGTCCTGCGATTGGCTATGGTGTTAATGTGAGCAGCTATGGTGTAACGTTTGACTTCGACCATGTAGCGCGTCCCGTAGGAACGGGATGGGATGCCGGTGCCTTTGAATCTCCGGAGACACCGTCAGAACCCTGGGCTATATATATAAATGCCGGTGGTGATGTAGTGAATAACCAATGGGAGCGTGATAAACAAACAACACCGCATCCTTATTTTGATACCACCTATCCGTCATTGACAACCGGAAGTGCCAGTTCCTTCTCCGGTGTGAATAATACCGATGCTCCAAATGCAGTGCTGGGATCCTATCGCTATACAAGCGGAAATGGTACAACCATTCAATACAATATACCGGTTCCGGAATCAAATGAAACGTATAAGGTTTCACTTTACTTTGCCAGGAAAGGTGGCGATACATTTACATCCGGTCAAAGAAGATTTAATATTTATGCAGAAGGAAATTTAATCACGACATACGATGTATATGATTCAACCCTGAGTGGTGCGGACTCTCATTCCTTTACAACGCATGTAGCTGACAATACACTTCAGTTGAAGTTGGTAGCCGTATCCGGAGCGCACGCACATATCAATGCCATTGCAGTTTCAAATATGGTAACAGCCGCTGCAGCGGCAGCGAATGTTGAACCGACACAAGCGAAGAGCCTCGGTGTATCGCTATATCCAAACCCGGTGTCCAATTATCTTGGTATAGCAGTTGATCCGAATAACTCGTATACCATCAGCATTTCGGATGCGCGAAACCGGGTATATTCAACTTTGACAGTGAGTGGTGAAGAACGTAAGCAACTAGATATATCGACATTGCCAGACAACCAGATTTACTTTGTTCATGTCCTTTCCGGGGATGGAAAGAAGGAAACCTACAAGGTTGTAAAATCGCAGCGGTGAATTGATAACCGTTCAACTGAAATGACCGGTAAACGTAAAGGCATGAGATCACCGATCTTATGCCTTTTTGCATTTATAGAAGCTTATATTTCATGCTATATCTTTTTTTGTAAATGAAATCACGCTATACACTTCTGTTATTTATCCGGACACTTTTTTTATTAATGTTTCCGCTCGCGTTATGCCGGGTGCAAAACGCTGCGCAGCAAAAACTCGAACACAAGTTTCTGGCAATGTTTTGTAATTGTTTTTCTGACAGTCTGGACATCGATGATTTTTCAGGCAACGTTGGAGCGGGAAATGGAATGTCGTGCAAAGTTTTATCAGGAGCATGAATCAGCATTTGATTCCGTTGTAACCAAAGAGTCACCACGCCTTGCGCATCTCACGGCACTCGAAAAAGATCATTTTATAGATGATGAGCTGATGACCAACAGCATACTGCACTTCATGAAGAAGTGTGATGTATATACCAGGACTATGACCAACATCAAAACGTTATACTTTAAGGCGCTTGATAAACGGAAACAGGAGGGGACATTGAAAGGCAAAAAAGAATTTCTGGCAATAGCGTCAACGGATGAGAAAGGAAAGGAATACAGTCGGCAGGCAGCGGAAGCCTATGGCAAGGTAGCAATGCTATATGAACTTGAGGGCGATATGGCACAGGCTGATCAGTACTATAAAAAGTCTTTAAGCGTGTATCCAACGCCCATCATGATGGCGTTCTATCATCTTTTAAAACGAAAAAAAAGTAACGCAGTCTCAATCCGATAATTTCCGGTTGATCTCACGCACCACACTGTCCAATTCTTCTGCACAGTATAGCAGGCGTGAATTATACTCTCGAAGTTCATCGATAGATGATTCGTGCGACATCAATGTGCAAAGTCCCAAAATACGCGCTAACGGACCACGTACATTATGAGCATTAAAGTATGCATACTCCAGGAGCTTTTGATTTTGCAATTTTATCTCGGCTACACGTTGTGATACTTCCATTTCAAGTGATTCATTCATCCGGCTGATCTCTGCGTTGGCCTGTGTCAACTCTTCAGCCTGCGCCAGAATCTCTTCATGCTTTTCATATATATCATTGTTCAGGCGTTTCATTTCGACAAGCGATCGCTTCTTATCCCGATATAACCGGAATACAATAATTACCAGTGCCGTAATGGCCAGAAGTAAAAGACTACCAATGATAACGGCCAGGGTTAACGTGCGTATCTTCTGATCTCGCATTGCCAGCATCTGGTCTTTTTGTTCGGATTGATACAGGTGTTCAAGTGCTGCAATCTGCCTCGACTTCTCCGCATTAAATACTTCATCGCGAAGCGCTATATAGTTGTCGTTATAGTACCAGGCGGAATCATACGCCTTGAATTTCCGAAACGTGCTGCTTAGATTCGCCCGCGCGGTTATCCGGGCGTTGGCATCATTCAGTGAATCGGCCATGGCCTTTGCCTTGTACAGGTACTTCGTGGCGTGTTCAAAGTCGTTCAGGTTGGAGTATATCAATCCTATCGTTTGATGCAGTTCAATGGTAGAGAAGAAGTCACGGTGTACGGGCAGCGATGTCTCAATAGCAAGCCCGGTCTGCAAGGCGAGCTGAAATTTTCCCTGGGCATTCAGTACACTGATGCGCTTGGCTTCTGTCCATAATTTATAATCGCTCAGGTTGGCACGTACGCTTATGTCACGTGCCGTGGTATACATTTGCAAAGCCTTATCGAGATCGTTCCGTTTCAGGTATATCTCACCGAGTGAAACATAGGCATTGGCAAGGGCTTTGGGATCATCGGTGCGTTCAATAAGCGCTATTGATTTTTTAGAGTAATCAATTGCCAGGTTGTAATCGCCCTGGTAAATCAATACTCTGGAAATGTTATTGTAGATATGAGACATCCCTTTTGTGTCTTTGAGACGCTCACGAATTCGTAACGCTTTAATAAAGTAATCCATGCCTTCAGCATGTTTGCCTTGTATCGAAGCACAAATACCCAGATTGTTAAAGCTTGTGGCAATCCCTTTGTCATATTCATTTTCCTGTGCGGATACGAGTGCCTTTTGTGCTAATTCTTCTGCACGACTGAGCGAAACCAATGTATAGGCGTGCGAGAGCTGGTTCAGTATATCAATTTGTTCCTCGGTGGAGCGCGTTGCTGAAAGTTGATTTTGGAGAGAGTCAATAAGCACTTGTGCATCGAGCCTGAACATTACCATCGTCAGGGCAATCAATAGGAATCGTTTCATAGAGAGAGGTTTGGGCAAGCGATAAAACCAAATTTAACGATTAATTGATACAACGCTACGGCCGGGCATCACAGTTATGGCTTAAATCCCGGAATGCTCTTGTCTTGGTAACGGAGAAGATTAAAGTAGTAGGCCCGGGTATATATAGCGACAGACCAATCCCATTGGTGTTTATAATAATTCTCTATTTTTACGCTCAAAGTTCGTAATGGAAACAGATAAAATGACTTCCTGGCTGGAAGCATTCAGTGGCGGTGTTTTTGGTTTTGCAATCACGCTTCTTGTTCTGGATATTCATGTTCCGTCTGTTACCGGTAGCGAATCGCTGTTTCAGCTCTTGGCCGCAGACTGGCCAACCTATATAGCATTTCTCATTGGCTTTTTTGCAATTCTGATTTGTTGGATCAATCATCATTTCATGTTTAGCTATATCCATAAGGGTAACAGCAAATTATTATTGCTTAATGGCTTCAAGCTATTGGTGGTCACGTTTACTCCGTTTGCCACAGCGCTATTGTCCAAATAAGTTAATACCGAACAGCAACAAAACGCTGTTAACGTCTATACTTTCAATTTTGCATTGATGGGTTTGTCGATGTTTGGTATCTGGTTGTATGGTGTACGATCCGGATTTTTGAAAGAAGAACTTTGCGCGACTCTTAAAACCATCAGCCGTTATTATTTACTGGCAGCGATCCTGTTGTGTCTGATATTTATACTTTCGTTCATAAATGTATGGCTGTGTCTCGCTCTGTCCGGTATCATGTTTATAATTTTTCTTTTTCCTGAGCAGGCTATAGGTTATGTGTCCCGTGTCGGGGTTAGGTCTGCAGATTGATGGTATAGCTATAGGTGCCTATCCATTTTATTAACTCTTTTTTATCGACCTTAGTTTTTTCTGCAGCCTTGAGGTAGGAGAGGTAATGAAGTCTTCCTCGTTTGTGCACGGTCTCTTCATGGTCCAATCACACAACGGTGCGCGTACACGCCAGACGGTCATGAGCGAAACGGTTGAAGTTGTTATTTCAACTTTGCCTTTTGTAAAATAAATCTTGCGATGAAAGGCGTGCAGGCATACCGTTGCGAGTGACACGATCTGCTGATTTTTTCTGAGGGGGCGAGTCATTTTCATTAAAGTATTTTTTAGAAAACGCGCCAAATTCCAACGATTAACATTTTTCTCCGGGTTATTAACCCTGTTTTAACCCATAATCTAACCAGGGGTCGTTAACGTTTGCATCCGAATTGCAATCGATGGTTCCGGACAGCCCGGATGAAACAAGCAGCTTTTGCAAGCAACATGTTCAACCTAAAACCATTCAAACCTATGACCAAAATTTTACGATTCCTTTCGTACATCGTTTTGATGGGAACGTTCTTCGTGTCGCTGAGTTCTTGCGACAAAGATGACGACCCGATCAACGAAAGTGTCGGGACAATAACGGGTATTGTTACCGATGGTTCCGGACAACCCATTTCCGATGTTACTGTTACTGTTTCCGGTGTTAGTGAAGAAGATATATCCGTCACTACGGCAACTGACGGACGATACACACTTGAAAACGTATCGGTGAAAATACATGCCGTTACGTTCTCGAAAGCCGGATGGTTAACCATCAGCAAAAGTGTCGGGGCTAAAGATTTTGATGGTACCAAGGTAGCTACAGCAAATGCTACGCTTGTAAATGCATCTGCAAAAATTACCGGGACCATTACCGATGCCACCAAAGGTGGTGTACCACTCGAAGGTGTAACGATCAGTGTAGGCGTTGCCGGGACAGTTACTACCGGAAGCGATGGAACCTATACGCTTGAGAATTTAATTGAAGACAGTTACACAGTAACCTTCAGCAAGGGAGGTTATGTTACGATTACAAAACCGGTAGCACCTGCCGATTTCGTAAATGGTATTGTTACGCTGAACGTAACGATGGGAAGTCAACAACTGCTGCGCGGTTTAACGGGTGACGATCTTTTGTTATCCGGCAAATGGTACTTCAACGAATATAGGGGCGGACGCAATGCCGATGCATATCCTCATTGGGACTGGGCCTGCGACTATATGTCTACGCTTGACTTCTGGGGAGGATGGCAGGAACAGAACGAAGGCACTACGCTGCAGATTCGTAACAACGAAGATCAACGCAGCAATCCTGCTGACCTGAATGTTTTCGATTCGTATGTATACGGCAGCAAGCTTATCACAGAAGACAACAAGATCTTATCCGTGAGATTGCGTACGCACAACGCTGATGCTGCGAGCCCTGCTCACTTTGGTGTACAGGTAGTTGATCTTTCTGCAGCTCAACCCGCAGCTGTGAAAATAGGTGAGAACAAAACCTATGGCTCAGGCGACTACGCTGATTTTGAATTTGACTTGAGCAGTTATGTAGGCAAAGAAGTTATTGTTGCTATAGGTATATATCGCCAGTCTACCGGTGATTATTGGAAACAACTTGTTCTTCGTGCGATTCGCTTCGCCAACAAAAAAGTTGTGGGCTGGGATTGGCTGCCGGGTACGGAAGTTATTCCGGGATGGAAGTTGTCTCAGGAGACTATACGCTCTATCATGCCTCACACTAAAAAATCCTTCACCGGTCTGAGCCCTATATCCGGTAACCGCGATAACTATGTTGATGCTTATCGTGCATGGCGTAATGTTGCGCACGTTGCTGCAGAGTGGTCGTTCGTTCCACTGTTGAAAGATCCTGAAGTATTTCCTTCCGAAGGCTATATTCTCAAAACCCGTAACACAGCAGATGTGAATACAACGGTTCCGGAAGCATACCTGTATGCGAAGTTTGCTATAGGAGCAGGCACGGATCAGCTCACGTTTACCACGCGCAATTTCGGCAGCAACTATACGTACTTCAAACTCACCGCGATTGAAGATGATGGTACGGTTACACACCTGGCTCCTCAGTCTAACACAGCACAGGAAGCACTCGCAGCAGACAATGGCTGCTGGAAATTTAAACATGGTGATGGTGGTGTCGGAAATCCCGAAGGCTATGCATCGTTCGTGTACGACTTGTCTCCATTTACGGGTAAAAATGTAACGCTCGCGTTTGGTGTATACAACGGTGAAGCAAGCACGGGTGAGAACAAGCTTGTTTTCCACACGATTAATCTGAACTAAAAAGAATGAACTATACAATGACACTATTTCGCACGATTACTACAGCAAGCCTTGCCTTGTTAATGACTATAGCGGCTTGCAGCGACACGGCTTCTGAAGATGGTCCTGTTAATCCACCCAACGAAGTAAGTCTGTCGGAACAAAATCTTCGCAGGGCTATAGAGCTTACCGACAATGCTGTAACCGCTCACTTTACAGGAGATGGTATGGCGATGGCGCGTTACTATAATCCCTATACCAATGTACGTTCTGAAGAGAAAGGAAGTATATGGATGTATACCAGCGCGATCGAAGCTGTGAATGCTATTCTTCATGCACTCGAAGCACAGAAGGAGCACGGTAGTGCTACCCTGTACAACGAGCATTTCAACAAGTATACCGAGCTGCTTCACAAGTTGTATGAGAATGCAGATTACTACGAAGGAACGTTCGAACTGACCTCCTATACACAAACCAAAGAATGGTCTGTATACGGTGTAAACCGCGGTGGTTCAAAAGGCTCTGCACAGGTAGCAGGAATCCAAAATGTATATGACGACCAGATGTGGCTTGTTCGTGAGTTTATCGAGGGGTATAAGGCTACAGACAATGCTGAGTACCTGGCGAGAGCCGAGTATCTCACCGAATATGTACTCGATGGATGGGATTGCACACGCGATGCCAATGGCGCTGAGCGTGGTGGCATTACCTGGGGCCCTGGTTATGTAACGAAACATGCCTGCAGCAACGGGCCCATAGTCAGTCCGTTGGTGTGGCTGCACGAGTTGTATAAAGACAAGAACGATGAAATAACCTACAGCTATATAGATGCTGCAGATAAGCAAACCCGCGTAACGACACAGGTAAAGAAAAGTGACTACTACCTGGACTTTGCCAAGCGCATATATGCATGGCAGAAGAGCCAGCTACTGCGCGGTGATGGTGTATATGACGATATGAGAGGCGGCTGCTCACCGGGCAATCCACAGACCGAAACGGTAAATGGTACAACGTATCGCAAAGGGATCGCGTGTCAGGATCGTGTAGGTCCTGCAATTACCTATAACAGCGGCTCGATGCTTTCCGGTGGTGCAGATCTGTATCGGGTAACAGGCGATAATATATACCTGGACGACATCAGTAAATTATCGGATGCGAGTTTCCAATACTTTGCAAAACTTGGACAGACTAAAGATAACTACTATACCTACGACATCAGTGGTTTCAGAAACTGGTTCAATGGTGTGCTGATGCGAGGGTATGTAGATGTATACGAAGCAGACGGAACAGTAGCAGACTATATCAATTCTTTCCAGAAGAATCTTGACTACGCGTACGACAACTTCCTGTACAAAGGTTTTCTTCCGACAAACTTATTGGTAGGCTGGAACCGTGACAACGGTAAGAACAATACAGAGGGCATGTTCAACTTTGCATTTGCTGCCGAGTATGCTGTGCTGTCGCAATATGAACTTGAAAAATAAAAAAGTCATTGAGCATATGCAGAATATATACAAGCAAACATTGACAAGGCTGATAAAGTATTCCGTGTTTGGAATAATTTTTCAGTGTATTGTTTTAGCCCCCCTCGTTTCAACGGGCGCTATACAGCAGCGAATTACGATAACCGGTGCTGTTACATCCTCCGATGATGGGTCAGCTTTACCAGGAGTAAACGTAGTGATCAAAGGTACAACCCAGGGAACAACAACGGATGCGGATGGGAAGTATTCACTGGAAGTTCCGGATGGAAATGCTACACTCGTTTTTTCATTCATCGGGTATACTACACAAGAGCAAGTCGTTACAGCACGCACCGTGATTGATGTAGCGCTGATTGCCGATCTGCAGGAACTTAGTGAAGTTGTTGTGATTGGTTATGGTACACAGCAAAAGGTTACGCTCACCGGGGCTGTAACAAACATCAAGGGCGATGAGATGCAGCGCACCAAAAACGAAAACCCGCAGAACATGCTTACGGGTAGAGTGGCCGGTGTTCGTGTATGGCAGAAGAGTGCTGAGCCGGGTAGCTTTAATAACGTTTTTGATATACGGGGTTATCTCGGAAATCCGCTCGTGGTGATCGATGGTATACAACGCACCATGTCTGATTTTCAACGTCTCAATCCGAATGACATTGAAGATATATCGGTGTTGAAAGATGCATCTGCTGCTATATATGGTGTGCGCGCGGCTAACGGGGTAATTCTGGTGACTACGAAGAAAGGAACGAAAGGCAAAACGGAGATATCATACAACGGTTCCTATACACTACAGCAACCATCCGGTATGCCGAAGCTTGCAGATCCGTATCAGACCATGACGCTATATAATGAGAAGTCCATGAATAACATCAATGGCGGAAGCATTATATATGACGAAGAAGATTTTGAAGCTTTCCGTAGCGGAGCGCGAAGGTCTACCGACTGGAATTCACTGCTCATTGCAGACTTTGCACCTCAGACACAACACGATTTAAGCATCACCGGGGGTAACGACAAAACGCAGTACTATATAGGCGGAGGTTATCTCTACCAGGAAGGTATATTCAAATCAGGTGACCTGAACTATAACAAGTATAATTTGCGCACCAACATTACTACTGAACTTGTAAAAGGATTGACGTTCAACATCAACTTGAGCGGCATGGCCGACCAAACCAACGCACCGCTGGCACGTTCTGTAGACATCATTCGAAATTACTGGGCGCAGGGTGTATTGTTCCCGGCTTATGCGGATCCGGAAAATACCATGTTGAACTACGAGGGACTGAACCTCGAAACGAACACAGTGGCCCTGATGACTTCAGATGTATCCGGTTATCGCAAATTAACGCAGAAGAATCTCCAGTCATTGGTGTCACTCAATTTCGACTTTGGAACTGTCTCAGGTAAACTGGAAGGTTTATCTGCCAAAGGAGTGATCAGCTACGATTATCGTAATGATGATAATACAGGCTTCAGAAGAGAGTACTACCAGTATATGTATAATACATTGACCGGTACATACGATTCCAAACTATACAACGCAAGTTCTCCGAGTCAGTTGGCGCGCCAGATGTTTACCAAACAGCAAGTGCTTGGTCAATTCCTGTTAAACTATAATCGCACGTTCGGTAATCATAAAGTAGTAGGACTCCTCGGCTGGGAAACGCAGAAAAGAAAAGGAGATAACTTCTATGCGCAGCGAAATCTTGCCTTTGCTATGGATTACCTGTTGGGTGGTGTGAACGATGCACAGCTAAGCGGTATGTATTCCGGAGACAATGATCTTTATGAGATAGCCAACAACGCGTTGTTCGGAAGAGCAAACTATACATTTGCGGACCGATATATAGCCGAGTTCCAGTTCCGCTACGATGGCTCTTCGAAATTTGTGAAAGACAACCAATGGGGGTTCTTCCCTTCGGGATCTATAGGCTGGCGTATATCCGAAGAATCATTCTTCAGAAATATATCAGCACTGTCATTTGTTGATCAGTTCAAGTTGCGTGCCAGCTACGGTGTAACGGCAGACGATGATGCATTGAAATACGATTGGTACCCGGGCTATCTATACCCGGCTACAGGCGAAAATGCAGAGAACGGTTACTATAATAAATATGCACCCGGCTATATGTTCGGTGGTGAGTTTGTAAACGGAGTATCGTTGATTGTGCCGAATGAGCAGATCACCTGGTGGGAAGCGCGCACGTTCGATGTGGGCGTAGACTTTGAAGGATGGAACGGTCTCTTTGGTTTTACTCTCGATTACTTCGATCGCCGCAGGGATGGACTCTTTGCCAATCGTAATGGAGATGTTCCTACGGTAGTGGGTACCGGTGCACCCAGAGAGAACCTGAACAGCGATCGTCAATATGGTATAGACCTGGAATTGTCGCATCGTAATCGCATCGGTGAATTGTCCTATACGGTAAAAGCGATTGGTACTATTACCAGACGTGAACATTTGACTGCAGTAGAAAAAGGACCGTGGGGTAACTCGTATGATCGCTGGCGTAACGATAACCTGAACAACCGTTATCAGGGTGTACAATTCGGATACGAATCAGACGGACGCTATACAAGCTGGGAAGACATCTGGTCTTACCCTATATATAAAGATCGCGATATACTTCCGGGCGATTACAAGTATGAAGACTGGAATGGTGATGGTGAGATCAACGCGGAAGATGAACATCCGTATGCATACGATCAGACACCGTGGCTGAACTTTAGTCTGTCGTATGACTGCCGATATAAAAACTTTGATCTGAACTTCCTCTTCCAGGGAACCGCGATGGGGTCAATGCAGTACAAAGAACCGCTCTATGCTATATGGGGAATTAATGGTGGCGGTACATTGGAACAGTACACCGACCGTTGGCATCCGGTTGATCCAACCGCAGATCCTTACAATCCGGAAACAGAGTGGGCGAGTGGCTACTATGGCTATACCGGAAGATACCCGCGTGAGAACTCAAGCTTCAACCGCGTGAGCACATCATACCTGCGTCTGAAGAGCATCGAGCTCGGCTATACATTGCCGAAAAAGACAGGACTGCTTTCTACGATGAGTCTGCGCGTGTTTGCCAATGCTTACAACATGTTCACGATTACAGGAGTGAAGTTTGTTGATCCGGAACATTCAGACGATGAGCTCGGAAGATTGTATCCGCTTAACAAAACGTATACGGTGGGCATTTCTGCCAAATTCTAAAATATATACTGAGAAAATTACGAGTTATAAAACTGAAGAAAATATGAAAAGGATATATATCGTATTCCTGATCGGCTTATTCACTTTCTCCGGCTGTGCAGACCTTGATATTCCACCACCCAACGTGGTGGGCGATGAGACACTCTTCACCAATGAGTCTGGTATGAAAGTATATATGGCCCGCATGTATAGCAGGATGCCGTTCGAGGATTTTAAATACATGGCACAGTGGGGCATTGAATACAATGCCTGGCTGGGATCCATGGGTATAGAAGGAACCGGGGAAGCATTGAATCGCGATGGAATCTGCTCCGCCTTTACCGGTGAGCGAACTCCGTATTGGACAGAAGCATTTGTTCTGCTGCGCGATGCAAACTACCTGATTGAGACATTGCCCGACTATCAAAGTAATTTCCCGGAGGTTACGTACAACCACTATTTAGGTGAAGCATACTTTGTACGCGCCACGGTATTCTATGCTATGGCAAGACGCTTCGGTGGTGTGCCACTGGTAACAAAAGTTATTCGTTACCCGGGCGATGCAGATGAACTGGAAGTGCCACGCTCTTCGGAGGAAGAGACCTGGAACCAGGTGCTTGCAGACTTTGATCAGGCTATATCTTTATTACAGCCGACAAGTCCGGAGCGAGGATATTCAAACAGATATATAGCCCTGGCATTCAAATCAGAAGCAATGCTATATGCCGGCAGTGTAGCGAAGTACAATGAAACTGTTACCGGAAGACTTACCGGGTTAGGACAGAAAACCGGTGTACGTGTGATGGGATTTGCAGCGGAGTCCGCAGCAGCGGCTTCCAGAAAATATTTCAAGGAAGCTTATTCCGCTGCGCGTGAAGTTATCGCCAGCGGACGTTACTCGCTCTATAAGAAGAAATGGGCAGCCGGTGATCGAGACGCACAGTATCAGAACATGGTCGATATGTTTAGCGATCTCACAAGTCCTGAAAATATATATGTGAAAGAGTACGGCTATCCTACATTTACCCATGGCTATGATGCCTATAGCGCTCCGTTTATATTCAAGGCGCCACTGGCATCCGGCACATGTCCTACACTAGACTTTATGGAATTGTTCGATGGCTTCGATCGTTATTCCAACGGTACGATAAAAGTTACCAATGGTTCTTCCAACACCGATGGAACATACCTGATGTACGATTCACCGATGGACTTCTTCGCGAACGCAGAGCCACGTCTTCGTGCCTATGTAATTTTCCCGGGGGATGTATTCAAGGGAAGAGAGATTGAAATCCGTGCAGGAGTATATACAGGCTCTGCACCCATCAGTCCGCTCTTCAGCAATTATACCTATGCAACGGCTGAGACACGCTATCAGAACCTGGCAGCCTATACACAGGGATCAAAAACGCTTTACCTGAGTGCGCGCGAAGGAAACGGCCAGGAGATAGTGTCCTATGAAGGAGAAGACATGACCGCAGCCGGTGCGAACGGTCCGTTCTACGATAACGGAGAAGGATGTCTCACCGGACTATATGGACGTAAATGGTTAAATCCTGATCCTTCATTCGAAGCAGGCGAAGGTAAATCTGCACAACCGTTCATATTGATGCGCTATGCCGAAGTATTGTTAAATGCTGCGGAAGCTGCTGTTGAACTTCGCTTGGCAGGTGAAGCTTCTCCGGATGGAACAGACCTGCTGCAGGTAGCGACATCAGCGGTAAATGAAATTCGTGAAAGAGCTGGAGCAACGTTACTGGTAGGAAGTGTTACTGCCGATGACAACGGACGTAACATCGTTCGTAAAGAACGCAGGAAAGAACTTGCACTCGAGCATAAAACAAAATGGGATCTGCGGAGATGGAGAGTACAACACTACGAAGAGCGCGATGGCTTCTGGGGAGAGTACAGAGAGAAAGATGCCTTTAGCAATAACGCACGCTATCGCTTCCGTGGCTTGTATCCGTTCTTCTCTACGCAAACCGGAAAATACTTTTTCGATGCGCGCTTCCAATGGGTAAGCCTGAAGACGTTCGAGTATAATATAGTAGACTACTACTTTGCTATACCGGGCGGTGAAGTATCGAAGAGTGCTGTAATCGATCAGCAACCGAACCGATAATGAATAACGAGTTATAAGACAATTAAGAATTACAGAAGATGAAGAAGATATCATATATACTATCGATCGCCCTGTTTTCTTTCACGTCCTGCAGTCTGTTTGAAATAGACAACAAGGAAGTGCCTGCAGAAACCATTCAGGGTGAAGTAGTGGATGTAGAAACTGGCGAACCTGTGCTTACCGATCAGGGAAGTGAGGGCATCCGCGTGCGTTTGACAGAAGATAGCTGGGGCGAAAATGTTACACCTAACCCGGACTTCTTTTGCATGCCGGATGGTACATTTCAGAATACAAAATTATTCAAAGGCACCTATCACATTCGTATTGACGGACCTTTCATTCCGCTGATGCGTGAGGACGAAAGAGGTGTTCCACTCGCAGATGAATCTCAAATCGTAAACATCAGTGGTGTTACGAAAGTAAAATTCGAAGTGCAACCTTTCCTCAAAATAGAGTGGGTAGATGAGCCTGAAGTAATCAATGGTAAAGTAAGAGCGAAGGTGCGTGTTACGCGCGCTGTATCGGAAGAAGAGTTCCGTAACAAGATTGAGCCGATGGGGGGCTATAGCAGCAGCTTCCAGAATATTACGGACATTCAGTTGTTTGTGAGTTATTCATCTTCGGTTGGGTATCGCGCACGCGATGAACGCTGGTCAAACAAAATCGAATATACCGGTTCAGCGTTCAATTCGTTGTTAGGACAAACGATCACCATCGAATCGACTGGTACGATTCCATCAGGAAGAGTTGTCTTTATCCGTGCCGCGGCTCGTATCAACTACGATACACCAAAAGGTAGCGGAACGAGAAGATGGAACTACAATGAGCCCCTGCAGCTCTTGATTCCGTAAGATATAGTTCAGGTTTGAAGTCATCTCGTCATGGGGGTGGCTTTGAACCTTTACTTTCCAAGGGGCCATGCAGTCATTATACGAATTGCGCATAATCATACCGTTGTATGATTGGTATCTCCACCAGGCGGTGAGGATTTTTTTATTTTAACAAAAGTATCATGCAAAAAACGATTATACTTTCCCTGCTGCTGGCACTATCCGTTCAAAGTTATTCGCAGTCACGGCAAAAGGACAAGCAATCAAAGACTCAATCACGGGAAAAAACTACATTTCAAACTTCCAATCCGTGGAAACCGGTAACGGATTTACGTGCCGATGTTGCTATCGTATATAGCGTAAAGGATCATCACGGAAAAGGAAATATGTCTTTTGAAGAACGCGTTCAAAGCTGGCGCGACAAGGGATATACAACGCACTTCATGACCGGTATAGCATGGGGTGAGTACCAGGATTATTTCACCGGTGCTTGGGATGGGGAGCAACATCTTGATGAAGGACAGGTAACACAAAAAGGTGACACGCTATGGCACGGACACATGGTGCCCTATATCGTGCCGTCCGCCAACTTCATTAAGTATATGAAGGAGAAAGTCATCAAGCGTGTTATAGATGCAGGCATTGATGCAATCTTTCTCGAAGAGCCTGAGTTCTGGGCGCGCTCCGGTTACAGCGGTGCATTTAAAAGCGAGTGGAAAGCTTACTATGGATTTGACTGGAGACCGCAGCATGAATCACCTGAGAATACATACTTGTCCAATAAGTTGAAGTATCATTTATACTATAGGGCGTTGAACGAATGCTTTACCTATGCAAAGGAGTACGGCAAGAGTAAAGGCATGAACATACGTTGCTATGTACCCACGCACTCGCTGGTAAATTATTCACAGTGGATGATCGTTAGTCCCGAAGCAAGCCTGGCATCATTACCGTGTGTAGACGGATATATAGCACAGGTGTGGACGGGTACATCACGCGAGCCTAATTACTTTAATGGGCAAATGAAAGAGCGCGTATTCGAAACGGCCTTTCTCGAATATGGTTCAATGGAGTCCATGACGGAACCTACCGGAAGAAAAATGTTTTTCCTCACAGATCCGATCGAAGACTGGCCGCGCGATTGGGTCGACTATAAGAAAAATTACCAGGCTACGTTTACAGCACAACTGCTATATCCGAAGATCGCTGACTATGAAGTAATGCCGTGGCCGGATCGTATATATGAAGGCTACTATCGCACGAGCGCCAACAGCGACAGGAAAGAGCAGATACCGCGTTTTTATTCAACACAAATGCAGGTCATGATCAATACGCTGAACAACATGCCCGAGTCCGGGAATAAAGTGAGTGGTTCGCAGGGTATAGGAGTTCTCATGGCAAACTCATTGATGTTTCAGCGGTTCCCGGTTCATCAGGGATATGAAGATCCGCAGTTGTCCAATTTCTATGGGCAGGCACTTCCGTTGCTGAAGCGTGGCATTCCGGTTAAGACCGTTCATATCGAAAATGTATCCTACCCCCAGACGTGGAAAGATCTGAAGATACTCATCATGTCTTACTCGAACATGAAGCCTATGGATAAAGCCGCACACGATCACATTGCCGAGTGGGTAAAGAACGGTGGTGTGCTGGTATACTGTGGCAGAGATGAAGATGCGTTTCAACGTGTGCAGGAGTGGTGGAATACCAACGGCAATACATTTAAAGCACCATCAGAACATTTATTTCTGAAGCTCGGGGTGAAAGAGCCTTTTAACGGAGGCGAGTATATATATGGAAAAGGAAAAGTATATATCCTGCGCAGCGACCCGAAGGAGTTTGTGTTGAAAGCAAATAACGATGAAGCGTTTGTAAATACAATCAAGACGCTATACGAAACAGGATCAACCGAAAAGCTTGAGTATAAAAATCACTTCACACTTACCCGCGGACCGTACGAACTTATTTCTGTAGTGGACGAAAATTCAAGTCTATCCCCCTATATCATGACGGGCAGGTTCATCGATTTATTTGATCCTGAAATTCCTGTTCTCCATGAAAAACAAGTTCGCCCTGGAGAGCAGGCATTCTTGTACAATATCAGCCGGGTCAAGAATCCCAAAACGCCACAGGTGCTTGCCGCTGCAGCAAGAGTATATCAGGAAAAAGTAACGAAGAGTACATATTCATTCGTAGCGAAAAGTGCATTGAACACCACGAATGTGATGCGGATACTCTTACCTGTAAAAGCAACCAAAATAGAAGTGACGGATGCGGCAGGTAAAACGTTACCCGTGGAGTCATCATGGGATGCAGGTAGCAAAACGTGTTTTTTAAAGTTTGAAAACAACCCGGAAGGAGTTCATGTAAAATTGAGTTGGTGAAAATTACAACATATATAGGTGTATAAATTAATAAATGTAGAATTAAGATTAAGAAAGAAATGAGGAAGAAAATTGGTTTACCAGGGATGTTTTTTTTAGGGTGTCTTATTCTGAAAGTAAATGCGCAGGTTAGTGATCCTGTCAGTTATGTAAGTACACTGGTAGGAACAAATTCAAAGTTTGAGTTATCAACCGGAAATACATATCCTGCAGTGGCGCTGCCTTGGGCAATGAATTTCTGGTCGCCACAAACCGCCAAGATGGGCGATGGCTGGATGTATACCTATACAGCAGACAAGATCAGGGGATTTAAGCAAACACATCAGCCAAGCCCGTGGATGAATGACTATGGGCAATTCTCGATCATGCCCGTTACAGGCAAGGCTGTGTTCAACGAAGATGAAAGAGCTAGTTGGTTTTCTCATAAAGCGGAAGTTGCAAAGCCGTATTACTACCGTGTACATTTAGCCGATCACGATGTAACCACGGAAATAGCTCCGACTGAAAGAGCTGCCATGTTCCGCTTTACTTTTCCGCAAACTAAAAATGCGTTCATTGTTACCGATGCATTTGATAAAGGTTCATTCATAAAAATTATACCGGAAGAAAAGAAGATAGTAGGCTATACCACGCGCAACAGCGGAGGCGTGCCGGATAATTTCAAAAATTACTTTGTTATTATTTTCGACAAGCCGTTCGCGTATGTAGCGGCTGTTAAAGATGGCAAGATTACAGAAGGAGAGAAGGAGTTTAAAGGAAATCATGCTGGTGCCGTTATTGGTTTCTCAACTTCTGATAACGAGCAGGTCCATGCCCGTGTCGCTTCGTCTTTTATCAGTGAAGAACAAGCGCTTCGTAACCTGAAAGAATTAGGTGATGCTGACTTCGATAAAGTTGTGAGTAAAGGAAAACAACGCTGGAATGATGTGTTGGGAAAGATCAAGGTAGAAGACGATAACCTCGATAACCTCCGTACATTCTACTCTTCATTCTATCGCTCTGTTTTATTCCCGAGAAATTTTTCAGAAGTGGATGCTAATGGAAAAGTAGTTCACTACAGCCCGTACAATGGGAAAGTATTACCGGGCTATATGTATACCGATACCGGCTTCTGGGATACATTTCGCAGTCTGTTTCCATTCCTCAATTTTTTATACCCTTCTGAAAATGCAAAGATGCAGGAAGGTCTCGCGAACGCCTATAAAGAAAGCGGCTTTCTTCCCGAATGGGCAAGCCCCGGTCATCGCGACATCATGGTGGGTAATAACTCTGCGTCTGTCGTTGCTGATGCTTATCTGAAAGGTGTGCGTGGTTATGACATTGAGACACTATGGGAAGCTTTGAAGCACGGCGCAAACAGCGTGCATCCTAAAGTTTCTGCATCCGGAAGAAAAGGATATGAGCACTATAACCAGTATGGCTATATACCAAATGATATAGACGTTGATCAGAATGTAGCGCGTACACTGGAATATGCGTATGACGATTGGACAATCTATCGTTTAGGGAAGGCACTCAACAAGCCACAGCATGAAATTGATATATATGCGAAACGTGCCTTGAATTATAAGAACCTGTATTATTCGCAACGCAAGTTGATGGCAGGCCGTGCACGTAACGGCTCTTTCGCTGAGACATTTAACCCTGCTGACTGGGGGCGCGATTTTACCGAAGGAAACAGCTGGCATTACTCATGGTCTGTGTTTCATGATCCACAGGGATTGATCGACCTGATGGGCGGACAAAAGCAATTTGTATCGATGCTCGATTCTGTTTTTGTTATTCCCGGTTCAAGAGGAATGGAAAGCCGCTCGATGATTCACGAGATGCGCGAAATGCAGGTGATGGACATGGGGCAATACGCACACGGTAATCAGCCGATCCAGCACATGGTATATTTATACAACTATGCAGGCGAACCTTGGAAAGCACAGTATTGGGCGCGTGAGATCATCGACAAGCTATATGCAGCAACACCGGATGGCTATTGTGGTGATGAAGACAACGGGCAGACTTCTGCATGGTATGTTTTCTCGTCATTGGGTTTTTATCCGCTATGTCCGGGCAGCAACGAGTATATTGTGGGATCGCCTCTGTTCAAGTCTGTGAAAATTAAATTGGATAACGGGAAAGAGATCGTGATCACGGCTACTAATAATTCAAAAGAAAATCGCTATATATCGGATATGAAGCTGAATGGTAAAGTGTACACGAAGAATTACCTGACGCACGAAGACCTGATGAAGGGCGCAACGATCAATGTTAACATGAGCGCTTCTCCGAATAAAAAGAGAGGCGTGGAGAAAAGTGACTTTCCGTACTCATTCTCAAATGAAAAATAAACCGAAAAGGAAATCTATCGTATGTTCAAAATATCCTTAAATCAAATACTGGCAATTTTTGTTGCCATCGCCCTGGCTTCCTGTGGTAAGCAGGACGTGCAAAAAAAGGAAGAAGCTGGTTTGGCGTTTCGTGCTCCAGCCTATCCGTTGATAACCATTGACCCCTATACCAGTGCATGGTCAACATCCGATCAATTGTTTGATAGTCCGGTAAAACATTGGACCGGTAAAAATCATTCGTTGATTGGTGCTGTACGGGTTGACGGGAAAGTATATCGCTTTCTCGGAAAAGAGGAGATTCCATTGAAACCTGTTTTACCCGATGCAAAACATGAACCATGGCAGGGAAAGTATGTAACGAAGGAACCTGCAAAGGGCTGGGAGCAACCTGACTTCAAGGATGCTGTATGGCAAAGTGGTAAAGCCGGTTTTGGGACACCTAATACTTTTGAGACTAACACTCCGTGGCAAACAAAAGAGATATGGGTGCGCAGAGAATTTATTTTGCCTGCTATAGGAAATGGCGAATTATATCTAATCTATTCGCACGATGATGATTTCGAGTTATACCTGAATGGTAAGGAGATCGTTAACACCGGTAATCATGCCAAGAACGGTGTTACCATGAAACTTGATAAGAGCTTGTTGAATGCCAACGGTAAAAACGTAATTGCTGCACACTGTCTTGATCGAGGTGGTCTGGCGTACGTTGACTTTGGTATTTTCAAAGAGAGCGATCAGCAGCCAATCTTTGCTGACGCTGCGGTTCAGAAAAGTGTGAAGATCACGGCTACACAAACTAAATATGATTTCACGTGTGGTCCGGTAGATTTGCATGTTGAGTTCGCTTCACCTTTGCTGATCGATGATCTGGATTTGCTTTCACGTCCCGTAAACTATATCAGCTACGAAGCTGTTTCCAACGATGGTCAGTCGCATGATGTACAGGTATATTTCGATGCTACACCGGAATGGGCTGTTAACGAATTGAATCAGGAGGTTGAAATAACTACCGGTAAAACAGGCGATATAGACTTTGTGAAAACGGGAACAACCGAGCAACCTGTTTTGAAAAAGAAAGGTGACAATGTTCGCATCGACTGGGGATATTTTTACATCGCTTCCAAAGAATCTAAAAATAACGGACTGGCTATGGGCGATTTCTCAGCCGTGAAAAAGTCGTTCACCGAGAGTGGTAAAGTAAATCCTTCCAGCGAGAAGATTACTGCAGTTCTGTCGAACACCATGCCGGTGCTTGCTTACACAGACAACCTGAATAAAGTATCAACAACACCGGCAACGGGGTATGTTATGCTGGCCTACGATGATATTGAGTCACTGCAGTATTTTGAAAAGAATCTGAAAGCATGGTGGACGAAAGATGGACAGGTAAGTTTTGATAAGGCTTTGTCGGGTGCAGCAGCAGACTATGAGACAGTTATAGCACGTTGTGATGAGTTTGACAACAAAATATATAGTGATGCACTGGCAGCCGGAGGTGAAAAGTATGCGCGCCTGTGCGTGCTCGCCTATCGTCAATCTATAGCGGCACACAAGCTGGCGAAGGATATGGAGGGTAACACGCTTTTTTTATCGAAGGAGAATTTTAGTAATGGTTCGATCGGTACGGTGGATATAACGTATCCGTCTGCTCCGCTCTATCTCAAATACAATCCTGAACTTCTGAAGGGAATGATGAACCCGATATTTTACTATACCGAAAGTGGCAAGTGGACAAAGCCGTTTGCAGCGCACGATGTCGGTACCTATCCGCAGGCCAATGGACAAACGTATGGTGGTGACATGCCTGTAGAAGAGAGCGGTAACATGCTGATACTGGCAACGGCCATTGCTACAATAGAAGGAAAAGCTGACTATGCCGAAAAACATTGGGAAGCGTTGACTACATGGGCGAACTATCTGCTGGAGCATGGTCTTGATCCGGAAAATCAACTTTGCACAGATGACTTTGCCGGACACTTTGCGCACAACGTAAATCTTTCAGCAAAGGCGATCGTAGGTATAGCAGGCTATGGTAAACTTGCCGATATGCTTGGCAAAAAAGATATAGCAGCGAAATATACCAGTGAAGCCAAAAAGATGGCGCAGGAGTGGGTAAAGATGGCGGACGATGGCGATCACTTTCGCCTTACGTTCGATCAACCCGGAACGTGGAGCCAGAAGTATAACCTGGTTTGGGACAAGTTGCTAAAGCTTGGTATTTTCCCCGACAGCGTATTGCAAAAAGAAATTGCTTACTACCAGACCAAGCAGAACAAATATGGTTTGCCATTGGACAACCGGAGAACCTATACTAAAGCAGACTGGATCGTTTGGACAGCAACACTGGCCAATGATACAGCAACGTTCCAGAAGCTTATCGACCCGCTATATGGTTTTGTTACAGAAACACCAGATCGCGTTCCGATGAGCGATTGGTACGAAACACCGGATGCCAAGCAGGTGGGATTCCAGGCGCGCTCCGTAGTGGGCGGGTATTTTATCAAGATGTTGGAGAAGTAGCGGTAATCGTTATCCGGTAACCGCTAATGGTTATTCGTGAAGTGTGCTATATATGCGGAGACACCGGACTTTTAACGATTAACGGATAATCAGACAAAGCTCTTGAAAGGATGGGGATAATCAGTCCCCATTACTTTTTTATACTCGATGATAAATGTCTGGTAGCGCAGTCTCGCTTCATCATTCATCTTTAATCGTTGCATCGCTTTAACCTGGAACGTTAACGCGGCATCATTCAGCGGATCGATGTTGGTTATGGCTTCTGCAAAGGCAATCGTTGTTGGATAAAGCTCTGCTGTAAAACTCTTTTCCATCTCCAGCAGCAATACCGGTTCGAGTTTCTTTTCTACTTCTTCTTTGAATGAATCGTATAACTCGTGATCGGAGAGTTGCAGAAACTTGCCACGTGATAGTATATCCACGAGTTCATCCCTGTACTTATCAACTTCATTGGAAGAGATGATCTGTATACATCGTGTATAGTCACAATAAAACGCTTCGGATTGTTCTATCTTGAAATTCCCTTTGTCGTAGATCAATTCGATACCATCCAGCTCGCTGAGTACTTTGCGCAAATGGTTGATCGTAACACCTCTTGAGTTCTTTACTTTGTCAGCAGGCTTGTCAGGCCACAGTATATTGCTGAGTCGTGCGGATGCTATACCATTTTCGGTTATGCTGTATTGTAAAATGAGACAGAATATCTGCTTCAGTTGTGCGCTGAACAAATAGGTAACATCCCGGTTGTTACGATCGCGAACGGTAAAATCTCCAAACAGGTAAATCGAGTTGGGGCGCGATGTTATAGCTGTCGCTTCTGACGGAACTTCACCAGGTAGTGTAACAATGTCTTCCGTGTCACCTTCAACCGTGCTGTATTTAGATTTTTGTTTTCGGTATAACAAATATATACCTCCCGCAGCTACTATAGCGACAAGGAAAATGATCACCAGCGCATAATTGCCTTTTTCCCTCGAATAGCTTGCGAGCTCCTGTGCCGTAAGGGGAGGGAACGACAACGAATATACTTTCAGGTCTGATGAAATATCATCGTCAAATTCCTGAACAACAGCATACAGGTTGTTGAGCATACTGTCGTAATACAGGTTGGCGTTCGTGGTAATCTTGTCAGAAAATATAGGGATAGAGTCTCCCAGTATTTCATAACTGCCGTCTTTCAGCGAAAACCTGTAGAGCTTCAGAAGCGATTCCGTAAAGTGCTCCGGGTAACATAATGTGTAGAAGCTTGAATCATCCAGTATCACCATTCCTCTTACCGGAACTACATTGTCGCGCTCCCAGGGAATTTCCCAAAGCTTTGAGACATGCTTCGTGGTCAAATCTATCTTGTAGAGATCATAATAATACTTTCTTCCCACCGTCTGCTCTCCGGACTCATTGCCCATTCCACCAAAGACATATATACAGTTTGTCTTTTTTAAATATCCTACGGACGAAAAATAACGAGGGGAGAGAAAGTCTCCCGTATAGCCACGAAGTGTGTCCCATTGCTTCCTGTGTAAATCATACGCAAAGAAATCCTTGCTATAGCGCATTCGTCCAAAACCCCCGAAGATCGTGTACTGTTGAGCCGGTGTGTTGAAGTAGGAACCATGATGGTGGAGCGGGCTTGTGAGTTGCTCCGAATTCTCGGCTGTCCATTCATAAGTATTCAGATCAAGACTCGCTACCGTTGGTCCCGCGTAGTTTTCGTTGGGATGAGAATAGTAAGTCTCATACGAATATAGTTTGTTATGTTGTGTGTCGATGAAGTTTGTGCCCAGCATAAGTTTCACCGGACATGCTTCCCGGAAAACTTTAACATCCGTGTCGCCCGATCGCACATTGTATACATGCAGTGAATCGCGGTTGAAATAGTATATCTCTTTTTTCTCCGGGTTATAATTAGCACCTGCTACTGACTTCGATTTGAATGAAGTCTTATACCGCCAGTGGTAGGCATCATTCACCAGCCACTCCGGATTGGCAACTTCACCCATGGCATTGCCGCTTATATCGTAAACAACATTGCCTTTGCTTTCATTTAACGGAAAGCTATATTTCTCCTGGTTGCCCACGGAGAGATCTTTTATAGCGAATGACGGAACGTCAATGATGTGATCGCTTTTACCGAAGAGAATGATCGGGTAGTAGAGCTCTGGAAATTCTTCATTACCGGTTCCAAACGTTTTGTTATGAACGGTTAGTTTAATCGAATCGCTTTTCAGATCGAATACGATTTTCATTTTAAACCAGTGCAGGTCGAGCAGCTCATCACGATTCATCGTGGCCACGATCAGGTTATTCTTGCCCTCTTCATTAAATTTAAAAACGAGATCACTGCCCTGACCATCGTAGAACAGATTATAGATTCGGTTACTTTCCTTGTTTTTAATGCGGATGATATACCCGAACTCTGTTGTGGGAAAGAGCGACAGGTTGAACTCAATATCAAAGTGATCTGAAAACTCGGGAGTCTTCTCCCCAAAAACATTGTATGATGTGCGTTGATTGATGGATTGCTCGCTTCCATGAAACTTTAGTCCACCCGGAGGCGCTGCTTGCAGGGACACAAAGCCAAAAAACAGGAATGCAAAGCAAAATGATTTAATCAGGGAAAGCATATCTTCAAAATTCCGGCACAAACTCCACAGGCCTGCTTGCGTTCTACTCAAGGTTATTCACCGTTTTTTGGTGACAAAATAAAAAAAACGCTGACGAGTTCGCTGATTTTCAGCGCGTCTTTTTTTTGCGGCCCACCACGAATGCTCCACTTGTTCGAAATAACGCTTCTGCGCGCCACTTCGGGCATGCACGTGGTGAAGGCATATTATTTTATGATGGTAAAATAAGATGCCGTTGTAACATGAGCAGTCAAATTTTCAATAAGACAGTCGCAGTTGACGGAGTGGATGTTTTTTATCGTGAAGCTGGTGATCGCAACAATCCAGCAATGTTGTTGTTGCACGGCTTTCCAACATCATCGGTTATGTTTAAAAACCTGATGGTTATACTCGCTGATAAGTTTTACCTCGTGGCTCCGGATTATCCCGGCTTTGGATTCAGCGCGTTTCCTGACAAAAACAATTTCAGGTATACATTTGAAAATATAGCAGCATACATGAACCGGTTTACAGAGGTGATTGACTTGAAATCTTTCAGCATTTATCTCCATGACTATGGTTGTCCTATAGGCCTGCGGATATGTGTGAATCATCCGGAGAAGATCGAAAGAATTATAGTTCAGAATGGTAATGCCTATATGGAAGGCATCGGCAAGGAATGGGATGAGACACGCGATTACTGGGAACATCCTACAGAAGAAAAGAAGAAACGCGTATCAGCTTTTCTAAGTGAAGAAGGCGTGCGCATGCAGTATACGGCCGGACTCTCTGAAGAACAACTCGCTCGTGTCAGTCCCGAATCCTGGATGCTTGACTGGGAACGCATGAGCAGACCCGGTAATATCGATATGCAGTTTGAACTCAATTGCGATTATAAAAGTAATCTGGAAATGTACCCCGCATTTCAAAAGTATTTGCGCACATACCACCCATCCACGCTTGTTATCTGGGGCAAGAAGGATGTGTTCTTTCGTGTGAACGAAGCTTCTTGCTATAAAAGAGATGTGCCAGATGCTCAAGTCTATATTCTGGATGCAGGCCACATGCTGTTAGAGACAAATTTTGATGAGGTGTCGGAGCTTATCCGGAATTTCATGTCGTGAGTCAGCCCTGCTTGCCAATGAGGTATATATATACTTTTTCGTGAGCCGTCACGAAACTTTCCCGATCAAAATACTTCATCAGCATTTTCAGCCAATTAAAAAATAAGTTTTATGAAGTGTTGAAAATACACTATACTTGAATCAGTAATCGTTTCACCAGACGCGAGTGCTACAACCCATTTCCAATCTTTAATTTCCGAAGTGTTTTTGCGTACGGATATGAAGTGCCCGTGGATGGAGCATCGTGTGCGCAGTAATTGACAATTGAAACAAAAAGTAATACTACAATCGAAGAATGAAAAAGATAACGCTCATGATGATGGCTTTGACCATCGCTTCTTTTACATGGGGTCAACAAACAAATTCAGCTGCTGCCAATAGCAAAAAAAAGAATGCAGCGGAAGGAGACCGAACTGTAGTGAAAGAAAAATTTACAGGCTATCTTTTTGCTTACTTTGAAGGCTCGGGCGATAAAGACAAGCAGGAGCAACTTCGTTTTGCAGTGAGTGAAAACGCGTTGAACTGGTTTGCTCTGAATACCAATCAACCCATCTTGTCGTCAAGTGATATATCCGGAACGGGTGGCATTCGCGATCCGCACATCTTGCGCAGGGAAGATGGCAAAGGTTTCTACCTCACTGCGACTGATATGTTCGCCCACAAAAACGGATGGTCGCATAATCCCGGTATAGTATTGCTGCGTTCGGATGATCTGATCAATTGGACACACAGCATTATTGATTTAGCCAAAGCGTATCCCCAAAAATTCAGCAATGTAAAATGGGTATGGGCACCACAGACTATATATGATCCGAAAGCAAAGAAGTACCTGGTATATTTCACGGTCCGCTTTGAGGGCGATAACAAGCTTGATTTTTATGCAGCGTATGCCAATAAAGATTTTACCGGATTTGAAAGTGAGCCACGCCTGATGTTTAGTCCCAGATTTGGCGCTATAGATGGCGATATCATTTACAAAAACGGAATCTATCATTTCTTCTTCAAGGGGAATACAAAGGATGAGTCCGGGAAAGAAATAAAAAATGGTATTCAGCAGGCAACCAGCAAATCGTTGTGGGGACCATGGGTAGAAGACTATAAATACCTGGATGCTTATTCGGCAAAGGGAACGGTTGTGGAAGGATCAAGCGTGTTCAGGCTCAATAATTCTGAAGAGTATATTTTAATGTACGATCTATATACCAACCTGCGTTATGAATTTCAACGCAGCAGCGACCTGGTAAACTTCACACAAACTCCCGAGTCTTTTAAGAAAAATTTCAATCCCCGTCATGGCAGTGTGATTGGAATCACGAGGGAAGAAGCACGCTTGTTGCAGGCGAAGTGGGGCGGTGTACCCGGTGCGCTGGTACGTCCGCTTGAGTCTTCTGATCAATATCGTTTTACATCTTCTGCCAACCCGATCATCACGCATGAGTATACAGCAGATCCCGGAGCATTGGTGAAGGGAGATACGTTGTGGCTTTTCGCAGGGCATGATTCTACCGGTGCACAAAAGGGATATAAAATGAAAGACTGGCTGGTTTTCTCCACCACCGATCTGAAGACGTGGACACAATACCCGGCATCACTGAAAATTACCGACTTCGCATGGGCCAAGAGTGGTGATGCCTATGCGGGACATGTTGTTGAACGAAACGGAAAGTATTACTGGTATATCAGCACGAATTGGACAGGTATAGGTGTTGCCGTTGCTGATCGTCCGCAAGGTCCCTATAGAGATGCATTGGGTAAGCCGTTGTTAACGAACAAAGATTGCTTCGCGTCCACACATTCATGGGCCTGTATAGATCCGGCTGTGTTTGTTGATGACGATGGTCAGGCGTGGTTGTTTTGGGGTAACGGGCAATGTTACTATGCGAAGCTAAAGGATAACATGATTGAGATTGATGGTGAAATAAAGAAGATTGACTTTAAGGACTTTCAGTTTACCGAGGCACCGTGGGTTCATAAACACAACGGCAAATACTTCTTGTCGTATGCAACGGGTTTCCCCGAACGAATAGCATACGCGATGGCCGATCGTATAGAAGGTCCGTATGTATACCAGGGAATTCTCAACGAGATTGCCGGGAATAGCAACACCAATCACCAGGCAATTGTTGAGTTTAAAGGAAATCCATACTTCATTTATCACAATGGAGCGCTGCAGCATGACGGAGGCAGCTATAGCAGATCAATCTGCATTGACCGTTTGTATTACAAAGCTGACGGAACATTGGAGCGCGTAAAGATGACCTCTGAAGGTGTGAGCCCCGCGTCTGGCAAATAGGACAGGGGCTTGGTAAGTATATATATTCCGTAAGAAACTGATGGGATGATCATTTCTCCAAGCCTATATATTGCCAGGTATATACTTCAATCGTACTGACGCTGTTGGCTATAGTGTCTTTTTCTTTCGCAGGTAATTTTGAAGCAGTGAACCGATGTAGGAGAGTATGATTCCGTTCAGTATGGAAGCCATCACCACAATTCCGGGTGCAAGTTCATCCGATGGAGGTGTATTATCCAGGATGATTATTTTGAATAAAAAAAGAAAGCCTGCTACACCTGCGATAAAACCGATCGCCATACCTGTCTTGTTTTTCATAATCTGAATTTTTGGGTTTGTCCTATTTTACTTTCCGACCCTATTCTATTTATAAAACTAATGTAATTAAAAGTACTTTGTTTTTAAAAGTTAAATTAATAAACCTCAGAGGTTGGCAACGCCGAAAGTCTTTTCGAAGCGACACTGAACTCATCACCGTGGCTGTGCGATTCCATTCTGAGCGATGAGACAACGATCATCAGGAGGCGTATCTCCAGACCGACAACTCATAAGGTACAGAGCGATGACATCCGAAAGTAAGGGCTAATAAAGAAAAGTGTTACGAAGACATTATTTTGTATTGAAACCGTTTGAAGTGTTCTTTAAAACGTTTGAAAAAGTCTAAGTCACCCCCAACAAACCCCGAATTGACCCCCCGGAAAAAGGCCGTTTCAGCGATAATTTTGAAATATCAGGGGCGGAAAGACTTGCAAAGTCCACACAGCAGTTTTCTCGATATAAGGAGCTGTTTGTTCAAGCCGACCCGTCTTGATTTACATGTTTTACCCAAACCAAAATTGAATGAGACGTAAATGTTTACTAGAAACCAGTTCGCTGGCGCCCGCCAGATGTGTTGCACCGCGGCAAAGAATGCTTTGATAACAGAGTGCACACAAAATGCTTCCTGCTTGAATCAGGAAGTGTTGTGAATCGATTGCCAACAGCGCCAAATGTTTTGAGACACGTGCTGCTATAGCAATCCGAAGCTCTGCTTTCCGCTCATACTTAACAGTATTCTTTTACTCAGACCTGACGACTGAGGCTTTGCCTGAGTATGTCTGTTAATCTATTACCTAACCTTAAAGATGATCCACTATGGGAAAACAACTTTTACTATTTATTAGAAGCGAACTGTTGATGGCCATCGTCATTACGTTTGCCCTAACTCCGGTGGCAGGAGCAACGGTCAACTACGGAGTTCAACAGGAGTTTATTGTTAGCGGTAAAGTAACATCGAAGGATGACAACACGCCATTACCGGGCGTGAACATTGTTATCAAAGGCACTACTTCGGGTACAACTACCGATGCGAATGGTAACTATTCATTGAGTATAGCCAATGAAAATGCCGTGCTGGTTTTTACATTCATCGGCTACGAGCAACAGGAAGTGCCCGTTGTAAATCTGCAGGTAATCAACGTAGCGCTTCAACCGGATATACAGCAACTGTCGGAAGTCGTTGTAGTCGGCTATGGTACCATGCAGAAAAAAGATCTTACCGGTGCCATTATACAGATTCAACCTTCGCGACTTGAGAATGAAAATCCGAAGACCGTGCAAGACATCCTCCGCGGTACCCCGGGTTTAAATGTAGGCTATGATCCATCGGCAAAAGGTGGAGGATCATTACAGGTACGTGGTCAACGTTCGGTATATACTGACGGTGGTCACAACGATCCGCTGATTGTACTCAACGGTATGATCTTCTATGGTGAACTCTCTGAAATCAACCCGGATGATATAGAGCAGATCGACCTGTTGAAAGATGCTTCTGCTGCTGCGGTATATGGAGCGCAGGCCGCGAACGGTGTTATCATCATCACCACCAAAAAAGGAAAAGAAGGTAAACCGGTTATTGTCTTCAACTCAAATATAGGCACGACAAGCCGCAGTGCGTATCGTGAAGTATTTGGTCCGGATCAATACATGCAGTATCGCCAGGATTGGTATAAAACTTCTACCTATGGTGTAAATGCCACAACCGGAAATTACGAAGCATACCAGACCGCAGCGTATGTAAATCGTCCGGGATATTTTGATAGTCCGGAGAATCTCGGTGCCCTGGGCGTTTCATTGACTGATTGGAGAGCCTATACTACCAACGAAGCGAATGAATCGGATGCCAGTATATATGCGAAGCGTTTAGGACTCGGCTTTAACTCCCTGTCCAATTACCTCGCAGGTAGGTCGTTTGACTGGTACGATCATACCTTCCGTACCGGCTTTAACCAGGACTACAACCTGAGTGTATCGGGAGCCAGCGATCGTATCAATTACTATATGTCGATGGGCTACGTGAAGAACGAAGGTGCCATTGTAGGAGACAACTACCGGGCTATACGCTCGAACCTGAGTGTAGAAGGTAAAGTAAACAAGTGGATCACGATTGGGGCCAACGTAAACTTTCAGGATCGAACCGATGGCGGCCTCCAACCAGGTTTAGGGTTGAACTACTGGGATGCCAACCAGGTACGCAACAGCCCCTATGCAACGTATGCCGACAGCACGGGACAATTAGTAGCACACCCGATGGGAGATGCAGCACCACACCGCGGCTATAATTTTGATTTCGACAGGCAGTATATGGACCTTGAGAAAGGATATACTGTATTGAATTCAATTCTCTCCGCAAAAGTTACCCTTCCGTTTAACATCACCTATAGATTCAATGCAGCACCTCGCTACCAGTATTTTTATGATCGTTACTTCGAATCAACCGAACATCCGGACTGGCTCGCGATCGATCATGGTGTAAACCGCGAACAGGCAAAACGTTTTGATTGGTCGCTTAACAATACCATTACCTGGGACCAGACTATAGCAGAGAAGCACCACGTGAATGTTACGCTTGTGCAGGAAGCAGAAGAACGCAGGTACTGGCAAGACCGAATTGAAGCACGCAACATTCAACCATCAGACGCGCTCGGTTTGCATAACACACAAAACGGAGGTAAAGCGGAAAGTAATTTTTCGTCAACCGATACGCACCAGACAGCGAACGCACTCATGGCCCGCTTGTTCTACTCGTACGATGATCGCTATATGGTAACGACATCTGTTCGCAGAGATGGTTACTCGGCATTCGGTAGTTCGAATCCGTATGCTACATTTCCCTCTGTAGCGGTGGGTTGGTCATTCGTTAATGAGAAATTTTTCCAATGGGCACCGATGAGCACCGGTAAGTTGCGTGTGTCATGGGGTAAGAATGGTAACCGTTCACTCGCAGATCCATACTTGTCGCTCGCAAACCTCGGTGCCGGCACTGGTGCAACACAAGGGTATATCAATGCATCGGGTAGCACGGTACAAGTTCGTTATCTCACCATTGATCGTCTCGCGAATCCATACCTGCAGTGGGAGAAGACCAAGAGCTGGAACGTTGGTCTCGACTATGGTTTCTTCGCAGACCGAATCTCGGGTAGCATCGAGTATTACGTGAGCAATACCAATGACATGATCATGACGCAGCGCCTGCCCGGCTTCTCTGGTTTCTCATCGATCGCTACCAACCTGGGTGAAGTTCAAAACAGAGGTATAGAACTTATGATCAACTCGGTGAATGTTAAAAATCAGAATTTCGAATGGCGCACGACACTCGGCTTGTCATACTACAAGAACGAGATCAAGCATCTATACTATCAATATGAAAGTATAATTGATGCAGAAGGAAATGTAGTAGGCGTAAAGGAGATGGATGACCGAACCAACAACTGGTTTATAGGGCAACCGATCAGTGCTATATGGAATTATAATGTAACCGGAGTGTGGCAAAAAGAGGAGGCTGCAGAAGCTGCTAAATATGGACAGCGCCCGGGAGATCCGAAAGTAGCAAACAATTATACCGCAGATGATAAGGTGAACGCTGATGGCACCACCACCCCGGTATATAACGACAGCGATAAAGAGTTTCTCGGTCAGACAGCCCCTCCGTTGCACTGGTCGCTTCGAAACGATTTCACACTGTTCAGAAATCTCACGGTATCGATCAATATATACGCTTACTCCGGACATAAAAGTATAGATGGTAATTACCTGAATCAGGACAATGGCGGCTCGCTGGTAACGTACGGAATGAACATGTACGCGAAGCCTTATTGGACATTGGACAATCCGACCAATGAATACGCCCGACTGGATTCACGTGGACCTGCCGGTATAACTTCACCCGGAAGACTTTACAACCGCTCCTTTGTTCGTCTTGAAAACATCACGCTGGGATATACGATACCAACGCAGTTGTCTTCACGATGGGACATTGAGAAAGTAAAGGTATATGGTACCGTTCGCAACGTGGCTGTCTGGAATAAAAACTGGGAGTATGGCGACCCTGAAACCGGAGGCCTGGCAACACGACTGTTTACAATTGGATTAAATGTAACTTTTTAAAGTAACGAGCAATGAAAAATACGTTTAAAGATATACGCGCTATAGTGGGGAAGCTTCTGATACTTGTACCGTTCGTAGTATTTCCCAGTTGTTCCGATGAATTTCTGGAACCCGACCCGCTGTCATTTTATGAACCGTCTACTACGCTGAGTACGGAGTCTGGCCTGCAGGCTGTGCTGGCGATGGCAGATCGACACCTGCGAAGTTACTGGACATTCTACAACAGCTCGAACAATAATATATCGGTTCCGATAGCAACCGAGTATATGTTTTCGGAAATGGCTGTTGCCAGCAAGACGGATGATGGCGGTATGTTCTCGGATATAGCCAACGTGCTTACGCCAACAGGAGGTGCAGAGAACGGAGATCGTAACCGCATCAGTTACTTCTGGGACGAGACGTACAATGGAATTAAATACGCGAACACGATCACCAGTTTTATTGAGAATGTGAAAGGTCTGGATGAAGCAACGAAGAACGCGTATCTTGGAAGAGCATACTTCCATCGTTCCTTCCGCTATCTCACACTTGTGTTTCAATTCGGAGATGTTCCGTTGGTAACTAAAATTCTTCAGGTGCCTAAACAGAATTACCGCTCTACGAAGAAGGAAGCGATCCTGGAGATGATCACCAAGGACATGGAGTTTGCCGTGGAGTGGGTGCCCGATCAAAAAGACATGGGATATATAGGCATGATCAACAAAGGTGCTTGCCGCCAGTTGCTGATCAAATGTTACCTCGCTACCGGACAGTTTGAAAAAGCGAAGGAGCAGGCAGATATACTGATCAGTCAATCCGGATATCAACTCATGCAGACTACATTTGGTACCTTCAATGATGGTGGCGAACCGCAGACCTGGCCGATTACGCGAAATGTAATTTGGGACTTGCATCGTCCTGAAAACAAATTGATCGGTGCCAACAAAGAAGTAATTCTGGGTATGCCTAATCGCGGCACTACATCGGAGTCGTTCATTCAATTTCTGACGATGCGAATCTTTGGACCGTTCTGGAATGATGGCAACGGTACAAAAACACCAGATGGTAAAAATGCAGTAAACAACTATGCACGTAACAACACATCGAACTATAATTCACAGTATGATTACCTGCGAGCGGTAGGCCGTGGTATAGGTACATTTCGTCCTACATATTTTGCTACGCATGCTGTATGGAATGTAAATGGACAGAATGACGAAGGTGACTTGCGTCATAACAGCACCGTAGGTAACTGGGGCAAGATGACTTCGCTGAAGTATAATGATAAGACATCTGCGTGGTATGGTCAAAACCTGGTTCTTCGTCACCCGACTACAAACGCTCTGTTGTGTAGCGATACAATCCGCGACTGGTTTGACTGGCCTCATTACAAACTATATCTCGAAGATGTACTTGCAGAAGCAAACCCGGGTGCCACGCAGTTCAACGGTGCTACCAACGGTGGCAATGCTGACTGGTATTTTTACCGCCTGGCAGAAACATACCTGCTGCGTGCCGAAGCTAAATTCTATTTAGGCGATGCTGCTTCTGCTGCAGAAGATGTAAATGAAGTTCGTAAGCGAGCATTGTGTACACAGCTATACTCGACCGTTACGATTGGCGACATCATGAACGAGCGCGCACGCGAGCTATACCTGGAAGAGTGGCGTAACGTAGAATTGAGTCGTGTCTCATACTGCCTGGCACTGAGTGGCAAGTCAGACGAGTGGGGTAATTCTTACGATGTTAATACGTTCGACAAGCAGTCAGGTACAGATGCAACCGGCGGCAGCTACTGGTATCAGCGCATCATGCACTATAGCATATATAACAAAGGCTCTGTAAGCGTGAGAACCGGTACGTTCAACTATACCATGGACAAGCGTAACTTTTACTGGCCTATACCCAATGCTGCTATAACAGCGAACAACAAAGGCGTGCTGAGTCAAAACTATGGTTATGCCGGTTATGATGCTGCTACACCGAAGTGGGAAACCTGGGAGGAAGCTGTTGCTGATGAAGATAAAGTGACCGATTAGAAGCAGCATCGGAGTTTGTTAAGTGTGCCGTAAGCGTAAGTTGCTTACGGCATACTTGTATGAAAGACTATTCGTTTTTTAGAAGTATATTATCCCGGTATATTGGTTCAATAATTGTATATCGTTTGAACACCCTGCATGTACTTATGAGCAAGATTATATTCATCTTCTTATCCATTACATTTTTTTCAGGCTTTGCGCAACAACCTTCTTCCGCTGAAAAAGACCGGTCAGCATACTTGTTTGTGTACTTTACCGGTAATGCAGTAGCGGATGAATCAATTCACTATGCGGTGAGCATCGATGGACTAAATTTCTTCGCCTTAAATAATAATAAACCTGTTGTGGATTCAAAAGCGATAAGCTCAACGGGCGGTGTTCGCGATCCTCATATTCTGCGAAGCAACGATGGAAAAACTTTCTATATGGTTGTTACCGATATGACTTCCTCGAAAGGCTGGAACTCCAATCGTGCCATGGTGCTCATGAGATCAGATGATTTGGTGTACTGGCAATCCAGCGTCATCAACATGCAAAAGAGATTTTCGAACCAGGATAGCTTGTTGCGTGTATGGGCGCCACAGACTATTTACGATCCGCAAGAGAATAAGTATATGGTATACTGGTCGATGAAGCATGGCCGCAAAGGAGAAGATATTATATACTATGCTTACGCGAATGAAGCCTTTACGGATTTGGAAAGCGAACCGAAGCAATTGTTTTTTCCTGCAAATGGTAAGTCCTGTATTGATGGTGATATAGTTTTCAAAGACGGAGTATATCATTTATTCTATAAAACCGAAGGTCACGGTAACGGCATCCGGAAAGCTACATCCACTTCGTTGACTTCCGGTAAATGGTCGGAGCAAGAGAACTACTTACAGCAAACCAAAGATGCCGTGGAGGGCGCATGCGTTTTCAAACTTCATAATTCTCCTGAGTATATATTGATGTACGATGTATATACCAAGGGTAGATATGAATTTACCCGAAGCAAAACACTCGATTCGTTCACGCTGGTGGAAAATGTTTCCATGGACTTTCATCCAAGACACGGAGCGGTGATCAGCATCACGCGCGATGAATTGAATCGGTTAATAAAGCAGTGGGGCAGGCCCGAGCGTTTTCGGGAGTAACTGATGCTTTAGTATTTCATAACGTAAGTCCCTCGCGATATAGCCTGCGAGTATAATTGTTAGACGTGGGATCATAAAAATTTCGTGTGTATCCTGCCCGAATTGGAATTTAGACATCACATTAACCTCTACTGTAACGTGAATCAGAATCATTCGAAAAAGAAATTATATTTCATCGTAGTCGGTACGATGATGCTTATCGTCCTGACAACCTCAGGCTTGTTAGCAGAAATGTTTGCCGATATATTTTCTAAAAAAAGTATACTGTCTCAAATGCGTAAGGTGTGCGACTGGCAATTGGCAAACCCGGTTTCGTTCAACGCGAAGAATGACAACGATTGGGCACGCGCTGCTTTTTATACCGGTGTAATGGCAACCTATCGCACAACACAGGATGCCAGGTATCTGGATGCTGCTACAGCCTGGTCGGAATCATTTGATTGGAAATTAGCCGAGCGCCTGCGACATGCCGATGATCACGCCAAAGGACAAACCTATCTCGAACTTTACGATCTGAAAAAGGATCCGCAGATGATTGCTGATATACAGCACACATTCGATTCGCTTATGGCAAATCCAAAGCCGGGCCGCGAAGACTGGTGGTGGTGTGATGCGCTGTTTATGGCGCCACCTGTACTTGCTAAATTAGCGGTTGCTACGGGAGACCAGCGCTATCTTGATTTTCTCAACACGATGTTCTGGGATGCGCATGAATTTCTGTATGATCCGCAGGAACATCTTTTCTATCGCGATCAATCGTACTTTAACAAGAAGACACCGCAGGGTAAAAAAACATTCTGGGCTCGGGGCAACGGTTGGGTTATGGCCGGAACCGTACGTGTATTGCAGGTGCTTCCCAAAGATAATCCGGCCTATGAAAAATATATAGCCTTGCTTCGCGAGATGGCAGCCTCTGTAAAAGCTATACAGGGTAAAGATGGTCTGTGGCGCCCAAGCCTGCTGGATGAAAGCGAAGTGCCGCACCCGGAAACCAGCGGTACAGCATTCTTCTGCTACGCATTTGCCTGGGGAATTAACCGGGGATTGTTAGATAAAACAGAATATTTACCGGTTGTCAAAAATGCATGGGAAGGACTAAATAAATACGTCACGAAAGAGGGTAAATTACAGTGGGTACAACCCATCGGAGCTTCACCCGATAAAGTTACCATTGACAATTACCAGGAATATGGTGCCGGTGCATTTTTACTGGCCGGAAGCGAAATTTATAAAATGGAATAGCACACGGTATATATACCTATATATCAATGTACGGGAACGATAAAAAATGATCAGGAGAAATTTTTTAAAAGGCTTTTCGCTGCTGGGAGCCGGCAGCACGTTAGCACCGCTGTTGAGTATCAAACAACCGGAACTATATTTCAAAGAAGTCCGTACCGACCGTGAGTACTGGGTCAACATGGTAACGCGTGTCGCGGAGCCGGTCTTATCGGCACTGCAGCAGGATCGTATCAAAGAACTGATGCCTGTAGAGTGTGTGGAGGGAGAGTTGTCTTCGCGAAAGGAAGTTACGTACCTCGAGGCATTGGGACGCACGCTGGCCGGACTGGCGCCCTGGCTTGAGCTCGGTGCTGATCAAACCAAAGAAGGTCAGCTTCGACAGAAGTTCATTGCGTTATCAGCGAAGGCTATTCAGCATGCTGTTACACCTGCAGCGAAGAGCTATATGAACTTTACGCAGTTGCGTCAGCCACTGGTTGATGCCGCGTTTCTCGCACATGCACTGTTGCGCGCACCGAAGCAACTCTGGGGCAATCTTGATGCGGCAACACAGCAACATCTTGTTACAGCACTTCGCTCAACCCGTGTTATAAAACCGTATTATTCCAACTGGCTTCTTTTCAGCGCGATGATTGAAGCTGCGCTGTTGAAATTTACCAACGACTATGATACCGTGCGTATAGACTATGCGTTGAAATCGCACGAGGAATGGTATAAAGGCGATGGTATATATGGCGATGGTCCGGATTTTCATTTCGACTATTACAACAGCTACGTTATCCAACCGATGCTGCTGGATATACTGAAGGTGTTGAATGAAGGAAAGGACGATGGCAAAGAATTGTCAGCGAGGGTACTCAAGCGCGCGCAACGCTATGCTGAAATTCAGGAACGACTCATATCACCGGAAGGAACATTTCCTCCGGTCGGTCGCTCGCTGGCCTATCGGTGCGGTGCATTTCAATTGTTGAGTCAGGTGGCATTGCAAAAGCAATTGCCTGCGCATATCAAACCGGCACAGGTTCGCAGTGCACTTACTGCGGTGATCAAAAAGACACTGGAAGCTCCGGGAACGTTCGACACCAACGGCTGGTTAACGATTGGTTTGGCCGGACATCAGGCGGAGGTCGGTGAATCCTATATTTCAACGGGAAGCTTGTATTTGTGTACCGTTTCTTTTCTTCCGTTGGGTTTACCAGCAGACGATGAATTCTGGAATTCTCCTGATGCCGATTGGACAAGTAAAAAAGCTTTTGCAGGAATGAAGTTCCCGATTGACAAGGCGATTTAATATCTTCAAGGTATGTACCGGACTGAATATAGCTTCCGTCTTTTATTTTCGATAGCGCTGATGCTGGCGTGTGGATTTTCTCATGAGAGTTTCGCGCAGCCTATTCGTGACAAGATCATCAAGCGCTATAGTATAAAAGACGGATTGTCTCAGGCGGTAGTGAACAGTATATCGCAGGACGATAAGGGATGGATGTGGTTTGCCACAGACGATGGACTGAACCGCTTCGATGGCTATGCCTTCACGGTATTTAAGTTCGATAAGAGCGGACCCAACCAGTTTCACGACAACTTCGTGCAACGGATATTTAAAGATTCACAAGGAAGATTGTGGGTGTCATCCCGAAGAGGACTATATCAATTCGATCTGTCTACACAAAAGTGGACCGTGTTTCTGAATCCAAACGGCAAAAACGATGTATCCTATATTTCCGAAAGCAATACCGGTAAATTGTGGATCGGCTGGTATTTTGGTGGTATAGGTATATTCTATCCGTCTACGGGTAAATATGATACAACGCAAACTTTCAAGCTGAACAGTACAGCGACCATCACTGTTTTCGAAGACAGCTATGGCTATATATGGTCGGGCGCACAGAATACGGGCCTCGATGTATTCCGCACGCGTGAAGGAAAAAATCATGAAAAGATTGAAGCATATTCTGCCAGCGACATCTTGCCTTCGCAGTATGTGAAATGTTTCCTGGAAGATCACCTCGGCAACATCTGGATCGGTACCACCAAAGGACTCGTACTTTTCATTCGGGCAGAGGGTAAATTTGTTGTGCTCGATACTATACTTCCTGCGCAGCGTGGTGTGTTTTCATTGCTGGAGGATAAAGATAAAACGCTCTGGATCGGAACACAGGGAAATGGTATCTATACCGTAAACCTGCAGGACTTCGATGGTCGCAAGGTAGATCGATTGTCATCGCGACACGTTACCGCCCTGGATGCATTTGATATATCTCAGCATACCATCCGGTCTATATATCAGGATCGTGACAACAACATCTGGATCGGTACCCACGGCGATGGTATCTATATGGTGAGCAGTGAAGAGAAGAACTTCATGAAGGTGGAGGTGAAACGCATTGTCGGTGCTGCCGAGAGCATGGTGCCCTTCTATGGATTGTGTAATGATGACGATGGTAATATATGGGCTGGTACAGACTCCAAAGGGATCTATAAATTTTCTGCTGAAGGTAAACTGCTGCGTCATTACGATGCAGATGGAAAGCCGGGGAGCATTGGCGATGATGTAGTCTATAGTGCACTTCGCGATTACCATGGTAATTTATGGTTTGGAACGTTGGCACATGGTATATATCGATACGATGAGAAAACCGATTTATTTGTACACTATCCGCGGTCAACGAATGATGCTCCGGTACCGCTGGGACATCGCGTATCGCTTCTCTTCGAAGATTCAAAACGAAATATATGGGTAGGAGCAACGCGCGGTGGCCTCAGTATGCTTGACAAAGCAGACAGGACCTTTAAAATAAATAAAGATGCCTCTATATTTTCGACCATCGATGTGCGTGCCATGGCAGAAGACAAGAACGGAAAATTATGGTTAGGGTGTTATGGCAACGGTCTGTTGTCCTATGATCCGGACACACGGCAGGTGGAGAATATTTTCTCGGGCACGGAGTCTACCAACCTTTTGCAGAGCAACGTTGTACACGCGTTGGCCATTGACAAGGACAATACACTCTGGATCGGAACCGGTGGTGGACTCGGTGCTTATAACCTGAATGATAAAACGTTTAAGCGCTATACCGATGAAGACGGTTTGATCAACAACACGGTCTTTGGTATACAGATTGACGAACAGCAAAATGTATGGTGCAGTACCATCAGCGGTATATCGCGATTTGATCATGCTACCAAAACTTTTTCCAATTATACTTCCAACGATGGTTTGCAGGTGGGACAATTTACTCCGGGCTCATCGTTGAATAATATACCGAAAGGATATATAGGCTTTGGCGGAACGTATGGTTTCAATTTGTTTTACCCGCAGAAAGTAACGAATAGCAAAATCGTACCCGACATAAAACTTTCGGGGTTTCGACTGTTTAACAAGCCGGTAAAAATTGGTGGCGACACTGAAGATGATATTCTTGAAAAGGTAATTGATGAAACGGAGCATCTCACGTTGCGGCACGATCAGGCTTCGTTTACGTTCGAGTTCACAGCACTGGACTACAGCGGGCCAGAGAAATGCGAATATGCCTATAAGCTTGAAGGCGTTGATGCAGACTGGAACTATATCGGTAATCAGCGAACGGCATCGTATCGCTATTTGTCACCGGGTACGTACGAGTTTAAAGTGAAAGCTACGAACCAGTCCAATACCTGGCCGGCAAAGTTTGCTCACGTTAAGGTAACTGTAGCCCCACCGTTGTGGCGTACGCCCCTGGCATACGTTACCTATGCACTTATACTCGGACTGGCCGGCTGGAGTATATTTTCCATTCGCAAGCGGCAGCTCTATCTGAAGAAGCGCGTGAAGAGCGAGAAGAACAAACGCAGACGCGAGCGTCAGGTTGTGCACGACAAGCTCGCTTTTTTTACTGAAGTGTCGCACGAGTTCAAAACACCGCTAACGCTGATCATTGGGCCGTTGGAAGAAATGATGTCCAAAGAGAACAATGATACACCCAATAGCAAGAAGTTGCACATGGTGCATCGCAATGCGCACAAGCTGTTAACACTTATCAACAAGCTGCTTGATTACAGAAAGATCGAGAGCGGCAAGATGATGCTCACCATCCGCCAGGTCGACATTGTACCGTTCATTGAAGATATATTCATAAATTTCAAGGAGTTGTCCAACCGGCCGAATGTACACTTTGAATTCTATACGGAAGAGAAATCCATCTATACCTGGATCGATCCGGAAAAAATGGAAATGGTGCTGACCAACATCGTTTCAAATTCTTTTAAATATATAGGGGAAGGCAACGCGATCAGTATCACCGTAAAAAAGGAACTGTGTGTTGATGGTAAAGAGTGTGTTTGTATCGAAGTAAAAGATAATGGCATTGGTATCGAGAGAGACCAGGTGCGGTATATATTTGACTGGTTTTATCACGGCAACGCCAATAATCACATAAGCTCCGGTATAGGGCTGGCTTTGGCCAAGAAACTGGTATACCTGCACAAGGGTGAAATATATGCTGATAGCACGGTAGGATCAGGTTCCGTATTCAAGGTAAAGATACCCTTGGGTAAAGATCACTTTGAATCGCACGAGGTTATCATCGATACGGATAAGACAACCGAGCTCGAAGCCGAACTGCAGGAGCAGGAAGAATACGAAGAGGGACAGAGCACGCATGCAAAAAAAGGACTTAAGACAATCCTCCTGGTGGAAGATGATGAAGAGGTACGTTCGTTCCTGAAAGAGTATCTGAGTCCCGGCTATCGAATTATTGAAACGAGTGATGGCAAGCAGGCCCTGGAAGCTGCGTTCGATAATAATCCGGACCTAGTCTTGAGTGATATCATGATGGCTGAGATGGATGGTATGGAACTCTGCCACGCTCTCAAGCAGAACATCAAGACCAGCCATATACCGGTTGTACTTTTAACAGCGCGTGCAGCACATAGCCAGCACAAAGCAGGATTGGAGACAGGTGCAGATGCCTATATAACAAAGCCGTTCAGTCCGGAGATATTGTCGCTTACGATCAACAATCTTTTGCAGGCGCGCGAAAATTCAAGACGCTATTATCGGACACTCTTCCTCACAGACGAGAAGCCAACGATCGCCTCTCCGGATGAAAAGTTATTGCAACAGATATTTGAAGTTGTAAAAGTAAACATGAACAATGCTGACCTGAGTGTTGATGCTGTTAGTCATGAAGTAGGCTTGAGTAAAACTATTCTTTATAAAAAGATAAAGCAGCTTACAGGGCTATCGCCCATCGAGTATATCCGTTCCTTGCGGATTTCAGAGGCAGCCAAACTGTTGCGTACACAGCAATATAAAGTATATGAGGTGGTATATATGGTGGGATTTTCAGATCTCAAATATTTTCGAAAGTGTTTTATCAAAGAATTCGGATATCCGCCATCACAGCTTCTTGAAAAGTAAAATGTTAAATGTTGCAAACCTATAGCAGAATGTATCGGATTTTTATACTGTTCATAATATCAGTTGTATTGAGTTTTGTTGCCAGTGCTCAATCAGAACAAAATGAAGCGAAACCGGAGCCGGATAATATACCGCTGCGTTCGCAGTCAACATATGTTAAGCGTAATAATATGGTGTATAACGATTCGCTTAAGCTTGTCTCACTGCCGGTAAAGCCCGGAACGAATCTTAAAACATTCGACCCTGCGTTTGCATCAGATGCCGGTGTGAAAATATATCCTTCCGGCAAAACCGATTTCAGCAAAGGTCCTGTAGAGTATACCGTTTCAGCGCAAGGTAAAACAACCCGGTATAAAGTGGAAGTATATATAGCGGGCAACCCCGTGCTGGAAGGTTACTTTGCAGACCCGGATATACTATACTCGTTCAACAAGAAAAAATTCTATTTATATCCTACCAGCGATGGTTTTCAGAGTTGGTCAGGCACGTATTTCAAAACCTTCTCATCAAGCAACCTCATCGATTGGAAAGACGAAGGTGTTATTCTCGATCTAAAGAAAGATGTACCGTGGGGACCTCGTAATGCCTGGGCACCTACAGCGATCGAACGTCTTGTGAACGGGAAATATAAATACTTCTTTTACTTTACAGCTGCACAAAAGATTGGTGTGGCAACTGCTGATGATCCTGCCGGACCGTTCAAGGATTCCGGTACACCATTGATTGATTTTAAACCGGCCGGTATTACCAATGGACAAGAGATCGACCCGATGGTGTTTGCTGATCCCGTCTCCAAAAAATATTATTTATACTGGGGAAATGGATACCTGGCGGCAGCCGAACTCAATGACGACATGCTCTCCATCAAACGTGAGACACTTACCTTGATGACTCCGGATGAAACGTTTCGCGAGGGCACCTATGTGTTTGTGCGAAACGGTATATATTATTTCATGTGGTCGGAGGATGATACGCGGAGTCCTAACTACAAAGTCAGGTATGCAACCGCATCGTCACCGCTGGGACCTTTAACGATCGGAGAGGGCAACATCGTGATCCGGAAAAATCTGTCAGCACAAATTCATGGCACCGGCCATAATTCAGTGATACATGTACCGGGCACCGACAATTGGTACCTGGTATACCATCGGTTTACCTACCCGAAAGGTATAACGATGGGACGTTCGGCTGGATTTAATCGCGAGGTTTGTATCGATGAACTCCGGTTTGATGCGGCTGGAACAATTATAGAGGTAGTACCGACTCTGCAGGGAATTGCGCATTGACACATGTCGTTTACCTCCGTTCTGTGTTACTATACACCCTGAACAAACCCGATAAGATCAAAGCACCAGCAAAGTATATCAATTTGCCCCCTTCATAACATGTGACAAACGTTGAATTTTAGCATAGATATTTAAACTATTAGCCCTTTGTTTATTATGACTACCAACCACAACTCCCGGTTTTTCCGAACCCCTGTTATTCTCTTGCTCATGCTCCTGCTGGTGTCTCATTCCGCATGGACACAAACGAGTAAACATACCTTTGCCTTAGGCGACTCCACATTTCTGCTGGATGGAAAAACTTTCCTGATGATCTCGGGAGAGCTTCATTATCCGCGTATACCCAAAGAAGCATGGCGCCACCGCATGCGCATGGCAAAGGCTATGGGGTTGAACACGATCGGTACCTATGTTTTCTGGAATGTACACGAACCCGAAAAAGGCAAGTATGATTTTTCGGGTAACAATGATATAGCGGCCTTTGTAAAGATCGCGCAGGAAGAAGGACTGTGGGTGGTGCTGCGACCAAGCCCGTATGTTTGTGCCGAATGGGAATTCGGAGGATATCCATACTGGTTGCAGAAGGAAGAAGGACTGGTCGTTCGAAGTCTGGAACCGAAATTTATCACGGCTTATCGCAAGTATATACATGAAGTAGCCAGGCAGCTTGCACCGCTCCAGGTTAATCACGGGGGTAACATTTTAATGGTGCAGGTTGAAAATGAATATGGTTTTTATTCAAATGATAAAGCATACCTCGAAGAGAACAAGCGCCTCTTTATTGAAGCGGGTTTTGATGGCTTGCTATATACCTGCGATCCGGCTCCGAAAGTAAAGGATGGACATATACCGGGATTGTTACCCGCTGTAAATGGATTGGACAATCCGAAAGACGTAAAAGCACTTGTGCGTGAATATCACAATGGTAAAGGGCCGTTCTATATAGCGGAGTGGTACCCGGCATGGTTCGACTGGTGGGGTACTCCGCATCACACCGTTCCTGCCAAAGATCATGCTCCTAAACTTGATGCTGTACTGGCGGCTGGTATTTCCATTAACATGTATATGTTTCATGGCGGTACTACACGCGGATTTATGAACGGTGCAAACTATAACGATAAGAATCCATACGAGCCGCAGATCAGCAGCTACGATTATGATGCACCGCTGGACGAAGCCGGCAATGCTACTGAAAAATTCATGGAGTTCAGAAACGTGATTCAGAAGCATCTTCCGAAAGGACAGGTGTTGCCTGCTGTACCCGCACCTAAAAAAGCAGTAGCCCTTCCGTTGATTAACTTTTCAGGTGAATTGAATGCATTCGATATCGTATCTGCACCTGTAAAAAATGTACGTCCGCTTACATTCGAAGACCTGAACCAGGCGTATGGTTTTGTTCGGTACAGCACAACCCTGACGAACAAGAGTGGTGCCGGTATTCTGAAGATCAACGAGCTTCGCGATTATGGAATTGTTTTCATCAACGGCAAACGTGTTGGGGTATTGGACCGCAGACTTCGTCAGGATAGCCTCTCCGTTGTGATACCTGCCGGTGAGGTAAAACTGGATATACTCGTAGAGAACTTAGGCCGCATCAATTTCGGACCCTATTTGTTGAAGAACAGAAAAGGCATTACCGCTTCGGTAACGCTCAACAAGACTGAGTTACTGAATTGGGAGATGCGTTCATTGCCATTCAACAGTATTTCAAATCTCAAATTTACAAGAGCAGACAGGAAACTAACAGAAGGTCCGGTTATCAAAGTGGGAGAGTTTACATTAAACGAAGTTAACGATACCTACCTGGATATGCGTAAATGGGGTAAAGGTGTAGTGTGGATCAACGGACATAATTTGGGAAGATACTGGTCGATTGGTCCGCAGCAGACTATATATGTACCGGCAGAATGGTTAAAGGTTGGCAAGAACGAAGTTTATGTGTTGGAACTGCTGGAAACTTCTCAAAAGAGTATCGAGACATTGGCTAAACCAATTCTTGATTCAATCTCATCCGCTAATTAGAAACTATAGTTATGTTTAGGGTGTAATTCACGTGTTATGTTACCAGACTTATATCGATCAACTCTAAGATATGCATCGCTGTTGGCGTCTATTCTGTTGTCCATTGCTTCAAATGCACAGCAGGGCCTGATCGCCAATGTTGCCGCCAGAAAAACAGTAAGCCTCAATGGTGATTGGCAATATATAGTTGATCCGTATGAGACGGGTTTCTATAACTATCGCTGGCAGGAGCGGAGTGAGAATGATCGCGAGGCCTATTGGAACACGGATGTACCCGAGAACAAAACAGAGCGCAAGGAACATGGCTATACGGACGAGTATATACTACAGGTTCCGCAGGATTGGAACTCGCAGGATCCGAAGTTTCTATACTATGAGGGAACGGTGTGGTATAAAAAATCATTTAATGCTACGCTGCCATCGAACAACGAAAGTGTATATATACACTTTGGTGCTGTGAACTACGAGGCACACGTGTATCTCAATGGCCAGAAGCTGGGTATGCACACCGGAGGTTTTACGCCATTCAATTTCGAAATACCGCGTGGACTGCTAAGAGAAGAAAATAATTTCCTGGTAGTAAAGGTCGATAACAGGCGGCACAAGGATGCTGTACCAACCTTGAATACCGATTGGTGGAACTACGGTGGAATTACCCGTGATGTTAATCTCATTACGGTTCCTGCTACGTATATCCAAGACTATTTCGTTTCGCTGGACAGAGCATCTATTCATGAGAAACAGAAAACAATCAACGGCTGGGTGGTTCTTCACGGCGCTATCCGCAGTGATGTTACCATTGAAATACCCGAGTTGAAAGTAAAAACGAAAGCGGTGTATAAAACCGATACAGCATACTTTTCGATCAAGATAAAAAATCTGCAGTTGTGGACGCTTCAGTATCCGAAGCTATACCAGGTGATTGTCTCATCCGCAAACGACAGGGTTATTGACAAGGTTGGCTTCCGTACCATTGCAGTAAAGGGAAAGCAGATACTGCTTAATAATGTACCCGTATTTCTGCGCGGTATATGTATACATGAGGAAATACCGCAGGAGATGAGAAGAGCCAACGGGCGCAAAGATGCGCTGCAGTTACTCGGTCAGGCAAAGGAACTGAATGCAAACATGGTACGCCTGGCGCATTATCCGCACAACGAAGCGATGATGAAAGTTGCTGACTCACTCGGTATACTGGTGTGGTCTGAGATACCGGTATACTGGACAATTGATTTTGCAAATGCGGAAGTATTAAACAAAGCAAAGCAGCAGTTGCAGGAAATGATACAACGCGATCGCAACCGGGCCAGCATCGTGATCTGGTCGGTCGGAAATGAGACACCGGTGAACGAGTCGAGAACTAATTTTATGCGTGAGCTTGTATTCCGTGCCAGGGCATTGGACAATACACGCCTGGTTAGTGCTGCTCTCGAAGTACACAACGTAAACAGTACACAAACTATCGATGATCCGTTGGGACAATACACGGATATAGTATCGGTAAATGAATACCTTGGCTGGTATGGTGGACTGCCCAACAATTGTCGCAATGCAAAATGGGCCGTTAAGTATGACAAACCTTTATTCTTCAGCGAGACAGGAGCAGAGGCTCTTGGTGGTTTTCATGCTGATTCACTCACGCGTTGGAGTGAAGAATACCAGGAATGGTATTACCGTGAACAAATTGAAATGATGAAGCGCATGCCTGATAATTATGTAGGTATATCTCCGTGGATACTCAATGATTTTCGTTCACCAAAACGCAACAACCCGCTCTACCAGGAGGGCTGGAACAACAAAGGTCTCTTCGATCAGAAAGGCAACAAGAAGAAAGCGTTTTATGTGCTGAAACGATATTACGATGAAGTAGAAAAGGGGAGGAAGTCTCAATAGCAGACTATACAACGAGATAACCACGTATATATACTTCAACGCAAAGTCTCAAGTACACGGTAAAAAATAGAAAAGCCTCAGCGTTATTCTGAGGCTTTTTGTTTGTTCCGGCATTACCGCCACTCGTCATGTTGTATCAGGTTCTTGTTAACGTTGATCTCGCTTTGCGGCAATGGCCAGCGATATGATATAAACTGACGCGGGTATGCATCCGGGTAACCAAGCGCTTGTATGGCGGTCAGTTCATTCGCCATATACCATTCATAGCGTTCGCCAAGTTCTTCCCAGCGTACCAAGTCGAAGTAACGTAATCCCTCGAATGCCAGTTCTACTCTGCGTTCATGTTTAATTACTTCGAGAAGCGCTTCCGCAGTGAGGCCCGTTCCTTCTACATCTTCAACATGCGGCATGTCTACACGGTCGCGCACCTGGTTGACCAGTCCAATCACTTCACTTTCACTATAGCCACCTGCACTTACCAGTGCTTCAGCACGCATCAAGAGTATATCAGCATAACGTATTACATAGAAGTCCTGTGGCGAATCGAAATGATCTTCATCATTATTCTCCTCGGTATATTTGCGCTGATAATAAAAACCTTCCTGGTCCGTAACGGCATTACCTTTCCACGTGTCATTGTTGGAAACAAGGGTTGTACGGAAACGCGGATCACGGTTCGCAGAAGGATCAGCAGGGTCGTAGAGTGCAGATTCTGTTATTGGCAATCCATCGGTAGTGTAAAACTCTTCTGCAAGGTTCGGTAATGCACGTTGATAGTCGATCATCCCCCAGTAACCCGCGAAGGCAGAGCCATCATCGAGGAAGCGATCAAATGTAACGGCGAAAATTACTTCCTTGTCCTGTTCATGATCTGTTGTAAACAACGTGCTATAGTCAGCCGCTAAAGAATAATAACCAAGGTCGATCACTTTTTTAGCAGCCTCTGCAGCCTTGGTATATTCGTTATGATAAAGATATATACGGGCCAGTGTAGCGAGTGCAGCACCGCGGCTTATTCTGCCATATTCCGTGCCTGGAATTTCTCCCGGCAATGGTAAATCATTTACGATCGCTTCCACATCGCTTGTGATGAAGTTCACGATTTCATCGTGTGTATTTTTAGGCACCGATGCTTCCTGTACACTTTGTGGTTCGGTGATCAGCGGAACATCGTGAAAGGTCATCGCCAGAAGTGTATATACAGTAGCGCGAATTACTTTCGCTTCGGCTATCATACGATTCGCTGCCTGCGGATTGATGTTTGGAATCGTTGGGACATTGGCAATAACCTGGTTGGTGCGGCCTATAGCACGATACGCTGAACGCCATGTGTCGCCTAAGATCCATGATGTAGAGTTGTGCGTACCTTGTGCTATATCTCCGCCCGGCATCCATTGCCATGCGGTATATCCGTTGTCGGAGAGATAGTCGAGTCTCATCACACCGCCTGTCCACGGGTCTGAATCAAACAGCCATTGATCCTGCAGGGCAGAGTAACACCCCATGAGTGCCATCTTGGCATCATCTTCCGTTGTCCAGAAAGAATCGGAGCTTAAGTCGTTAAGCGACTTGCGATCAAGGAACTCGTCTGAGCATGCCGAGAATATAGTCAGCAGCGCGATCGTGATATATAGCTTGATATATTTCATATCGAAATGATTTACAAGGTTAGAAAGTAATGTTGAGACCGAATGAGTATGACTTCAGACCCGGGTATGCGCGGTTGCGTTCATCGCCTGTCGGACGCTCGGGATCAAACTCTTCAACATCGGTGAAGGTGACGAGGTTTGTACCGGTGAAGTACAGTCGCAGGTTTTGCATGGACAATCTTTCCGTCCACGCTTTCGGGAAGGTATATCCGAGTTGTACATTCTTCAGTCGCAGGTACGAAGCATCGCGCAGCCAGAAGCTCGACATAGCAAAGTTGTTGCTGTTGTTACCGAAGCGCGGGTACGCAGCATCTGTGTTTGTAGGAGTCCAATGATCCAGAACAGAGCTTGTAAATTGCCCAACGTTCTCTGTGTTATACCAATAGAAACGTTCTATACCGGATACACCCTGGAAGAACAGACTTAAGTCGAAGCCTTTATAGTCAGCACCCAGGTTAAATGCATAACTGAGTTTTGGAAACGGTTCACCGATGATCTGGCGATCATAATCGGCCGTGATCTTTCCATCCGGTATACCATTGGGACCGCTTATGTCTTTATACTTGATATCACCGGCACGCAGCGTTCCGAATTGCGTGGGCGCGTTCGCGAGTTCTTCTTCGGTATAGTATCCATCAGCAACATAACCGTAGTACGCACCGATGGGTTGACCGACTACATTTATCGTGTTGCCGCTGATCCAGTTCTCGAGTCCTGCAATGTCCGTAATTTCATTTTTTACCTGCGAGAAGTTTACACTGGCTGAGTAACCGAGATCACCTTTCCGATCCTGGTATGCTATATTTAGTTCCCAGCCTTTATTATCAACGGCTGCTACGTTTTGATACGGACCATTGTTAACACCCAGTGTTCCGGGTATAGGCAGGCGAATCAGAATGTCAGATGATTTCTTGTTAAAGTAATCGGCTGTGATCTGTAGTCGATCGTTCAGGAAATTCATATCCAGACCGATGTCTGTGATTGTAGTCTTTTCCCATGTTATATTTTCATTGGCAAGATCATTAATCGCTACACCTCCTGATACAATGCCACCGATCAGGTAATTGTTACCGGTAGCAAAATTCTGCGTATAGGCATAGTTACCAATTTCCTGGTTACCGAGTTGTCCCCAGCTCGCGCGTAGTTTCATAAAAGATATAACGTTGTTGTCAGCCAGGAAACTTTCACTGCTGATTACCCAGCCAGCGGATACAGAGGGAAACAAGCCATACCGTTCTGACTTTGGCATACGCGATGAGCCATCGTAGCGCATGTTCGCTTCGAAAAGATATTTATCATTATATATATAGTTGACGCGACCAAAGAATGATTGCAGGGCAACTTCATACGCATTGCCCGCTACCTGCGGGTTTTGTGATCCGGCATCAAGCTCGTGCAGGTTGTTGTTCGGAAAATTCTGACGATACGCATACATATAGTCGTTGCGTTCATATTGAGCGGTGTGTCCTAACAATACATTTATAGCATGCTGTCCTATAGTCTTGTCGTAGGTGAGGATATTTTCGAGCAACTGTCTTTTAAAGGTTGTGTTAGTGTTGCTCAGGTTGTTGTTTACATTCTGACTGATCACAACACCTTCCGGATTCAATTGTTTATAGGTGGGAACGAATCGTGAGTTTACACCGGAGACATTGATAGCACCCACACTGGTTTTAAACTTCAGCCCTTCGGTAAATTCATAGCTGGCAAACAGCTTGCCTTCCAAACGAGACTCCTGTGTTTCACTAAATCCTGTTGTTGCTGCCCATACGGTATTGCGAAATCCGACACGCGTTGGCTCAGCACCATCTACAAATCCAAACTCACCATTGGCATAACGAACCGGAATAGTAGGCTGCGTAAATCTGCGAATGCTATATACTATACTGTTGTCATCGTTAGACGATGCTGAGTTTAAAGAAGGCTCGTTATACTTTCGGTCATACCCGTACAGGTTGAGTCCTACTTTTAATTTTTTAGAGGCATCTATATCTATATTGGCACGCACACTGGTACGATTGGCATCGGTTCCTTTTAGCACCCCCAGCTGATCCATATACTGTGCAGACACCATATACTTTACATTCTGCGAACCGCCACTGATCGATGCATCGTAAGTTTGCATAATGCCGGTGCGGAATGTCTCATCCCACCAATCGGTATTCGCGAAATGATCGGGATCGGATCCGTCTCGCATCGCTTGTATCTGTTCAGCGGTATACGTGGGTGTGCCTCCGGTGGCAACATTCCATTCGTTGCGTATAGTGGCCCAATCCCATGAGTCAAGAAAATCCGGTTTCATGATCGGACTTTGAAAAGCTACGTTACTGTTCAGGTTGATACGTGCCTGTCCTTCCTTACCTCGTTTGGTTGTGATGATGATAACTCCGTTTGCTGCACGCACACCATATATAGCGGCAGAGGCTGCATCTTTGAGTACACTTATACTTTCAATATCAGCTACCGGTACCTGGTTGATCTGACTTTGAATTCCATCGACAATCACCAGCGGCTCTGCACCGGAGTTAAATGTACCGATACCACGGATGCGGATCTGAGGATCATCATTCCCCGGCTGACCGCTGAAGTTACTCACCGTTACACCCGGCATGCGTCCCTGAAAAAGACTAGCTGTGTTTGATACCGGTATAGATTTAACATCGTTGACATTGACGGATGCTACTGCACCCGTAAGGTTTGCTTTTTTCTGTTCTCCGTATCCGACTACCACTACTTCCTGCAGGGATTGAATGTCTGTCTCAAGCGAAACATTTACGGTTGTGTTGCTGCCTACGAGCACTTCCTGGTTTCGGAAGCCGACAAACGAGAAGACTAGTATAGCATCGCCATTGGGTATAGCTAATGTATAGTCGCCATCCGCGTTGGTGGTGGTACCGGAAGATGTACCCTTAACGATGATGCTTACACCGGGAAGCCCGGTTTGATCTTCTGAACTTACAACACGCCCGGAGACGGTGGTTTGTGCGAAGGCTGTTGTTGTAAACGCCAGCCACAGACACATCAGCAAGAGATGTGGTGTTTTAAAATACGTTAGCATAGTGATAGGTTTGAAAGGTTGGTGATAGTCAATGAGGACACGTGAAGCAGCCCTCATCGCTGATCGCTGTTTACCAGCGACTGTCGAAGAAGAGTAAAGTAGTCTCATGCGATTGAATTTGGTGTCTACAATAGTCGCAATCGTTTGCTCGCGACATAGAGAGAAATACATCAGAAATAGGGTGAATGCGTTCAAAATAAATTATGAGAGGCGTTTTCCGTACCATGAAAGGAGAGGAGTGAGCGAGGCTACTCCTCATCTTATACTACATATATAGAAAGGAACCGGGTGCAGGGTGAGCATGACTATGGATTGGCAAGTTGCTCCAGGCTCCATTTGTCAAACCACTTGATCACGGGTTTGTCGCCATCAAATGTCAGCGGAAGCCATATATACCGGCCATCGATAGCGTTGTCGGGTACCCACCGGTCTGCCATAAAAATATATTGGTCTTTACGGCCCTGCACCGGAAGGATGTATGTGCTTTGAGATTCGAATGTGCGTCCTGCATTTTCGCCTTGGGCCGGATTGCCAAGTGATCTCCACGGTCCCCAGATTGAGTCTGAGACAAATGAGCGTGCAGCGTTGGGTTCCCACCCGGTGCAACCTGATGTAACAAGTATATATTTACCGTTTCGCTTTATAAGTGCAGGTGCTTCGTTATGTCCGGCAGGTGCTATCGTTGCCCACTTGCCGGTAAACGACAGGTAATCGTCTGTAAGTTCAGAAACGTGAAGCGTCAGGTTTTCTTCTGCCGAGTGAATGTGATACGCTTTGCCATCATCATCCACGAACAACGTCATGTCACGCGACATTTGTCCTTTTTCAAAATCTCTTCGAACAAAGAGTCCTTCGGCAACTTCTTTTCTCCACGGATCTGTGTGAGCTTTCAGTTCACTTTCATTCACAGCTTTTGTTTGCCATGCTTTCTCAAAATTGATCGGCCATGTTTTACGGTTCGGTCTGTAGGACCGTATATAGGTATAGGGACCTGTCGGCTTATCGCTAACGGCCACAGCTGTTCGCGCGGCACTATAGCCCTGCTCTTTTAACTCGAGGTGAAACCACAACACAAACTTCCTGGTCTTCGCGTTGTAAATTACCTTGGGACGTTCAATGACGCAGCCTTTTGTAATTTCTGAAGTCGGGTCGTCTACTACCGGAAGAGCAATGCCTTCATTCTTCCAGGTGTAAAGATCTTTTGATGAGTAGCAGCTTATACCAATCCACGCGCGGTTGCCGGCTTTACCTTCAGTTTTAAATTCGCCGAACCAATAGTATGTGTCTCCATAGTATAGAATGCCACCGCCATGCGCGTTGATGTGTCTGCCATCGCTATCCGGCCATATAGCTCCGGGTTGAAATTGCTGTTGTCCATACGTATGGATAAAGCAGCAGAGTACAAGAATAAAGAGTAGTGTTTGTTTTTTCATTTATAGTTTCGTTGAAATAAGTCTTAGCGTTTCTGGCCGAGCTCGAGTGTCCAATACGATTTCACCTGTGCGACTCCCATTTCGTTGGCTTCACGTTTCATCAGTGCTTCACAATGACTGGGACTCTGCAGCCATGCATTCACCGCTTCGTTTACGGTGGTACATCCGGCTGCTATAGTCTCGGCAAGAAAATTACCTTCGTATCCGGCTGTGGTTACACGCTCTTCCGGCGATATACCTTGTGGTGAGACATGCGAAAAATAGTTGTGCAGGTACATATCCTGCGCATGCGCGAAAGCCGCTTCCGATAGTGGTATATTTATAGTAGTAAGCGGCTGAACCGGTGGATATACTACCGTGCCACACGTGCATCCTGCCGCGCGAATGGAATTTACCCGGTCGAGCATAGCACGTTTGATATCGGGCGAAAGGTCATCGGATGCGCAGGCAGCTGCGCCAAGCAGTAAACAGATGAGGATCGTATACTTCAAAGGATGAATTTCTTGTGGGTATATATAGTGGTATATATAGGCAGAACAGTCATCTTTTCAGACGACTGTTCCTGTTTCGTTCCTGGCTATGGATCAAAAAGCTTTTGTTCGTCCTACATAAATATTACGAGCCTTCAGGTATGTATCGCTGGTTGGACCGGAGCTTCCGCTCGATCCTTCCATCTGAAGGTTGACGATTAACCACATAGGACTGTTAACAAAATTCGGTGCGCGGTGTACAGCTTTCCATGCACCATCGATGTAGTAATGAATGTCTACATCCGTAGCATTTACCTTGGTAATCCAGGCACGATAGGTGTGCCAGTTCCCGGCATTGCTCACCGTAGTCTGCGTTGACTGCGTGTGTACATTTGTCCAGTCCGGACCATCCATCGTGTTTTGCCAGTTCACGTTGCTTCCTTTGAACTCCATGATGTCAGACTCTGGCGGCCATGAGTTCACACCGGTAAGCCAGAAGGCTGGCCATGTGCCGCCTGCAGTGGGTGCCTGAAATTCTCCCTTCACTTCGTAATCCGGATACTGGTCATTGATGAGGATCTGATGTTTAGCATGCACGGCTCCGGAATGATAACGGATCGGCAAATACGGTGAGTGCGGACTGTTGCCTTCATTCCAGGTAATGCGTGTAGCTTTGAGATTAAGAACTCCCCCGGTAGTAATATAGATGTGATTGTGATCGGTTGTACTTCCGTACATCCGCGCGCTGCCATTGTGGTCTGAACCCCACGGGTAAAGATAATTCCACTTGGACTCAAAGGTTGTGTAATCCGTGAAGGAGTTGTCCAGCACAGTTTCCCATGCACCAACTCGGGTGTCCTCCGGGGAGGAATTTTTTACGGGTTCTTCCGAACAGGAGCTTGTCAGCATGCCGATCACGGCAAGCGATGCAACGGTGAAGAGGCGTCTCATAAATTAAAATGGGTTAAGGTGAAAATATACATGCAAAGGTTGGCGACAACGGTAGCAGTTGTAGGGTGTATTATCTCAAATAATGGTGGGGATCAATTCAGATTTGATCTGAAACGCTATAAAAATCAGCGCAACAAATTGTGCACGCAGTTGCGTGTAGTCACACCGTTATGTTCGTATTGGCTTTGTTTGCCTTGCGGTATTCGGAGGGTGTGGTATGATACACGCTTTCGAAACAGACGCGGAAGTACTTCAGATCGTTAAAGCCGACATCGTAGGCGATCTCGGAGATGCTCAACTGCGAACTGGTCAGCAACTGGGCGGCTTTCTTGATCCGGATAACTTTAATGAATTCGGAAAGTGAATAGTCGGTGATGGATTTGAGCTTGCGATATAGCGTTGCTTTACTCATGGCCATTTCTTCCTGCACCGCGAGTTTGATCTTGTCGGTGTCAGCTATATATTTTTCAACGATGGACTTTAAGTCCAGTATAAATTTCTCATCATCATTCGCAACTACCTGCTCTTTGGGTTGCAACAGGAATTCGCGTTGATAGTATTCTTTCAGTTCCTTTACTTTCTCAAGCCGTGTTCTTACGCGGGCTTTCAGCAGATCAGGGTTGAAAGGTTTTTCAATATAGTCATCGGCTCCGGTATGCAAACCACTGAGCTGATCTTCCACCGCGGTCTTTGCCGACAGCATGATGACCGGCACATGCGAGGTGGTACGATTGCTCTTTATCTTCTGGCAAAGTTCCACACCACTGATGCCGGGCATCATTACATCGAGTATAACAAGTTCTATAATTTCATTGTTCAGAACCTGCAGTGCGTCTTCGCCATTATAGGCAATCTTGCAGCGATAGTTTCCGGCAAACAACACACCGAGGTAATCGGCCATCTCTTTGTTGTCATCAACAATCAGGATCTGTGTAGTGGACTCAAGCATGGATTGACGACTCGCCTGTTGCTCCATAAAGAGATCATGGATCTGTTCTTTCCAGTAATCGCTTCGTAAGGTAGCCTGTTCGCCTTCACGCATGTGCGCATAGTCAAGCTTTTCGAACCAACGTCCGAGGGGCAGACTTACAAAAAATTTACTGCCGGAACCCTTCTTGCTTTCAACGCGAATTTGTCCGTGGTGGAGATTTACCAGGCTCTCCACCAGGGCGAGTCCTATACCTACACCGGTGTTGGTGCGGCTGTCTCCGAGTTGGTAGAAACGTTCGAAGATGCGCGAGACATTTTCCTGCGACATACCAATGCCATGATCTTCCACAAGTAAAATGATATACTCATCCTGTACCGATACCCGAATGGAAATAACTCCTCCCTTGGGGCTGAACTTAACAGCATTTGAGATCAGGTTCAGAAGAATCATCTCCAGTTTTTCCTGGTCTATATAGGCTATACATTGCTCGCGGTCGCTGTAAAATTCAAATATATACTTGTCGTCACCGCTGCTGAGTTTGAACAGACTATAGATCTCACGACAGAACGCCACGACATCTACCGGGGCGAGCAGCAGATCCATATTTTGCGTTTCCACTTTGCGGAAGGTGATGAGCTGGTCCGACAAGCGAAGCAGGCTCTTAACATTACGTTTCATAAGCCTGGCTTTCTCGCGATAGGCTTCGGGCAAGGTCTGCGACAACAGCATTTCTTCCAGCGGTGCAGCGATCAACGTTAAAGGTGTGCGTAACTCGTGCGATATATTGGTAAAGAAGCGAAGCTTGAGTTGGTTTAGTTCACTCTCCTTTTCACGCAACACCTGTTCCATCCTGAGCTTGTTCCGCAGATTGGTCTGCGCATTGATCAACCGGAACAAACAGACTGCTACGAGCACGGAAAAAAGTATATATCCGGTATACGCCCACCACGTTGCCCAGGGGGGAGGAAGGATGGTGATCTTTATTTCCTGTATAGCAGATGTCTCCTGGTCGCTGTTGGAATTTACCCGCAGGCGAAATATATAGGTGCCGGCATCGAGGTTGGTAAAGGAAGCGGTGTGCGATGTATGTTCGATCCACCGATCGTCATAGCCTTTTAGCTGATACGAATACTGGGCGCGGTTCGGAGAGAAAAAATCAGGAGCGGAGAATGTTAATGTAAATTTTTTTACGTGATGGTCCAGTACAATTTGAGAGGTATACTCCATGGATTCCGGAAGAATCACGTTGCCGAAGTATTCATGTCCTACACGAACATTGATATCATCATTCAGGATCAGGCCGGTGAAGCGGGGCGGTATTGTATTTCGATCGGAGCGGAGACTGTCCATATTAAACCACGTGAGTCCGTTGGTAGAGCCAAAGTATAAATGGCCCTGCTTATCGTTAAAGACCGAGTTCAGCAAAAAACTGTCGCCAATCATACCATCGTATTCCGTATATACTTTGACCGTACCCGACTCCAGGTCAAGCATATTAAGACCGTTGCTGGTAGAGATCCAGAGATGCCGATCCTGGTGTACACCGGTAATGCCTTGTATATAGTTGGATGAAAGGCCATCCTTCACGGTCCACTTTTTTTGTTCCTTTACTCCGGATGCATTCGTGCGGATTTGCCAGAGGCCGTTATAGGTTCCCGCCCACACGTTACCTTTCGCATCTTCGTATACCGTGCGGATGATTTCGTTTTCCAACAGCGGTTTTGTTTTTTGGTGATAGCGGCCATATATAGCATCAGTCGTGTAATTCAATAGTCCGTTATAGGTGCCGATCCACAGTCGTTCCGATTGTGTGCTTGCAACGATGGTGGTAATGCGCTGGCCCTGCTCACCATATATATCAAGATTATCATGATGAATGGATTCTATATCACCGTTCGCATTCAGTGAAATGCAGCTGATGCCATTGCGTTGAGTCCCAACCCATACACGATGCTGTGCATCTTCTGCAAGAGCTGTAATCTTGATACCACCGATGTGATGCTGTCCTTCGCCCGGACGAAGCGATTCATACCGGCAGTTCTTCAGATCTTTATCACAACGTAATCTATAGAGTCCAAAGTCGAGATCGCCAATCCACCAGTTGCCGAATCCATCGTATAGCAGTGCAGCTATATTATTTTTCCCATTGTAGTAAGCATCCAGAAACCCGGGACGATTAAGTGCCTCTACATTACTGCCGCGAATAATGTTCAAGCCTTCGCCTCGTGTACCAACCATCACATTGCCCTGCGTGTCCATCGCTATAGCATCCACCTTCTCATTGCTGAGACTTCTTGCTGCATAAGGATCGGCTCCGATGTTTTGAAAGCCACTCGTATTGGCTTTGAATATATTTACACCGCCACCATCAGTCCCTACCCATATCAACCCGGAGCGATCTTTAAATATGCAGAGTACAATGTTATTGCTGAGTCCCTGCCGGTTAATGTTGCGCGCAAATCTGGCTATATCTTTTTCTCCATTCCAGATACGCAGGCCGCCATCCCAGGTGCCCATCCAGAGTTCGTCCTGCGGCATGGCACGCAAGGTATATATATCGTTGAGTTTGGTGGAATGAATGCTGGTATTCAGCTTGTGTTGTGCGATCTTCGGACTTTTAAAATATCCTTCCGAGATATCTACTTCGAAAAGTCCTTCACGCCACGTGCCGAGGTAAATTTTGTCTTTCGCTATACTCTTCTCGATGGTGGTAACTCCGGTGGAAACATCCAGAATGGTAGTACTCGTTTGACTTACCGGGTTGTATAGCACCAGTCCTTTATACTCAGCAGCAATCCAGAATAAACCTTTATCATCTTCAATTACTTTTCGGATCGCCAACTGGCTGACGTGATTTTCAAATGTACTGTCACTTGTTTTCCGATAGAGACCGCGGCTATAGTCACCGGCCCAAATTATACCTTTACTGTCTTCAAACAGTTGAACGATGCGATTCTCCCCGGCATTGGTAGCGTTGCTGTCTTTGAGTATAAAGTGTGAGAAACTTTCTGTGACCGGATCAAAGCAGTCCACACCATTGTGTGTTCCGATCCAAAGCTTTCCGTGACTGTCTACAAAAAGTGTTTCGATCGCGCTGCTTGAGAGGCCGCCTTCTTCTTTCTGGTAGCTTACGAACTCATGTCCGTCATAGCGATTCAGACCACCGCGCGTACCAATCCAGATGAAATCCTGTTTGTCCTGAACGATCGAAGTAACTTCATCATTCGACAGACCATCGTGCATACCAAAATGCTTATGCAGATATACCGGCTGTGCTGCAAGCGGTATATACATGCCTGTGATCACAAAAAGTATAATATATCTCACCAGCATACGTGCCATCATCTCGGTCTCCGTTGGATAAAAAACTTTACGCGCAAGTTAGCAGTACAGTATCACTTGTTCTTTTGATACAGCTTTACATAATCAATATAGAGGGCGTTGGGCCAAACCGTTGCGCTGTCCGGTGACTCTGATCGCTGTCCGTTGTTCAGCACCAGGTACATATTTTCATCCGGCCAGCCTTTTGTTTGAGAGGCGAGTAACTCGTGTACTTTTTTGCCATCTATATACCAGGTTGCAGACTGATCTGTCCACTCAAACCCGTAGATGTGCCACGCATCGCAGCGAAAAGTTTTATCGAATTGCTTTAACCATGCCGAATGCCACTGATTCTCTGCAGAGTAAAGATGGACACCCATGTTGTCGAAGCCTACGTCTTCACGATAGCCGAAGTATTCAAATATATCCCACTCGGGGCCCCACGTTAAGTCTTCCGCGATGAGCCACAGAGCCGGCCATACTTTATCTCCGGTCGGAAAACGTGCTTTGATCTCCAGGTATCCTTTGTTGAAATAAATCTTGTGCATGCTCATAACCCAACCGCTCGTGTAAGAATACGTGCCGGCCGGATTATGGCCTGTGTAACTGCGCTTTTGATTGCGCAGAACCAGGCTACCGTTTTCCAGATACGAATCTTCTGTGGTGATATACCCTGCGTAATGGTCGTTCAGCAGGTGATCGCCCTTCGCACCCGGAACCAGGTCGCCATAACGGGAGTCGCGCAGTGACCCCGCAGTCCAGGAGGCAGTATCAATTGCTGAGACTTCAAATTCGTCTGACCATTGTAAGGTATATCCATCGGGAACATGCGCGCTGTTAACCGATGGAGACTGACAAGACACAACCGAAAGAACAAGAATCGTGATGAGCAACCGCAGCATGAATTTCATGTTTAAATAATGTAGCAAGTTAGCAGCCCTATAACCGGCAATGGGGGTGAAAGTAATTGATTAAAGGGGGAAATGTCTCATTTCACGGCTTTATCTCGTTTTATCACGAATAGGACAGGGACAGAAGTCATTTCCGGATCGTGACTTACATTCAACCTTATGTTTGACTAAATATACCCTGTCGTGCTCATGAATCTTCTCATACTTTTGCATGGATTTGAAATCAGGCCGGCTACAATCTTTTATCACGTATACCATGCATATAAGACAACAAGCGTTGTGGATAATTCTTTGCTTTCTGTCCTACGCGGGCTTCGCGCAGAATATATACTACCTGGACAGCAAGAATGGTAATGATAAAAACTCGGGATTGAAACCAGCGGGCAGTTGGGCATCGCTTGCCCGTGTGAACAACATGGTATTTAAACCGGGAGATAAATTACTGATCAGGTCGGGTACAAGCTACAGCGGACAACTGGTGCTTCGCGGTTCTGGAAAAGAGGGTATGCCTATACTTATTGATACCTATGGAAAAGGGAGCAAACCACGAATCGATGGAGGGGGAGTTACGGCTTCCGTTGTATTGCTGCAGAATGTTGAGTATTGGGAAGTGTCTAATCTGGAAATTACCAACACAGGCTCGCAGCGAGAGGCAAGACGAACCGGTATTGCCGTTATAGCGCGGAACTTTGGTGAAAGCCACCATATTTACCTTCGGAATTTATCGATCCATGATGTCAACGGAAGTCTTGTAAAAAACGAAGGCGGTGGCAGTGCTATATTATGGCATAACAGCGGAGATTCTATACGCTCGCGATTTATAGATCTGCGGATTGAAAACTGTCATCTCTATAACTGTGGGCGTAACGGTATCATTGCGCATGGTTATTCGAACCGCGCCAGTTGGTACCCTAGCCTGGGCGTTGTAATTCGAGGAAACCTGCTGGAGAAAATTCCGGGCGATGGTATTGTTCCGATCGGATGCGATGGCGCGTTGATTGAACACAACATCATGCGTGATTCACCGGACATTCTTTCGCATGAGGAAGCCGCTGCCGGGATATGGCCGTGGAGCTGTGATAATACGATCATTCAATTCAATGAAGTGTCAGGACATAAAGCCAAATGGGATGGGCAGGGTTTTGATGCTGACTGGAATTGCCGGAACACCATCATACAGTATAATTATAGTCATGATAACTATGGAGGCTTTTTACTGATCTGCAATGAAGGAAGCAGCATCGGGAAGAGTTCAAATATAGGTACTAGCGGTACGATTATCCGATACAATGTGAGTCTCAATGATGGCTTACGGCCTTATCCTACTGAACGTGCCGGTATATTTTCTCCGGTGTTTCACATTACCGGTCCGTGCAGCGATACGCAGATTCATAATAACATCATCATCGTGAAGCCGAAGACTTCCCGTGGTATAGATCGCACGCTCGTCAAAATGGAAAACTGGGGTGGACCGTGGCCTGATAAAACGGTGTTCCGTAATAACATTTTTTATTCGCTTGATTCGTCTCAATTCAACTTCGGTCAGGATATAGCCACAATATTTTCCGGAAATACATTTTACGGAACTTTTAAAAACCTTCCGGCTGATGCAAGTGCTATAAATAAAGATCCGATGTTTGAATGTATACCATCCACGCATCAACGGGAGGCTATACGAAAGTGCCTTCGGTTATTATCACAGTCAACCAGCAAAGGAAATGGCGTGGATGTTAATTCGGAGATTTTCAAATCCTTCTTTGCTGATTGATGTGACGGTAAAGTATACTTGGATTCTATAGACTTTATTTGCTGTTGCTTTCTTGTGTGCGGACGAATGGAAACTAATCTTCCACGAACATTTCATACAGCTTCGGGCAGATTTTCTTCTGGCTCTCGGGCTCTTCTTCTTCCCAGGTGAGTTCTATATCCGGGTTTGCACGATGCACATTCTCTTCATCGATATAGTCGTAGAGGTCCAGTTCTGTCTTATTTTCAAAAGCAGTTATCGGTACGTATGTAAGCCCTTCGAACTCATAGTCGTTGCCGGTTTCTACAACGTCTGCGAGTGAATCAGGATTGGACACGGCCTTATGGTATATATCTTTCCCGGCTGATATTAACCAGAGTCTGAAATATTCAAAGCCATCGTCTGAGGCTCCACCGTTGATGATATAGGCTGCGCACCATAGTTCGGAAGTATACGCTTTGTCCAGAAAATAATGAGTTCGAAGGTAGAAGCCGACCATTTCTTTTGGTGAGAGCTTTTCGACTTCCTCAACCAGGTATTCTTCCATCTCATCCAGGTCTTCTGTGTTATCTTGCGCCTGTTGGATAAGGGACCAGTAGCGATCTTCATCGAGCAGTTCCGAAGTTTTTTCAATCGGTGTTTGACTTTTTGACTGTGCCATCGTGTAGGGGGTTATTGCGTAAATTAGAAAAAAAATCAGAAAGGTGTCAGAAGAAAATTAGGTTTAACAAAAGGTTAACCCGAAAGTACGCTATAGCGGTATAACTTTTAATTGCTATTGTAAACTATAGGCGAGGATATTCCAGGGCTTCTATACCTTGCCGGCTTTCAGGTATTTTGTTCTGAAACCGGAAGGCGATTCACCCGTCTTGATCTGGAACTGTCGGCTGAAATAGGCAGGATCTTCATATCCCAATTCATGCGCAATTTCTTTTGCCGTCATGGAAGTATGCACGAGTAGTCTTTTGGCTTCGAGTATGATCCGGTTTTTAATGATCTCGTTTGGTTGCGGTAAATTCATGCGCTTGAATTTGTGTGTCACCGTTTTGGCTGCCATCGAGAGAACATCTGCATAGTCGGCAACGGTATGCTTTTCTTTATAATGTACATCAACCAGCAGCGTAAATTTTCTGAAGAACTCCAGGTCATGGTTTTGTTCTACGATCAATTTTTCCAGGTGTTGTTTCTTCCACAGGCGCGTAGCTTTAATGAGTAACTGCTTCAAGTATGTACGGATCATTTCTTCCAGTGATGTATCGCGCAGTTCGAACTCTTCTTCTATTTGTTTGAATAAATAGTTGATGAAAGCACTGTCTTCTTTGTGAACAGTTACCAGTGGTATATTATTGATATTGTTATACAGCAGACCGTCACAGGCGACTTCGTTGTCGTGTATCTGAATGCAATAGAAATCACGGTTGTAAAAAATAAAAAATCCTTTCTCCGGACCACACGCTTCGATTTTAAGAACCTGGTTCGGTGCAACAAAAAAGAGCGAAGGCTGCCGCGTAACATATACTCCAAAATCTATGGTGAGTTTATAGCCTTTCGGCAGATACAATACTTTTATATACGGTTTGTACGTGCTGCTGTTGATGTCATCAACATTGGTTTCGCTTACCTGTACCATGCCTAACCTCTTAAAAGTACTTTCAAATAAATTGGCTTTGTTCATGTCTTATCGAAATGAGTATATGCGTGAAAGATATAATTATTATCGCTATCGCTGAAGTTTCTCTTTATAAAAACAGATGCAGCGTGTTGTGAACGCTGCATCTGCAGGGGGCTGTTTACCGGGTAGCAAATTTCTCTAATTCAGTGTTGAACTTCTGCATTTCCTCTATGAAGAGTGCATGACCGCTGTTCTCAAACTTTACGATATAGGAGTTCTTTATCCCCTGGTGAAGTTGCTCCGCGAAAGCAAAGTCGCACAACTTGTCTTTTACACCGTGGAAGATCGCTACCGGTATTTTTATCTTCGCGAGCTCGGGTCGTAAATCGAGTTTGGCGAGTGAACGGATTGATTCGGTAGCGGCATACGGTGATGCTTCCATGTTGATGCTTCTTAACCAGCTCGACATACCTTCGGAGATTCCGGTTTCAGTAGCGGCCATAGCCTTCCCAAAATTGTCAAGCACCTGCGGTCTGTCCGTTGCCGTTAATTGAATGAATGCCTGTGCATCTTTCTCCGTCAGCCCATAGGGAAAACCAGGACGTTGTACCCATGACGGTGCCGCTGCTGCAAACAATGCCAGTTTACTGACGTGAGCACTGTTATACTTGGTTACATAGTGAAGAACAACCGCACCGCCCATGGAGAAACCTCCCAAGACTGCGTTTTCAATTTTCAGTTTCTCCAATACGGCTTTGATATCATCGGATGATACATCGAAGTCGTATCGGCCATACGGTTTATCGGATTTACCAAAGCCACGGAGTGAGATACCAATCACTCTGAAACCTCGCTGCACCAGGTATTGATATTGATACTCATACATGGCGTTGTTAAGCGGCCAGCCGTGGATCAGCACAATCGGCTGACCTTCGCCCAGGTCTACTACATGCAGCCGTACATTTTTCTCTACTTCAATATATTCCTCTCTTCCGGCTGATGCTTGTACTCTTTTCCCCTGAGAGAAGGTTTGTCCGCAAAGGAGTATGGTTGCCAGGAATGCGATTGTTAAAATTTTCGTTTTCATTTTCTTTGGGTTAAAGTGATTTGATTAAATTAGTTTTGTTTTTGTTTGTAATTGTTTTGATGATACAAAGGTGCTATGTATCAATCCCATTAAGAATGGATGAAAAGCCACGATGCTTGTATATTTTTCCCTCGGTAGGTAATTGATACGTCAATATTTTTTGAAGCAATGCCGTTAACCGGAATACGAATAGGAGAGACCGATTCTATGTATATATAGTACTGTGCATCTCTAAAGACACTTCACTCGATATGCATAATGGTAGAAAAGATCACATCATTGTTTCGGCTACAACGACCATTGATTTAGCTACAACGGCCGCTGCTGCATGCGCCACCTTTGTAGTGTAATTATTCAACAACAAAAACATAAACAATAATGAACACTAAAAAAGTATGGTTCGTAACCGGAGCATCAAAAGGTCTCGGTCTTACATTGGTGAAAAGACTTTTAAAAGAAGGCTACCGTGTAGCAGCAACATCCAGAACAGCAGAAGCGCTGAGCAGAGAAGTGGGCTCCTCTGTAAATTTTCTTCCCCTGGAAGCCGATGTGGTAAATGAGAAAAGTATAGGCAATGCCATTGCCAAAACATTGCAGACTTTCGGAGGTATAGATGTGGTGGTAAACAACGCAGGCTACGGTCAGTTGGGAACAATTGAAGAACTTACGGATAAAGAGTCGCGCGAGAACTTCGATGCCAACGTGTTTGGTGTACTGAATGTGATCAGGCACGTGATGCCTCACCTGCGTGCGAAAAAGTCGGGACACATCATCAACATTTCTTCTATCGCAGGATTTTTAGGAGCGTTTCCGGGCTGGGGCATATATAACGCCACTAAATTTGCAGTAGCCGGATTAACAGAAGCTTTTTCTGCTGAAGTGAAGTCGCTCGGAGTCTCTGCTACCATTGTATACCCGGGCTACTTTAAAACTAATTTTCTTCTTAAGGGATCGTTACGTTTTGCAGCAAATCCTATTGCTGACTATAAGGAAGCCAGGGAGCTTGACCAGATGCATCTTGAAAAAATTCCGGGTAATCAACCGGGTGATCCTGAAAAAGGAGCGCTTGCATTGATTACATTAGCAGAGAACCAAAACCCTCCCTTGCATTTCTTCATGGGAAGCGATTCATTCGGAATGGCAAATAGTAAAATTGATATATTGAAAAACGAACTCACGGCCAACGAGGCCCTGAGCAAGTCAACTGATTACTGAACTATAAAAAGAGGTGGAACTATACTTTAGTTCTGCCTCTATATATATCTATGAAACCCAGGAACATTTACACCTTCAATACCATTAGTGAATTTCACAAGATGAGTGGTTTGCCCAAACCGGAACATCCACTGGTTAGTTTGGTGGACTATAGTTTGGTTGAATACCAGACCAACGAGAAAGAAATAAGTTGGGTACAAAACTTTTATTCGGTTGGATTGAAACGTAACATCCAGGGTAAATTTCGTTATGGACAGCAGCAATATGATTTCGATGAAGGACTGATCTCATTTGTAGCACCTGGACAAGTGGTACATCTTACCGTTGAAAGGCCCAAGGTAAAACCAACAGGTATGTTGCTGTTTATTCATCCGGAGTTTTTATGGAATACCCCTTTGGCAAAAGATATAAAGCAATATGAATTCTTCGGTTATGCTGTGAACGAAGCGTTGTTCATGTCAGAGAAAGAAGAAATCATTATCACCGAACTAATGCAGAATATACAGCGGGAGTATCACGCTAATATTGATAAGTTCAGTCACAACATCATCATTGCTCAGATTCAACTGCTGTTGAATTACTGTGAACGTTTTTATCAAAGGCAATTTATAACCCGGAAGAAAAGCAGTCACCTGGTTCTTGAACGATTGGAAAAGATTCTTGACGATTGGTTTAGCAGTGAAGACCTCATTGAAAAAGGTTTGCCGACTGCGCAGCAGATTGCTGAGGTTTTAAATATATCGCCCAATTACCTGGGCAGTTTGCTAAAGGCGTTAACGGGACAATCAACCCAACATCACATTCATGATAAGCTTATTGAAAAGGCAAAGGAGAAATTGTCTACCACTAAACTTTCGGTAAGTGAAATTGCTTACCAGCTTGGCTTCGAGCATTCGCAGTCGTTCAACAAATTATTCAAGAGCAAAACGAACGTATCGCCTTTGGAATTCAGACATTCCTTTAATTGAAAGTATACTTTTCACTTCCCAACCTTTTCTCATTTAGGTTACAACAACCCTCAATTTGGCTACAAAGCAGATTTTAACTCTGCAGACTTTTGATGCGATAAATTAAAAGTCTTATTTATGACGCAACAGAAAGAAAATTCAAAAGCTAAAGTTTGGTTCATAACAGGAACTTCGCGCGGGTTTGGACGCATCTGGGCTCAGGCTGCACTCGAACGTGGCGACAAGGTCGCAGCGACAGCCAGAAATGTAGCGAGCATTGCTGATCTTCAGCAAAAATATAGCGAGAACGTTTTAACGCTTGAACTAGACGTTACCAAACCTGAACAGGTAGAGAAAGCCGTGAAGCAAGCCCATGCTCACTTCGGAAGGATTGACGTTTTGCTGAATAATGCCGGCTATGCACTTGTAGGTACCATTGAAGAAACGAATGCTGATGACGTTCGCGCCCAGTATGAAACAAATATTTTTGGTACACTGTCGGTGATCAAAGCCGCTTTGCCGCTGATGAGACAGCAGGGCCGGGGACATATACTGGGTGTATCAAGCAGCCTCGGTCATGTAACATTTCCGGTGGTTGGTTATTATTGTTCTTCGAAATGGGCATTCGAAGCTATTCATGAAAGTCTTGCTGCCGAGATTAAACAGTTCGGTATTAACGTGAGCATTATAGAGCCGGGGGCCTATGCAACGGAGTTTGGAAGCCAGGATTCGTTGAAGTTCACACAAGGCCTCGATGTATACGCTTCGTTTAAAGAGCAGTTCATAGGCGGTATGAAGACAATGGAACAGGGAGATCCTCATGCAACACCACAGGCTATCTTCCGCATCGTGGATGCCGAGCAACCACCGCTTCGTTTTATCCTGGGCAGCCAGGGTTTGTCGTGGATCCGCGGAGCCTATAGTGAACGGTTAGCGACCTGGGAAGCATGGGAGGAGGTCTCTAACGCTGCGCAAGCGTAAGTACGTATTGAACCTGTACAACTAAAAAGTGTTTATAGGTATATATAGGATAATTGATGTCTGGTAGGCATCAGTTATCTTTTTATAACAAATTCTGAATATGAAAAGGAAAGAAGATGGTCCACTGCGGTTTACGTCTTTACTTGAGGCACATCGTGCCTTTGGTTTGCCCGCGCCCAAGCATCCGTTGATCAGTTTGCTCAAAAATATGTCATCAATGGCGGAGGGCTCCCGATCCAGCGCCTCGCATGTGTTGAACTTTTATAAGATATCCTATAAGCCGAACCGCAAGGGGAGGTTACGGTATGGACAGGGGTATTATGATTTTGATGAAGGTGGTTTACTGTTCGCTGCTCCGAATCAGATCCTTGGCGACCGTAATATTGAAGGTGAAGTTAACGAAACATGTTCGTTATATACTTTACTGATTCATCCGGATTTTCTGTTGAATCATTCGTTGTCCAAAACGATCAAGCAGTATGGATTCTTCTCTTACTCTGCCAATGAGGCATTGCATCTGTCGGAGGATGAAAAACAAACTATCATTTCTATTTTTGAAATGATTGAATTAGAGTTGAACAGCCGGATCGATGATTTTAGTCAGGATGTAGTTATGTCGCAACTGGAGCTGTTGCTGAATTATGCGAATCGTTTTTACAAGCGGCAGTTTATTACACGCAAGGCGGCCAGTAATGATATACTATTGAAACTTGAAGATATACTCACGAAGCACTTTGACAGCGGGCAAGCTTCCGGTATACCAACCGTTAAATACCTGGCCGATCAGTTAAATATATCACCGAGCTATCTGAGCGACATGCTCCGTATACTCACCGGAAAAAATGCGCAGCAGCACATTCATGATAAGCTCATTGAAAAAGGGAAGGAGATGCTTTCCACTACCAGTCTGTCGGTAGGAGAAGTTGCGTACGCTTTGGGGTTTGAACACTCGCAGTCGTTCAGTAAGTTCTTCAAAACCAAAACGAAACTTTCGCCTTTGGAATTCAGGCAGTCTTTTAATTGAGAGTGTGCAAAAAAAGTAAAGCTATATATAGCCTTATACGCAACCGCTTCAAATATACTATAATAAAAAAGGAGGCCGCTTGCGCGAACCTCCCTTCACAACAAACTACTGATTATTAATCAGCTAAATCAAAGCGATCCAGGTTCATCACCTTGTTCCAGGCAGCGATGAAGTCTTTTACGAACTTCTCTTTTGAATCAGACGAGCCGTATACTTCTGCGAGTGCGCGGAGTTCGGAGTTTGAACCGAAGATGAGATCGACACGAGTGCCTGTCCATTTTACTGCACCGGTTTTACGATCGCGGGCTTCAAATATAGTTTGCGCTTCGTTGGTCGCATTCCACGTAATACCGAAGTCAAGAAGGTTAATGAAATAATCGTTCGTGAGAACTTCCGGTGTCTCGGTAAACACACCGTGTTTCGATTTATCGAAGTTGGTATTCAATACGCGCATACCACCTATCAATACAGTCATTTCAGGAGCTGTGAGCGTGAGCAATTGTGCTTTGTCTACAAGCAATGCTTCAGCCGCTACCTGGTGATGAGACTTCACATAGTTACGGAAACCATCCGCTGCGTGCTCCATTACCTCGAATGAATCGACATCGGTTTGTTCTTGTGATGCATCCACACGACCTGGTGTAAAAGGAACCTTCACATCGTGGCCTGCAGCTTTGGCTGCTTTCTCTACACCGGCGCATCCTGCCAGCACAATTACATCCGCGAGCGATACTTGCTTGCCTGAGTTTAGCGTAGTGTTAAATTCCCGCTGTACATTCTCAAGTACTGCTAATACTTTAGCAAGCTGAGCCGGATTGTTTACCTCCCATTTATTCTGTGGAGCAAGACGAACGCGTGCGCCATTGGCACCACCACGCTTATCAGAACCACGGAACGTTGAAGCCGATGCCCACGCAGTTGATACAAGCTCTGATACTGACAGACCGGTTGCCAGGATGCGTGCCTTTAAATCAGCTATATCTTTATCTTCGATAATCTTGTGCTTTACAGCCGGCAGGGGATCTTGCCAGATCAACTCTTCAGCTGGTACCTCAGTACCGAGGTAACGTGCGCGTGGTCCCATGTCGCGGTGTGTAAGTTTATACCAGGCACGTGCAAAAGCATCAGCAAACTCGTCAGGGTTCTCAAAGAATTTGCGGGAGATCTTTTCATATATAGGATCCATGCGCAGTGCAAGGTCTGTAGTAAGCATAGTAGGAGCATGACGTTTTGTTTTGTCATGCGCATCGGGTACTGTGCCGGCACCTGCACCGTTCTTCGGTTTCCATTGATGAGCACCTGCAGGACTCTTGGTAAGTTCCCACTCAAAGCCGAACAGGTTCTCGAAGAAGTTGTTACTCCATTTCGTTGGCGTAGTAGTCCATGCACCTTCGAGACCACTGGTAATAGTGTGTACGCCATGACCATTGCCAAATGTATTCTTCCAACCCATGCTTTGCTCTTCGATGGTGGCAGCCGCAGGTTCTGCCGCTACATATTTACCAGGATCAGCCGCACCGTGTGTCTTACCAAAGGAGTGACCACCCGCAATGAGTGCTACGGTTTCTTCATCGTTCATCGCCATGCGTCCGAATGTCTCGCGGATGTCGCGTGCTGCAGCTACCGGATCAGGATTTCCGTTAGGACCTTCCGGGTTTACATAGATGAGTCCCATCTGCACAGCGCCCAATGGTGCTTCCAATTCACGGTCTTTGGTATAGCGACTATCACCAAGCCATTTTGTTTCAGAACCCCAATATACATCTTCCTGTGGCTCCCAAACATCTTCACGTCCACCCGCGAAGCCAAAGGTTTTAAAACCCATCGACTCGAGTGCACAGTTACCGGCAAGGATCAGGAGATCTGCCCACGAAAGTTTGCGACCATACTTTTGTTTGATAGGCCACAACAGCAGGCGTGCTTTGTCAAGGTTAGCGTTATCGGGCCAGCTGTTGAGCGGAGCGAAACGTTGCTGACCAGCTCCTGCACCACCACGACCATCACCTACACGATAGGTACCGGCACTATGCCACGCCATGCGAATAAAGAACGGACCATAGTGACCATAGTCAGCAGGCCACCAGTCTTGTGACGTTGTCATCAAATCAAAGATGTCTTTCTTCACCGCTTTCAGATCTAACGACTTGAACTCTTTAGCATAGTTGAAGTCCTTCTCCATCGGGTTTGAAAGTGATGACTGCTGGCGCAGGATGTTTAATCGTAATGCATTGGGCCACCAGTCGCGGTTGCGTGTTCCACCACCGGCTGTCTGCTTTAATGCTCCACCATGAAACGGACACTTCACTTCACTGTCGTTGACATTGAGTGACTTTTGTTTTGTTGGCGTTGTATTTTCCATAAGGATAGATAAAATGATTAGTTACATATTTGTTTTGAGGCACCTAAAGTCCAGAGATCGCGGCTATTGATCAAATCGATTGTCTTTATGAATGTATAGGATTTGTCTATAAAATCAAACCCGGCCATGGAATCTTCTAATACAACATTCCAAAATGGGTTGCTATTGAATAAATAAAGGCATGCAAAGTATAGATTGCATGCCTTTATTATCTTAATATGAAGTGTGTTCGTACGAAATAACTATTATTCTATCGTTACTCTCGATGAGATTGTTTTAGCGTTTCCTTCTGAATTTTCTTTGGTAAGGTGAATAATATATATACCTTTTTTCAATGTGGAAACATTGATCTCGTGATCGAGTTCTTCTGCTGCACGGATTCCAAGTTCTTCGGTATATACCTCATTTCCTTTTAAATCCATCAGCTTTACCTGCACAGTTGCTTTTTCCGGCAGTCGTGTGCGCACCGTGAGTATATTTTCTTTTACAGGATTCGGGAAGAACGAAACGATTTCACTGAGTTCTGTTTTTAAATCATCTTCGGCAAGTTGTTCGTCTGCAGCTACACGCGCGCCACCACCGCTCACTACCGGCCAGCCGTTACTCCAGCTCAATGTAGTGATTCGGAGTTTGGCGTTGCCATTATCATTACCATCATAAAAATGATACGTTACTTTTCCCTGGCCATAGCCGAAATGTCCCGGGCCTATATACCGGCCCGTTGTTACAACCAGGTTTGTACCACCACCATTGTTCAGGTCATTTCCATTCTTATCTAAATAAGGACCCGTTATACTGGCGGAGCGACCAACCTGGATTCTGTACGTTGTACTATTGATACCCTGGCAGCACGCACCGCGGTTAATGAAAAGATAATAGTAGCTTCCGTTCTTTACTATATAGGGTGCTTCACAATCACCACTCGCTAAAGCATAGCGTGTGGAGTTTCTCGGTTTGCCGGTAGAGCTGATCGCAGCTAGCCGTATACCTCCGAAGAATGAACCATATACCAGGTAACTTCCTGCATATATAGCAGGGTCAATGGCATTTTCAGATGTGCCGGAGTTGGAATAGACCACGACACCCTGATCTGTCCACGGGCCGGAGAGTGAATTTGCTGTTGCCAGACCAATGCATGAATTCTTTGATCCGAATGTAGAGCATGAATAATATAGCCGGTATTGATTGTTTACAAATACAACTTCCGGTGCCCAGAATGTTCCGGCAAAGTTAGGAACGTATGTTGTGATCCATGAGGGCCAGCTCGTCTTGGTATAGGGAGTTGGCTCGGCACGCCAATCTGTAAAATTGGTGTTGCTCGAAGACATGCACCAAACGCCATCACCGGTAGTAAATATCCAGTAACGTCCTCCGCTCGTAACCATGGTGGAGGGATCATGACTGGGGGGTTGTGCTTTTAAAGCAGTAGCGGTTAATACGATAAGGATAAAGAGAATTTTTACTGCGTTGCATGACAACCTCCGGGACGCCATACAACAGGATTTACAGGAGTGAATCATATAATTAAAGTTTAGTTGGTGGATACTAATTTTTTGATACGGTATACCTTGATTTAATCCACTGGAAAATTTTGACATAGCCATTTCATCCAGCGGTATATATAGCTATACGCTGCTATTAACAGTACTCTTAAAAAGTAACAGACTGAACTTCGATATCGGGGCTTAAGCCAACTCCGTCTTTATTTTTTTCCCCACACGGCAGTGCCTTCGGTATTTAACCCGGTAAACACAAGACAAGCTTTTTTATTCTCCCAATCTCTGCCGCGTTCTACATATACACTATCGGTAGTAGCATCATGCCAGTGGAATCTTATCCAGGGAGCACGATACGACCACGTGTCATTTGCATTTCCATCGATCGTCTTGTCACTGCCGAGAATAAAATTGACAGCTACCTGCATATCCGGAGAAGTTTGTTCAGCAGAGTACCCAGGCACTACGTTGTAGCCCAGTGTGATCATTTCCCAGGTGCCCGCGAGATTCTCTTCCGTGATGGGTGTCTGCTCCGTTGCCGCATAACGCTGCGGTGATGCAATGGGCCAGCCATCGCTTGTCCAGAATAATTTACGGACGTGTAAATCCATAAAGTAGAAGTTAACTCCCGGTCGTCCCTGATGGGCTATATAGTATTGCTCACCATCGTTGAACACGGAACAGTGTGAAGTTCCCTGCCAGCCGCCATGTCCTTTAAATTGGTACGGTGCTATAATCATCGGGCCGTGGTCTTGTTCTATATTCAGATCTACTCCGTCAAAATCATAGAAAGGACCTTCCGGTGCATCCGACTTTCCTACACGAACATTATACTTGGTCGAGAGCCAGTCGTACGCCACGAAGAGAAAATACTTTTTTAACGTACTGTTGTAAATGATTTCCGGACCTTCCAGGTTTCCATTCACAGTGCCATTCGTAAAACCGCGCTGTGCTATACGTTTACCTTTGTCGCCTGAAGAAGCTGGCAGACCAGTAGCTGCATTCAGTTTAACGATATATATACCGTCCCAGGCAGAGCCGTAATATAGCCAGTGCTCACCACCGGGCGTAACAAGTACCGTAGGATCTATAGCATTAGTCTGAATCGTGTTGTTATCCAGCGAAGTAACAACGATCTCTTTTTCTGTCCACGGGCCGATCGGGTTTGATGCGGTGGCCAGACCAATTACACTCAGTCGTGGCTTGGCTGACGAAAGCGAGTAATATAGTCTATATTCGCTTCCGACTTTCAGAATATAGGGCGCCCACAAAGCATTGAAAGGCGTGCCTCCGTTTGCCTTGATAAAATCAGAACCTTTCTTCGGCAAGCCATCGAAAACCCATCCTACATATTGCCATTCAACAAGATCTTTCGACTTTCGGATCTGTATACCGGGCGGAACTTCTGTGCCGAAGCCTACATCCGTGCTATAGCAATAATACGTGTCACCATCTTTTATAATGGAAGGATCGTGAACGTTGTAAGGTCCCCATTTGGCATAGTTGCTGAACGGTGCTACATCCGCATAGGTATCGTTGATGTTATCGATATTAAAAGCAGGAGGCGTTACGATTACAGTGTCTGTGCCATCGGTATCCGGATCATCATTTGAGCATGATGTTATACAGATGGCCACCACAAAAAGCACACACACGATAGAAGTATATTTCAGATATAGCATAGTCTGTTTAGTATTTTTTGACGGGACAACCCGACAACTGCAATGCATGCGATCAGTCATCATGTTTATATTTTCCCGGTCGGATATAGTATATTGATAAAGTGTTCCTGTCTCCGAGGACAAAAAACACTTTATCAATTCATAATTTAGTTTGCCGGGTTCGGTGATAGTTTTTTGTTGACATCGAGTTCCGTCTGCGGAATCGGCAGGTATTCATTGCCCGGGCTCCACAAATTGAAGTCTGCATCGTGAGTTTTCAGCATGGCGAGTTTATTGGCATCATAGAACCAGCCCCAGCGAATGATATCGTTGATCCGTTGGCCTTCAATGGCAAACTCCAATGCACGTTCGTGCGCAATCTGGTCGCGCATTTCATCTTGTGTCATGCCCGGTTTGGTTGTGGCCAGGTCAGGAAGATTCGCGCGGTCTCGTACTTGCTGAATATAGGGATAGGCAGCGGTTGTTTGCTTTAGCTCGTTCAGAGCTTCCGCATACATCAGCAATATATCCGCATACCGGAGCACGCGATAGTTTATTCCTGAATTCAGATCATACTCATTTGCATAACCTGCTTTGCCATCGTTGGTATATTTGCGCGGATATATTTTATCGGGTGCATAGGGCCATGCATCCCCATATACCGTTGTGGAGTTATCATCCGGTTCATACGAAGCAATGGTTGCCAGCAGGCGCGGATCAGATTTGTCATCTTTGGTGCGCTCCAACTTGTACTCGTTGTAAATCCATTGTGTCGGGAGAAAATCAGAATAGCCGCGACCGTCCATAGAGTATGTGCACGCCTGTGCGGAAGCCTGCTTCCAGTTGGCAGCCGGATCGCCACCCCAGTTCATAACGGTACCACCAACCTGCGATGGATCTGCAAATTGAACTTCGAACAAAGACTCTGAATTGTTCTCATTCGCATCGGTAAAGTTATCGCGGTAGTTGGCCACCAAACTATATCTGCCTCCGTCAATCAACTCTTTGAATTGATCAGCCGCTTTCTGCCATTCTTTTCTGTAGAGATACGATTTGCCAAGCATACCGGTAGCAGCACCCTGTGTTGCACGACCAATTTGTCCTGCATCGAGCCCGGTAACATTACTATAGGAAGCCGGGAGTAAATCTTTCGCTTGCTGAAAATCAGCGTATATCTGGTTCCATAGTTCTTCTTCTGTTGCCGTTGTCGGGTAATAGTCTTCCGGTGTTTTCGGAGTTGCCAGCACCAGCGGAACGATCTTATAGAAGTTAGCGAGTTTAAAGTAGGAGAGACCTCTCAGAAAATGTGCCTGTCCTAATATTCTGTTCTTAAGCGCTTCGTCCATGTCAATGCTCACCGTATTTTCCAATACCTGGTTGGCTCTCCAGATCACGCGGTAATAATCTGCCCAGATCCATTGCACCGGTCCGGACGTAGTGGGTATTGTAAAGTTGGAAACCTGAACAAGATCCGGCCATGGACTATCGCCTGTTACATCATCACCACGCCCATCGCTTAACGCGGGCGTCATGCGGGTATAGGTTCCGTCAATGATCAGGGTAGCATATATAGCATTGCAGCCGGCTATAGCCTGACTTTCTGTTTGCCAGAAGTCTGAAGTAGTCTGGCGGTTGGGGTTTGATATATCCAGTTTATCGTCACACGCAACCAGTGCTATTGTTAATAGAAGGTATATAACTTTTTTCATGTGTTTCAAAGTTTTTAGTTAGCGTATAGGGTAGAAGTTCAGCTTCGATCAGAAGCCAAGTTGTACACCTACCATAATCGTTCTTGGTTTAGGATATGACCCGGCATCGAAACCAGGATTCCAAACACCGGAGGTGAAGTCCGGGTTATACCCTTTATACTTTTGAAACGTGTATAAATTCTGACACGTGATATATACTCTGGAGTTCGTCAGTCCTTTTACAAGATTATCTTTCAATTTATACCCTAACGAAAGTGTATTGATCCGGAGGTATGTTCCATCTTGAAGCCAGTCTTTCCGGTTGTTGTCGCCTCCGTTGTTATTCGGGTCACCCGTTACCAGGCGCGGAACATCCGTATTCGTATTGGCAGGTGTCCAGCGGTTCAATGCATCTTCATGATAGTTCATATAGTCTGTCGTATGCATCAGCAATCGATAGGTCCAGTTGTTGATTACATTGCCAGTGCTGCCGGAAACGAAAAGCGTCAAGTCGAAATTCTTGTAGCTGGCCGAGAAGTTGGAGCCATAGTAAAAGTTAGGCAATGCTCTTCCGAGATATACTCTGTCTTCTGCATTGATTACGTTGTCGCCTGCATCCGGAACACCATCACCATTGGTATCTACCGTGAGCTGATCGGTGAATTTCAAATCACCCGGTGCTGTGCCTGCATTTTGAAACGCATGGCTCGCGATTTCGTCCTGTGATTGAAATATACCTTCCACATTATAGCCGAAATGCTGACCGATGGAGCTTCCTACCTGCGTTTTGGAACCTACACCGTATACCGGTTCATCGAAACCTCCGAGGGAGAGTACTTTGTTCTTCAGTGTATAGGCATTCGCAGAAATGTCGAATGTAAACTCACCGGTCTTCTTGTGATAACCTACCGTGAATTCAAAGCCTGTGTTCTGTAAACTTCCCGCATTCACAACGGGATTGCCGTTGGAACCAGTGGAGGCCGGGATCGGTACACCTACCAGTACATCTTTTGTTTTGTTACGATAGTACTCTACCGTCAGATCAAATTTGCCTTCCAGGAATGCTACATCTATACCGGCATTGCTGGTTATTTTAGACTCCCATTTTATGTTGGGATCAACCAAGGCTGTTTGTGTTGCGCCTGTTACTTTTTGCCCATTATAGTTATAGGACAAGTTTGGGTTTATGGTTGCTGCGTACAGATAGTCGCCAATGCTTTGATTGCCGAGCTCACCATAACTCACTCTCGCCTTCAGTTCGGAGATGAATGCCGGTAACTGAAATACTTTTTCGTTGTGAAGTTTCCAGGCCAATGCAACGGATGGGAAATTTCCATACCGGTTGGATGGAGCAAAGCGTGAAGATCCATCTCTGCGAATAGTAGCGGTCAGTAAATATCGGTCATCGTAATTATAGTTTACGCGGCCGAGGAAAGATGAAAGTGTATTGCGATACGAAGAACCACTGGCTGACTTGTTACTTCCATTATCGAGCACGGGGTAATAGGGACTTGACAGGTTTTCAGTATGACCACTTTGTACATCCGTGCTGCCAGCCTGGTACATCTGTCCTGCAAGTATATCTATACCATGACGACCAAAGGTCTTCTGATACGTTATCGTGTTTTCAACGAGGCCAGTGGTATATATCCGGGTTCCTTCATCCAGTCGTGGTATGGCAGACTGGAAGAAGAAGCCCAGGTCCAGCACGGGTTGGAAGAAATAATCGCGCGCAAATGTTTTATCGTAGCTCAGGTTCAGTTTATAGTTGATGCGGTGACCGTTTTTGTTAAGCAATTTTGTCTCGGCATATACATTCGCAAAAATCCGATCGACATCGGTATAATTTTTCACGAGGCTGTTTAGTCCGGGTATATTTAATACAATAGCACGCTCTACATTGGATGAAGTTCCACCATAACCACCAACGCGGTTGGGGTCATACAATGGCATGGTAGGAATGGCCATGAGTAAATCATTGATGAGCGGAGGTCTGTTACCATTCAGAAATGCTGCCGAGTTTGTTAATGCATTTTCATGCGAATGCGTATAGTATACCGATTCGCCTATTTTGAAAATACCTTTCTCCGTGGTTGAGTTAATGCGTATAGCGTAGCGATTGAAAGAAGGGCCATTGCCGACAAATGTTCCCTGGTTGTTCAGGTAATCCAGCGACAAATTATAGGTTGATGTTTTACTTCCCCCGGAGAAATTCAGGTTATGATCCTGGCGTATACCGGTTTTGAGACCAACATCCTGCCAGTCGGTATCAATGTTGCTGATGAACAACGGAGAATTAGGATCGTTACCCGGTGCCAGCGTTCCACCGCCATTCAACTGCGACTCGTTGTTCAGCATCTGGTACTGTACCCGGTTGGTAACGGGCATGTGTTGCCAGACTTTATCAACACCATAGTATGCATTATACTCTACCCGTAAAGGTGTTTCTTTTTTTCCCTGCTTGGTAGTAATGATCACCACACCGTTTGCTGCACGCGATCCATATATAGCTCCGGCCGATGCATCTTTCAACACCTGTATCGACTCAACATCATTCGGGTTGAAGTCGCGCGGGGTTGTACCGATGGGTACACCGTCAATCACATAGAGCGGTTCAGCGTCTCCGAATGTTCCTATACCGCGAATGCGAACACTGGGGAAAGCGCCTGGCTGTCCATCGCTGGTAACAGCAACACCGGCTGCACGTCCCTGCAGTAACTGCGCTATATCATTTGTTGCATATTTTCTGATTTCATTGGTGCCGACAATAGCAACCGAACCGGTGAGGTCCGATTTCTTTTGCGAACCATAACCGATAACAACAATTTCATCCAGCGCGGTAACATCTGCTGTGAGTGTTACATCCAGAACAGATTGTGTACCGACTGGAACCTCTGTCGTCTGGAAACCAATGAAGCTGAATACAAGCACTGCGTTGTCATCGGGTATATCTATAGTATACTTTCCACTGGCATCGGTCACTGTGCCGTTCGTTGTTCCCTTTACAACAACATTTACACCGGGCATAGCCGATTGATCATCCGAAGACGTAACGGTACCGGTTATCTGCCGCTGCGTGATTTCGGTAACCGGTGGTGTTGGTTCTTTCGATTCTTCAACACGGGTTACATGTATATTGTCGTTGATGCGTCTGAAGCGAAGATCGGTTTTCCCCGCGATCTCGCCCAGCAGCGTAGCCAGGTCTTTCTTTTCGGTTGTGATGGAAAGACTGTCCGTTGCTTTCAGGTTTACATTGTTGTAGGCAAAATGCAAACCGGTTGCCTTTTCGATTTCATGGAAAACATCTTTTATGGGACGATGCTGTACGTTGATCGTGACATAGATGTTCTTCATGCTTTTACGTTGTGCCATGGTGCCGTTATAGGACAATAGAACGGTCATTGTCGTGCACTGTAGAATCAGACCATAAAATGCATACTTCGTCATGGTCAGTACTTTTTTAAGTAATGATGGTATCATACCTTTGATATGTTTGTGTTATACAAATGTTTGCGGCATCTCCCGGCGACCTGCGAAATCCTGGGGGAGTTGCATTCGAAGAGCTGGATTATATCCGGCTCTTCAACTTTCAGGTTGAGTCATCAGCGTGCATCATCGTTATAGGTTTGGTTTAGGTTTGGATATGTATACAGTCTTGCCATCCACGCGAAATGAAAAATGCGAGGAGTATGATATACCGTTTAGTACCGTGATCAGCGGCTCCTTGTTGAACTCGCCTGTATATAATCCCTTTACTTTGAAATCTTTTTCAATGTTAAAATCAACGCCATACCATCGCGACAGGTAGGTGGTCACTTCTTCGAATGTGGCGTGATCGAAGACAATTATACCTTTGCGCCAGGCTAACAGGAAAGCAGGATCGAACGTTGACTTCTTCAGTGTCTTTTGATTCTCATTATAGCTTGTCATGTCGTGGGGCAACAGCAATTGCGAATTGCCTTCCTGCGTCATCACACGCACTTTACCGGTTACTACCGCTACGTGGTTGCTCTTTTCACCTTCATATGAGCGAATATCAAATGAAGTACCCAGTACACACGTAGAAAATTTTTTGGTATGTACGATAAAGGGAGCACGTGCATTTTTTGTTACCTCGAAGAACGCTTGCCCGGTGAGATATACTTCCCGTACTGTATCAGAAAAACGAGTTGGGTATTTCAGTTCACTAACGGAGTTAAGGGTAACGATCGAGCTGTCCGGCAGCATAATGGTTTTCTTTACTCCGCCCGGTACCGACTCATAATTATACTCGATCGCTTGTGCTATAGGAGCGGTGTCTTTACCCTTTGTTAACGTGAAATAACCAACCAGTGCAATGCTTGAGAAAATGATGACCGATGCCGCTGCCAGCAGCCACCCGTTGGAACGCCCCGAAGTATCGTTATCTTTTTGTTTAGCATTTTCCTGAAGGAGGTTATCCAGGATTTTATAGTAGGTAGTATCGTCCATACTGTGCGTCTCCTTCATTTCGAATGAAAGCAGCAGATCGCGGGCAGCGCCTAGCATTTCTACCTTGTCGGGATTTTGTTTAAGCCAGTGTTGCCAGTATGCGGATGACTCTTTGGTAGGGGACAGAACCCACTGCACAAAATATTCATGTTTTAGAAAGTCGGTCTCAGTCTGCGGGTCAAATGCCATAGGGGAGGGTATATTATTTAGTCTCTAAGTCTTCTCTTTGGATATATAGAGACACACCGCGATGAAATGACTACATCGTTTGCAGGCTTTTTTTCAGAAAGAGTAAAAAAATGTTTTCGGGGCAGAAAATGAGGCAAGGCAGCACTAACGTTCAGCCTGCGATCAACACGCTATCATTACAGGAGGGCTATATATAGATGGTATGATACCCGATATATGTATATCAGGTATACCGCAGCGGGAGATTCTGAATTAAAAAAACAGTGAAAGAAAGCTAATAAATATTGTCAATTCTTTTTTCCATGCGGAAAGAAGCTGCGATAAAGAATCGAGGGCACGATATACCATAGTGCGCGCTGATTTGGTAGTAGATAACTTCATCGCCTTGGCAATTTCGGCATAGTTCAGATCTTCAAAATAATGCAGGACCAACGCCTCACGCTGTCGCGAAGGAAGCTTGTTGCAAAAATGCATTACAATTTTTTTCTGGTCGTTGTTCAGATTCGGATTGACCGAGAGATACTCTGCATTGATTGAGATCTGAAAGCTTTCATCTTCCATATCTTCCGGAAGAACAAACTTGCTGTTGTGTTTGAGTTGTCGCACAAGCGATCTTCGAAAGGCAGCATACAGATAAAATTTTACCGAGGTTGCCACACTCAACTTTGATCGCGTTCGGATCAATGTTAAAAAAACATCTTGTATAGTATCCGCGATAAGCTCTTTATCATGTGTGAACTGCCTGCCGTAATTAAAGAGTTTATTTGCGTACTGATGATAGAGTGAGACAAGTGCTTTATCATTACCCTGCAGAAAATCAATCCAGACTTGTCCCTCGGAAGTGCTCACTTCAGGCTGAACAAACTGGTCTGAACCAGTTTCCCGGAAGGTTTCTTGAACATGTAGACTTTGCTCAGCCATGGATTGCTTTTATTGAAGTGTTTTATGAACACTTATTAACCTCATGCATATATAGCGAGTATTTCAAACGTTTGCAAGGAAGCGGATAAATTATTTATGTCGCCCCGCGAATTTGCCCGGAAATGTGGGTTTGAAGGGAATCAAGGAAGGTTCAAACCATGCCAGGATCAAAGATGACGGCTGCAGGATTTGTTTCAACGCAACAAAGATCAACTCAAATTGATTGTATTTAATAACATATAGTCTGCGAATAGTAAGATGGTGTTTTGAATTCACGCGTGCTCCATGCGATGAGTATATAACTGGTTAAGTATAAACACCACACTACGCCAGCGGCATAATTATTTCCCGTAGTTCTGTACTAAAAAAATTACCCATGGCTACAACAACCAAAAAAACTACGAAGGCAAAAGTTGCAGTGCAAACCAGAGAAGAGTTTCAATCAGCTCTGTTGGTTCTCTTCACCGATGAGATTAAAGATATCTACTGGGCAGAAAAACATCTTACCCAGGCGCTGCCAAAGATGGAGCGTGCCGCCACTTCCGATGGATTGAAAGAAGCATTTGCCAATCACCTGCAGCAAACACAGCTGCATGTTGAAAGACTCGAACAGGTATTTGAACTTTTGCAGGAGAAGATCCAGGCCAAGAAATGTGATGCAATGGAAGGACTTGTGCTGGAAGGAGAAAGTATCATTGAAGATACCGATGAAGGTACAGCTACGCGTGACGTAGGTCTTATTATCGCTGCGCAAAAAGTTGAGCACTATGAAATAGCAGCGTACGGCAGTTTAACACAGCTTGCCAAAACGATTGGTCGTGACGACATCGCGGTTATTCTCGCCAAAACATTAGCGGAAGAAAAAGAGACCGATGAACTTCTTACAGCGATTGCTGAAAACACAGTTAACTACGATGCTGCCACGGAATAGTGGCAAAGACTATATCTCAATCATTATATAACCGTTTCGTTCATGGCAAAGAAAAAAAATGTATCAGCTTCGGATACGAATCCTGTCAATGATAAAATTGTTGGACTGGAAGTACACAAAGAAGATAGTTCGAATGAATTGATGACAACCAACCAGGGTGTACGCATTAACGATGATCAAAATTCACTGAAGGCCGGATCACGCGGTGCCACACTCCTGGAAGATTTTATACTTAGGGAAAAGATTACTCATTTTGATCATGAGAGAATTCCGGAGCGTATAGTTCATGCGCGGGGCTCTGCCGCGCACGGTGTGTTCCAGGTATATAAATCATTGGCTAAATATACCCGGGCAAGTTTTCTGACAGACCCCGATAAAGTTACGCCTGTATTTGTACGGTTCTCTACGGTAGCAGGATCGCGCGGCTCAACCGATCTGGCCCGCGATGTAAGAGGCTTTGCTGTTAAGTTCTATACAGACGAAGGTAATTTTGACCTGGTAGGTAATAACATGCCTGTATTTTTTATCCAGGATGCAATCAAGTTTCCTGATCTTGTTCATGCTGTAAAACCTGAACCGGATAATGAGATGCCACAAGCTGCATCTGCGCATGATACATTCTGGGATTTTATTTCATTGATGCCCGAGTCAACGCACATGATCATGTGGCTGATGAGTGATCGTGCTATACCAAGAAGTTACCGGATGATGGAGGGATTTGGTGTACACACGTTTCGGTTGGTAAATGAAAAAGGCGAAGCGCATTTCGTTAAGTTCCACTGGAAACCTCTTTTGGGTGTACACTCCGTTGCCTGGGATGAAGCGCAGAATATATCCGGTAAAGATCCTGACTTTCACCGAAGAGATTTATGGGAGGCTATAGAGAGCGGTAATTACCCGGAGTGGGAGTTAGGCGTGCAGATAGTTCCGGAAGCAGATGAACATAAATTTGAATTCGATCTGCTCGATCCGACCAAGATTATTCCGGAAGAAATTGTGCCGGTTGAGCGCATCGGTAAATTAACGTTGAATCGTAATCCGGATAATTTCTTTGCCGAGACTGAACAGGTTGCTTTCCATGTAGGGAACATTGTGCCCGGTATAGATTTCACTAATGATCCACTGCTGCAGGGAAGATTATTCTCCTATACCGACACGCAACTGATTCGCCTGGGCGGTCCGAATTTTCACGAGATACCGATTAACCGGCCGGTGGCACCCATTCACAATAACCAACGTGATGGCTATATGCGGCAAACCATTAATCGTGGCAAGACAAGCTATAGTCCTAATTCACTTGGTGGAGGTTGTCCTTTTCAGGCAAAAGCGTTGGAAGGAGGTTTTGCTTCGTATGCTGAGAAAGTAGATGCGCGCAAAGTGCGTGAACGAAGTCCCAGCTTCATGGATCACTTCAGTCAGGCGCGGTTGTTCTATAACAGTCAGTCCGAGCCGGAGAAGAATCATATAGTAGATGCCTTACGATTTGAGTTAGGTAAAGTTGAGACAGTATCGGTACGCGAAAGAATGCTTGTTATACTGGCACACGTAGACAATGGCCTTGCCAATGAAGTAGCGCACGGGTTAGGTTTGTCAATTCCTAAAACACTGAATGGTCATCTTAATCAAAGTATACCGGCTGACGCAGATCCTCAAAGCTATCAGCCGATTGTGAAGGAAGGTTCTCTTGCCCGGTCAGAGTCGTTAAGTATGACCGGCACAATTAAAGATTCGATTCGTACGCGGAAGATTGCTATACTTGCTGCTGATGGTGTTCATGAACCATCGTTGACCCTTGTACGCGAAGCACTTGAGAATGAAGGCGCGATTGTAGAAGTAATTGCTCCTAAACTGGGGAAAATTATAGCAGAGAATGGTGCGGAGATCGCTGTCAGCAAAACATTTCTCACCGGTGCATCAGTATTCTATGATGCAGTATATGTGCCTTCGGGAATTAACAGCGTAGCCACACTTTCTGCCGAGCCAGCCGCGGTACATTTTCTCAACGAAGCCTTTAAACATTGCAAAGCTATAGCAGCCGATGCCGATGCTTTACAAATGCTTCAGCAAACGTACTTTGTCAAAAAGTTACCAGAAGACAAGAGCGAGAAGACCGCCCTGCGCGAAGGCATTATACTACACGACAACACCAAAAAACTTGCGTCAACATTCATCCAGGCAATAGCCCTTCACCGATTCTGGGACCGCGAAAAAAACCGAAAGGTCCCCGCATAAAAAGAACAAGTCATCATAAAAGTATAAACCACCGCAAGGTGGTTTTATACTTTTATATACTTATACCTAATTTTTAAATCTTAAATCTTCCAATTTTCCAATCTTAAAAATTTACCTCTACTTCAAACTCTCCCTAAAAAAACTCTCCAGCTTATCAAACGGTATAACATTCACACGGTCATACAAATCAACGTGACTTGCGTTGGGGATAATTACCAATTCTTTAGGCTCGTTGGCTGCTTTATACGCATCTTCGCTGAAGTAACGCGAGTGTGCATTCTCACCTGCAATGAGCAACACCGGACGTGGCGCTATTTCTTTAATATAGGTTAGCAACGGAAAATTCATAAACGACAATGGATTGGTAGCTGTCCACGCAGCATTCGAGTTGATAGAGCGAGGATGAAAACCGCGTGGTGTTTTATAGTAATTGAAATAGTCTACAACAAATTGAGGTTCGTTACCTTGTAGTTTTTCAGGTAATCTGTTTGAGCTCGGAGCATAAGTTCCCTGTTCTGCATCTTTCCAGCGTTGCTCTGCGAGTTGCTGCAACATGTTGGCGCGTTGCTCTGCCGTAAGTCCGTCAAAGTATCCGTTTGCCATTACGCGACTCATGTTATACATACTGGTTGTAGCAACTGCTTTTATTCGCTTGTCAATGGCAGCAGCGTTTAATCCCATACCGGCAAATCCACATATACCAATGATACCGATCTGGTTTCTGTCAATTGTTTTTTGCAATCCGAGAAAATCTACTGCTGCGCTGAAGTCTTCGGTGTTAATATCGGGCGATGCAACATTACGGGGTTCACCACCACTCTCTCCGGTATAGGAAGGATCGAACGCAAGCGCAGCAAAACCACGTTCAGCCATAGTCTGTGCATATAGTCCGGATGATTGTTCTTTCACTGCGCCAAACGGGCCACTGATGGCGAGCGCTGCTAACGACTCACTGCCGCGATTCTTCGGTAAGTATAAATCACCAGCGAGTGTAATTCCGTAACGGTTTTTAAATGTTACTTTTTGCCTTGTTACTTTATCACTGAGTTGAAAAGTATAGAAGTCTTTTTCTCCTGTCTGTTTCATTTTTTCTTTTGTTTTTGTTTGTGAATAAGCCTGCCCCGCCAGCAGGAGGGATGCGGCTATAAGTGTCATAACCTTTTTCATACTTTCTTGAGTTGTTGTGCGCAAAGGTAGAGTCACTCCCTGCGACAGAATTAAAGAGAATCAAACCAATCATTAAGAATTTCAAACTGTGGAGCGGGGAATGATCGGCGTATATTACCCTTGAGCATGAGTCTGTATTTGAAAATCTTAATGATCTGATTGATTTTCTTAACCTGAATACTGGTTATAATTTCGACTTTGCAGCCGTTAATTTTTATCTATGAAAAAGATAGCGACTATACTTGCAAAGATTTCCGAGTGGATTGATGGTCAGACTTCGTTTCCGGATTTGAAACGAGTTACGCCATAAGTATAAAGATATTCCTGCAGGTGTATACCGTGAGGTCAATAAGATATATATATAGTTGTCAGGTTGCAGATCGATGCAGGAGTATCTTTTTTATTTCTCGTGCTGATACGTTGCAAACAATTTCCAGAACCGTTGCGTAAACTTGAAGTCGAATGTCTCCCGTTTGAAGTCATTTAAGACAAGGTCAATTTTTTCATCTTTCATTTGATACTGGCCCAGCATGATCTCATGCCCGTCAATAAAAAGACCTGTCTTGTGCTGACAGAGATGAATATTCTGTTGGGTCACTTCTTCGAAAATCAACACATCACCTATACTATAGTTTGGGAGCGATTCGTGGTGCGCGATATTCGGATTAAAGCTCAGCGCTACCATATTGCGATTGTTTACTTCCGGCAAAATGAGCTTCGGAAAGTTATCCTGATCATTGAATGACAATTGCTGGTAAGAGCACTTCATATATATAGCGTCATTAATGAATGGCACCTGCCGGAGTTGAAGATTGATGATATTATTTTCATCCTCAATTAACGTATCCCCGTTATATTTCAGTATCTCGTGTATGGAGAGGTTCTGCGTAATGAATTGATTGAGCGGTATGCAAAAATAATTGGCAATCTGTATAACCGTTTCGATCCTCGGCTCAGCCCTGTTCTCCTCATACGAAGAGATATTTCCCCTTGTCAGGTCAAATAAATCTGCAAAAGCCTGTTGGCTAAGTCCTTTGGTCGTTCTGATCTTTTTAATATTGGCGCCAATCTTCGTCATGTCCTCAAATATAATTGTAATTTCTATTATCACAATGCTAATATTTTTTGCAATTTTAAAAAGTACTTAATAGATTTGTTCTGTCAGCAGAAACTATACGGCATGAATCACTTTGAGACTATCGAAGATTTCGCACTCAGGCTTAACTGTAGGATCCTATATAAGAGTGAGCAGCATGGCATTCTGAAAATCGATAATCAACCCGATGGCATTCATAATCTGATTCTGGGTATAGCACCGCCCATTCTTATTATGGAGCAGTTTCTCTTTTCTTTCCGGCAAGACAACCTGGACATGTTCAAAAAACTACTTCAAAAAAACAGGGATACCATTCACGGTGCTTTTGTTATTAATGAAGAAGGCGACCGGGTACTGTTCCGGTATACCATGCAGCTTCAAAATCTGGACTTCAATGAATTTGAAAGTGCCCTGAACTCGCTTGGATTATTACTGAGCGAATTCTCTCAACAGATCATTGATTTTTCGAAACTATAATTTAGATGCACGATTGTATTTAAAATCTAAAATCATCAGTCATGAATATTTTCAAAAGACTTTTTAGAATAGGACAGGCTGAAATCCACGCAGCAGTTGATAAGATGGAAGACCCTATCAAGATGACAGAGCAGGGCCTTCGTGAATTGCGCACCGATCTTACCGAAGCAACTGAAGCTTATGCCCAGGTAAAAGCACTGGCTATACGTACTGAAAACAATCAGCTTCAGGTTCAACAGGAGTCAAAAAATTATGCTGAAAAAGCTATATTGATCATGCAAAAAGCGCAGTCAGGACAGGTAGACCTGATCAAGGCTGAAGAGCTTGCGCGTGAAGCTTTATCGCTCCATAAAAAGTACTATATAGAATCGGAAGAGCTCGGCCTGCAGGTAACGGCATTGCAACAATCTTCCAGGGAAATGCTGCGCAATACCGAGATTCTTAGAGAGAATATGGAGAAGTGGGAGAAAGAGTTGCGTACGTTAAAGGCGAGAGTGAAAGTCAGTAAAGCGACTGAACAGGTAAACAAACAACTCGCCCAGGCCGATAACAACGGAATAGTCTCGATGCTCGAACGCATGCGATCAAAGGTGGAAGACCAGGAAGCTGTCGCAAAAGCGTATGGTGAAATATCCCGTGAAAAAAATAGTAAGAAAGAAGAATTGGACAGCCTGCTGAAAGATGATTCGTTATCCATTGAAAGAGATCTTCAGGCTATCAAACAAAAATTAGGTATATCGTAAATTGTTAACCTGTTCAACGTACCGATGTCAAGTATAATCGACCTGCTTTTTCATCCGCTGAGTAATGCGATCATGACGATTCTCACGGGCGTAACTGCTATATATTGGATCACTACATTCTTTGCCGGAGATCTGTTCGGAGATGCCGGAGCTGATACAGACTTGCCAGTACATGGCGCAGACTTGGATACAGATGTAGATGTTGACGGTGATGATGTAGCGGGAGACAAAAGTTTTTTTCAGAAAGCATTGGAGTTTGTGAACATCGGCAAAGTGCCATTCATGGTGGTATATTCTGTTTTCAAATTCATCGCGTGGATTATTACGTTAACATCATCGGTATTTCTGGGGCTCGCAAGCTGGGGCTGGAAATCGGTCGTTATACTTTTTCCTGTTTTCTTTGTCACGTATCTGATTACCCGGTATGCAACTAAACCGTTGATCAAAGTATATGATGCTATGGGCTATAATGGAGAAGAACCGCAGGAATTATTGGGAAGAATCGCCCGGATGCGTTCAACAATTTCAGGCGATACGATCGGAGCAGCAGAAGTAAAAATACAAAGTGATATTATCCGCATCAATGTAAAAAGTAAAACAGGTGAGTCGATAGCGTACGATGCCGAGGTGATGATTATGGACGAATCATCCGATAAGAAATTTTACCTCGTAGTGCCTGAGATCACACTGTCCAACATCGTTTGACCTTTACTCTATATATAAACCTTTACAACTAAAATTCTAACCTTTAAACTTTTCCTTTACTATGGATCTACTTGGTGGCATTAGCTTATTGCTTCTTGGCGGAATTGTATTCTTTATCTTTATCATTCTCTTTGCCTTCGCGACTTTCTACAAAAAGATTCCGCAGGGTAAAGCAATTGTGCGCACAGGTGTTGGCGGTGGTAAAGTCGCCTTCAACAAAGGGATGTATGTAATTCCTATTCTTCATCAGATGGAAATTATGGATATATCTGTAAAGAAACTGCAGATCGATCGTCTCGAACAGGATGGTCTTATCTGTAAAGACAATATCCGCGCTGATATCAAAGTAGCATTCTTCGTTCGTGTAAATAAGAACGTTGATGATGTGTTGAACGTAGCCCAGATCATTGGTACCGAAAGAGCCAGCGACATTGAAACACTTTGCAACCTCTTCGAGGCAAAATTCTCGGAAGCACTAAAAACAGTAGGTAAAAAATTTGATTTCATCGAACTATATGAAGCTCGCCGGGAATTCAGAACTGAAATTCTGAACATCATCGGAACTGACCTGAACGGATATATACTTGACGACTGCGCGATCGATTTCCTGGAACAAACCGAAATAAAATTTCTCAGTCCGCAAAATATACTCGACTCACAAGGTATCAAGAAGATTACCGAGCTTACAGCTGCGCAGAATATAAAAGCCAACCTGATCAAGCGTGAAGAAGAGAAAGTGATCAAGAAGCAAGACGTTGAAGCACGTGAAGCTATACTCGAGTTGGAACGTCAGATGGCAGAGAAAGAAGAAAAGCAGCGCAGAGAAATTGACAACGTAAAGGCGCGCGAACAAGCCGAGATCCTCAAAGTAAGAGAAGAAGAAAGACTCAAGTCTGAATCCGTTCGTATCAAGACAGAAGAATCGCTTGCTGTACAAGAGGAAAATAAATTACGCCAGATCATCATCGCAGAGAAAAATAAACAACGCACCGATGCTGTAGAGACTGAGCGTGTGGAAAAAGATCGTGCATTGGAAGCTACCGAGCGTGAGAAGATTGTAACCCTGGCGCAGATTGAAAAAGAGAAAACAGTAGAAGTTGAGCGCAAGAATATACAGGATGTTATTCGCGATCGCGTGCGTCTTGAAAAAGGTGTGGTAGAAGAACAACAAGGCGTAAAAGATCTGGAAGCTTTCCGTGAAGTAGAACGTAAGAAGACTGTAGGTATAACACAGGCCAGTCAACAGGCTGAAGAAAAACTGATCTATACCGTGAAAGCTGCGGAGGCAGAGAAAAAAGCTGCCGAAGAAAAAGCGAAACAGTTGATCATTGATGCAGATGCCAAGAAAGAAGCTGCCGTGAAACAAGCGGAGGCCCGTAAAATATTAGCCGAAGCTCAGGCACGTGAAGAAGCAACGAAAGGACTTTCTGAAGCAGAGGTTATGATGGCCAAAGCAGATGCATCCGAAAGACAAGGTATAGTAGATGCTACCGTAATTGAGAAAGTTGCTGAAGCAAAACGCAAGGAAGGTTTAACCGAAGCGGAAGTAACCAAAGAAAAAGCGTTGGCAGAAGCTGCCGGTATCGAGCAAAAAGCAGAAGCGATGAAGAAACTCGATGGTGTCGGAAAAGATCACGAAGAGTTCAAGTTGCTGCTTGCAAAAGAAAGAGATATAGCATTGGCACAGATCAATACGCAAACACAGATTGCCGAAGCACAAGCCGCTATATTAGGCGAGGCGTTGAAGTCTGCGAAAATTGATATCGTAGGGGGGGAGACCATGTTCTTCCAGAATATAGTGAACCAGGTTTCGAATGCGAAAGGCTTTGATCGTTTGATCAACGAAAGTGAAAACGCAACCCAGATCAAAACTGCTATACTTGGAGAAGGTGGAAATGGTGGTGACCTGTTGACTCGCATCCGCGACTTTGCTGTGAAGTATAATATAACTTCGAACGATATCAAGAACCTGACCATTTCAAGTCTCATTCTGAAAATGCAGCAGAACAGTTCTGACGAAGATCGTCCGTCATTACTCAGCCTCGCCAACCTGGCAAGTAGTTTGGGATTATCGAACAGAAAGCTGTAGTACGTCAATCATCGATGGTTCTCAGCGCAGCCGGATCATACACGCGAATCGGGACTTCATAAGAGTCCCGGTTCAGCCGTGATCATGGCAGTAATTTTTACAGATGTATAGATGTTCATCAGCGTTTATCTTTTTCCCTAATGGCAGGTACTGAAAACACAAATACGATATTAGATTCCGGTACATACGAGATTATCCGGAAGCGACTGGAAGAACAACGGTTGAATCTGGCAGAGCGACTGGCAAAGTTGAATAACGCCCGCAAGGAAATATTCAATACCACCGGTTTTCAACTGATCGCCAATCAGCGCATCACGACTATAAACAGTGGTGTAGCGCGTGGCATCATGGCCTTTGGTAAGCTTACCATCTTCGGGTATAACGTTCATTTCGGTTTACGTGAAAACATCAAGCTCAGTGATGTTTTCAGTATATATAAATTCACGGGCGATCATTTCGCTCCGGAGCCGCTTACGCTGATTGAAGACGAAAGCTTCATTACAGACTTCAGCAATCTTTACAAGTACTATAGGGACTCGATCTTTGCCAAGTTTGTAAAGACGGAGAATCATCTTTACATGATTTTTCAAACCAGCAAAAATCCTGACGACCGAAAAGCTTTTAAATGGTTGATCAAGGATGACAAGCTGGTATATCTTGATGACCGCAGTATTCACGAAGTAAAGCGTTCACCACAGCATGAATTCGATTGGATCAAAACCGATCTCGCTAATCGCAGGTTAGGTTTACATCCGCATATTTCAATTTTAGACAAAGTATTCATCGAAGCAGTTCACGGTGATATTACTTTTAAAATTGAAAACAATACCGATTCAGGTAAGGGAATTTACTCGGAGCCTGTCTTAAATAAAGATCAGCAGCTGGATGATGCAGAGTATCATTATGCTGATCTCGGAAATCTCATACCGATCAAAATAAAACCGTATGGAGAAAACTTTCGTGCCTATATATTTAATGTACGAACGAAACAGGTCCTCCCCATTAATACCCTGCTTGATGCAGGCGTGTTGTTACCAGACAACCAGGGTATAGTTTTTCCGAATGGTTATTATCTGCAAAATGGCGAGCACAAAATATTCGAACTCAATGTAGCGGAGCTGGAATATAGCAACAGTGTTACGTCTCCCAATGGGGAAGACTACCTGTATATATTCTATCAGCGGCATACGAATACATATGTACTGATGTCGTACAACATGATCGCGCAACAAGTAGAGACCCCGATCGTGTGCAATGGCTTTACCGTATTCGGTGATGGAATGTTGGTTTACTTCCGATCGGAGAATGAAGCGGTGAGACATCACCAGGTGCAGATCTGGCAAACGCCTTATACAGCTACGCTCCAGGAAAATGCAGCGATGAGTAACAACGTGCTGTATAAGATCGGAAATAAAGATATAGTGAGCGCGATGAGCGAAAGCCAGGAAGTAATACAGCTTTTGCAGAAAGAAGACAGCTACGAAGATCTTTACGAAGATATACACAAGCGCACGAATGATATTGTCGATTCGTATTTCTGGTTGAAGGATGACGGCACGTTCGATCTCGCTACTCCGCTGACGCAAATCCGGAATATAGCCAACACCGCTATCGATGAGTTTGCAAAAGTGCAGGCGCAACGGCAGCATGCCAAGGACAATCTCGTGGCCATGCAAAAGCGGGTGGACCAGTTGGTGATCGATGTAAAAGGTGCAACCATCACATCGCTGGATCAACTTGTAAAACTGCTCGCAACAACGCGGAGCATGCAAGGTGCTGTTATTGATCTGCAGAATATCCGGTATATTGATACGAATGCCGTTAGCGCGTTAAAAGATATACTCGCACAGTATAACAGTTCACTATCACAGGATACGGTTACGTTCTTATTGAAGGAGGAGGCTCTGGCGCCCTACGCAGAAAAAGTTGCCGAGCTCAAGAAAGCAGCAAGCCTTGTAACCAAGGTGATCGATGCGCAACCGGTAGAGCAAGCTATAAAAGAGATTTCTACCGGACTGGAGATGCTCATCGATATTCTGAACAGTCTCAAAATTGAAGACACTACGCAGACTACGCGTATCGTTGAAAAGATCTCGCTGATATTCGCATCACTCAATGAAGTGAAAGCAGAATTGGTACGCGTAACGACTGCCTTGAAAGCGCAGGAGTCGACCGGCCAGTTTTATGCACAGCTTACGTTGCTCGATCAAAGTATAGTAAACTTCCTTGACCTCTCTACAACACCTGAGAAATGTGAAGAGTATTTCACGAAGGTGGGCATTCAGGTGGAGGAACTCGAGAGTAAATTTGCCGACTTTGATGAATTCGTTCTGAAGATAGCCGATAAACGTGACGAGGTCATCAAAGCGTTCAACGGCAAAAAGGAAATGCTGATCGCGCAATTGAATAAGCGTACAACAGCATTGGAGCAGATCGGCCTGCGTGTTCTGAAGAACATTGAAAACAAAGCACAGTCGTTTAACGGCAAGGAAAGTATATATGCATTCTTCTCTACTGATTTGATGGTAGACAAGGTGCGTAACCTGATGGACGAGTTAAAGGAACTCGGTGATGTAGCGAAAGCAGAAAATCTCGAGAACCTGGTGAAGGTAGCACAGGAAACTGCCTTACGAAATCTCAAAGACAAGACTGATCTTTTTGTTGATGGCCAGAACATAATAGCACTCGGTAATTACAAGTTCATTGTAAACAAACAAGTGCTTGATCTCACGATCATTCGCAGAAATGAGAATTTGTTTTTTCATCTCCTGGGAACAAGCTTCTATAAGCAGGTGTCTGCTGAATCGCTATACCAGCATCGCGCTATATGGGAGCAGGAGTTGATATCTGAAAATGCGGAAATATACCGTTCGGAATACCTCGCATATCAAACATATCAGGAAAGTCTGCAGCAGAACGATTCATGGAACTACGAAACTTTCCTTAACGATCGTACGGAGCGTGATTATGCCGCAGCCTATCTGAAAGGCGTTCATAATACAGATGCTGCAATTATATACCAGGGGCTTAAAAAGCTTCAGGCGGAACTGCATATACTTCAGTTTTCTCCTGCAGTTCGTGTCGCTGCTCAATTGTTCTGGTTTGGACTGGATGAGGCTTCGCGCAACAAGTTACAGCAATTGATTACGGCTGCCTATGCTATACAGGAAAGTTTCCCGCAGAGCAAGCGTGCAAGCTTTGTAGAAAAACAATTGTCAACGCAATTCGTGCAGTCAAAGATTGCATACGAATCTGTAGACGCCAACGATGTGGCGCTATATCTGTATTCTGAACTTTCGGTCGCGCGGCATTTTACCTGCAGTCAGCAAGCGCTGCATTTCAAAAAAGCATTCGATGAATACTTAACGGCCCAGAAAAGGACAGCGCTGTTCCTGCAGGAAGTAAACAATACAGGCTTCGAAACGGCTGAGCGATTTTATATCATTCAAAGCTGGCTGCAGGCATTTTCTCAAACACGTTCGGTCGTAACCGATGAACTATATATTGATGAAGCGGCATGCCTGCTGCTTTTCAAAGATCATCCGTACAGAGAAAGGGCAGCCGCAGATTCCATTGAACTTACCGGCCTAAAAGGCACGCATGCCGTAATACCCGGTGAGGGTAAATATATATTGAACTTCCATCGGTTCATGAAGAAGATGCGTAGTTACTTTGATACGATTGTTCCGGCATTCACATCGTTCAATCAGCTCAAGGAACAATTGGTGCAGGAATATCGCCAGCAGTTAAAGATCAGCGAGCTCGAACCAAAAGTATTGAGTTCGTTTGTTCGTAATCGTCTCATCAACGAAGTATACTTTCCATTGATCGGTGCCAACCTCGCGAAGCAAATTGGTGCAGCAGGTGACGATAAACGCACCGCCCGTATGGGTATGCTGTTACTGGTATCGCCGCCAGGCTATGGTAAAACAACGTTGATGGAGTACCTGGCGAAAACTATGGGACTACATTTTGTGAAGATAAACGGTCCTACCATCGGGCATAGTATCACATCCATTGATCCACAGGAAGCAACAACATCGGGTGCACGTGCAGAACTCAAGAAAATAAATCTTTCATTTGAGATGGCCGATAACGTGATGCTATATATTGATGATATCCAGCATTGCAGTCCGGAGTTTCTGCAGAAATTTATATCACTCGCGGATGGTCAGCGAAAGATGGATGGTATTTTTGAAGGTGAGAGTAAAACATATGACTTGCGCGGAAAACGTTTCTGCGTAGTAATGGCCGGCAACCCCTATACCGAGAGCGGTGAACAATTCAAGATACCAGATATGCTGGCGAACCGTGCGGATGTATATAACCTGGGAGATGTTATAGGAAGTTCTGACCAGTTGTTCAGACTCAGTCTCATTGAAAACTGTGTTGCCGAGAATCGATATCTGCAACGCATCAGCAACCGCAGTTTTGAAGATCTATACAAACTCGTCAGTTACATCGAGACAAAAAGTGATTTGTTGCCTGAGCTCGAAGGAAACTATAACCAGCAGGAAATTGACGATGCTATCGCAGTATTGCGGAACATCACCCGGATTCGCGATGTCGTGATGCTCGTGAACCAGCAATATATAGCGAGTGCGGCCATGAAAGATGCATACCGTACGGAACCTGCTTTCAAGCTGCAGGGTTCATACCGGAATATGAATAAGATGGCAGGTAAGGTTGTACCGCTGATGAATCCCGAGGAAGTAAACACGTTGATTCTTTCGCACTACGAAGGAGAGTCTCAGACCCTGACATCGGATGCAGAAGCGAACCTGCTTCGACTAAAAGAAATTGCAGGCTTCCTCGCTGAACAGGAAGTGATACGCTGGAAGCAGATCAAGGAGATCTTTGTGAAGAATAATAAATTTGGAATGCTGAGCGAGAGCGACACCTCCGGACAGATGTTGATTCAACTGAGCTCGTTTAACGATCACCTCGAGGCCATTGCCAAAGCAATTAAGGGAGGAAGATAACGCTATCTATAGATGCCGGGTATATTTCATGAACTTGTAAATATATAGATCAATACTGTTGTCGAAAGACCATATCCATTTTGTAGTAAAAAAAGAACGGCCACATTTAGTAGCCGTTCTTTGTATATATACTAGCGTGTTCAATTGCTATTTGAGTACGATCCTTATCTGGTCGGTTTTACGATCACCGTTTTCAACCCGCAGATAATAAACTCCACGAGGAAAAGTATTTACAGGAATGTTAAGTGTCTTCTCGTTGCTGAAAGCAGTAGTAAGTTTTTCACTTGAAATAGTATATACTACTTTCTGCGTTTTCTCGCTATACAAAATTATCTGCTGCGGCAGTGCTACGGGAGCATCGTCAAAGCTTAAGGAGAGTATATCGGATGTCGGATTGGGATATGCAACACTCATACTTCCACAACTGCTGGCATAAAACGTTTTAGAGTATGGCGAACTGATACCACAACTGTTTTGTGCTGTAACGGAAATAGATTGAGACGGAGCGGCAGAACTATTTACCGTTAACATAGCTACCGATGTATATACTCCCAAACCATCATAATCTGTAAAGTAAGGAGCCCAGCTTCCGAAATTCCAATTGTATTGTGTTACACCCTGTGCACTTTGATTGGAATTTCCAACCGCTATACCTAAGTTATAATTATAGCAAAGTTGATTACCCGATGGAGGTCCCATGCGAACCGTTAAACTTGAAATGGGAGAGGGCGCACCAACGGTAACGGCTTTACTTAATGCAACCACACCACATACACCATTGAATGTTGCTGTGATGGTAACTGTGCCGGTAAAGCTTCCAACGCGTGTTGCTACGCCACTGCTGTTAATCGTTACTCCACTGGTGTTGCTGCTTGACCATGTGATCGTAGTTCCTGCCGGTGGACTGGTAATTGTAAAAGTAGCACTTGGGCAGACGTGTGACGGTCCTGAAAGAACGGCATTGTTAATAGCAGCCTTCACCGCCGTGAAAGCATTTAGTCGTCCGAAGCCAAATGTATTGTCGAAGCCTGATGATCCCATATCAGTGGCAGTCTGTTGCAGCAATGTTCTTACTTGTGCCTCTGTTAATGTAGGGCTGGCTGAAAGCATCAATGCCGCCACACCGGATACCTGGGGAGCTGCTGCTGATGTTCCGTTAAATCCATTAAAGAAATCTCCTGCATCATATCCGTTAGCACCAGGACGATCTATAGTGCGAATGTTTCCGGTTGGAATATTGCAACCCCCTATATCTGCTACACCGGAAGCTCCACCGGAAGGTGCTACCAAATCCATTTCGGCACCTCTGCTGCTATAGTCATGTATAGCACCTGTATTACTAATGGCACCCACGGTTATTACTCCATTTACATTTGCAGGAAAAGTAACGCCGTTAAAACAGTCCGGGCATCCTGATCTGGGATGCGAGTTACCGGATGCAAAAACAACAACGCATCCCCGGGTTACGCCATTTCTTACGCGCCCCAAAGTGCGAGCATTAATTATCTCCTGCTCTATAGCAGGAATAATATCTGTCTGCCAGAAACCCCAGGAGTTGCTGATAACATCTGCATTTCCAAAGGCAGGATCCCACGCACGGTTAATAGAAGTTACCAGCTGTGCTATCGTTTCACCTCCTACAAAAATATTCACAGGGTATATCAATGCGTTGGGAGCAATGCCTGCAACGCCCAGTGTATTATGCGATGCTGCAATTATGCCGGTACAAGCCATACCATGTCCAACGCGATTTATTACTGTTGTTCCGGAACATACGGCATTGGGACGACCGAAGCCATTGGCATTTAAAACCGTAAACCCCTGCAGTACTCTTCCTGCCAGATCATTGTGATCTTCCACGCCATCATCGATTACAGCAACCCGTATGTCACAGCCTCGTGTGATGTCCCATGCCTCCGGAGCATTTATATCTATATTGGCTGTTCCTCCAAATTGACCGGTGTTGTTGAGATAGTATTGATCTCCATAGGTAGGATCGGCAGGAATCAAATGTTTTTCTATTTGTGCCATGAAATCAGGATGACACCACTCCACTAAACCACTCTCATGAATTTTATTCGCGATGTCCAATACATTTTCTCCTTTTGTTACTTTAAAGAAATAGGTACGCTGAGCCGTGCTTCCTTCCTGCGATATACCGTTCTCTACCAGTCGCCTGATCTGCTCGATGGTCACGCCATTCTTTGGACGAAAAATAATGTCTCCGTTGAGATAGTATGGAACTCCGTTGCCATAATAAACCGGCAATTGAAATTCGACATCAGCAGCATTCAGGCTCGACTTACTTGCTTTTGTCTGCTTTAATAAAATAAAGGACTGTCCTCCAATAGACATTTCACTCGCATTATCAACATTGGTTGATTGTCGGGCTTCCTGGAGTAATGCACTCACTTCTTTACCACCCTTTTTAATTTTCACTAATGTTTGCGAAGGGTCGGGAGTTAAAATCAGTTTTTGGTTCCCGGTCCAGAAGTAGGCTTGTTGGGAAAACGAAGTAACAGTTGTTAATAGAATGACAATAAACAAAATAGGTATACTCTTTCTCATAACTTGTTGGTTTTAGTTAGAAATTTGACATATGCAGAATATCTTATTAATGCACGAAGCACGGATTGATTTTTATACTATATATAGGCGTTGACATCTATAGCACAACCTTCAGCCCTACATTTCCGCTATTTCTATTCGGCCAACGATTTTTCTTGTTACGGATGTGAGTATAGAACACAAACCTGCATAATGCTAATAATCTTTTAAATCTTTTTTGAATTTTCTGCCGTGTTTCCGTTTGATACTTCTGTGCGACTGTGAAGACAAACTATATATATCATATCTGTTATAACATTTGATAGATTGAAGTGTATAATTACAATGAATAGGACAGGGCGTGTGTCGTGCGTTAGTAACGGACGATAAAAAGAAAGAGGCCATTCAGGTTGGCCTCTTTCTGCAGTGGAGATAATCTGGAAAATTATACTTTGTGATCTGGTATTACTCATTAGTCAAGATATATACTGGTGATATATACTAATGAACTCTTTTTAATGTTCTATATCTTTTTATTCTGCCAGTAATTTTTTCCGATTGAGATGTCGTCTCACAGGAACATCGAAGAATCGCATAACCAGGTAAGCAAAGAGAATCAGGAAGATTACTCCACCTATAATGATAAACGTAAGATCTTTAATAGACGGCTTGACGCTTGTAAAGTAATGTCCAAAGATCCAGATCGCCCAGTAGTGTGTCATATAGAGCGGGTAGGAGATGTTGCCTGAAAATTCGCAAAGTGTTTTCAGGCGTGGCGAAAGTGTAGAGCCTGCGCCCAGCGATACAATTAAAGGAAAATAGATTAGAACAATGAGCAGTTCCGTGAGCCAGCTCCATTTTAACACAGGCATAACAAAAGCCAGCATTAAAAATATACCGAGAATTATAAAACCAAATTTGTTTCGGATGATGAGGTTATAGCGAAAGATCAGAATGCCGGCAAGAAAGGAGTAGAAGACACGTGCGCCTCCATCCAGGAAGTTACTACCTGTCCAGCCTCCCAATAAATTGCCTGCCCTATAGGCTACAAAGGAGAGTATACCAGCAGCCACGATCAGTAATACGATTAAAATCACGCGATTGATTTTGGACAGGATCAACGCGTAAAAAATGTTGGCTATATATTCCCAGAACAGCGACCATGAAGGAGCATTAAAGCCAAACAAGTTGAAGGCTCGCTCCTCCATCATGGGTGCAGGTATCAACAACACGGAGCTCAGGAATAATAATATTATCGCTCCAATTCCATACGCGTTGGCTTCCGAGCTATAGGGATCGAGAAAAAATCCAAGCAGCCCGAGGACAGAACCTAAAACTACCAACGGATGAAGTCTGATGAGACGTGCTTTGAAAAACTCGAGCAGTCCTATTTTTTGAATCCTATAATCGTAAGCATAAGCAGTCACAAATCCGGACAGACAAAAGAAAAAATCAACGGCAAGATATCCATGGCCTATAAAGTTTTTGCTGAAGTCTGTAAATACCCATTCCATGAAATGGAAGATGACTACGGCTAACGCTGCTACTCCTCTCAGACCATCAAGAATTGCAAAATGTTTCTTGGTGCCCGTTACATCTGCCAGGTTGTTGCTCATTATATTTTTCCAGGTTTAAAAACTGGGAACAATAATGCAGCAGCGGGATAATTTTCCTAGTCATTTGTGATTAAAGGTCAATGTATAGTCTGACAAAACTAACAGCAGTGTTACACCGAAACTTCAGGCAACTGTGATGGATGCTATATTTACTTTTCCGGCTGGCTTGTGAAATCGACCATCCATTGAATTCCGTATTTGTCTGCAAACATTCCGAAATAACAACTAAAGGGACCCTCTCTCATGGGCATCTCAATTTTTCCTCCGGGTATTCCGGGCTTGACAGGTCTTTGTAACGCATCATTTTCGCAAACGCTCCGCCCAATACTGATTTGTAAAATGTAAATGCTTTTTCTGCATTTTCAGTTGACGTGAATGTAAGGATTGATACGTGCCATAATTTTTAGTTTATATACTTATTCCAATTCTTCGCAGTAAAACTTGTGAATGTGCAGCAAGTCTTTTACTCGTGAGACTATATTTACTTCACAGTCAATACGCAAAATTCTGTCGCAGTCTTCCAGGTCGAAACTCCATTTTTCATTGGGAAGTATAGTGTTAATATCCGGTTTGAGTTTCCTGACCTGCTTTTTGTTTTTGACAGAAGTTTTGAAAACGTAAATCATTTTTTTGCTCCTGATAGCTGTTGGGATGCCAATAGGTCTTTCAGATTTTCATAAGTCATCGTCATTCCTATTTTAAAGCCTTCGAGCACCATCTCCATACGTTCACGAGACTCGTTATAAATACTGATGTTGACTTTTGTTCTTTGCGAGCCATCGGTGCTATGTTCGCTGAAGTTCAGATCCCAATCAGAACCGTGTACATCGGGGTTCTCATCTTTATCAGTAAAAACATTAAACATTTTGAAATTGGTCTTAGGACTAATAGAAGTATATTTCTGTACAGCCCAACGCTCTTGTCCCTCGGGACTTACCATCGCGTAAAATCTTTTGCCTCCAACTTTGAAGTCCATGTACTTTGTTTTTGAAGTCCAGGGTTTCGGTGCATACCATTGATCAAGAATTTCAGGTATTGTAAATGCGTCCCATACCAGTGACAGGTCTGCATCAAATTCCATCGTAATGGATACAGTCTTTGTTGCTTTGTCAACATTAAAATCGAATAGCGAAGTGTTGTTCATTTTTTTTGTTTTTTCATGGTTGATAATACATCATTAAGTTGATGAAAGCGTGCTTCCCAGATTTTTCTAAACTGGTTTAACCACTTATCGATCTCTTTCATTTTTTCAATTTCAAGTGAGTAATAGATTTCTCTTCCTCTTTGCTCTTGTGTTACCAATTCACACTCTGTAAGAATCTGAATGTGTTTTGAAACCGCCTGTCTGCTGGTTTTAAATTCTTCAGCGATTGCATTGGGTGTCATTGCCTGGGCGGCAATCAATACCATAATAGCTCTTCGTGTGGGGTCGGCTATAGCCTGAAAAATATCGCGTCTGACTTCCATAAATATGTGCAACTAAGTGATTGCAAATATACGTGCAATTACTTGGTTGCGCAAAGTAAATGGCAAAAAATATTTGATTTGATTAAAAACGGATCGCTAATTTGTTTTCGGTGTTACCGATTACCTTGATTTATTTCGGTAAGTTTGGACGATTATGCAAGTGCTTCCGACACGGCCGTGCGATCTTTCGGTCGATGAATGTACATCGATGCGCATGTATAGTTTTGTGAACAGGTAAACATGAAGACACCCTTTATTACCCCCGAAGGTTTAGAAAAGTTGAAAGCTGAGTTGGATCATTTGTGGCGAGTTGAACGTCCGGAGACCACGCAAAAAGTAGCATGGGCTGCAAGCCTTGGCGATCGTTCTGAAAATGCAGATTATCATTACAATAAAAAACGCCTGCGCGAAATTGACAGGCGTGTGCTCTACTTACGTAAATGTATAGATGATTTGAAGGTGGTGAGTTATTCATCTTTTCAGGAAGGCAAAGTATTGTTTGGCGCATGGGTGGAAGTTGAAAATCAGCGAGGCATGCGAAAGCGTTTCCGGATAGTCGGATCGGATGAGATTAATGATGCCAAAGACTATATATCCATTGACTCGCCTATGGCACACGCGTTGATGAAAAAAGAAGTGGGTGACGAAGCCGTAGTGAAAACAGGTGCGGGGGAGTTTGTGTGGCGTATTATCAAAATTGAATATCAGAAGTAAGAATGTTCTTCCGACAGTTGTACTATATAAGTAGCACTCCTATACTGATTTAATGTCGTTGGCAATAACGGTAAGGTCATTGTTAAATTGATGTCCGCCCGTTGTAATTTCATGGAACGATGCCAACGGAAGGTGTTGCTTGTAAATGGTAAAATGCGTGAGCGGTACTTCATCATCATCGGTGCAGTGATACAGGTGCAACGGTATTTTTTTATCGAGGTGTGTTGCAAAATCTGGTAGCAATTTGAAAGGTTGAACCCAATCTTCATCTCCATTCCAGAACGGTGTGGCCAGAAGAAAAATGCCTGCAATTTTCTTCTTGATTTTTACTTCTGAAAGATATGCCAGCAGCATCGAAGCTCCGAATGAATGACCAACTAAAATGATGTTGTCTTCACGCTCGGAAATTTCGCGACTGATCTGCTCGCGCCTGCCGAGGTCAGGTGTTCCATCATTAATCAGCAATGGATAATGTATGGTGTACTCTGAATTTAAATTTGATTTCAGTGAAGCGACAAGTTTTGCATCTGCGTGGTAGTCTTCTTCCGATGAACCACCATGAAAGAATAGTATGTGTTTTTTCATTACGGCTTCTTGTCAGTTATAGTCTCACAAATATCAACAAGCGTGTCCTGGTTGTGTCCTCACGAATTCGTTGTCCAATGTATATATAATTCACGTGCCTGCATCTTTTTGTTGTCTCAAGCAGACAAGTTATTCATTCATCTATAATATGTTCCGTGCGTCAGAAATAGCTTCGTCTCGCATTCATTTATTCTTATTTTGTTTGATTCATTAAATCTGATTTGTAAATCTTATGCGATATATCATTCTCTTCGCACTCCTTTCGTTTGGCACACTGCAGGCACAGGTAAAGGTCGATCTGACGAACTTCAACAGGAAGAATGGCGCTACCGCATCCGTGAAAGGAAATATTGTGTCTCTATCATGGCCCGCAGGAACGGGCAAAACGGGAAAAATTATTCTCGATCTTTCAGCAACACAACCTGTTTTCAAAAGCATCGAATTGCAGGAAGGAAAAAATAATCACCAGATCGCAGCAGCACTCGATCCGGCATTTGTACTCACGGTAGGCAAGCGTGACTTGATTTCACAAAATGGATGGAATATATTCTTTGATAAAGTCCCCAAGAAACCGTTCAAGGCACACAACATCGAGTTCGTCAAGCAGTCAGCATCTGTTCACTCTATAGGAACAAGAACGGTGATCACTATAGGCTCAATGAAAGCTCCTGACTTCAGCGGAAATTTCGAGATCACTATATACAATGGAAGTCCTTTGCTAAATATAGCTGCGGTGATGACCACCGAAAAAGATTCAACAGCGATCTTGTACGATACCGGTTTGATTTCCAAGACTGCAACATGGGAGAAGATCGGCTGGAACGACACGCGTGAACAGATGCAGTCGATGAAGCCTACACTCGGTGACAGCTCGAAAAATTTACAAGTCAAATATCGCACAGTAGTCGGAGAGAATAGTGAAGGAAGTCTTGCCGTATTCCCGGCACCTCACCAGTATTTCTATCCGCTTGACGAGGCATTCAATCTGAAGTTCGTTTGGGCTGGAAATCATTATCGTAAAATGATCAACGGTTATGGCATCGGAATCAGACAAGATCTGTATGGTGATCGAAGATTTGTTCCGTGGTTTAATGCTCCGCCACATACAAAGCAACGGTTGAATTTTTTCGTATTGATGAGCGCAGGAAATTCATCTGCTGTACTCGAAGAAGTAAAGAAGTTTACGAACAACGATCGCTTCAGTTCGCTGCCCGGATACAAGACATTAACGAGTCATTTTCACAATGAGTTTATCATGCAAGTTGTGTTGGCAGACAAGCCGATTCCCGAGGCGCCAACGTTTATCGATGTGATGAAACGCAGCGGTGTTGATATTATTCATCTTGGTGAGTTTCATTATACAGCACATGCTACTGGTCCGGATAGTCTTCGCCTGAAAGAACTTCATGCTTTGTTTGAGCAATGTGAACGACTCTCGTCTAAAGATATACTGCTGCTTCCCGGGGAAGAACCGAATGAATTCTTTGGTGGACACTGGATGAATTTTTTTCCGAAACCTGTTTACTGGGTAATGTCCAGGAAGGAAGGCATGCCATTCGTAATCGAAGATCCGAAGTATGGAAAGGTATATCGCATAGCGAATGAACGCGAGATGCTTGAGTTGTTGAAAAAAGAAAATGGTCTCGCCTGGACAGCGCATGCGCGCACGAAAGGATCAACCGGATATCCAGATAAATATAGGTCGGCTGATTTTTTTAAGGATGAACATTTCCTCGGTGCGGCTTGGAAAGCAATGCCGGCAGACCTGTCACTTCCATTCCTTGGTAAACGTGTTCTCGAGCTGATGGATGATATGAACAATTGGGGCGATCGCAAGAAGGTGTTGGCCGAAGCTGATCTGTTTACCATTGAACCCGAGAACGAAATGTACGCGCACCTGAACATTAACTACCTGAAATTAGATAAGCTTCCGGAATTCAAAGACGGCTGGCAACCTGTGCTGGATGCGCTGCAGCAAGGTAAATTCTTTTCATCAACAGGAGAGGTGTTGATTCCAGAGTTTACCGTTAACGGGAAATCAACAGGCGAGGAGATTACATTGTCTGACAAGAACGTCAATGTCAACTTCAAACTCAAATGGACTTTCCCTATGAACTACGCTGAGATCATTTCCGGTGACGGAGCAAAAGTATATCGTGAGAAAATTATACTCGACCAGACGTTGCCTTTCGGTGAACAAGTGTTCCATAAATCAATTGATCTCACCGGAAGAAAATGGGTTCGCCTTGAGGCTTGGGATGTTGCAGCAAACGGAGCGTTTACACAAACCGTGTGGATCAAATAGTCATCCAGCTATAGCTCATCAATGATATTAGTCGAAGTTATACCAAGTATATATAGCGCATTGCATGCCCCGTAATTTTTTATCTTTGACAGGCAAGACTATTTTTAGGTTTTGATGAAGCTATGAAGAAAATTGGATTTTTGTCTTTTGGCCATTGGGCTAATCGGCAGGGTTATAAAGCGCGTACGGCAAGTGATACATTGCTTCAATCTATAGATCTGGCAGTTGCTGGTGAAGAGATGGGGTTGGACGGTGCGTATTTCCGGGTGCATCATTTTGCTGCTCAGCTTGGGTCACCATTTCCTTTGTTATCTGCGATCGGTGCAAAAACAAAGAAGATAGAGATTGGAACAGGCGTGATTGATATGCGCTATGAAAATCCACTCTATATGGTGGAAGATGCAGGAGCAGCCGATCTGATATCCGGAGGAAGATTACAGTTGGGAATTAGCAGAGGTTCGCCAGAACAGGTAATCGATGGCTGGCGCTATTTTGGTTACGAACCCGCTGAAGGAGAAACTGATGCGGACATGGGGCGTAGAAAGGCGCTGGAATTTCTGGATAAATTAAAAGGCGTGGGATTTGCCAAACCTAATCCGAATCCTATGTTCCCGAACCCTCCGGGCTTGTTACGGTTAGAACCACATTCGGAAGGATTGCGTAACAGAATATGGTGGGGTGCTGCTTCCAATGCTACAGCGATCTGGGCTGCCGAAAATGGAATGCATTTGCAAAGCTCTACACTTAAATATGATGAGAGCGGTAAACCTTTTCACGTTCAGCAGGCAGAGCAAATCAGACTCTATAAAGAAGCATGGAAGAAAGCTGGCCACCAGCGGGAGCCAAGGATTTCGGTAAGCAGGTCTATTTTTGCATTGGTAACGGAGCAGGACAGGTATTTCTTTGGACAGGAAACTAATCGCGTAGATCAAATTGGTTTTATCGAAAGTGACAAACGTGCTATTTTCGGAAGAAGCTATGCCGCAGAACCGGATAAACTCATAAAGGAATTAGCTGCAGACGAGGCTATTCAGGCGGCTGATACACTTCTCCTGACGATACCCAATACACTGGGAGTTGATTACAATATTCACGTGCTCTCTTCAATACTGAAGCACGTTGCACCAGGATTAGGTTGGCGGTAATTTCTTTCTGATTCATATATTTTATCCACAAACATGAAACATATCATATTACTTTCACGTTTGTGGAAGATATATGAACAGGGTCTCACCGCCTAAATGGGCTAGTAGATTTTTGGAGTGGTATTGCAATCCTGCATTGCTGGAAGAAATTCAGGGCGATGCTTACGAACTCTATGTCCGTGCCCTGAAGAATCACGGGCAACATATAGCCGATTGGCAATACACCTGGAATATACTACGCTTCTTTAAATGGTCTAATATCAAACGATCATCCAACCAATCCAGCCCAAACTTTATGATGTATCGAAATTACTTCTCTGTATTCAAGCGCAGTTTCGTGCGTGAAAAAGGATATTCTTTTTTAAACGTATTTGGTCTTGCCATTGGCGTTACCTGCTTTCTGTTGATAAGTCTATATATACGCAACGAGTATAGTTTCGACAGGATGCATACCAAAGCAGACCGTATATACCGCGTGCATGAAGTATTGCAATCCGATGGAGTAGGAGAGCACTCGGCCAGTCAACCGTTTCCAGTAGCCGAAGCGTTGTTAACGGATCATGGTTCGCAAATTTTGAGCGCGGTACGATTCTTTAATTTTCAGGCTCCTACACTGGCCATGGCCACGATTGATAATACCAAGGAGTTTAATGAATCACGATTATTCTGTGCTGACAGCACAGTCTTTGACGTTTTCGACTATAAATTCGTTGAGGGAGATCCAACAGCTCTTGATAAACCCGAAACCATTGTACTGACGCAAAGTATGGCGCGGAAGTATTTTGGAAGCGAGCATGCTATAGGTAAATATCTGAGGTTTCAGGGTAATACAAATTTGTTGGTAACAGGTATACTGGAAGATATACCGCTGAACACACACTTTCAATTCGATGGCTTGATCTCTTTCCGCACGCTTGATCAGGTTTATGATCCACGTACACCACAAAACTGGCATTGGTACTGGAACCCCTGCTGGACATACCTGTTGCTCCGCGATGCGAGTGATGCGCCCTACCTGGAAGCTGCCATGCCTGCCTTTGTAAAAAAACACTTCCCAGAGTTTGTTCGGGAAGATGTAAAGCTGGAATTGTTTCCGCTCACGGATATACACCTGAAATCACACCTGGATTATGAGATACAACCTAACAGCAGTCTGACTACACTATATATCTTTGGTTCTATAGGTATATTTGTTTTGCTCATTGCCTGCATAAACTTCATCAACCTGAGCACAGCACGTGCTGCCAAGCGGGCCAAAGAAGTGGGCATGCGCAAGACGCTGGGAAGCCAGCGGTTTCAACTGGTAGGACAATTCCTCTTTGAATCTATACTGCTGTGTGTACTTTCCGTAGTCATTGCGATCACACTGGTGCTGCTACTGCTTCCGATGTTCAATGCATTTACTGAAATGAATGTAACACCGATGGCATTACTCGAACCTTTTTATTTAACGCTTCTTACACTGCTTCCCATAGGAGTAGGAGTGGCTGCAGGCCTTTATCCTGCCGTTGTGCTTTCCGGTTTCAAACCGATTACGGCATTAAAGACAAGCATCAATTCTCAGTCAGGCGGTACTTTTCGTAAAGGCCTGGTGATCGTTCAGTTTACATTGTCTATTATATTATTGATCGGAACTGGTGTAGCTATAGATCAACTGCGGATGCTTCGAAAAAGCGATACAGGTTTTACGCAGGAGAATGTTATCATGATCCCGGTTACACGTTCACCGGTGGCAACAAATTATCAGGCATTGGAGAATGAATTCTTGCGAAATAAAAATACCGTCAGTGTAACAGCGCTTGAAGAAATATTGGGAGCGAAACACCAGGTGGGTAACTATATATTTGAAGGGCAGCATGAATCACGACCATTTCCACGCCTGACTGTACGACATCACTTTGCTGAGACATTTGATATACCTATTGTTGCCGGCCGTGATTTTTCTGAAGATATAAAGACCGATGATTCATTGTCGCTGATCGTAAATGAAACGTTTGTGAAACAAATGGGATGGGCTTCCAGCGAAGAGGCTATAGGTAAAACGTTCGACAACAGCGCTACCCATCGCATCATTGGTGTGGTAAAGGATTTTAATTTTACGTCACGCCATAATCCTATCCGTCCCCTGATACTGCAGTTGAATACAACGCCCCGGGCATTTGATGTTCGCATCAAGTATATGGCTGTACGCATTACGGGCAATGACATTCCCGGCACTATCGATTGGCTTGCCAAACAATGGAAAGCGCAGATACCCGGATGGCCATTTGAATATTTCTTCCTCAGAAATGACCTGGAGAAACTCTATAAGGCCGAGACAAAGATGAGTCGTGTTACCATCGTTTTCTCTGCTCTCTCTATATTGGTGGCATGCCTGGGATTGTTTGGTTTGGCTACATTTACGGCCGAGCAACGCAAGAAGGAGATGAGCATCCGAAAAGTATTGGGTAGTTCAACAGCAAACATCTTTGTGTTATTCTCGCGTCATTTCTTCAGCATGATTCTGATCGCTATACTGGTGGCGTTGCCAGTGGCTTACTTCCTGATGACACAATGGTTGCAGAGCTTTGCCTACCGGGTAAATATAAATGGATGGTTATTTGGGTTGTCGGCAATTATAGCAGCGGCAATAGCTTTCTTTACGATAAGCTACCAGGCTATACGGGTGGCAAACGTGAACCCGGCAGACGTGTTAAAACGAGAGTAGATATATAGTATATGAAAGGAACATATTTAGGAGAACTTGAAGAATTAGTATTGCTTACGGTTGGTGTGCTATATAAAGATGCCTACGGTGTTGCTGTGATGGATGAGATCGAGCGACAGACGGGGCGTAGTCTTAACATCAGTGCCGTGCATACGGTATTAAAACGTCTCGAAGATAAGAACCTGGTGACTTCAAAAATGGGCGACCCCACGAGCGAGCGTGGCGGACGCCGTAAGCGACTCTTCCTGCTGACGGCTGCCGGTAAACGTGCTCTGGAAGAAACGAATGAAATGCGCAATGAGCTCTTTAACAAGATACCCAAGATCGCTCTTCAGTTTAAAGTTGCTTAGACTTAGAATGGACCGATTAAGGATTCAGCCTAAAATTCGTTAGTGCAGGTTGGAAATAGCATGTGAGAGAGACTACTTCGTTTTTTCGTTCTTGAAGGTTAGTGTTTGTTATCACCCAATGCAGTAAGCTTTTCGAAGAACGTTGCATTTTTCTGATGGATAGTTCCTGTATACTGTTGTCCGCTAAAATAGGATTGCTGCTTCATCTGAAAAATAATATAGTGCATTTTTCCCCGACTATACATACTATCTATACTTGATATAAAAGTATGGCGGTCAATGGTAAGTACTATATTTTCTTTTTTATTAAACGTAAAGTCACCATTTGCCTTACACTCAAATAATACATGAGACGAATCAATACGGGTAAATATTCCTTTTTGCCGCGTATTGAATTTGTAGATGAAAAACCAAAATATACAAAGCGAGAACAGTGCGATAAATACCCAGGTACTCACAGTGCCAACCCAAACAGGAATTTTACCCATGAGCTCTTCTTCAGTGTTTGTATTGTTCATAGAGGCAAGTTCAAGAGACTACTTCCATTTGACTTTCGACCAGTGAATAATATTTACTCCTACTATCAATGAGTGTTATATGCGTGCCTGATTCACTGATCTTACCATTTTCAATCAATACAATTTGATCTGCGCGCTTGATGGTGCTTAGCCGGTGCGCTATAATTATTACTGTTCTTCCCTGGTAGAATTTCTCCAGGTTGCGCATGATGATGCGTTCATTCTGGGCATCGAGTGCGTTTGTAGCTTCATCAAATACCAGGTATTCCGGATTCTTATATACCGCTCTTGCAATCAGGATTCGTTGCCTCTGTCCCTGACTCAGGCCGATACCGTCTGGTCCTATTTTCGTGTGAACGCCTTGCGGAAGTGACGCTATAAAATCATGAATGTTGGCAATCTCGGTCGCTGTTTTAAGTCTTTCGTAACTAATGCTGGGAGCCAAAGCTATATTAGACGCTATACTGTCTGAAAAGATAAATCCGTCCTGTAATACAGCACCACAGTGAGCTCTCCAAAACGGACTTTGAATTTCCCTCAGATCTGTGTGACCTACACGGATAGATCCGTGCTGCGGATCATAGAATTTGAGTAGTAACTTAATCAACGTAGTCTTTCCGCTGCCGCTTAAACCAACAATAGCTGTTATTTTTCCGGCAGGTATAGTAAGGTTTATGTTATCTAAAGCAAAGCTTGATGAGTCGTCACCGAAAGAGAAACCGACATTTGTAAAATATATACTTCTGTCTGCAGGCAACTGTTTTTCGGATCCATAAGTTTTGTTTTCGCTGTCAAGCGCATGAATTTGTCCCATTCGTTCCAGGCTCATCTTGGCTATGTGGCCGCGCAGCACAAAATTGATAAGCTGCGTTACAGGTACATTTAACAATCCCAGGATGGAGGTGACAGCCAGCATCGATCCAAGTGATAGTTTCCCTTCCAATACCAACGAAGCGGTTATGAAATTAATAACTACAACCAGTAAATAATTGGTAGTACGCGCAATTCCCTCTTGACGCTGGTTGAGTCTTAAACGCTTCAGGTTTACCTTAAAAAGTTTTGATTGTATATACTCCCATTCCCACCGTTTCTTTTGCTCTACATTATGAAGTTTGATCTCATTGATTCCACTTATTAACTCGTGAAGCTTGCCTTGCTCTTCAGCCATATATACAAAGCTTTCATTATCAACCTTCCGTACGTGTTTGAGGAAGATGAAGATCCATGTCATTTCCAGCACGGTGAGTAATAAAAAAGCTGTAAAGATCCAGAAGTTATAGGCCGCCAGAACGGTGCATAAGACAACAATGCTGAATAGCGAAAACAAACTTTTTAGCAACGTATCAGTTAGAAAGGAGCGCACACGCTCATGGTCCTGGATGCGCTGCATAATGTCTCCCTTTGTTTTTGTATCAAAGAAATGAATGGGCAGACTCATAAGCTTCATCAGAAAGTCGGATATAATGTAAACATTCATTCGACTACTGATGTGAATGAGAATCCACGTGCGCAGGAAATCAACAATGGTAATACTTACAAAGACAAACAATTGTGCCAGGATGATTATGCGTAAGAAATCAATGTCTTGAGGAATTATACCAAGATCCACAATGGACTGCGTGATGAAGGGTATAAACAGTTGCAGTAAGCTGCCAAGCAACAGTCCAACAATTAACAGGAGAAAATGAAAACGAAACTTTAGCGAGTTCTTGATAATGAAGCCGAGGCTGGCTTTATTCTGGTTGGTTGCAGTGTGCTTACTGCTGAAAAAGTCTGGAGACGGTTCTAACAATAATACGACACCGCGACTTGTGTTTTCTTTTTTATGATGCAACCAGTGCATACAAAACTCGGCATGAGTATATTGGCATAAGCCAATTCTGGGATCTGCTATATATATTTTGCTGCCGGTGATTTTATAGACCACCACAAAGTGATCACCGTCCCAATGTACTATTGCCGGTAATTGGACTTCCGTCATTAAATTCTTCCACGAGGTTTCAATTCCGAGGGAGCGAAATCCAATCTTGTCGGCAACGGTAGAGAGGTCATAAATAGATATACCAATACGATTAACGATCACGTGTCGTGTTAAATCCTCCTGCCTATATTCCTTTCCATAGTATTTCGCAATCATCCGCAGGCACGCTATGCCACAATCAGACTGCTCATACTGTTTAAAAAAAGGAAACTTCCCAGTGTTGAAAATCATACTTGGATTTTATTAAACGTCAGGATTTTCGATTTGAATATTTTTCGGTTGCCGACCGTTTCTCATGGCAAAAAAAACTATTTCCCGATTGCTCATCAGATTGAGCTTGCTCTTTATGTTTGTTTTGTGATTGTTCAATGTGTTCTGACTAATGAACAGCCGGTCTGATATATCCTTGGAGCGAAGCCCTTTGGCAAGCAAGTTCAGTATAACAATTTCCTGCTTTGTCAGGTTGAAACCCTGGTATGTCAGGTCGAACTCAAACTCATTTACCTTCGCTAACGATTCGCGGATTTGCGACCCTATATATCGATAACCATCCGTAAGTGTCTCTACACACAGAACGATTTCTGTAAGTGAAAGATCGACTGAGGATAAGTATGCACTTATATTAAAGTTTACTAAATATTCTAACTTGAAATCCTCCGGATCAACGTACACAACACAATGTGTTTGTGGCATGACACGCTTCACCTTCCTGGAGAATTCAAGGCTATTCGCATTTCCGCGCATTGAAATGAAAGTAACATCAGCGTTTGTACGTGCGATTTGAGATAGAATCTGTTCACTGTCATCGCCCGATAACAACATACTATTTATATGATTCTCCCTTAAGAACTGAGTTGCAAAAGCGAAGAAAGAGTTCTCGTGTGCTATAAACTGAATGGCCACATCTCGTTTAAAACCAGGTGGTAGAATTTCTTTCCTTGAAGTTCTGCTCATGCGTTTTTTACATTTCCTAGTTCGCTAACATTTCTTCCCTGATCTCTGAAAAACACAACGCCAGTTCATGCTCAAGTTTTAAGTTGTATTTTGTTATGAGTTCGTTGGCATCAAACTTCCTGAACCCTGCCTGAATAAAATTCATCCGGCCAACAGCATGTTCTTCGTTGTACAGATTATTTTGATAAGCATAGGACCAGAAGTGATACAAACCATACCAGACAAAACAAGCTTGTAAAAGACTGTTTAGTGTTAGTATATTTCCTGTCCAGCTTGATGGTATAACTCTTCCTATTTTGTTAGACAAATCATAGCTCGGCATCCACCGTTTGGTTTCATCAATCATATAGAGTTTTGAGTGAATGGACTCATGAACTAACGCCTCGATCATTTTCTCAAGGTCTCCATCAGTAGGATTCGAAATTACAGTTCTGCCAACGTGAAGAGCATCGGAGCCTGAGATAAAGGGAGGTGGACCGGTAACAGGAATAACTTTATTAAAGATAATTACTCTTGAAAAATGATTGATCAGTTTAATATAGTCGTTATTGATGCCGATAAGTGGCTCAACGGTTTCCTCCAGTAAATTACAGATTGACTCAGCTTCATCAAAATCATATGGCAGTAGTTTTGAAGTTCTCGTTTCATTGACATCATCGTTCGTCAGTTTTACACAATAGGGACTAAAGAAATCGATGGGTGTTATCCAATTCAACTTATAAGGTTCATACGTTACAAACTCTTTGTCTTCCTTGTTGTAGCGAATGAAGAAATCTCCATTTGGTGTCCAGAGTTCTTCATAGGAGTTCGTGTCAAATTCTTCCTTCGTCTTTGCCAGTTCAGCATCCATGCTATAGATGATGAAATTTGTTAGCAGTACAACACTATGCTCGTTGAAGTTTAAAAGTCTGAAGCTTACTTCGGGAGCCATAATGATCAATGTAAACTGATCTTCTGAGAGCTGACTGATTTTGCCCTGCAGCTTGGTCAGAGCATTGGTGTCGGTCTTTTCCAGTAGCTCGATCAGCATATTCCATTTTTTTAAAAGTACTCCTTTGAAGTCCCGCAATATAGTCTGGTGTTTATCTTCATGCGACTGTGAATGCATTCTTAATGTGTCTTTACCAAGCTTAATATTAGACAGGGTAGGGGCATATATTGTTTCCATAGTTTTTTTACAGGCAAATTGATGGTTCCTCCTAACTCGTCAAAAACGATCGCGAATAAAAATATAATTGTGAAGAATAATTTATTCATACTGTGTTGTCGGTTAAAACTTCTCTGGTGTTGAACTTAGGGCAACTCGTAAAACAATAGTATGGCAGTATATACTTCTGAAGTCAAGAATTTAAAATCGCTGATCCATGATTGTATGCTGGAGAAAGCAATCTGTCAGGCAAAGATAACCTCGGACCGGCTGCTAGCCGGGCAGGAGGAGACGTTCACCTGGTTTTCTGCCCGGCCTGATACCCGAACAGTTTTTATTAGTCCTTTAAATAATGATGAAATTCTCAATCGCGATGTAGCTTCCCTGCTGGCCGATGAAGATGTACACTATATAAAGATTTTTTCGGTTGAGCAGGATCGTGACAGCAATCGATTCGAAAAGCAAAATTTTGTAATACGGGATAGTGAAGATATACTCTGTGTTACAGATCCTGGAACAGGAACATCTGGAAAGCTTCCGGATATCGCGGTTAATCATGGGAAGAATATTGCAACTATAGAGCTATATAAGGAAACGATAGCAAATGTTGGAGGCAGGCAACTATATTCTAAAATTGAATCATCACTAAAAGCATATAGTAGTAATGCTCGCCTTGATATGGTTGTATTTCGAAACAGCAAAGGAGATGTGGCTTTTGTAAACTGCCTTGTTTCGCACGATGTGAGCTGGGTGTTGACTGTTGGTATACATCCGGAAGAAAACAGGATGGAATTGTTTCGGTATATTTTAGAGACTTTGGTACATAGCATGCTTTCGGATGGTGTCCGTGCTGTGGTTTTGCAGGCACCCGCTGGTAATGCCGGTGTATACTCCACGATGGGGTTTTCACATTTTGGCAATCTGAAGGTTTATGATTGGTCGCGCGCAACACACTACATCAGCAGGGAAAATCTTATGCATCCTTCTGTATATCCCGCCAGTGGTATACTAAAAAAGGACACTGATTTTATAACCGCGTTGGATGAAAGTAAATGCCTGGGGATTCCGTTTCATGAAGATCTTCCAAAGAACTGGGATTCTCTCGCAGCTTTATCTACGGTTCTTCGGTATACCGATACGCGCGCGAAAATATTAGACGCCGGAGGAGAATACTACTCAAGTATACTCCCACAGCTGGCTGCATATAATTATAAAAATTTAACGTGTATAAACCTGGCTTTCAAAATCAAAAGTACCAGGGGCACAATTATATACCAGCCAGGCGATATTACGGCAACCGATTTTGATGATGAGTACTTTGATGGCGTTACATGCTTAAGTGTTATTGAGCATGGAATCGATTTACATGCCTGCTTCCGGGAGATGAACCGTATCATCAAAACTGAAGGCTATTTATTCATTTCAACTGATTATTGGGAGGACTATATAAATACAGATCACATTTCCGCCTATGGTGCATCAAGCTATATATTTAACCGCGATAGCATCGCTTCGGTAATTCAACTGGCAAATGCGTATGGGTTTCAGTTGTTAGAGCCGCTACATTTGGATGGTGTTGATAAAGTGGTTGAGTGGAAGGAATTCAATACACAATACACGTTTATATACTTCACGCTGCAAAAGGTAAGTTCTTATGGTAAGAATTGACTACCGTGACCAGGTGGTTTGGAATGAACACCGGAGCGGATGGAAATATGCACTGGAGTCGCTGCACGAAATTCACAGCGAAGATGGAGCTATTTTTAATGGATCAATTGACGCTAGTTTTGGTTATGCAGCAGACAGGTTCATTGAAGCAGGTACACTTCCATATACGAGCCCCTGGATTGGTTTTATACACGGTACTATAGCAATCTGTCCATGGGCGACAGATGATGTAAAGCCTATAGATGCAATATTCTCCAGTAAAATATTTGAAGAGAGTGCCGGTAACTGCCGCGGAATTTTTACATTATCGCGGTATGTAGCAGAATATGTAAGCGAAAAAGTTAATCGTTTTAATATACCGGTTGGCAGCGTAAAACATCCTACAGAGTTTCCGCTTAGAGTTTTTAGTTACCAAGAGTTCTTGGATACCCGCAGAATATTGCATGCGGGCACGTGGATGCGCAGAATTACATCGTTCTTTGACTTAGATGTATCGGGGCTTGATAAAATGCTGCTGCTAAATTCTTATACGTTGCGCTATATTCAGCAGGAGTTACAGTACGTAGGAAAATCACCTTCAGAAGTGCGTAATGTGCAGGTTGTAAACCATGTGTCCAATTCCATGTACGATGATTTGTTATGCTCCTCCATTGTTTTTAATGATCTGTATGACAGTAACGCCAATAACGTTGTTATCGAATGTATAGCGCGCAACACACCGATCCTGGTAAACAAGATTCCGGCAGTCACCGAATATCTTGGTGATGACTATCCATTTTACTATTCGTCACTTGAGGAAGCAAATAGTAAGGCACAGGATGATAAGCTTGTCGCACAAACTTCAGAATACCTGCGAACATTTCCATCACGCAATGATTTGCAAACAGAGACTTTTGTTCGATCATTAAAAGAGTCAGCCATAGTTCGACTTGCCCGCAATGGATCATCTATTCCGATTTAAGAACCTTTAATGGATTCGTGGATGCAGAGCGAATAATCTGAAAGCTTAGTGTTAGTAATGCAATCAGAAGCGCTATACCACCTGCCAGCAGAAATATATACCACTCAATGGAAATGCGATATGCAAACCCTTCAAGCCATTTGCTCATAAGCCACCAGGCCGTTGGCCAGGCAATCACATTCGCGATTATTATCAAAATCATAAATTCTCTGACGAGAAGTCCCATAATACTGGACATATCAGCCCCCAGAATTTTTCGGATACCAAATTCTTTGGCTTTTCTTTCTGAAGTAAATATCACAAGACCAAGAAGTCCCAGACATGAAATACAAATGGAAAGAACAACGAACGTGTTGAAGAGTTTTTCGAGTCTTGCGTCATTTTGGTAGAACGTGGCAATTTTATCATCAACGAAATCGAAAGTAAAGGGCCATATACCTGAAATATTCTGCCAGGTATTTTTGATCGATGCGAGTGATTCGCTGACAGGTTCCGGAGCTAACCTGATGATGAGGTGTCGTATTTCGCCGGGCTCACAAACAATCAACAGCGGCTCAATCTCACTATACATAGGTGCAAAGTTGAAATCTTCTACAACACCGATAATTTTACTCTTGCGGTTGGCTCCAAATCGTACACCTTCCAGCTCATGTCCCAAGGCATCTTGCGGAGTATTCCATCCATATTTTTTGACGGCTTGTGCATTGATGATAATAGCGTCAAGTGAATCAGCAGGATTTTGAAGGGAGAAATCTCTGCCTGCCAATAGCTTTAACTTTACGGTCTTCAGGAAGTTGAAATCGCAGGAAATTCGCGAGAGTAAAACTTCATTTTCATCGCTGCTTCCTAATAGACGTGCATTTACGCGAGATGTGAAGTCCAAAAGATTATCGGCTGAAGTGATGCCCGTAATACCCGGTGTACTTCGCAAAAACGATTGTTTTATTGATTCCTGTTGGCGTATCAGGAGTGGATCGCGCAATGGTATCTGTATCAGGTTGTGCTGGTCAAATCCCAGGTTTGAACCAGACATGAATTTCAATTGATGTTGGATGATGAAGGTTGAACTGATTAACATGATTGTAACGGAAAATTGAAATACTACCAATGCCTTTCGAAAGGAAAAGCCCTTTGACGACTGCAGAAGCTTACCCTTTAATGTTAGCGCGGGATGAAACCGTGTCAGGTAAAACGCAGGATAAGAACCGGCTATAATGCCCACCACTACAATAATGATTAGTGATAGCGCCAGTATAGTAATGGTCGTATCTATACTGGACCACAAAGGTATATTTCTTCCCAAAAGATCGTTGAAGAATGGAAGGGTCAATGTTGTAAGCAAAAGTGCAAGTACTACACTGATAATTGCAACCAGTACAGATTCCTGCAGAAATTGTGAAATCAATGCATTACCCTTTGCACCCAATGTTTTACGTACACCAATTTCCTTGGCACGTGTCATGGAGTATGCCGTTGAGAGATTAACGTAATTGATACAGCCGAGGATCAAAATGAAAAGACCAACGCAGGCAAATATATATATTACCTTTTTACTGCGGGCCGGTTCAGCATTACTCACCACATTCGTGTCGTGATGAATTGATAGCAACGGCTGGAAATAATAATTTACATTTTGCCGTGCTTCTTTGCCTATATATTTCTCTACCAGATTCGGCATTTCAGCATTTAACGTAACAACAGAAGCCGGATCATCAAGAACAACATAGGTATAGATGCTATTGCGTCTCCATTCGTTTAACCAAGGTGTGGAAGAGTACAAAGTCGCCATGGATGCAAGGGCGTCAAAATGAATATGCGAATTGGTAGGTATAGCATCCAGAACTCCCACAACCTGGAAGCTGTGTTGATTGTCTACGACAAGGGTTTTGTTTATTGGATCAGCATCTCCATAGTAGCGTTGTGCAGTCTGTTTGGACAATATAATGGTTCCGGGTTTTGACAGCGCGTCACGCACGTTACCCTTCGCTAATGTGAAGTCGAAAACAGTAAGGAAATTAGAATCTGCAAAAGCCAATTGTTGATCTGCGAAAGACTCAGCCTGGTTCTCGAGAGAAACGACTCCTTTTTTGAGGAGTAGCCTTGTTGATGTTTCAATTTCTTTAAAATTGGACGACAGTGCACTTGCCAGTGCTCCGTTTGTTAAAGCGGAAATCTGAGATTCACCATTGAATGTATGTTCGCGCACGGCTCTGAATATATACTCCTTTTTAGTATGAAAACGATCAAATCCAACTTCATCTTTTACAAAAAGCGTTATCAGAAAACACGATGCAATAGCAGTCGCGAGTCCAAACAGATGAATAAACGTGATGAGTTTTTGGCTTGCTAGTTTTCGAAAGGCAATCTTAAGATGGTTACTTAACATACAATGGAGTTTGGTTACAAATGGGATACTATGCAATCGATCATGTGAATGTAATTTATAGCATTGGCGAAGTCAATTGTTATAGCATGTTTTTGCTATTTTATATAGCTATAAAAATGATAAATCGCTGCTATTGTAAAAGCATGATATAATTAGTCGATTTGATGGACAGTGTAAGGCCGCATACTGATCAACTTATGTTTAACCATTAAATCAAACAACATGAAATCCAAGAAGATTAAACTCGAAAAAAAACAGTCAGAAATGATTCGTCAGTCAATCGATTCATTCAAAAATGAAGCTGTTAAAGATCTTGCCAAAAACTATATAGGAGGACTTGATCTGAGTGCAGCCTATTCACAAGGCTATTACCAACAATTCTATAGCCGCGTATAGACCTTCCCCGGACAATGAGATAAGTATATCTCATTGTCCCTTTATTCTAAACACTAAAATAGTAGCAATGGAAAAAGATCAGGAAATTTTACGCTGCAGTGCGATAGTAATAAAGGTGGCAAGCCGATGTAACTTAAATTGTACGTATTGCTATATGTATAATATGGGTGATGAAACGTATCGCAAGCAACCTAAATTTATGCGTGACGAAGTTGTTGATGCACTTCTGCTACGCATCAGGAATCATTGTCAGGAGCATAATCTTGAATCTTTTATCATCGTTTTTCACGGTGGAGAACCTCTGTTGGCGGGACATGAATTTTACAGGAAGTTTGTTGCTAAAGCCAATAGCATGCTGAGTGAGCATGTACGCGTCAGATATAGTGTACAAACCAACGGTGTTTTACTGGACGATGAATGGTGTAAACTATTCGGAGAATTGAATGTATATGTAGGGGTAAGTCTGGATGGAACGCCCGCACAGAATGATAAATTCAGGATCGACCATTCCGGAAGAGGATCGTACAACAACATCGTAAAAGGTCTCCAGGTTGCCTTGAATTCTACTGACCTTCGTGAACGCCCGGGCGTGCTATGTGTTGTGGATGCAGCATCGGATCCGGTTGAAACCTATAATCATTTCAAGACTATTGGAGCTCGTGATATAGACTTTCTTTTGCCAGACGCCAATTACGAGAAGCCATCCCCCGGCAAAGAAGATATAGGCTCTGTCAGCGCGCCATACGGAGACTGGTTTATCAAAATCTTTGAATACTGGTATAATGATCCTAAAGACCGTGTATCCATCCGTTTCTTCCGGCATATTATACACGGACTCCTCGGAAAAGATTTTGTATCAGAACAAATCGGAGGAGGAAACAACGAGGTGCTTATTGTGGAGACTAACGGCAGTATAGAAACTTCGGATATACTGAAGATTTGTGGTGATGGATTTACAAAAGACAATTCGCACGTTTTTACAACCGAACTGTCGGAAGCACTGGAAACAGACTTGGTTAAAATGTATAACCTGAGTCATAAGCAGCTGTGCGCAAAATGCCAGCGGTGCCCAATTGTGGAGATTTGTGGTGGCGGTTTCCTGCCGCACCGGTATAGTAAAGAAAATGCTTTCAACAACCCATCTATATATTGCTACGATCTGCTGAAAATCATCACGCATATTCAAAACAGAATTATTGAATCGCTGCCGGCAGAGGTGTTAGAGGAATCGGGTATATCTGCAATTGCATTTGAGGAAGCGGTAGCTATCTTGAATAACGACTATAGCGAAGTAGAGTAACATTCTCTATACAATCAACTCTTCATCCTTTACAAAATCCTGAACTCCATAAGTATGAAAGAAACGCACTGCATTGATCGGTAGTAAACTGAGAAAATCATGCAGGCAGTTTCTCCACAGGTCAACCGTTACTCTATTCATACCAAGACAATTTTTATAATCAAATCTTTTATCCCAGGGCTTTGTCGGGCCGCAAAAGTGAATTACGCGAACTAAACGTTCTGTAGAAGGATCGTCCAACGGAGTGGCTATGGTATATCCAAAAAGCTCGTGATAGCGTTCCAGAATGGCTGGAAACATATTATAGCCATGATCCAGGTGAAGCTCTTCTTCCATTCTCCAATTCGGATAGTATGAGTGTAAAAAGCCCTGGTCGCCACCATCGGACGAGGTGACAGAATCAATCTTCGATAACATGTCATTTAGCGTTGCCCTGTTGGGAACGACCACCAGCAATCCGGCATTTAAATCTTTCCAGTCGGTATGCTCGGGAAGCATGCCCCCGGAATTAGCAGCAGACAAGTGTTTTTTTGAAAACAGTATGTCTATGTTGGCGCATACCAACATATCGGAATCTATATAAACGATCTTATCATAATGCTCCATTCCGAAAATGTATAATTTGCTATACATCTCGCGGAATCGTGCGGGCTTTGTTGCATCCGGATTCACAATGAAATCGAAGCGCTCGGTCTGCATGCCAAGCGATGTAATCATGAAGATAATGTCCTTCGATACGTTTGCCGTCACCAGCACGAGGAGGGGATATTTCGAATGAGCTTTTTTCAGGGAGTGATGTAGAACCAACAGCCCTGGAAGAAAGTTGTCAGAGTATAGCATGGTTACATAGGTATATCGCATTGCGTATGGGGTTTAATTTTCTTCGAAATACTTACTGAATATATCTGGATGATTGAAGCGAATTTGACGGTACAGATCTTTGTGCTTCCGGATGGTATCAACAACACGGGATTCTTTCTTTGCACGATAGTAGAATAAAATCTCGGGGAGGATATGTACCAGCCAGCCGGCCTTTGTTATGCGAAGCCAGAAGTCCCAATCTTCGTAGCCGTCTCGCATATCGCTATTGAATCCATGCGCACTATCCCATGCAGTTCTTCTTATCAATCCACAGGCAACACTGTTTATACCTAACATGAATCCGGCAACGTCTCCACCGGTAGGGTGCCAGGTATAGTCCTGATCGCCAAATTTTAAAACATGCGAAGAAACAGCACCAACTTCCGGATGCTTGCATAAGACATTGCAGGCTTTCTCAACGAAAGTCCTTTCGAACATATCGTCTGCATCCAGAAGTAATATATAGTCACCATTACAATACTTATAGCCATTGTTGCGTGCTGTAGCCGGGCCGCTATTTTTCTGGGAGACGATTTTTACGTTAGGGTGGTTGTAACTTTTTATCCATGCTGTGGTTTGTGTATCCGTAGAGCCGTCATCCACTATAATAATCTCATCAACCGGTATGGTTTGATTCGTGATGCTGTTAATAGAAAAATTTATATACCGTCCCTGGTTGAAGCAGGGAACAATTGCGGATAGGCGGGGCGTTGTACTCATCTGCAGATAATTATTTTTGTTCGGGAATTAGTATGCCATGGAATACAAACTGCTTGATTGTCTCAATCAGATATCCAACCGTACGTTGCAAGTCTTTCTGAATTACCGAAGTTCTCTCGATTACTTTTTCAATGCCTGCGATAACCGATTCGGCTTGCTGAAAGGCATCGATCAATATAACATCCAATTCATTTAACTTTAATTCTACCGACAGAACAGTTGTTGATGGAGTAAATATGGTATAGTAGCGCTCGGCTTCATTGCATACGTTATATAGTACTTTTAACACGTACAGCTCAGGTATTGATTTATCGTAGACAGCCCAATTATACTTACTTCTGTGGAGTAAAGCCTCGGGATTAAAGTATAAGCGTTTTGCCAAGAACTCCTCGTGATTACTGTCGGCAACGGTAGTATATAGTTTATACTGGTTAAGTGAACGTTCCTGTATAGGAGAATAATTTGTCAGATGTGGTCTGTTAAATTTAGTCAGTTCGAATTTAAAAACGTCTGTAAGGAGCTCTGCATTTTCATCAGACGCTCCTATAAGTGACTCTGTTGTGGTGATAAAATCGGATACGTCATTGGCAATTTGTGATTCGGTCAGGTACTTTAATTCGATCAGTGCCGCTTTCGTTCTGGGAAAGTGTTGCGTACACGAAGGTTGAAGAGGGGAGTGAGCCTTGTCCGGTATCGCAGCGTTATTGTGTCTGGTGTGATCATGCTGATAATAGCAGTCTATTGTATTTGCATGAGCAGGAAATAGTTCGCGCAGTTTCAGTGATAAAAAGTTACCTATATCACGCTTGCTTTTCAATTCATCGGGTACCCAGGTGACCCCGGTTTTCCTCCCTATATCTTCAAAAATTGAATATATATTACTTTTATAGTTGAGTGGGAAATCCAGTATGGTGCTGTATTCCAATCCAATTTTTTTTAAATAACCCAGAATAAAGTAACGTTCAATAGCATTAATATACTTTGCGGGAAAGGGGTGCTTTTCCTCGCTTAAAAGATCTTGTATTGATTTAGTATAGTTGTTGTAAATCTGATGATTACCACCGCAAATTTTTGTATTCGCGGTCATGAAATATAACCTTGCGTCTACATTGATTTTCGTATTTGCAAACATTGTGTTTGCTTCTTCATACTTCTCGCGAACCGAAACCATTTCCTGAAAACATGCCCGATCACCTGATTCGGTGCAGAACAGAAACAAATCATTCTCAGGAAGGTGGTCATTAAGTCTACGCCATAAATAAACATCAGAATCCACAAGCAGGAAGGGCCGATCGACCCGATTCCAGATGTGGACTTTAACTTCCTTATCCGTCAGTGCACCTCGACTTTTGTCAATGTCACCCAATAAGATTTCCATGCTTTCGCTGCGAATACCGATTAACTCCGTGAGAAGATTTGCGGATGGTTTGTCGGTAATGACGGTAACGTTTTGATATGCTTTTTGAAGTAACAGGTTGCTAAGTGCAAAACTCTTTACGGCCTGCTCTTCCGTTGGCCAATGCGAAACCTGATCTTTGAAAAAGAATTGGCAGACTTGCATAACTATATACTGACTGGACTGGTATCGGTATATAAATATAGCTTTGTCTTCAACGCTTCGATTGTTTGTTCAAGACCAGCGATAATTGCTTCTTTATTTTTGAGCTGTTCGCGTAGTTCATGAATTTTCTCGTTTCGCCGGGCAATCCTTTGTTGGTCATTTTCAATTTGCATGCGTAAAACAACAAGTTCTGTTTCCTTGCTGCGAATAATTTGGTTCAGCAGTTCTTCTTTAGCAGGGTCACGAAGCGAGTGTGAAATGTCTGCCTTCGAGGTGTCAGTGAAAATGCTAGCCACCTCTATATCCAGAACGGCTGCAATTTTCATCAAGGTACTTGTTTTAACATCAATGATATCACTCTCAATTTTTGCATAATTTGCCTGCGACATCCTGAGTTCACTTGAGACCGTACTTTGTTTAAAGCCACGCTGTTCTCTAAGACGTCTGATCTTTGAACCGATTGTCATACAATTTTTTAGGTTAATGATATATAGCGGGTGAAAATAGTATTTGCCGTGTCAATATAAACTTACAATACATGCGTAGATTATAGGTGTATACCAGTATTTTGTGTTTCTTTCTTACCTATAGCAGGTGACGTATTTACACGTCATTTTTTCTTTCCGACTTCTATGACTGATAACTTGGCGATAATCGTGTTATATTTTTGATTGAGAAGTTACGTGTGTTATTTATTCGTGTCCAAAAAAATTGATAATTAGTAGATAGCTTTAGTTAACACAACATTGTCCATTAAATACGATATGCGTTATGAGGTTAAACTTGCTTGTGGCTGATGATCATCCACTTTTTAGAAAGGGACTAATAGCAGTACTTAAATCTCTTGGAATTTCCGGTGTGCTGTACGAAGCAGAAGATGGTGTAGAAGTGTTGGAAGTATGCAGGAAGCAATCCATTGATGTCGTATTTCTGGATATAAATATGCCCCGCCTGGATGGTTTGGAGGTTGCGCGTGAGTTATTGTCTATGAATAAAGCAACGAACCCCAAGATTATTGTCATATCACTATATAAGGAACCAATCCTGATTTTTGAACTCTTGAGAATAGGTGTTCATGGGTATATATCGAAGAGTTCTGATGGTGATGTTATCCTTGATGCGTTACATCATGTAACCCGTAACAGTATATATTACCCTTCGGATTATGATGCGAAAATCAAAGAACTGATTTCATTAAAAAGCAGGGCGGTAGGAAGTATATCAATGAAAGAGAAGGAGTTTATCAAGCTGATTGCAAAGGGGCTGACGAATAAGGAGATTGCCACACAGTCAAAAATCTCTTTGCGTACCGTTGAGACTCAACGAAACAGGTTGGAAAAGAAACTTGGAGTAAGTAACACCGCTGCCTTGATTGACTATGCGTATAGAGTTGGGATACTGGCAATCTAGTCGTAAGACCGGTCGTGTACATGCCATATCACAAAGGATGATTCTATATTTGATTCTATTGGAGATGATTAGAACTATATTTCCCACATTACTTCTTTCAGATATACCCATAAAAAGCAAAGTTCATTTTGGATTCATAGATCTCCGGTACTCTGCCATCAAAGTCCAGAATGCTTACCGGCGGATGTGGATTTTTCTTATGATAAAAAGTATCGTGTTCACCTGACTGTATCGATTCTTAAGAGAAGCAGGTGCTTCAGATACTTATTTTCTGAGGCATATAGTTATTTAGTCTTCATACGTATTACGGTTAGCGACATCGCCGGTGCATGGTAACTAAATGATTTGCTTGCCTGGAAGTTAGACGTTGTAGGAACTATGACTTCAGGTTTTTCTAATGTGTTCTCTGCTTCAGGATCTCCGGCAAGCAATGTTAAGTGTGCCTTTGAGACAATTCGTTTGAATCCCTTCAGGTTTACTTTCATAGCTTGTGATTCTTTTCCCGCATTCACCAGTTTTAAAATGATATCACCTGTTTCGTTGTCTTGTACGCAGGATGCTGCTGCGGTGGTATCGTTCGAATCGAGGTTGACGATTTTATCGAAGTAAACATCTCCCTGATTTAGTGAAAATATTTTTTGTACATGATAGTTAGGAGTGAGGCAAACAAGGTTGTTATCAAAAAATATCATGTCCGTTTTCCATTGTGTGTGATTACGCTTTGCAAGCAACGGAGCATACGATGCCATTCGCACAATGTCACCATTACGCTCAAGACCAGTCATATAAGCAGCTTCAGCTATTGCATTTTTTAGTTTGTTTCCCCACGATGCGTATTCACCTAAATATATCTCTGCATGCGTCCTGTCGTACTTATCATACCGATCTAAGTTTGACATAAGCCATGAAGGTTCCTTGTAATAGTGCTCGTCTACAACCGGTACATTCAAAGCATTAGCAAACCTCCAGCCTTTCTCAAAGTCTTCTCCATCCGGAAACGGTCCAGAAGTTCCGATCACAGTAATTTCCGGATGCTTTGCTTTTACGGCAGTATAGATGATTTTGAAACGCTCTTCAAATTCAGACGTGATCTTGTCTTCATTACCTATACCTATATATTGTAAATTGAATGGAGCAGGGTGGCCGGCTGCGGCTCTCTTAGCGCCCCATGTGGATGTAGCCGGACCGTTGGCCCATTCGATAAGATCAAGTACTTCCTGGATATAGTCCTGCATCTCTTCTTTTGGCAATGCTTTCTGCCCGGTACCTCCGATGCGCCAGGTTCCTCCGGAGTTTTGACAACTTACTGCTGCGGGTAATACCGGTAACGGCTTTGCACCTATATCTTCACAAAATTGGAAGTATTCAAAATAGCCGAGTCCTAAGGATTGATGATAGCCCCAGATATTCTTTTGTTCAATTCTCTGTTCTATGGGACCAATGGTATTTTTCCATCGGTACATGTTTCCCAAGCCATCACCATGAACAAGACATCCTCCCGGAAACCGTATGAACCTTGGCTTCATATCAGCAAGCAATTGTGCGAGGTCTGCTCTCAATCCATTGGGACGATTTTTAAATGTTTTCTCGGGAAAAAGTGAGACAACGTCCAACGCTAATTTACCCCTGGTGGTAGCAAGCACTACAAGCGATGCACTATCTGTACTTTCGATTGGCTTTAGCGTAGCGCTATATTTTTTCCAATCCTTTGATGATGTTGAAAATTTACTTTCTGCCAGTACTTTTCCTTTCGGAGTTTGCAGGCTAATGGCTAGCGAGATTGGATCCGCTGACAGCTGGCGCACAAACATAGATATACTATACGATTCACCTGCCTTGACAACGATCCCGTCAAATCCTGAATTCTTTACGCCAACACCAGCATCACCCACGTGCTCTGCAGTCAACACAATATAGTGCGGATTATTAGGATGTATAGGCGAATTGGTTTCAACCGTAATGGAGCCATACGAAAAATCAGGCGTGATATACTCCCAGAATGAAAAAGGATTCCAATCCCTTCGATCCGTTGGACTATATTCGAATGATCTGTTCTGAACAAGCTCCGCGTATAGTCCGCCATCCGCTGAGTAATTTATATCCTCAAAGAAAAGACCAAATAAATCGGGACTGATCTTTTTTCCTTTTGTGAGTGTGCGCTCAGCCGATTGAGCAAATACCATTGAGGTAATAACAACAAGACACAAACATGAACCTGCGAATTTTACGAATCGACAGTAAGTTTTTACAAAAAATATATACATAGCAATTGAAGCAAGTAATGTGATGTTAACTATTCTTTCCGAAGCAATCGAACATAATAAACTGATCCGGCTGTATTCTGCGGCAGCGCCTGGAATTTGACCCGCACATTCTTTTTGCCTTTGGTCATGGCATCAGGAATCGGGTATTCTGTATCAATGAAATTCGATTGATTCCATCGGCCTGTGTTATCTTCGGTAATCAACTTTTGGTCATCGATGTATATATCAAATTTTCTGCTTCCCCACTCAGAACCCCAGTATCTAACCATTAAGCTCAGTCCTGTTTCTCCTCCGGTAGTCAGGTTGTAACTGAAATAACCTCCACCTTTTGCATCCCTCCAAAATTCATTCAAATGATTTCCGGTAGTTGAATTTTCTTTTTGCATAGCATGATCAACTTCCGGTTGCTGTTCACCCGGAGCCACAAAGTCAAGCGTGCGTTTTTGCAGAGCCAGTTTTTTCTTTTCGACTAAAGCGATGGAATCGAGATAGGACTGATATTGTTTCGTACTCAGGGCCATCCAGTATATCATATACCGGGCGTCATGTATTTTGTAGAATGGCTCCAGTACAAGGTTAGAAGAATTGATCATCTTTACCGAGGGAAACGTAAATTTAAGTGGTTTATCTTTTACAGGAATTAACTGCGTAATCCTGGTTTGATCATCTTCTACGAGAATAGGTGCCTTATCCAGCGGAAGACGTTCGCCATTGGCTATATGTCCCCAACGGCTGTCATCGGCTACTATGCCATTTAAGTTTTCCGTTCCGGTTTTTGCGCCCAGTAAAATTGGCCCGTGAAGAATTGCAATGTAGGCAGGGAGATGAGGAAGGTGTTCAATGGTATTCTGCATGGGCAATGATACCTTCACTATATCACCTTTCTTCCATTGACGATCTATCGCTATATAGGATGAAGGATGCGCTGAATGTTGAACGCTTTTACCATTGACAGAAACAATCAGATCGCCTTCCTTTACCCAGGAAGGGTAACGCACCATGAGAGTAAAACGTGAAGCTCCGTCAACCACGCTGAACGTAGTTTGTTCTTCATTTGGAAACGATGTTTTCTGAACGATCTTTATTTTTTTTTCACGCCAGTTTAATTGCGATGCAACGAAAAGATTTACGAACAGAGAATCGTTGCTTTGAGTATAAATAAACTGGTTGTACTTACTGTGATTTTCCATACCACTGCCAACACAACACCACATTGCCTGGTTGGGCGATGAATATACTCTGTAATGTTGTGGTCTTGCAGGTGTGAAGTATACATAACCGCCATGCTGCGGATGTTGCGTTGAAAGTATATGGTTGAATAAGGCTCGTTCATAAAAGTCAACATACCCCGCGTTCGGATTTGTCCTGAACAAATGCTCCGTTAATTTCAGCATGTTGTAAGTGTTGCATGTCTCAGGACCTTCAACATCATTTACAAAGTCACTCGATGCAGCTACCGAAGGAAAGAATTCTCTTCTGCTGTTTCCGCCAAACGCAAGGCTGCGATTGGTGGTAACGGTTTCCCAAAAGAAGTTGCCTGCCTTTGCATAGTTGTTATCGTTCGTCACTTCTGCTATACGCTGAAACCCGACAGCTTTAGGCACTTGTGTATTGGCATGTTTGTTATCAAGATTATCTTTTGAAGTGCTCATGGCATGGAGCAACATGTTGTGCGAAAACCTTTTAGCAGCTGTTATATACTTTTCATCTTTGGTGATCTGATAAGCATCGGCAAAAATTTCGTTCATGCCGCCATGCTCCACATCTAGCATGACCTGCATTTGCTCATCGCTCAGGTTATCGGTTATACGAACGGCCCAATCGCAGAACTTTAAAAATATATCTTTCGCTTCTTCGTTGTTGCCATACAGCCAGGCGTCACGGAGGCCAGCATACATTTTATGCACATTGTACCACGGTACCCATGCATTGCGATATTCGCGAAAATCTCCGTTCTTAAATGTAGACCAGATGGCTTTACTTTTTGGAACACCACCCACGTAGCCTTTGCCCCAGTCCGTATCATTCTTGTTATTAGCTTGCTGACACGTGGCAAGTTCAGCAACCATATAGTCCATTCTCTTTTTACACTCGGTATTGCCAGTGGATGCATAGGTCATGGCCAATGCAGATAAGTAATGGCCGCCTACATGACCGTCTAGTCCGTCCCAATTGCTATAGCTTTTAGCGGTCTCCGGAAGACCTGCTTCTTTACGAAAGGGAGCTAGCAAGCGATCAACATCATATTGTAGAAGCGTTTTTGTATTTAAGTCCTGCGCCTTTTTAAAAGGGCCATCCAGCAGTAAGACTTCACTTAAAGGAAATGTGTTTTCATATAGCTTTGATTGCGCCTGAACATGCCTGGATGCCAGGCCGGTCAAAAAATGCGCGAGCAGAATAAAGACAAGGAATCTAATCGTGGTGCGTTTGTTCCGGTTCATTTCATCGGGATTTTCAAGTCTCCTAAGAAGAGATTGTATTTGAATATATTAGTGTTTTTTGTACACTTAAAATAAAGGTAACGTATTAAATATGGTCAGTCAATTGTAATTGTATATAATACATTTATTTTTACACAACCGATTGCAAAAGCTTAGGAAACGAGTGAAGAGAAGACTTTCTCTCATTAAGGTTTTGTATGAATGGCGCTGGATTGAGAGAACCAGAACCGGGTATTTATGCAACCAAAAATCAATTGGTTGCCACGGGCTAGCGATCACAAACACGCATGAATGTAACTTGGCGTAATATCAAAAAAACGTGTTATTGTAAGGGCATCAGTAAGGTATTTTGGTGTCGTGTGTTGCCTGTAATTTTGTTTTTCATGTGCTGTTCTCTACGCAGCTATACTCAGCCTGTTGTCTTTACTCCCGTTGCCCCAGAGGCAATTTCAAATTCATTCGTGCGCTGCTTCTTCAAAGACAGCCGGGGATTCATGTGGTTTGGTCTGGCAGATGGATTGATCCGGTATGATGGAACAAACGCATATCGATACGAGCATAATCCTCTCGACAAAGCCAGCCTTTGCCATAATAGTATTAACGTCATCGTGGAGGATGACAGACAAAGACTCTGGATCGGTACGGCTTTTGGACTCTGTATATACGATCCTGAGAAAGATCATTTTGTCAATGTCGATTCTTTGCCATCGAATAAAAATCATCTCAACAATAGTTTCATCACGGCATTGTCGTTTGATTTGAAACGAAGACTTTGGATCGGTACGCACGGAGGAGGAGTAAATATATATGATCCCGAAGCGCACATTTTCATGTACCTCCATGATCCTGCCGTTGGCAAGGCTTCATCACCAAGAAACTATATTAACAGCATGCTCCGGGTCGATGATCAAATGTTGTGTGCTACCAAAGGTGGACTCAAGCTTTTCAATACAACAAAAACTATATCAGTACCTTTAACTTTTGCTGGTGAAGGTTTGCCGATACGACAGCTTACTCAGCTCGTTCCGGACAAAGCAGGTAACATATGGGTTACCAGTGTAAATGGAGAAATTTTTAAGCTCGTTCCGGCAAATGGGTACTATACTGTAAACCAGATATTCTCGGGCTCCCAAAAGTTTGGTGCCAGTTGGAATAACATCGTGGCCTTAAACATTGATCGAAAAGGTAATCTATGGATCAGTGGCGAGCATGCTGGTTTGAATTACCTGAACACAACTTCCGGAGCGTTAACACAATATCTTGCTGAAGAAGGTAATCCCACGGTATTGCCAACGAATTCCATACGGTCTGTTTACATTGATGACACAGGATTAACGTGGATCGGAACATTTGATCGAGGCGCTTACTTAATAGACAGTCAGGCGGGGAAGTTCAACCCTGTCTATAGTTCGGCAACGGACCTGGCAGGCAAGCGTGTGAAATGTTTTACAGAAGATCACCAAGGCAACGTATGGCTGGGAATTGAAGGCGTGGGGTTGGCCAGAATTGATAGCAGAACGCGTACGCTTCAAAAGTGCACAAGCATAAACCAGCGGCTAACGAATAAGTTTTTGACCGCTCTTATTTGTGACCGAAACGGCAACCTTTGGATCGGCACTGGCGGACACGGTGTATCCAAGCTAAACCTTAACACACAGGAACTCACCAGTTACTTCCTGCAGTCCGGTGGGTTTGGTGAGAATAAGGCGTCCTGCTTGTACGAGGATAAGCGCGGTATAATTTGGGCTGGCTCAGCAGGAAGCGGACTTTTCTATTTCGATGAGATCGGGAAGCGCTTTGTTGTGTTGAGCGAACAAATGAAACCCAATTATATTACGCGTACATCCTATGTTAGCAGTGTTGCAGAAGACTCGGATGGGATTTTATGGATCGGTACCATGTACGGCTTATATGCGCTGACAAAGGAACATGACCATGCCTATATATACCAATGGTTCATTCAAACAGAAGAGTCCGGTAGCCTTAGCAGCAGTGCCATACAGAGCTTGTACGAAGATCATAAGAAGAACCTATGGATCGGCACCACCGACAACGGGCTAAATGTGAAAGTATCCGGTGAGGATAAGTTTAAGCATTATGGAAAAGCGGATGGCCTTGCCAGCAATACCATTCGGGCGATATTGGCAGATGCCTCCGGCAATCTATGGGTGAGTGCCAACACGGGGCTCTCCAAGTATGATCAGCACACCAGGCGTTTTATTAACTACTCCAGAAAGGATGGATTATCTTCGAACGACTTCTATCCCAGCGCCTGTCTTCGCAGTAGTACCGGGCAACTTTTCTTTGGCAACAACAATGGATTCAATGCTTTTTATCCGGATAGCATACGAAATACCGGTGGCAAACCGAAGGTATATTTAGCGGATATAAAAATCAACAATCAGGCTGTTGCCATCGGAGTACCGGGTTCACCCATAACCAGACATATCAGCCTGACTTCCGATATAGCATTATCTTACGAACAGCGATCGTTCATCATTGACTTTGCGGCTATACAATTTGGCCCTTCCGCAAGACAGAACTATGCCTATAAGCTTGAGGGGTTTGATACGGATTGGCATTACACCGGTACCAATCACCAGGCAACCTATACAAACCTGGATCCAGGACATTATACATTTTTAGCAAAAGCATCTCAAAGTGACGGCACATGGAACGAAGTTCCTACACAACTGGAAATCACCATTCGCCAGGCACCGTGGAAGACAGCGTGGGCTATATGCCTCTACATAATGCTCATTGCTGCCATGATCTTTTTTGCAATTAAAATCCGGATAGACCGTGTGAGCATGAAGAATCAACTGGCGCTTGAGAGACTGGCCCGCGAACAGGAGCATGAACTAAGCGAATCCAAGACACAATTTTTTACCAACATCTCCCATGAATTCAGAACTCCACTGAGTCTCATCCTGATGCCGCTTGAAAGCCTGATCAGCAGCCAGCAGGTCTCTTCGTCTGTGAAGGAGCGCGTTAACACTGCCTACAAGAATGCAAACAAGATGATGTCATTGGTTAATGAGCTGATGGACTTCAATAAAATCGAAAGCGGTAGTTTAAAACTTAATCCCCGGCATGGAGAGCTCATAGAGTTTATTACCAGCGTTGCATCCTTGTTCAGGGATATTGCTGACAAAAGAAATATCACGTTTTCAGTTCGCACGCAGTTAACGTCCCTGAAGGGTTGGTTCGACCGCGACAAACTCGAACGGATGCTGGTGAATGTTCTTTCCAACGCATTCAAATTCACAGCCGATGGCGGCCAGATCACGGTAATCGTTAACGCGAACTTCACTTCTGTTTCACAGACTATACCTGCTGCCCGATGTCTGGAGCTCGTGATTGTTGATAACGGAATCGGAATGTCTTCCGAAGAGTTACCGCGTATCTTCGATAAATTTTATCAGGCTAAGTCCGCTTCTAAAGTTACCAACCCCGGAACCGGCATCGGACTTTCATTGACAAGAGCACTTGTTGCATTACATCGCGGAACCATTACGGCTGAAAGTTTGCCCGACAAAGAGACAAAGTTCATCATTACCCTGCCTATCGACTGCGCCGTGTACGATGTCGTGGCTTCTGAAGAAATGCCGGAGGATGTTGTTGGCTCACCAGAAGAGTCGGTTACCAAAAGCCGGCATTTTGCAGCCGTTGATGCGGGCAGTAAAGATCAGTATGAAGTACTCGTGGTAGAGGACAATGAAGAACTGCGGGAATATATAGCAGCAGAGCTTGGTCAGGAATTCAAAGTATGGCAGGCCCGAAACGGACAGGAGGGAGCCCACATGGCCATTGAAAAAACTCCTGACTTGATTATTAGTGATATCTTGATGTCACAGAAATCCGGAATTGAGCTTTGCAGGGAAATGAAAAGCAATATCAAGACCAGCCATATTCCGTTCATTTTGCTTACTGCAAGGGCTACTGTTGAAGACCAGATTACGGGAATCGAATCGGGCGCTGATGTCTACATAACCAAACCGTTTAGCGTCCGCTTTCTATTGACACATGTGCGGAACTTGATTGAGTCGCGACAAAAACTCTATTCACATTTTAGCCAGGATGTATACCTGATGCCATCGAAAGTTACGGGCAATGAAATTGACCAGGCGTTTTTGCAGCGGGCTGTTGACTATATTGTTGAGCACATCCAGGATGCCCAGCTTGGGGTTGACTCTATCGCAGAACTCTTCAGTCTCAGTCGCGTACAGGTGTACCGAAAGATCAAAGCACTTACTGGTAAAACTGCTGTTGAATTTATAAGAACTGTCCGGCTCAAACAGGCCCTCAAGTTGATGGAGACAAAACAATATACTCTCTCTGAAATTGCATACCTGACCGGTTTCAACTCTGCTTCCTATTTTACGCGCAGCTTTAAGGATGAGTACGGTAAGGCTCCCTCTGAATACCTCGATATCGCAAGTTGATATCCGGTGCTGGCCCACTCACCATCCCGCTAATTTTTATCTATCCACGTTCGTTTCCATTCCTTTTTTCAACCGATTGCATTCTCCGCGAAATTTTGAAAGCCGTTTTTGCCTCAAAATCGCAGTTTTTTACAGCACGATTTAAAATTAAAAGAGATTGTCGATTTCGTGAAAGGTGTTTTCCCGCCTAATGCAAGAGATTGGTTCAACCGTTTGCGCTGATCCGGCCGGCCTTATTGTTCATCGCAAACGCAAAGCTTCTCCGAGTTCGGAACCGAATGATGTTGGTACCAACCCGGTAGCCCTTGCAGTTCAACAACTCAAACCCAATTCTATGAAAAGAGGAATTCTACAAATCATTTTTATTGGTGCATGCCCGCGGTATCGCCCGATAGCCTGGCTGATATTATTAATGGGTGTCGCTGCCACCAGCGCGTACGCTCAAACTACCGTGCGAGGTAGAATTGTCGATGAGACGGGTAACAGCCTTCCAGGCGTTAATGTCTTGCTTAAAGGAACAACTACAGGTACCACCAGTGATGCAAACGGAGGATATAGTCTTCAGGTGCCTGGTGAAGACGCTGTTCTGGTGTTCTCTTTCATTGGCTATACTGTAGTGGAGGAAACAACCGGAAACCGGAACGTTATTGATGTTACGCTCCTGCCAAACATTCAATCTCTTACGGAAGTGGTCGTTGTTGGTTACGGAACGCAGCGGCAGGAGGCGGTCACCGGATCGGTGGTGTCCATGAGTGGAAATACGCTTCGTGATATGCCGTCCCCGAATATCTCGCAGGCGTTGCAAGGACGCGCGGTGGGAGTGGATATTTCTCAGACTTCTACCAAACCCGGTACAGCGATGCAAATCCGCGTGCGCGGAACGCGTTCCCTGCTTGCCAGTAATGATCCCTTAATCGTACTGGACGGTATTCCATTTGCCGGATCTATTAACGATATCGATCCCAATAGCATCAAGAGTATAGATATTCTTAAGGACGCTTCCGCCACGGCAATTTACGGATCGCGTGGCGCCAATGGCGTGCTGCTGATTACAACCAACCGCGGTGCAAAAGGGCAGAAAGCACAGGTTTCCTACAATGGCTATCATGGTGTTAAGACAGTGTTTGCAAAGTATCCCATGATGAGTGGGCCAGAGTTCGCAGCCTTACGCGCAGCAAGTGCCCAGAAGTTTAACAACACCCTTGATGAATCGAACGATGTTGATACGGACTGGCAGGACATGATCTATAAAAGCGCCATGGTGACCAGCCACGATCTTGGCGTATCCGGTGGAACAGAAAAAGGTACGTACTATTTCGGAGCAGGGTACTTCCGCGATGAAGCCGTTGTGCCCCTGCAAAACTTCACACGCTATTCCATGCGCTTCTCTCTTGATCAGGAAATCAACAGGTATATCCGCATTGGCATTAACTCCAATTCCAATTATTCCATTACCAATGGAGACAACGTACCGGCAGTTGGCATGGCGCTGGGAAGATCTCCTATTGCCAATCCTTACAACGCTGACGGCACCATGAAAGAAATTATCCAGGAGTCTACATCAGGAGCTCAGTGGGTGCCTTCGCGGGAGCGATTTGAAAGTTTGGGAGATAAGTATATAGATAGAACGAGAGTCTATGGTACCTACAATACAGTATATACAGAGATAGGGATTCCGGGCGTGGAGGGATTAAAGTATCGCCTCAATGTGGGGCTGAACATGCGACAAAGTAACTATGGCAATTACACCGGAGAAGGCGTGTTTAGTGGCGTGCCCACAACACCATCTACCGCAGCCATCAGTAGCACCCTGATGACCAATTGGGCTGTTGAAAACCTGCTGACCTATGATCGCAGCTTCGGTAAACATGAAGTGAATGCTGTCCTCTTATACTCTGCACAACAGGAAACTTCGAATACGTCCCGCGTGACAGCACGGGATATTCCTGCAGACCAGTTCCAATTCTATAACCTCGGACGTGCCGATGGTGTGATTACTGTGAACCCCGCGGACCAAAGCTACACGCAGTGGGGCTTACTCTCCTATATGGGCCGCGTGATGTACTCCTACGATGAACGCTATATGCTTAGCGCGACATTCCGGTCCGATGGTTCCTCGCGACTTGCATCCGGGCATAAGTGGCATACGTATCCTGCTGTTTCTGTAGGATGGAATATCTCCCGCGAACAATTCATGACCGACATCAGCCAGATAAATCTTCTCAAACTCCGAGTTGGTTATGGCCAGACTTCCAATCAGTCTGTAAATCCCTACCAGACATTGGGTCTGTTGAGTACGCGGCCTTATAATTTCGGAGATGATATATACTCTACGGGCTTCACAGTTTCACAACTACCCAATGCACAACTGGGCTGGGAGTATTCACAGACATTCAACTACGGATTAGACTTTAAAGCATTTGATAACCGCTTGTCGGGTACAATAGAATACTATGTACAGGATACAAAGGACGTTCTGTTACCGGTGGGGCTTCCTTCAACTTCGGGTGTGAGCAACATCACTGCCAACATGGGCCAGACCCAGAATAAAGGTATCGAGATAACCCTGAACGGTACAATCATTGACAACCTCAACGGCTGGAGCTGGGACCTGGGATTCAACCTGTATGCTAACCGAAATAAGCTTGTATCACTTGCATCAGGTCAACTTCGGGATGAAGGCAACTGGTGGTTTGTAGGTCATCCGATTGATGTGATTTATGATTATGAGAAAGTCGGTCTGTGGCAGGAAGGAGATCCTTACCTCAACATCCTTGAACCAGGCTCTGCCAGCAAGCCCGGCATGATCAAAGTAAAATATACCGGAGCATACAATGCTGATGGCACTCCCGTAAGAGCTATTAACGCTGAAGATAGACAAATTATGAATATACAGCCCAAGTTCCAGGGAGGCTTCAATACTCGTGTTGCCTATAAGGGAATTGATTTAAGTATAGTGGGCACGTTTAAGAACGGTGGTATACTTAACAGTACGTTGTACGGATCAGCAGGCTATCTCAATAACCTGAACTCTCGGGCAGGAAACAATGTGAGGGTAGATTACTGGACTCCTGAGAACACCGGAGCTAAATATCCGGCTCCTGGTGGTGTCGGTGGAGACAACCCGAAATATGGAAGCACGCTCGGATACTTTGATGCATCATATTTGAAAATTCGCACCATCACGCTTGGATACAACGTGTCAAAGCCGCTGCTGGCAAAGGCTGGAATTTCCAATGTACGGGTATATATAGCGGTGCAGAATCCATTTGTGATGTTCTCGCCTTATCATGATGAGTCCGGTATGGATCCTGAAACCAATTCGTTCGGGAATGAAAATGCAGCAGTGCCATATTCTGCCAACCTGAGAAGAATACTCACTGTGGGCACCAACACGCCTTCAACTCGTAATTACTTGCTTGGTCTCAATTTGACATTTTAAAAAACTTACCATGAAACGTATACCTATAGCATTTGTTAAAGGAGCAGTCTTGATGATGGCTCTTTTAGTAGGATGTACCGATATATTGAACGAAAAGCCACGTGCCATTTATACACCCGAATATTTCAAAACTGAAAATGGAGTATATGGTGGACTTACAGGTATGTATGCTCATTTGCGCTATATATTTGGTAACGCATACTTTTACAATTCAACCCTGACAGGTACCGATGAAGCAACGTGGGGCGCTAGTGGCGCGGGTAGCGGCTTTCAGATTTTTGACCTCTCTGGTGCTGCGCCCATTACGCCTTCCAATAGCGATGCAAGCAACCTATGGTTCAATGCATTTCCAAACATCAATACAGCCAATGGTGTTATTGAAAATGCTTCGCAGGTCGGAATTTCAGAAGCGTTGATTTCAGAAGCAAGGTTCTTCCGGGCATTTGATTATTTCATGCTCGTTCAAACCTTCGGTGGTGTGCCGCTTGACTTGGGTGCCGGTGAATTGAAGTTTAACACTTCTGTTTCTCGCACGTCAAAACGCAACACAGTTCCGGAGGTATATACCAAAGTTATATTTCCAGATCTGCGCGTGGCAATCGAAAACTTGCCAGTGACAGGTCGTGTGAAAGGAGCGGTTACTCAAACTACAGCACGTCTATTCCTCGCCAAGGCTTACCTGACTTTTGGCTGGTGGCTGGAAAATACCAACGACATACCAACCTTCCCCGAGGCAGAGCGCATTGACCCCGATGGTCATAGTGCACAATGGTATTTCCAACAAGCATACGATGTTGCTACCGCGGCAATCAACGATCCGGGGCCCTATGGTTTAATGGACACTTACTATGATGTTAACCTGGGTGAGAATGATCGGAATAAAGAAATGCTGCTATATGCAGACCACACCGAGACAAGTGAACTCTACAATGGATCAAGTCTGAGTTACGGAAGTGGTGGAGATGCAGACAATTTTGCTGTTTGGATGTTGACGTGGGCCTATCCAAACATCACAAGTTCCAAGACAGATTGGAGTGCACCTCAGACGGTAAACCCGGTGCAGCGTGAGGCGGCACAGGGTCTGGGACGTCCATGGGTTCGGATGGCACCACCACACGGGATATTCAAAAATACATTTGCCGACAAGACAAACGATTCTCGCTATGATGGAACGTTCGCCACGGTATACCGCGGCAATTGGCCGAAAGCCGGTGTCACTAATGCGTTCTTATACAACGCCAATAATATGCAGGTTACTCCTGGCGATCCCATCCTGACTTTCCTGGATGAAGATCCTGCCACATCCGTTGACTATTCTAATTCAGTTTACAAAAGTAGTGTAGGCGCAGGAGTACTACCGGGCAGAGCGGATTACGTGGTAGCACCCAGTGGCATAAGCAGGTTGGTATATCCAGGTCTCTGGAAGCTGGGCACTTATCGTACTGATAACGGTGCAGGATTGGGGCAACCCAATGCAGCTAATACGCGACCGTTTAATATTGCAAAGTTTTCTGAACTATATTTTGTAGCAGCTGAGGCCGCAGTGAAAGGTGCTGCTACAACGGCCGGGCTAAGCGCGCGTGACCTTATCAATGTGATACGCGCGCGCGCAGGAAAGTGGCGTTGGGACAACAACGGTAACGTTGAGAAGGTTGAAGATAACAGCGCAGCCATGACTGCAGCAACGCCTGCTGTCATTGATATAGACTATATATTGGCAGAACGATCTCGCGAGTATTTCGGTGAAGGTTACCGATGGTATGATCTGGTACGTACACAGAAATGGAATGAGCTTGCTGCGACCTATACCATTAGTGGCCCTGGTGTAGGTGATCATACACCGGTGACTGTTACAAGAACCATTGAGAAGTTTCATTATCTGCGGCCCGTGCCTCAGGGGCAACTTGACAACATGAACATGACTGCTGATGAAAAGAATGCGTATCAAAATCCTGGCTATCGTACTACCGATTAAGCCTGGCGCAAAAGAACCTACACTTTGAGATTCTGGGTAAAGTGAGGCAGGGTCGCTCGGTATACCGAGTGGCCCTATATTTTGTATCATTCCATCAGACACACCATGAACATGACTTATCAAATATGACAAAACAGCTAACGATACTCTTTACTTTCTTTTGTGTTCAACTTACACATAGTCAAAATCTTCAGAGCACTTCGACTGATCTGAAACGTGCATCAAAGTCCACCATTATAGTCAACCCTGTACTGGCTGGTTTTTATCCCGATCCAAGTGTATTGAAGGTTGGCTCTGATTACTATCTCATCAACTCCACGTTTGCTTACTTTCCAGGTATTCCGGTTTTTCACAGCAAAGACTTAAAAAACTGGAAACAGATCGGCAACGTCATCAGTCGTCCATCACAAATGAATTTTATGGGGCATCGCATGACTCGCGGATTATTTGCTCCGGCTATCGACTATTATAATGGTATATATTATGTTACCTGTACCCTGATTGATCGCGGAGGAAATTTTGTGGTCACAGCCAAGAATCCCGCTGGGCCCTGGAGTGATCCGGTGTGGTTGCCTGAAGTTAAAGGTATAGATCCTTCGCTATATTTTGATGACGGCAAAGCCTATATAGTTTACAACAGCGATGCTCCTGACAATAAACCGCTATATCCCGGTCATCGCACGATTCGGATGTATGAATTTGATCATACGAGTTTGAAGGTGACTGGAAAAGAACAAATTCTGGTGAATGGGGGAGTGGACTTAAATAAAAAGCCAGTATGGATTGAAGGCCCGCATTTTATAAAAAGGAATGGCTGGTATTATCTGTATGCAGCGGAAGGAGGCACTTCCGTGAATCACTCCCAGGTAGTCTTCCGATCACGGTCGATGCAAGGACCATTTGTTCCCTATGAACTCAATCCGATCCTCACGCAACGTGATCTGCCGCATGATCGGAAACATCCCGTTACTTCAGCCGGGCACGCCCAGTTTGTAGAGGGGCCTGATGGTAATACCTACGCTATATTTCTCGCGGTGCGACCGTATGCTGGTGATTTTTACAATACGGGAAGAGAGACATTTATAGCCCCTGTAAGGTGGAGAGATGACTGGCCCGTGGTAGATCTGCAGGGCAAGGAAGTCCGATACTATTACGAGGTGCCCTATGCCGAAGTAAAGCAAAAAGATACACGGCCGCAGAGTGGAAATTTTGAACACGAGATGCTTTTCAATAAGCAGCTTGACCCTTCCATGTTGTTTTTGAGAACCTGCGATAGTACTCGCTTTCGCTTAGACCCAAATATAGGGCTTGTCCTGAAACTTGCGCCTGAAACTTGTATGGAATCCGGTCACGCATCCTTTATAGGAAAACGTCAGCAGCATCTGTATTGTCAAACTGAAACTGAAGTTACCTTCCCGGCAAAGGCAGACAACGAAAAAGCAGGACTAATAATTTTCCAGGATGAAAAGCATTTCTATTATCTGTGTAAATCGACAGAGCAAGGAAAGCCTTTCGTTCAACTTTATAAAAGTAATCCCGAAGCAGAGCGAATGGACTTACTTACGCAAGTGTCACTCGATGATGGTGTTAGTCCCGTGAAATTTCGCATCGATGCGCGTGGTAATTTCTACGACTTCTACTTCGCATCAAAGTCGCGCCAGTGGACATTGGTGAAAGATAACCTTGATGCCACATTTCTGAGTACACGGGTTGCAGGTGGATTCATCGGATGTGTATTTGCGATGTATGCTACATCATCTGGAAAGCCAACGACAAATGAAGCTGTTTTTAAGAACCTGTATTATCGTGGCAACGATCCGATGTATAAATAGGGTATATATACTATAATTAGGTAAAAGTATTAACAATTCAATCGCCAGATTATAACATGAAGATGTATATATGAAAGCCTGTTTAAAAGAGTTTAGTGCCAGACTGGTGCTGACTGTCAATATTATTTTTTGTCTTGGCTTCATTACAATGTCATCAGCTCAAGACACACATGCTCGTAACCCGATCATTTTTGCAGATGTTCCGGATATGTCTATCGTGCGTGTAGCCGATGCATACTATATGAGTAGTACCACCATGCACATGATGCCGGGTGTGCCGATCATGAAATCCAACGATCTTGTGAACTGGCGCCTGGTGAGCTATGCGTATGATACACTTGCAAACATTGATGAACTAAATCTGACCAACGGCAAAAGCGCTTATGGACGCGGTTCGTGGGCCAGCAGTATACGGTATCACCAGGGAGTATATTATGTAAGTACATTTGCACAGACTACCGGCAGGACCTATATATATAGTACAGACGATATTGAGGCAGGAAAGTGGAAGGTAGTTTCTTTTTCTCCGGCTTATCACGACCACTCGTTGTTCTTTGACGATGACGGGAAGACCTATATGCTCTATGGTTCAGGAACAATAAAGCTCGTGGAGCTTAACGCAGATGCATCCGGAAAAAAGCCCGGTGCTTCTGAAACCGTAATCATCAGCAATGCAAGTGCACCGGCAGGAAACAATATAGGCTTACCTGCCGAGGGATCGCAATTGTTTAAAGTGAATGGCAAATACTACCTGTTTAATATAGCCTGGCCCAGGGAGGGTATGCGTACCGTTATTGTACACCGTGCCGATAAAATAACCGGACCGTACGAAGGTCGCGTAGTGTTACAGGACAAGGGTGTGGCGCAAGGTGGAGTAATCGATTCTCCGGATGGAAGTTGGTATGCATACTTGTTCCGTGACTATGGCGCGGTGGGCAGAATTCCTTATCTCGTCCCTGTGTCGTGGAGCGAAGGTTGGCCCGTGTTGGGTGATGATGGAAAGGTTCCTGATATACTTGCCCTGCCTCCGGGTCAAGGGTATATCCCCGGTATAGTTGCCCCGGATGAATTTTCTCGAAAGAAGGGTGATCGTATGCTGCCGTTAGCGTGGCAATGGAATCACCATCCGGATAATAAACACTGGTCCCTGTCAGCACGACCCGGGCATCTGCGCCTTACAACGGCCCGTATAGATACTAGTTTTTTACTTGCGCGCAATACACTCACACAGCGAACCATCGGACCGCAATGTATAGCCGAAACATTCATCGATGTGACGCACATGAAGGAAGGTGATTTTGCCGGGTTAGCATTACTGCAAAGTAAATATGGACAGGTTGGTGTGAGAAAGGGGCCCAACGGAACGAAACATATTGTAATGGTAACAGCTGAATCCGGCAGACCGGTTGAAATAGCATCGGTGCCCTTCGTTAAAAATACTATATATCTAAAGACTCAATGTGACTTTACGGAACGAAAGGATATAGCAAGTTTTTTCTATAGCATAGATGGTATCACGTGGACACCCATAGGTTCTACGCTACGAATGGCATATACTATACCGCATTTTATGGGCTATAGATTTGCATTGTTTAACTACGCTTCCCAATATACCGGTGGCTTTGTTGACTTTGACTTCTTCCGCATCAACACTCCAAAGTGATATTAGATAAGTTTTTTTCGCACGTTTCGTACGCGAGGACTTCTGTTGATTTAGCAAAGCTCCGTTAAATGCCCGACAGGCTATATATAGTAACAAGTAATGTGAAAAAAAATGCAGGCAAAAAATGAGGTAACAATCTATGACATTGCAGCGGCCTTAGGTATATCGTCTTCTACGGTGAGCCGCGCATTGAGCGGAGTTCCCCTGGTACACAAAGAGACGCGCAAAAGGATTCTGGCAACCGCCAGACAAATGGGATACAGGCAAAACGTCTTTGCCAGCAGGTTGAGAAGCCAGCATACAGGAATGCTGGGCGCAGTGGTACATCGGTTAAACACAGCCATAGCTTCCTGCTTTATTTCAGCTGCTGAGCACGTGGCACGCAGAAACGGTTATAGCCTTATTGTAACACAAACACTGGAAGATGAAGTGGCATATAGCTCCGCGATCGAACATTTAAACCATCACAGGGTAGACGGAATACTGATCTGCAATACCGATAACAAATCCTTCGATCCCCCTATACTGCATCCTGGAAGTCCTGCTGTAATTATTGAAAGGGCAACATTACGAAAGGATGCAAATGAAACTGTAATTATAGCGCGCGAATTTGCCAGGTACCTTTTAGACAAAGGCTGTAAAAATATAGTTTTGACACCGGAGCACGCTAGTGTACCTGGTATCGAGGAGGCTTCCTTTGGATGTCAAGCCGCTCTTGCAGAAAATGAAAACCGTGACTGTCGTTTTACGATACAACCAAAAAGTAAATTATTGGGAGATGTAACCGTTGCGCCACGAAGCCCCGATGGTATTATATATATAGGCTCGGTACTTGCCATGTTATCTATACCCCATGATAAACCAGATAGGCATGTACATCGTATAGGTATATTCAATGATGTATCGGATATTTGTTCGGATAAATTTGCCTCCGTTGGTGATTTCGCTACGGAAATTCTACTTTCTTTAATGAAAAATACACTTCGCTCCTAAAATAGGTATACTGGAAATGGGTGAAGGCAGCATGTTTAACGTCTTGCTACAGTATATATTGGTTGCTCAATCATTCATTTTGTTCCCAGCCTTTTAAAGTCAGTTCGAATCTAAAAGTCGGATTTAGGAAAAACAAAGTCGGTTTGTGTCAATTGCAAAACTTTGTCGAAGCATAAATTTGCAACGGAACAACCAAACAACATTTTTTTAGTACCTGCATACGAGCAAGTCGAATACCGTGGAGGTGATGAATGCTACAAATTACTCTGGCAAGAAGAGAGGAAGTTTTTCCCGGCTGTAGTGTTAATTCGTCAATGACTAAATTTTTCCTATCGTAGTTTCTTCTTTCATCCTCTAACGTATTGTAATTACCAAAGTAAATTCCTGGTACGGGAATGTAGATGGTTTACGATGTCTTTTGATGTAGTAAAACACATAGCTCGATACAGGCAGAATGTTAAATTGAAAATCAATTAGATGAGTAATAGATTAACACGTACGACACTTAAAATAAATAGTCGCCCGATAAAAGTTATTCAATTCGGTAGCGGAAATTTCCTGCGGGGATTTGCAGACTACATGATCGACATCATGAACGACCTTACATCCTTTAATGGTAATGTCAGGATTATTCAATCGGTAAGTTCTTCGGACAATGCAATCAATCGACAGGACGGTTTATATCACGTACTGGTGAAGGGCTTAAGTAAAGGCGAAACAGTATCGGAGATCCGGTTAATTACGTGTGTTGAAGGAACCTTACAGGCCAATAATGACTTCGAAGGATTTGTTACACTCGCCAGTTTGCCTACAGTAGAATTTGTAATTTCCAATACAACCGAAAGTGGAATTACGTATATAGATGAACCATTTCGTGAGGATTCAATTTCTACAACTTTCCCCGGTAAGCTTACGCGTTTGCTGTGGGAACGCTTTAATAAAAAGCTTAAAGGAATAATTGTCATTCCCTGCGAGTTAATAGAGCGTAATGGTGATATGCTACGTGAAGTTGTATTGAAGTATGCATCATCCTGGCTTTTGTCGGATGATTTTAAACAGTGGATACGTGACGAAAATATTTTTTGTAATACGCTTGTTGACAGGATCGTTCCCGGATTTTCTTCAACAGTGGGAGAGGAAGTAAAGGAAAGAACCGGCTATAAAGATAACGCGGCCGTGATGGTGGAGCCATACTCATTTCTGGCTATACAAGCTCCGGATTTTGTGCGTGCGTTATTTCCCGCGGAGGTCGCTAACCTGCCGGTAAAGTTTGTAGAAGATATAAGTAACTATCGCCTGAGAAAAGTACGCATTCTCAATGGCGCGCATACTGCGATGATGGCCTATAGTTACCTGCGTGGATTCAGAACTGTACGGGAAGCATTGCACGATAAGGACATCGAACGGTTCGTGACAGCGCTTATTGACGAGGAGATCATTCCCACGTTGCCGCAGCCTGTTGATGAACTTAAATCCTTCTCAGTTGAAGTGATGGACCGTTTAAAAAATCCTTTCCTGGATCATCAGCTCTCTTCCATTGCTTTGAATTCAATTGATAAGTTCAATGTGCGATTACTGCCAACGCTTCTTGAGTATTTTAAACGAACCGGTAAAACACCTCCACGCATTGCACAAGCTTTGGCAGCATTAATCGTGTTCTATCGTGGACAATACCATGAGCAATCAATTCCGATACAAGACAATCAGGCAGTAAAAGAAATATTTCAAAATGCATGGCAGGCCGGCATTGAATCATCGTTGCCGGAACTTCTGGCAAATAAAACGCTTTGGAGAGGTAACAATCTTAATCTGCTGGTAGATTTCAAAGAGAGCGTGCAGAAAGGAATTGTTGCTTTACTGAATAGAGAAGGTATAACTAACAATGCATGAGATTAATGCAGTGCTGCCAAGGGAAAAAACGTGTTAATCTCTTCCTGTCGCTTACCTGCGTTCGGTCAGTCGAAGTAAAGGCAGGTGCAAGAGGAGACTGTCAAAGTTAGCGGAGTAAAAGCAAAGAACTACAGCGCAAATCATCGCAGTCGATCTTTGCTTTTTGATATTACATCCGAGGCGAATTTATCTCAACATGTTTTCCAAACGGCTGATCATAGTAACGCTTCCCTGTCGCTTTATACAACGCATTAGCAACAGCAGCGAAGACTGGTGGAAAAGGAGGTTCGCCTAATCCGGTTGGGTCAGTATCACTTTTTACAAAACTGACATCAATCTTTTTAGGAGCTTCTTTGTGTCGGATCATTCTGTAGCGATTGAAATTGTTTTGTTCGGGAGCACCGTCTTTGTGGGTCAGGCCTCCATAGAGAGCATTTCCTATTCCATCAACAACAGCGCCTTGAACCATATTTACAGCAGCATCAGGATTTATCACCACGCCACAATCAATCGCACTAAAAACTTGTTCGACATACGGTTGGCCATCTTTTTTCACGACATCTACAACGTGCGCTGCATAAGAGTTATGGCAGAAATAAGCAGCAACTCCGCGACTGTATTTTTTGCTTTCAGAATTATTCCATCCTGATTTTTCTCTTACGAGCTTCAGAACACCTGCATATCGGTCTGCATCGTATTCGTTGTTCTTCCCAACAGGGTTTTCCTTGGCGCGCTTTAAAAGTTCAAGACGAAGATCTATTGGATCTTTCCCCATTGTCTCCGCTAACTCGTCTAAGAACGACTGCTCTGCTGCAGCATTGAAATTTGATCGAGGAGCTCGGAATGCTCCGATGGTTATGTTTGATGGTATTGCCCAACCTTCAGCGAGATAATTATCAACAGCACCAGCAGGAAAGCGATTTGCATGAATTGGATGTTCAGGTATTCCGCCACCTTTTACATGGAATGCAATCAGGTTCTTGTTAGCATCCAATGCTGCGCGATAAGTAGCCGTATACATTGGACGATAGATGCCGTAAGTCATATCGTCTTCGCGGCTGTAAACCAGTTTAATCGGAGCTTTCATCTTTCTCGAAATTAGCGCAGCCTCCGTCATGTAATGTCCATATGCTCGAAGACCAAAGCCTCCGCCCATACGCGTCATTTGAATTTCTATTTTATCGGCAGGCATATTTAACACTTTCGATAGAGTAGGTTCTATCCAACCTGGTGCCTGGTGCGGGCCAATGAATAACGCTTTTTCATCTGTAACATGAGCAAAGAAATTCATAGGCTCCATGCAGTTGTGTGCTAAAAACGGAGCGGTATATGTGCGTTCTAAAACTTGTGCTGCCTTGGCGAATGCTGTTTCGGGATCTCCGTCTCTGCGTAATTGTTGCGCGGGTTTCTTAGCGAATTCAACCATCTTTGCCAGCTGCGCGCTGGTAGTCTCAAGCTCAGCAGGAATAACGACTTCAGTTTTGCCTCTGAAACCTGCAACAGTTTCTTTCGATTCGGTGATCTGCTCCCAAGTGACTTTCAATTTTTTCCGGGCGCTCATTACTTCCCATGTCGTGTTTCCTACGACTACTAACAGGTCGTTAAAAGTCCGTGTATCAAAGCCGCCCTGTTCGAAACCATCTTCGTACAATTTTATGGTAAACACATCTTTAATACCGGGCATCTTCAAGGTTTCGGATGCATCGAAAGATTTAAGTTTCTTACCGAATGCCGGTGGATGTTCAATCATAGCAATAAGCATCCCGTCAACCTTGCTGTCTATTCCAAAAAGTGGTTTGCCAGTTACAATTTTTGAACCCTCTACATTTCGACTTGAGCTCCCCACAACGTTGAAACTCTTGACATCTTTTAGTTTTATCCCTTTCGGTATTGGATTAGCCGCAGCTTTCGATGCGAACTCGCCATATGTTCCCGACTTACCACTTTTTTCATGGTAGAGTAATCCAGCCTTTGTTGTTACCTCATCAACAGGCACGCTCCAAGTTTGCGCAGCTGCATCTCTCAACATTTGTCGTGCTGCTGCACCCGCCTCACGCAGAGGTTTCCAATACATCCTTACGGAATTGCTTCCTCCTGTAAACTGAGGCCCGAGCTTAACATTGTCATGTGGGCCCATTTCCACGATAACTTTTTTCCAATCCACGTCCAACTCTTCAGCGACAATCATCGGAAGCGATGTCATCACATTTTGTCCGAACTCAGGATTAGGGTTCAGTATCTTAATAATATTGTCGGGGGTTATTTTAATATATCCTGTTATCTCATTCCATTCATCTGCGACATTTTTCAGATCGATGTTCTCGGATGAAACCAATTTTCCCAATCCGCTAAAACTAATCATGAGGCCACCGCCTGCTAGCATTGACGATTTTAAAAATGATCGTCTGCTTTGTGATGTTTTAATCTTTTCCATTTTCACATTGTTAGATTATGGTGAGTCGATCAATTTTATCTTTGTGTATTCACTGATCTGATCGCATCTTTTATGCGCAGATAGGTACCGCACCGACAAATATTGCCTGACATCGCAGTCTCGATTTGCGCATCAGTCGGAGCTGGATTTGATTTTAACAGGGCAACAGCGGACATGATCTGTCCTGTTTGACAATAGCCGCACTGTGATACATCATGCTCTAACCACGCCTTCTGCACAGGGTGATCACCATTCTCCGAAAGACCTTCGATAGTCGTAATTTTTTTATTCGACACGGTTGATACAGGCACTGAACATGAGCGCACAGCATTTCCTTCAAGGTGAACAGTACATGCCCCGCATTGTGCGATACCACATCCGTACTTGGTACCCACGAGATTGAGGTGCTCACGAAGTACCCATAGGAGAGGAGTTTTCGGGTCAACGTCCACTACCTGCGATTTACCGTTAATGTTTAGGTTAATTGTCGCCATGGCTATTGTGTTTAATGTGTTTATAAGTTACGAAATCAAATGCCGCGTGCCTGGATTTTTTCCCGGTTCTTAAATGCCTTTTCAATGACGTCCAGTCTTGCTTTCCTTGGATCTGGTTTCGCTACAATTTTGCCATCCAAATCAATATCGAGTATTTCTTCTTTCTTAGTATCGTAGATTGGCCATACAGGTAAGCCAGATCCATTTGGATTTCCTGTCTTCGCGAAGTTCACCCAATATGTATTCATGATTCTGGCTAACTCTTTTTCTTCCGCGGTAGGTTCTGCAGGAGCTCCCCATCTTGCATTGAGCGTATTAAAGGCAAATGCGATATCAGATCCGTGACCTGCACCGTAACGGGCTCTTTCTCTCGCTGCAACCGGTACATAACCGAATTGAAACACGTAAGCTGGAGCGCGTTTCTTGGTGAATGCTCTGGCAGTCATGCGTGCTGGTTCGGCCCACACCCAATCTGTGTTGAACATCGTCTGGACTTCTGCGAACTCTTTGTTCCCATTAGGATCGTATGCGGGTTTCGCTTCAGCTTCATTCTCTCCAAAGAGAGAAAACAGTGCCTCTTTCGTTGTCGCAGTGCTAACAAATGCCCCACCAATTTCAGCACTACAATTACCGATCATCAGCGGAACACTCGGAAACCTTCCTGCATTGTATGCACTTTCCGAAGTTTCCACTACTAGCTTTCCATCGAGAATTGGACCTGAATAGGTTCTGACGCCAGTGCTATCGTTTTCCTGTCCGCCATCTACAATTTGTTGTACGCTCAATGCACGAAGTTTAGCTAACGCATCCGCATCGGTACTTTGAATCTTGTGTCTGCGCGCAAAATTTGTCCCGATTGTTTCTGCTGAAAGTGTGTAAAGCGGATCGGCATTATCCGTATTGATCGGCCTACCCGTTAGGACGCCATCGCGTCCGCCACTTGAATGACCAATTGCTTTATGAAAAAGACCTTTTGCTGCGGGAATAGTCAAGAGTGAATGAACGGCGACTCCCCCAGCTGAAAAACCAAAAATGGTCACGTTGTTAGGATCGCCTCCGAAGGCAGCAATGTTTTCCTTAACCCACTTAAGCGCAGCAATCTGATCCATAAAAGCATAGCTGCCTTTATATTCATCTGGATTTTCTTTGCTTAAAGCAGGAAAAGCAAAATGTCCAAGTCGTCCCAGTCTGTAGTTAATTGTTACGAGGATAACCCCTTGTTTTGCAAAAGCTTTTCCAGACGCGCCAGGACCGGAACCACTACCACCAGTGAATCCACCGCCATGAATCCAAAACATCACAGGTAATTTCGATTTCTTTTCAATGGAAGATGGTGCCCATACATTTAAAAACAGACAATCTTCAGACTGTACGGATGTAGAACCCGGCCAGGCACGTTGCGGGCAATCAGCACAGTCTTTGGTTGCATCACGAACGTCTTTCCATGGAGTTACCGGTTGAGGCGGTCGCCAACGGTTTGCACCAACGGGAGGTGCTGCGTAGGGAATCCCTTTGAAGTATGATACGTCTTCTTCAGTGCCTCCACGCACAACTCCTGATTTTGTGCGTACTTCTGGGCCAGCGGTTTGCTGTGCATATGAGGTGGTAATGAAAAACAGTGCGGTAATTCCGATGAATAGTTTTTTCATTTTATGGTTTGTTGGTAGTTACTGTAAGTCAAGTTTTCTGCTAGCTAGCCATTTGATAATTGCAGGATCGCGATGATCAAAGAATGCGCTGGTCTTTAGATCAAGGCGTTCAATCATCTCGATATCTTCAATACTGAGTTGAAAGTCGAAGACGTTGAAATTCTCCTCCATTCTTTCCTTACGCACAGATTTTGGAATTGCAACAATTCCGCGTTGTGTGAGCCAGCGGAGAACAACCTGTGCGATAGACTTGTTGTATTTCTTACCAATTGATGATAGTGTCTCATTTATAAAAATATCGTTCTTACCTTCTGCAAATGGGCCCCACGATTGATGTTGAATTCCATTCTCCTGCAAGAATTTTTGTGCCTCAATTTGCTGGTGGAATGGGTGGGTTTCAATCTGATTTACTGCTGGAACAATCTCATTGAATGAAATAAGATCCATCACTCTATCAGGCTGGAAATTACTTACCCCAATGGCGCGTACTTTCCCCTGTCGATTAAGTTCTTCCATTGCTCGCCATGACCCGTGAACATCACCATATGGCTGATGAATCAAGTACAGGTCGAGATAGTCAAGTTGAAGTTTCTTTAATGAGCGTTCGAACGCCTTTTTTGTTGCATCATGTCCTGCGTCTTGAATCCAAAGCTTTGTTGTGATGAACAGTTCTTCGCGAGGCACTGAGCTTTTTTTAATCGCGTTACCAACAGCTTCTTCATTCATATATGCTGCTGCTGTATCAATCAACCGATACCCAGTTTCTATAGCGTCAAAAACACTTCGCTCACATTCCTTTGGGTCTGGTACCTGAAATACCCCAAAGCCCAGAATTGGCATCTCAACCCCGTTATTCAGTTTCACGGTAGACGTTGTGGATCTATCAGCCAATGAGTTCAAATTTTCACTATTCTTTTTCATCTCGTTTCCTTAATCATTCCTAACTATTGTGTCTCGCTATCGAGACGACATTTCTGAAAATACTTTCCTGGCAGCATCAGCATCTGCCTTGCTAACTGATTTTTCAATCAATGCACACACCTCTTCGATTTGATTTTTACTAATGCCTTGCTTGAGCGTTAAGCCAAGATGTGAGCTGAGCATAGGTTCAACTCCTTTACCTAGCGCTATTAATACAGATATGGTTGTCAACTCACGCTCAGCATAGGTCAAGAGGTCACGCGAGAAAAGGTCTGCGAACAGATGCTCCTTCAAGAATCTGTCGATCTCAGGACTGAACGCTCCATAACCCGATGTTGGTTTTTCAATTGGGCCATCCGTGGACCGTCCTCCAAGCCTGGCTAGGTTTTTCCATCCAGTCTCATATTTGCTTGTATCATTTACGGGAGTTGCTTCTCTTCCGACATTGTCATTGATTCCTTTGGCTTTCCTCTCATCAAGGGCTGCGATTAATGTGTTAAGCCCTTGTATACTTCTTGGAAAACCGCAATAAGCATATGTATGAAGGAAAACTTCTTTGCACTCGTTTATAGTCATTCCGGCATCTAAACTCTTGTTGATGGCAACCTTAAGCTTTTCCAGATCACCTTTGGCAGTAAAGGCTGCCATTTGCACAATGCCCTTCTGTTTATCTGAAAGTGTTTTTATTGCCGGCTGATCTTGTGCTTGTCCCGCTTGATATACCAGCATTGAAAGTATCGCTATCAGATATGTTCTAAATTTTCTCATTGCAGATCGGCTTGATTGTGCTATTTGATGATCTTGATCTTTTCCAACCACTTTTCAATCCCAAGCCGTGCTTCCTTTTCCTTTTCGCCTTCCATCACGAAAAGAATTCCATCTCTTTCGACTCCACCTTTGACAGAGAATCCTTCAACGACCTGGCTATTTCGACATAACTCTTTTACAGTGCTGAAGGTGCTTCCAATGCCGTAGCCACCATTCGTGTTAAAAGGAACAACTGTTTTTCCCCTGAGGTCATACTGTTTCAGAAAGCTTTTCATAGGCGGGGGTAACTGCATACCCCACGTTGGAAAACCCACAAACACAACAGCATAGTTTTGAATGTTGTCGATTTTGGTTTTCAATGGTGGGAGAAACCCGGTTTCATTTTCTTTGGCCACCTGTGCCACTGTAGTCTTGTAGTCATCAGGATACGGATTTACCAACTCCAATGCGACAAGATCTCCTCCAACCTTTTCATGAATGATCTTGGCAATCGCTTTCGTATTGTTAGTACGTGATAAGTAAACAATAAGAACTTTGCCCGACCTATTGGCGACATCACGCTTTGGTTCCGTAGCGCTGTCCTGCGAGGAACAGCCGATGGTGATGAAAGCAAAGATTATTGTAAGCAGCTTCAAAGTGTTGTATTTAATCCGGATTACTTTTTAGGTTGATCACTTCCCGGCCCCATTGTTTTGGTAAAGGACAATGATCCCATTTTCCACTTTCCATTTTCCATTGTATACACTTCTGTTACAATGAAAGGATTTGTCACTTCGTTTCCGCCTACGACTGCAAGTAGCGTGATGCTATTTAGTACGATTGCCGTGTTGCCAATGATCTGCACTGACGCTTCATGCACATCGGCTTTTTTGTAATGAATACCTCCGCTTTTGATTACGTCAAGTTCTTGTTGTTTTCCCCAGGAGCCGCCCATGTGGACGAAGACAGATTTGTCATCAAAAAGATCTTTTAGCTTGTCAATATTTTTGTCTGCCATCCATGTCCACTTGTCCTTTGAAAGTGCAAGCACATCCTTCTCTTGACTATTTGAGTATGATGTACCCTTTGAAGCAGTGGATGAGCCTGAACCGTACTCTTCATCAGTCACTCTTTTTAACCAAACCGTTTTGCCATTTTGGGTGGGAGAGGTCGCTATGTACGTTACCCCGTTTTCAGGTGTAGCACCATGCCAATGCTCAACACCGGGCTGGCATTTAACTACATCACCTTTGCGTACTGTTTGTTTTGACTTTCCTTTTTCCTGATAGTATCCAACGCCTTGCGTAATGAGCAGAATTTGCCCACCTGGATGACTGTGCCAATCGAGTCTGGCGCCAGGGTCGAACGTGGCGACAGAAGTACTATATGTGAAGACCTGATCTGCCGGGCTTAATTCATTCAACCATACATTTCCTACATGGTGGACATTTGCTGCTTTTTCTCCTTTAGGAAAAATATCGCCATCCTGTGCGATACCATTAAAGGTTATACAGCATAGTAAAAGCGTGATATAAAATATGTGTTTCATAATCTTGATTAGTTTTATTTATCGAGTCCTTTATCTTTTAGCCAATTCGACATAAGTCCTGCTATTTCCACGTTGTTTAAGTCAGAAAATGGAAAATGCGTGTTGCCTTTTATACCGATTTCAGGAAGGTGAACAACCGTAACATCACCACCGAGTTTGTTTACTGTTTCGGCCCATCGTTTAGCCATCGTGAGAGCTGCACGCCATTGTTCCTGGCCTGGATTTTCAACAGGCTGCGATGGGATATTATCACCGTAGTAAATTACAATTGGGATTTTGGTTAGCTTCATGAAATCTGCCATGGGAACACCAACTGCCCTAAGACTTCCACCCGCATACGTGATCGTTTCCGGTACTTGTCCTTCCGGGAATAAAAAATTACTTGCGGGCTCATAAGACACAATTGCTTTTATATTCTTGTTTTTAACTGCTGTCATCCAACCTTGGCCACCACTGTGCGAATGTGTAACAAGAATTCCTTCTCCTATTTTGTCGAACAATGCAGATACTGCCTTTGTATTTACTTCAATATCGATGGGCCCAATGTTTGGAGTCATCTGCCGGAAATACTGATTAAGTGCTTCAGGATCTTTTGAGAATTGGACACCAGGGTAAAACTCATTGCCAACACCTAAACGGAATATTCCGAACCACAATTGATCTTCTGGCGCTGCAGCGATTGTTCCACCTACAGTTCCGCGCGCAGCACGACCACGTCTGGGTTGATCAATGAGATAAACTGGAAAGCGTTGTCGCAGAAATATGTTTTGATATCCTTCGCGACCATCAGGAGTTGTCTCCCATGTTTTTGAAAATTGTCCGTAACCATGCCACATCACCAACGGAAGTTTCCTCGCTTTATCAGGAATCTGATAAAACACATAGGCATGGTCTCCATGCAATGTTTGACCTTCTGAGCTTTGGTTTGCAGGATTGAATGCTCCATGTTTGATCGGGTCAAATGTTCCTGGCGCGGTAACGACAGATCCTCCCACAGCGAAACTGCCTTGATCCTGTATAACGATTGCTTGTTTCTTTTGAGCGTCAACAGAGAATGAGGACAATATTATTGTTGCAAGTACTACTAGTGTATATCTGTTATACTTCATATTGATTATAGTTTGAGCCTCAGTAGCTCGAATTACTTTTTATATTCTGCGTCTGTGACTTCACTCAGCCAAACAGTATCGCCTAGATGACGATTTGTAATCGCGACATGAGAAAATACACTCTCTGGACTCGCTCCATGCCAGTGCGGTACATTTGCAGGGCATTTAATTACATCACCTTTGTGAAGTATCTTTTTTTCCTGGCCTTCCTCCTGGTAATATCCAACGCCATACATCACTAAAAGAATTTGACCTCCAGGGTGCTTATGCCATTTGGTGTGGGCACCAGCTTCAAATGTGACATTTCCTACAGAGATAGGATTGAGGCTATCTGCTTCCATCAGAGGTTGGAGATAAGCAGTTCCCTGAAAGTTGCTACTATTGATCTTGTTTCCTTTTGGAAAAGTGCTGTTCGTGTCAGATGATTCAACACCGCGCTGTTGAGCGCACGATGAAAGAATTGCGACACAAAGTATAACCATAGTAAGAATGCTTTTTTTCATGGTGGATTACTTTGCCGTTTCAGACTCAAAATTCTTATTGAAGAAATCTGTCAGTTTATTGATCGCCTTGTCCACATATTCTTTCTTCCAATAACTTTGTATATGTGTTCCGCCTTCAAGAATAAAAAGCTCCTTGCTCTTGGCATTCGTTGCTTTGCTGAATGCATCATCTGTCATATATTTTGTATCGGCCTTGCTTCCCGCAATCATCAAAAGAGGCTGAGTCAATAAATCCATATTTGTAGTTGCATCCCAAGTCATCAAATCCAACAAGCTGCTCATGGTATACAAAAAAGTTGAGTTTGGATGCGCATGCGTCCTGTAGTAATACTGATATCCCTCTCGATATAGATCAGTTGGAGTTTTTGCTATTTCTTCGTCTGTAATACTGGCCACCCCTGCGTAAATAATTTCACCACCCGCTGCTTGTTGTGCACGTGCCTCTGATGCTTTCTTCAAGCGCTCCTGAATTGTGGCTATCTGTGAATTTTGAAATCCATTACGCCTTACTTCTCCTGAGTTGAACATGCTCAACGTTGAGACTGCCTTAAACCTCTTGTCCGACTGCGCAGCTTTAAGTGTATAGCCACCACCACCACAAATCCCGAGCACACCAAGACGGTTCGCGTCAACACCTGCATAACCCGTAATGAAATCAGCCATACCGCGTATGTCGTCAATGCGGAAGGCAGGCTTGTCGGTATGTCGCGGTTCTCCACCGCTTGCACCTTGGTAGGCTGCATCCGCGGCGATTGTTATGAAGCCTGATTCGGCCAAACGCTGAGCATAAAGTCCAGAAGCCTGCTCTTTTACACCACCGTTTGGATGAGCCACTACTATTGCCCCATATTTTTTCGTTGGGTCATAATTGGCAGGAGTGTAAACATTCGCAGCGATATCAATTCCGTTAAGTTTATAACTCACTGGATGTATATTCACTTTACCTTTGACATTCTCTGTAATCGCTCCCTCATACACCAAGGTGTACGGGTTTTGTTTCGGATTATTTTGATTCGTTTGAGCAGCGATCGTGTTGATACTTGCTGTAATTGCTAGTGTCATTATTATTAAATACCTCATTTTTTCTTCTTTAAGTTTAACGATCAACTCTTGACTGCAAATGTTGTGGATATCGCGCGCCCTGAATTTCAATCTGTGAGAATGCGCGTTCGATTTCATCCAAATCGTCATTTGACAATGTGAGTTGTCCGGCTTTCAGGTTTTCCTCCAAACGATGAATTTTTGTTGTGCCAGGAATCGGTACGATCCATGGTTTTTGTGCGAGCACCCAGGCAAGTGCAACCTGCGCTGATGAAGAGTTCTTCTTCTTTGCAAACTCAGCTACTTTGTCGACAACAACCTGATTTGCTTTTCGATTGTCCTCGTTAAAGCGTGGTACTATGTTTCGAAAATCTGTTTTATCAAATTGTGTGTTAGAGTTAATTGCTCCCGTAAGGAAGCCTTTGCCAAGGGGACTGAATGGAACAAAACCAATTCCCAGTTCTTCAATGGTTGGGAAAATTTCGTGTTCAGGTTCTCTCCACCACAGTGAATATTCACTTTGAAGAGCTGCCACTGGGAGAATTGCATGTGCTCTGCGAATACTTTGGACTCCGGCTTCGGATAAACCGAAATACTTTACTTTTCCTTCGGCTATGAGTTCTTTCACAGTCCCAGCCACATCCTCGATAGGAACATTAGGATCAACACGGTGCTGATAAAATAAATCGATCCTGTCTGTCTTCAGCCTTTTTAATGACGCCTCGGCAACCGCTCTGATATTTTCAGGTCTGCTATCCAAACCTGCTGTGGAGTTGCCACCTTTGAAACCGAATTTCGTTGCCAACACTACTTCATCGCGGAATGATTGAACTGCTTCGCCCAGCAGTTCCTCGTTAGTAAATGGTCCATAAGCTTCAGCTGAATCAAAGAAATTTACACCAAGCTCATACGCCCTTCTAATCAACCTTATTCCTTCTTGCTTGTCAGTTGCAGGCCCGTATCCAAAACTTAAGCCCATACAGCCAAGACCGATTGCCGATACTTCCAAGCCGCTTTTCCCTAGTTGCCTCATGCCATTGCGATTTTTTACGCTACAAAGGTGTTATAATGCCAGGCCAGGGGACTTATACGGATTACTGGTTTACCTACCAATTTTACTGATTAGTGCCTGCCGGTGTCGAAAAGGGCTTTACAACACGTAATTTTGATTAGAAAAATGAAAGCCGGCTATGGAAGAGATTTTGAAATTTGATACAGTCAGCCAGTACAATGCCTTCAACAGGAACGAAACCCTGCATCCGCTTGTAAGCGTTGTTGATCTTTCAAAAGCGGCCCCAAGGCAGCTGAGAAAAATGAGCTATGGATTTTATGTTGTATTCCTCAAAGAGATTAAATGTGGTGATCTGAAGTACGGTATCAGTAACTACGACTATGAAGAGGGCACACTTGTCTTTTTAGCTCCTGGGCAGGTAATCGGTTCACACGGTGACGAGTTTTACCAGCCTCAAGGCCGAGCGTTGATATTTCATGCCGACTTTATTCACGGCACCTCTCTCGGACGTCACATGAATGACTACTCGTTCTTTTCATATACAACAAACGAAGCGCTTCACTTGTCAGAGCGTGAAAGACAAATCATTTTGGATTGTTTTTCAAAAATTCAATTTGAATTAGAACACGGAGTTGATAAGTATAGCAAGACGCTCATTGCATCAAACATTGAATTATTTTTAAACTACTGTGTTCGTTTTTACGATCGCCAGTTCATTACTCGTGACAACGTTAATAAAGGAATACTGGAGCGATTTGAGACACTCCTCAATGAATTCTTTGCATCCGACAAACCACAGGAAGTTGGATTGCCATCGGTCGCATACTGTGCGAATGAACTGAATCTCTCCGCTAATTATTTTGGCGACCTTATTAAAAAAGAAACCGGTAAGTCAGCGAACGAATACATTCACTTGAAACTTATCGATGCAGCGAAGTCGAAGATCTTCGATGGAGATAAGTCAGTTAGTGAAATTGCTTATGAGCTTGGATTTAAATATCCGCAGCATTTTACAAGGGTATTTAAGCAACATACGGGCGTGACCCCACAGGAGTACAGGAGCTCCATGAATTAAATGGTGTTATTCGGGTAGATATTTGATTACAAACTACTTGCCGATACAAAATGTGCCCTTCAACGATCGTCAGTACTTTGCGTTCTGTGAGTTACAAAATGGTAACAAGAATTTACCTAAATATACCTCAACATCTCTAAACATCCCTAAAGAAATTTTAACCTCCTCTTAAGGGTAGGAAAAGTAAGGGGTACACCAGAGAGTGTTTACAATTGATTCTTATACGATGAAGGCAATTGCTTTGCAACAGTATCCGATCAATGTTTTGAATTCGTGGGGATTGGAGAATAGATCACGGATTCCAAATTTGGAAGCGATAGCCGAGTTCTTGCAGATCAGGTTTAATATGAAAAGTGATATGACAAACGAGGGTAATCCGTTGAGTGATCTATAAATTTAATCCTCAAGTAGTTTGTGATCTAAGGTACCTCTTTTGCACAATTCCCGCTCTCTGACGTAAGCATATATCACTGGAAGCACAATTAGCACAAACAGCGTTGACGTCAACAATCCAAACACAAAGGGAATAGTAATCGGTTTCATCACATCGCTTCCAGTTCCGGTAGCGATGAGTACCGGCATTAATCCGATGACGTCCACAAGCACAGTCATGAGTTTGGGACGAAGGCGTTGAACAGCACCTTCGTACACTGCGTCTTCGATGATCTCGTTTGTAACCTTGCCGGATGTATGATTTTTTATTTTGAAGTAGAGAGAGTTGTTCAGGTAGACCAGCATTAATACGCCAGTCTCGACTGCGATACCAAACAATGCGATAAAGCCAACTGCCACGGCAACCGAAAAATTGACATCAAAGAAATGCAAGGAGTATGCTCCGCCAACCAGTGCGACAGGAATACTACTTAGCACGATCAGTACTTCTCTCATATTATTGAAAGTGAAGTACAGCACCGCAAGTATAATTATCAGAACTATGGGGATGATCACCATCAACCTGTCCTGTGCCCGAACTTGATTTTCGTACTGACCGCTCCAATCCAGATAGTAACCCTTTGGTAAGTTCTTCACAGCTTTCTCCAGGCGTTCCTTTGCATCTGAAACTGTGCTTCCCATGTCTCTGCCTCTGACGTTGAAAAGAAGAGTACCCCGGAGCATCGCGTTCTCTGAATTAATCATTGGCGGCCCTTCAGTAACACTAACTTCTGCGACAGCTGATAATGGAATAGGACCGAGGTTGTTTGTCTGTACCTGCAGATTCTTGATTTGATTAATTGTATTACGGTAGTCCTGTGCGAACCGCACATTTACAGGAAAGCGCTGACGAGCTTCTATAGTTGTTGTTGCGTTCATTCCGCCCAGTGCAGTTTCAATGAACATATTGATATCATCCACGGTCAATTCATATCGGCCTATTTCTTCCTTTCGAATCTTTATGTCAATGTATTTCCCGCCCACAATTGGTTCAACATACAGGTCAGCAACTCCCTCAAGGCCTTCGAGCTGTTTTTTAAATTCATGGGCTAGTATGTTGATTGAATCAAGACTCTGGCCATAGATCTTGATCCCAACATCCGTCCTGATCCCGGTTGACAGCATGTTGATTCGGTTAATGATTGGCTGAGTGTAACTGTTGATCACTCCCGGGATAGCCAGTTTACTGTTTAACTCGCGGATGATATCGTCCTTTGTAATTCCGTCACGCCATTCTCGCTGAGGCTTGAGTATGATTATTGTTTCAATCATGCTGATGGGAGCGTTATCTGTTGCAGTGTTTGCACGACCTGCCTTTCCCAAAACATTTTCAACCTCGGGTATTGACTTGATTATCCTGTCCTGTACTTGAAGTAGACGTTTTGCTTCGTTGTTCGAAATATCCGGCAACGTGACTGGCATGAATAACAGTGAGCCTTCATCCAATGACGGCATGAATTCCGTTCCAAGTTTGATAACGAGTGGAACACTTCCAAGCACCAAAGCAAGCGCGAGCCCGAGGGTAACCTTTTTCCATTTCAGACACCATTTTATGATCGGTCCATAGATCCGCGTAAGGAATTTACTTATAGGATGTTTGCTTTCAGGCCTGACTTTTCCTTTTAGGAATAAGGCCATCAAAACCGGGACTAGCATGATTGCGACCAATGCCGAACCGATCATTGCAAATGTCTTCGTCCATACAAGAGGAGAGAAGAGTTTGTGTTCCTGACCCGTTAAAAAAAGAATCGGACTAAACGAGATGAGCGTAACGAGAATAGAGCTCACCACAGCTTTGCCAATCAACTGCGAGGACTTTTCAATCTTATCTATTCGCGTCTCTTCCATTGTCAATTTGTTTCAGCTTCGCCACCAATTGTCTTCATTGCATTCTCCACCATTACAATTCCTGCATCGACCAAATCGCCTACCGCCAGTGCCACGCCAGCCAGCGACATTATATTGGAAGTAATTCCAAACCACTTCATCAGTATGAAGGCAAAAAGAACGGATACAGGTATTGTGATCACGACTATCAGTGCGCTCCTGACGTGTAATAAAAAAATGAACAGCACGATAGCAACTACAATGATTTCTTCAGTCACCGCTTCTTTCAAAGTATCAATGGTAGCATTGATCAGGTCAGAGCGGTCATAGGCGGGTTTAATATTTATTCCTTCCGGGAGACCTTTTTTGATGTCTTCGATTTTGGTCTTGACACGGTCTATAACCTCTTTTGCATTTTCGCCATAGCGCATAATCACTATTCCGCCTACCTTTTCGCCTTCACCATTTTCATCAACGATTCCTAAGCGTAAGTCGCCTCCCATCTGAACGGTGCCGATGTCCCTTATTCGTATCGGTGTTGTGTTGACCGTTTTAAGTGGGATGTTTTCAATTTCATCTATATTTTTGAGGTAGCCAGTGGTTTTAATAATGTATCCGATGTCAGACAATTCAAACTTTCGACCTCCGACTTCATTGTTGTTCTCTTTGATTTTGTTTACAACGTCCATCAAGGCTATTCCATGGTAACGAAGCTTCATCGGATCAACCACAACCTGATATTGTTTCTGATATCCTCCGAAGGAAGCGACTTCACTTACACCTTCGACTGTTTGAAGGCCGAACCGCACATACCAATCTTGCAAGGCTCGTAGCTCTCCAAGATCATATCCTGGAGCATCAAGGGTGTACCAGTAGACATGGCCAAGGCCCGTTCCATCCGGGCCGAGGGTAGGCGTTACATTTGAAGGAAGTAGTCTTGTTGCATAGTTCAACCGTTCCAACACGCGAGCACGCGCCCAGTATATATCCGCATTGTCTTCGAAAATGATAAAGACGAAACTCATTCCAAACATGGAAGCGCCACGAATATTCTTCACTTTCGGAATACCCTGTAAGTTCGATGTTAACGGGTACGTGATTTGATCTTCTATGATCTGAGGATTCCTTCCCATCCACTCAGTATATATGATGACCTGATTTTCTGACAGGTCTGGGATTGCATCGACAGGTGTGTTGTAAACAGAATAAATCCCGTAGACGATCATGATGGAATACATGATTATCACCATCCATTTGCTTTTGATCGACCAGCTTATCAGTTTCTTAATCATGATTTCTGTGATCTTATGAGTAAGACAAACATTGTTGTTACTACGTTGCTATATCGAAACTGACTGAATGTTCATCTGTTGTTCCAATCTTTTCTTCGCATCGCCAAGCATCTGACGTAAAACATCAACGGCAATACCAGTCTGCTAAGAAGAAGCAGAGTATTTTATTAAAAAGGCCTGCAGGTTTTTCATAAGTAATTGATAATTCTGCTTCTGTTTTTTCTCCTTGTTGCTTCACTTGGAGAATCATGCGATACCACGAATATATTATTAGTTTGGTCGGACCGATCGTTTCCCAGACCTTCTCCTTTCCTTCAACCCATTTAGTTACTGCAACTGTGAAGTCCATTGGGATGCCATCATCTTCCCAGTCCAACGATAACGCGACCCTATTCCTGTTCTGTTAGTGGTTAAAAATTCAAGATCCAATTTGCTTCCCATCATCATTCCTGACGATTCTGTCATGTGCATTCCGGTAACGCCAAGATCATCTATTGTTTTGAATACTTGCTGCGATGACGCAGGGAAGATTTCTTTTCGTGATAGAGTTCTCATGGCTCATTGTTTATGATGTTGAACACTTTAGCAAGTTGGTTGATGATAAGACCCGCGAAACTGAATGTGATAATTATTGTCCAATCAAAAATTGTAAGCGGGAACAATGAGAGCGCTTGGCTTACAGGAGTTATTTCGTAACATCCTATTAGAATAGCAACGCATACAAGGATTGAATACCATACGTATTTGTTTCGAGTGATTTCAGATTTGAATATGGTTGTTCCTCTTGCATTCATGTTCAATACGTGTAGCAATTGAGATCCGATCAGTGTGAAGAATAAGATGTTGTTGCAGAGTTCAGGATTCCATCCTTCTTCCTTGTGAAGGAGGAAGTGACTTGTCGTGACCGCGCCAAGCCCGGCAGCACTGATCACAATCGAGTAAAATATTATCTGTAATAGTTAAGACTTGATCTGACAGTTGAGCTAGGCTGGCGTTCCTTCCTCACAGGCAAAGGTAGCCACCGCTCCCAAGAAGTCAAGGGCTTCGCGAGTGGCCACGCAAAGGCTTTCGCACAGCCGAAGCCACCCTTGACTTCTTTTATGAGGAAGTAATGCGAGAGTATACTCATGCCGATTGACAGTTGCTATCAATCATTTTAGTAGTGGCTAGTTCTTTAGAGGCGACAAAGGTTTCCCAAGGTGTTCTTCCAAAGCAGTGCTTTCCTGAATACGTTCTCTGTTCATTATACTCTTCAATCCATTGGTCGAGATCCTTCTGTAATGACTCTAACGACTCGTACAGCTTCTTTCGAAAAGCTATAGCATAAAACTCATCTTGTATAGTTCTATGAAAGCGTTCGCAAATGCCATTACCCTGCGGGCTCTTGACTTTTGTTTTAGAGTGTTCAATATTTTCGATCTGCAGATATAGTTCATATTCATGGTACTCTGCTTTACCACAATATTCTGTGCCACGATCGGTTAATATTCGCAGCAATGGAATTTGTTGCTCCTGGAAGAATGGCACCACTTTATCGTTAAGCATATCGGCTGCTGTGATAGCATTCTTGCGATCATATAGTTTAGCGAAAGCTACCTTTGAATAGGTGTCGATAAAGGTCTGCTGATAGATTCTGCCAACACCTTTAATGTTGCCCACATAATATGTTATCCTGAACTCCAAGATACACAGGATGTTCAGTCTCAATTTCACCAGAAGCTTCACGTTTCTCTCGCTTCCTTTCCATAGCAATCATTTGTGCCTCGGTAAGAATAAGTCCTTCTTGAGCCACTTTAGCTTCGAGAGCAGCTAAGCGTTTGGAAAATGTTTCCATATCATGACGCTGCCATACACAACGAACGCCACAAGGAGATATAAATATACCACGCTTGCGTAGCTAATTTGATGCACGAACTTGACCGAGTGCCGGCTGTTCGGTTGCTAGTAAAACAACGGCTTCCTCTACATGAAGCTCAACTCGATTTTTTGGAATGGCTTTTTTCCGACTTACTTCTTTAAGGGCGAGCTCCCCTCCGGTATCAAACTGTCGCGTGAATATCCCATCATACGACATGCACTTCTAAGTTAACCCAACTGTCAGATTAAGTCGAAACTACTTCAATTAAATAGTGTTATTCGTGTAGATATTTGATTACAAACTACTTGCCGATACAAAACTTCGAGAATATATTATCCAGCAGATCATCGGTAGTGATGGTACCGGTTATTTCACCGAGATAGTGTAGGGATTGGCGGATGTCCATTGCGAGAAAATCACCAGTCACTCCGTTGTACATACTTTCGAGGACACGGTCGAGTGCATCGTTGGTTTGTAGCAGGTTTTGATAGTGACGAAGGTTTGTTACCAGTACATCGCCTGCCTTTACGGTCTTCACCTGGAACGAAGCGAGTATCTTGTCTTTAAGCTCCACTATATTTGTTTTGTGCGATGCACTGATAAAAATGAAGTCGTGCTTTTTCAGTTCTTCCACAAGGGAAGCGTCTGCTTTATCTACTTTATTGCCGACTTTAATATAGGGTATACCTAATGATGCCAAGTGTTCTTCTTCGTTGATGATTTCGGCTAATGTAGTTTGTGTGAGATCGAACAGGTATATAATCAGCGAAGCTTTCTTCATGCGATCGCGCGTGCGTTCTACACCAATTGCTTCGATAACATCCTGGGTTTCGCGAAGACCAGCGGTGTCAATGAAACGAAAATTTATACCTCCCAATACCATTTCATCTTCAATAACATCGCGCGTTGTTCCCGGTATATCGGATACGATTGCCTTCTCTTCGTTCAGTAATGTATTTAGTAACGTAGATTTACCAGCATTTGGTTTACCCGCTATAACGGTAGGTACACCATTCTTGATAACGTTGCCTTCATCGAACGACTGTATCAACGGAAGTAAATATGCCTGTATACGCTTAATGAGTTTTTTCAGATCGTCACGTTTGGCAAACTCAACATCTTCTTCACCAAAGTCGAGTTCGAGTTCGATGAGCGAAGCGAAGTGTATAAGCTCTTCACGAAGAATGCTGATCTCTTTTGAAAAACCACCGCGCATCTGGTTGAGCGCTGCCTGTCGCGCATTATCCGTTTCCGCATTGATGAGATCCGCGACCGCTTCGGCCTGCGCGAGATCAAATCGTCCGTGGAGAAAAGCACGCTTGGTAAATTCACCGGGTTCTGCCAAACGCGCCCCGTTCTTCAGCAATACTTTGATAATCTCTTTTACAATAACCGGTGAGCCGTGACACGATATCTCGGTACTGTTTTCTTTAGTAAAAGAGTTAGGAGCTTTAAATATAGTAACGAGTACTTCGTCAATGGTTTTTGCTCCATCGTGCAGTAATCCGAAATGAACGGTATGCGAAGGCTGCTCCAGGAGATTCTTGCCCTTAAATACTTTTTGTGTAATGGCTATAGCATCTTCTCCGGAAAGTCTGATCACCGCGATAGCAGATAAACCTTGTGCAGTAGCCAATGCTACAATAGTATCGTTCAACAAAATGTTAGCAGACATGTGGGCAAAAATAGACGTGTGTTCGGGTGATATAAAAGTTTACCAATAGAATTTGTTTAAGAATCTGCTGCAGCTGTTCGACTGAACTTTTTCGTAAAGATCCCATGGGTAGGAGAGAATAACATCGCTATGATAAAGATAATTCCCGCCATCATGGCAATTGCTCCGGCAATGGAACCGTCCAGCCACACGGCTATATAGTAACCGGTAACCGATGCTGCAACGCCTGCGATACACGCGAATACCAGCATCCACTTCAAATTGTCGGTAAGGAGATAGGCCGTAGCTGCAGGAGCGATGAGCAGGGCAACCACCAGGATGGCCCCGACTGATTCAAACGAAGCCACTGTTGTTGCAGAGACAGCGCCCATCAACAAGTAGTGCCACAATGTTGTAGATATACCTATGGCAGTTGCATACGCAGGATCGAATGTAGTAAGAAATAATTCTTTATATCCGAACACGATGAACAGTATAATGGCCGTGAGTATAATGCCCATGATATAGAGCGCACGCGGCCCTATACTTTGATTGCCGATGATGAGTGTGTCCAGCGGCACGTAGGCAATTTCTCCGTAGAGTACACAATCCTGGTCGAGATCCACTTTTCCGGCAAAGAGTGATATCAATACAACGCCTATGGCAAATAGCCATGTAAAGGTTACACCGATAGATGCATCCGTCTGCAGGCGTGCTTTCTTATGGAGGAACTCGATGAGAAATGTAGTCAGGATACCGATCAGGCCGGCACCGATCAACATCGTCATGGAATCGCGCGAGCCGGAGATAAGGAACGCAATTACAATACCCGGCAAAACAGCGTGCGATATAGCATCGCCAACCATAGCCATTTTGCGGAGTATGAGGTAACACCCCAGTAATGCGCAACTGCTGGCTACGAGCGATGCGGTGATAATTATATACAGGTCGTTCATAACACTATGTAGTATAGTATATATATCATGAATAAGGTATCTCTGATTTATGCGGATCTACTTTTGGATAGTTCAGCAGTTTTTCCAGTTCTGCTTCGAGCTCCGGTGTCAGCAAGTGTTCAATGGTGTCGGCATCATCGTGTACGTGATCGGGGGCAATGTTCAAATGCGTGGTGAGGTATAATTCCCACAAGCGGTGAATTCTTACTACCCGTTGACCGCGATTTTTGCCTTCTTCGGTAAGCGACCAGTGTTTGCCGGTTCGCTCCACGTATCCCTGGCGCTCGAGCCGTTTCAATATTTTGCCAAGTATTTCCAGTGAAAACTTTCTCCTGCGAATGATCTCTTCAGCACTGCGCTGAATGAAAAAGTTTCTGCTCTCTTCGCTCAGCTGGTATAGCGTCTTCAAAACGTTCTCATCATTTATAGTTCTGCGAATATTACGTTGGCGCAGCAACCGGTTTATAACACCGCGTTTGGGGGCAAAGAAGAACGATATAAAGGCTACTGTTGAAATGACGATCACAATCCACGGGCCGGTTGGCATGGCAGGAGCGATGTACGATATATAGGCACCGCTCAATCCGCTGAAAGCACCAAATATACTGGCCAGTGTAATCATGACGCTGATCTTGTTCGTCCAGAAGCGTGCCGCGGCAGCCGGTGTAATGAGTATAGCAGCCATCAGCACTACGCCAACAGCTTGTATACCGATAACAACAGCAAGTACAATAAGCGATGTAAGCGTAAGTTCAATGCCGCGTACCGGCAGTCCGATAGCTTTTGCATAATCTTTATCGAACGCGAGTAATGCAAATTCCTTGAACAACAGAAACACCGCGATGAGTAAAAGTACCGCCACGGTGCCGAATACAAACAGATCTTGTCCTACCAAGGCGGCTGCTTTTCCAAATAGAAAGTGATCGAGACCAGATTGTGCTGCGTTACCGGATTTCTGAATGACGGTGAGCATTAATATACCTATACCAAAGAAAACCGATAAGACAAGTCCTATAGCGGTGTCTTCCTTGATACGAGTATGGCGTGTAATATACTCGACACCGATAAGCGATATCCAGCCGGTAACAAATGCACCGGCAATGAGGTATGCCGGGTTCTTGGTGCCGGAAAGCATGAATCCCAGGCATATACCCGGCAGCACGGCATGCGCTATTGCATCCCCTACCAGTGATTTTTTATGCAGGAAGGTAAATGTCCCCACGATCGCTGAACTTGCCGTGAGCAATACCGAACCTATCACTACAAACCGGATGTTGGGATCGGCAAACGAGAAGAAGTCAAGGAGTGAATTCATATAGTCTTCGGTTGCTTGATAACACCTTCGCGGTTGGGAAAATGCTCTCTGCGAATCAGGTCTCCTACATCGGAGAGCAATGTGAGTTTACCTCCGTAGGTTTCCTGCAGGTTCTGCTGTGTGAACGTTGTTGCTGTAGGACCGCACGCAATGAGTCGCGTGTTCAGCAGCAGCACCCAGTCAAAGTATTGTGTTACCGACTGCAGATCATGGTGAACCACGATAACTGTTTTCTTGGCTTCCGTCATGGTGCGCAGTAAGCTGATAATGGCTTTCTCGGTAGCAGCATCTACTCCCGCGAACGGTTCGTCCATAAAGTATATATCGGCCTGTTGTGCGAGTGCACGTGCAAGGAATGTACGCTGCTGTTGTCCTCCGGATAATTGTGATATCTGCCGGTTGATATAGGCTTCCATACCAACTTTCTTCAGGCAATCCAACGCTACATCATAGTCCGCTTTGCGCGGTCGTCTGAATAATCCTAATTTACCATAGCGACCCATCAACACTACGTCCAGTACAGACGCAGGGAAGTCCCAGTCTACGGATTCCCGCTGCGGCACGTAACTTATTTTTTTTCGTACTTCGTCAATAGGATGATCGAACAGTTTTACATAGCCACTGCTCAACGGTAACAAACCCATTACCGCTTTTATGAGCGTAGATTTACCGGCTCCATTCGGACCGATAATCCCCACCAGTTTTCCTTCCGGTAATTTAAGGTCTATATTCCACAGCACGGGCTTTCGATCAAACGCCACAGTCAGGTCGTGTACTTCCAGTGCAGGTGTTATTATCTCCTCGTTCATACGTGTTCAGTTAAAGTATACATATAGTATAGATGAGGCGTGTTATTTCAACGCTTCTGAAATTGTTTTTACATTGGCGCTTACCATGCCTACATAGGTTCCTTCCGGTGTTCCGGCATTTCCCATAGCATCCGAAAATAAGCTTCCGCCAATTTTTACATCCCAGCCTTTTTCGCGGCAGCCTTCCACCACGGCTTCGATCGACTTCTGCGATACCGAGGTCTCTACAAATATAGCTTTGATCTTGCGCGAGATGATGAAGTTCACCAGGTCGGTTACGTCTTTCACTCCGAACTCAGACATAGTAGATATACCTTGCAATCCTTTTACTTCAATATGATAGGCATCGCCAAAATATCCGAAGGCATCGTGGGCTGTTATCAATACGCGTTGTTGCTGTGGAATCCCGGAAACTTTTATTTTTACAGCTTCGTGAAGCGAATCCAGTTGTTTGATATAGGCATCGCGATGTGAAGTATAGAACGCTGCATTGGCCGCATCCTGTTTTTCCAGTGTCTTGCAGACGGTGCGCACCGCATTCTCCCACAGCTTTACATCAAACCAGATATGCGGATCGTGTGTACCCTGAAAGCCCGGTACTGCACGCAGTAAACTATCGGGTATATCCGATGCTACGGCTATTACAGGTTTAGTGTGTCCTAATTTCTCAAGCACTTCACCCATTTTTCCTTCGAGGTGCAAACCGTTATAGAAGACTATATCTGCGTTTGTAAGTTTTTCAACATCACCTTGTGTGGCTTTATACAAGTGCGGGTCTACGCCCGGACCCATCAGCGCAATAACTTCAGCGTGATCGCCTGCTACGTGTTCAATGGCATCTTTAATCATGCCGGTGGTGGCAACGATAACCAGTTTGTCATGTTTCGCAGCAGATTCTTTACTGCCGCAGCCTGTTAACAATAATCCTATACTTACCAGTGCAACCTGCAGGTATAGGAGGGGAGAATTCATTGGATAAACTCTATATTTCATAATTATTCAGTTACTAACAGATTTTGCGCAGCCTCGCGCGATATAAATACTTTCTTCTTGCTATCGATCATGATCTCCAGTGAACCATCGAACTCCACTTTATCGAGTATTGATACGCTGGCACCTATATATACTCCTATTTTACTGAGGTATTGCAGGAAGGAGGGAGAGCCATGTTTCACAGATCGTACTATAATTTTCTTTTTACCCGAACATTCGGATAGTGGTATCTGGCGTACTTCTACAATCTTTCCGCTTTTGTCCGGTATAGGATGCCCGTGCGGATCTACTGTTGGAAACTCCAGGAATTCATCGAGCTTCTCGATCAGTAAAGATGATTGTATATGTTCAAGCTGCTCGGCTACATCGTGTACTTCATCCCACGAGAACTGAAGTTTCTGTACCAGGAAAGTTTCCCACAGGCGATGCTTGCGTACCACCATCAATGCTTCATGTCGTCCCTGCTTGGTAATCTTTACACCATAATACTTTTCGTAGGCTATCAGATTTTTATTCGAAAGCTTTTTGATCATGTCGGTTACAGATGCAGCCTTCGTGTTCATGGTCTCAGCAATCTCACTGGTCAATACGGCTTTCGTGCCACTGTCTGACAAGTGATAAATAGCTTTCAGGTAATTTTCTTCGGTATAACTGAGCATACTATAGCTTTAACTGGCAATCAAAAATAAAAATTTAGATTAGTCTAAAAAAATATTTAGGATAATTTTTAATCTGGGAGATGGTTTTGGCCGGAAAAAATATTTAAAGATTCCTGTGACGATCTGCCGTCCATGGCATTTTAAAGTCAAATAAATCTTAAACTAAACCGCCTATATTATGAAAACAGAAACTTTAGCAGCCAAAGACTGGGATGATCTGGTGTTTGAAAACCGTCATAAGGAGTATGGAGCCTACGAGGTACGCAAAGCATATTCCGGTAATCTTGTAGCCGGTTTTTCGGTTAGTATGGGAATTGCTTTGCTGGCGTTTATTATACCTATATTATTTTTCCTAATAAGAGGAGATGTTGCAGGGCCTATTAAGGATCTTCCTCCGCTGGGTGACATAATAGAAATTGTACAGCCTCCGTCTATTGAACTGCCTAAAATTCAGCCACCGCCATCAGCTCCGGCACAGCAGGTGCAAACTACAGCACTAACTCCAGTTGTTACAACTGCACAAGTAGAACCTGTAGATATAGCACCGAATGATCAGATGGTAGTAGGTAATACAACCGATCCCGTTGTAGGCACGCCTGGAGAAGGAACAGCTACCGGTACCGGTTCAGGAACAGTACCGACAGCCGTACCTGCTGTTGTAGCACCGCCTCAAGTTCTGGATATAGCTGAAGTAATGCCTGCCTTTGAAGGAGGACTGGAAGAGATGTATAAATTCATCAGGAAGAAAATACATTATCCGGCAGCTTCCAGACGAATTGGTGTTGAAGGAACGGTATATGTATCATTCGTTGTAAACCGCGAAGGTAAAGTTGTAGATGTAAAAACGATAAGAGGTATAAGTCCCGATTGCGATAAAGAAGCCGAGCGCGTGGTCTCTATGTTGCCGAACTGGTCGCCTGGTATGCAGAACCACAATCCTGTATCCGTGCGCATGACGGTTCCAATAAAATTCCAACTCGATAAGTAATTGATAGACGTATAGTGCCAGATCGCCTGTAAACAGGGCGATCTGATCTCCTAACCATACCTGTAGCAATAGATAACTTTATCTATATCTATACTATATCTTTTACTTCATCGTAGTTGGTGATCATCGATTCAACAGAACCCGGGTTCTGTTGTTTCAGCAACGTAAATAATGCTTTGGGTTTAACCCCCAGAAACTGTTGTATCGATTTAAGTACAGGCTGAGGATTCTGAACAAGATCTTCGTAAGCAACCTCGAGCAAGGGGTGATCCTTCAGCAACGTTACAAATAACCGCCTGTGTCTCAAATGTTCTTCGCGGAACTGTATATAGTCATTGCGATCGATCGCGATTTTGGGTCGCGGTTCATTTTCCGCTGACTTTATACTGCTCCATACATTTGTCTTTTGCGCGATCTTCAGGGAGACATATACTTTCAGTATATCGCGCCTGATGAGGTAAATGATCTTTACATCCTTCCGGTTTATAACGTAGTTGAAGGAATTCGAGTATCGCGCATCTTCATAGTATTCGTAAAATAGTTTCAGTCCGATCGCTTTTAATGCTGTTGCGTGTGGTTTAAATGCAAGACTTTCGATATAGGGAGCTGTTTCTGTGGCTATAGCATTTGCTTCTATATTTTCGCGAAGTACTTCGCCATACGATTTGATTTGTGTATGCGAATTCAAGTAGGTGTGTAGCATGGTTGAGCCTGACCGTGGTTCGCTGAGTATAACAAACGGTATATAGCTTTTTGATTTGGAGAAACTGAAAGCGTTCAGCAGTTGCTTTCGTTTAATAATCAGGTAGGTACGCAGGTACTGGAAATAATGGTGCATTCAGAGTTCTGGTTTTTCTAACGTTAATATATACTCGATGAAGTTGATCAGTTTGGCGGCTTCTTCTTCCCAATATACTCCGTGCGGGTTGGTGAGGTAGAATTGCCTGGTACGCATATCGTGAAGTATAGCAGGTATATCCGGGTTCTTGAAATCGATGGGGATACACGCATGGTATACTTCACATCGTTCTACCCACTGTGGATGGTTTACCAGTAATATGGGCAACTTGCATCCGATGTATTCGAATAGCTTGGTGGGAATACAATTTTCGGTGGATTTGTTCGGAGGATACGAAATGATACCGAAGTCACTTTGAAAAATTTCCCTGACAATGTCGTTGTGCGGAACGAGTGTATCACCTCCGATCAGCGAAATATAGTGATGTTGTTCCGTAATGCGTTTGATCCTGGTTAGTATACTGACTTGCGAACTATACCCGATGATGGTTAACCTGATGCGCGGTTCCTGGGCGTGCAGGGAACGGGCGAGGTCGATAGCTTCAAACGCACCGGTACTTTCTGCAAGCGTTCCGCTGAAGAGTAAATGTATATGTTGATCTACACTGCTCTTCTTTGGCAAACTGCCGGATGGTCTCAGTAATTTATTCTCTAATACTATGTATTTGGTTTTCAGAAAAGGCAGTTCATCGCGATAGCCTTTTTCCGCGAGTATAAAATAGTCAATGGCAGGGACCAATATAATTTCTTTGAGCCTGACATAAGCCGCGAGCAGCGGTCTTAGTAATTTCGGGTATGCGTTGGTATAGCGTATATTCCGATAGTAATTTTCCTGCAGGTCGTATAGTACATGACACCGGGTAAACAGCTTTACGAGCATGGCCACGAGAAGCAATTCGTGCGTGGTGATGATGAGCAGATCCGGTGTCAGCTTCACAACGTCTCCGATTAATCGCCACGGTTGCAGCAGGCGGTCGATGCTAAGGCGCTTGAAAGAATCAGACGGATATACCTGTATGGATTCCGAAGGTATAGATCGGGGTGACGGGTATCCGAAAATGTGAACGTCAAATTTCCCCGTTTCAGCCAGACTTTGGCCGATCTTCCCATACATACGCGTATCGTCAATGGGTTTCAGCACCGAGGCGATGACTATTCTCCTTTTTTTTCTTTCTTGCATGTCGATTTAAAAATAAGATAAATGGAATTGAAACAACTCATTGAAAAGACCTGGGAAGATCGTTCCCTTCTTCAATCACCTGAAATTCAGAATGCAATACGTTCGGTTGTCGATAAACTTGACAAGGGCGAGCTTCGTGTTGCTGAGCCTGTGGCTAACGGCTGGCAGGTAAATGAATGGGTAAAGAAGGCTGTCATTTTATACTTCCCGATCCAGCAGATGGAGACCATCGAAGTTGGTCCGTTCGAATTTCATGACAAAATAAAACTCAAGCGTAATTATAAAGAACTCGGTGTGCGTGTAGTGCCGCATGCTATTGCTCGTCACGGAGCGTTTTTGAGCAAGGGCGTGATCATGATGCCATCGTATGTAAACATTGGTGCGTATGTAGATGAAGGCACGATGGTGGATACCTGGGCAACGGTAGGAAGCTGCGCGCAGATCGGAAAAAATGTTCACCTGAGTGGTGGTGTAGGTATAGGTGGTGTGCTTGAACCTGTACAGGCTGCTCCCGTAATTGTGGAAGATAATGCCTTTATTGGGTCACGCTGTATTGTTGTGGAAGGTGTGCGCGTAGGTAAAGAAGCGGTGCTCGGTGCCAACGTAGTGCTTACAGCGAGCTCGAAAATTATAGATGTAACAGGACCGGAGCCGGTGGAATATAAAAATTATGTGCCGGAGCGTTCGGTAGTTATACCAGGTTCCTATACTAAGAAATTCCCGGCTGGCGAATTTCAGGTGCCGTGTGCATTGATTATCGGTAAACGCAAAGAGAGCACCGATAAAAAAACATCGTTGAATGACGCTTTGCGCGAAAATAACGTGTCAGTATAGCGAAGGCATGCCAAAGGATGGTGCCACACAACGGGTTGGCACATCCTTTGAATTTAACATTGCATTTACGTATCAATAAACTGGTTTGCGTAAATTTGACAACGTAGTATGAAGAAGTTGGCCTTTGGATTTTTTTTGATATCCGTTCTTTCCGGCTTTGTGGGCGAAAAGAGCGATGGATATTTATCGGTGCGTAATGAAAGCTTTTCGCGTGGAGAAGTCATTAAGTTTAAAATGACTTATGGCATTTTCACGGTAGGGAAGGGTAGTGCCACCATTGCGCCTACATACTATAAAATGAATGATCGCCACTGCTTCAAGGTTGATGTGGAAGGTAAAACCGTTGGTATGGTAAACTGGGTTACCGATGTTGATGACAAGTGGGGAGCCTATATCGATACGGCTGCTTTGGTACCGCACCAGTTTTATCGCAGAATCCGTGAAGGCCGCTATAAAAAAGATGAGTGGACAAACTTTGATCACACGAATAAAAAGATCGAAGTAAAGACGCTCGATAACAAAACCGGAAAATTTAAAGAACCCAAATTTTACGAAGCTCCTTCGCATGTGCGCGATATGGTGGGTGGGTTTTTATACCTGCGTGTCATGGATTTTTCCAAGTTGAAAATAAAGGATACCGTTACCATTGCCGGCTTTTTTGAAGATGAATTTTACAAGTTGAAAATAATCTACCATGGTAAGCAGACCATCAAGATAAAGGCTGGTAAAGTACGTGCGCTGGTTTTTAAACCAGTGATGCCTGATAATAAATTGTTCGATGGCGAGAATTCGATCACGGCCTGGTTCTCGGATGACAAGAACCGTATACCACTCAAGATCGATGCTAAGATGTTTATCGGTAGCGCAGGGGTGGAGCTTACGGAATATTCGGGCTTGAAGAATCCATTGAATATCGTGAAGTAGTGTGCAGACGTTAATCGCTTTCATAGCACATTCTGCCAATGCTGTTCGGACTTTACCAGATTAACAGTTCTTTATTGTTGATGGAACGGAGTGTGAATTGCCACGGAAAATGTAAATATACTTCCAACGCCAAGTTGACTTTCGATCAGCAGTTTACCATTATTCTTTTCTACAAACTCCCGGCATAGCATAAGGCCAAGCCCCGAACCTTTCTCACCGGCTGTTCCATACTTGGTGAAATATTCCTTTCCAAGAATCTTACTGATCTCCTCCGTAGAAAGTCCCGTTCCGCTATCCCGAACAGAAATATATATGTGCTCGTATTCTATTCTGGTGTTCACTTCGATGGTACCATTTTCAGGAGTAAACTTAATGGCGTTACTAATCAGGTTTCGGAGCACAAGTCTAATCATATCTTTGTCAGCATAAGCATTCGCAGCCTGGTGTGAACCTGCCACCAGGCTAACGGATTTTTTCAATGCCTGCGGATTTAACAATTTAATGTTCTCTTCAATAATTTCTGAAAGCAGGAATGCAGAAGGTTTTGCCTGTATGCCCTCCATTTGTCCTTTTGCCCAGTGCAGTAAATTATCCGTTAGTGTTGCTACATAGGTTATCCGTTCCTTCAGATCAGGTATGAGTTGTGTTCTGAATTCATCTGCGGATATATATCCCGACTCAATCATGTTGAAGATCTCACGAAGCTGGTGTATCGGACCGCGCATGTCATGAGATATGATCGAAAATAATTTGTCTTTGGTGTAGTTTGAAACCTTCAGAATTTCCGCCTGATGTTTAGCCTCTTTATTCATCACCAACAACTCCCTGGTTTTTTTATCAACTTCTCTTTTTAGAATTTTCTTTTGCCTTTTTACTCTTTTTGTTTTGAGATTTGTTAGCCAGTATAGCAGCGTTGCAAATACAATAACGACTAGTATCAGATATACTATATAGGCCCATATTGTTCTATAAACGGGCGGGTCTATGTGAAAAGACATTCGGGCAACGTGACTCTTGTTTCGATAGACGTTCCTGGCTCGTACAGCAAATGTATAGTCGCCTTCCGGTAAATTCGTAAAGTGTGCTTCTCTTGCGCCAGACCAGGGAGACCATTCTTTATCAAAACCAATTAACTTGTATTGAAATTCATTTTTTTCCGCGTCTTCATAATACATCAGATCGAAATCAAATAACACACTGTTCCACGTGTAGGGTATTCTTGGTATTTGATGAGTAATGCCATTTGTATAGATAATAGAATCGGATGCTGTTGCTTTTTTTATAATGGGCTGCAGCGTTTCGTGATAATATGTTTTATGATTAAGATTATAGGTTATAACCCTACCATTATTGCCAAACCATGCTCCGCCATTTGTCGCTATCAGGGGGGCGTCAGAATCCGCCCATGTGATCTTATTAAATGGCGTGCGCATGAGTGAGTAAGTACCATCGTTTTCCTTTGTCAGCAAGCCGGCAATCTCATTTACATGATCTCTTCCCCGGAAATATAGCTGGCCCTCCTTTGCTTCTGTTAATGAGTAAATAGTAATACCCCGTAAAGCTCTTCGGAAGCGGTGATCAGGTTCAAAAATATCTTTTGATTCATTGTAAGAATATATACCATCCTCCGTTGCGACAATAATTTTCCGGTCGTTTAATTCAAAAATTCTATTGTTTACGCTGGACGGCAGGTGATGGTGCGATGTGTAAAATTTAATAATACTAACAGAGTCCATCGCTTCATTTAACCGCAGCTTCCAGATCCCCTTTCCCTGATGTGAAATCCACAAGTTATCCTTGTCATCCTGGTGGATGAACCTGGTTTCTTCCTCAAAGCCTTTTATTTTGTGTTTCGTCCATACGGTCTTGTTCTTTTTCAATAACCAGATACCTGAACTATAAGTACCCATAATGAAACAATCACGATGTCTTTTAAGAGCATATAGCGATTGGGGGTATTGCTGTGATATTAGTTTAAGAGCGCTTTGTTGCACGATCTCATATATACCATTATCATGCGCTATATAAAGGTGATTGTCCAAATTATAGATTCCCCAAATAACTCCTGCTGTTCCGGAAATCAGTTGAAACTGATTGTCTTCTTTTTGATAGTACAGTCCTGAATTTGTGCCCACATAACACTTGCCTCCCAGCTCACCAAATGTCATTACAATTCCGCGAAAGCCATTTGTTTTGTCATAATAGGTAAGCGGAGAGCTTGTAATGATCATACCTATAAATTCATCTGTTGAAAACCAGAGATTGTGTTGGGCATCTTCATACAGGATCCAATGATCCAGATTACTCTCACCCAGCATTGACCTGGTTATTCTATGAAGAATTTTACCATCGATACCAGCGATAATTATCTCATTATCGGTAAGAATTGAGAGTCTTCCATCGTATAAGGGAACGATTCTTCTTATGGGGAGATCTTTCAAACTAGCATTCAGGCTTTCGGACAGTATTGATGCTTTTGGTTGGATGGATGCGTTCGGATTGAAGTGCCATATTCTGTTTTGATTGTCCAGTAACAGATAACTTTTTTCTTGGTAAGTACTAACATCTCTGATTTTATCGCTAAGCCCCGAATATATATACGCTTCAACAAGCTCATTATTCCTGTAAACATACAGCGCTGATTTGTTCTTTATGAACGCGTACATCGAATCTCTCAATTGGATAAATGATAAGTTCTCTTTGTTCAGAATATCAATCTCTCCGTTTTTGTATATATAGCTATGATACTCGTCACTAAAAAAAACGGATTCTCCTAAAATCTCTATGTCCTCTATATTTTTTATACGCTTCCGTATTGATTCTTTCTGTGACGACATTATGGATATGTATTTGAAACCGCCAGACACGGTTTTTTCGAGGTATCCCAATTCTCCCAAGGCTCCAACGTATACCTTGTCATTTTGATCAATACAAAGTGATCTGACATACGCTTTCCCCGGCAATTCAAGTATCTGCCAATGAATTCCATCAAATATGAGAACTCCGTTTGTGTTGGCGAAGTAAAGGGTGCCTTGTTTATCCTGCGCTATATCGAAGTTTTGTATAGAAGCCTGATGTGTTTCTGTTGGATACTTAACTATAAAGAGTTGTTGTCCTTTTGTTTCGGAAAGGCAAATGATAAGCAGGGTAACTAATATATATAATCGCAGGATGGGAACAGATAAGCTGAAACCATTTCGGTAAATTAAGTTGCTCAAATTAAAATTATGTTATCCGATTTATCAAAGATATCGAACACGGTAGCCTGATGAATCGGTATAAAAGATAGGTTGTGCTCCGTATTTTTACGGACACTATTTAGGGTGATGGCCTATTTGAATATATACCTTACTATCTTGTTGTATATGCATAGTATGGATTACCTATAATACCTATGAACCGACAATATACTATGCAGCATGTAAAAGTTTTTGGTGCAAATCAATGCATTGAATGGGGTGATCTCAGCAATCAGATGGTAACTATAAATGAGCAAAAATATTTTCCAATAGTTTGATGATTTCCGGTATTATTGGATTGCATATAAATTTGATAATTCGTTTTGAAGCAACACCCCAGGTTTGTCTGTGAAAGTTTTAAAGTCACTTGCGTTTGAGTTGGAGGGTGTCGGTACGTAGTAATTATCACCAGAATTGCTCCAGAACATCACGAAGGCAAGTTCAACATGGTTGGCGGTCATTACGTAGTTAATATAGTTTGAGAACCAGCCACTCACCGGGGAGGTGGAAGGAGTTACTTCGTAACCTGTTTCTGTTAATGCTGCTACTTTTCCGCGGAGCTTTGCCAAGTCGGAAATTATTTGAAGCTTTTTGTTGGCGAGGTTTGCTCCCGTCTGTCCGGCACCGCTGCGTAAGTCCCAATAGTTATCCATGCCGAGTATATCTACATAATCATCACCCGGATATCGGCTCAGATATTTTGCTTCTGTATCGTAACTGTTGTCGGGGCCGAGCGCGTAGAGCACGTTGTGTATACCTTTGGTGTCGCGTAAATACTCTATGGTAAATTTGAATATAGTCTTGTATTCCTCTTCGGTGCAGAACGAAGCACCCCACCAGAACCAGCTGCCATCGTACTCATGGAAAGGTCTGAATATAACTGGAATCAATTTTCCATTGGCATCTTTCAGACTGCTGAATATCGATGCTACCTTATCCAGTTTCTTCTTGTACCACTCGTGATTTTCACCGCCCGGTAATATACTTTTGAAGGCTTTTGCTTTCACTTCTGCTGTCATCTCGCTCACGTAGAAATGGTCTTCGGCATACGGTTCGCGAATGTGCCATGAAAAGATGTTGATCATACCCAGGGCATACGCTGCCTTTACATTGGCAATAATGGTCTGCTCTTGTTGGTAAAACCAGTTGCCTGCAGTTCCATCATTCTGTTTATCTGTAATAAACATGAAGTCTGATCCCAGCAAAGCAGGATCACTGCCCGTTGTCTTCTTGATATCCGACATCGAGTTGTCGCTTTTGTAAAAACTGCTGAACGCATCTTGCTGACCAACGGCAAAACTGTTCGCGGAGAGTTTTTTCAGGTTATAAAAGAGTGCTACGGTTTCATCAGTCGCGTTCGCATCCACTATATAATCACGTACGTTGGCTGCCGTTATCGCAATAGTGTCATTTTTTGCGGGGGTATCAGGTGTTTCCGTAGTGTCTTGGGTAGAGTCATCACTGGAGCAGCTGGCAAAACCAATCGCTATAGCGGCACAAACTGACAGAAATAGTTTATTCATGGCAATAGTAAATGTTTACGCACCGGAATCAAGATTTTTTCTTTCCACCGATTCATACAAAAAACGACAATTCAAATTTCCCGCATGGGGGGAATTTGTTACAGATTACAGGTGCTAACCATCTATTTTAACATCTCAGCAGCCAAACATTATCAAAACCACCCGCGGTTAACGATTCACGATTAACTGTAACCAATTCCCTTCGCCCCTATGCAACCTTTTTCTCCCTATCTTGTCTTTTAACCAGAAGATTGAACCACATAGCTTGGAGTCACCGGTATTGAATGTGCACGAAGAACTGATTGCGCGCTGCAGAGTGGGCGATCGTGAAGCTCATTATAAGCTTTACAAATTATACTCGAAGGCCATGTTCAACGTGGGCTATCGCATTACCGGTAATGAAGATGATGCAGCCGATGTGCTTCAGGAAGCTTTTATAAGCGCCTTCCGTAGCCTGGACAGCTATCGGGGCGATTCTGCTTTTGGTGCCTGGCTCAAACGCATCGTGGTAAATAAAGCGATCAATGCACTGAACAAGCGCAAGTACGATCCGATACCCGATGACGATCGATGGGATGTTGCCGAGGAGGAGGCACCGGTGGAGTATGGTGATGAACTGACGGTTGAACGCGTGAAGCGTGCTATAGCGCAACTTCCGGATGGATACAGAAGTGTACTCTCGCTATATTTGCTGGAAGGTTACGACCACCAGGAGATCGCTGAGATCATGGGCATAACCGAATCAACCTCCAAGTCTCAGTTAAACCGCGCCAAAGCAAAACTCCGCGAGTCGCTGGAAAGCACAGGCGTAACCATAAAACATTAAATCAACACACGTACACACCTAAACACGTAAACACCGAAACACATGAAATTAGAAGATTTTGTAAAACAGAACCGAAGCGCGTTTGATGACAAAGAGCCTTCCGACAAGATCTGGAAGAATGTAGAAGCTTCCGTTGGTTTACAACGGGGTGGCTGGTGGAACTCGCTCACGTTGTGGCGTGCTGCGGCCGTGGTATTCATGGTGTTGTCGGTATATATGTTTGTGCAGAAGGGAGGAGGAGCGAAGCCACCGCGAGGCTCTGAAATGGCACTGAAAGAATTCAAGGACGTGGAAGCGTTTTATGTCGAGCAGATCTCGGAGAAAGTAGAAATGATTGATGAATTTCAGAAGAGCGAAGGTCTCAACGGCTTTACACAGGATTTTCAGCAACTCGAAGCGATGTATATGGTGTTGAAAGAAGAGATGCATGCACGCCCCAGTCAGAAAGTAAAGGATGCACTGGTACTGAATTTACTCGTGCGTATAGATTTACTCAATCAGCAATTACACGCGCTGGAGAAAGGTTATAAAACGCATAGTGATAAAGAGAAGCAGGAAGCTAATATCTGATTTGCGTTGTTTTTAATTCCAGGGTTCAGTGGTGGTGAGCTCGAATGATTCTTTTGCAGAGTCAAGAATTTTTCCGTCTTCACATTTTAACACACGCGCAGGATATTTTTTAATAAGACCATAGCTGTGCGTTGCCATAAATATAGCGGTTCCGCTTTTGTTGATCTGCTGGAATATCTTCAATATACCTTGTGATACTTCCGGGTCAAGATTCCCGGTAGGTTCATCAGCCAGAAGTATAAGTGGTTCGTTGATGAGTGCGCGGGCAATCACTACTCGCTGTTGTTCGCCACCTGACAATTGATGCGGCATTTTCTTTTCGATAGAACCAAGACCAACGTTCATCAGTACTTCGTTCATTCTTGCCTTCATCTTGGTGCTATCTTTCCAGCCGGTGGCTTTCATTACGAAGATCAGGTTTTCGGCAACCGTGCGATCGTTCAGCAATTGAAAGTCCTGGAAGATGATGCCGAGCTTTCTTCTCAACAACGGTACCTGCGAAGACTTTATACCGCGAATGTTGTATCCTGCTACATGTATATCTCCCAGACGAAGCAGAAGATCGGCATATAGTGTTTTCAGTAACGATGATTTTCCGGAGCCCGTGCGACCTACAAGGTATACAAATTCGCCTTTGTCGATGGTGAAGTTGAGATCACTTAATATAGTGTTCTGATCCTGAAAGATACTCGCGTCCTGAACGCTTACAACCGGTTCGTTTGAAAACATACTATCGCTTTATAAATAGTGAAAGGTTCAAAGTTCAACGTTAAACTTAATCATTTCAACATTAAACCTTGAACCTTTTAGCCTTGAACGGACAAAATTATCCGTTTACTTTCTTGTGGTCAGCCAGGAATTTCTCCAGACCGCTGTCAGTAAGCGGGTGCTTCAGCAAAGCTGTGATTACGTTGAGCGGACATGTAACAACATCAGAGCCGATCTCTGCACACTGAATCAGGTGCATGGTATGGCGAACCGATGCTGCAAGAATTTCAGTATCGTATGCATAGTTATCATAGATCAGTCTGATCTGCGATATAAGTTCAAGTCCATCCTGCGATATATCATCAAGGCGACCGATGAAAGGCGATACATAGCTCGCACCCGCTTTAGCAGCCAGTATAGCCTGACCAGCCGAGAACACGAGTGTACAGTTTGTACGTATACCTTCGCTTGTAAATTTCTTGATTGCCTTTACACCATCCTTGATCATTGGCACCTTCACAACAATCTTGTCATCAATCTTGGCAAGCTCTTTACCTTCTTTGATGATCGCATCAAAGTCAGTAGCAATTACTTCAGCACTTACGTTGTTGTCAACAATATCGCAGATCGCTTTATAGTGCGCCTTGATATTGTCCAATCCTTTAATTCCTTCTTTAGCCATCAGCGATGGGTTGGTCGTTACACCATCCAATACGCCCAGGTCATAAGCTTCTTTAATTTCGTTCAGGTTAGCGGTGTCAATGAAAAATTTCATGTTTGTGTTGAGTTTTATTCGGTTCGTTTGAGGATGCCTGTTTAGAGAAGGAATTTAAACCAAGAATGGTTCATGTGAGTTGCTTTCTGAAATTCTAAAATCGGATCTGAATGTCTTCAGAAAAAAATAGCAAGCCGAACATCGCACCGCTACAACCGCCTACCCTTGCTACCTTCCGATCCTGGGGGAGTTCAGCAGGAGCTGGTCGTGCCGGCTTGCCGGGGGGCAAAGATAGAAGATATTTACAATTGACGATGTTGTTGCTAAATTTTTTACGCTTAAAGTTTAACAATCAGCGTAATAAAATTTTTGGAGGAGTATAGATCGCACTACGTAGTTTTTAATTTTCCCTGCGACACGGCCATCCAGTTGCAGAGATTATATAGCAGGCGCGCACCTACGTTGGCATCCCAATCGGTGGTGCCAGGTGCAACTTCGCTCAGATCAAAGCCTATAATTTTTTTTCCGGCCTGTGCTACTTTTTTGATGAGATATACCGCTTCCTGAAATTCCAGTCCTCCTGCAACAGGTGTACCTGTACCCGGACAAAGTTTCGGATCGAGTCCGTCAATATCAAAGCTGATATATACATGTTGAGGAAGCTCTTTAATGATAGAGTTGCAGAGCGAATCCCACGTCTCGCCACGGTAACGCCAGTCTTTCAGGTCGTCATCAAAAAAAGTTGTTACGCGTCCGTTTGATTGCGTAATGACATCCTGTTCCTCTTCGCAGAAGTCGCGTATACCCACCTGCACCAACTTGGTTACGGCCGGTATCTTCAACGCATTATACATGATGGATGCATGCGAGTAAGTAAAACCTTCGTATGCTTTGCGCAGATCGGCATGCGCATCAATCTGCAGTATACCGAAGCGATTATACTTCTCGCTGAGGGCACGCAGAAATCCTAATGGAGTACTGTGATCACCACCGAGCAACCCAACCATTTTTGCATCGCGCAGGTAACGTTGCGTAGCCGACTTCACATATATATTCAGACTCTCGGTAGCTTCATTGATTTTACCGATCAACGGATCGTTGGCCAGTAAAGCTTCACCGCTTTCAACACGTTTAATGTGCTGTGCAGCAAGCTCGCGCAGAAGTTTACTCTCTTCCAATAAATTCTCTGGTATCTTTGAAAGACTCACACCAAGCTTCCAGGCATCGGGTATATTTTTAACATATACATCTACCTGCGAAGAAGCATCCAGTACGGCAGCCGGCCCCAGTGCAGTACCGGTGTGATAGGATACAGTAACTTCCCAGGGAACCGGTACAATTACCAGGTCGGAAGTTTCAGGTGTAAAAGGGAGCCCGAACAGATTGCCGTTTATGCCGGGGCCGTTCGGATCAAAACTTTGAATGAGTTGGTCTTTAGTCATTACAGATTTTGCCGGTGAGTTTCTTCAAACTCATCTTTACTTCATAATCATACCATGCTATACACGCTGCAATATTAAGGTGTTAGCATTTCCGGTGTGATATAATTTTCAAGTTCGCCATTACCCTGGCTAACTTCTTTCCACGATTGAATATTGAATTTGATAATGGCCAATCCGGCCGGCACCATGTCGCCAACTTCAGCACCGGTAAGATACTCTGCGAGGTAAGTAACAACCGGGTTATGCGCAACACACATCACATGGTGAAGATGATCTTCGAGTTGGGTTATAAACTGGAAGAAGGTGCGCGTGGAGGCTTCGTACAGATCTTCCTGCAGATTTATTTTTTCGATGTCTGTTTTCAATGCATCGGCTATCATGCTGGCCGTCATGCGGGCACGTTCGGCCGTGCTGGTCATGATAACATCGGGCATAATCTGTTGTTGTAGCAGATAATTCCCCACAAGCAAAGCCTGCTTCACTCCGGTGGAGGTTAATTCGCGGCCAAAATCGTTTTGATTGACCTGTTTCTCAGCACTTTGTGCGTGACGAACCAAATATAAATAGCGTGGCATACTCAATAATTTTCTGACTGGTGTTAAGGTTGCTGGACGTCAATATTAACACGTGAAATTTGATTTTTTAAAAATTTCCAGATATTTGACCTTTTCGAAACGTTTATCGGCATGTCAAAAAATCTAGTAATTGTAGAGTCACCAGCGAAGGCGAAAACCATTGAAGGCTACCTGGGAAAGGATTTCAAGGTGGCTTCCAGCATGGGACACATCCGCGATTTGCCCAAGGGTGGCGATGCGATTGATGTAGAAAATGGCTTTGAGCCGACCTATGAAGTCAGTCCGGAAAAGAAGGACGTAATACAGAAACTTAAAAAACTTGCCGAGGATGCCGAAATGGTATACCTCGCAAGCGATGAAGACCGCGAGGGAGAAGCTATATCTTGGCACTTGAAAGAAGTGCTTGATCTCACAGATGCTAAAACACGCAGAATTGTTTTTACGGAAATTACCAAGAATGCAATTCTCAACGCACTGCAAAGCCCACGCGGTATAGATATCGACCTTGTAAATGCACAGCAGGCAAGACGTGTACTCGATCGCCTCGTAGGCTATGAACTTTCTCCTATACTCTGGAAGAAAATCAAAACCGGTTTATCAGCAGGTCGCGTGCAAAGTGTAGCGGTGCGACTGATTGTTGAACGCGAGCGCGAGATCAGCGAGTTCAAAGCTAAATCTGCGTATCGTGTTACTGCCGAGTTCACCCTTGATAAAGGAAAGACTCTCGTTGCCGAACTCTCCGAACGATTTGAGACAGAAGAAGAAGCGCTCAAGTTTTTAGAGTCGTGTAAGGGAGCAAAATATACTATAAAAGATCTGCAGACCAAGCCGTCCAAGCGATCACCGGCACCTCCGTTTACAACGTCAACATTACAACAGGAAGCTTCGCGCAAGCTCGGCTTCTCGGTTATACAAACCATGATGGTGGCGCAGAAACTATACGAAGCCGGTAAGATAAGCTATATGCGTACGGACTCTGTGAACTTATCAGACGAAGCACGCAACGGTGCGATGCGACAAATTCAATCGGCATTCGGTAAAGAGTTTGTACAGCCGCGTCAGTTCAAAACAAAATCATCGTCAGCACAAGAAGCTCACGAAGCAATTCGTCCTACTGATTTTTCGGTGAGCGATCCCGGTATGGACCGTAACGCCCTGCGTTTATACGATCTCATCTGGAAGCGTGCTATAGCTTCGCAGATGGCCGATGCTGAACTTGAAAAGACAACGGCTACTATCGGTATATCTACTAATCCACGCACGTTAATCGCAACCGGTGAAGTTGTGAAGTTCGAAGGATTCTTAAAGGTATATATGGAATCGGGTGATGATGAAGATGAGGAGGAGAACAGCAAAGTGTTGCCGCCACTTACTATAGGACAAGACCTTAAACTGGATGAGCTCACCGCGAAGCAGGTATTTACCCGCCACGCGCCAAGATATACGGAAGCGAGTCTTGTTAAGAAACTTGAAGAACTTGGTATAGGCCGACCATCTACGTACGCGCCAACCATTACAACGGTGCAGAAGCGTGGTTATGTAGTGAAAGAAGTTCGCGAAGGTGTTGAACGTAAATACAATGTGTTTACACTGAAGAACGACAACATCGCGAAAGCAGAAGAGACTGAAATTACCGGTGCAGAGAAAAATAAACTCTTCCCGACCAATACTGCGATGGTGGTTACTGACTTCCTCGTAGAACACTTTCCGGATGTAACGGACTTTTCCTTTACTTCTGAAATTGAACAGGAGTTTGATGAGATTGCCAGTGGTAAACTCGACTGGAAGAAGATGATCGATAACTTCTATCAACCTTTCCATAAGAAGGTATCTTCTACGGAGAAGATAGAACGTTCATCGGTTGGTAAGAGTCGCGAGTTAGGTATAGATGAGAAGACCGGCAAGATGGTATATGCCAAGCTCGGTAAGTTCGGAGCGTATGTGCAGATAGGAGAGAACCCGGATGATTCAGGAGGAGAAAAGCCTAAATTTGCAAGTCTTCGTCCGGGACAGTTCATCGAGAACATCACGATGGAAGATGCCATGGAGCTCTTCAAAATGCCACGCGATTTAGGACAGTTTGAAGAGAAGCCGGTAGTAGTAAATATAGGACGCTTCGGTCCGTATGTATTGCACGATAAAAAGTTTGTATCGATACCGAAAGATAATGACCCGTATGCTATAGAACTTGATAAAGCGATCGAGCTGATCGAGAACAAGCGTGTATCAGATGCAAACAAACTGATCAAGGCGTTTGATGAGAATCCGGATATACAAATTCTCAACGGTCGTTTCGGCCCCTATATCAAAGCCGGTAAAAAGAATGTGAAGATTCCAAAAGGTAAAGATCCGAAAGAGCTAACCTTGCAGGAATGTATAACACTGGCCGATGCCACACCTGAGAAGAAGGGCCGATTCGGAAGAAGCGCTCCCGCTAAAACCGAAGCACCAGCCAAGAAAGCACCCGCGAAGAAAACCGCAGCGAAGAAAGTAGCCAAGAAAGCAGCACCGAAGAAGGCTGCAAAGAAGAAGAAGTAAATCGTGAACTGTTATCCGTTAATAGTGTATATATTATATATACTGTTCATGAATAAAGGTTAACTTGTTACAAATTAACAATAGCCCTGCTTCCAACCAGAAGCAGGGCTTTTTCGTTACGCGTGCCGTAAGAAAATTTCCGTGGGATTGTTAAACTAGATGTGCGAATGAGGTCTTGATCCCAATAACGTGTCTTGTTGCAAGGCATCCGATAGTTTTTCGTTGAAGACTCCGAGCACCAATTGTTTATAGTTGTTGTCAAGCAATACGGCATCCACATTTCCGGTTGGAAGGCTATTGCGACCTCGAACTTCAACAATCGTGGAGTCGAGTGCAGTGTAAAGAGGGTCAGCAATATTGCCGCTATAGTTTGATGATATAATATCACCTATTACGGCTGCTTCTCCAGTGAGTGATCTTTTTCCCAGGTTGAACTTGTAATCTTTTACAGCTCCGTTTGTTTGCATTATTCGTGGCATAAAAAACTTGTTAAGAAATTAGTCTCTACTCTATTGAAGGCTTTTCGAGAGTTGCCTTGTTATTTTGTGAAGCTTCAAATAACGATACGAAGTAGCGCTTAAGAATAAATTCTTACAGCAGTATAAATACGGTAATTTAAAAACAGGTATTTCTACCTGTTTCATTACTACGTGCCTGCCAGTTTTGTGTGTTATGATACTTGTGGATATGAATTTAAAGCTGTTTGTTAGGGTAACCATTAACCCAATACTCCTATGCGTATCCAAACCCCTCTAATCCTTTTTTTTGTTTTTGTTTTTTCATTGGCCCTGCAGGCACAGGATGAAAAAGCTGTTCGTAAAGCTACTGATGAATTTATGACAGCCATGAAAAATTGGGAAGACCTCGAACCCTATATATCAACCGCCTTCATGGAGACAGCTCGTGGTAAAAAAGTAAACATGTTTATGGTAGATAAATACCAGATCACTAAAATCGATAAGGCACTAGCCACCGTTGAGATCGATCACGGCAAAGGAAAATTCTGTACTCGTCTGGTGCTCGAGTTTGTTACCGATAAGTCGGATGGCAAGGTAAGAATCAAACCTGCCGATCTTACGACCGATAGTAAAATGATTGAGCCGTGGAAGGCAAGAGAGAAGCTTTGCGAGAAGTAGTGCGAACTATACGGCTATATTTCTAAATCCATTGCACCAAGTCCACAAAGAAGACGCAAAGATTCACAAAGTATATATTTACTCTGTGTAACTCTGTGCCTTCTTTGTAAGCTTTGTGGTTCTGGATTTCTCTGGTAACGTGTAACGATCAACGGTTAACGCCCTTTAGTTCGATATAGAAGTCAAGCGCCTGTTGATAATACTCCGAAGGCTCTTCCGGCTCCGGCAGAGCGGTATATTTGTCCTGTAGCTGAATATACCATTCATAAGTCTTGTTGGAATCATTCTGTATACCGACCAGTTGCAGAATCACTTCCGTGAGATCGAATGACAGGTTGGAGGAATCAAAGCCTGCATCTTCCAGCTTCGTAATAATCCTTCGGTTTCTCAGTTCTTTATGAATCATGTAAATAGCAAGCTCGGCCGTTGCCGGTATTTTGATGAGCGATACACCTTCGGGCAAAGTAACTTTCATGTTCGCCATCGTTGAGTAATTTCGTTTAGAATACGGAGCAAAGATGTTGGCAGCGATAATCCTAAACCATTTAATTTAGCATACTATAGTAGGTATATCTGCCTGAAATAGGAGGGAAGGATTGTGCTTGATGCCTTGCAGCTTGCAGGTAATTTTGTACTTTCGCTATTATATCAACTTCGAGTATGTCAAACCTGAGAGTGTTACGTGAGATCAATAACTACACACAAGAATACGTTGCTTCACAAATCGGTGTAGATCAAAGTACATATTGCAAGATCGAACGAAACCCGCGCGTTTTGAAAGCTGAGCAAGTAGAAAAGTTAGCACAACTATATGATGTAGGAGTAGCGGATATACTCGCGCCAAGTGTTTCCATATCATTTGAAAATACTCAGAAGGGTTATGGCTATATCAATAATCTTAATGAAGAATTTCAGCCGGAAGCTTTTGAGAAGATCATTGCTGCTAAGGATGACCAGATAAAAGAATTGAAAGAACAAATCGAGTATCTAAAGAAGCAAAACAATCAGCTACTAGCATTGTTGGGAGAGAAGCGATAGCACATCACAACGATTCCCAAATCCATTGCACAAATCACAAAGAAGACAAGAAGTTACACAAAGTATATTTCTCTCTGTGTAACTCTCCTCTGTGGTCTTAGTGTTTCTGGATTTCCGAATAACGATTCACGATTCACGATTCACGGATAACTATTCCAATCGTAATTCATAGAGCCGCAGGTGTTGCCAGAGAAATGATTTTATACTGTTCCAGTATTTACCATCAAGGGCAAGGCTTACCGTATGCGTGTCGGAAGGCTGCGCTACCAGCGTGCATGTATTTCCAGCGTCATCCATGAGTTTTTTTGTATCAAGAGCATTTTGCCAGGTGGCCCCGGTAACCGGATCTTCAGCACTGTTATGAAACAGTAGTGCCGGACAATCATACGAATCAAAAGCAAGAGCAGACTTGTCAACCAGGCTATCGCCCGTCAACGTGGCCCCGGTAGATATAGTAGCTTGTACCTTGGCACTCTGGTCTGAGTAATCGGATTGAAATCCCAGTTCATCTGCGCCTACAGCGTTGGTGAGTGCTATGCCGCCTCCGGCTGACGATCCTATTACGGCAATGCGGGTTACATCGATGTGATATACCGATGCTTTGCTCTTGAGGAACCGAATAGCATTCATGGCATCTTCCACTGCATTGGTAACGGCAAGGTTACGCAGTGCGTTGCTGGACTGATTGTCGGGTGTAAGTCGGTAATTTATTGTTGTGGCCACGTAACCGGCCTTCGCATAACCTAGTATTTTATCATAGGTGTCTTCCTTGCTTCCACTTGTAAATCCGCCACCATGTATATACACAATTAGCGGTTGAGGGGTTGTTGCTGTGGCATTGGGCGGAATAGCAAGGTCGAGGTGCATTGTCAATTCTTCCAACCCTGCTTCGAGTTCTTTTCTATTCGCAGCGGTATATTGAATGCCATTGTAATTATCACGAGTCGAGAAAGGCACGTCAAACAAGAGCGACAGATCGGCCTCATCGAATTGTTCTGTTATATAAATACCGTCCTCAGGAACCTGAGGTATTGACTCTAAATTTTCATCGGACGTACAGGCTGATAAGATCGTTGTAAAAAGCAGGAGCAGAATGATTCGTACCATCATAAAAGATTAAATTTTCAATTTGACTTGAAACTCAATCGCAGGTTTAATGAATGTTGATTTTTTTTGAATCAACGTATACTTCTTCCTCCTAGAAATCTTTCCTTATAGTCGTTAGAACTATCAATTGTTATCTCATCCCGTTGCATATCATAGACAGCCCACCACCAGTGATCGTCATTCATTGATTCCGCTCGTAACATAAGGCCTCCCCACTTGGCAGTACAATCATCCGTGAGATCGCCAGTCCACTGAATAGGCTCTTTTGATAGCAGCTTTCGTTCTTCTCTTGTCATAATATTAGCTAATAACTATATAATTACTACTGCTCAAATTGTCCGAGTATTACTTGATCGTAGTTGTATCCCTTATTGTTAGGGAAGTATCCATTGGTATCGAGGTAAATCAATTGTATATATTTATAGTTCTTGCCTTCATAAAATCGAATGCTTGAAAGGACATAGTCTGTTAGTTTGTCTATTGGTACTTCAATCAAATATACAGGGAACCTGTCAGTGAGATCGTCTATCTTTATATCCAACGGAACCTTGTCCATATTTTTGAACTTGTGCACATAGTTCTGAATAAGTTCGTGCGAGAGGTTTTGAGGTAAAGACGAAATGAAAAGCTCCGGTATGCCAAAGCTCTTGTAAATTCCTGTTGAGTAACAGAAGGAGGGAGTATTGCCGGTAAACACAAAAGTAGAATGATAGCCGTACTTAACTATATTCTCGTCAACCTGTTTGTGATATTGTTTGATTTGTTCGTCTGTCATTCTATACTTCTCATTATACAGCCATGCTCAGAACTTAATCGAAATCTCCAGATGTCCGCCAAGTCCTTCGGTAATAATTCTCTGCAGCGTGGAGAAGCGAACGTCCTTTAGATCTTTCTCGAGTTTTGAAATATAGGATTTATTGGTGCCCGACAGTTCAGCAACTTGTTCCTGAGTCAATCCTCTTTCTTGTCTTGCTTGTTGAATAAGGACTCCCAGCTTGAACGCTTCGTAGTCTGTTTCAAACTTGTCTCTTTTTCGGGTACCTTTTTTACCAACCTTTTTGTCGATAAATTCATTGAGGGGTGTTAAACTTTTTTTCTTCATAGTAGTCTCTTTTAATTTTCTCAGCTCGTTCAATTTCTTTGTCTGGCGTCTTTTGAGTTTTCTTTTGAAACCCATGCCCGACAACAACTAAATTATTGTCATCAAAAAAGCAGAAGATTCTATATATATCGCTTCCGCTTTGAACTCGGATTTCGTAAAGCCCTCAGAGTCCAAAGTATCTTCTTTTGAACCTTTGATGTCTGATCGTCATAGAAGTCCTGAAAGTAATCCTTATAAAATAGGAGGCAACGTTTTTGATTCACGCAACAAAGATAATAAAAGTAGTCCGATCGGACAACTTTGTCCTTGATAGTCGAGTACCCTCGCCCCCCTGTCTACACTCATTCGGTTACCTGTATACCCCGTAGAGGGTATTTTTGTGGTGAATTACTCCCGTGGCTTTGATTTCTTGCGGTGCCACATTCATATTTGTGCACTATTTAAAATCAATATAAATAATAGCGCTTCCAATAGACCTCATGCGGGGTGTACAGAAACGCTATTGTCCTAACTGTAAGCTATATGCAACGTACGTATTTACTTTTTTTCTTCCTGATGATCAGCGCCAGCCTCATGGCCCAGAACAAAGGTTCTGTGAAAGGTGTTGTGAAATCATCTGACGGACAACCTGCTCCTCATGTAAATGTGATCCTGAAAGGCACCAGCAGAGGAACCACTGCCAACAACAAAGGCGAGTATGAAATAAAGAATGTCGATGCCGGTAATTATACTTTACAAGTGTCTTTCTTAGGACTTCAGACGTCTGAGACTCCTATAGAGATAAAGGCCGGTGAGACAACTGTTGTGGATGAGATCGTTCTGAACGAAAACTCACAGCAACTGGATGAGATTGTTATCAGCGGTTATAAAACCAATGAGTTCGATCGCAAGCAAAGCGATTATGTAGCCAAGCTTCCATTGAAAAATATTGAGAACCCGCAGGTATATAATACCATCAGTGCTGAGCTTATAAAAGACCAGGTGGTAACAAGCTTTAACGATGCACTTAAAAATGCTCCGGGTGTAAGCAGACTATGGGAGTCTACCGGCCGCAGCGGTGATGGTGCCGGATATTTTTCGCTGCGCGGATTTTCTGTGCAGCCTACACTGATCAACGGTGTACCCGGACTAACCAACGGTGGACTTGATGTAGCAAACATTGAAACGATCGAGATCATGAAAGGTCCTTCCGGAACGCTCTATGGTAGCAGTCTTATTTCGTATGGTGGTCTTATCAACATCGTAACGAAGAAACCTACGTTCAGTAAATTCGGTGGAGAGATCGCCTATAACACCGGCAGCTTTGGCCTGAACAGAATTACTGCGGATGTAAATGCTCCGCTAAGCAAAGACAAGAAGATAGCATTACGTGTGAACACAGCCTATCACAGCGAAAACAGTTTCCAGGATGCAGGCTTCAAGAAGGCAATCTTCTTTGCACCATCCTTGGCGTATGAGGTAAACGAAAGACTTTCGTTCCTTGTGAACACGGAGTTCTTAAGCTCGGAAAGCACCAACCAAACAATGCTCTTCCTCGACCGAGGTGCTCCGCTGACTGCGGCCAATCTTGATGCGTTGAACTATGATCATGAACGTTCCTATACCAGCAACGATCTGTCTATGAAAAATCCAACGTTTAGCCTACAGGCCCAGATGAATTACAAGCTGTCTGACAAATGGAGATCACAGACTGTATTGTCAAGAAGCTCTGCTAAATCGGATGGATACTATTCATATATTTATGAATCAACACGATTCTATCCGATCAGTGAAGGAAGTATATTTGGTCGCTATCTCAGCAAGCAGAATTCTACTACGCTTACTACCGATATACAACAGAATTTCATTGGTGATTTCACCATCGGCAATCTGCGCAACCGCGTGGTGGCTGGTCTTGATTACTATGCTAACAGCGCTCAGAACAATGATACAGGTTACGTAGGTAACGGTTCAATCTACATCGGTAACGCAAGTATAGAAGAAGTAAACCAGGTTGTTTTCGGAATTACTGATCCGGAGCAATACGAAACTGACAATGACAATGGTCAGTTGTCTCGTGCTGCTACCGATGCTCTTCTGGCGAACGCGGGTTCTAACAACACTACCGCAAAACAGGAAGTATATAGTGCGTACGTTTCAGATGTGTTGAACATCACACCAACCTTGTCAACGATGGTAAGCTTGCGTATTGATCATTTCGTGAACAAGGATAATGAAGAAAGCAACCAGACCGCGTTGTCTCCTAAATTTGGCATAGTATATCAGCCGCTGAAAGATCAGCTTTCGATCTTTGCAAACTATATGAACGGTTTCAGCAACGTAGCACCGCGCACTGAAGGTTCAGGCAGTGATATTGCCGTAAGATCGTTTGATCCTGAACAAGCCAACCAATGGGAAGCCGGTGTTAAAACCGATTTGTTAGATGGTAAAGTAAGCGCTACCCTGAGCTACTATGATATACAGGTGTCCAATGTGGTTCGCCAGGATCCAACCCGCGTGAACTATTATGTACAGGATGGTGAAAACTATAGCAAGGGTGTTGAGTTCAGTATGATTACTGCTCCGCTTCCGGGACTGAACGTGATAGCTGGCTATAGCTATAACGACAGCAAGATCACCAAGACCGACAGTGAAGACTATATCGGCAGAAGACCAGAGAGTGCCGGTGCGCAACACATGGGTAACCTTTGGATAAGCTACCGCCTGCGTGAAGGTGCCCTGCAGGGATTGGGATTTGCCGTTGGAGGAAATTACTCAAGCGAGTATGCTATACTGGATCGTGCTACTACGGGCACATTCAAACTCCCTTCATATACTTTGCTGAATGCAGCGCTGTCCTATAACACCGATGCGTTCCGTATAGCTTTCAAACTTGATAACCTGACGGATAAAGAATACTACACCGGTTGGTCTACCATCAACCCGCAAAAGCCAAGAAGCTTTACTACAAGCATAAGCTTCCGCTTCTAAGATATATTCTGTGTTGGAGATTTTCGGTTAACGATTACTTCGGTAATGGTTAACCGATTTTTTTTCGCGGAATACCAAGCTATTGCACAGAGGTTCACGAAGGAGGCACAGAGTTTCAAAAAGTTTTTACTCGGTGTTACTCTGTGTCTTCTTGATGTTCTTGTGCAATTGGATTTGGGTTGGTATTTATCCCGTTAAAATAGTAGCTTTGGATATGAACCGTACATATCAATTCACAGCAGTTATAGAGAGGGGAGGAGACGCTTACGTTTCTCTTTGCCCGGAGTTGGATATTGCATCACAGGGCGATTCTGTTGAAGAAGCGAAACAAAATTTAAAAGAAGCTGTAGAGCTGTTTTTCGAACATGCTTCAGCAGAAGAAGTAGGGAACAGACTTCACAGTGAAGTATTTATAACACGTTTAGAAGTAGCAGTTGGGTAAGCTTCGTATACTCTCCGGTGCAGAAGTTTGTGATATTCTGGCACAGCAAAACTTTGTTCAGGTACGACAAAAGGGTAGTCATATTATTATGCAAAAAGCGAACAGATAATTCGACTATTACAGTGCCTGTTCCCAATCATAAAGAAATCAAATTAGGAACACTGTTATCAATCATCAGGCAATCTGGTGTACCTAAAAACGTTGTTTGAATCGTAATATAGCCTGGTAAATATAGCTTTAACATGAAAAAATTAGTAGTCCTCAGCGGTGCCGGCATCAGTGCAGAGAGTGGAATACCAACCTTTCGTGATTCAAATGGTTTATGGGAAGGTTTCCGTGTGGAGGATGTTGCATCTCCGGAAGGATGGCTGCGAGATCCTGAGCTCGTTCTGGACTTCTATAACGAACGCAGAAAGAAAGCCCTGGAAGTAAAACCGAACCGCGGCCATGAAATACTCGCTGAACTTGAAAAGCATTTTGATGTTACCATCGTAACGCAGAACGTTGACAATCTTCACGAGCGTGCCGGCTCTTCCAAAGTTATACACCTGCATGGCAGTTTGTTTGAATCACGCAGTACGCGAGATGAGCGTCTCGTATACCCTATAGATGGATGGGAGCTGAAGATAGGGGATACATGTGAAATTGGATCACAGCTTCGTCCGAATATAGTATGGTTTGGTGAGATGGTTCCGTTGATGGAGGTCGCAACACATCACGCCAGGTATGCAGATATATTTATAGTGGTGGGTACCTCGATGGTAGTATATCCTGCCGCAGGTCTGATTAATTATGTTCCTGACGAAACTATGAAATACGTAGTGGACCCTAAGAAGCCTGAAATCAACTTAGGTATACCGAACGTCAGAATGATAGTTGATAAAGCGAGTACTGGTATGGAAGTCGTGAAGCGCGAACTGCTCGACCTTATTTCTTAGCTGTAGCAGAAAGATCTTCCAGGAATTTCTTGAACTCTTCGGTATCGTAATTGGCAGTACCTACTTTTTTGGAGGCCACTCTTCCATCCGGACTAATTACAAAAGTTGTCGGGATAGAAGGTACGTTCAACAGCTCGGGTAAAGCACCGGCAGGTATATATACCGGGAAGCTGTGTTTTTTGTCAGTCAGGAATTTTTCAACCTTCTCTTTGTCTTCAGCACGATCCAGCGAAAGCATTACAAATGCGATCTTGTCATGGTCAACCTTATCGTATAGCTTTTGTATGCTCGGCATTTCAATGCGGCAAGGTCCGCACCACGTTGCCCACAGGTTGAGGAAGATCGTTTTGCCTTTGAATTGATTCATATCAACCTTGTTGTTCCCAAGGTCGGTGAGGGTAAAGTTATAGTCGAAACTTTTTGTTACCACCGGGGCTTCAGGTTCGGCATCCATTACGCCCGTGCTGATGATGGCCGCACCGGTGATCGATGAAATACCCGCCAGAATTCCCGTGTAACGCAACACCAGCACAAACACAGCGATGGTCACCCAAGGTTTTATAACCCTTACAACGGAGGCTATACGCGGATTTTCAAGCATTTTTTTCATAGCAATCAATTTTACTTTTAGAAAATGTGGAAAATCTGAAACGACTTGCCCTAAGCACCTGTGGTCAGCCTTTCCGCTATAAAGATAACTAACTCACATCAATATGTTAGGGTTACTATTGTTCCCTCTTTTTTAATTAATTTCGAAAGTTAATCTACACTGTCCCTACCCATGATTAAAGTTGGTTTTATCAAGATTGTGGCCCTTATGCTGCTTGTCTCGTCTGCTGCGCATGCGCAGAAGGTAAAGTATAAGGATATTTTCGGACTGCTTAAAACGAAGCAATACGAAGCTGCAGAACCCTTCCTCCGGAAATACCTGAAAGAGAACGATGATAATCCGAACGCCTTCCTCTACATGGGTATCATTGCGCATGAGAAATCCGCTAAAGAAGATATTCTGAGAAACACCGCGAAGACTATCTCGCAGATGGATACGGCTATATATTTCTACACCAAAGCCTACCAGACCATCACGGAAAAAGAACTGAAGCGCAACGATGAATATTACGAACTCTACAACCGCAGAGATCTGCGTACCGGTGAGTTCGGTGTAAAGCTTTCAGACGTACAATTTGATATACAGAAAAAACTCGAAGGACTCCGCGAACGCATCGACCGACTAAAAATGGTGAAGCATTACTTTGTGCTGGCTGATAGTTTGTATAAAAAGTCCAATGCGCTATACCGCTCGATTCAAAAAACATATCCCGGTGAAAAAGAATTTTACCTGCGCGCGGATGACAAACTTCTAAGCTCGCTTACAGCCTTGGCAGTGCGGTATGATTCGGCTGTGAAAGCTTTTGATACCTATAAAGGCGGTCTTGCTACATTAGGCAAAGTAGGCTATAACCAGGTGATGGTACCGCGTGAGATAACCGATTTCAAGAATGAAGGATCGGCTGCGGCTGATTTTTACAAGAACGAACTCGAGGTATGGGACTATCGCAAGTTCGCTGATAAATCGAAAATTGTTATCGAGAAAGAGATACTGCCGATGAATAAACATTTGGTGGAGTATGATATCGAGATCAACAAGCTGCGCGATAAGCTTGCGAAAGATTCTGTTTCGGTTCGCAGCGATCTTACCGCTCTGATCGATAAGTTATTGATGACACAACTGAAGAAGTTTGATAAAGACCCGCTGCCCATGGAAGTGTTTAGTCTGAAGATGGCCGAGCTGGAGTATAGATCAACGCTCATCGAACATAAAAAGCAAAGCGACTCAACCAACGTACATCAGCAACTGGAGCGTACAACACGCGAGCTGCGTTACCTTTCCAAACTTGATAGTATAGCAGGCAAACTTAATGGTGAAAATATAGAAGCTAAAGCGGAAGACTATACTTACTTCATTACCAACACCTATAATAATTCCATCGTGTTGAAGAGCTACGTAAGTACATTAAAAGATTTTGCTGAACGTGAGAAGAAGCAGCTCGATAAAAAACTGACCAGACGTAATGAAGCGTTACGCTGGCTGGTGCAATTGCCAGACTCTATTCCATTGTTTACCGATGCCAAGCGCTCGAAGTTCAAGCCGCTGTCAATTATTGATGAGAAATATACTGCAGGTCTATATTATAAAGATTCATTGAACGCTGAGGGATATTTTTACTCCATCACACCTACGCGTGTGCCCGATATAAAGATCAAATTTGCTGTTGATAAAACATGCTTTAAACAATCAGGCTTGCCGGCTGCCAAGTCACTTACCTTCTCGGATGCTAACGGGCAGATATACTTTGTGCTGATGTATAGCGAGAAAGCAAACAAGGAAAATAAATACACAGCAACGCTCGCAAAGATATACCGTTCTGACGGACTTGCCTGGAGCACCAACTATCAATTGGCCTTCGTACCGAAAGAACTCATGTTCAAGCAGGATACGGGTGAACTCACGATCAAGGCAGATGCTTTGGAGAGTATTGTGGATAAGAATGGGAAGATGGTTATCCGTTAATCGTTATCCGTTACAGGTTAACCGTTAATCGTGAAATAAATCCCAAGCACGGAGGACGCGGAGAAAGGCACAAATCAAATCACAAAGGGTATATATGACTCTGTGCGCTTGTGTAATGGATTTTACAAAACGTAATTAGCAGCAGTATACTTAGATATGTAATATTTCTCCAACGATTAACAATTAACAGATAACGATTAACGAAAAGAGACTGCCCCGAATAGGAGCAGTCTCTTCACAAAATATCTTCAAGCTTCGCTTAACTTCCCACTAATTTCTTCCAGTCGGAGAAGCGCATGTCGATGCGGTTCTTTATTTTTTCATAGTTCTCCCAGCTATCGGTTACGTGATAAATTGACGGGAGTGTTCTTACGAGAATTTCGTCATAATCATTTCTGTATAGGCCGCCACCATAGTAGTAGTAGGTAAACATATTACCCTGGCGATTAAAGAGCTCATAGCCTAAATATCCGTCCCATATCTCACTGAGAATTGTACAGGATATTTCTCTGCGTTTAAAGCGGAAAATCTGGTTGGATGCTTCGTCTTCAAAGTACTCAGAGTATAAACCGGAATCTATGATCCACCCGAGGTACATACCGATGTGTACATAGGCTTGCTCGATTGGTAGTGAGTCCGGGAAATTTCCAAGGAAGTGACTCTTTGCGTTATCGTAAATAGTCTTTTGGATATCCGCTTTTCTTTCCATATAACAATGATAATCCTGATTAAGGAGTTTAACAACAATTACTTTACTTTATATTCTAATGGAAGAACATGTAACCAACAAAGATGGCTGCAATTATTCCTGCAACATCTGCGATTAATCCTCCGGTTAATGCGTATCGTGTTTTGCGCACGCTTACAGAACCAAAATAAACTGCCAATATGTAAAATGTAGTCTCGGCACAACCACGGAAGATAGCCGCGAGGTTTGCAACAAACGAATCGGGACCAACACTCTTCGATACTTCAATCATCATACCGCGAGCGGCTTGGCCACTTAAAGGTTTGAGGAATGCTACGGGTAGCGCTTCAACAAAGTCGGTGTTGATATTCATTAGCCCGAAGACCCATGCTATGCCCTGGATGATATAGGTCAATGCACCCGATGTTCTGAACAACCCGATGCCTACAAGTATAGCAATGAGAAACGGGATGATCTTGATCGATGTCTCAAAGCCTTCTTTCGCGCCTTCTACAAATGTCTCAAAAAGTGGAATGCGCCTCCTGAGTCCGAGCAGCAGAAAGGATACAATAATGGTGATGATAATAACACTGGTGAACAATGTTGATTGCCGCTGCAACTCTTCCTGTGGTAACGATGCAAAGTATGATACACCGGCCCATACAATTGTGCTAAGACCTACCAGGTATGCAAGTACAACAGGCTCGAGTAAATTGATACGTTGCTTGATGCTTAAGTATATAAGTCCTACAATCGTGGAGCAGAATGTAGCGATGAGTGTCGGTATAAAAATGCTCGTAGGATTTACGGCACCCAGTGTGGCACGATCGGCAATGATCGATAGAGGTATAACGGTAAGCCCCGATGTGTTCAACACCAGGAACATGATCTGTGCGTTGGACGCTGTATCTTTATTAGGATTTAATTCCTGTAACTCCTTCATGGCTTTTAGTCCGAGCGGAGTAGCGGCATTGTCCAAACCAAGAATGTTGGCGCTAAAGTTCATGATGATTGAACCCGTGGCCGGGTGATCTTTCGGAACTTCGGGAAACAAGCGCGAGAAGAAAGGACCAACCAGTTTGGAAAGTATAGGAACAATACCGGCACGTTCACCAATCTTCATCAGCCCTAACCATAACGACATGACACCGGTAAGTGCAATAGAAATTTCGAAGCCAGTCTTCGCCATATCAAAAGTTGATTGCAACATGTGGGGGAACACTTCAACGTCCTGGAAAAAAATCAGCTTCACAAGAGAGACAACAAACGCGATCAGGAAGAAGGAGACCCAAATGTAATTCAGAATCATAGGCGTTGTAAAAAAGTAAATTTAGTATAAAGATCGGCAACTCTATACTTCTGTTGAAACCAATAATGGTTCAGTATGTAAGATGATTACTGATTAGTTGTTGATGAGGTTGAGAATATGACACGCTGCAAGACCCGCGGTTTCGGTTCGCAGTCTGCTGGGACCGAGGCTTACTTTTTTAAAACCATTTTGCAACGCCGCGTTAAGCTCATCGAGAGAGAAATCGCCTTCCGGACCAATCAATACAACGTAATCTTTTCCGGCTGTTGCCATATTTTTCAAGTGATCTGGATTCTGTTGATCAACATACGCGATAAATTTCTGCGTTGCATTGCTACCGAGTATATCTTGAAAGGGGAGAAGACCTTCGATGCGGGGAAGTGTTGCCTTGAGCGATTGCTTCATGGCGCTGATCGCTACTTTTTCCAGGCGCTCTTTTTTCAGATACGTTCGCTCGGTGTTCTCGCATTCAACGATCGAGATTGTATCAACTCCAAACTCAACCGCTTTCTCTACAAACCATTCTATCCGATCAGCATTTTTCGTAGGAGAAATTGCTATATGAACAGTGAAATTGCGAAGAGGCTGCGCAATCTTTTCAGCGATGCGAAATGTACATTGCCTGTCGTCTGCTTTCGTAATAACTGCATCATAGAAGAAGCCGTGTCCGTCTGTTATGCGAAGCGTATCACCAACGGTATGGCGAAGCACTTTCACACAATGACGTGACTCATCGGCATCGAGATAAGAAATTCCCTGGGGGATTAGCGGCTGATAAAAGAGGTTCACGCGTTACGCGTATTGCTGATGGAGTTTTTCAACCAATTGAATATAGTCTTGCATGGCCAGCTCTTTGGATTTGCCCTTCAGTTCTTCCCAGGCATCGTACTTCGCGATGGCTTTGAAGTCGAAGCCTCCCGGACGCTCGCCCGATACATCGCCTTCTGTAGCTTGTTTAAAGAGTGCATATAGCAAGAGCAGTTCTTCGTTGGTAGGACGTCTTGTGAGTTCCTTTGAACGTGCTACTGCACTTTCGAATTGTTGCTGTAGTTCCATGATGTTTAACGTTAATCGTTAACGGTTATCCGTTAATCGTAATCCAGTATAACGGATAACAATTAACGGATAACGATTAACATTCCCTTATCGTTTGGTGATGTCAACGTACGATCTCAGTTGTGCTCCGGTATATATCTGGCGCGGACGGCCGATTGGTTCTTTGTTCTCGCGAAGTTCTTTCCACTGCGCGATCCAGCCCGGCATACGTCCCATAGCGAACATTACAGTGAACAGATCGGTTGGTAAACCTAATGCACGGTAAATGATACCCGAGTAGAAGTCTACGTTTGGATATAGTTTGCGTTCCACGAAGTATGGATCTTTCAGCGCAGCTTCTTCAAGCTTCTGTGCAATCTCCAGCACCGGATCATTTATACCTAATTTCCCCAGTACATCATCCGCAGCTTTCTTGATGATCTTCGCGCGCGGATCGAAGTTCTTATATACACGGTGTCCGAAGCCCATAAGACGGAACGGATCGTTCTTGTCTTTTGCTTTGTTGATCCACTTCTCGGTATCGCCACCATCTTTCTTAATGGCTTCGAGCATCACGATAACTTCCTGGTTAGCACCACCGTGAAGCGGTCCCCACAGGGCATTGATACCGGCAGATATAGATGAGTATATGCTGGCTTTGGATGAACCTACGATACGTACAGTAGAAGTAGAACAGTTTTGTTCGTGATCAGCGTGAAGGATCAATAACTTGTCCAACGCATCGGCTACTACCGGGTCAACTTCATACTGTTCAGCCGGAAGCGCGAACATCATTTTGAGGAAGCGAGCGCTATAAGCCAGTGAGTTATCAGGATAATTCACCGGGTGACCTACTGCATTTTTATACGCCCATGCCGCGAAGGTTGGCATCTTGGCCAGTGAACGTACAATGCTGAGATATACTCCCTCTGCCGAACGGTTCGGATCGAGTGACTCCGGATAGAAGGCAGTCTGTGAACAGAACAACGAAGCCAGTACACCCATCGGATGCGCTGTTGACGGAAAACCATCGAGTATCTTCTTCACATCCTCGTGTACGAGTGTATGTGTTTTAATGTCGTTGGAAAACTTGTCGTACTGCTGCTTGCTTGGTAACTCTCCGAATATCAAGAGGTAAGCAACTTCCAGGAAGTTAGACTTTTCAGCCAGTTCTTCAATTGAGTATCCGCGGTAACGAAGAATCCCATTGTCGCCATCCAGAAAGGTAATAGCACTTTTGGTAGCTCCAGTATTTTTATAACCTAAGTCCAGAGTAATCACTTTGGCCTTCTCCAGAAGATCACTGATATCAACAGCTACTTCTCCTTCAGTTCCTTCAATGACTGGCAGTGTGTACGACTTACCATCAATGATTAATTCAGCAGTTTTCGACATTTTAATATGAGATTTAACAGCGGTTTTAAATATACAGGGCAGATCGTTGCAATCGAAAGGAATGCATTAAAAATGCATTAAAAAATATATTTTTTTTAATTGTTGCCCAAAATCAGAGGCAATCCATCACCACCTGAACCTACCACCACTACTTTTGAATTTGGCGACTTGGAAAGTTCCAACGTAGCTTCAATGCCGCGCATTTTTAAGAGTTTATCTGTTAAGCTGCTGTTAACGATGTTGTTAGCTCGCGCTTCACCTTCGGCTGCTATACGTTTACGTTCGGCTTCACTCTTTTCTTTCTCCAACCGGTATTGATAGGCGAGTGCTTCCTGCTCTTGCTGAAGTTTATTCTCAATGGCAACACGTATCTGGTCGGGTAATTTTATAGAGCGTATCAGCACGGCTGTAGCATTTACGTAGTTGGCGTTCAATATCTTTTCGGTTTCACTTTTAATAGACGTTTCAACTTCAGCGCGTTTGGTAGAGTAAATCTCTTCGGCAGTATACTTGGCCATTACCTGCCGCGACACCGAACGCACCTCCGGAATTACCAGGCGGTTAATATAGTCTTTGGTGAACTTCTCGTGAATGTCGCCAATCTTGCCGTGCATCGGGAAGTGACGTACCGATACTTCTACGTGAATCGGCAAACCATTCTTGTCGTTAATGTCCATGTTCTCTTCAGAAGTAATCTCAGCTACTTCGTATATAATCACATCATTCCAGGGAGCTTTCATGTGCGTGCCGGGGTCAATGATGTTTTCCTTATCAAGCGCTTTGCCGAACGGATAGAATATAACAGCGCGTTCGGAAGGGCCAATCTTGTAAAAGATACTGGATGAAAGTCCTGCCAGTATAAAAAGAGCGATCACGCCCAGTATAATAAAAGGTAAGAGTCTGCGGTTGTTCATATATGATCAGGTTTAAATTTTTTTTCAGAAACTATATATACTCTATATTATATCAGATAACAGTACGATTTAAAGTAGGCTAATAGAAGAAATGTATCCTGCTTATAGCCGGTTGTTATGCTTCGGCAGTTTCATTTCCTTTGGGTGGTTTAGGCAATCCCATCAGTTTACCTATAATTAATACGACAAATAAATTACTCCACACGGCTTCAATAACACTGATGTTGCGGATGAGTCGCGTGGTATCAGGCTGTGCAGGATCGAGACCGCCCAGAATACACATGCTATACCGCACACACTCCGAGTAATTGGGCAGTCCTAAAGCCAGGTTGGGTCCCATGCTTCCCGGGTTTATAATGCAAATAAGATCATAGAGGCTTCCGAAGGATATACCGATCATCAGGTAAATACACGCAGAGCCCCAGAGTTTATCCGGTGTTAGAAACTCACTCGAAAATATATCACGTATAGCAAACGCTATCACGGTTACTTCGATGGGGAACAACAAGCCGTGGATAATCATCAGGTATATCTGACGATCAGGCACTTCGAGTATAGTATAGTATGGAAACTCCACAAGTACACCGGTACATACAATGCCCACGAGTATAATCAGGTATGTGCGCACCAGTAATGCACTCCGGGTAAAATTTCGAAGCATGTCCCAAAGTAAAAATGCGTAGATCGCTCCGAACGAAGAGAAGATCGTGGTTACCAGTTTGGCGGCACTGGTTTGTGTGCCCTCCAGCAGAAATTGTGAGAGCGTAAGACCAAGGATAATGATGACGATCTGGATCACCACTACATTGCGATAGTCCTTTTGTTTCTCGCGGGTGAGCTCAGACTTACTGGTCAGGAGGCTGATAGACTTGAACATTTTTACCGTATAACCTTAGAAAGTTACTATTTGAATATGAATTATTCGAAATAAATACTTTTTTGAAAGCTATTCTTTAAATTCCGCGATTTAGAGCGCTTTAATCTACACCATGAGAAGACTTTTACTAGTCTTGGTATGCTTTCTTTTTACAACGGTAGGGGCATGGGCACAGCAGGTACTGGTCGATAGCCTTGTCCATGTTTTGAATGCTACCGAGAACAATGCCGCCCGGGTCGATGTCTTGTGCGAGCTGAGTTCCGTAAGCTATAATTATGATATTGAGCTCGGGTATTCTTATGCCCAGCAAGCCTATGCTAAAGCCAAGCGTCTCAACTATGAAAAGGGCATGCGTTATGCCCTTATCCTGCAAGGATTTTATCACCAGGACATTGGTGAAAATGAGACTGCATTAAAATACTATCGCGAAGCATCTGCACTATATGATTCGCCTGACGATCTGCAGGCGTACGGCTATGTAATGACTGGTAATTTATACCGCATCATGGCACAATACGATTCTGCCAGTATAGCGTATGCCAGAGGATTGGCTGTGCAGGACAACATAAAATCGGAAACCTATCGCGCGTATACCTACAAAAGTATGGCCCGCCTCTATATGGTGCAATGGAAAAACAAAGAGGCGGAGGAGAGTCTCATAAAAGCGCTGGAACTATATAAGAAAAAGAACAGCAGCCGCAGCGTTGCCGATACGGAGCTTTTGCTGGCACGTCTCTACCGGAATAAAACGGAGTACTCCAAAGCAGATGTATATATAGCGAAGGCCTGCGAAACTGCCAACGCCCTGAAAGATGATTTCCTGCAATTTCAATGTCTCGGAATAACGGGCGAAGTTCGGGCTGATAACGGTGATTATACCGAGGCGCTCGAACTATATTTCAGGGCGTTGAAAATGCTTACTTCAAAAAACATTCCCACCATTACTGGAAATCTGTACTATAACATTGGGTCTGTCTATGAAGAACGCGGTCAGAATGACCTGGCGTTGAAGTATTTTCTGGAAGCTCTTAAGATAGCCGAGAAGCTGGGCGATAAACATGAAGCGGCAAGAATACAGAGTAGCGTGGCGTGGATCTACAAGAACCAGTTGAACTTCGGCCTCGCCCACGACTATATAAAGAAGTCACTTGCCATTCGTGAGCAGATACAGGATGAACACGGTGTATCGAACTGCTACAACGTACTGGGCCTGATTTATTTACTGGAAAAGAAGTATACCCTGGCGCAGGATTATATGCTGAAGTCACTCGCCATTCGTAAACGCATCGATCACAAGAAAGGTATATCGGCCAGTCTGTTCAACCTGGGATTGATCAGCGAAGCACAGCAGGATTTTGACAATGCCATGCGTTACCAGGAAGAAGCGCTGGTGATGGACGAACGCATTGGCAACCGTTACGGTCTGGGTATATCCTATAATTCCATAGGTAATTTATATACCCGGGTTGGCCGGTTGGCGGATGCGAAACACTACCTGGAAAAAGCAAGAGATATAGGAAAAGAAATCCATTCGGAAACACTGCGGATGTATAACAAACTATTCTGGTCGCAATACCTGGAAGCGAAAGGTGATTTTAAGAATGCATTGGTATATCATGAGCAATACTCACAGTTGAATGATAGTATCTATAGCGAGAGCAATGCGGGTAAGCTTGCAGAACTGGAGGCGCTATACCAGGTTGAAAAGAAAGACGAAGCGATTGTAATGCTGAACCAGCAACGCGAATTGCAGAAGAACCGGATCGATATTCAGCAGTCACAAATCAACCTTCAGAACACGGTGATCTTGTTTGGTATAGCCGGCACTATACTGATCTCCATACTGGCTATAAATATATACCGGTATAACCGTCAAATGCGTAAAGCAAATATATCTATAATCGAGCAGAAGGAAGAGATACAGGCGCAGTCGGAAGAGCTCACGGAGGCCAACCAGCGCCTCGTACGATTAAACGAAGAACTCATTGAAAAGACGGAAGAGATACAGGCACAATCAGAAGAACTTCGTGAAACGAACGAGATGATCGTAGAGATAAACCGTGACCTGGATGAAATGGTAAGCAAACGTACGGCACAGCTGAACGAAGCCTATAAAGAGCTCGATACATTCTTCTACCGGTCTTCGCACGACTTCAGACGACCGCTTACAACGTTTATGGGACTTGCCGAAGTGGCCAGCGTAACGGTAAAAGATCACAACGCACTCGAGCTATTTGATAAGGTGCGTGAAACGGCACGCAGCCTCGATAAGATGCTGATCAAGCTGCAATCCATCAGCGATGTAGGGGCACAGCAGTTGGTATATAAAGAAGTATTTATTGAAGAAATATACCAGAATATCTGTGATGATTTTCGCGAAGATATTCTGGCAAAAGGTATCAAAACATTTTGCGAGGTGTCCTTGCATGAACCGTTCATATCATATCCCGCCATGGTTCGTATCATATTGGAGAACATGGTGGAGAATGCCATCAACTTCTGCACACCGGTAAATCCGTTTATACGCCTGCAGGTTCACCAGGAAAATGATGAATGTATCGTGATACTGGAAGACAACGGACAAGGTATACTCAAGGAGTATCACGAACGTGTTTTTGAAATGTATTTCCGCGCCAGCGATCGCAGCAAAGGCAACGGACTGGGACTCTATATAGTGCGCAAAGCAGTAGAGAAACTGAACGGCACCATCGCCCTCGAAGCCAGTATAAATGAAGGTTCACGCTTTATCGTTCGCCTCCCGGTAAGTTACCACGAAAGCCTATTGACGTCACGCTTCAAACTATAGGAGCCACTGGCTGCAGACTTCTGGTTACAGGCAGTTCGCTCTGGGGCTGAAAAGCCGGCCCGGTATATAGTGAAGGCTGCAAGCTACGGGCCACTGGTTACAGGCTGTTTGTTGTCGATCCCTAAAAAAGGTTGACCGTTTTTTACTAATCAAACCATCGGACAAACATGAACCTGGGGTTCTGTTTCCGGGGTAAAATCAGTACGACTTGATGT